>NZ_JACVAF010000030.1:0-346 GCF_014851745.1 Achromobacter sp. ACM01
GATGAGCACATTTCGTTGTGCTTCTTCCAGATTGTTAAAGAACGAATATAGCTGTCAGGTAAAACCTAACTCATAAGGCCGTTTCAACGACACTATGAGTTAGCCTCTACATCACCAGGTGATTAGGGACTTGGTGGAGGTGAACGGGATCGAACCGATGACATCCTGCTTGCAAAGCAGGCGCTCTCCCAGCTGAGCTACACCCCCATATCCCGCATACGCAGAATACTTGGTGGGTCTGGTTGGATTCGAACCAACGACCCCCGCCTTATCAAGACGGTGCTCTAACCGACTGAGCTACAGACCCAAAAACCTTTTCGGATCAGCAGTCAGGAAAGCTGTAGAC
>NZ_JACVAF010000031.1:0-325 GCF_014851745.1 Achromobacter sp. ACM01
TAGCCAGTCAGCGTGAGCTTGCCTTCGGTGCCGTTGACGACGACCGGGGTGGTGCCCAGCGCCTGCAGGTCGGCCACAGAGAGGGTGACGTTGCCGATCTTGACGGTGGCCAGGCCTTCCGGTGCGGAGACGGTCAGTTCGCCGGTGACCGGCTGCGTGGCGTTCTCGGCGATGCTGACGTTGCCGGCATCGGCGCCATTGGCATCGGGGACGGTCACGCCGGGCACGCCATCGGTGTGGCCGTTGATGGTGACGGTGATGGTGGTGGTGCTGACGTCGCCGTCGGCATCACGGATCGTGTAGGTGAAGGTGTCCTTGAGCTGCT
>NZ_JACVAF010000032.1:0-304 GCF_014851745.1 Achromobacter sp. ACM01
CGATTACCACGGTAGGATTCATGACTGGGGTGAAGTCGTAACAAGGTAGCCGTATCGGAAGGTGCGGCTGGATCACCTCCTTTCAGAGCTTAGTGCTCGTGTTAAGCGTCCACTCTTATCGGTTGTTTGATATAGCTGGGATCAGTTGCAGGCTTGGGTCGAGGGAATCTTCCCTGGGTCTACAGCTTTCCTGACTGCTGATCCGAAAAGGTTTTTGGGTCTGTAGCTCAGTCGGTTAGAGCACCGTCTTGATAAGGCGGGGGTCGTTGGTTCGAATCCAACCAGACCCACCAAGTATTCTGCG
>NZ_JACVAF010000033.1:0-296 GCF_014851745.1 Achromobacter sp. ACM01
GCGCAAAGTCGTTTCACTGTCCTGTTCGGGATGGGAAGGAGTGGGACCAACTCGCTATGGTCGTCAAGCGTAACTGGTTGAGCGGCTGCGGTTAGGCAACTGCTCCAATCTTGGAAGAAACACAACGTGTGGCGATCAGAGTCAGACTCGATGATCACGCACGGTGGGGTGTAATTGGTGTTGGCTGGCTGCTGACGGTGCAGCCAGATTTTGTATTGAACGACACTTGGAACGCTACATCACCAGGTCATAACCATCAGTGTTATAGGATCAAGCCTCACGGGCAATTAGTATCG
>NZ_JACVAF010000034.1:0-256 GCF_014851745.1 Achromobacter sp. ACM01
ACTTACGGCGAGGGGGCTTTTCACCCCCTTTATCGCTACTCATGTCAGCATTCGCACTTCTGATACCTCCAGCAGCCTTTACAAGCCACCTTCGCAGGCTTACAGAACGCTCTCCTACCGCGTGCACTAAAAGTGCACACCCGCAGCTTCGGTTTATCGCTTAGCCCCGTTACATCTTCCGCGCAGGACGACTCGATCAGTGAGCTATTACGCTTTCTTTAAAGGATGGCTGCTTCTAAGCCAACCTCCTGACTGT
>NZ_JACVAF010000035.1:0-255 GCF_014851745.1 Achromobacter sp. ACM01
CAGCTATATTCGTTCTTTAACAATCTGGAAGAAGCACAACGAAATGTGCTCATCGAGTAATCAGCTTGCTGATGAAGATGGGTACGGGTTGTGATTGCATTAATTTTGTTCCAAGTTCTCAAGACTGAGGTGAATAACCTCAGACTGCTTTGAAACTTATGAACGGCACAAACGCTAATACTCAGGTCCTATAGCCTACAGCGTTATAGGATCAAGCGACTAAGTGCATATGGTGGATGCCTTGGCGATCACAGG
>NZ_JACVAF010000036.1:0-255 GCF_014851745.1 Achromobacter sp. ACM01
CGATACTAATTGCCCGTGAGGCTTGATCCTATAACACTGATGGTTATGACCTGGTGATGTAGCGTTCCAAGTGTCGTTCAATACAAAATCTGGCTGCACCGTCAGCAGCCAGCCAACACCAATTACATCCCACCGTGCGTGATCATCGAGTCTGACTCTGATCGCCACGCGTTGTGTTTCTTCCAAGATTGGAGCAGTTGCCTAACCGCAGCCGCTCAACCAGTTACGCTTGACGACCATAGCGAGTTGGTCCCA
>NZ_JACVAF010000037.1:0-255 GCF_014851745.1 Achromobacter sp. ACM01
ATGTGAAGAACATGATCACGGGCGCCGCCCAGATGGACGGCGCGATCCTGGTCGTGTCGGCCGCTGACGGCCCGATGCCGCAAACCCGCGAACACATCCTGCTGTCGCGCCAGGTTGGCGTGCCGTACATCATCGTCTTCCTGAACAAGGCTGACATGGTTGACGACGCCGAGCTGCTCGAGCTGGTGGAAATGGAAGTCCGCGAACTGCTGTCGAAGTACGACTTCCCGGGCGACGACACCCCGATCGTGAAGG
>NZ_JACVAF010000038.1:0-255 GCF_014851745.1 Achromobacter sp. ACM01
CGTTCACGCGCGGGTCGTTGTTGTTCAGCTCGTAGGTGTAGGTGCCGTCGGCCTTGAGGACGATCTTGCCGTACTCGCCGTTGACGGCGGTGTTGACGTTGCCGGTGACGTTCTGGCCGGCGGGGACGGTGCCCTTGGCCACGCCCACGACGTTGGTGACGTCCGCGCCGAGGGTGTCGGCGCCGGTGCCGCTGATGACGTTGCCGGAGGCGGTCAGTGCGGTGTCTTCCGTGACGGAAGCGGTGTCGGGCTTGG
>NZ_JACVAF010000039.1:0-255 GCF_014851745.1 Achromobacter sp. ACM01
GCAGGCCGCGGCTTTCCAGCACCGGGCCTTGTTCGATATGCAGTTCGACGAACGCCGCGGTGCCGTCAGGGCCGCGCAGCGGCGCGCCCAGCGCCGAGGGGTCGCCGCCGATGCGGGCGATGCCGGCGGCGAGCGTCTCGCCTTCGGGATTGCGGGCCGCCAGCATGTCGGGCGTCAGCTGGCCACAGAGCGCGCGGCTGCCGACGCAGGAAATGCCATAGTCGCTGGGCTCCTCGGACAGGAAGTCGATGACCT
>NZ_JACVAF010000003.1:0-1229540 GCF_014851745.1 Achromobacter sp. ACM01
TGAGCCAGGATCAAACTCTTCAGTTTAATCTCTGTATTTGTTTCGTATTTCTTAACCCCCGAAAGGGTCGAGTCATACGTCGCTACTCAAAGGAAGTGAGGTATGTGCTTAGACTTGACATCTAAGGCACTTCACTTCTAGTGAGCACTTGATTTCATTGTGCCTGTGACCGAAGTCACTATGCACTCGCATCAAGCGCCCACACTTATCGGTTGTTTAATTGTTAAAGAGCGGTACTGCCAAATTCTGTGCTACTTACTGCCTGCTCGCTTTGCTACGCCGCTTTCGCTGGCGCCGCGTCGTTTGCAGCAGAGAAACGAGATTATGAAGAAGTTTTTTTCGCTTGTCAAGTCGGCGTCACATACTGCGTTTCGCTTTCTTGCTTGCGACCTCTTCAGGTCTGCCTCTCTTAGCAGCTATCGAAATATCAGGGTTAACCCTAAGTTTTCAGCAACTGCCAAGCCCAAGACTATAACACGATTTTTGCAGATTGTGCAACTGGCTTCTGCCTAACTTGCTGCAATCCTTGCAATAACCGCGGGGCATTCATTTCTGACTGCTTTGCGGCAGACCTGGCTCGAATCCTCTTGCCCGACCTGTTGTGCTTGCTTGGCCTCGCGGTTCAAAACTGTCCGAACTGCGAAGGAGCGAGACTATAGCACAGTTTTTTCGCGTGGCGCAAAAAGGCCGATCCCCCTGCTTGTTCAGCGGCTGCCCCGGTGGCCTCCCCTATATATAGTGGTGATTCCCGCGGTTGCCCCATATAGATAGTTGTCTTGTCCGCCTTGCCCTACGTTTACTATTCTCCTGTACGCCGCACCTTACTGGAGACGAACACGCTATGCCCCCAGCCATCGCCCTGAGCGAAGATATCCTGATCAATGTCACCCCCTTCGAAACCCGCGTTGCGCTGGTGGAGCAAGGGTCGGTACAGGAGCTGCACGTAGAACGCAGCATCCAGCGGGGCCATGTCGGCAATATCTATCTGGGGCGTGTCGTCCGTGTACTGCCGGGCATGCAGAGCGCTTTCATCGATATCGGACTGGAGCGCGCGGCATTCATCCACATCGCAGACCTGCGCGAGAACCGGGGCGAAAGAAGCCAGGGGCTGACTCCCACCCCGATCGAAAAGCTGCTGTTCGAGGGACAGACCATCATGGTTCAGGTCGTCAAGGATCCCCTGGGCACCAAGGGCGCACGACTTTCCACCCAGATCAGCATGGCGGGCCGGATGCTGGTTTACCTGCCGCACGATCCGCATATCGGCATTTCGCAGAAGATCGACGACGAATCCGAACGCATCCAGCTACGCGAACGCCTGCAAGCCTTGATGCCGGCAGAGGAAAAAGGCGGCTTCATCGTCCGCACGCAGGCCGAAGGCGCCAATGACGAGGAGCTGACGGCCGATCTGGAGTATCTGCGTAAATTGTGGACCAGCGTCCAGGCGGCGGCGCGCACCCAGCCGGCCCCCGCCCTGCTGCACCAGGATCTGACCCTGGCGCAGCGCGTGCTGCGCGACATGGTGGGCCCGAGCACCGGAACCATTCTTGTGGATTCCCGCACGACCAGTGCCGCGATGCTGGAATGGGCGCGCATCTATACGCCCTCGGTCGTGGGCCGCATCCAGCACTACAGCGGGGAGCGCCCCCTGTTCGACACCGCCAATGTGGACGATGAGATTGCCCGGGCGCTCTCTCGACGAGTGGACTTGAAGTCGGGCGGCTATCTCATCATCGACCAGACCGAGGCGCTGACCACGGTCGACGTCAATACCGGCGGCTTCGTGGGCGGCCGCAATTTCGACGACACCATCTTCAAGACCAACCTGGAAGCGGCCCAGGCCATTGCGCGCCAACTGCGGCTGCGCAACCTGGGCGGCATCGTCATCCTGGACTTCATCGACATGGAGGAACAGGAGCACCGCGAAACGGTGTTGGCCGAACTGAAGAAGGCGCTGGCGCGCGACCGCACCCGCATGACGGTCAACGGCTTTACACAACTGGGGCTGGTGGAAATGACGCGCAAGCGCACCCGCGACTCGCTGGCGCATCAGCTATGCGAGCCCTGCCCCATGTGCGAGGCGCGCGGCAATGTGCGTACGCCGCGTACGGTCTGCTATGAAATCCTGCGCGAGATCCTGCGCGAGGCGCGGCAATTCAATCCCAAGGAATTCCGCATCCTCGCCTCGCAAGAGGTGGTTGACCTGTTCCTGGAAGAAGAAAGCCAGCATCTGGCGATGCTGGGCGACTTCGTGGGCAAGCGCATTTCGCTGGAAGTGGAAGGCGCGTACTCTCAAGAGCAGTACGACATCATCCTGGTCTGATTTCAGGAAATCCTGTCCGTGGTCCCGACGAATTCCAGGGGGCAATAAAAGCCCCCGTGGAACTGGGCCGCGATGGGGTCCTCGGGGATGTTCTGAGCCAGGATTTCCGGGGCGAACACTTCGGAATCGTCCTGCGGCGCGTAGCCCAGGAATTTCGCGTTGGAATTGTCCCAGCGGTTGCGCAGGTTGTTCGACACCCCGTAGACCACCGTGAAATGGTAGGACGCATGCTCGACGCAGCGCGCTGCCAGTTGCGCCATGTCGCGGTGGCTGATCCAGGTCAACAGCTGGCGGGCCTCGCTCGGGCGGTCGGGCGTACGGAACGTCCCGATCCGCAGGCAGGCGACAGACATGCCGTACTTGTCGGCATACATCCGGCCCAGGCCCTCGCCGAACACCTTCGAGACGCCATACAGCGAGTCGGGCCGAGGCTGTACGGTGTCATCGAGGAATTTTTCCCGGCGGTGATAGCCGATAGCGTGGTTCGAGCTGGCGAACACCACCCGGCGCACGTTCTGGCGCCGAGCCGCCTCGAATACGTTGTAGCAGCCCTCGATATTCATCGGCAGGATTTTTTCCCAGACATCGGCGCCGGGTATGCCGGCCAGATGGATGACGCAATCAATACCCTCCATGCAGCGTTCCAGGGACTCGATGTCCCGGACGTCCATCGTGCAGATTTCCTCGCCGGCTTGCGCCGGTTCCTGCGGCGCAATGTCAGCCAGGCGCAGCAAGGCATAGCGGCCGCGCAAGTGAGTACGCAGGCAAAGGCCGATGTTGCCGGCCGCTCCGGTAATCAGCACGCGCAGGTTTTCGGGTTGGTTGAAGGGTGTCATCAATCTGTCCAGTTTTTCTTGAATATGAAAGCGCCGGGGCCGATGTCGTTTGCGCCGGTTACTGTTTCTGCTTGGCGGCGATCACGGCGTCGTAGAGCGCCTGGCCGTTGGGGGCTTCGCCGACGAGCTTTTTCACGACCGGCCGCGTGGCCTGCACCAGCGAATCGAGATTGCTGGGATAGACAATGGACACGCCCCTTGCCTGCATCGTTTTCATACCCTCGTCGTAGACCTTCTTGTAATAGTCGCGCGCGTAGGCCATGGCCTCGTCCGCCGACTCCTTGATCATTTTCTGTTCCGCGGGCGAGAAGCGGTCCCAGCGGTCCTTGGACATGAGCAGCAGCGCCGGATGGATGTTCACGTGCGTCATGTTGAAGTACTTGGAGACTTCGATGAATTTATCCGAGACGAACTGGTCCGGCGTCGTCTCGCCGCCATCGAGCACTTTCTGTTGCAGGGCCAGATACAGCTCCGAGTACGCCATGGGAGTGGCTTGCGCCCCCAGGGCCTTGTAGCTTTCCACGTAACCCGGCGACTGGATGACGCGGATCTTCATGCCTTTCAGGTCTTCGGCCGAATTGACGGGCCGGTTGCCGAAGACGTTGCGTTCGATCGCTGAAAACCAGCCCAAGCCAACCAGGCCGTATTTGGGCAGGACTTCCATGAATTTGTCGCCGGCCGGCCCGTTGAGGATCTGATTGGCCTGCTCGACGCTGTCGAACAGGAACGGCGAATCAAAGACCAGGAATTCCTTGACGATGCCATTCAGTGTCGGCTGGCCCGTGATGACCAGGTCGGTAGCACCCGCTACCGCGCCCTGGATCATGGTCAGTTCGCCGCCCAGCTGCGAATGCGGGAACACGGAAATCGTGATCTTCCCGTTCGATTTCGCCTTCAGCACTTCGGCGAATTTCTGCGCTCCCACGTGAAAAGGGCTGTCCGTCGTGAGCGTATGCCCGACGTCCATGTTCAACGCGTGCGACGGCGCAGAAAACATGAGGGCGCTTAGGACGCCGGCGCCAAACATCTTCTTGAATAGCTTCACTTCCATCTCCTCGGTTTTCCAGCCGCCCGGAAGACACTGTCCTCGGGCAGCCGATCTAGTTTTTATAAGAAAAAGGTACTAATGGCGGGCACGTAAGAAATAATCAGGACGTCGAGCACCAGGACGGCGAGGAAGATGACCAGATACTTCGCCAACTGGTGCATTTTCAATTGGGCGACTTCACACACCACGAACAGGTTCACACCGACCGGAGGCGTCACCATGCCGACCGCCAGGTTGGTGATGACGATCATGCCGAAGTGGATGGGATCGATGCCGAAAGCCACGCTGATGGGCGCCAGGATGGGCACGATAATCAGGATCGCCGCCAGCGCCTCGATGAACATGCCGACCAGGAACAGCATGACGTTCACCAGCAACAGGAACACGATCGGATTAGTCGTCACCGAGCCGAGCATCGCAGCGACCTGCTGCGGCACCTGATTGATCGTCAGCAGGTAGGCGAACACGGCCGCGAACGCCACGATCAGCAGGATGATGGAGGACATCACCGCGGAGCGCGCGAAAATGCCGAGCAGATCCTTGACCGTAATTTCCTTGTAGACGAACAGCCCGAGCGCAAGCCCGTACAGCACGGCGATGCAGGAGGCCTCGGTCGCGGTAAACAAGCCGCCGTAGATCCCGCCCAGGATGATTACCGGCATCATCAGCGCCAGCGTCGCGTCCTTCAGGGCGACCAGCACACCCTTCAGCCATGCGGTGAAGCTCACCGCAGTGACTTCGTCAAAGCCCTGGAAACGGGCAACCAGGCAGACCGTGAGGATCAGCGACACGGTGATCAGCAGACCCGGCAGGATGCCCGCGAGAAACAGCGAGCCGACCGACACGTTCGCCGTCAGGGCATACACGATCATGGGAATCGAGGGCGGGATGATCGCCCCCAGCTCGCCGGAGGATGCGGCAATGGAAGCCGCGAACGACCTGGGGTAGCCCTTCTTTTCCATTTCCGGGATCAGCACGGAGCCGATCGCGGCGGTCGTTGCGGACGAGGAGCCGGAAACCGTCGCAAACAGCAGCGAGGTCAGCACCGCGACCGCGCCCAGCCCGCCGCGGATCCAGCCGACGAAGGCATTGGCCAGTTGCACCAGCCTGGCAGCGACGCCGCCCGAGGACATCAGATGCCCGGCCAGGATGAAGAATGGCACGGCCATCAGGCTGAACGAATCGAGCGACTGGAACGCCATCTGCGCCACGATCAGCAGCGAACGGTCGCCCGCCTGCAGGGCGAACGCGGCGGACATGCCCAGCGCGGTGACGATGGGCGCGCCGATTATCAGGATCGCAGTAAACGATAAAAACAGGACCGGGATCACAGCGCCCCTCCTTCACTATTTTGCATGGCGGCGGCGGCTCTTTCCGTCTCGCCGCCCTGCTGCGATGCTTCAACGCTCATCAATTCCTTGATGACGTGCGCGAAGGTATTCAGGCTCATCAGCACGCAACCGATGAACATGAACACATAGATGTACGCCATGGGCATTTCCATCGCGGGCGAGGTCTGCCTCATGCCGAGTTCGATCAATCTGATCGACTTCCAGGCCAGCAGCACGGCCAGCATCAAGGTCAGGATATGGGCAACAACACGCAGCCAGCGCGCGACCGACTCCGGCACCATGCCGATGAAGGCGTCGACGCCGATCAGGCGCAGGCGGTAAGTCGCGACCGCGCCGCCAATGAAGACGCTGCCGACCATCATGAAACGGCCCAGTTCTTCCGCCCAGGGCGTGGAAAATGGAATGCCGGTGTAGGTGTAAAGCAGCCGTACAAATACAGAAATTGAAATAGCCAGGACCATTCCTATAAGAAACAGTCCGGCGCACTTTTCAGCCGCAGCATTTATCGAATCCATTATTCGCTGCAGCGATTGAAGCCTCTGGTGTGAGGCACAATACCCGGCCATGCGGAGCCCTCCCTCTTTGTCTCATTTATTTATTTGCCGCCTTTTTGAGCCAGGCGTTCGATAGGAAATATACTCAGCGGCATGCGATTCGTAAAATTCAAATAACGGAACATTCTTTTCAAAAAAAACGATCGCCGAGCCCTCGCGCCTTGAACCGGAGTTTCGATAATGTTGAGTGATCTCAAGCAGTTACGCGCTTTCCTCACGATCGCGCGTTTAGGCAACTTCACCAGGACGGCTCACGAACTGAATATTTCCCAGTCGGCGCTGACCATACAGATCCAGCAGCTCGAGTCCCATCTGCGTACGCGGCTGTTCGACCGCAACCACCGCAGCGTCAGCCTGACGCCACGGGGCCAGGAGCTCTATCCGCGCATCGAGAAACTGGTGGCTGAAATCGAAGACCTGGTGACCCAGGCCCGCGACACCAGCGATCGTGAACGCGGCACGGTGACCGTTGCCGTGCTGCCCTCCCTGGCCGCCGGCCTGTTGCCGCAAGCGATCCACAGGCTGAACCGCGACTACCCGCGGATCACCGTCTGCGTGCGGGACACCGTGGCCTCGCGCGTCAACGACATGACCCGCAGCGGCGAGGTCGATTTTGGGATCGGCAGTCCGATCAAGCGCGATCAGGAGCTGGTCTGGGAGCAACTGGTGACCGACCGCTTTTGCGCCTACATGGCGCATGACTATCCCTGGGCTGCGCCGGACACCGTGACGCTCAAGGATCTGGCCGAGCATCCGTTGATATTGCCGGTGCGGGAGAGCAGCATCCGCACGCACATCGAGGCGGCGGCCGACAAGTTGAAGATCTCGCTGCCGGCGGCCTATGAGGTCGTCTACAACTCGACCGTGCTGGCGATGGCGGCACAGGGACTGGGCGTCGCCATTCTTTCTGAATTGGCTGCCCGCGAAGGCGATACCAACCGCCTGCGTTGCGTTTCGATCAGCAGCCCGCCGTTATATCGGCACATCGGGATCCTGCGGCGCGCGGGCCGCTCGCTGTCGAGGTCCGCGGAACTGCTGACTGCGGCATTGCGGGAAATCGCCGTCCAGGAATAGCGGAAACACGGAAACGCGCGCGCACGCGTAACAGGTGGCGGACGCAACTTCACTTCATTATGTGTGAATTTTGTGTCTTAAAGATTCGATTGCAAACAATTCTGAAAGCGATGGCGGCAACGAGGACGACCCGATAAGCTGCGGGCGCCTTCAGGGTATACCCTGAAAATTTCTTTCTTTCGCTTTTAGGAGTTCGATGCGATGAAGTCCCTTTTCCGTCCGTTCCTGGTATTGGCCGCAGCGCTGCCGTTGATGCTGGCCGCTTGCGGCAACAAGGAACCCGAACAGCGTGCCGCGTTCACGCAGTTCCTGCAGACCCGCATCGTCGACAAGCCCGGCGTGCGCGTCCCGCAGTTGACGGATGAAGAGAAGAAGTCCTTCGGCGACTACGCCGCGCAATATGCGGTGATCACCGACTTCAATGCGGGCATGGATGCTTCGGTGAAGCCCTTGTCGGGCATCATGCAGAAGGGCTCCATGCGTTCGCTGAACGATATCGTGACGCGTCGCGACGACCTCAAGGCCGTGCAAGCCTCGCTCAATGAAATGGGCGTGGCGCTGAAGGAACAGCAGGCCAAGGCTGACGCCGCGCGCGCTCAGCTCAAGCAGCCGGAAGACCTGAAGGCGGTGTACGACAAGGCCTACGAGAAGACCGTGAGCCTGCCGGCCGACACCTTCCGCGACGTGCTGCCGCAGCTGAACGCGACCTTCGACAGCAGCCTGAAGATCGCCGATTACGTCGCCGCGCACGCCGCGCAGATCGATATTTCCGGACCCATCGTCAAGGTCCAGGATCCCGCCGTGCAGACCGAGCTGAACAAGCTGCTGCAGGACCTGAACGCGCAAGCCAAGAACGTGCAGCAGGCGCAAACGCGCATGCAGGCCGTCATGGTCGGCCGCTAAGCCACGCGGCGCTTAAAAAAACCCCGCCGCGCGATGAGCGCGGCGGGGTTTTTTAATGCGGCGCCAGCTCAGGTCCCGGCCACTGCCACGCGATTGCGGCCGGACTCCTTGGCCTGGTAGACGGCCGCATCGGCCGCCTCTACCAGGCTGGCGACCGCGTCGTCGGCCTGCGGCACCGCCGTCGCGACCCCGACGCTGATGGTGACGATACCGGCGGCGGCGTCTGCATGCGGCACCTTCAGGGCGGCAACCGCCCGCCTGATGCCTTCCGCAATCTCCGCGGCGCGTTGGCGGCTGGTATTGGGCAGCAACACGACGAATTCCTCGCCGCCATAGCGCGCCGCCAGATCGCGGGGACGCCGGGCCTTTTTCTTGAGCACTCGCGCCAGCGCCGCCAGCAGTTGATCTCCCTGCTGATGGCCGTAGCGGTCGTTGTAGCGCTTGAAATGGTCGGCATCCAGGAACAGCAGCGACAGCGGCACGCGCTCTCGGCGCGCATTCTGCCATTCGCGTTCCAGCGCTTCGTCGAACGCGCGCCGGTTGGCCAGGCCAGTGAGCCCATCCGTGCGCGCCTGTATAGCCAGCTGCGTCTCGACCGCCTTGCGCAGGGTCATCTCGCGCCTGAACAGCACAATCAGCGCCACGACCGACAGCAGCAGCGCCGTGGTCACGGGGATGATGAAGAACGCGCGGCGGTCCCAGGGCTCCATCAGCTCATCCACGTCCATGGCCACGTCGATGATGAGCGGCGTGTCCTCGATGCTGGCGAAGGTGTAGTAGCGGTTCACGCCGTCCGGCGACAGCTCCCCAACGAACGAGCCTTCGCGGCGGATCAGGAACTGCTGGAAATCCAGCGCCATGCCGATGTCGCTGCCCAGGTCGCTCCGGGAATATGGGGCGCGCAGCAGCACCAGACCGTCGTTGCGGAAGACGCTGATCTCGTCGCGCTCGCCGATCGACAGCTCGGCAAAGCGGTCGCGGAAATACGCCAGGCGCAGCGAACCGCCCACCACGCCGGCGAAGCTGCCGTCCGGATTGGAAAGGCGCCGGCTGACGGCGATGCTCTCGTCGCCACCGCGCAGGCGGCTGCGGTAGGGCTTGCTGACATACATGCCGACGTCATCGGCATCGCGGTGCACCTGGAAGAAATCCCGGTCGGCGAAACTCACATCCGGCGTATCCAGGTCCCCGGAGTGGTAACGGATATCGCCGTTCTTATCCAGCACCACGACGGCGCCCAGGTATTCGGCGGTGGATGGCCGGTCGAACAGGAAACGGCGCTGGGTTTCAGGAGCCAGCTGAGCCAGGCCCGGTTCGCGCAGGCGTTCGGCCATGCCCTGTAGCGACAGGTCGTAGACATGCAGGGTGCGGCTGATGTCCGCGGAAAGCACGCCAGTAATGTTGCGCGCCGAAGCATGGGCGGCCTCCCAGGTGGCGCGGCGGTCGATCCAGAGCAGCGCGACCGCGGCCGCGCAGATGCCGATTGCGACGAGCACCCCCAACGCATACAGGGCGCGTTGCACAAACCCGCGAGACTTCAATACGGCGCTCCTACGCCGGGGACGTCCGGGGGACGCGGATCACTCCGGCAGAGATTTACGCCGCAGATGATGCCGCCGCCGGACATGCCGCGCAAGATCCGCCCCTAAAAAACCCGAGCAACGCCCGCATGGCGCCTTCTGCGCGACGGCTTCCTCAAGTCGCCGCGACCGCCGCAATGCGGAAGGGAAAGGCCTTGGCGCCTCTGGCCCTGCCGGCTTCGCGGTGCGCGCCGATGGACCATGCCGGGCCCGCTCCGCCCGTATGCGACACCAGCTCGCGCATCGAGCCCGCCGAAAATCCGCAGCGCAGGGTCCGGGCCTGCCGCCGGGCCAGTTCTACTCCAACAGCGTGCGGCGTCGTGGAAATCCGATCCGATTGCAGCATGGCAGCCCCCTGGCAAATGCTCGTCGTGGATGAAGAGTCAGTGCGGATAAATCTACCTCAGCCGCCAGCGCCTGCGCATGACATGATGCGAAAAGTAATGCAACGATATGGAAATAGTCGGTTACGCGATCGGGCTGGCCGCCCTCTCGGTTTCCCGGTCGGGCTGGTCGTTGCGGCCGTCCGGGGCGCTGGTCATATTGCCGTAAAGCAACGAGCGGCCGGCGAACAGGCCGCCCGCCACCTCCAGGTCAAAACGCTCGGTGTCGCGCCGGCGCACATCCTGCACCACCTCGGCGGCTTCATCAGGAGGCACTCCGATCACGCGCAGCGCGGCCTCGCCGAAGGCCAGCGCCGACTCCAGGGTTTCGCGCACCTGATAGTCGACCCCTTCCTTGGCCAGCGCCAACGAATGGATGCGGTCATAGGCGCGCACCACCACCCGCACCAGCGGGAATTCGGCCTTGATCAGCTTGACCATGTGGTTGACCGCCTTCGGATCGTCGATGCAGATCAGGATGGCGCAGGCATTTTCCGCGCCGGCGGTGCGCAGCATGTCGATGCGCGTGCCGTCGCCGTAATAGACCTTGACGCCCCATTTGGCCGCTGCCCGGATCGCGTCGGTGTCGGTATCCAGGATGGAGACCGTCAGGTCGCGGGCCAGCATCGCCTGGGTCACGATCTGGCCGAAACGGCCAAAGCCCACGATGAGCGCACAGCCCTCCAGATCCTTGGCCACATCCACGTCTTCCATTGAGGGCTGCGGCTTGGGCAGGAGCCAGCGCAACGCCAGCACGCACAAGGGCGTGAGCGCCATGGAAATGATGACGACCGCAGTCAGCACGGCGCCCGTGTGGGCATCGAAGATGCCGGCGGCGGCCGCCGCCCCGTACAGGACGAAGGCGAATTCACCGCCCTGCGCCAACAGGGCCGCGCGCGTCATGGCCTCGGCGTGGGTCGCGCGCAGCACTCGCGCCACCACGTACACGCCCACCGATTTCACCAGCATGAACACCACCACCGCGGCCAGGATCAGCGGCCATTCGCGCGCCACCGCCGACAGGTCCAGCGACATGCCCACGCCCAGGAAGAACAGGCCCAGCAATATGCCGCGGAACGGCTCGACTTCGGCTTCCAACTGATGGCGGAAGGTAGACTCGGACAGCAGCACGCCCGCGAGGAAAGCGCCCATCGCCATGGACAGGCCGCCCAGTTCCATCAGCAGCGCCGCGCCCAGCACCACCAGCAATGCGGCGGCCGTCATGACCTCGCGCGCATGTGCGGCGGCCAATAACCGGAACAGCGGATTGAGCAGCCAGCGGCCGGCGGCCAGCAATGCGAGGATGCAGGCCACCGCGATGGCCGACTGAATCCACGGATCGCCACGGCTGGAAGTGTCGGCCGGCGCCAGCAGGGTGGCCAGGGCCAGCAGCGGCACGATGGCCAGGTCTTCCAGCAGCAGGATCGAGACGATGCGCTGGCCCTGCGCGCTGGCGGTGTCGCCGCGCTCGCCCAGTATCTGCATGACGATGGCAGTGGACGACAGCACGAAGCCCATCGCGGCCATGAAAGCCGCCGGGCCCGACAGCCCCGCCAGCAGGCCCACCGCCGTCAGCAGCCCGCCGCAGGCCAGCACCTGCGCGACGCCCAGGCCGAAGATCTCGCCGCGCAGCTTCCACAACCGGGAGGGCTGCATTTCCAGGCCGATGATGAACAGGAACATCACCACGCCCAATTCGGCTACGTGCAGGATGGATTTGGGATCGGAGAACAAGCCGAGGCCGAAGGGCCCGATCACCAGGCCGGCGGCCAGGTATCCCAGGACGGACCCCAACCCCAGGCGCTTGAACAGCGGAACCGCGACGACCGCAGCCCCCAGCAGGACGACGACATTGACTAGCTGATTGCCTTCGGCAGGCAGGGACATGGGACGCTCCAGATGCACGGCGGACCAAAGCGCCTCGGGGGCGCCGCTCCGCCCGCAGCGGGCGGGAGCCGGGCCTGCCGGCAGGCCCGGCTCCATTTTCCGGCAATCCGGGCGCTTGGCAATCCGGAAATGCGACAGGAACGAACAACCGCCCGGGACAGGCGGTTGACTGGATCAATCGTCGCGGAATTGCATCTTGTAGAGCGAGGCGTACAGGCCGTTGGCGGCCAGCAGCTCGGCGTGCGGGCCTTGCTCGACGATCTTGCCGGCATCCAGCACGATGATGCGGTCGGCGTTCTGCACGGTGGACAGGCGGTGGGCGATGACCAGCGTGGTCCGGCCCTTCATCAGGCGCTCCAGCGAGGCCTGGACCTGACGCTCGGATTCGTTGTCGAGTGCGGAAGTGGCTTCGTCCAAAATCAGGATGGGCGCGTTCTTGATCAGCGCGCGGGCGATCGCCAGGCGCTGGCGCTGGCCGCCGGACAGGCGGGCGGCGTTTTCGCCCACCGGCGTATTGAGCCCTTGCGGCAAGCCTTCCACGAACTCCAGCAGATTGGCGGCCGCCAGCGCATCGCGCACCTTCTGTTCGCTCGACTTGCCCAGCGCGCCGTAGCCGACGTTGGCTGCGATGGTGTCGTCGAACAGCACCACGTCCTGACTCACCAGCGACAGGTGCGAGCGCAGGCTGCGCAGCGTCAGTTCGTCGATCGGCGTGTCGTCCACCAGGATGGAGCCGCTATCGGCCAGCACGAAGCGCGGCAGCATGTTGACCAGAGTGGTCTTGCCGCTGCCCGAGCGTCCTACCAGGGCCACGGTCTGGCCGGGTTCCACTGTGAAGGAAATGCCATTGACGGTATCGCGGTCGGCATCGGGGAACCGATGCGAGACGCTGCGGAATTCCACCTTGCCGCGCACGGGCTCGGCCAGTTCCTTGGTGCCGGTATCGTTTTCGGGTACCTGGTCGATCAGCGTGAACACGCTTTCGGCCGACACCAGCATCTTCTGCATGCGGGCGGCGACGTTGGTCAGGCGCTTGATGGGGTCGAAAATCTGGGCAAGCGCCGCCATGAAGGACGCGAAGCTGCCCACGGTCAAGGCGCCGTGGTTGGCCTGGCTGAGCGCCACGGCGATGACCGCGCCCACCGAGATGGAAATGCAGACCTGGGTCAGCGGCGTCAGGGCGGCGTCCGCCGTGGCCGTGCGCATGGCGAAGCGGCGCAGGCGGCGGCTGACGAAATCGAAACGGCCGCGTTCGACTTCATAGCCGTCGAACAGCTTGATGACGCGCTGGCCGTCGATGCCTTCGCCGACCACGCGGGTCAGTTCGGCGTTCATGTTGACGGTTTCGCGATTGATGCGGCGCAGGCGCTTGATGAAGAAGCGCGAGATCAGCACCGACACCGGCAGCATGATCAGGATGATCAGCGTCAGCACCCAGGACATGTACAGCAGCACGCAGATCAGCGCGACGACGACCAGGGTTTCGCGCACCAGCACGGTGATGACGTCGGTGGCGTAGCCGGTGACGTTGCCGGCATCGATGGTGAAGCGATTGAGCAGGCGGCCGGTGTCGCCCTGCTTGAAGTCGGCGTCGGGCAGGCCCAGAAGGCGCTCGAACATATCCTTGCGCATGCCCAGCAGGACGTTGTTGGCGACCCAGGCCAGCAGGTAATCGCTGAAGAAGTTGCAGATGCCGCGCAGCAGGATCAGGCCGACCACCGCCAGCGGCAGCGCCCAGACGTAGTATGGCTTGGCGCCCGAAAAGCCGCCGTCCAGCAAGGGCTTCATGATGACTGCCAGGACGGGCTGCGTGGCGGCCGCGCCGGCCATCAGCAGGACGGCAAGCAACAATCCCTTCCAGTAGGAGCCCACGCGGCTGTAGATCCGACTCCAGAGTTCGGCTTTGACAGGTTGGGAACTCGCGGGCGCGTTGCGTGCGGCAGAATTCAAAGGAATCACTCGCTTTTATACAATTGTGGCCAGAATTGTACCGGCTGCGCGACAAGTCGCCGCCCGGGCCATGTCCCCTTCAGCCTTAACGCGCCCAGCGCCCTTCCATGTCCGATATCAGCTGCTTGTACGTCCGGTTACCCAATTGGGTGGGCGATGTTTGCATGAGCCTGCCCAGCCTGCGCGCCTTGCACGCTAGCGGCCTGCCCCTGGTGATCTGCGCCCGCCCCTGGGCCCGCGACCTGCTGGACGGCGTGGCCAAGCAGGATTTCATCCCCATGCGCGGCAAGGTCGGGCCGGACCGAGCGACGGTCAGCGCCCACCGGCGCAGCCTGGGCGCCCAGGGGCGCCGCGCCCGCGGCTTGCTGCTGCCGGACTCGCTGTCCAGCGCGCTGGTATTCCGGCTGGCCGGACTGCCCTCGGCCGGCTATCGCGACGACGGCCGCAGCTTCCTGTTGCGCTGGCCCTTTGCCAAACCCAGCGACACGCTGCACGCGGTCCAGTCCTGGCATCACCTGACCCGCGAAGCCCTGACCCGCTGGGGCCTGCCCAGCGGCCCGGCCGAACCCGGTCCCACCCTGGACCTGCCGCTGACGTCCGCCCACCAGAGCGCCGCCGATCTGGCGCTGGAAGCCGCCGGGCTGGCAGGCCAACGTTTCGTGCTGATCGCGCCGACGGCCACGGGCCTGCACAAGGGCAAGATCAAGGTGTGGCCGGGATTCGATACACTAACCCGGGCCTTGCAGGCCCGCGGTCATACCGTGGTAATGTGCCCTCCTCCGGCCGAAACCGAGGAGGCGCGGCGCAATGCCCCTACGGCGCTGCTGCTGCCTCCCCTGTCCCTGGGCGCATTCGCAGCGTTGACGGCGCGGGCGGCGCTGGTGATTTGTAACGATTCTGGTGTCTCGCACGTCGCCGCAGCCGCCAACGCCAGCGAACTGACGCTGTTCGGCGTCACGCGTCCGGGACGCACCGGCCCGTGGTCGCCACGCGCCGTCTGCGTAGGCACGGAGCATGCATGGCCGTCCGGCGATGAGGTGGAACAGCAAGCCCGCCTCCTGCTGGACGAGACGTAGTAATCAGGATTTTTTTCAAGATGCCCTTGTCCAGCTATCTCACAAATCTGATCATTCCTTACAACTTGAGCCTGACCCTGGTAGCCATCGGACTGGTGTTGGGTCTGTTCCGGTTCCGCAAGACCGGCGGTTCGCTCATCGTCGCCGGTCTTTTGTGGTCGCTGGCCTGGTCTCTACCCGCGACGTCGATCTGGGCCGGCGGCGCGTTGGAACACCGTTATCCGCATCTGCCGCCAGCGGAATCCCCGACCGCCGACGCCATCGTGGTGCTGGGCGGCAACACCGCCAACGGGCGCGCCAACTGGTTCCTGCCGTATGACAAGGAAACCGCCGTGGTCCGGATCGACACGGCGGCGCAGCTTTATCTGGCCGGACGCGCTCCCAAGGTGCTGCTGTCGGGCGGCGCGCTGGAAGGCGACGTCAGCGAAGCCCGCGGCATGGCGCACGCCATCCGCCAGCAGGGCGTGCCGGACACGGCGCTCATCCTGGAAAACTCCAGCCGCACCACGTATGAGAACGCGGCCTTGACCGAGGATCAACTCAAGGCGCGCGGCATCGGCAAGGTGCTGCTGGTGACTTCCGCGTTGCATATGCCGCGCGCGATGGCGGCCTTTTCCAAGCAGGGCGTGGAGGCGATAGCCGCCCCCGCGCCACCGCAGATCGTGGAGCCCACGGACGGTTCGCTAGCGCTGTGGCTTCCGGACCAGCGTACGTTCGATGCGAGTCGCTCCATTATCAAGGAGTACGCCGGCCTGTTCGTCTACTGGCTGCGCGGATGGGTCTGACCTCGACGGCCGTGGCCGCGCTGGAATGCAGGCCCGGCTGCGGCGCCTGTTGCATCGCGCCGTCAATCACCCGGCCTATACCCGGCATGCCGCAGGGCAAACCCGCTGGCGTACCCTGTATCCAGCTGCTGCCTGACATGCGCTGCGCGATTTTCGGCCAGCCGTCGCGCCCGGATTTCTGCGGCGGGCTGCAGCCTCAGGCCGAGATGTGCGGCGCCGACCGCGACCACGCGATCCACTGGCTGGGTGAACTCGAACAGGCGACGGCGCCCGGCTATTGAGGCGGGCCACGCGCCAGCTCGATCCAGCTCTCAGCTGCGTTCCTGCAGCACCTGGCGGTACAGCGCCTCGTAGCGCGCCGCCACCGTTTCCCAGCTTTGCTCGCGCGCAATCTCAAGGCCGCGTTCGGCCAGTGCCGCCCGCAACGCGGGTTCGGAGCCCAGCCGTTCCAGCGCCTGCGCCAGTTGGGCGCCGTCGCGCGGGTCCTGCAGGATGAGCGCGTCCTTGCCCGCCGAGAGGTACTGCGCGAAGCCGCAGTAAGCGGGCGAACTCACCACGACCGGCAGTCCGTGCGACATGGCTTCCAGCGGCGCCATGCCGTAGCTGTCGTTCAGCGTCGGATGCGCGTAGATGTCGGCGGCGCTGAAGTAGCGGGCGACGTCGGGCGTGGGATCGATCAGGGTGACGCGGCTGGCGATGGCGCCTGCCGCGCGCACGCGTTCGCGGGTAGGTTCGTCCGCGCCCACGACCAGCAGCCGGTACTGCGGCGGCAGTTGCGCCAGCGCGTCCAATAGCGCCGGCAATCCCTTGCGCAAGGGATTGCGGGCGACCAGCAGACAGCCGATGGTATCCGCGCCCCAGCCCAGGCTGGCGCGGGTGGCCTCGCGGCCTTCCATTTGCGCCGCGGTCGGCAGCTTGACCCCGGGCGCGATGATGTCCACCGGCAGCTGCGGACCGTAGCTGCGGTGCAGCTGGTCCATGATCAGTCCTGACACCGCCACCACGCGCCTTGCGGGCGCCTGGCGCACGCGCAGCTTTTCCAGCAGCAGATAGGTGGCCAGCCGTGGGGAGAGCCAAGCGGTCAGGCGCTGCAACGGCTTGACGCGGGTCAGCCGGTTGTAGCGCACCGGCGTCACGTGCATGACCTGGATTTCGCCGGCCCAGCCATTCATGTGGGAATGCACGATGTCATAGCGGCCGCGGGTCAGCCGGTCGGCGCGCCAGGCGAAGTACAGCACGCGCATCCAGCTGGGCAGCCAGCCAGGAAAACGCACGGGCAGGAAGGGAAACGGCAGGTCGCTGTCGAAGTCGCGCGCCACGATGGATACGTCATGGCGCTGTCCGAGCACCCGCATCAGTTCCACGCCGTAGGCTTCGGCGCCGCCAAAGCGATTGCCGAAGCGGTCGACCAGCAGCGCGATGCGCAGCCGCCGTTCAACCGCGCCGGCGGGAGTCTTCATACCGGGTCAGGCACTTCTGCAGGAAGCGGATGATGTTGGTGGAGCGCGACACCGTGACCCGCGGCAGCCCGTAGGGATCATCCGAGGCCGCGGCCAGGC
Organism: Achromobacter sp. ACM01; assembly: GCF_014851745.1. Lineage (NCBI taxonomy): Bacteria > Pseudomonadati > Pseudomonadota > Betaproteobacteria > Burkholderiales > Alcaligenaceae > Achromobacter > Achromobacter sp. ACM01. Next base: position 17,311 of record NZ_JACVAF010000003.1, read on the forward strand.
CGCGCTGGGTCAGCGTGGCGTTGTCGTAGCCGGCTTCGCGCGCCATGGCGCGGTGTTCGGGACCGTGGTCGCCATAGGGATAGCAGAAGGCGGTGACCGGCGCCCCCAGCGCCTGCTCCAGCTCGTCCTTGGACTGGACGATCTGGCGGCGGGCCTCGTCGGGCGACATCTGGGGCAGGTGCACATGGTCCAGCGTGTGCGAGCCGACTTCGTGGCCGGCCTGCGCCCATTCCCGCATTTCGTTCACGGTCATCAACGCAGAAAACGGAATACCCTTTTCCAGATCCCACACATTGCCGCCATCGAACTGGTGCGCCACGAAATAGTTGGTGGCGGTAAAACCCAGTTCGTTCAGCACCGGCATGGCGTTGTGGTGCACGTTGCGATAGCCGTCGTCGAACGTAATGCCGAATACCTTGCCCTGGCGTTCGCCACGGACATAGGGCATGACGTCGCGCATGGACAGGCCGCGATAGCCCAGCCTCCGCATCCAGCGCATCTGCCGGGCAAAGCTGTCGGGGTGCACCGTCAGCCCGCGAAACGGCGTGCCCTTGGGATTGGGCTCGCCGATCTGGTGGTACATGAGTATGGGGATAGACATAGGGACAGATTATAAAGCCCGGCCTTATCCCAGCGCGCGTCGGTATACGTCCAGTGTGGCGGCGGCGAAACGGTCCAGATTGAAGTCCCGCAGGCTGGTTTCCCGTGCCTGGGCGCCCATGGCGCGCACGGCATCGGGATGGTCCAGCATGAAACGCAGCTTGGCCGTGATGGCGGGCACGTCGCGCGCGGGCACGATCCAGCCGTCGACGCCATCGGTGACGTTCTCGGGCAGTCCGCCCGCGTCGCTGACCAGGGCGGGCAATCCCAAACCCATGATCTCGCGGCAGGCGAACGACAGGGCTTCGCGGTAGGACAGCACGAAACCCGCATGGCAGGACGCCAGCGCCGCCCGCACGTCATCCAGCAAGCCGGGGAAACGGACCTGGTCGATCATGCCCAACTCGCGCACCCGGGCAAGCTTGGCTTCGTTGGGCGGATCGCCCGCCACCATCAGCAGCACGCGCTTGCGGTCCTCCGGCGGCAAGGCGGCGACCGCTGCCACCAGGTCCAGCCAGCCCTTGTCGTAGTCGGTGCCGCCCGCGCTGCCCAGCAGCAGCTTGCCCTGCCAGTCGGGCCCGAAGAAGATGGCGCGCAGCTTGTCCAGGCTTTCTGGCGGCGGCGGCGCGAAGAAATTGGTGTCGATGCCGTGGCGGATGGTGGTGATGGGACGCTTGCCATACGGCGACTGCTGCATCAGGCCATGGACGTAGTCGCTGACCGCGATGGCATGGTCGGTGGCCAGCGCCACCCGCAACTTGTGGCCGAGGCTCGCCAGCGGATGGTCGTTGTGCTTGGTGAAGACGATGCGCGGGCGGCGGCGCATGCCCAGCGTGGCCAGCATGACCTGCTTGTGGTCGGCCGAGCCGTTGGCGTGGATGATGTCGAAACCGCCGGCCTTGATCAGCCGGCGCAACTGCGCGCGGTCCTTGAACCAGGACGAAGGCCGCGTGGTGTATTGCATGTCCTCCACCGTCACGCCCGGAATCGCCTTGGCGTAGCGGTACAGGCGGCTGGTGGCCGGCGCCGCGATCGTGATCTGGTGGTCCTTGGACAGGGCCTTGGCCAGATTGATGATGTAGGTGACGTGTCCGCCGCCGTTACCGCCGTGGAAGTTGGTGTAGAGGATCTTCACTTCTTCTTCTCGGCCAGGAACATCAGCTTCGAATAGCGGAAGAAGCTGCCGGCCGAGGCGACGACGGCCAGCACCAGGCCGTGCTTGCCGTCCAGGAAGCCGCGCCGGATCAGGTAGATCCGCACAAAGGTCCAGAAGCCATGGCCCAGCGCGCCGAAGACCGAGGTGCGCCGGCCCTTGGCGTACATCATGGCGGCGGCATCGGACGAATAGCGGTTGACCTTGGTGATCAGCGCATCCAGGTTGTCGTAGGGATAGTGGTGGAAATAACCGCGCATCTGCAGCGGCTTGCCGTTGGCCGGCACCACGCGTTCATGCACGGCCACGTCGTTGAACCGCGCCGTGCCGCGCTTGAACAGGCGCAGCACGTAATCGGGCCACCAGCCGCTGTGGCGGATGTCGCGGCCGCAGAAATTCGACAGGCGCGCGATCTCGTAGGCGTCGGCGCGCGGCGCGCGCAGCGCTTCCTGGATTTCCTGGGCCAGTTCCGGCGTGACGCGCTCGTCGGCGTCGATGGACAGCACCCAGTCGCCCGTGGCCAGATCCAGCGCGCGGTTCTTCTGCGGCCCGAAGCCGGGCCAGTCCGGGGTGACTTCAACCCTCGCGCCCAGGGCGCGCGCGACTTCGACGGTGCCGTCGGTGCTGCCCGAGTCCACCACGATGAATTCATCGGCGAACGCCACGGACTTGAGGCAGGCGGCGATGTTGGCCGCCTCGTTCTTGGTGATGATGATGACAGATAGCTTCATCCGCGATTCCTGAGACGCTTTTTCCAGGCTTTCCAGGCATGAAAGCGCGGCCCCCAGAAGGGATCGCGCGACAGCCAGATGCGCCGGTTCAGCCAGGAGCCGCCCTGGTTGCGCACCGCGAAACGATAGATGTGTTCGGGGTCCGCGCCGGGGGTGTTCTGGCCGAAAGGGTCGGTAGTGTACAAGTGCCGGAACCCGGCGGCCCGCGCCGCGGCCACGTAGTCCGCGTCGAAATAGCCTTGCGGCCAGCAGAGGTGGTCGCTGACCGAGCCGAGGCGGCTTGTCAGCGTCTCGCGGGAATCCTGCAATTCCTGGGCGATGCGGGCGCGCTTGGCGTCGACGTCCGTGCCGCAGACCTTGTCCCAGCGGGTATGGGTATGCGTGTGGGAATGGAATTCGAACGTGCCTGCCGCCTGCATGGCCTCGATCTCGCTCCAGCGCAACATGGCCTCGTCGGTCCGGCCTGCCGCCACCAGTTGCTTGCAAGCGTCGTGGTCGGGCGTGGCGGGCAAGGGGACGCCCTGGCCCGCATGCGGGCGCACCGGCCCGTCGCCGATCCAGCCGGTGATCGTGAACAGCACCGCGCGCATGCCGTGGCGCGCCAGCACCGGGTGCGCATGCACCCAGTTGTTCAGGTAGCCGTCGTCGAAGGTGATCAGCACCGAGCGTTCGGGCGCGGCGCCGCCGGCGAGGTAGGCCGCGAACTGATCGGCCGACAAGGACTGGTAGCCGGCGCGGGCCAGGCGCGAGATCTGCGCCTCGAACACATCGGGCGTGGCGGCGATCATGCCGCCGGCCGGCGTGACGTGGTGATACATCAGCACCGGAACGTTGGGTGCATTCATCCCGCGCGCTCCGCCAGCCATTTGGCATAGACGGCTTCGGTGGTTTCCGCCAGGCGGGCGGGCGAGAACACGCCCTCGTCCCAGACCATCTTGCGGCCGGCCTCGCCCATGCTCCGCCGCAAACCGGCGTCGTCAATCAGGCGCACCAGGGCGGCGGTGAGCGCCTCGGGGTTCTTGGGCGGCACCAGGATGCCGGTTTCGCCGTCGCGGAACATTTCCGACACGCCGCCCACGTCCGTGCCGATGACGGGCAGGCCGCTGGCCTGCGCCTCGACGTAGACGGTGCCGGACGCTTCCTGCTGCGTGGCCAGCGCGAAGAGATCGAAGCCGGCCAGCAGGTTGGGCACGTCGCGCCGCATGCCCATCAGATGGATGCGGTCCTGCAGGCCCAGTTCGGCCACATAGGCCTGGGTCTGCTCGAACACCGGCGAACCGCCGCCGACGAACACCAGGTGCAGCTTGGGCCGGCTGGCCATCAGCGGCGCGATCGCGTCGATCAGGTCCTTGTGGCCCTTGGTGGCGCGCATGACGGCCACGCAGCCGACCACGATGTCGTCATCGGCCAGGCCGAGTTCTTCGCGCAACGTGGAGCGTTCCACGGGCGGCGGCAGCACGATGGGGGAATAGACGGTGGCTACCTTGCCGGCAGGTACGCCGCGGTCGATGAGGTGTTGGCGCACATGGTCACTGACCGTCGTGACCCTGTGCGGCAGACAGGTGTAGGACCATAGCGACCCTACCTTGTTGGACAGGTGCCGGGTCCGCACGATGAGCGGCGTCCCCGCCAGACGGCCGGCGGCGGCCGCGATGACCGTGTCGCGCCGGCTGTGGGTATTGAGCACGTCGAAGCGCCCTTCGCGCAGGATGCCACGGATGGTGGCGATGCCCTTCAGGTAATTCACCGCGCCATCCATTTCCAGGGTGTGCACGGGAAAACCGGCATCCGACAGGCGTTCAGCCAAGAGCGCCTTGGGTTGGCAGATGGCTTCCATGTGATGGCCCCGCGCGCGCATGGCGGTCATCTCCTTGAAAATCCGGCCTTCCTGGCCGCCAAAGCTGGTTGCGGCTTCCGAGTGAACGATACGCATCGGCATCAATAGGTGACCTCCACGCCATCCGGCTTGGTCCATTCATTCAGGTTGGCGAGCAGCGTGTCGGCCATGCGGACGCGCCACTCCTCGCCCAGGCGGACCGTGCACAGGAAATTATTCTTGGTATAGACGATATCGACCGGCACGCCGGGAATGCCGTTTTCGGGTTCGGCCCGGAACGGATTCAGCATCTGCCTCAGGCGCGCCGCGTCGGCGCTGCCATTGAGCTTGACGCGCAGGGACTTGGCCCGGGCTTCGCGCGCCAGCTGCAGGTCGTAGAGCTGTTCCGCGACGATGCGCATGCCGCCGGAGTAGTCGTCATTGCTGACCTTGCCCTGGACGATGACGAGCTGGTCCTCGCGCAGGCGGTTGCGGTGCTTTTCGTAGAGCTCGTTGAAGACCGAGATTTCCACCTGCGCGGTGCCGTCGTCCAGCACCGCGAAAACCATCTTGCCGCGGCGGGTCATCATGACGCGCACGCTGGCCAGCACGCCGCACATCCATTGCAGGTCGCGCTGCGGTTCGACCCGCACCAGCTGCATCGGCACGATGCGACGCACTTCGTCGCGCCAAGCGTCGAACAGGTGGCCGCTGTAGTAATAGCCCAGCGCGGACTTTTCTTCCGTCAGCTTCTTGTGCAGGTCCCAAGGTGCGACCTTGGCCAGTTCGCCCGCCACTACGTCGCCGCTGTCGTCGCCGAAGAGCGAGGCCTGGTTGGCGCTGCGGGCCGCCTGCTCGGCGGCTTCCATGGCGGTGGGCACCGAAGCCAGCATCGCGGCCCGATTGGGCTCGATGGTATCGAACGCGCCGGCCTTGATCAGGGCTTCGATGGTGCGCCGGTTGACCGCGTGCTTATTGACGCGGCGGCAGAAGTCGAACAGGTTCTGGAACGGGCCGGCTTCCTTGCGCGCGCGCAGGATTTCCTCGACCGCGCCCTGCCCCGTGCCTTTGACGGCGCCCAGGCCATAGCGCATGGTGCGCGGCGGCCTGCCTTTTTCAGTGTGCTTGTCGGCGACCGGCTCGAAGCGGTAGCCCGAGAAATTGACGTCAGGCGGCAGCACTTCGACGCCGTTGTCCTGGGCGTCGCGGCAGAAGATCTGGACCTTGTCGGTGTCGTCCATGTCCGAGGACATGGTCGCGGCCAGGAACTCGGTCGGATGGTAGGCCTTGAGCCAGGCCGTCTGGTACGAGATCAGCGCGTACGCAGCCGAGTGCGACTTGTTGAAGCCGTAGCCCGCGAACTTCTCCATCAGGTCGAACAGCTTGACCGCCAGGTCCGGATCGTGGCCCTTTTCCTTGGCGCCCTGCTCGAACAATTCGCGGTGCTTGGCCATTTCCTCGGGCTTTTTCTTGCCCATGGCGCGCCGCAGCAGGTCGGCGCCGCCCAGCGAGTAGCCGCCGATGATCTGCGAGATCAGCATCACCTGTTCCTGGTAGACGATGACCCCGTAGGTGCTCTTGAGGGTGTTCTCCAGGTCGTCGTGGAAATAATCCACTGCAGCGCGGCCGTGCTTGCGGTTGACGAAGTCGTCCACCATGCCCGATTCCAGCGGCCCCGGTCGATACAGGGCCAGCATGGCGATGATGTCTTCGAAGGTGTTGGGCCGCAGCTTCTTCAGCAGTTCCTTCATGCCGCGCGATTCCAGCTGGAACACGGCGGTCGTGTTGGCGTCGCACAGGATCTTGTAGGCGGCCGGATCGTCCAGCGCCAGGGCCATGACGTCGAAGTCGCGCTTGTCCTCGTTGAACTGGCGCACGTAGCGCACGGCCCAATCCAGGATGGTCAGGTTGCGCAAGCCCAGGAAGTCGAACTTCACCAGGCCGGCGGCCTCGACGTCGTCCTTGTCGAACTGCGAAACCGCGCTGTTTTCCTGGCCGGGCTGGCAATACAGCGGGCAGAAGTCAGTGAGCTTGCCCGGCGCGATGAGCACGCCGCCGGCGTGCATGCCGATGTTGCGGGTCAGGCCTTCCAGCGGCTGCGCCAGGTCCACCAGCGCGCGCACTTCCTCTTCCTGCTCGTAGCGGTCCTTGAAGGCGGGCTCGTCCTTCAGGGTGCGTTCGAGCGACCAGGGATCCATCGGATTGAACGGGATCAGCTTGGACAGGCCGTCGCAGAACATGTACGGCATGTCCAGCACCCGGCCGGCGTCGCGCACCACGGCCTTGGCGCCCAGCGTGCCGAAGGTCGCGATCTGGCTCACGGCGGCTCGGCCGTACTTTTCCTTGACGTAGTCGATGACCCGTTCGCGGTTGTCCTGGCAGAAGTCGATATCGAAGTCGGGCATGGAGACCCGCTCGGGATTCAGGAAGCGCTCGAACAGCAAGTCGTAGCGGATCGGATCCAGGTCGGTAATGCCCAGGGCATAGGCCACCAGCGAGCCCGCGCCTGAACCCCGGCCCGGACCCACCGGCACGCCGTTGTTCTTACCCCAGTTGATGAAGTCCTGCACGATCAGGAAGTAGCCGGGGAAGCCCATCTGGATGATGGTCTTGCATTCCCAGCGCAGGCGTTCGTAGTACTGCTCGCGCTTGGACTGGCGTTCGGCCTCGTCCGGGAACAGGAACGCCATGCGCTTTTCCAGGCCCTCTTCCGACAGCTGGACCAGGTAGTCGTCCAGGCTCACGCCGTCCGGCGTGGGGAAATTGGGCAGGCGCGGCTTGCCCAGCACCAGGCTGAGGTTGCAGCGTTTGGCGATTTCCACCGTGTTGGCCAGCGCCGAGGGCACGTCGGCGAAGCGCCGCGCCATTTCCTCGGAGCTGAGCAGGTATTGCTCCTTGCTGAACCGGCGCACGCGGCGCGGGTTGGCCAGGATTTCGCCTTCGGCGATGCAGACGCGGGCCTCATGCGCCTGGAATTCGAATTCGTCCAGGAATTGCACCGGATGCGTCGCCACCACCGGCAGGCCGGCCTCGCTCGCCAGGCGCATGGCGGCCTGGGTGTAGGCTTCGTCGCCGTCCATGCCGGCGCGCTGCAACTCGATGTAGTAGCTGCCCGGGAACAGGTGCGCCCACTGGCGCGCCAGCGCCAGCGCCGACACGGCATTGCCCGCGTCCAGCGCCTGGCCCACGTCGCCGCCGCGCCCGCCCGACAGGGCAATCAGGCCCTCCTGCCCCTGCAGCCATTCGCGGCGGATCTCGGCGCGGCCCTTGCCCTGGTTCGTCAGGAAGGCTTTGGTCAGCAGTTCGCAAAGATTGAGGTAGCCCTGGTGGTTGCGCACCAGCAGCAGCAAGCGGAAAGGCTTGGCGGGGTCGTCGTCGTTGGACAGCCAGACATCGCAGCCGGCAATCGGCTTGATGCCGGCGCCGCGCGCGCCCTTGTAGAACTTGATCAGGCCGAACAGGTTCGACAGATCCGTCAAGGCGACGGCGGGCTGGCCCAGCTTGGCCACGCGCTTGATGAGGTCGGGGATGCGCACGATGCCGTCCACGACCGAAAATTCGGAGTGTACGCGCAGGTGAACAAATGGGGACGGGGTCGTTACGGCTTCTTCGGACATAAAGGGAATTGTACCTAGTCAATGCGGTCCAAGCCGAGGCCTGTGCGCTCGCGCAAAGGACTACGCAAGCGCCTGTGTAACAATACACGTTGCACGTCATCTTCCATTGTTGACATGAGATTTACGCACGAGATTCACCTATGAAATGGCTAATTCCCGGGATCTGGCTGAGCGCCATCCTGTTTGCGCACTTCCGCGGCCGCGTCAAGCTGCCGCTGGGCCGCCAATTGCTGGACCATTCCGTACTGCTAGCCCCCGTCAACGCCTTCATGGTGCTGACCTCGCGGGTTCCCACCACGCCCTACCTGACGACCAGCGAAATCGCCGAACTCAAGGTGCTGGACGACAACTGGGAAACGATCCGCGAAGAAGCCCAACAGATGGCCGAGCTGCGCCGCATCAAGGCCGCCGACACGCATAACGACATCGGCTTCAATTCCTTCTTCAAGTACGGCTGGAAGCGTTTCTACCTGAAGTGGTACGACGCGCGCCACCCGTCCGCCGAAGAACTCTGCCCCAAGACCGTCGCCATCCTGAAGACCCTGCCCAAGGTCAAGGCCGCGATGTTCGCCGAACTGCCGCCGGGCGGCCAGTTGAACCCGCACCGCGACCCGTTCGCCGGGTCCCTGCGCTACCACCTGGGCCTGGTCACCCCGAACGACGACGGCTGCCACATCATCGTCGACGGCGAACACTACAGCTGGCGCGACGGCGAAAGCGTGGTTTTTGACGAAACCTACGTGCACGAAGCCTACAACCACACCGACCAGAACCGCATCATCCTGTTCTGCGACGTCGAACGCCCGCTGAAGTGGCGCTGGGCCGAAGCCTTCAACCGCTGGTTCGGCCGCGTCGTCATGTCCGCCGCCAGCTCGCCCAACGACGGCGGCGACCAGACCGGCGCCATCAACAAGCTGACCCACGCCCACTGGGTCATCGACCAGAAGCGCAAGGCCTTCAAGGCCTGGAACCGCAATGTCTACAAGGCCACCAAGTACGGCCTGATCGCCCTGGTGGTCGTGGGCTTCCTGGCCCTGTAAGAAAAGGCGCCCGGACATCCGGGCGTCTACCCCCCCTGTTTCCTACAGCTTCTCTGCCCCCTACCCAGTCACATCGCGCGAGCGTCCATAGCTGCGACGCAAGACAGCGCGTAGGCCGCATTTGGCCGCCCGGGCGGCCAAATGCGGCGGGCCTCGCTAGACTCTCCCCACCCACGACTTCGACATCGCGACGTCCCGAGACGCTCGTAGCCCGTCGGCGCGGGCGGCGTGGCGGCTCGCAACCTCGATGCGCCCGAGGGAATCTGAAGGAAAGGCCGCAGGCCTTGACGAAGATGACGAAGGGGCAGTCCGGAGCGAACGCTCCGGACCGCAATCGTGGGCGCGAGCCGCCACGCCGTCCGCGCCGACGGGCGGCCTACGAAGACCCCGCCCGACGATCAATCACAATAGAAATAAAACAAACCACAAAAGCAATCAACGCTTAAGCGACTCCCAGCTCTTCATCAACCGTTTCACAGAAACCGGCATAGGCGTCCGCAACTCCTGCGCAAACAATGCCACCCGCAGCTCCTCCAGCAGCCACCGGAACTCATCCAGCCGCGGATCCGGCGCCCCTTTCAGCGCCGACCGCGCCCGCTGATACTGCGTCAGCAAAGGCGCCATCTCCGCCACCAGCTTGGCATCCCTGGCCGGATCCGCCCGCAGCTTGTCGATGCGAGCCAGAACCGCCTTCAGATACCGCGGAAAATGCGCAAGCTGCGCATACGGCGTATCGCGGATGAACCATTTGGGCATCAACGCCCCCAGCTGCGCCTGCAAGTCCGCGTAGGCAGCAGCATGCGGCTTGGCCTGCGGCAACTTGCGCTGCACTGCCGCCCATTCCGTCAGCACCGCCCCCGCCAGCCGCGCCACTTCCTGCGCCAAAAGACCCAGCCGGCCCTTGCCCTCGGCCCGCCGGGCCTCGAACTGCTGCTCGTTGACCGGCCAGGGATCGGCCAGGCAAGCCTGCCCCAGCGCGCAATCGATGATCTGGTCGCGCAGCTCTTCCTGCGTCCCCAGCGTCATGTAGAGCATGCTGATCTTGGTCAGGTCCGCCAGGTTCTTTTCCAGGAACTTCACCTGCTCGCGCAAGCCCAGCCGGAACAGCCTGAGCAAGCCCGCGCGGTGGTGCTTGCGCGCTTCGTCCGGATCGTCGAACACGTCCAGGTCGCAATGCGCGCCGCGGTCCACCAGCGCCGGATAGCCGATCACCGACTGCCCGCGCCGCTTGATCTCCATGATCTCCGGCAAGGGGCCGAAGGACCAGGAGGTCAGGTTCTCGTGCGCCAGCGCCTGGGCCACCTGGGTGTCGCTGGCCGCCAGCTGCTGGAACGTGGCCTGCGCCTGCTTGCCGAACTCGGCGCGCAGTTGCGCCAGGTTGCGTCCGGCCGCCAGCATGCGGCCGTGCTCATCCACCACCCGGAAATTCATGAACAGGTGGGCCGGCAGTGTCTCCAGCTTGAAGTCCGCCGCGGCTGGGCGGACCTGCACCTGGTCCCACATGTCGGCGATGATGGCATCGACCAACCCCTGCTGCGGGTCGGCCTGGCGCTCGAACCAGCGGTCGTAGAAGCCTGCGGCATAGTCCGGCAGCGGCACGCAGTGGCGGCGCAGCTTCTGCGGCAGCGACTTCAGGAGCAGGTGCACCTTTTCCTTCAGCATCCCGGGCACCAGCCATTCGCAGCGCGCCGGATCGATCTGGTTGAGCGCGAACAGCGGCACCGACAGGGTCACGCCGTCACGCGGCGAACCGGGTTCGAAGTGGTAATCCAGCGCCATCGACACGCCCTGCCATTCCACCTTCTTGGGAAAGACATCGGTCGTGACGCCCGCGGCCTCGTGGCGCATCAGTTCGTCGCGCGTCAGCAGCAGCTTGGCGGCGGCAGCCTTGTCCAGCCCCGACACCCACTTTTCCAGCGTCGCCGTCTGCGAAATTTCGGCCGGCAGTTGCCGGTCGTAGAAGGCGTGGATCAGCTCGTCGTCGACCAGGATGTCCGGGCGGCGGGTCTGATGTTCCAGCTTTTCGATGCCTGCGATCAGCTTGCGGTTGTGCGCCACGAACGCCAGCCGCGTGTCGATCTCGCCCGGCACCAATGCCTGACGGATGAACAGCTCGCGCGCCTGGGTCGGATTGACCCGGCCGTACTGGATGCGCCGGCCGGTGTAGATGGTCAGCCCGTAAAGCGTGGCCCGTTCATTGGCCACCACCTGCCCGGCCTTCTTTTCCCAACGCGGATCGGACCAGTTCTTGCGGATCAGGTGCGCGCCGACTTTTTCCAGCCACACCGGATCGATGCGCGCCACGCAACGCGCATACAGCCGCGTGGTCTCGACCAGTTCGGCCGCCACGATCCAGCGCCCCGCCTTCTTCACCAGCCGCGAACCGGGGTGGATATGGAAGCGGATCTCGCGCGCGCCCTGGTAATGACCGCCTTCGTCGCTCTTGAAGCCGATATTACCCAACAGGCCCGACAGCAGCGCCATGTGCAGCTGCTCGTAGGTGGCCTCGGTCTGGTTCAGGCGCCAGCCCTGCTCGCCCACCAGCGCGGCCAGCTGCGTGTGCACGTCGTGCCATTCGCGCAGCCGGATCGGCGACAGGAAGTTCTGGCGCAGCAGGGCCACCAGCTTGCGCTGCGAGGCCTTGTGCTGCACCTGCTCGCCGTACCAGCGCCACAGCTTCAGGAAGGAGATGAACTCGGACTTGTCGTCGGCGAACTTGGCGTGCGCGGCTTCAGCCGCCTCGCGTTCCTGCATGGGGCGATCGCGCGCGTCCTGCACCGACAGGGCCGAGGCGATGATCAGCATCTCGGCGAGGCACTGATGTTCGCGCGCGGCCAGGATCATGCGGCCGATGCGCGGGTCCACCGGCAGCTTGGCCAGTTCATGTCCCGTGCGCGTCAGCACGAAGGACGAGCCGGTACGGGAAGCGTCCGTGTCGTCGTCCGAGGCCGACGCCAGCTCGATCGCGCCCAGTTCCTGCAGCAGATGGTAGCCGTCGGCCACCGCGCGCCCGGGCGGCGCCTCGACGAAGGGGAACTGCTCGATGTCGTCCAGCTTCAGGGACTTCATCCGCAGGATGACCGAGGCCAGCGACGAGCGCAGGACTTCCGGGTCCGTGAACGGCGCCCGGTTGTTGAAGTCCAGCTCGTCGTAGAGCCGGATGCAGACGCCCGGCCCGACCCGGCCGCAACGGCCGGCGCGCTGGTTGGCCGAAGCGCGGCTGATCGGCTCGATGCGCAGCTGCTCGACCTTGTTGCGCCAGGAATAGCGCTTGATGCGCGCCAGCCCGCTGTCGACCACGAAGCGGATGCCCGGCACGGTCAGCGAGGTTTCCGCCACGTTGGTGGCCAGCACGATGCGCCGCGCATTGGTGCGCGGATGGAAGATCTGCTCCTGCTCGGCCTGCGACAGGCGCGCGTACAGCGGCAAGACTTCGGTGCCGGCCGGATGGCGCTTGCGCAGCGCCTCGGCGGATTCGCGGATCTCGCGCTCGCCAGGCAGGAACACCAGCACGTCGCCCGGGCCATGGCGCGCGCACTCGTCCACCGCGTCCACGATGGCGTCGATCAGGTCGCGCTCTTCGTCGCCCGACATCCGTTCGCGGTCCCGGCCGGGCTTGGCCGGGGCGGCCTCGTCTTCCGGGAGCTCCTCGCGCACGGGACGGTAGCGGACCTCGACGGGGTACAGGCGGCCGGACACCTCGATGACGGGCGCGGGCCGGTCCTCGGAAGCGCCGAAGTGCCGGGCGAAGCGCTCGGCGTCGATGGTCGCCGAGGTGATGATGATCTTCAGATCCGGGCGGCGGGGCAGCAGCTGCTTCAGGTAGCCCAGCAGGAAATCGATGTTCAGGCTGCGCTCGTGCGCCTCGTCGATGATGATGGTGTCGTAGCGGCGCAAGAGCGGATCGCGCTGCGATTCGGCCAGCAGGATGCCGTCCGTCATCAGCTTGATGGACGCGTTGGGGCCGGTGCGGTCGTTGAAACGCACCTGGTAGCCCACGACCTCGCCCATGGGGGTGTTCAGCTCTTCGGCGATGCGCTTGGCCACCGACGTCGCGGCCAGGCGGCGCGGCTGGGTGTGGCCGATCATCTTCTGGCGGCCGCGGCCCAGCTCCAGGCAGATCTTGGGCAGCTGGGTGGTCTTGCCCGACCCGGTTTCGCCGCTGACGATCACCACCTGGTGGCTGGCGATGGCACGCGCGATCTCCTGGCGCCGCGCGCTGACGGGCAGGTCTTCGGGGTAGGTCACCACGGGTATGGGCCGCTCGGGGCGCGGCGCGCGGCGCGCGTTCTGCGCGTCCGCCGCTGCCGCCGGAGCCGCCGCGTCCGCGGCCTTGGGCGCACGCGGGCTGGAGGATTCAGGCATGTACGATTAGTCCGGTTAGCCCGGCATTATAAATTTCCGCGAGCCCGCTGCCGGCGCCGCGGGCGCAAACCGGCAAATCCGGCACCAAATTGGCACTCTTTTCCGCCTGCGCCGGGGTGCGACGGTCATATAATTTCGCCACGCCGTCGTCCGACGGCGCTATGGCGCGGCACGGCGCCGCGTTTTTGCTTACTCTCAGGAATCCTTCCGCCCATCATGCCCGACCTGGAACCAGACACCGTCTCCGCCCTTGAAGCCCCAGAATTCGCACCCGCCCAATTCGTCCGATGGTTCCGAGAAGTGGCGCCTTATGTGCATGCGTTCCGAGGCAAGACGTTCGTGGTGGCTTTCGGCGGTGAACTGGTGCAGGCCGGCGCGCTGAACGCGCTGGTGCAGGACTTGTCGCTGCTGTCCTCGCTGGGCATCCGCCTGGTGCTGGTGCACGGCTCGCGTCCGCAGGTCAATGAGCAGCTGCGCCTGAAGGGCTTTACCCAGCAATTCGACCGCGGCCTGTCGCCCACCGACGCCGCCGCGCTGGAATGCGCCAAGGAAGCCGCCGGCGAAATCCGCCTGGACATCGAGGCCGCCTTCAGCCAGGGGCTGCCGAACACGCCCATGTCGCACGCCCATATCCGTGTCATCTCCGGCAACTTCGTCACCGCCCGCCCGACCGGCGTGCTGGACGGGGTGGACTACAAGCACACCGGCCAGGTGCGCAAGATCGACATCGACGCGCTCAAGTTCGCCATCGAAAAGGGCTCGTCCGTGGTGCTGTTGTCGCCGCTGGGCTTCTCGCCCACCGGCGACGCGTTCAACCTGGCCATGGAAGACCTGGCCACCAGCGTCGCGGTGGCGCTGCGCGCTGAAAAACTCATCTTCCTGTCCAGCTCGCAGGGCGTGCTGAACGACGACGGCACGCTGGACACTGAACTCGCCCGCGTGGACGCCGACGCCCTGCTGGCCGGCGGTGAACTCGACGAAGAGACCCACGCCTTCCTGCAGTACGCCTCGCTCGCGGTCAAGCGCGGCGTGGCCCGCGCCCATCTGCTGCCGTTCGCGCTGGACGGCAGCGTGCTGCTGGAAATCTTCACCCACGACGGCGTCGGCACCATGGTGGTGGAAGACACGCTGGACGACCTGCGCGCCGCCACGATCGACGACGTCGGCGCCATCCTCAGCCTGATCGAACCGCTGGAAGCCGACGGCACGCTGGTGCCGCGTCCACGCAGCGTGGTCGAGCGCGACGTGGAAAACTTCACCGTGCTGGAGCACGACGGCGTCATCTACGGCTGCGCGGCCCTGCACAGTTTCCCCGAAGAGCAGATGGCCGAAATGGCCTGCCTGATCGTGCATCCGGAATGGCAGGGTTCGGGCGAAGGCGAAATCCTGCTGCGCCACATGGAATCGCGCGCGCGCGCCGTCGGCGCCAAGCGCCTGTTCGTACTGACGACGCGCACCTCGCACTGGTTCATGAAGCGCGGTTTCGTGCAGGGCGGCATCGCCGACCTGCCGCGTGAAAAACAGCACAATTACAACCGTTCGCGCAACAGCCTGGTCTTCATCAAGAAGCTGTAACACCCGGGCTACCCGCAGGGTCCGCAGGGGCTTGGCGCCATCAGGTCGCCAAGCCCGTTAAAATGCAGGATTACTCATTTCTTCCGGCAGCGAACCATGGCCCGTATCGTCAACTGTGTAAAACTGAAGCGTGAAGCCGAAGGGCTGGATTTCCCCCCCTACCCCGGCGAACTCGGCACCAAGATCTGGCAGAGCATTTCCAAGGAAGCTTGGGAAGAATGGAAGGCCATCCAGACGCGCCTGGTCAATGAAAACCGCCTGAACCTTGCGGACGCCCGCGCCCGCAAGTACCTGAAGGAACAGATGGAGCGCTTCCTGTTCGAAGACGGCACCGTCGAAGCGCAGGGCTACGTTCCGCCCTCGGCCTGATCCAGCCGCGCCTTTTCCGGCCGCAAGCTGATGGCGGCCCACCCGATGCAGCCCCTCGCCCGCGAGGGGCTGTTCATTTCCGGCGCCAGCGTCCGCCTTGGCGCCGGCCTTAAGATTCAAGTACTGCTGGCCGTATCATCGCTGTCATGAAAGAAGAATCGCGCCTGTCCCCCTCCTCGCCCATCGAACGCGCGCTCGGCATCGCGCCCGACCGCCGCGCGGGCACGCTGCAGGACGTGCAGCACGTGGTGATCCTGATGCAGGAAAACCGCTCTTTCGACCACTATTTCGGCACCTTGCCCGGCGTGCGCGGCTTCGCCGATCCGCATCCCGCACCCACGCTTGCGGGCAATGTGCTGACGCAGGCGGATGGCGCGGCGCAGGTCCGCCCCTATGCCCTGCAGGCCGAATACGCCAGCGATGCACAGGTGGGCTACATCACGCCGCACACCTGGGACGACGCGCAGCGCGCCTGGAACGACGGCCGCATGGACCAATGGCTGCCCTCCAAGAGCCGCCTGGGCATGGGCGCCTACCGTGGCGAGGAGGTGCCGTTCCAGACCGCGCTGGCAAACGCCTTCACCCTGTGCGACGCCTATCATTGTTCGATCCATGCCGGCACCAATCCCAACCGGCTGTTCCTCTGGACCGGCACCAATGATCCGCAAGGCCTGGCGGGCGGCCCAGCCCTGGTGAATACCTTCGATCGCCTGGGCCCCGCCAGCGAAGGCTATGCCTGGACCACCTATCCCGAACGCCTGCAGGACGCCGGCGTGGACTGGCGCATCTACCAGGACATGGCGGACAACTATCACGACAATCCGCTGGCCGGCTTCCAGCAGTACCGCCGGCAGCATGCGGGCGCGGCCGGCGACGCGCCCCTGCGCGACCGCGGCCTGTCCACGTGCACGCTGGACCAGTTGGCCCGCGACGTCGCCGCTGGCACGCTGCCGCAGGTGTCCTGGATCATTGCGCCCACGGCCGATTCCGAACACCCCGAGGTCTCGTCGCCGGCAAGGGGCGGTGCCTACACGGAGCGCGTGCTGGACATCCTGACCCGCAATCCCGAGGTCTGGAGCCGCTGCGTGTTCTTCGTCACCTACGACGAGAACGACTGCTTCTTTGACCACATGCCGCCGCCTGCGCCGCCTGCCCGCGCGGCCGACGGCCTATCGGGCGGCCTCTCCACGGTCGAGCTGGACGGCGAATACCACGACGCGCGCCATGGGCCCAGCGCCGCCACGCCCGACGACCCTGCCGGACTGCATGGGCGCGGGTTCGGGCTGGGGCCGCGCGTGCCGATGCTGGTGGTCTCGCCCTGGAGCCGTGGCGGCTGGGTCAATTCCCAGGTGTTCGACCACACGTCGGTGATCCGTTTCCTGGAAGCGCGATTTGGCGTGCTGGAACCCAATATCAGCGCCTGGCGGCGCGAGATCGCCGGCGACCTGACCTCGGCCTTCGACTTCGCTGCCGCCCGCGGCGCGCACGCCGAAGGCCTGCGCCAGGCTTGCGCCCTGCCGTACGCGCTGGACGTCCAAGGCCGCATGGCTGCCGACGGCGGACATTACCGGCTGACCCTGCGCAATCCCGGCGCCGCAGGCGCGGTGCTGCATGTCTACGACCGCCACGCGCTGGAACACGCGCCGCGCCGCTATACCGCGAGCGCAGGCGCGCGGCTGGACGACGGCTGGCGCCTGCACGCCGATGGCGCCTATGACTTGTGGCTGCTGGGCCCCGACGGCCTGCACCGGCACTTCCGCGGCGATGCGCGCGATGCCGGCACGCTGGAGGCGCAAGTGATACCGGCGGCGACCGGCCTGAGCCTGCGTCTCGTCAATCGCGGCGAAACGCCGCAGGCAGTAAAAGTGGAGTCGCGCATGGGCGACGGCTGGTGCGCCATGGCGCACGTGCAAGCGGACGGCTCGCTGGATCTTGCCTACGGCGGTTGCCAGGGATGGTACGACCTGGAGATCACCGCGCTTGCCTTGCCGGCATTCGGCCGCAGGCTGGCGGGCCGCATCGACGCCGGCAAAGCCGGCCTGCCGGACCCGCGCCTGCAGGCAGGGGCGACGCTGCCCCTGGACTGACGCTTACTCTTCCGTGTCTTCTTCTTCACCGCGCGCCAGGCGCTCGGTGTTCTTCACGCCGGTATGGCGCACGTCGGCGCCCTTGACCATGTAGATCACGCGCTCGGACATGTTCTTGGCGTGGTCGCCGATGCGTTCCAGCGCGCGCGCGATGAAGATCATGTCGATGGCGCGCGAGATGGTGCGCGGATCTTCGATCATGTACGTGATCAGGTGGCGCAGCGCACCCTTCCATTCCTTGTCCACTTCCTTGTCGCTGCGCACGACGGCGGCGGCCTGGATGGGATCGAGGCGGGCGAACGCGTCCAGCGCCTGATGCAGCATGGTGCGCACATTGGCAGCCATGTGGCGCAGTTCGATCACCGGGATGTGGCGCAGTTCGGCTTCGTGGATGCGGCGCGCGACGGTGGCGACCTTCTCGGCTTCATCGCCGGAACGCTCCATGTCGGTCAGCATCTTGGACACGGCCATCAGCATGCGCAGGTCGATGGCGGTGGGCTGGTGGCGCGCCAGGATGCGGCTGATGCTCTCGTCGATTTCGACTTCGTGGCGGTTGACTTCCTTTTCACGCTCACGGACTTTCTCGACCAGCGAAATGTCGCCGCTGGCGAGCGCGTCGATGGCCTCCTGGATCATGGCTTCCACAAGGCCGCCCATTTGCAGGAACTGCGAACGGACGCTTTCGAGGTCCGCATCGAACTGCTTGTTTGTATGCTCCGACATCCGGGCTCCCTGCGTGTTTGGTCTCATTGCACTGCCCTGAAAAAAGGATATTACGAGATGGGCCTGCACAACCCGCAAGGTTATGACCCAAGTGTGACAGGATTATGAACACGGACCCCGGCGGCCACAAGGCGGGCCGGCCGGGGCAACGCCGGGAGGCGTCGGCAAGCGGACTCAGGCGCGGCGGTCCAGCCGGCGGATGCCGTTTTGCGTGGCCAGCAGGGCCACGTCGGCGCCCGCGATCGCGAACAGGCCGCAGGTCACTACGCCCGCCAGATTGTTGACCCGGGCTTCCAGGCCTGGCGCGTCGGTGATGGACAGGCCGGACACGTCCAGGATGACGTTGCCGTTATCGGTGACGAATCCCTCGCGCAGCTTGGGCTGACCGCCCAGCGCCGCCAGGGCGCGCGCCACGGATGCGCGCGCCATGGGGATGACTTCGACGGGCAGCGGGAACTTGCCCATGGTCTGCACCAGCTTGGACTCGTCGGCGATGCAGATGAAGCGCTCGGCCACCGAAGCCACGATCTTCTCGCGCGTCAGCGCGCCGCCGCCGCCCTTGATCATGTGCAGGTTGGCGTCGATCTCGTCGGCGCCGTCGACGTAGATCGGCATCGTCGTGATGTCGTTCAGGTCCAGCACCTTCAGCCCGTGTCCGGCAAGCCGGGCGGCGCTGCGCTCGGAACTGGCCACCGTGCCGCCTATCCGGCCCTTGAAACGGGCCAGGCCGTCGATGAAGAGATCCGCCGTGGAGCCCGTGCCCACGCCGATGATGGCGTCGGGTCCTGCGACCTGTTCAACGAATTCCAGGGCCGCGTCGGCGGCTTGCTGCTTGAGTTCTTGCTGGGAAAGCATGGCGAAAAATGCGGGAAGGTTGGTCAAGCCAGGAAATTTAGCATGCGGCAGCAGGCCACGCCCGCGCCAGGATGGCCTGCACATCCGCGCCCGCCGCCAGTTCGCCGAACACGCCGCCGCCCGCGTTCAGGCGGCTGGCGACAAAAGCCTGCGCCACCGGCGCAGGCGCATGCTGGATCAGCAAGGCGGCCTGCCACAAGCGCGCCAGGCCGGCGGCGATGCGGCGAGCCTGGAACTCGGCCTGGACGCCATCAGCCAGCAAGGTCCGCCAGCGCGCCAGCGCGTCGTCGAAGTCCTGGTACTGCCCCGCCGCCTGCGCAAACTCGCGCTCCAGCGCGGGCAGCGCCCCGGCCTCGCGCTGCAAGGCGCGCAATACGTCCAGCGCCATGACGTTGCCGGAGCCTTCCCAGATGGAATTGACCGGGGTTTCGCGGTAAAGCCGGGGCATAGGGCCGTCGTCCACGTAGCCGTTGCCGCCCCAGACCTCCATGCATTCGGCCACCGCGGCGATCGCGCGCTTGCAGACCCAGAGCTTGGCGGCCGGCGTGCCCACGCGGACCAGGGCCCGCGCCGCGGCGTCGGCGCGCTCGTCCACGGCGCGCGCCAGCCGCAGGCCCAGCATCATGGCCGCCTCGCTTTCAAGCGCCAGGTCGGCCAGCACGTTGCGCATCAGCGGCTGCTCGATCAAGGGCTTGCCGAAGGCGTGACGGTGGCGCGCATGATGCGCCGACTGCACCAGCGCCTGCCGCAGCAGCGCCGCGCTGCCCAGCACGCAATCCAGCCGGGTGGTGGCGGCCATCTCCAGCAGCACGGCCAGGCCGCGGCCCGGTTCGCCCACCATGACGCCCCAGGCTTCCTCGAATTCGACCTCGGCGCTGGCGTTGCTGCGGTTGCCCAGCTTGTCCTTCAGCCGGCGCACGCGCACGGCATTGCGCGGTCCGTCCGGTATCCAGCGCGGCACGAAAAAGCAACTGAGTCCTTCGTCGGTCTGCGCCAGCACCAGATGCGCGTCGGCCTGCGGCACCGAGAAAAACCATTTGTGGCCGACCAGCAAATAGGCGCGGCCGCGGCCGGGCGCGCCTACTGGCGTGGCGCGCGTGGTGACGGCGCGCAGGTCGGAGCCGCCCTGCTTCTCCGTCAGGCCCATGCCGATCAGGGCCGAGCGCTTCGCGGCCAGCGGCGCGTCGGCGCCGTCGAACTCCCGCGAATACAGGGCGTTCAGCCATTGCCCGCCGAAATCCACGACGCCCGCAGGTTCACGCTGCAACAGCGGCACCGCGGCAAACGTCATGGTGGTGGGACACAGGCTGCCCGCCTCGACCTGCCCCTGCATGACATAGGCCGCGGCCCGCGCCACCTGCGCGCCCGGCTCGGGCTGCACCCAGGCGCGGCTGTGCAGGCCGCGCGCCATGATGCCGCCCATCAGCAGATTCCAGGACGGATGGAATTCGACGCGGTCGATGCGGTGGCCGCCGCGGTCGTAGCTGACCAGGCGCGGCGTGCAGCGGTTGGCCTGCGCGCCGGCTTCCAGCGTCTGCGCGCGGCCCAGCCAGGCGCCATGCGCCGCCAGGTCCGGCTCCCAGGCTTGCGCGCCTTCGCGCCGCACCGCCTCGCGCAAGGCCGGGTCGGTTTCGTACAAGGAGTAGTCCTCCAGGGGCGGCACCTGGTTGGATACGGTATGTGTCGCGAACGAAGACATGGCTGCTCCCTGGATCGGTCCACTGATGTGCCGCCAGCCCGCGGCGCGGTCAGCCCCTTCGGGCCTATCTGGCCATCGGCGCCACCAGGGCCCAGGGCCGCAGCGCCTCGACCTGCGCCGCCAGCTCCAGCAGCAGCGCCTCGCTGCCCAGCGGCCCCATCAGCTGGATGCCGATGGGCAGGCCGTCGGACGACATGCCGAAGGGGATGGAGATGGCGGGCATGCCGGTCAGATTGGCCAAGGGCGCAAACGGCGAATAGCCGATGACGCCCTTCTTGCCCAAACGGTAGGCCAGGTAGTCGGCGTTGTCCATGGCGTAGCGGCCGATGGGCGCCGGCGGCTGCGCCAGCACCGGGCTCAGGAACAGGTCGTAGCCTTGCGCGCCGTCGCGTTCCAGGAAGCGGCCGACCCGGCGCGTGATCTCGTGGCAGGTATCGACGCAGGCCACGTACTGCGCGCCGGAGATGGCGCGGGCGTATTCGCGCGCGCCCAGCGTTGTCGGTTGCAATTCATCGGCGGCCAGGCGGCGGCCGCGCGCGGCCACGAAGGCGTCAATGGCGTTGGCCGCCGCGCTCGCGATCAGCGGCAGCATCGGCGACAGCACCTCCTCGGATCCCACCGGCGGCGCGGCAGGCACGAGTTCATGGCCCAGCGACGCGAAAAGCTGCGCGGCCTCGTCCACGGCGGCCGCCACTTCAGGATGGATGGCCTCGCCCTCGTAGGTCGTGTTGACGAAGGCAATGCGGCGCCGTGCGGCCGATTGCGGATCAGCAGCGACGCGCGCCACCACGGCGCGGTAGGAGTCAGCCGGCAGTGCCGGCGCGGCGTAAGGCGCACCCACGTCGGCGCCGGCGCTGATGTCCAGCGACGCGGCGCAGTCGCGCACCGACAGGGTCATCATGTGTTCGGTGGCCAGGCCGCCCCAGCCTTCACCCTTCAGCGGGCCCAGCGGCATCAAGCCGCGCGAAGGCTTCAGGCCCAGCACGCCGCAGCAGGACGAAGGAATGCGGATCGACCCGCCGCCGTCACTGCCATGGGCGATGCGCACCATGCCGCTGGCCAGCGCAGCGCCCGCGCCGCCGCTGGACCCGCCCGCGCTATGGCCCGCCTTCCAGGGGTTCTGGGTGGCCGGCCCGTAGACCGGCGATTCGGTGGTGGGGCTCAGGCCCAATTCGGCGCTGGTCGTGCGGCCGAACGGAATCAGGCCCGCGCGGCGGTAGCGCTTGACGATCTCGGCGTCGACGTTCCATTCCACCTGGCCGTACAGCACCGAACCCATGGCGCTGGGCAGGCCCAGCGCCGCCGTACCCAGGTCCTTGAGCAAGGTGGGTACGCCCAGGAACGGCCGTTTCTGCAATTGCGCCAACCGCTGTTCCTGCGACAGGCCGCCCAGCTCCTCGTCCAATGACTGCGCCAGGCGCAGGCCGATTTCCGCCTGCATGCCGCAGGCGGCGTTGATCAAGGGATTGCGGGCCGCCACCCGGTCCACCGCCTGCTGCATCGCAGCAAGCGCAGTGGTGACCCCTTGTGCGATATCGGCGCCCAGCGCCGTCGCGTCCAGGGTGGAGGAATCATGGCGTTCAGCGGTGCTCATGCTTGCAATGCTCCAGGTGACTGACGGCGGATTGCCGCTGACGCCAGGATATCGGCAGTCGCTGCGGGCAACAAGCTCACGCCCCTGCGATGCCGCCGCGGCCGGATCAGTTCTGGCCTGCGGCCTGGTCTTCGTCGTCGTCCCCGGTGTAGCCCTCGTCCGCAGTGCCGAGCAGGAGCCGGGCGTCGGCTTCGGGCAGCGCCTCGACGGCTTTCAGGTTCTTGAGCATGGCGCGGGTGCGCACTTCCGTCTGGCCGATCTTGTTGCTGGCGGTGTCCAGCGTCTTCTTGACGCTGGCCAGGGATTCGCCGAACTTGCCGAACTCCGTCTTGACCGCGCGCAGCACCTGCCAGACCTCGGACGAGCGCTGTTCGATCGCCAGCGTGCGAAACCCCATCTGCAGGCTGTTCAACAATGCCGCCAGGTTGCTGGGGCCGGCCACGTTGACGCGCAGGTCATGCAGCTTATCGAGCAGGCCCGGGCGGCGCAGCACCTCCGCGTACAGGCTCTCGGTAGGCAGGAACATGATGGCGAAGTCGGTGGTGTGCGGCGGCGCCACGTACTTGCCGGCGATCAGGCGCGCCTGCAGTTCCACCGCGCGGCCCAGCGCGGCGCCGGCGTTCTTCACGCCTTCGGTGTCGGCGGCTTCCTGCGCGTCCATGAGGCGCTCGTACTCTTCCTTGGGAAACTTGGCGTCGATCGGCAGCCAGACGGGTTCGCCGCCATCGCCGCGCCCCGGCAGGCGGATGGCGAACTCCACCACGGCATCGCTGCCCGGCACGGGCTTGATGTTGCTGGCGTATTGGTCCGGCGTCATGTTGTCCTCGATCAGCCTGGCCAGTTGCACCTCGCCCCAGGTGCCGCGCGACTTGACGTTGGTCAGCACCCGCTTCAGGTCGCCCACGCCCGCCGCCAGGGCCTGCATTTCGCCCAGGCCCTTGTGCACGGCCTCCAGGCGGTCCGACACCAGCTTGAAGGACTCGCCCAGGCGCTGCTCCAGCGTGGCGTGGAGCTTTTCGTCCACGGTGCGGCGCATTTCGTCGAGCTTGGCGCTGTTGTCGGTTTGCAACGATTGCAGCCGCTGGTCGACCGTGGCGCGCACTTCCATCAGGCGCCGCTCGTTGATCTGGATGAGGCCCTGCAGCTGCTCGGAGAAACCCGCCGCAAAGCGCGCCAGCGATTCCGCCGACTCCGCGCGCGCGGCCTGGGCGTCACGCGACAACCCGGCACGCAAATCGCCATGCGACTGCGACAGCTCCACCCTCAAGGCGCGGGTGGAGTCCGCGAATTCGCTGCGCAGGCCGCGCTGCCCTTCCGCGATGTCGGCGCGCAGCGCGCGCTCGGTGCGTTCCAGGCTTTCCAGCAGCGCGTCGAGCCGGGCATCCTGCGCGGGCGGGCGCAGCCATGCCAGCAAGGTCGCCAAAAAAGCCAGAACGGCGCCGCCCGCGGCGATCCAAAGCAGATGTATGTCGTTCAAAAGATGCGTCTCCAAAGCCGGGATTGTAGGACTCCGGCCACGCCTTCCCTGGTAAATCCGGCCGAGATTCGGCATCTGGCGGACTCATGCTCCAGCCCAAGGATTAAACTCGGGAGCATCCAAACAGGCTTGATCTCCCCTTGAACCCCGCAGATCCTTCTCTCTGTACGCCCGCGGCGTCTTTCCAGTCCATCTTCGGGCCGCTGGACCTGAACGCCGCCACGCCGGTCGCCTCCGGCCATGACCGGCACATCTTCCAGCACCCCAACATGCCGTCCTTGCTCGTCAAGGTCATGGACATGCGCGCCCGCGCGATTTATCTGGAGGCCCGCCCGTTCAAGCGCTGGTATAAGCAATACCAGCGCGAAAGCGCGTACCGCGTCTACCTGACCGAAATCTACGAATACGTCACCACCACCACCCGCCCCTCGGGCGTATGGCAGGTGCCCATGGCGCGCATACTCGGCGTGGCCCAAACCACGCTGGGCTTGGGTCTGGTCGTCGAGAAAATCCGCGACGCCGACGGCAACATCGCCCCCACCGTGACGGACCTGGCCAGGCAGGGCAAGCTCGACGACGCCCTCAGCGCGCAGCTGGACGAATTCTTCCAGGATCTGGCCGATGCCCACGTGGTTCTGCACGATGTCTCCGCCAGCAACATCGCCTGTGGCCTGAATGCCGACGGCAAGCAGGGCTTGTACCTGATCGACGGCTTCGGCGGCCTGCCGCTGATCCCGATCTATGCCTGGAGCAAGCGCCTGAACAGCCGGCGCATCCACCGCAAGTACGTGCGCATGCGCGCGGCCCTGGCCGAACGCATTGCCACCGGCGGGTTCTGACGCGCCCTGCGCAGACGCGGCCGGGGCGCGGGCCGGTCGGTTACGCCTGCGGCGCCTCTGGCAACACCACGCCCTGGCGGTCCACCCATACGTAGTCGTGGCCGGCGCGCTGTCCGCGGCGCAAGGGATTGCGCGTGCAAAAGGCCGCGTAAGCAGGGTCCACAAAACGGTAGTGCAGGTGTTCGTCCCGGCCCAGCGGAATGCCCAGGCGCGTGGTGCAGATCAGGGCTTCGGGCGACTCCCCCACATCCTCCACATACAGCGCCTGCGGGTCGAAACCGCGTGCGTCCCAGTCCGGCACTTTCAGGCCCAGCGCCCGGCACAGCAGGGTCTGGCCGGCGCACAGGCCGGAGACCGGTCGCGGCCGCCCTTGTGCATCGGGGTTCAACTCCAGCATGCGGGCCAGCGCTTGCGGTCCGGACAGCGCGTCCGTCCAGGGATAGGCGGATTTGATCAGCACGGCATTGCCCGGCCCTCCCGCGCTGAAATTCAGCGAATCCCCGCCGCGGGCGTAATACATGTAGACCGTACCGCCGTCCATGAACAGCGCGCGCCGCTTATGGGTGTACCCCAGCGACGCATGGCTGCCCTTCTCTTCCAGGTAATAGGCTTCGGTCTCGATGATGCGGGCCGACAGCCACAGGTCGCCCACGCGGTGGCGGATGACCTTGCCCGGCAGCTCGCGCGCCAGCTGGGCGGCGTCGCGGTCGAAGAAGGCGTCAGGCAAGGCCCGGCCGGACGCGCCCGGCGCCAGGCCGGCCTGGGCCGGCGCCTCAGGCGAAACGTTCGCCGTAGCGCTTTTCGCTGAAGCCAACGCTCACCTCGCCATCGGGCGTGACCGTGACCGGGCGGCGCACCAATGCCGGATACTCGGCGATCAACTGGGTCCACTGCGCATCGGTGTGCGCCGTCTTGCGCTCTTCGGGCAGGTTGCGCCAGGTCATGGACGTGCGGTTGACCAGTTTTTCCCAGCCGCCGACCTGGTCCGCCCAGGCTTTCAGCGTGGCGGCCGGCACCGGGTTGTCGCGGTAGTCCACGAACGCGTGGGCGACGCCATGCGCCGTCAGCCAGTCGCGCGCCTTGACGCAGGTGCTGCACTTGGTCAGGCCATACAGGGTGGTTTGCTTCATTTGGGTTCGGACTCCTTGCGCCATTGCATGCGGTTGGCCAGGATCACGCAAGTGCCGACCGCCAGGATGAAGAGGGTCGCCAGCGCGTTGATCTCGGGTTTCAGGCCCAGGCGCACGCGCGAGAAAACTTCCATGGGCAACGTGCTGGAGCTGGGGCCGGACAGGAACGAGGCCAGCACCACGTCGTCCAGCGACAGGGTGAAGGACAGCAGCCAGGCCGAGGCCAGCGCCGGCGCGATCAGCGGCAGCGTGATCTTGAAGAACACGGTCATGGGCGTGGCGCCCAGGTCCAGCGCGGCTTCTTCCAGCGAACGGTCCAGGTCGCGGATGCGGGTCTGGATGACCACCGCGACAAAGGCCATGCACAGGGTCACGTGGCCGACCCAGATCGTGAAGATGCCGTTTTCGGCGGGCCAGCCCAGGCTGCCGCGCAGCTCCACGAACATCAGCAGTAGCGAGATGCCCAGCACCACTTCGGGGATGACCAGCGGCGCGCTGAGCATGCCCACGTACAGCGCGAAGCCGCGGAAGCGCCCCATGCGCCCCAGCACGTAGCCGGCCCAGGTGCCGATGATGACGGCGGCGGTAGCAGTCATGGCGGCAATGCGGAACGACAGCCAGGCCGCGCGCAGCAGCGCGTCGTCGTTGAACAGCGAGTGATACCAGCGGAACGAGAAACCGGTCCAGGACGTGACGGTGGGCGACTCGTTGAACGAGAACACCATCAGGCTGATGATGGGCACGTACAGGAAAAAGTACCCCAGTCCCAGCACGACGGCGCGCAAAGTCTTGTTGGGCCCGTTCATTTGCGGCCTCCGTTCGCCTGTTCCTGCTGCTTGACCTGGTTGTACTGGAAGTACACCAGCGGCACCAGCAGCAACAGCACCATCACGCAGGTCACGGCCGAAGCCATGGGCCAGTCGGCGTTGTTGAAGAACTCATTCCACATCACGCGGCCCATCATGAGCGTGTTGGCGCCGCCCAGCATTTCGGGGATCACGTACTCGCCCACCGCCGGGATGAACACCAGCATGGCGCCGGCAATCACGCCCTGGCGCGACAGCGGCACCGTGATCTGCCAGAACGCCTGCCAGGGCTTGGCGCCCAGATCGTAGGCGGCTTCCAGCAGGCGCAGGTCCATCTTCACCAGCGTGGCGTACAGCGGCAGGATGAAGAATGGCAGGTAGGCGTAAACCATGCCGATGTAGACGGCGACGTCGGTGCGGTAGATTTCCAGCGGACTGGAAATGATGCCCAGGCCCTGCAGCAGGTTGTTGAGCAGCCCGTCGTTGCGCAGGATGCCGACCCAGGCGTACACGCGCAGGAGCAGCGAAGTCCAGAACGGCAGGATCACACCCAAAAGCAGCAGGTTGCGCACCGCCGGCGACGAACGCGCGATGTAATAGGCGATGGGATAGCCGATCAGCACGCAGAAGAGCGTGGTGATGGCGGCGATCTTCACCGAATTCAGATACGTGGCGAAGTACAGGCTGTCCGTGAACAGCAGGATGTAGCCGCGCAGGTGCAGGCTGAACTGCACCGCCTCGTCCTTGAATTCCGCCAGGGACGTATAGGGCGGAATGCCGAACTTCAGCTCGGCGAAACTGATCTTCAGGACCAGCAGGAACGGCACCAGCAGGAACAGCACCAGCCAGGCGAACGGCGGCACCACCGCCAGCGCCCGGCCCGACGGCAACCAGTCGCGGGGCGAAAAGCGGATCATGACGCCAGCACCGTGGCGCTGTCGGCGTCCCAGCTGACGAAGATCTCTTCATCGATGCCGGGCGCGTCCATCTGGGCCAGCAACTGGCTGGGCACGCTGGCCTCGACCGTCTTGCCGGAATCCAGGCGGATCTGATAGAGCGCGTAGCTGCCCATCCAGGCCATGTGGCTGACCATGCCATGGGCCCAGTTGTATTCGGCTTCGGGCTGCTCGCGCGACACCACCAACCGTTCAGGGCGGATGGAGACGTGCACTTCCATGCCCAGCGGCTCGCTCACGCCGTGGTTGACGAAGAGCGGACGGGTCAGCTCGCCGCACTCGATGGCGACGTGGTCCGGTTCATCGACCACGATGGTGCCGGTGAACATGTTGGTCGACCCGATGAAGCTGGCAACGAAGCGGGAATTCGGAAAGGCGTAGACGTCCTGCGGCGTGCCGCATTGGACGATCTGGCCTTCGGTCATGACGGCCAGGCGGTGGGCCATGGTCATGGCTTCTTCCTGGTCGTGCGTGACCATGATGCAGGTCACGCCGACCTGCTCCAGGATCTTCACGAGTTCGATCTGGGTCTTCTGGCGAATCTGCTTGTCCAAGGCGGACATGGGCTCGTCCAGCAGCAGCAGCTTGGGCCGCTTGACCAGGCTGCGCGCCAGCGCCACCCGCTGCTGCTGGCCGCCCGACAGCTGGTTGGGCTTGCGGCGCGAATAACCGGCCATCTGGACCAGGTCCAGGGCTTCGAACACGCGGTCATGGATCTCGGCCCGGTCCACGCCTTCCTGCTTCAGGCCGAAGGCCACGTTGGCCTCGACCGTCATGTGCGGGAACAGCGCGTAGGACTGGAACATCATGTTCACGGGCCGGCGGTACGGCGGCACGTGCGTGATGTCTTCGCCGTCCAGGAATATCTGGCCCGAGGTGGCTTCCTCGAAGCCCGCCAGCATGCGCAGCAAGGTGGACTTGCCGCTGCCCGAACTGCCGAGCAGGGCGAAGATCTCGTTGCGCTTGACCGAGAGATTGACGGAACGGACGGCGACCACATCGCCGAAGATCTTTACGACATCGGAAATCCGGACGAACTCGTCCGGATCGGCCGAATGCTGCGCCGAGTAACGGCTATCGCTCATGATGACTTATCTTCCAGACTTCAGCTCGGACCACATCCGGTTTTGCAGGCGTTGGATGTTCAAGGGCAGCGCCTTGATCACATACAGGGTCTTGGAGACGTCCGCCGGCGGGTAGATCATGGGGTTGTCGGCCACGTCCTTGACCACGAACTGCCGCGCCTCTTTGTTGGCGTTGGGATAGAACATGGTGTTGGTGATGGCCGCGTGCACCTTGGGCGTTTCGATGTAGTTGATGAAGGCCAGCGCCTCTTCGGGATGCGGAGCATCCTTGGGGATGACCATCAGGTCGAACCACGCGGGCGCGCCGCCCTTGGGGATGAAGTAGTTCACTTCATAGGACTTCTTGGCGTCCTGGGCGCGCTTGCGAGCGATCATCACGTCGCCGGAAAAGCCGTAGACCATGCACAGGTCTCCCACGGCCAGCTCGTCGATATAGCCCGACGAGCTGAACTGGCGGATGTACGGGCGGATCTTCATCAACACGTCCAGCGCGGCCTTGTAGTCGTCGGCGTTGGTGCTGTTGGGATCCTTGCCCAGGTACTTCAGCACGGCCGGGAACACCTGGGCGGCTTCGTCCAGCATGGAGATGCCGCACTCTTTCAGCTTGGCGGCGTTCTCGGGCTTGAAGATCATGTCCCAGTTGGCCAGGTCCACGCCGTCGCCCATGATCTGCTTGACCTTGGTGACGTTGTAGCCCAGGCCATTGGTGCCGTAGCCCCAGGGAATGGCGTATTCGTTGCCGGGATCGACGGTGGCGACCAGCGCCATGATTTCGGGATCCAGGTACTTCCAGTTCGGGATCTTGGACTTGTCCAGCTTCTGGAACAGGCCGGCTTCGATCTGGCGCGAGGCGTAATGCGTGGACGGGACAACGACGTCATAACCCGACTTGCCGGCCAACAACTTGGCCTGCAGGGTGTCGTTGCTGTCGTAGACGTCATAGCGGACCTTGATGCCGGTTTCCTTTTCAAAACCGGGAATTGTGTCCGGAGCCGTGTATTCGGCCCAGTTGTAGACGTTGACGACCTTGTTCTGCGCCACCGCCGCCGACGAGGCCGCCATGACCAGCATCGCCCCAAGCGCCAAGCGCATACCCGCCCGTAGTTTCATCACCAGCCCCCTTGCGTTATGCCGTATGTGACAGGAGTACCAAAAGGCGAAATGATAAAGCTTTTTAGCGAGGACCTGCCCAACTTTGCCGGGTGATTGGCGCGATTTGGGCCAGATGGCGGCATTTGGCCGCCCCCGCCGGGATCAGGGCTGGATCCCCACGCCCCAGGCCGTCCAGTAGCTGTCGCGCAGGCGCAGCCAGAAGCGCTCGCCCTCTTCCCCGGCAACCTTGCGCAGCGAACGGCGCAGGCGTTCCAGGTTGGCCTCGCGCTGGCGGTCGGACAGGGAACCTTGCGTGCCGCGGTCGAAATCGATCAGCCAGATGCGACCGTCGCTGCCCACCAGGATGTTGAAGGCATTGAGGTCGGCATGCCAGACGCCCGCCCGGTGCATGCGCACGATGGCCTCGGCCGCCGCCTGCCAGACCGGCTCGGCCAGCATGTGGGCCAGCGGCCGCACGCCGGGAATGCGCTCGACCACGATGGCGGCGCGGTAGATCGGGCCTTGCCGCCAATAGGCGGCGGCCAGCGGCGCAGGCACCGCCAGGCCCTGGGCGCGCATGGCGGCCAGCAGGCGGTATTCGCGAAAGCTGCGGGTGCGGGCCTCGCCGTTCCAGAGATAGGCGTCGCGGCTGATGCGCGCGACCATCCCGCCGCGGCGGTAGCGGCGCAGCACGCCCTGCCAGCCCGCCCCCTGCACGAACCAGGCGGCCTGGCGTCCGCCGGCATCCACCGGCCGCGCCCGGTCGCCATAGTGCGCCGGGTTGAACAGGTCCGGGCCGGCTTCGGTCAGGCGCGAGGGATCGCTCAGCATGGCTCCGCCCAGGGGGCCGGACCAGGCCTGGCGCCGTTCACCGGATCGGGAATCGCCTTCAGCCTTCACGATTGCGCATCCAGTCGGCTACGCCGTAGAAGGACTGCAGCAGGCGTTCGACCAGGGCCGGTTCGATCCCCTGGTCTTCCATGGCCCGGCCAATGCAGGTCACCCACTGGTCGCGCTCGACCTCACCGATCGAGAACGGCAGGTGGCGGGCGCGCAGCCGGGGATGGCCGAAGCGTTCTATATAGTGGTCCGGGCCGCCAAAGTAACCGCAAAGAAACCAGAACAGCTTGTCGCGCGCCTGGTCCAGGCTGGGACCATGGGCCGCCCGCAGCTCCTTCAGGTCGGGCTCCATGTCCATCAGGTCATAGAAGCGGTCCACCAGGGCGCGCACGCCCGGCTCGCCGCCAAGTAGGTCAAAAATGCTGCTGGAGTTTTCCACGGGTTCGGTAATCGTATGGACGCGCGTCGGCATCAGGTTTCTCGTAGGGTGACCAGGGGCGGCGTGCGCAACACGCCGCGCAGGGCCAGGGCGCCGCCGGCCCAGGCGCCCAACATGCCCGCGGCGATGCCCGCCAGCCACGGCCAAAGGCTAAGAGTAATAGTGAAATCAAAGACCTGCGTTGACAAAGCCCAAGCGATCGCGGTGGCGCCGGCCGCTGCCAGCAGACCAGCCAGGCCACCCACGGCCCACAGCTCGATGCGCTGGGAGCGCGCCAGTTGGCTACGGGTGGCGCCCAGCGCGCGCAGCACGGCGGCTTCGCGCATGCGCTCGTCGCGCGTGGCCGTCAGCGCCGCGGACAGCACCAGCACGCCGGCGGCCAGCGTGAACAGGAACAGCAGTTGAACGGCCTTCCCCACTTCGTTCAGCACGGACTGCAACTGTTGCAGGATGGCGCCTACGTCGAACACCGTCAGGTTCGGGAACTCGCGCACCAGCGCGGGCAGGACCGAGGCCTTTTCGGGCGGCAGGTAGAAGGACGTGATCCAGCTCTGGGGCATGTCGGCCAACGCGGCGGGCGTCAGGATGGCAAAAAAATTGACGCGCATCGTATCCCAATCGACCCGTCGGGTGCTGGTGACTGCCGCCTCGACCTGCTGCCCCGCCACATCGAAGGTCATCTTGTCGCCCAGCGCCAGGCCCAGGCTCTTGGCCAGGCCTGACTCCAGCGACACCTCGGACGCGCCCGGCTGCAGCCAGCGGCCCTGCTCAATACGGTTGGAAGACGGCAATTCGTCGCCATAGGACAGGTTGAACTCCCGGTCCACCAGCCGCTTGGCGCGGGGCTCCTCGTAGTCGTCCGGCCCCACGGGCTTGCCGTTGATGGCGATCAGCCGCCCGCGCACCATCGGCGCCAGCGTGATGCGGCCCAGGCCTTCGCGGGTGAGCGCGTCGGTCACGGCCTGGCGCTGGTCGGGCTGCACATTGATGAGGAAACGGTTGGGTGCGTCCGGCGGCAAGGTCCGCTGCCAGCCCTGGATCAGGTCGGTGCGCGTCATGGTCAGCAACAACAGCGCCATCAGGCCCACCGCCAAAGCGCACACCTGGGTGATGGTGGCGGCGCGCCGGCGCACTACGCCAGCCAGCGCGAAACGCAGCGCCGGCAGGCCGGCGGCCAGCCGGCGCACGCGTGCCAGGCCCAGGATGCAGAGCCAGGCCACCAGCGCGAACACGGCGAAGGCTCCCAAGAAGCCGCCCGCCACCACGCCGCCCAGCTTGGCGTCGCCGGCAAACCACCAAATCAGTAGCGCGAAGCCCGCGGCCCCCAGGACATAGCCCAGGGCGCTGCGCGCGCTGAGCGCGTCGGCGTCGCGGCGCAGCACCCGGGCCGGCGGCACGTGGCGCAACTGGGCCAGCGCCGGCAAGGCAAAACCCAGCAACAGCAAAAGGCCGGTCAACAGCCCCTGCAAGGCCGGGATGGCCGAGGGCGCAGGCAAGCTGGTATCGATCAGCGAACCCAGCAGCATGACCAGCACCTGATGCACCGCATAACCCAGCAGGCAGCCCGCGGCCGACGAGAACAGGCCGACCAGGGTGAACTCCAGCGTCAGCATGCGCGACACTTGCGATTGCACCGCCCCCAGGCAGCGCATGACCGCGATGCCGTCGCGGTGGCGCGTCATGTAGCGGCCGGCGGCCAGGGCCACGGCCACGGCCGATATCAGCACCGCCAGCAGCGCGACCAGCGACAGGAAGCGCTGCGCCCGGTCCAGCGTGCGGCGCACTTCGGGCCGGCCGGACTCCAGGGTGGCAACCTTCTGGCCGCGCTTCAGATTCTGCTTGAGCCACGTCGAGTAGCCCGCCACGGCGTCGGGCTGGCCCGCAACCAGCATGGCGTAGCCGATGCGGCTGCCCGGCGCGATCAGGCCGGTGGCGGGCAGATCGCTGGCGCGCAGCAGCACCCGGGGCGCCACGTTGACGAATTGCATGCCGCGGTCCGGCTCATAGGTAATGACGCGGTCCACCCGCAGGTGGGCGTCACCCACGTTCAGCGTGTCGCCCACCTTCAGGTTCAGCAGGGACAGCAATTGGGCGTCCACCCAGACCGCCCCTTCAGGCGGAATATCGCGAGTCGGGGCATCGGGTTCGAACGGTGCGCCCGCCACGCGCAGGGCGCCGCGCAGCGGATAGCCCGGCTCCACCGCCTTCAGCGCAGCCAGTTGGGCGCCGTCTCCGGCTCCGACCATGGAGGGAAACTGCCAGGTGCTGGAGACGGCCAAACCGCGTTCGCGGGCCTGATCCATGAAGACCGCTGGCACCGGCTCGTCGGCGTCCAGCACCAAGTCGGCGCCCAGCATCTGCCCGGCGTCGCGCTCCAGCGCCCGGCCGACCCGGTCCGCCAGGAAGCCGACGCTGGTCACCGCGGCAACCGCCACGACCAGCGCCAGCACCAGCAGCCGCAGTTCCCCGGCGCGGGCGTCGCGCATCATCATCCTGGCGCCCTGGCGCAAGGTGGACCAAAAACCTGGGCGCCTGGCCCGTGACGTATCAGGGAAATCCATCATTCCACAATGTTAACCAACGGCCTAGATCGGGGCCGAATCCCGATATCATCCCGGGGCGGGAGGCTAAGCCACCCATAAAGATACTCAAAACCTGGAGAAGACGATGCGTAAATCCTGGCTTGCCGCCACGATACTGGCCGCCTGCACGGCCGCAACCGCCCTGCCCGCCGTGGCGCAGAACACCCTGAAGATGGCCTACGCGCTGTCCACGTCCTCGCACTATGGCGCCGGCGCCGACGCGCTGGCCAAGTCCATCGAAGCCTCCACGGGCGGGAAGTACAAGGTACAGCAATTCGCCAACAGCGCGCTGGGCGGCGAACGCGAAGTGATCGAAGGCCTGCAGATCGGCACCATCGACCTGGCCATCGTGTCCACCGGCGCCACGCTGAACTTTGTTCCCGAAACCGGCGTGTTCGACATCCCCTTCCTGCTGCGCGACCTGCCGCACGCCCGCAACGTGCTCGACAGCAAGATCGGACAAGATATGTTGGCAAAGTTCCCCAGCCGCGGCATCATCGCCCTGGCCTGGGGCGAACAGGGCTTCCGCCACCTGACCAACAACGTCCGCCCGGTCAAGACGCCGGCCGACGCCAAGGGCCTGAAGATCCGGACCACGGAAAACCCGATCCACATCACGGCCTTCCGCCAGATCGGCATCCTGCCGACCCCCATGGCCTGGCCTGAAGTCGCCACCGCCCTGCAGCAAGGCACCATCGACGGCCAGGAGAACCCGCTGTCGGTGATCACCTCGGCCAAGCTGTCGCAGATGCAGAAATACCTGTCCTTGACCGGCCACGTCTACGGCCCGGCCCTGGTGCTGATGTCGGCCAACGTGTACGAGGGCCTGTCGGCCGCGGACAAGGCCAACTTCGACAAGGCTGGCAAGGAATCCGCCCAGGCCATGCGCGCCTACGTGGACAACATCGAGAAGACGGGCGTCGAACAACTGAAGAAGGAAGGCATGCAGGTGACCGAAGTGGACCGCGCCGCCTTCGCCGCCGCCGTCGAGCCTGCCTACCCCGAGTACTACAAGAAGTTCGACAAGAAGCTGATCGACGCGATCCGCGACACCAAGTAAGCAGGGGTCGCCCCGATCCGGGGCGCATCCCCTTGGCGGCGGGATCCCGGTCCCGCCGCTTTTGTTCCCATCCTTTGCGTACAACGCCAACGGGATTCATCATGCGTTTGCTCTGCGCCTTCGACCGCGGCCTGTTCAAACTGGTCTCGGTCCTTGCCCAACTGCTGCTGGTGGCCGCCGCGGCCGCCGCCTTCTACCAAGTCATCGCGCGCTTCGTGCTGCACTCCCCGGCCGACTGGAGCGAGGTGCTAACCCGCGCCCTCCTGATCTGGACCGTGCTGCTGGGCGTGGCCCTGGCCTTTCGCCACGGCGCCATGATCAGCGTGGAACTGCTGCGCAACCTGCTGGGCGGCACGCGCCGCCGCGTGCTCGAAGCCGTGATCGGCCTGATCTGCGCCGGATTCCTCGGCTTTCTGGCCTGGATTGGCGGCAACATGACCTACCGCGTGCGCTTCCAGACCGTGCCGAGCCTGGACATTTCGATTTCCTGGATCTATCTGGCCATCCCCGTGGGCGCCACCCTGGCCGCCATCGCCGTGCTGGCCCGCTGGTGCGCCGGCGAAGAAGACGA
The DNA here is from genome assembly GCF_014851745.1 of Achromobacter sp. ACM01. Lineage (NCBI taxonomy): Bacteria > Pseudomonadati > Pseudomonadota > Betaproteobacteria > Burkholderiales > Alcaligenaceae > Achromobacter > Achromobacter sp. ACM01. The sequence continues at coordinate 52,412 of NZ_JACVAF010000003.1, forward strand.
CGTGCCTGTGCGCAACGACGCGCAAGGCTGAGCCGCCCCCCCACAGAACATAAGCAGCAGATATCGCCATGTCCCAATTAATGATTGTCTCGATGCTGATTTTCTTCGGGCTGTCCGTGCCGGTCGCCGTGTCGATCGGCCTGGCCAGCCTCGCGGGAGTCGGCGCTGCCGGCCTGCCCTGGGTGGTGGTGGCCCAGCAACTCTTCGCCGCGCTGGACAAGTACCCGCTGGTCGCCATCCCCTTCTTCATCCTGGCCGGCAACCTGATGGAAGCCGGCGGCATCTCCGAACGCATGGTGGAGTTCGCCAAGAGCGTGGTGGGCGGCATCCAGGGCGGCCTGGCCTGCACCTGCGTGCTGACCTGCATGATCTTCGCCGCCGTGGCCGGCTCCAGCGTGGCCACCACCTTCGCGGTGGGCGCGATCCTGATTCCCGCCATGATCCGGCACGGCTACCCGGCGCCCTTCGCGGCGTCATTGCAGGCCAGCGCGGCGGAACTGGGCGTGATCATCCCGCCTTCGATCCCGATGATCCTGTTCGCGGTGTCCACCGACACCTCGACCGGCGAACTGTTCATCGCCGGCGTCATGCCGGGCATCCTGATCGGCGTGGCGCTGATGCTCTACGTCTGGCTCTACGCCAAGCGCAACAACCTGGGCAAGCGCGACGGCGAAGGCCGCCTGCCGCTGTGGCCTGCGTTCAAGAACGCCTGGCTGGCGCTGATGATGCCGGTCATCATCCTGGGCGGCATCTACGGCGGCATCTTCACGCCGACCGAAGCCTCGGTCGTGGCAGTGATGTACGCCGTGGTGGTGGGCAAGTTCATCTACCGCCGCCTGAGCTTCAAGCAGCTGTCCGCCACGCTGCACAAGTCGGTGGTGTCGACGGCGGTGATCATGTTCGTGATCGCCAATGCCGGCATCTTCAGCTTCCTGCTCAACCGCGCGGGCATCCCGGACGCGCTGGGCGTGTGGCTGGCGCAGATCTTCGACACCAAGTTCACCTTCCTGATGGGCGTGAACGCGGCGCTGTTCGTGATCGGCATGTTCATCGAAACCTCGGCATCCATCGTGGTGCTGGCGCCCTTGCTGCTGCCGGTGGCGCTGAAATTCGGCGTGGAGCCGGTGCACTTCGGGATCATCATGGTGGTGAACCTGGCGCTGGGGATGATTACGCCGCCGTTCGGCGTGAATCTTTTCGCGGCTTGCGCAGTGGCCAAGTTGCCGTTGGAGAGGTTGATCAAGCCGTTGATTCCGTTTGTGGGGGTGGTGATTGTTTGCCTGATGGTCATTACTTATTGGCCGGGGTTGTCGCTGGGGTTGCGGGACCTGGTCTACGCTAAGTAGGTCTGTTTGCAGGTTCTGTTGTAGTGGCGGGCGTCAGGGCTTCTTCGTAGGCCGCTCGCCGGCGCGGGCGCCTTGGCGGCGAGCGCCCACGATTGCGGTCCGGAGCCTTCGCTCCGGACTGCCCCTTCGTCATCTTCGTCCGGGCCTGCGGCCCTCCCTTCAGATTCCCTCGGGCGCATCGAGGTTGCTCGCCGCCAAGGCGCCCGCGCCGGCGAGCTACCGAATTCTTGGCCTGTTGCGCTGCTAGACCTGTGGTTGGTGGCGAGTCTTGCGTTGCCCGCTGCTTGCGGCCGCGCGGGCGGCCGCAAGCAGCATACGCATTGGTGGTCGTCGTTGCTATCTGCGCTTGCGCAAATGCGGGGAGCTGCTTGCTAGTGGCTTCGGCAGTTGGGGGGATGTGGGCGGTGATGGGTGGCGCGCGGCGAGCAGCCGTTTACACATCGAGATCCGTTCGCGCGCGCCACCCATCCGGCGGAAGCAACTCGTTGACCCCGCGCCGCGTCTCGGCCGCTGCCCCCTCAGACCCTGCGTCGTGATTGCCTCGGACCACAATGTTGTCCACGCACCAGGGCGGATTCAAGCTCGCGTACGGATCTCGGAAGATCATCTGCGGATTGCAGCCCCCCGCAGCACGTGTAGCTGTCGCACGTTTCGTTGCTGACGGATTGTCACGCCATTAGCCCTGTAAGCGAAACGGCTCTATCTGGGCTCTGACGCACGACATCGCCATTCATGCACCTAGTCTTTTGTAGAGATGTGCAGCTGATGCCTATCAGATAGCCTGCGTTCGCCATGTCATTTTTCGCACGAGGAGGAATTCACGAATTGACATGGTCGGATTACGCGAGGGATTCGTCCAGATCTGCTCGCACCTGTTCCATCAACTCAATATCACGCACTGGAGTCGTCTTATGACATTCAAGAAACGTGCTGTGCTAGCTGTCGCCTCCCTGACACTCGCGGCGTTCGCCCAGAACGCCATGGCTGAGGGCGCCTACTCGAGTTCCGCGGTCATGCCGACCATCTACAGCAAGAATCACTGGTACACCGTGGCACCGCCCGTGCTCGGGAGTCCCCCGAGCACTGCAACCATCACCACGGTGTACTACAGCTACGGCTATCGCTTTCCGCGCCCGGCAGGCTTCCAAGTGCTGCTGTGCGACAACAGCGGCACCAACTGCACCGACGTGACCTCCAGGGGCTCGGGCTCGGTCAGTTTCAAAGGCAAAGGTGTCAAGGCCAACACGCCTGTCCGCTTCCAAGCACGCGTCGCTGGCAATGGCACGATGTCGCCCCTGGTGGGTGATGGCACCGCCAACGTGTCGGTGAACTACGACGACTGATCCGGCATTCGGCGAGCGGGCAATGGGTCTCACCCCGGCTCGCCGTGAATGATGAATCTGCAACTACGCGGCCTTTCAGCCCGCCGGTGCGAGCCAGCCACTGGCCTCAAGGTAGTCTTCGGATTGCGAGTTCGTATGGTCAAAGAGCTTGGCAAGAATCTGATCTGCAGGAGTACCCTTTGCCTTCTCGGAGTCGTATATCGCCTTGCGCTGCGCGTCAATCACGGCGGCCTCCTTGGAAAACCTTTCCTTGAAGGCTTCGTCGATGATGCGCCCGGAAGAGAGCTTATTCAACGGTTCCCCTCCCCTTCCCGGTGCAAGCTGGTCGCGAATGTCGTACCAGATCGTGCTGGGTATGTTCACCATGTCAGACGCGAACTGTTCAGCGTATTGCGGGTCGGAAGCTGCGGAATTCAACCACTTTTCCTGAATCGCGGTGCGGCCCTGCGTCGCGGTCCCCGCCTGGTTCGAGCGCTTGCGCGCCGCATCGGAAATGCTCACTTGTGTGTACGAAGAATCGAATCCCCCTAAACCCGCCACGTCCATCGACGTCGATTTCGCCGTAGTCGAACTCGGTCTCGAAAGGCCCACTCGATCTGCGCCTTGGAACGAAAGAACGCTATAGCCAGACTGAATATTCACTTGCATCCCCAATCAATATAGGAAGTGCCGCCCCTTGAAGCATTTTTGCTCAATGTTCTTGGCACCTACGCCCCGGAAAGCTACGTTGATAGAACTGCGTCCTAACTTGTCGCCTGATACTAGATTGAAGGATTGCGAGCCTTACGTCCAAAAAGCGAGCGAAAAATGGGACTTTTCTGACTTCTTTCATGCCACGCACACGCATTCTCAGCGCAAGACACATAACCCTCAGCGCTACCTCCCGGCCGCGCTGACCGGATTGTTTCTTTTGACGTGCGACGCCGTGTTCGGTGCCGATGTTCTCTATTCCGAGTACCAAGCCAAACAGCAGCAAAGTGCGTTCGCGTTTCCCCTGGAAGAAGCCATCGCGCTGGCGGTGAGGAACAACAGGTTGGTGAAAAGCGCCTACGTCCAGCGCATCAGCCAGAAATTCGATCTCTATGTCAGCGAAGGGAAGTTCTACCCGAAACTGCTGCTCACAACGTCCGCATTGACGAGCAAAGTCAACGGTACCTCCAGCAACGCGAAAGACCTGAACACCAACGCGTCGGTCACCTTGCCGACCGGGGCGACCGTATCTATCGCCAATGTCCAGGGCAGGAGCACCGCAGGCAAATCTTCGTCTACATCGGTCACGCTGAGCCAGCCCCTGCTGAAAAATGCTGGCATCGATGCGAACAGGGCCTCAGTCCGCATCGCGCGCCTCGATGATGAAATCAGCCGGCTAGCACTCAAGGCAACACTATCCCAAACCGTCGCGCAGGTGATCTACGCCTACCGCGAGCTCCTGCGCGCCCAGGAACAGAAGGTGATCGCCGAGGCAGCCCTGGCACGCAACAAAGACCTGTACGAGGTCAACCGCTCGTTGATTGCGGCAGGACGCATGGCCAAGGTGGAGATCCTGCAAACGCAGGCCGAAGTCGCGAATCGGGAAGTGGCGCTGGAAGAAGCGGAGAACCAGATCGACGCGGCCCGACTGGCCCTTGTAGCGTTGCTTGCTCTGGAGCCGCGCACACCTCTATACGCGACCGCTCCAACCAGCGTGGACTGGCGTCCTACCGACCCGACGCGCGCCCTGGAAACGGCGCTCACGCTTCAGCCCGACTACCTCTCCATGAAAATCCTGGTCGAACGGGCCAAGATCAGTCTGGACTATGCCAAGAACCAGCAGCTATGGGATTTGTCGCTGGTGGCCACCAGAACCCAGGCCCGGAGCGGCGGCGCGTCGCCGGGAGCCATGGACATTCAGGCGTCCGGCGCCCGGACCGGCGGCAGCTACGCGGGCCTGCAGCTCACCATCCCCTTCGGGGACCGCTCCATCAAGCAACCCGAGGTGCGCGCCTCCGTAGATCTGCACACCCAAGAACTCAAGTTGCTTGAAACGCGTCAAACGGTGGAGCACCGAATCCGCGATGCCACGCGCAATGTCCAAACCCGATGGCGCCAACTGGAACTCTCGATCAAGGCCCGCGACTTGTCCCGGCAGAAGCTTGAGGCGGAGAAGGAAAAGCTACAGGTCGGCCAATCGTCGAACTTCCAGGTGCTGTCCTTCGAGAACGACCTGCGCAATGCCGAGAACGCCCGCCTCAATGCGCAGATCACGTACCTGAACACGCTCACTGAACTGGACGAACGCATGGGCAAGACCCTCGACGTCTGGAGCATCCCCATCATCCAGACCAATGGCTATGAGAACTGAAGAGTCCATGCCGTCAGCCCGGCAGGTCGGCCTCGTGGTCGTGAGCGCCGTCGGCATCATCGAATCACTCAACATCGAGGCGGAGGTGCTTCTGCGGCTACCGAGTGTATCGCTCATCGGCCAGCCGGCCATCGCGACATTGCTCGATATCGCTGACGAAACGTCCGCGAGCACATTGATCTCACGGTTCGGCACACCGCCGCGCGGCGGCAGTGCTCGAGAAAGACACCATCACGCCACACGGCTGTTCGTGCACTGCGAACGGCTTCCCGGCGCCGAAGCTGATGGCCGTTGGCTGATTCTGCTCGATACCCCGCTCCCCTCGGTCGCACCAGCAGCCGCAGCGCGGCGCGCGGGGCACACCAAAATTCCCACGCTGGCCGCCGGTAGCTCGGCGGCCCTCTTGGTCGCTGTGCTGCTTGGAAAAACGTTTGGCCCCGACGCGGCTCCGCCGACGGCCTCATCTGGAGCGAGTGCAGCCGCATCGGCTTCGATGACGCCAATCATGGCACCCACCACCCCGGCCTACATTTCCGTCATCGGCACCATCGAGGCCAACGAAACGCTCGGCGTTTCGGCCCCTTTCGATGGCGTCATCAAAGAAAGGCACTTCTCGTTCGACACGGAAGTCAAGCAAGATCAGTTGCTGCTGATACTGGACCCAACGGACTTGAACCAACGCGTCCAGGAAGCCAGGGTGGCGATGCTCAAGGCCGCCAAGACCATGCAGGAACTTGAGCGCTGGGACAGTGGCGCCGAAGTCTCGCGGGCGAGACGCACATTCGTGCTGGCCCGCCAGCAGGTCGAACAAACTGAGCGCAAAGTGCGGGAAACCGACGGGCTGGTCAAGAAGGGCATTCTCGCCCGGAACGAGTACGACATCGTGGCGGAACAGCTCACCGGTTTCAAGGCCCAGTTGGCGGCGGCAGCGGATGACCTGAAGGCCACCCAGGAAAAAGCCGACAAGAGCAGCATGGAAATCGCCAAAATCGAGTATGAGCAGGCCAGGGCGAAGCACGAGGACTTGGCCAGGAGCGCGCTGCTGGCACGCATCGCCGCGCCGCGTTCCGGCATTCTGTCGAAGGCGCCAGCATCCTCTGGACAGGCACCGGCGACACTTGATGCGGGAAGCCGGATCACGAAGGGTCAGCTACTGTTCAACGTCGCGCTTACCGGCAAGCTGCGCGTGTCGGCCCGGGTCGACGAAGCGGACGTCGTCAGCCTCGCCACAGGCATGCCTGTGGAAATGTGGATCGATTCACAGGAGATCGCCCCCCTCCTAGGACACCTTGCCAGTATCTCGGCACAGGCCATCCAAAGCGGCAACGGCGTCCGCAGCGCCCTGTTCGACGTGAGCGTCGATCTGCCGGCATTGAGCGAGGAGCAGCGAGGGAAGCTGCGCGTCGGAATGACCTGCAACCTTCGCATAGAAACCCGGAGCGCCGCGAATCCCGAGTCAGGCGGCCCAGCGCGTATCGGCAGGGCGCCTGTGCAGACAAGAAACTGAAATGCTGAAACTGGATCGGATCAGCAAGGCCTACCACAATGGCAGCGGTACAGTACCTGTGCTGCAAGACGTTTGCCTCGAGGTCGGCGCTGGCGAAATGTGCGCCATCATCGGAGCCTCCGGGTCGGGCAAGAGCACGTTGCTCAACATCATGGGGTTGCTCGACGCGCCGGATAGCGGCGCCGTGCTCTACCGGGGGAAGCCCGTGCATGATGCGGACTTGAAGACGCGAGCCAACCTGCGCAATCGCCACATCGGATTCGTATTCCAAGCCTTCAATCTGCTGCCACGCATGAGCGCACTCGACAACGTCGGCCTTCCCCTGCTCTACCGCGGCATCGGCAAGTCCGAGCGCCGCCGACGGGCACAGCGCTGGCTGGAGCGCGTCGGGTTGGCCGATCGCGCGGAGCACCTGCCGGACTCGCTATCCGGCGGACAGAAGCAGCGAGTCGCCATTGCGCGGGCCCTGGTCGGAGCGCCGCAGCTCGTGCTCGCCGATGAACCCACCGGCAACCTTGATCAGAAGGCGGCGCAGGACATTCTCAGCCTACTGGGCGAACTGAGCCGGGAGTCCGGCGTCGCGGTCGTCATCGTGACCCACGACCCTGCCATCAGCGTCAAGTGTCAGCGGGAAATCGTGGTCAGTCACGGGCGGGTCGTTGTTCGCGAGAGTGCGCCATGGCGTGGATGAATTTCCCGCGCGCAACCGGCTCCTTGCGCGCCATTGTCGAGGATGCCATCGACAATATGCGCGCGGTTCGGCAACGCACCCTGCTTTCCCTGATCGGCATAGCCATCGGCGCTGCGGCCGTCGTGGCGCTCTTGAACATCGGAGAGAACACCTCGGACGAGGCTGCGCGCCAATTCAAGTCGATGGGGACGGACCTCATCATTGTTCAGGACAGCCCCACCCTCGGCGGACAGCGCAAAGCCCCTCCACTCAGGAGCGAAGACGCACAAGAAATGGCAAAGAGTATCGCTGGGGTTTCCCTGGCCGCTCCGCTATCGACGACGCCAGTCAAGACCGGCACAGGAGGAAAGTTGCTCGACGCGACGGCCATTGGCACCACGGAACACCTGATGACCGCAGCTCGGCTGGAACTCGCCCGCGGCCGATTCATTTCCCACCGGGATGGATTGAACACCGTGGTGGTGGTCGGAGGAAATCTGGCTACGCAACTCGTCGGCGGCGGCACAGAGCTGGCGCTGGGCGATGAGATCCGCATGGACAACTACCGCTATACGGTCGTGGGAGTCCTGCGTAGTGCTCCACGCAACCCACTACTGCCGTTCGATCTCGACAACGCCCTGATTCTGCCGATCAAGGCGGATCGCCGCGCGAACTCCGCGACCGGAGCGTTATCCAACATCCTGCTGCGCGTTGCCGAGGGCCACGACCCTCTGCATGCGCTCACCGAGGTCTCCTCGTTTCTTCAGCGCAAGGGCAGCAACGCCCAGGCGCAGGGAGCGCTGCTGCTGCTCGACGGCATGCGGCAGCAAGGGCAGATGTTCAAATGGATGCTGGGTGGAGTGGCCTGCATCTCGCTGCTTGTTGGCGGCATTGGCATCATGAACGTCATGCTGGCCGGTATCGCCGAACGACGCCGCGAGATCGGGCTGCGCATGGCCATCGGCGCCGACCAGTGGGGCGTCATGACAATGATCGTCACGGAGGCAGTCAGCCTCTCGTTCGTGGGAGGCGGAGCAGGCACCCTGCTCGGCATGTTCGCCTCCGTGCTCTACGCGTGGTTCACAGGCTGGGAGCCTACGCTATCGGCTCTGGCGGCACTTCTCGGGTTCGGCATGTCGCTTTTGACCGGATTTTTCTTCGGTATCTACCCCGCCTTTGCAGCCTCGAAATTGAGTCCGATTGAAGCACTCAGATCCGACTGAAACCGGCTCATCCACGGCGCGGTTGGCGCCCTAAGAACCGATCTTCGACCAGATCACGCGGCGCGCACTACATCCCACGTCACGGCATGACACCGTAACTGCCGCCCGCCCACCCCGACAACCACCGGCGCCTCCACCTTGCACTGCTCCCGCGCCATCGAACACCGAGGATGAAACGTACACCCCGACGGCGGCAAGATGGGATTAGGCACCTCACCCCCCATCGGCTCCCGATCCCGCCGCGGATCATCCAGGTCCGGAATCGTATCCAGCAGCATCCGCGTATACGGATGCTGTGGCGAGTCGAACAGCTGATCCGCAGGCGCCTGCTCCACGATGCGCCCCAGATACATCACCGCCACGCTGTCCGACACGTGCCGCACCACCGACAGGTTGTGGCTGATGAACACATAAGTCAGCCCGAACTCCTTCTGCAGATCCCCCATCAGGTTCAGGATCTGCGCCTGCACCGACACATCCAACGCCGAGGTCGGTTCATCGCACACCAGGAATTCCGCCTCCGTCGCCAGCGCCCGCGCGATCGAAATCCGCTGGCGCTGGCCGCCCGAAAACTCGTGCGGAAAGCGGCCGGCGTCGCTGGCGGACAGGCCAACCAGTTCCAGCAGCTCGTCCACCCTCCGTCGCGTTTCCGCCGGCGTGGCTCGCAAGCCCTGCGTCGTGATCGGTTCGGCCACGATATTGCCCACCCGCCAGCGCGGATTCAGGCTGGCGTAGGGGTCCTGGAAGATCATCTGCGGATGCAGCACGCCGCCCTTGCGGTTGCGCCCGTAGCGCAGCGTTCCGCGCGTCGGCGCCACCAGCCCAACCAGCAGCTTCGCCAGCGTGGACTTGCCGCAGCCCGATTCGCCCACAATGCTCAAAGTCGTACCGCGCGGCACGGATAGCGACACCCCGTCCACCGCCTTCAAGGTCTGCTCGGGCTGACGCGACAACGTGCGTTCCAGCCAGGGCGGCGACACGTCGAACCAACAGGCCAGGTCATCGGCCCGCAACAACACATCATCGTTAAGCGGCATGGGCGACTCCTCCTTGATGCAGCCAGCAGGCGCTGACGGTGGCGCCGGCCGGAGATGCGGCCAGCGGCGGGCGCTGCTGGCCGCAACGCGGCCCCGCCATCGAGCAACGCGGGTGGAAAGCACAGCCGTCGGGCATGGCGTGCAGGCGCGGCATGGCGCCGTCGATCTGGTTCAGCCGGGCAGCGCGCTGGCGCAGGCCGGGAATCGCATTCATCAGGCCCTGCGTGTACGGATGGCCCGGGCGGCGCAGCACGTCCAGCACCGGTCCGATCTCGACGATGCGCCCCGCATACATCACCGCCACGCGGTCCGCGGTCTCGGCGATCACGCCCATGTCGTGCGTCACCAATAGCACCGAAGTGCCCTGCTCGCGACACAAGCGCCGCAACAGCGCCGTGATCTGCGCCTGCACCGACACGTCCAGCGCCGTGGTGGGCTCGTCGGCGATGATGAGCGCCGGCCGCGCCGCCAGGGCCAGCGCAATCACCACGCGCTGGCGCATGCCACCAGAGAACTGGTGCGGATAGTGATCGATGCGCTTGTCCGCCGCCGGGATGCCCACGGCCAGCAGCAGCTCCAGCGCCCGCTGGCGCGCGGCCTGGGCGCTCACCTTGTCATGGTGGCGGATCGTCTCGACCAACTGGTCGCCCACCGTGAACAGAGGATGCAGGCTGGTCAGCGGATCCTGGAAGATCGCGCCGATTTCCTTGCCGCGCAAACGCTGGCGCGCCTTGGGTGGCAGGTTGTCGATGCGCCTGCCCGCCAGGTGGATCTCGCCGCCGCCCAGCCGCCCGGGCGGCTCCAGCAGGCCGATCACCGCCATGCCGGTCAGCGACTTGCCGGCGCCGGATTCGCCGACCATGCCCAGGATCTCGCCCGGCTGGATGTCGAAACTGATGTCGCGTGTGGCAACCAGGACGCCGTGGCGCGTCGGGAACTCGACCGACAGGCCGCGCACCGACAGGGTCGGCGCGGTGTTGGCCGCGGCCGGCGGCTGCGTGGAGTTGGGAACGAGGGCCATCATGACGGACTCCTTGCGGGACGCGGATAGCTGGAGGAAAAAATCTGCTCGGCCGGCGGATGCCCCCAGGTGCGGTCAGGGTAGCGGGCCACCAGCCCGTCGAACTGCGTCTGCGCCTGCTCTTGCGCCAGGCGCGCATCGAAGCCGGGGATCCGCCCGTCCACCATGACGAAGCGGCCGTCGATCACGACCTGCGATACGTCGCGCCCGCTGCCGCTCACCATCAGCGTCTGGATGGGATCGATCAGCTGGCCGTTGCGGTCGTGCGAAAAATCGAACACCACGATGTCGGCCTTGGCGCCCACGGCCAGCCGGCCCAGGTCCGGACGGCCCAGGGCGTCAGCCCCGCCCACGGTGGCGGCGTCGTAGTAGTCCTCGGAGCGGACCGCCTCGGTCGAGCCGTCGGCCACCCGGCACAGCATCATGCCCACCTGCATGTTCAGAACCATGTCGGGCGGCCAGGTGTCCGTGCCCATGCCGATGTTCACGCCCAGCTTGCGGTAGCGCGCGAACGATTCCAGCGTGGCGCCATGTCGCCCCGACACCAGCGGGCAATGCACGATGCTGGCGCCGGCGTCGCGGATGATCTCCAGGTCGCGCCCGGGCCGCTCGATATGGCGCGAACCCGACACATAAGTGCCATGCGGCAGCAAAGCGCGCTCGGACAGGAAGTCCAGGCTTTGCAGCCATTCCGGCGGGCTCATGCCATGCTGCTCCAGCACCAGGTCGTACTCCAGGCGCGACTGGCAGCAATGCAGCCGGATCGGGATATTCCGCTCGCGCGCCGCCGCAGCTGATGCGCGCAACAGCGCAGGCGTGCAGGTTTCGATGCGGTCGGGCGACAGCATGGCGCGCACGCGGCCGTTGTGACGGCCTTCGATTTCGTCGCAGAAGGCCAGGGCCGCCTCCAGTCCCGCCAAGCCGCGCGCCTCGTCGTAATGACAGCGGATCGTGCCGCCGGCGTCCACATATGTATGGCCGCTGCGATAGGCCGGTCCCAGGTAGACGCGCAGGCCCAGCTCGCCGGCGGCATTGGCCGCAGACAGGAATTCATCGCGGGTCTCGCCCCACACGCGGTAGAACAGCGACGCGATCGGCAGCGCCGTCGTGATGCCGTTGCGTATCAGCTGGGCAAACGCGTAGCGCTTCTGGAATGCGAGTTCGGCCGCCGTGTACATCTCGTACGGCCCCCGCTTCATGTAGGTCTCGGGCCAGATGCGGCCCTTCTTCCAGGCGGGCGAGTTGTCGAAGCCCAGGATGGTCGTGTCCAGGTCGGACAGCGCATCCAGGTCCACGAAACCCGGGCCGATCAGCGCCCGGCCATAGTCGCGACGCTGCGCGACCTGCCCCGGGTAGCGGTGGCCGACGTAGACGATGCGGTCGCCCTCGAACACCACCTCGCCGTTCTCGTACAGGCAATGGCGGCCGTTCTCGTGGCCCACCACCCAGCGGGCGGTCAGCAGGATGGGACCTTGCGGCGCGCTCATCACGGCGCCTCCGCCAGCGCCCGGCCGTTGCGCGCGACCACGCGCCCGCCCTTGACGACCAGCTTGCGTTGCGGGCGCGATACGATCGCTTCGGCCACCGTCTCGGCGTCCACCAGCACGAAGTCGGCGTGGCAGCCTGGCGCCAAACCGTAGTCGGACAGGCCCATGACCTGCGCATTGCCGTAGGTCGCCACGTGCAGCGCCAGATCCAGCTCGTCGTCGCGACGGAAGTTGTTGCGCAGGCCCACCAGCATGGTCCGTTCCAGCATGTCGGGCTTGCCGTAGGGACCCCAGGTATCGCGCATGCCGTCGTTGCCCGTGCAGACCGTGACGCCGGCCGCGTGCAGCTTCGCTACATTGGGCACCGGCCGCGAGGCCGAGCCCGTGGTCATGATGTGCACGCCGGCCTTCAGCAAACCTTCCGTCAGGGCCTGCACCGCCTGCGTGTCGGGCATGCCCAGACAGAAGGAATGCGACAGCGTGACCTTGCCCTGCATGCCCAGCGCCAGCACCCGGTCTATGGTCATCTGCATCGAGAACGCGCCGAGTTCGCCCGCTTCGTGCAGATGGATGTCGATGGGCTTTCCATGCCGCTGTGCAAGCCCGAAGATGGCGTCCAGATGGCCCTTGGGATCGCGGTCCATGCCGGCCGGGTCCAGCCCGCCCACCACTTCCGCGCCCATGCGCAAGGCCTCGTCCATCAGTTCCAGCGTGCCCGGGCGGATCAGCAGCCCGCTCTGCGGGAACGCGACGATCTCCACGTCGATCTGGTCGCGATACTGTTCGCGCGCGCGCATCACGCCTTCGATCGCGCCCAGTCCGATGTCCGTGTCCACGTCCACATGGCTGCGGATATGGCTGGTGCCGTCGCCGATCGACATCACCAACTGGCGGGCCGACTGGCGGTACGGATCGATGCCCAGGCGCTTCTTCTCGGCGCGCTCGTTCTCGATCTTGTCGATCAGGCGCGGGCCGACCTCGTTGCGGTACCAGGGCATGCCGTACATGGTCTTGTCCAGGTGCGCGTGGGCGTCGATCAGGCCCGGCAGCATCAGCGCGCCGCCCCCGTCCACCACCGGCACGCCGGCGGGCGCCGGCCCGCCCAGCGCCTGGATGCGGCCGTCGCGCACCAACACCGAGGTCATCTCGCCGCCGGCCGGGCGGACTTGGGTATACAGCGTTGCGTTTTCCATGGTTCTACTCTTGTCGGTTTGCGTTCAGCGCAGGCGGGGGTTCAGGGCGTCGCGCAGCCAGTCGCCCAGCAGGTTCACCACCAGCACGATCAGGCTCAGGTACAGCGCGGGAAACACCACCACCCACCACTGCCCCGAAAACAGGAACTGGTTGCCCAGGCGGATCAGCGTGCCCAGCGACGGTTCGGTGGGCGGCATGCCCACGCCCAGGAAGCTGAGCGTGGCCTCGATCAGGATCGCCAGGCCCAGGTTCAGGGTGGCCGTCACCATGACCGGCGTCAGCGTGTTGGGCAGGATGTGCGTCAGCATGATGCGCAGCGAACTCACGCGGATCAGGCGCGCCGCCTGCACGTATTCCTTGCCGCGCTCCACCAGGGCCGAAGCCCGCACCGTACGCGCGTATTGCACCCAGTTGGTCATGGAGATGGCCAGGATCAGGATCACGGCCGACAACGTTTCACGCATGCCGGGCGGCAACAGCTGGCGGAATACCGCCGTCACCAAAATCGCGACCAGGATCGTCGGGATGCTCAGCAGCGTGTCACCCAGGCGCATCAGCGCGTTGTCGACCCAGCCGCCGAAATAGCCCGCCGCCAGCCCCACCAGCAGGCCGATGGCCAGCGACAGCACCACCGTGGCCAACCCGATCACCAGCGACATGCGCGAGCCGTACAGGATGGCGGACCAGACATCGCGGCCCTGCGTGTCCGTGCCCAGCAGGAACTGCAGGTCCGAGCCGGCCTCCCACACAGGCGGCAGCTCCGCGTTCAACAGGTCCAGCTGCGCCAGGTCGTAGGGATTCTGCGGCGCGATCCAGGGCGCGAACACGGCCAGCAGCACCACCGCCAGCAGCACGATGCCCGCGCCCATGGCCACATAGTCCTGCCTCAAACTCCACCAGAGGTCGCTCTGCAGGAAGCGGGCAAGCCGGCCCTGCCCCGTTGCGGAAAATGGCTTAGTGAGCATTGGCGCCTCCCTTGACGTGCTGGCTGCGCAGGCGCGGGTCGACCACGCCGTACATCATGTCCACCAGCGTGTTCAGCGCCACGAAAATGAAGGACACGATCACCAGATAGGCGGCCATGACGGGGATGTCCACGAACATGACCGATTGGATGAACAGCAGCCCCATGCCGGGCCACTGGAAGACCGTTTCGGTAATCAGCGCGAAGGCGATCAGGTTGCCGATCTGCATGCCGGTCACGGTGATCACCGGCATCAGGCAGTTGCGCAGAGCCAGCCGGAAATGCACGATGCGATCCGGCAGGCCGCGCGCGCGGGCGAACTTGATGAACTCGGTGCGCAGCGTCTCCAGCATCTCGGCCCGCACCAGGCGCATGATGAGCGTGATCTGGAACAGCGCCAGCGTGATGGACGGCAGCACCAGCGCGGCGCGGCCCGAGGGCGTGAGCAGGCCGGTGGTCCACCAGCCGATCTTCACCGTGTCGCCGCGCCCAAAGCCCGGCAGCCAGCCCAGCTGCACCGAGAAGATCAGGATCAGCATGATCCCGACCACGAAGCTGGGCAGCGATATGCCCAGGATGGAAACGAACTGCAGCGCCTGCGCCAGGCGCGACTTGCGGTAGATGGCGGTCAGCACGCCCAGCGGCACGCCGATGACCAGCGACAGCAGGGTCGCCATCAGGACCAGTTCGAACGTGGCGGGGAAGCGTTCGGCCACCAGCGCAAATACGTCCTGCTGGTTGCGGTAGGAAATGCCGAACTCGCCCTGCGCCGCGTTGGTCACGAAGTGCACGAACTGCATGCCCACCGAGGCGTTCAGACCCAGGCGTTCGCGCAATTCATCGCGCTGCGTCTGCGAGGCCTGCTCGTTGAGCATCATGTCGACGGGGTCGCCGACGAACCGGAAAATCACGAAGGCCATCAGCGCCACCGCCAGCATGACGCCGACCGCGTTGAAGACCCGTCTCACTATGAATGCCAGCATGTGCGGCTCCCCTTCAGACCCTAGTCATACGCAGGACCGCCGGCGGGCGGCGGTCCGCGGCGTTACTGCATGCGCACGGTCCACAGGCGCGCCTTGTTGTCCGGCATCTGCAGCACCTCGCCCACGTTCTTGCCCACGGCCCAGGCCATCGGCTGCTGGTGCAGCGGCAGGAAGCGCGCGTCGTCATGCAGCGTCTGCAGCACGTCGGCCATCATCTGCACCCGCTTGGGACGGTCCATCTCGGCCGCGGCCGCGTCGATCCTGGCGTCCAGCGCCGGATCGCCCCACTGGCCCCAGTTGAAGACGCCGGCCGGGCCGCTGCGGCTATGCATCACCTGCAAAAGGATGGACAGCGCGTCGATCTGCGGCTCGTTGGCCCAGCCGTGGATGGTGATGTCGAACTCGCCGCGCGAACGCTTGGGGTTCTGCAGGGAACGCGGCCCGCTGGCCAGCGAGGCCTTCACGCCGATGCGCGCCCACATGGAGGCGGCGGCCTGGCAGATTTCCTCCTCGTTGACGAACATGTCGTTCGAACAGAGCAACGACACCGTGAAGCCGTCCGGGTAGCCGGCCTCGGCCAGCAGCTTCTTGGCGCGCGCGGCGTCGAACGGCAGGCGCTCTTCCTGCTTGGGCTCGTAGCCCGGGATGGACGGCGCCACCAGTGCGCCCGTGGTACGCGACAGGCCGCGCATCACGCGTTTCTGGATCAGCTCCGGCGACAGCGCCATGTACAGCGCCTGGCGCACCTTCAGGTCCTTCAGCGGATTCTTGTCGGTGATGTTGGAGCCGACCAGCTTGTCGCCCAGATTGAAGCCAAAGTACAAGGTGCGCAGCTCGGTCGAGGCTAGCACCTTGACGTTGGACGCCGCGCGCAGCCGGTCCAGGTCCTGCAGCGGCGCGTTCTCGGTGAAGTTGATATCGCCCGACAGCAGCGCCGCCACTCGCGTGGGCGCGGACGCAATGGGCGTGAATTCGATGCGGTCCAGGTTGTGGCGCGGCTTGTCCCACCAGGCGGGGTTGACCACCAGCACGGTGCGCGTGTCCGGGCGGTACGACTCCACCTTGAAGGGGCCGGTGCCGTTGGCGTTATGTGTGGCATAGCCTTCGATCTTCTTGGCGGCGTCGGTGGGCTTCAGGCTGTTGTTGTCCACCAGCCATTGGCGGTTGAAGATGAAGATGTTGGTCAGGTCGTTGAGCATCAGCGGATACGGATGCGTCATTTCGATGTCGACGGTGTAGTCATCGACCTTGCGCACCGCCTTGAAGGCCGGCAGGTTGCCCTTCAGGGGCGAGGCTTCGTCCGAAACCCGCGTCATCGACGCCACCACATCGTCCGCCGAGAACGGCGCGCCATTGTGGAACTTCACCCCCTTGCGCAAATGAAAGCGCAGCACCGTGGGCGACGGCGTCTCCCAGGACTCCGCCAGCGCGGGCGTGATGTTGAACTTGTCGTCATAGCGGATCAGCGCTTCATACACATGGTTCAGGAACGCCAGGTTGAAGGTGCTGCCGTAGGAATACGGATCCAGCGAATCCAGGTCCCGCGCCGCGCCCCACTTCAGCGTGTTGGCGGCGCTGGCCCCCGTGATGGCCGACAGCGCGATCACGGCGCCCGCGGTCCACTTGAGCAAAGTCTTCATGGCTGCAACTCTCCCTTGTGTATCGGTCTGAACTCGCCGGGGTCGGGCCCGGCGCGGTGGGTAAGGCGAAAAGACTAGGAATGCGCGCCCGGACGGATCAGCGACAACCGCTGCGCGCGCTCCAGGGACGCCAGCGCCAGCACCTGGGCCAGGGCGGCGCGATAGGAATCGATGATGGGCACGGCCGGCAGGCGCGGCAGGCTGGGCAGGTAGCCGGCCAGCGCGGCGCCCGCCACGATCACCACGTCCGCCCCCTGCGCCACTGCGGCGTCCAGCGCACGACTGACGTGCAAGGCCGACTCGGCCGAACGCGACACGTAGTCCAGGGCATTGCCCGGCAGGGCCAGGATGCCGGCGCAGCGGGACTCCAGCCCCAACTGGCGGATCTGTTCGCGCAGCATGCCGGGCCAGCGCTGGCCCACCGTCACGATGGCGTAGCGGTCGCCGCGCTGCATGGCGCTCAGGATGGAGGCCTCGGCCATGCCCACCACGGGCACGTCCAGGCGTTCGCGCACCGCGCCGATGCCGGGTTCGCCAAAACAGGCCAGCAGGCAGGCGTCGAATCCGCCGTCAGGCGCCTCGCCTGTCGCGCGCTCCACGACGTCCAGCACGGCATGGGCGGCAACGGCCGCCTCCGCGCGGCTGGCGATGTAGGCGGGGCCGAACCCGGCGGTGACCGCATGGATGCGGACCATGTCCCCGTAAAAGGCCTCGGCCTGGCTGGCCAGGCTGCTCGTCAGTTCGGACGTGGTGTTGCCATTGACCACCAGCAGGCGGTAAGGCGCGGAAAGGGACGGCTCGGTTGCGGCGGCCTGCGGTACAGCGGACATGGATCAGCCTTTGTGAATTTGTATACAAACAATCGAATCATTAAAGAATAATCAGATCTGTTTTGTATAAAAATTTGTATACGATTTATGTCGCCAATGTACTCCGCACAATCTCGCAGACAAGCTATCGCTAACCCTTAGCCCCGGGTGTAGTATGCTTTCCAGCACACAGAAAAATGCGCGCCGGCAGCGCCTGCCGCACCATTCCAACACCCAGAAAAGCGCGCAGGCATAGGAGCCAACAAGAAGATGAAGTCCCTCGCGCCGGCGGCCGACGAGTCTGCCAAGAAAGACATCAGCCGCAACGAAATCGTATACAAAAATTTGCGCAGAGCCATCATCGAGCAGGCTCTGCTTCCCGGCGACAAGCTGCCCGAGGACATCATCGGCGAACGTTTCGGCGTCAGCCGGACCATCGTCCGCAGCGTCCTGACGCGCCTGTTCAGCGAAGGATTGGTGGATTTGCGGCCGAACCGCGGCGCCGCGGTGGCCCGCCCCAGCCTGGAAGAAGCGCACGACATCTTCGAGGCGCGCCGCTGCCTGGAACGCGACGTGGCGCGCCGGCTGTTGCAGCACATCACCGAGGCTGGACTGGCCAGGTTGGAACAGCACGTGGCACAGGAGGAGGAAGCCCGCAAGCGCAACAGCGCCAACGAGTCCATCCGGCTGTCAGGCGAGTTCCATATCCTGATGGCGGAGCTGTCGGGCAATGCGGTGTATGCGCGCTACGTGAACGAGATCGTGTCGCGCTGCTCGCTGATCCTGGCGCTTTACGGCCGGCCGCACTCGAGCGAATGCGCGGTCAGCGAGCACATGGAGATCGTGGCGGGCCTGCGCGCGCGCGACGAGAAGCACGTGCTGCATCTGCTGGAACACCACCTGGAATCGGTGACCGCGCGCGCGCTGCTGACCGCGGACGGCCAGGGCGTGCGCGATATCCGCAAGATCCTGGACCGCTACGGCACCTAGGGGCGTGCGGCGTCCCCCAACGAAAAAGCGCCCGGTGAGGGCGCTTTTTTGGTTGGGGAGGCTAGATTTCGCGCTCTTCCGTCTTGAGGTTATTGTCGCGAGCGAAATCCACCACGAACTTGTACGCCAGCGGTTCCAGATCGCGCAAACGCAGATCGACCACGATCCCGCGCACGCCGTCGATCACGACGGGCAGCACATAGGGCGAATAGGTGAGGTGGTTACCGGCACAGCCGGCGGGCCGGAATTGTGCCATTACGCCGGCGAGCCGTTCCGCCCAATCGCTGGGGCGAAAGCGGCTACCGCTTTCGGTAACGCCATGAATTACGAATTGTCTGACGCGAGTTGCCATGAGTTCTTCACTACAGCGCGCCCTTCACGAAAGCCGGATCTTCGGCGTGATCAAACATGCGCCCTGCGCCGCGAATTGTATATGATTGATCCTTTGCCCTCTTTCAAAAAGCGATTCGCCTGGGAAAACGAGCTGCCGGCGCTGCCAAACCCGGCGGCATCCCACGGGGACTCCGGCTGAGTCCCGGCGCAATCCGCTTCATCCACGGGAGGATCCGCGATGACTTCGCCTCTGGCCAATATCTACGCCCGGCTGCCGGTATCGTTCACGCACGGCCAGGGCGTCTGGCTGTGGGACGCCGAAGGCCGCAAGTACCTGGACGCGCTGGCCGGCATCGGGGTGTCCTGCCTGGGCCACGCCCATCCGAAACTGGTGGCCGCCATCAGCGAGCAGGCCGCCCGCGTCATCCATACCTCGAACATCTACGAAGTGCCGCAGCAGACTGCGTTGGCCGCTCGTCTGACGCAACTGTCGGGCATGCAGGAGGTCGCATTCAACAACAGCGGCTCCGAGGCCAACGAAGCCGCGATCAAGCTGGCGCGCTATTACGCGTACCAGCGCGGCAACAAGCACGCCCACATCATCACGATGGATTCGTCCTGGCATGGCCGCACGCTGGCCACGCTGGCGGCCACGGGCAGCGAAAAGGCGCGCAAGGGCTTCGAGCCCCTGCCCTCGGGCTTCATCCAGGTGCCCTACAACAGCGTGGACGCGGTGCGCGCCGCCGGCGACGCCGAGCCGCGCGTGGCCGCGGTGCTGCTGGAAGTGCTGCAGGGCGAAGGCGGGATCCGCCCCTCCGACATCGCCTATCTGCAGGAAGTGCGCCGGCTGTGCACCGAGCGCGGCTGGCTGCTGATGATCGACGAAGTCCAGTCCGGCATCGGCCGCACCGGCAAATGGTTCGCCCACCAGTGGGCCGATATCGTCCCCGACGTCATGACGCTGGCCAAGGGCCTGGCGGGCGGCGTGCCCATCGGCGCCATGCTGGCCGCCGGCCCGGCCGCGGGCGTATTCACGCCAGGCAGTCATGGCACCACCTTCGGCGGCGGCCCGCTGGTCTGTGCGGCCGGGCTGGCCGTGCTGGATGCGCTGGAATCCGAAAACCTGCTCGCCAACGCCCACGATGTAGGCAATCACCTGAAAGCCGCCCTGGCCGATGCGCTGGCCGGCGTCGCGGGCGTCACCGACATCCGCGGCCGCGGCCTGATGCTGGGCATCGAGCTGGCGCGCCCCTGCGGCGTGCTGGCCCTGCGCGCCATGCAGGCCGGCCTGCTCATCAACGTCACGCGCGACCGCGTGATCCGCATGCTGCCGCCACTGATCCTCAACCGCGACGAAGCCGACCGCATCGTCGCCATCCTGGTTCCGCTCATCCAGGAATTCCTGGCCGAAACACCATAAAATCAACGTCCCGCCCGGGCCATGAGCCTGGCCGGGCCCCATGACCTGCGACATCACCATGACACCTCCCACGACTCAAAACGGCCCGCTGCGGCACTTCCTGCAGTTCAAGGACTTCTCGTCCGCCGAGATCGCCTACGTGCTGGACCGCGCGCGCCTGATCAAGGACAAGTTCAAACGCTACGAACCCCACATGCCGCTGCACGACCGCACGCTGGCAATGGTGTTTGAAAAGGCCAGCACGCGCACCCGCGTGTCGTTCGAGGCCGGCATGTACCAGATGGGAGGTTCGGTCATCAACCTGACCTCCAACGATTCGCAGCTGGGCCGTTCCGAGCCCATCGAAGACACCGCGCGCGTCATCTCGCGCATGGTCGACATCGTCATGATCCGCACGTTCGAGCAGACCCGCATCGAGCGCTTCGCCTCGCACTCGCGCGTGCCGGTGATCAACGGCCTGACCAACGAATTCCACCCCTGCCAGATCCTGGCGGACATCTTCACCTACATCGAGCACCGCGGCCCCATCGCCGGCAAGACGGTGGCCTGGGTGGGCGATGCCAACAACATGGCCTACACCTGGCTGCAAGCCGCGGAAATGCTGGGCTTCACGCTGCACGTGTCCACCCCGGCCGGGTACGAGCTCGAAGCCTCGCGCATCGGCACGCCGCCCGCCACGGTGCTGCGCCAGTTCAAGGATCCCATGGAAGCCTGCAAGGGCGCGCACCTGGTCACCACCGACGTCTGGACCAGCATGGGCTATGAAGCCGAAAACGAAGAGCGCCGCGCCGCTTTCGCCGACTGGTGCGTGGACGCCGAAATGATGGCCGCCGCCGATCCCCAGGCCGTGTTCATGCACTGCCTGCCCGCTCACCGCGGCGAGGAAGTCACCGGCGAAGTCATCGACGGCCCGCAAAGCGTGGTCTGGGACGAAGCCGAAAACCGCCTGCACGTGCAGAAGGCGCTGATGGAATTCCTGCTGCTGGGCCAGATCAAGTAACACCGCCCCCAGACGGAAAAGCCTGCGCATCTTGCGATGCGCAGGCTTTTTTCATGGGCGCGGCAGGCCCGCATTCGAATCCGATGGATGCGGCGGACGCCGCGCAATTACAGAATCCGTTTGAACATGGTCCGGCGCGTATTGCGGAACGACGGACGCACACGGCCGCTCCAGTCGCTGGCGCGCACCGCCAGCCAGGGCGGGCTGCCAAAGGTTTCGCGCGTGTGCAGGTCGTAGCAGGCCAGGTAGCGCGGCGACTCGTCGCGGCACTCATAGCGCATGGCGCGCACCGTGCCAGGCACCGATGCCAGGCCCGGCAGGTGCTCCTGGTCGTACCAGGCATTCAGGTCGGCGTCGGCCTCGGGCAGCACGTCGGTTTCGACGATGTAATGCCACGGCGCGTCCTGCCCCGCCGAAGCGCCTGCCAGGTCCAGCGTCAGGTGCAGCACGCGGCTGTGCGCGCCCGGGAAGCTCTCGGCCACGCGCGCCTGCGCTTCGGGCAGAGCCGCCGCCGATCCGCGCAGATAGACGTAGGTTTCGTCCTCTTCCACGGCGGCGTACGCGGCGGCGCACAAGCCTTCCAATCCCTGGGTCAAGGTCTGTTCAAGTTCGCGTGCGCGCGGCTCGTCGAAGCGCTCGCCCAGCGACACCAGCAATACGGTTTCCTGCACTCCAGTCTCCTTTAATGTCCTACGCGCAAGGCCACCAGGAAGCGCGACACCATGTTGTACGCGCCCACGGTCGCCGCCAGTTCCACCAACTGCGTGTCATCGTAGCGCGCGCGCAGCGGCGCGAACACGGCGTCCGGCACCTCGATGTCGCGCGTCATGGCGTCCGTCAGCGCCAGCACTTCGGCCTCGCCGGCTTCCAGGCCTTGCAGTTCCGACGGCGCCGGACCGCCGCGCAACGCGTCCACCAGCGCCTGCGGCATGCCGGCAGCCAGCGCGTGCGGCACATGCGCCTCGAACTCGTACGGTGCGTTGTTCAAGGTCGCCACGCGCAGGATGATCAGCTCGCGCAGACGCGGCGGCACCGCCGTGTTCAGGCGGATCGCGGTCAGCATGGCTTCCCAGCCCTGGACCACGGCCGGACTGTTCAACAGCACCTGGTACAGCGGCGAGATGCGCCCCCGCGCAGCCGATATCCGCGCCTCGATCGCGGCCAGTTCCGGGCGGCTGCCCGGCGTCACCAGCCCTACTCTGCATGCGTTCATCTTCACTCCGGACGGATGTTCTTGCGCTGGATCAGCGAGGTCCACTTTTCGCGGTCGGACGCGATCAGGGCAGCCAGTTCCTGCGGGCTGCCGGGAGCGGCCTGGGCCCCGAACTTCTCCAGGCGGGCGCGCACGCTTTCCGTGTTCAGCGCGGCGCGCACGGCCTGGTTGAGCTTGTCGATCGTGGCCGGCGGCGTGGCGGCGGGCGCGACGATGCCGTACCAGTTGTTGGACTCCACGCCGGCGATGCCCTGCTCCGCCAGGGTCTTGACCTCGGGCAGCAGCGGATGGCGGGTCGGCGCGGCGATGCCCAGGGGCTTCAACTTGCCGCCCTGGATATGGCCGATCAGGCCCGGCACGTCGCCGAAGAAGCCGGACACCTGGTTGCCCATCACGTCATTGATGACCGGCGCCGCGCCCTTGTATGGCACGTGCATCACGTTCGCCTTGCTGGAATCGGCGAACATTTCCAGGGTCAGGTGGGGAATGCTGCCGATGCCCGACGAGCCGATCGCGACCGATTGCGAGGCGGCCTGCGACTTCTTGACGAAGTCCGCCGCGTCGACCGCCGGATTGGACGGATTGACCACGAACACCGTGGCGTTGTTGACCACCTTGGACACCGGCGCGAAATCGCGCACGGGGTCATACGGCAGATCCTTGTACAGCGCCGGGCTGATCGCGACCGCGCCCACGCTGGTCAGGAACAGCACCGAGCCGTCGGCGGGCGCCTTGGCCACGTAGGCCGCGGCGATGTTGCCGTTGGCGCCGGCCTTGTTCTCCACGATGACCTGCTGCTTGAGCTCCTTGCCCAATTGCTCGGCCAGCACCCGGCCGACCAGATCCACCGGCCCGCCAGGCGGGAAGGCAATGATGAGGCGCACCGGCCCATCGGCATGGGCGGATCCCAGGGCGGCCAGGCTCAGCAGGCCGGCGGACAGTATTTTCTTGAACATGGTGTCTCCTGATTGAATGGAATTTTCTTGTCGTTCGCGCGCCGCCTCATGGCGGCGGCGTTTGCCGCGCCTACTCGAATCCGTACAGCCGCGCCGGGTTGTCCACCAGGATGCGCTGGCGCAAGGCCGCATCGGGACAAGCTTCAAAAAACAGGTCGACCAGCTCGCCGTCGTCGGGCATATCGCCCGCCACGTTCGGATGCGGCCAGTCCGTGCCCCACAGGCAGCGATCGGGCAACGCCTCGGCCAGCGCGCGCACAAAGGGCAGGCCCTCCGCGAACGGCCGCTTGCCCGATGCGATGCGGTCGATGCCCGACACCTTGACCCAGGCCTGCGGCACCTGCGCCAACCCCAGCAGCGCCTGCATCGCAGGCGACGCCAAGCCATCGCCCGCCTTCAACCGCCCCATGTGGTCGACCACGAAGGGCAGCGGCAGCGCGGCCAGGCGCGGCAGCAGCTCCGGCAGCATCGCGCCGTCCAGGTGCAGGCACAGATGCCAGCCCAACGGCGCGATCAGCGCCACGACCCGGTCGAAGACCGCCGGATCCGGCGCGCCGCCCAAATGCGGCACGAAGTTGAAACGGGCCGCGCGCACGCCACCCTCATGCAATTGCCTGACGCCGGCCTCGGTCGCATCCGCTCCCAGCAGGGCCACGCCGCGATAGCGGCCGCCGCTTTGGGCCAGCGCGTCCAGCAAGGCGCGGTGGTCCGAGCCATGGCAGTTGGCCTGCACCACCACCGCGCGCTCCACACCCAGGCGACTGTGCAGCGCCGCCATGGCCTGGCAAGGCGCATCCGGCGGCGTGTACGAGCGCCCCTCGGCGTACGGAAACACGTCGGCCGGCCCGAACACGTGGCAATGCGCATCGCAGGCGCCCGGCGGCAAGGCGTGGCGGGGACGGGACGGCGCGGCTAGCGGAGGACGGCAATCGGGCACGGGCGGGTTCCTGCGTTGAAAACGCCATGGTCCCGGATTGCCCGCCGCCCAACAATGCTATATCTTTGATTTCAGATATAGATTTTCCAAATATCCGATGGACCTCAAGCAGATCGAATACTTCCTGCGCGTGGCCGAGAGGCGCAGCTTCTCGCGCGCGGCCGAAATGCTGGACGTGGCGCAACCCACGCTCAGCCGCCAGGTCCGCCTGCTGGAACTGGAACTCGGCCAGCATCTGCTCTACCGTAACGGCCGCGGCGCCGAACCCACCGAAGCCGGCCTGCGCTTCCTGGAGCATGCCCGCGCCCTGCTGACCCTGGCCGAACGCGCCAAGGAGGACCTGCAGACCCTGCGCGAGACGCCCACGGGCAAGGTCGTGGTCGGCCTGCCGCCCCGCATCGCGCGCGTGCTCACGCCCCCGCTGGTGCAGGCCTTCCGCCGCAGCTTCCCCGAGGCCTCCATCGCCGTTGCTGAAGGCCTCAGCGCCCAGGTGCGCGAATGGCTGCTGGCCGGCCGCGTCGACCTGGCCCTGCTCTACGACCCCGCGCCCTCGCCCCAGTTGGCCTACGAATCGCTGTTCCGCGAGGACCTGGTGCTGGTGGCCGCGGCCGGCCACCAGCCCGCGCTGCCCCCGCGCGTCACCGTGGCCCAACTGGGCGACTACCCGCTGGTGGTGCCCAGCCTGCCCAACGCCATCCGCACCCTGGTCGAAAGCGTGTGCCGCGCCCAGGGCGTGCGTCTGACCATCGCCGTCGAGGTGGACGCCGTCCAGACCATCGTCGAACTGGCCGCCCAGGGCGACGCCTACGCCATCCTGCCGCGCTCGGCCGCACGCGGCCCGGCGGCGGAACATGAGCTGTCGTTGTGCGACATCGTCGACCCGACCATCACCAATGATCTGGTGCTGGCCAGCGCCCGCCACCGCCCCGCCACCCGGCTGGCCGCCGCCACCGCGCTCCTGATCCGCCAGCTGGAGCTGCCGGCCCTGTTCGCCCCGGCGGCCCGACCGCGGCAAAAGAGTTAAAATAGCGTCCGTTTCTCTTGTTTGGCGGCTAGCAGCTGTCAAAGTCTGCTGTCCAAGTCCTGTTGGCGTCTCACTTCAAACAATGACCACTATCCTCCCGAACCTTCCCACCGGCCAGAAGGTCGGCATCGCCTTCTCCGGCGGCCTCGACACCAGCGCAGCGCTCCTCTGGATGCGCAACAACGGCGCCATCCCCTACGCCTACACCGCGAACCTGGGCCAGCCCGACGAGTCCGACTACGACGAGATCCCGCGCAAGGCCATGGCCTACGGCGCTGAAAAGGCCCGCCTGATCGACTGCCGCGCGCAGATGGTGGCCGAAGGCATCGCCGCCCTGCAATCGGGCGCGTTCCACATCTCGACCGCCGGCATCACCTACTTCAACACCACCCCGATCGGCCGCGCAGTGACCGGCACGATGCTGGTGGCCGCCATGAAGGAAGACGACGTCAACATCTGGGGCGACGGCAGCACCTTCAAGGGCAACGACATCGAGCGCTTCTACCGCTACGGCCTGCTGACCAACCCGGACCTGAAGATCTACAAGCCCTGGCTGGACCAGCGCTTCATCGACGAGCTCGGCGGCCGTTCGGAAATGTCCGAGTACATGCGCCAGGCCGGCTTCGACTACAAGATGTCGGCTGAAAAGGCCTACTCCACCGACTCCAACCTGCTGGGCGCCACCCACGAAGCCAAGGACCTGGAGCACCTGAACTCCGGCATCCGCATCGTCAAGCCCATCATGGGCGTCGCCTTCTGGCGCGACGACGTCGCCGTCAAGGCCGAGGAAGTCACCGTCCGCTTCGAGGAAGGCCACCCGGTCGCCCTGAACGGTGTGGAATACAGCGACCCCGTCGAACTGATGCTCGAAGCCAACCGCATCGGCGGCCGCCACGGCCTGGGCATGAGCGACCAGATCGAAAACCGCATCATCGAAGCCAAGAGCCGCGGCATCTACGAAGCCCCGGGCCTGGCCCTGCTGTTCATCGCCTACGAGCGCCTGGTCACCGGCATCCACAACGAAGACACCATCGAGCAGTACCGCGAAAGCGGCCGCAAGCTCGGCCGCCTGCTGTACCAGGGCCGTTGGTTCGACCCGCAAGCCATCATGCTGCGCGAAGCCGCCCAACGCTGGGTCGCCCGCGCCGTCACCGGCGAAGTCACCATCGAACTGCGCCGCGGCAACGACTACTCGCTGCTGAACACGGAATCGCCCAACCTGACCTACGCCCCCGAGCGCCTGTCCATGGAAAAGGTCGAAAACGCCCCGTTCACGCCCGCGGACCGCATTGGCCAGCTCACCATGCGCAACCTCGACATCGTCGACACCCGCGGCAAGCTCTTCACCTACGTGAAGACCGGCCTGCTCGCCTCCTCCGGCAGCTCGCTGCCGCAGCTGAGCGACGAAGGCAAGAAGAAGTAATTCTTCAACGCCATAAACCAGAAAGCCCTTCGGCACGCCGAAGGGCTTTTTGTTTGGCGAAGAGCGATCGGGCGCCAACCTCGATGAGAGCGAGCCCACTAAAGACAGTCACGACCAGCGCGCAGCGTCATCACCTACCGCAAGACACCGCGTAAGCCCCCAAAGGCCGCCTGCGCGGCCGGCCGGGGGCGAGCCCCGCAAGATCGTCCACCACACCCCACCCTAGGCGAGAACGCCAAGCACACCGCCCTCCCCAGCAACGGGACACATTCAGCCGACGCAGCCTGGGGCGGCAGGCCCCCGCCGCCCCAGGCGTCAACAGAATGCAAATCACCACCAAGGAGCAAGCAAGAGCCTAAAGCTCCACCTGCATCCCCATCTCCACCACCCGATTAGCCGGAATCTTGAAGAACTTGGTACTCCGAGTAGAGTTCCGCGCCATGAACGAAAACACCGCCCGCCGCCAGCGCCACAGCGCCGGCTTCTTCGCCGCCACCACCGTCTGCCGCGACAGGAAGTAGGAAGTCCGCATCGGCTCCAGATCGATCTCCGGATACGCCTCGGCCACCAGCCGCAGCGCCTCCGGCACATCCGGATCTTCCTTGAAGCCGTAGTTGATCGTCGCCTGCCAACTGGACGCCGACAGCTTGGTCACGGAGAAGCGCTCCTCGGGCGAAACATAGGGCACGTCCGCCACCAGAATGGTCAGGAACAGCACATGGTCATGCAGCACCTTGTTGTGCTTCAGGTTGTGCAGCAGCGCCGGCGGCACATTGCCCGAGTTCATCGTCATGAAGATGGCCGTGCCCGGCACGCGCGACGGCGGGTACTCTTCGAGCTGCGCCATGAATTCCTTGAGCGGCTGGCGGTCCCGCTGCTGCATCTCCGACAGCAGCCGGCGGCCGCGGCGCCACGTCATCATCAGCGTGAACACCACGATCGCCACCAGCAGCGGCAGCCAGCCACCCTCGTGGATCTTGAACACATTGGCCGAGAACAGCAGCACATCGAACAACAGCAACAGGCCCAGCGCCACCATCCACAGCACACGCTTGATGCCGGTCGAACCGCGCGGCAACACCGCGAAAGCCAGCACCGACGTCGTGAACATCGTCCCCGTGACCGCGAAGCCATAAGCGGCAGCCAGGTTGTCCGAATTGCGGAACAGCAGGACCAGGATCAGCACCGCGCACAGCAGCAGCGCATTGACCTGCGGCAGATAGATCTGGCCCTTCTCGATGGCCGACGTATGCAGGATCTGCATGCGCGGCCAGAAGCCCAGCTGCACCGCCTGGCGCGTGACCGAATAAGCGCCCGAAATCACCGCCTGCGACGCCACGATGGTCGCAATGGTGGCCAAGGCCACCAGCGGGGCCAGCCCCCACTCCGGCGCCATCATGAAGAACGGATTGCGGATCGCGGTCGGATCGCGCAACAACAGCGCGCCCTGGCCGAAATAGCACAGCGTCAGGGCCGGCAGCACCATGCTGAACCAGGCGCGGCGGATCGCCGGACGGCCGAAGTGGCCCATGTCGGCATACAGCGCCTCGGCGCCGGTCAAGGCCAGCACCACCGCCCCCAGCAGCACGAAACTGATCCACGGAAACTCGACGATGAAACGCAAACCCCACATCGGATTCAAGGCCCGCAGCACTTCCGGCGTCTGCCAGATCTGCCAGCCGCCCAGCGCCGCCAGCGTGCCGAACCACAACAGCATCACCGGACCGAACAGCTTGCCCATGGCGCCCGTGCCGTGCGACTGGATCGCGAACAGCGCAATCAGCACCACCAGCGACAGCGGCACGACCCAGGCATCCAGCTGATGCGACACGATGCCTATCCCTTCGAGCGCCGACAGCACTGAAATGGCTGGCGTGATCATGCTGTCGCCGTAGAACAGCGCCGCGCCGAAAATTCCCAGCACGATCAGCGCCCAGCGCAGCTTGCCTTCACGCCCGCGCACCGCCAGTTCCAGCAAGGCCAGCGTGCCGCCCTCGCCGCGGTTGTCGGCGCGCAGCACCAGCGTCACGTACTTGAACGACACCACCACCATCAGCATCCAGAACAGGATGGACAGCACGCCCAGCAGGTGGGCAGGCTCCAGGTCGGTGTGCACGCTCAGTCCCGTCAGACAGGCACGCAGCGTATACAAGGGACTAGTGCCGATATCGCCGTACACCACGCCCAGCGCCCCCATGATGAGGGCGGCCCGCGACGATGGCGCGTGCCCGCCGAGTGTTTGCCCGTTGGACGACGAAGGAACGCTGGCCGAACCTTGGCTCATGATGTAGGTTCTTGACGAGTAAGTTGGGCGCCCTTGCGGGGGCCGGGAAACACGACGGACAGCCGTGTTCCTGAAAAGTCCGGACGGCTGGTGAGTTTCCACCAGGCGCCATGCGCGTGCGCGATTTCCCGCACGATGGCAAGTCCCAGGCCCGACCCGCCCGCGGTCGCGGTGGGAGAACGGTAGAACGCCTCGAACACCCGTTCGCGCTCATCGGGAGAAATGCCCGGCCCATCGTCCTCCACGGTCAGCGAAGGCGGATTGGCGCCGACGATCAGCGTGATGCGGCCGGTCTTGTTGCCATAGCGCAGCGCGTTGTCGATGAGATTGCCCAGCAGTTCGGCCAGCAGCAAGGGATCGGCGTCGATCCAGATGGGCGCGTCCGGCGCGACCAGATCCAGCTCGTAGTGCGCCTCGCGCACCCGCGGAAACCATTCCGCGCCGTTCGCCCGCACCCATTCGCAAAGGTCGATGCGCACGAAGCTGTCCTGCGGACGGGCGTTAGGATCGGCGCGCGCCAGAACCAGCAACTGCTGCCCCAGGCGGATCATGCGGTCGCTCACCGCCTTGATGCGTTCGGCCCGCGCGCGCACGTCGTCGGGCAAGGGGCGCGCCAGCATCAATTCCGACTCCAGGCGCAACCCCGACAAAGGCGTGCGCAGCTGGTGCGCCGCATGGCCGATGAAGCGGCGCTGCGCCGCCAGCGAGGCATCCAGGCGCAGCAGCAGATCATTGGTGTGCGTGACCAGTGGCTCGATTTCGACCGGCACGCCGGCCACTTCCAGCGGCTGCATGTCGTCGATGGAGCGTTGCCGGATCTCTTCGGACAGGTGGTTGACCGACCGCAGCCCCGAACGCACGCCCTGCATCACCACCCAGGTGAACAGCGCGATCAACGCGACCTGCCCCACCACCATCAGCCAGAAGAAATCTTCCAGCATCCAGAGCGACATGTCGATCTTGTGCGTGATGACCCAGGTGGCCGCCAGGTCCAACAGGACCAGCAGGAGGATCGGCGGCATCAGGCGGATGACCAGATGCCGCGCCAGCGAACGGGAGGGAAGCAAGGGGCGGGAAACCGGAGTAGCGGTAGGAGTGCGTTCCTGCATCATGACGCAATGCCCTCGCCTAGGCGTATGGATGCGCGCGGCCGGTGCGACGCGGCCGCAGCCGGCCCGTCAGGCCGTTTCCACATCCAACATGTAGCCAAAGCCGCGTACCGTTTGAATGCTGGCACCAGTGCCTTCCAGGCGCTTGCGCAGGCGGTACACGTAGACTTCGACGGCGTTTTCGCTGAAATCGGCATCCCAGGCCGACAGCGAGTTCACGATCTGGCGCTTGGTCACGACGCGACCGACACGGGCCATCAGCATTTCCAGCACGGAAAGCTCGCGCACCGACAGCGACAGGCGCTGGCCATTGGCGCGGACTTCGCGGCCAACGGTGTCGAACACCAGCGGGCCGACTTCAATCAGGGGCTGCGCCTGGCCGGCGCGGCGCCGGCCGAAGGCGCGCACGCGCGCCGCCAGCTCGGGCAGTTCGAAAGGTTTGGTGACGTAGTCGTCCGCCCCGGCGTCCAGGCCGGCGACGCGGTCCTCGATGCCATCGCGGGCGGTGAGGATCAACACGGGAACCTGGTTGCCGTCCTGGCGCAATTGCCGCAGCACGTCCAGCCCGCTCATGCCCGGAAGGTTGAGGTCGAGCAGCATGAGGTCGTAAGGCTGCCCCGCCAAGGCGCCCAGAACCCGGTCGCCCTCGGTCAGCCAGTCGACCGCATAGCCTTGGTCGGCCAGAAATTCCTGGAGCGCGTGGCCCAGGGTGGTGTCGTCTTCGATTACCAGAACTCGCATGCGGCGATTCTAGCGCGATCCCGGCCGGAACGGGGCGCGAAATGCGCCCCGGGGCCGGGAAGCGTTCAAGGTGCGGACGGAGCCGGGGCGGCCCCGGCCGCAGCGGGCGCTGCTGAGCCGGCGACGCCGCCGGACGGAGGCGTGGTCACGAACCCGATGCGCGTCATGCCCGAACGGCGGGCCGAAGCCATGACCTTGGCCAGGGTCTCGTAACGCGTGTTCTGGTCCGCGCGGATGCGGATCTCGGGTTGCGGCTTGGTGCCGGCGATCGACTTGAAACGGTTGGGCAGGTCATCGATATTGACCGGCTTCTCGTCCCAGAACAGCGCCCCGCTGGCATCGATGGCCAGGTCGACGGTCTTGGGTTCTTCCTCGATCTGCTCGGCGGCCACCTGGGGCATGTTGATCTTGATCGAATGCGCCAGCAGCGGCGCGGTGATGATGAAGATCACCAGCAGCACCAGCATCACGTCGATCAGGGGCACCATATTGATCTCGGAAACCGTATGGCTTCCGGATCCCTTGCCCTCGAAGCTGCCAAAGGCCATTATTCGCTCCCGCGTTGAGCCGCAGCGCCGTTGCCGTTCTGGCGGCGCAGGGCGCGCACCTTGCCGTCGGACAGAGCGACCTGCTGGCCGGTGGTCAGGAACGCGAACAAGTCATGCGCAAAGGCATCCAGGCGCGACAGGAACACGCGGTTGTTGCGCACAAAGGTGTTGTAGGCCAGCACCGCGGGAATGGCGACCGCCAGGCCCAGCCCCGTCATGATCAGCGCTTCGCCCACCGGACCGGCGATGCGGTTGATGGTCACGCCGTCGGACAGGCCGATGCCGACCAGAGCATGGTACACGCCCCACACCGTGCCGAACAGGCCCACGAACGGCGCCGTCGAACCCACCGAAGCCAGCACGGTCAGGCCGTTTTCCAGCTTCGCGGTTTCTTCGTCGATGACCTTGCGCATGGTGCGCGTAACGAAATCGGAGTTGCTGCCCGACTCTTCAAGCTTGGTCGCGCCGAACTTGTTGTGATGCGCCTGCGCATGCATGGCGTGACTGGCCAGGTGCGAGAACGGATCGCGCGCGCCATGCGTGACGATTTCGTTTTCGACCTGTTCGAGCGAGCTGGCGTTCCAGAACTTGTTCAGGAAGTCCGCGGAGCGCTTGCGCATGCTGACGTTGCTCGCGACCTTGACCAGGATCAGGTACCAGGTCACAAGCGACATCAGGATCAGGATGATGAACAGGCCCTTGCCGACGAAGTCGCTTTGCGCGATGAAGTGCATGAAGCCCATGTCGGGGACCGCGGCGGGGGCCGGCGCGGCAGGCAGCGCCGAGGGCAGCGCGGCGGCGGCGCCGTGCAGCGCGTCGGCCGATTGCTGGACAGCGCCGGCGGCTTGCTGAGCCGTGGCACCGACCGCCGAGGCGGCTTGTTGAGCTGCGGGCGCGGCCGCAGCCGCGGCAGGCGCAGCGGCGGCGGCAGCCGGCGCTGCCGGGCTGGTGGTCGCCTGCGCCACCAGGGTGGCGCTATGCAGTGCGTTGGACATCTCAGTTCCTCATTACGAAATCGAACGGAATTTTGGCTTTGGCGGGATAGGCCACGCCGTTACGGGTATACGGTTTGAAACGACCCTTGCGGGCGGCTGCCAGCGCCGATTCGTCCAGGCGCGGAAAGCCCGAGGACGCATCGATGGTTGCCCGCTCGACCAGCCCCTGGGTGTTGATCTCGACCAGCACCACCACGCGGCCCTCTTCCCGCATGCGGCGCGATGCCATCGGGTAATTGGGCATGGGGCGCGCCCCCTGGAATTCGATGCTGGATACCAGCACCGGCTGATCCGGCGGCGGCCCTTGCTGCGGCCCTTGCGGCGCCTGCGTGCCTTCGGGCGCGCCACTGGGCGGCGCCTTTGGCGCTTCCGGCTTGGGCTCGACCTTGACGTCCTGCTTGGGCTCGGGTTTGGGTTTAGGCTTGGGTGGCGGCTTGGGCTTGGGTTTGGGCGCCGGCATCGGCGGCTTTTCAACCACCGGCTCCGGTTCGGGTTCAGGTTCCGGCTCGGGCTTGAGTTCAGGCTCCGGTTCGGGCTCGACCTCGGGCTGCGGCGGCTCGGGCGGCGTTTCCGTCACCGGCTGCGGCTCCTCGGGAGTGGGCTCGGCCTTGGCGATCTGGGGAATGGGCGCATCCACCACGCTCACCATGATGGCTTCGGGTTCTTCGAGTTCAGGACGATTCTCGGGTGCCATGAAGATGGCGCCTACCACTGCCGCATGCAGCGCCAGGACCGTCAGGCCAGCGCCTGCGCGTATACCGAATGAAGAGCGCGAAGAAGAATTCCAACCGCGTTGAAAACTAGGCATGAATCAGCCAGGGTGCATTGACTTATCCGGCCAGCCAGGAAAGACGCACACGCGATGGCGACGCCGGCTGACCGGTACAAGCCCACAATAATATCTTAAATGCGAATGATTCGCACGTCCTATTTCATCTGATCCCGTCCTACATTTCTGAGCGAGATCAACTGGCACGAGCGATGCGGCGCGCGCAAAACAAAAAACCCGCCACCATGACGTGTGCGGGTTTTGTGTGGAGCGCATATCGGAGCTTTTGGTGGGTGCTACAGGGGTCGAACCTGTGACCTACGCCTTGTAAGGGCGCCGCTCTACCAACTGAGCTAAGCACCCATTTTGATGCAGCCTCAAGACGAAATTCGCGAAAAATCCGTACAAGCAACTGCCAACCGGGGCACTCAAAAGCAATACGCGGGCCGGAGTATACCGGACCGCGCAGTTGTGGGCAAATCGCCAGGCCTGAATGCCTGCGACCCGCCCGCCGTCCATTAGTTGACGGCGTCCTTCAGGGCCTTGCCCGGACGGAACTTCGGCACCTTGGCCTTCTTGATCTTGATGGTTTCGCCAGTGCGCGGATTACGGCCGGTGCGCGCGGCGCGAGCCGACACAGCGAACGTGCCAAAGCCAACCAACGTAACCGTACCGCCCTTCTTCAGGGTGGTCTTGACGGCACCGATCAGGGCGTCGAGCGAGCGACCAGCGGCGGCCTTGGAGATGTCGGCCTTGCTGGCGATGTGATCGATGAGTTCGGTTTTGTTCATTCAGGTGTACCCCTCACAAGGTATGGAGTCTGCCGGAGTGCAGTTCATGGCCGTCATGATGGACGCCGCAGAAGACGCAAAACCGACAAACGACGAACAGACAGTGGATAAACTTTTTTCTTGCGCTGCGAAGCACAACTTTTAAACTGCTGCGCCGCCTGGATTCAATGGCAAATTGCCTTCAAATCACCAGCGACGCAGACGTGTATTAGGCCTTGGCGTGGCGCGGCTGTCAAGCGAAAACCTCACCACAACCCGCGTCAATACTAGCTTTTAGACCGTTTCGCAATAAACAGAAACACGCATTTCGGGGTTTGCGCGACACCCTCGAACGCGATCGTTAACTTGCGTCAGACATCGGCCCATCGACGCAGCAAATTGTGATAAATGCCGGTGAGTTGCACGATGGAGGGATGCCCCGCGGCATCCTGATTCAAGCGCTGTATGGCCACATCCATGTCCAGCAGCAGTGCGCGCTGGCTGTCTTCGCGCACCAGGCTCTGCATCCAGAAAAACGACGATACGCGCGCGCCCCGCGTCACCGGATTGACCTTATGCAGGCTGGTGCCCGGGTACAGCACCATATGCCCTGCGGGCAGCTTCACTGCGCGCGGACCATAGGTGTCGTCGATGACCAGCTCGCCGCCATCGTAGGAATCGGGCTCGGAAAAGAACAGCGTGGCCGAGAGGTCCGTGCGCACGCGCTCAGCCGTGCCGGCGATGCCGCGCACCGCATTGTCCACGTGATAGCCGAACGCTTCCCCGCCCTCATAGCGATTGAACAAGGGCGGAAAGATCTTGCGCGGCAGCGCGGCCGACATGAACAGGTTGTTGGCCGCCAGGCGCTGCAGGATCAGGTTGCCCAGCTCCTGCGCCAGGGGATGCTGCTCCGGCAGCTGGCGGTTGCGCTTGACCTCGGCCGACTGATAGCCGGCGGTGACCTTGCCGTCGACCCAATCGGCGGCGTCCAGGCGGCGCCGGATCTCGGCCGCCTCTTCTGGCGTGAAGACTTCTGCGATCTGTATGAGCATGGGCGCTATCCCGATTGCGTTGCAGGCGCGCCCGGCCACCGGTCGCGCGCGTGCCGCATTATCCCTGCAGGCAGCCGTTGAGCGCCTGATCGAAATCAAACAGCAGATCGGCCTCGTCTTCGATGCCCACGGACACGCGGATGAGACTGTCCGCGATGCCCATCTGCTTGCGGCGCTCGGCGCCCATCTCGTAATAGATGGTGTGGGCGGCAGGCAGCGCCAGGCTGCGCGTATCGCCCAGGTGAGTCGCCATCAGCACGATGCGCAGGCGGTTCAGGAAATCAAAGCAGTCCACCCCGTCCGCCAGTTCGACGCCCAACAGGCCGCCGAAGCGCGAGCCGAACAACGCCGCCGCGCGCGCATGCTGCGGGTGGCTGGCCAGCCCAGGGTAATGCACCTTGGCCACGCCCGGATGATCCTCAAGGAAGCGCGCCAGCGCCAACGCGTTGGCGCAGTGCTTGGCCATGCGCAGGGCCAGGGTCTCGGCGCCTACCGCGATGCGGTGCGCAGGCTCGGCAGCCAGGGTGCCGCCCATGTCGCGCAGGCCCTTCTTCTTGACCTGCGTGAGCCCCCAACTGGTGGACGGTCCCTTGCGATAGGCCTCGTAGATGTTCGCGTAATTCGACCAGTCATACAGCCCCGTGTCCGTGACGGCGCCGCCCAACGCATTGCCATGGCCGCCGATGTACTTGGACAGCGAGTTCATCACCAGGGACGCCCCGACCGAGACAGGCCGGAACATCCAGGGCGAGGTCAGCGTATTGTCGACCACGTAGACCAGGCCCTTCTCGCGGCAGATTTCTCCAATCACGGCCAGGTCAGCAACCTGCGTGCCCGGATTGGCGATGGTCTCGGTGAAAACCATGCGGGTGTTGGGCTGGATCGCCGCACGCACCTGCGCCGAATCCGTCGCGTCCACGAAGGTGATTTCCACCCCCAGTTCCAGCAGCGTGCCCAGCAGGCTGTTGGTGTTGCCAAACACGAACTGGCTGGACACCAGATGGTCGCCTCGGCGCAGCAGCGTGGTGAAGATGGCGGCCAGCGCCGCCATGCCGGTCGCGAAGCTGACCGTGCCCTTGCCGCCTTCCATCTGGTTGACCTTGGCCTCCAACGCGGTGGTGGTGGGCGTGCCTTGGCGGGCGTAGGTAAAGCCGGCCTTGCCCTGAAAGACCGCGGCCAGCTCACGGGCGTCTTCGTAGGCGAACTCCGAGGACGGATGCATGGGCTTGTGCACCGCTCCGTGCTCGACGGATTGCTTGCGGTCGGAATGGAGGATCGTGGTGGTAAAGCCGTTCTGGTGCATGATGGGCTGACGCGAAGAGGATATGGTCTACAAGATAGGTAAGACGGATGAATCAGGAACGGCGCTGGCGCACGGTTTCATAGAGGCAGACGGCGCTGGCCACGCTGACGTTCAGGCTTTCCACCGAACCCAGCATGGGGATGTTCACCAGTTGATCGCAGGTTTCCCGCGTCAGGCGGCGCATGCCCTCGCCTTCCGCCCCCATGACCCAGGCCATGGGCTGGCGCGCATCGATCTGATGCATGCTGTCGGTGGCCTGGTCGTCGGTGCCCACCAGCCACACGCCACGGTCCTTCAGGCTGCGCATGGTGCGCGCCAGGTTGGTCACCATCAGATAGGGCACGGTATCGGCCGCGCCGCAAGCCACGCGCTGCACGGTTGCGTTCAGGCCGACGGCCCGGTCGCGCGGCGCGATGACGGCGTGCACGCCGGCGGCATCCGCGGTACGCAGGCAGGCGCCCAGGTTGTGGGGATCGGTCACGCCATCCAGGATCAACAGCAGCGGCGGGCCTTCGATGACATCGAGTACCTCATCCACGTCCACCGCCAGTTGGCGCTCTTCGGCCAGCGCCACCACGCCCTGATGGCGGGTGCCGCGGGACAGGCCGTCCAGGCGCTCCATGGGGACCGGATGCAGGCGGCAGCCCGCTTTTTCGGCCTGCTCGATGAACGTCTGCATCCGCTTGTCGCGGCGCGACGCCTCTACATAGATTTCCTTGATCGAGTCGGGCGCGTGGCGCAGCCGCGCAACAACCGCGTGAAACCCGGCCAGGACTTGGGTCGACGCCATAAATGCAATACCTTTAGATAAACGAATACCCGCCCCAGAGCGGGGCGGGCCACCGGACCAAGCCGGCCATAGATGCAATGTTACCCCTTATGGCGCAGCCGCCATACGACGGCCTCGCCATAAGGAAGTGTCAGTGGCGCTTGTGCGCGGCCTTCTTGGCCGGCGCTGCGCGCTTGGATGCCTTGGGCGCCCGCGGCGGCTTGCTGGCCTTCTTGGCCTCGGCGCGGCGCTCCTTGGCGGTCTGGCCCTTCAGGGCGGCGGGCTTGGGCGACGCGGCCTTCTTGACACGGCGCGAGGGCTCGTCCGGGCTGCGGGCCGACGCCTTGCGCAAGGCGTCGAAGCTCGTGCCCTGCACCAGGCGGAACTCGATGCGGCGGGCTTCGAGGTCCACGCGCGACACCTGCACCTGCACCTTGTCGGTCAGGCGGTAGCGCATGCCCGTGCGTTCGCCGCGCAACTCGTGCAGGGCGTCGTTGAACTGGAAATACTCGCCGCCCAGTTCGGAAACATGCACCAGCCCTTCGACGTGCAGGGTGTCCAGCGTGACGAAGATGCCGAAGCTGGCGACGCCGGTAACGGTGCCGCTGAAGTCCTCGCCCACGCGCTCCTTGACGAACCAGCACTTGAGCCAGGCTTCGACGTCGCGCGACGCCTCGTCGGCGCGGCGCTCGCTGGCGGACAGCACCAGGCCCATCTTTTCCCAGATGGCATGTTCGTGCTCGCGCTGCGTGCGGCCGATCACCACAGGCTGGTCTTCCAGGCTGGGCACATAGCGCTGACCGGCCAGCAACGCCTTGATGACACGATGCGTCAGCAGGTCGGGATAGCGGCGGATGGGCGAGGTGAAGTGGCTGTAGCCGGGATAGGACAAGCCAAAGTGGCCCATATTGTCGGGGCTGTAGACCGCCTGCTGCATGGAGCGCAGGCACATCGTCTGCAACAGCTGGTAGTCGGGGCGTCCGCGCACCGAATCCAGGAAGTCGCCGTAATCCTTGGCCGTGGGCGTCTCGCCGCCGCCCAGCGACAGGCCCATGGTGCGCAGGAATTCGCGCAGCGACTGCAGGCGTTCGGGCGTGGGGCCTTCGTGGATGCGGTACAGGCCGGGATGCTTGCTGCGGGTCATGAAGTCGGCCGCGCAGGTATTGGCGGCCAGCATGCACTCTTCAATCAGCTTGTGGGCATCGTTGCGCACCGACGGCACGATTTGCTCGATACGGCCGAGCTCATTGCAGACGATCTTGGTCTCGACCGTGTCGAAGTCGATGGCGCCGCGCTTCTTGCGCCCTTGCGCCAGCAGCTGAAAGAGTTCATACAGGTGCTGGACCTGGGGCATGACGCTGCGCATGGCGTGCGCGGCAGGACCGCCGGGCTGTTGCAGGGCGGCCCAGATGTTCGTATAGGTGGTGCGCGCATGCGAGTGCATGACCGCGTTATAGAACTGGTAGGCCGTGACCGTACCAGCCTTGGCGCCGCTGGCCGGAATGACCATGTCGCAAACCAGCACCAGGCGGTCGACGTCCGGGTTCAGCGAACACAAGCCGTTGGACAACGACTCCGGCAGCATCGGGATGACCCGGCGCGGAAAGTACACGCTGGTGCCGCGTTCGATCGCGTCGTCGTCCAGGGCGTCACCCGGACGCACATAGTGGCTGACGTCGGCGATGGCCACCAGCAGGCGCCAGCCCGGGCGCTTGCGCTGGCCCGCGCCCAGCTCCACGGGCTCACAGTACACCGCGTCGTCGAAGTCGCGCGCGTCCTCGCCGTCGATGGTGATGAGCGGCACGTCGCGCAGGTCGACGCGGTCCTTGAGATCGGTCTTCCTGACCACGTCCGGCAGGCGTGCGGCCTGCTTGAGCGCGGCTTCCGAGAAATCGACCGGCACGTCGAACTTGCGCACCGCGATCTCGATTTCCATGCCGGGATCGTCGATCTCGCCCAGCACCTCGGCCACACGGCCCAGCGGCTGCGTGTGGCGAGTGGGCTGCTCCATGATTTCAACCGCGACCACCTGCCCATGCTGGGCGCCGTTGGTGTCGCTGGGCGGAATCAGGATGTCATGCTTGATGCGCTGGTCCTCGGGCACGACGATGGACAGGCCATGCTCGTGCAGGAAGCGCCCCACCAGCTTGTTGGTGCGGCGCTCGATGACTTCGACGATGGTGCCTTCCGGCTTGCCGCGGTATTCGCCAGTGGGTTTGACCAGCACACGGTCGCCATGCAGCACCTTGAGCATTTCGCGCGGCGACAGAAACAGGTCCGGGCCACCGTCGTCACGCAACAGGAAGCCGAAGCCGTCGCGATGCCCCAGCACCTTGCCGGCGACGAAGTCCAGTTTGGTGGCCAGCAGCAACACGCCCTTGCGGTTGGGCATCAATTGGCCGTCGCGCTCCATGGCGCCCAGGCGGCGCTCAAATCCCACCATCGTCGCGGCGCGCTCGACGCCCATGCGTTCGGCCAGTTCCACCGGAGACAGCGGCGAGCCTGCGGCGCGCAGCGCTTTCAGGATGGCTTCACGGGACGGGACATCAGGATCGAAGTCCGGCGGCGCTTCGGGCAAGGGTGTTGATCTGTTGTTATTCGATTCGTTATTCGATCGTTTTGCCAAAGCTAAAATTTCCGTATATAATGCGCAGCTTCTGTGGTTCGCCCAAGGCTGAACACTGAAGCAGAAAATGGTCAGAAGGGCCGGGAAGTTTAAAACCCAGCCGGGGTTTGAAAAGCAAGTTGCTTAAAAACCTTATTGTAGAACCAACTGCACTTTGGACGCATGTTTTAGTTAATCTGTTTTAACTGAAGCGATGCGACTAGAGCGGCAGCGTATCACATACTTCTGACAGTATCTCTCAGTGCCCAGGTGGCGGAATTGGTAGACGCGCATGGTTCAGGTCCATGTGCCGCAAGGTGTGGAGGTTCGAGTCCTCTCCTGGGCACCACGGAATTTCAATCAAGACCATGCAAGGCGGTCTTGATGGCAACGGCTAAAAGGCCCCGGAAATCGCAAGATTCCCGGGGCTTTTGCTTTGCGCCCCGCCACTGCCTGTTTCAACGCCACGGCACCTTGCGATTCAAATGATGCCGCGCGTACAGATCCGCGCCCATGCCTTCGATCTGGCCATCGATCAACGCTTCGAAAGGCCGCAGCAGCGCATCGAAATTCGTCGGCGCTTCAATCGCATTCAAGGCATGCGCCACGGCCTCTATCGTGGACAGCGCGCCCGGCACGTCGGCGTGACGAACCCGGTAGCGCGTGGAAAGCCCCGCGGGCAACATCACGCGCGGCAAGGCGGCCAGCGCCGGGTTGATATGCAGCAATTTGCGCGCATGTCCCCAGGTGCCGTCAGGCACGATCAATCTGATGGGCGCGCCCAGGTCCTGCCCGTAGCCCGGCGCCAACACCTCGGCGCCCTCGCCCGGAAACAGCAGGCGAGGCAGATGGCCTGGCAGCGCCCAATCCTCTTCCGAAAAATATTCGCCCACCACGCGTTGCGCGCCCGCCAGCCCCAGCACCGCCAGCCTTGCGGTGTTCAAGGCATGGCGCGCCTCGCTCGGATGCTGCAACACCACGACGCGAGTGCGGCAGGAAAGCGAGGGAATCAGCGCGCACAGACAGTGCGACAGAGGACGCAGACAACGCGTGCAGAGGGTACGGGACATGGGGCGACACTATATCGAAAGTTCGAAAGCGCCCGGCAGCAAAAAAATATGAAAAAAAAGCCACACGACTTGCACACTTCAAAAAAAGTGTGCATAATCTCATTCCTCTGCTGCTGAACAAGAAACAACGCGAAAGCGAAGCGACAAGTAAAGCATCAGCGCCCAGGTGGCGGAATTGGTAGACGCGCATGGTTCAGGTCCATGTGCCGCAAGGTGTGGAGGTTCGAGTCCTCTCCTGGGCACCAATTATTACATCACGAGGTACCTGCGTGATGCGCCAAAAAAACCCCGAACGCGTAAGCGTCCGGGGTTTTTTCTTTGTGTGGCCCTTTTCTTGCGGCCCTTTTCTTTATCCCGCCTATTTGATTTGCCCGGCCCGCAGGCAGACGCTCTGAGCCGGGCGGCCCGCCCTACTTCAGCACGCGGGTCATGACCACGTGCGGAATACCGGCCTCGACGAATTCCTCGCCTTCCACATTGAAGCCATGGGCCTGGTAGAAACCTGCCGCATGCGTCTGCGCGTGCAGCACCAGCATGCGGTGGCCGTCGCCATGGCCCTGTTCGATCAGCGCGTCCAGCAACTGGCTGCCGACGCCCATGCCGCGGGCCTTCTTGTGGACCGCCATGCGGCCGATGTGGCCGTCGGGCAGAAGCCGGCCCGTGCCCATGGGCGTGCCGTCCGGGCCGTAGGCCACGGCGTGGACCGACACCGCGTCATCGTCGTCCAGCTCGACCTCGGGCGGCACTTTCTGTTCGACGACGAACACTTCATGGCGCACCGAATACGCGTCGTCGCGCAAGCGGTCCCAGGTGCCCAGGGCGATACGCACCGTAGATTGTTTGTTGGTCGACATGTCCATCCCTCGCGTGCAGCAAATGAATAAAAGAATCCTAAACCTCATTTTGGCAGGGATGAACAATGGCCAAAAGGGGGTACGATCGCGGCTTGCCCATGTCGTCCATGTTCCGCCACATGCCGCCTGCCGCTCCCCCCGCCTGGTTGAAAGCCGCGCCCGCGCTCTTCCTGCTTCTCTGGTCCAGCGGTTTCGTCGTGCTCAAAGTGGGCCTGGCCTATGCCGACCCCATGACCTTCCTGGCGCTGCGCTACGCCTGCGTGGTGCTGATACTTGCGCCCTTCATGCTGTTCCTGCGCCCGCCGCTGCCGCGCGGCGCCAGCGCCTGGGGCCATCTGGCGATGGTCGGACTGCTGTTGCAGGCAGGCTACTTCTGTTTCACCTACTTGTCTCTCAAGCAAGGCATGTCGGCGGGCGGCGTGGCGCTGATCACCTCGTTGCAACCTATCCTGATCGGCCTGCTGGCGCCGGCGATCGCGCACGAGAAAGTCGACGCCCGCCGCTGGGCAGGCCTGGGCCTGGGGGTGTCAGGCGCCGCGCTGGTGATCATCGCCAAGGCTTCGATCGATGTGCTCTCGCCGCTGGGCCTGGCGTTCGCCATCAGCGCCCTGCTCTGCATCACCGGCGGCACGCT
This sequence comes from Achromobacter sp. ACM01, assembly GCF_014851745.1. Lineage (NCBI taxonomy): Bacteria > Pseudomonadati > Pseudomonadota > Betaproteobacteria > Burkholderiales > Alcaligenaceae > Achromobacter > Achromobacter sp. ACM01. The sequence goes on from NZ_JACVAF010000003.1 coordinate 94,776, forward strand.
GTATGAAAAACGCTATGGCGTGCAAACGCATCCCGTCACGTCCAACATGGTGCAGTACGCGGTCGGCCTGATCGCCACCGCGCCGCTGGCGTACTGGCTGGAGCCGATGCACATCGAATGGACCGGGCCCCTGCTGGCTTCGCTGGCTTATCTGGTCGTGGGCAATTCGCTGGTGGCGATCACCTTGCTGCTGACCATGATCCGCTATGGCGAGGCCTCCCGCGTGTCGGCGCTGTTCTTCCTGGTGCCGCCCTGCACCGCCGTCATTGCGCTGATCATCCTGGGCGAAGCCATTCCCGCGCTGGCCTGGCCGGGCATGGCCCTGGCGGCGCTCGGCATCCTGCTGGTGACGCGCACGGCGCATACCGCCGCCAAGTAGAATGAGCGCCCCTCCAGGTCCCTGTCCATGAACGCTGTCGTTACCTCCGCCCTGCCGGTCTTCGCGCTGATCCTGACTGGCTGGCTCGCCGCCCGCTGGCGCATCCTGGGTTCCGGCGCCACCGACGCGCTGAACCGCTACGTCGTGTATCTGTCGCTGCCCGCGCTGCTGTTCCGCGCCATGACGCAGGTCGATCTGACGCATATGGCGCACTGGGGTTTCGTGGGCGCCTTCGCGGGCGGCATCGCCGTCACGTTCCTCGCCTCGTTTATCGGCGCGCGCCGCTCGCAGCGCGCGCTGACCGACCGCGGCATCCAGGGGCTGGCCGCGTCCTACGCCAACGCCGGCTACATGGGCATTCCGCTGTGCCTGGCGTTACTCGGCCCTGACAGCATGGCGCCGGCCACCTTCACCACCCTGCTCACCGCAAGCGTGCTGTTCGGCTTTGCCATCGCCTTGATCGAGTTCGACCGCCAACAGACGCCCAATCTGTCCTTGACCCTGCTCAAGGTCGGCCGCGCGCTGCTGCGCAACCCCCTGCTGGCGGCTCCGCTGCTGGGCCTGGCCTGGGCCTTCACCGGCCTGGCGCTGCCGGAAGGCGTGGACCGCTACGTGGCCTTGCTGGGCGCGTCCGCCAGTCCCTGCGCGCTGGTCACGATCGGCCTGTTCCTGGCGCAGACGGAAACGTCCAGTTCGGGACCCGGCGTCATGCGCCTGGTCGCCGGCAAGCTGCTGCTGCAGCCCGCCGTCACGGCGGTGCTGGCGTTCTACGTCTTCGCCATGCCGCCTGTATGGGCCTGGACCGCCGTGCTGATGAGCGCGCTGCCCATCGGCACCGGCCCCTTCATGCTGGCGCAGATGTACGGGCGCGACGCCCGCGTAACCTCGCGCGCCATCCTGGTTTCCACCGTCGCATCGGTGCTGACCGTCAGCCTGCTGGTCGCCTGGATCAGCGCGCACCCGATTTCCTGATCGTTCTTCATCATGCTGCTCGCCGTCGCCATCTTCGTACTCACCATCACGCTGGTCATCTGGCAGCCCAGGGGCCTGTCGATAGGCTGGAGCGCCGTGCTGGGCGCGGCGCTTGCCCTGGCCACGGGCGTGGTTCACCTGGCCGACATCGCGGACGTCTGGCGCATCGTCTGGAACGCCACCGCCACCTTCATCGCCATCATCGTCACCAGCCTGATCCTGGATGAGGCCGGCTTTTTCGAATGGTCGGCGCTGCACGTGGCGCGCTGGGGCGGCGGCCGCGGCCGGCTGCTTTTCGTGTTGATCGTGCTGCTGGGCGCCGCGGTTTCGGCGCTGTTCGCCAACGACGGCGCGGCGCTGATCCTTACGCCCATCGTCATGGAAATGCTGGTGGCGCTGGGCTTCGGCCCCGGCGCTTCGCTGGCCTTCGTGATGGCCGCGGGCTTCATCGCGGACACGGGCAGCATCGCATTGATCGTATCCAATCTGGTCAACATCGTGTCGGCCGACTTCTTCAATATCGGCTTCGGCGAGTACGCATCGGTGATGCTGCCGGTAAACCTGATGGCCGTGGCGTCCACGCTGGCGGTACTGCTGCTGTTCTTCCATCGCAGCATTCCGCCGCGCTACGACGTGAGCCAACTGCCCGCGCCCGCTTCCGCGATCCGCGACCTGACCACGTTCCGCGCCGGCTGGGTCGTGCTGACCCTGCTGCTGGCGGGCTTTTTCATCCTGGAACCCATGGGCATCCCGGTCAGCGCCATCGCCGCCGTCGGCGCGCTGGGCCTGCTGCTGATCGCGGGACGACAGCACATCGTCGGCACGCGCCGCATCATGCGCGAGGCGCCCTGGCACATCGTGGTGTTCTCGCTGGGCATGTACCTGGTGGTGTATGGCCTGCGCAACGCCGGGCTGACCTCGCACCTGGCGCAAGTGCTGGACCGGTGCGCCGAGTATGGCGTCTGGGGCGCGGCGATGGGTACGGGCCTGATCACCGCCTTCCTGTCGTCCATCATGAACAACCTGCCCACCGTGCTGGTGGGCGCGTTGTCGATTGCGGACACCAGCGCCACCGGCGCGGTGAAGGACGCGATGATCTACGCCAATATCATCGGCAGCGATCTGGGCCCCAAGATCACGCCGATCGGCAGCCTGGCCACGCTGCTGTGGCTGCACGTGCTGGCGCGCAAGGGCCTGCGCATCACCTGGGGCTACTACTTCAAGGTAGGCATCGTCCTGACCCTGCCGGTGCTGCTGCTGACGCTGGCCGCCTTGGCTTGGCGCCTGCAATAAGCGCCTATATAGCATTTAGTTATATAAAAGGCATTAATTGGTGGTTTGATCCAAGCGTCTACCGCTTTAGACTTTCAAACATCACACGGGTGCCTGCGCGCGCCCGTTTTTGCTTTCTTACGTATCAAGATCCCGGGACTCGCCCATGAGCACCAACGCCTCGACTCTCCCCCTGCCTACCTCGGCCCTGCCGCCCATCCAGATCAACCGCAAGCCGCTGTGGATCGCCGTGCTGCTGGTGCTGGCAGGCGCCCTGTACCTGCATGAGACCGTCAGTTGGCGCCAGGGCGCGCTGTGGGTCGTCGGCGCGCTGCTGGGCGTGACCCTGTACCACGCCTCCTTCGGCTTCACGCAGGCCTGGCGCGTGTTCGTGTCCGATCGCCGCGGCGCGGGGCTGCGCGCGCAGATGCTGATGCTGGCCGCAGGCGTGCTGCTGTTCTTCCCCTTCCTGGCAGCCGGCACGTTGTTCGGCCAACCCGTCAGCGGCTTCGTGTCGCCCCCGGGAGTCTCTGTCCTGCTGGGCGCCTTCCTGTTCGGCATCGGCATGCAGCTGGGCGGCGGTTGCGCCTCGGGCACGCTGTTCGCAGTCGGCGGCGGCAACACGCGCATGGTGGTCACGCTGCTGTTCTTCATCATCGGCTCGGTCATTGCGACCGCCAACTTCGGCTGGTGGTCGAACCTGCCGGCGCTGGCGCCGACCTCGCTGATCAAGACCTGGGGACTGGCGCCCGCGCTGGCCATCAACCTGGCCGTGTTCGCGCTGATCGCGTGGGCAGCCACGGCGTTGGAGAAGCGCCGCCACGGCCATGTGATTTCGTTCGCCTCGCGTACCGCGCGCCCGGCGTCCCTGCTGCAAGGCCCCTGGCCGCTGATCTGGGGCGGCGTGGCGCTGGTAGTGCTGAACTTCGCCACGCTGGCGCTGGCTGGCCGCCCCTGGGGCATCACCTCCGCCTTTGCGCTGTGGGGCGCCAAGACCCTGGACGCCTTCGGCGGCGACGTGGCCACCTGGGCCTACTGGGCCAAGCAGCCCTCGCTGGCCGCGCCGCTGCGCCAGGACGTCACCACCGTCATGGACATCGGCCTGATGCTGGGCGCGCTTGCCGCCGCCAGCGCCGCCGGCAAGTTCGCCCCCATCTGGAAGGTGCCGGCCCGCTCGCTGGCCGGCGCCGTCATCGGCGGCCTGCTGCTGGGCTATGGTTCGCGCCTGGCCTTCGGCTGCAATATCGGCGCCTATTTCAGCGGCATCCTGTCGGGCAGCCTGCACGCCTGGCTGTGGCTGCCGGCCGCCTTCGCCGGCAGCGCCCTGGGCGTGCGCCTGCGCCCGGCCTTCGGCCTCGCCGTCGAAAAGACCCCGGCGGCGTCCAGCTGCTGAGAAACAGTATTCCAGGACTGTCCGCCGGCACAGGGGGACAGCTCCTGGTGTATGGTTGCTCCATCCCGAAATACGGAGATGGACATGAGCTGGATTTTCGGCCGCTACACGGCTTTTTTACTGACCCTGATCGGCGCCGCAATCACCGCCGCCCTGGCCGCGACCAGCTCGCCTTGGTGGCTTTGGCTGGCCGTGCCGCTGACGCTGCTGGCCGCGCTGGGCGTCTATGACCTGGCACAGACACGCCACGCCATCCGCCGCAACTATCCGGTCCTGGGCAATCTGCGGTTCCTGTTCGAATTCATCCGGCCCGAGATCCGCCAGTACTTCCTGGAAGACGACACTCAGGCCGCGCCGTTCTCGCGCGCGCAGCGCTCCATCGTCTACCAGCGCGCCAAGCGCGAGATCGACAAGCGCCCCTTCGGCACCCAGGAAGACGTCTACGGCGATCGCTACGAATGGATCAACCATTCGATGTCGCCGTCGCAAATCCCCGACATCGACTTCCGCGTCACGGTGGGCGGCCCCGAATGCAAGCAGCCCTACTCCATGTCCGCGTTCAACGTGTCGGCCATGAGCTTCGGCGCCTTGTCGGCCAACGCCGTCCTGGCCCTGAACGAAGGTGCGCGCCAGGGCAACTTCGCGCACGACACCGGCGAAGGCGGCATCAGCCGTTATCACCGCCAGCCGGGCGGCGGCCTGGTCTGGAACATCGGCTCTGGCTACTTCGGCTGCCGCGACGAACACGGCGCTTTCTCCGAAGAGGCCTTCGTCAAGAATGCCTGTACGCCGCAGGTCAAGATGATCGAGATCAAGCTGTCGCAAGGCGCCAAACCGGGCCATGGCGGCATCCTGCCCGCGGGCAAGGTGACGCCGGAGATCGCCGAAGCGCGCGGCGTCGTGGCCTGGCAGGACTGTAATTCGCCGGCCACCCATTCCGCCTTCGATTCGCCCATCGGCCTGATGAAGTTCGTGGCGCGCCTGCGCGAACTGTCCGGCGGCAAGCCGGTGGGCTTCAAGTTCTGCGTGGGCCACCCTTGGGAGTGGTTCGCCATCGTCAAGGCCATGCTGGAAACCGGCATCACGCCGGATTTCATCGTGGTGGACGGGGCCGAGGGCGGCACCGGCGCCGCGCCCGTGGAGTTCGTCGACCACGTCGGCACGCCGCTGCGCGAGGCTCTGCGCCTGGTCCACAACACGCTGATCGGCGTGAACCTGCGCGACCGCATCAAGCTGGGCGCGTCCGGCAAGATCATCACCGCTTTCGACATGGCCCGCGTCATGGCCATGGGCGCGGACTGGTGCAACGCCGCGCGCGGCTTCATGTTCGCCATCGGCTGCATCCAGGCCCAGGCCTGCCACACCGGCAAATGCCCCACCGGCGTCACGACCCAAGACCCGCTGCGCCAGCGCGCGCTGGTGGTGCCGGACAAGGCGCAGCGCGTGGCGAACTTCCACCGCAACACGCTGCATGCACTGGCGGAACTGCTTGCCGCGGCCGGCCTGACCCACCCCGGCCAGCTGCGCCCGCACCATATCGCGCGCCGCATCTCCTCCAGCGAAATCCGGCTGCTGTCGGCCCTGTTCCCGGAACTCGCGCCCGGCGAACTGCTGCGCGGAGAATTCCGCCACCAGGTGTTCCGCGCGGGCTGGGCCATGGCCCAGGCCAGTTCGTTCCAGCCTACCCACGACATCACAACCGCATTGGCGCAAGAACATGCCGCCCATGCCACGCCGGCCGCCGCACAGGTCTGATCCGGCTGGCGCCGGGCGCTACAGCCAGCGCTCGAACATGCGCGAGAAGAACTCCATCGAACGGTCACCCACGCCCCTGGCCTGCCAGGCCTCGGGCGTGATCCGCACCGACTCGGCGAGATCGCGCTGGAACAGCGCCTCCATTTCGGCCGCGAATTCAGGCCCCAGCACTACGGCATTGATTTCGTAGTTCAGCGCAAAGCTGCGCCAATCCAGGTTGCTGGACCCCACCGTGGACCACACGCCGTCCACCACCGCAGTCTTGGCATGCAAGAGCGCATCGCGCCGCTCGTAGATTTTCACGCCGGCCCGCAGCAGGTCCGTATAGTGCGAACGTCCCGCATGGAACACCAGCGACGAGTCGCTGAAGCCAGGCAACACCAGCGCCACGTCGACGCCGCGCCGGGCCGCGTCCGTCAGGACTTCGATGAAGGCGGGATCCGGCACGAAGTACGCCATGGTGATATGGATGTATTCCTGCGCGCTTTCAAACGCCGACATCAGCGTCAGGTAGACGGTGTAGCCATCGCTGCGGTCCGGCTGATTGGCCAGTATCCGCACCGTCGTTGCACCCACGGGCGGCGCCACCTGTGAATCGCCCCCCTTGATCGGCTCCTTGGACTGGGATTCCCAACCCGCGCGGATGACCTGCTCCAGCTGGGCCACTGCGGGCCCTTCGATGCGCAGATGCGTGTCGCGCCAGGGCGCCGCCTTGGCATCTGTGGCTGCCGGTGAATCGGCTTTGCCGGCGCCCTTTCCCGACCCCGACCCCGAGCCCGAACCCGAACCTGATCCAGATCCTGGCGAGGACTCGTAGACGCTGCTCACGTTGATGCCGCCCAGATAGCCGACCTTGCCGTCCACGACCAGCACCTTGCGATGGTTGCGTTGGTTCGGCGACCAGCCCGCACGGCCGCTCGCCGGGTTTACCGGATTGAAGATCGCGACTTGTACGCCCGCATCGCGCAGGCGCTGGAACAAGGCATCGGGCGTCTTGATCGTGCCGACCGCGTCGACCATCAAGGACACTTCGGCGCCGCGGTTGCGCGCCGCAATCAGGGCTTCGGCAAAGCGCGAACCCTCGGCATCGTCATCGAAGATATAGGTTTCCATGTGCACGTACCGGCGGGCCTGCGCGATGGACTGCAGCATGGCGCGGTAGGTGCTGGGGCCGTCCGCCAGCAGCCGGACACGGTTGCCGGCCACCAATGGCGCGCCGCTGACTGCCTGCTCGACAGCAAGGTGACGCGCGAGAAAATCGCTCTTGGGAGTCCGCGGATCGGCGGCGATGCCCTGCCCGCGGCGATAGCTGTCTGACGCCGCGTCGGCCGACAGACTGGCCTGCGATGCGCGCGCGCGGCGCTCCTGCGAGTCAGGAACGCTGGCGCAGGCCGCAAGCAAGACCGCGCACACCAGCGGCAACAGGAGCCGGCGTGCGCGGGCCATCCACGGCCACCAATCCCGCCTCAATCCCGACCGGCGCGCAGCCCCGGGCGGCTTCATGGCGTCAGGCCTTAGCGGCGGCCGCCCGAGGCCAGAAGGCAGCCTAGCAAGGCGCCCACCAGCGCCGCTACGCCCACCGACTTCCAGGCATGTTCATGCACGTACTCGTCAGCATAGGCGGTTGCGCGGCGCGCGCGTTCCCGCGCCGCGCCCTCCCAATCGCCGGCGGACTCGCGCGCGTCGGCCAATTGGCGCTTCAGGCGAGCTCGCGCCGACTCGATCTCGGAGCCCGTATACGACGCCGTCGACCGCAGCAGGTCTTCCGTACCCGCCAGCAATTCGTGGAAGCTGTCGCTCACCCGTTCACGGTGCAGGGCCATTTCGGCGCGTTGATGCTTTCGGTTCATGGTCGCTCCTTGTAATTGTCGGGCCTCGCGGAGTCGGGCCGCCTGATGCGATGCAACACGCCGCATTCACGTGCCTGTGCAACGCAAGATGCCATTGTGACCGCCATCGCCCGACCCCGCCCGAGCTTTGGCAACCAGCCGTAAACCGATATTTCAACGCAAGCAAAAGTATCGCGTGTATCCGCTGCGACGCCCGGTGGCCGGTCTCCTCGCAAGCCTCTTCCAAATTCGTAAAAGTCCATTGCATTCAGCGGCTTGGCGCTTGACACCGGCCCCGCCCTGACGGCCACAATAGACTTTTGCAATGCGCCAGAACCGCCTGGTCTGAGCCTCCCAACGCCGCGCCTCCCGACCGCCAGCCGCCCCATCCGAGGCGCCCCGGCGACGGGCCGTCCCGACGACAGAAAAGGAACAGGACGCATGGTTTCGCCTTCCGCACTGTTTGCCCCCGCCGCGCCGAAATTCATCGCGCAAGAGTCGCAGCCTCCCAGCGCCGAGCAGCTTGAACTGCACGAAGGCTTGGTGGCGCGCCACGCGCACATCGATCCCAAGTTCCTCTATGACGCGCTGGGTTCGGCGCTCTTCACCGCCATCACGCAGCTCCCTGAGTACTACCCGACGCGCTGCGAGTCCGAGATCTTCCAGCGCCACGGCGCCGATATTGCGCGCCACGTCGGACCGGTGCTCTCGATGATCGACCTGGGCGCGGGCGATTGCGTCAAGGCTGAACGCCTGTTCCCCAGCCTGCGTCCGCGTCATTACGTGCCCATCGACATCTCGGCCGACTACCTGCAAGCGGCAGTGCGCCGCCTGCAGCTGTCCTACCCCGACCTGCAAATCACCGCCATCGGCCAGGACTTCACGCACGCGTTGGCTCTGCCGGCCAGCATTCCCGCCGAACAGCGGCTGTTCTTCTATCCCGGCTCCAGCATCGGCAACCTCAGCCCCGCGGACGCGCACGCCATGCTTCGGCGAATCCGCGGACAGTGCGCGGGCGGCGGCTTGCTGGTGGGCGTGGACCGCGTCAAGCCCAAACAAGTGCTGGAGCCCGCCTACGACGATGCGCTGCACCTGACCGCGGCCTTCAACCTGAACCTGCTGCGGCACGTGAACAGCGTGCTGGACGCCGATTTCGACGTGGACGATTGGCGCCATGTGGCGCTGTTCAACAGCGCCGACTCGCGCATCGAAATGCATCTGGAAGCGTTGCGCGCAGTGCGCGTAGCCTGGCCAGGCGGCGCGCGCGCGTTCGGCGCCGGCGAACGCATCCACACTGAAAACTCCTACAAGTTCACTCCCCAAGCCTTCGCCGACCTGCTGCAAAGCGCCGGCTACCGCGACGTCGCGCACTGGTCGGATTCCCGCGGCTGGTTCTCGATTTTCAGCGCCCGCGCATAACGCGGACCTGCCCTCAACGCCACTGGAGGATCGCCATGGAACCTGCGTGCCTGCTGACTCACCCTGCCACCGGACCTTACGCTGCCGGCCAGGCGGGCCAGCACGACCGCTACGACGCGGTGCGCTCGACCAGCACGGCCCTGGCCGCCCCGCTGAGTCCCGAGGATTGCCAGGTGCAATCCATGCCGGACTGCAGCCCGGTCAAATGGCATCTGGCCCACACCACCTGGTTCTTCGAGACCTTTCTGCTGACGCGCTTTCACCCGTCCTATGCGGTCTTCCATCCGCAGTACCGCATGCTGTTCAACTCCTACTACAACGCCGTCGGCGCCAAGCATCCGCGTCCGCGCCGCGGCCTGCTGTCGCGTCCCGCGCTGACGGAAGTGCAGCACTACCGCCGGCATGTGGACGGCGCGATGCATGAACTGATCTCGCGGCTGGGCGGCAACGATCCTGCCTTCGACGCCTTGTTGGAACTGGGCCTGAATCATGAGCAGCAGCACCAGGAGCTGATCCTGACCGACCTGAAGCACATGCTGTCGGCCAACCCGCTCAAACCGGCCTACGTCGCACCCGGCCCGCCTGCACTGCCGCCCTCCACACCCGCCGGCTGGACGCGCTATGCCGGCGGCATCACCCGCATCGGCCATGACGGCAATGGCTTCGGATTCGACAACGAAGGTCCGGCCCATGACGTGCTGCTGGCCCCGTTTCACCTGGCCGACCGGTTGGTGACCCAGCATGAGTACCTGGCCTTCATCCGGGACGGCGGCTACAAGCGGCCCGAACTCTGGCTGTCGCTGGGCTGGGACATGGTCTGCGCTGAAGGCTGGCGCGCGCCGCTCTACTGGGAAGGACAGCGCGACGATTGGCGCATCTTCACGCTGCGCGGCATGCAGGAACTCGAACTGCAGGCGCCGGTCACGCACGTCAGCTATTTCGAGGCCGATGCCTACGCCCGCTGGGCGCGCGTGCGGCTGCCGCGCGAAGCCGAATGGGAACATGCCGCCCGCCAGCTGCCCGAAGGCGCGCTGGCCGGGCGCGCCAACATGCTGGAGAACGGCCACCTGGACACGCGCCCGGCCCCTGCGCGCAACGGCACGGGCGGCCCCGTGCAACTATTCGGCGACGCCTGGGAATGGACCTCCAGCGCCTACGACGCGTACCCCGGCTTCAAACCCGACAGCGGCGCGGTGGGCGAATACAACGGCAAGTTCATGTGCAACCAGTACGTCCTGCGAGGCGGCTCCTGCGCCACGCCCAGGGACCACATCCGCCCCAGCTACCGCAATTTTTTCCCGCCCGAGGCCCGCTGGCAGTTCTCGGGCATCCGGCTGGCGCGAGACGCCTGAAGCGTTTCTTTGAAATTCGATCGCTGATCGCTTGCACGCATCAAAAATTTCGTGCTAGAATTTCGTTCTTCGTTGATCACTGATTGCGGCACAGATGTGACGCAAATCCAGGGATTAATCGAAATGGCGCATTAGCTCAGCCGGTTAGAGCGACGGAATCATAATCCGCAGGTCCCCTGTTCGAATCAGGGATGCGCCACCAAGATTCAAAGCCCGGAACCACTTTGGTGGCTCCGGGCTTTTTCGTTGTGGCGCCCGATCTCGGCGCATTCGAAGCCCCCTATCTTCAGGGCAACCGCACCGCGTCGCGCCGCCTCCCGCCCCAGGTCGCCGCCAGACTGGCCACGAAGGCGCCGATCAGCATCGAGGCGAAGCCCCACAGCGCGAATGCTGCCGCGACCTTGCGGGCCTGGTCTGCGGCCTCCTTGGCCTTTTGCCGGGCGTCGTCGGCAGCCTGTTTCATGTTCTGCACGGCCTGCTCGACGCGGCGCTGCGCCGCCGCCGGCTCCATGCCGGTCTGCGCAGCCACGACCTTCACGACATAGTCGCGGTCCTCGCCCGTCATCGAGCCGCGCGCCGCGCTCATCGCCATGATGCGGCCCACCTCTACTCTCGCGCCGTTGCGGTCGGCGCTGGCGTCGGGCCGTTCGGAGCGCAGCAAGGCGTCTGAAAAATAGCCCTGCATCTGCGACACTCCCTCGCTCCCGCCCGCGGCAGCGGCGGCCGTCGCAGCGGTGCCGGCGCCGGCCGCAACGGCTGCGCCCGCCTTGGCGACGCCCGAAGCCAAGGCCGCGATGGAAGCGCCCAGCAGCACGGCGCTGACGACCGCGCTCAACGCCCACACCAGAAAGCCGTGCGCTGTGTCGCGGAAGTAAACCTCGTCAGAGTGCACGTCGACCCATTTGGTGCGCAGCCGCCCCGCGACGTAGCCGCCGATGCCATAGGCAACGATCTGCGTGGCCAGCATCCACACGATGAGGCCGATGCCTATTGCAGGCGCAGTCGCGCCCTCGCCGCTCCAGGGTGAAACAGAAAGAAAGCCCAGCCCGGTGCCGCCTGCGAACAATGCCAGGGAAAGGGCTGCGGCGATGACCGCCCCGGCGATCACCGCGGCCCAGGATACGGCGGAGATGGCGGACTCCCTCGGCGGCACGCCGCCGGGATAGGGCTGGCTCAATGAAGTTGCGTTTTCCATGGATCTGTTCCTTGTTCACGGTTCATCGCGGCTGCTCGAATACGTGCCGCCGCGGCGGAAAACCTCTCGGTTCAATGCCAAAAAAGCGCCAGCAGAATGATGATGGGAATGGGCACGCCCAACAGCCACAGCAAGATGGAACGCATAAAGCCTCCTTGGATGATGTCCTGCGCGTTGCGCGCAGCGCTCAGGCCAGGTCGATCGTGCCGGGCGCGCGCGGATTCGGCGGCGGCTGCACGGGATCGATGACGTCGGGATCTCTGCGCGGCCGCGTCGGATCCAGCGGCGGGTCGTCCGGCGGCGGATTGTTGGGAAAGGCGGGATCGTCGGGTTCGGGCGGGTCGCCCCCGCCGGGTTCGCGATGCATGGACTGGGACATGGCTTGCTCCTGAAAGCGGCGCCAGGCGCGCCGCCCAGTCCCATCAGCAAACCGCATTCCCGGCCCGTTGCGCGTGAATGCAAAAAAGCCCTCTGTGCGAGGGCTTTCAGGCGTGCGCAGCCGGCGGGGTCAGGATTTGCTCTTGCCTTCCCTGGCCGGTTCGGCGGCTTTCTGCCCGCCGCTGCCCAGGAACTCAACGACGGCGGCCTTGCCCGCGGCGGAGGCTTCGTCCTGGCTGGCATAACGCCTGGGCGAATAATTGGTGCTGCGCACATTGCCGGATTCGGGATCAAACAAGGTGATGATCCAGGCGAATTCTCCCGGCATCAATTGCCTGACTTGCAACGTGGCGCGCGTGCCTGGGCGCAGTTGCGGCATGGGGCGGCCTTTAACGTGACTCGACGCCGCCATCGTAGCGCAAGACGCGCCGGCGCAAGACGCGCCGGCGCAAACCCGGCGCTGGCGACACGGCCATGAATGCTGCGACCGCACATGAATTCATGCTGCACACCCCGCAGCAAAAACACCACAAACCGCGCATTGCGTCAGGAAAACCCTAGGGCCGGTTGCGCCAATACAGGCGCACAATCAATACAAACATCTAGACCGCTCAGCGGCAGCCGCATCCCTTTAATCAGGCGAGGACGGAGACAACATGACTTATGTAGCAGTGGTTATCAGCTGTTTGATGGTTGTGGGTATCGTCGCGTTGGTGATTCAAACGGTTCAAAGCGCAGGGTCCGAACCCTGGCTGAGAATCTCGGCGGCGATTACCAGTTCCTTGTTTGCTTCACTCTTGTTGATTCCGCTCGGATACGCGGTCGCGCAGACCGTGCTGATCGAATAATTCCATCATTGCAACGCATGCGCCTGGGGCTACGCGCCCCGGGCGGCTTTGCCGCGCGTTGCGGCCCAGCACAGCAGCGACCCGGCGGTCACCATGGCCACGCCCTGCCAGAACGACGCGGTCAGGCGGGTCGACAGCCACACGGCGGCAAAGAACGTTGAAAAGACCGGGGTGAAGTAGGAAGCCGTGGCCAGCAAGGTCAGGTTGCCTTTGAGTATCCCTACATTCCACAGCGCATAGCCCGCTGCCATGGCGCCGCCGGTCACCAGCAGCTCCAGCGTGGCGGGCCACGTGAAGGCCAACGCAGGCTCGGCGCCCGACAGGTACTTGATCCACAGGGCAAGCGCGGTCAGCATGAAGAACAAGGCAACGCCGTTCTTGCCATCGGCGAATCGCGTCGTGACGTTGCAATAGACGGCCCAGATCACGGCGCCGCTGAAGGCCAGCCCATAACTGAGGGGATTGCTGGATACGTTGGCGAGGGTGCGCTCCCAGGATAGCCCGCCGGATCCGCCCAGGACCCAGACGATGCCGGCAAGCGACAGCAGTATGCCGGGCACCACCCACGCATTGGCGCGCTGGCCATTGATGAGCATGGCCAGAATCACGGTAAAGCAGGGCCAGAGATAGTTGACGATACCCAGCTCGATCGCCTGCCCCCGATTGGCGGCGAATCCCAGGGAGAGCGAGAGGCAGATCTCGTAGGCAACGAACAGCAGGCTGCCGACGATGAGATAGGAACGCGGAAAGGTCCGCAGCTTCGGAAAGCCCAGCAGCAGCACCAGGAACGCCGAACCCGCCGTGTAAATAAGCGCGGCGCCGCCGACCGGCCCAAAGCTTTCGCTGACGCTGCGGATCAGGCCGACCACGGTGCCCCATAGCAGCACCGCCAGCAAGCCCAGTGAAGTCGCCGTGTTCCGGCTCAGGGAGAGTTGCATTACCGATTCCGATTGCCCGCCTTGGGGCGTCAAGCCGGGCAGTTTAGCGAAAAGCCGCACGTCCCGCGGCGGCGCTCCGCCTTGCAATGAAGCCAGCCCCCCCCCCCGTATTCAGAATGCCCGCCGGAACAATGCAGAAAAAGGAGCAAGCGCCGCATGACCATATCCACACGCAGATTGAGCGACGTGCTGGCCAGCACGGAATCGGGCCGGCTCTACCGGATTGAGGTGTTCTTGCGGGCGGAAATGCCGGGAACAGCCGCGGCCCGGCCTAGCGCGGCCCGGCCTGACGCGGCCCGGCCTGACGCGGCCCGCTACATACACCGCACCACCGAGGGGGAGCTGGTGTTGCCGCTGGATCGGAACCGGTACAGGCTGAAATCGGGCGAAGTCCTGACCGCCCTGGCGCCGCCGCTCTCCGAGTCCTGAGGCGCGCGGAGCTACTGATCCGCCTCCACCCTGCGCTTGCCCTGTCCCTTGGCCTTGTACAGCGCCCGGTCCGCGCGCTCCAGCAATTCGCGCACGGTGACGCCGGATTGCGGATACACGGCAATGCCCACGCTGGCGGACACGGCGACAGTGACGTCGGGATACGGCAGGGACAGGTTTTCGACCAGCGCCTGCGCGACATGCCCGGCGTTTTCCTTGTCCGCGCCCAGCAGCAGGACCGCGAATTCATCGCCCCCAAGCCGCGCCGCCACGTCGGACACGCGGATCGCGTCTGCCATGCGCTCCGCCGCTTCCTGCAGCACGGCATCGCCGGCGGCGTGGCCATGCAGGTCGTTGACCGCCTTGAAGCCGTCCAGATCGATCGCCAGGATGGCGAAGGATTCACCGCTGCGCTGCGCCACCGCCAGCTCGCGCAGCACCAATTCGTTGAACAGCACGCGGTTGCACAGGCCGGTCAGCGGATCGTAGTGCGCCAGGTGCTGGGCATGCGTCAGCATGCGCGAGGCCTGTACCAGGGCGCCGCCCACTTCCGCAACCTCTTTGACGCGCGTGCCCGGCACCGTCACCGCATGCCCCTTGCCCAGCGCCAGCGCCGGCGCGACCAGGCTCTGCACGGACGAGGTCAGGCGGCTGGCCAACCGCAAGGCCAGCAGCAAGCCCAGGCCGAAGGCCAACAAGGTGCCCAGGGCAATCCAGGCGATGGAGCGGTAAAGATCCGTGGTCAGCAGACTCATCGGAGCGCCGGCGGCAACCGTCCAGCCGGATAACGACGAGCGGCTGAAGGCGGTGTAGACGGGCGTGCCTTCCTTGGTAATGGTTTCCAGCGAGCCCTCGCTTTCCTGCTGCACCGCCCGCGCCAGTTCGGGAACGGCCTTCTGGCCCACGAATTTCGAGGTGTCTCGTGTGCGCGCGAGGATCGTGCCGCTGTCGTCCAGCACGGCTGCCACCCAGCCGTCCGGCAGGGCGCGCCTGCCCAGCAGATTGCCGATGCGTTCAGGCAGGATGCCAACGTTCAAGCTGTATGCGACCTCGCCGTTGCGCAGCACCGGCACGCCCAGCGCAATCAGGGGGCCTTGATTGACCCTGCTGGTGAACAGCCCCGTCAGCACCGCCGTGCGCGTCTGGAAAACGTGGGCCAGCTCGGCGGACGCGCCGGTCGGCGGCAAGGCGTTGCCGAACGGCACGGACGTATTGATCAACTGGCGGCCATCCTTGTCGGTCAGGACATAGCTGTCGATGATCTGGAAACGCACGGATTCACGCGCCCGCCGATGAAAACCGGCCAGATCGCCGGCGACGAGATCTGGCGACGACGCCAGCATTTGCAGGCCGGCCTCCACGCCGGTGAGCTCGCGGTCGAGAATCGCGGTGAGATTGCGCGCCAGGAATATCGTGTCGCGGAAGATCCGCTCTTTCTGGATGACGTAGCTTTCGTAGACCGCCACGGACGCCATGACCAGCGCGGGCGTGATACACGCGAACACGAGTGTGAGCAGGCCCGTGCGCATGGAATAGCGGCGCGGCCGACGCGTCCGCGCGACGGCCAGGCTCTCGGCGTCAGCCACGGGGGCCTCGCCTTGCGACGTCCGCAAACGTCGGCCTGCCGATCGAAACCACACCTCTGGACCCATGCGCCTCCCGATACGCTCCGCTCGGCCCACGGCCAGAGGACGAACGAACGTCAGAAATTATTGCAGAAGTTCGCAATCGCACAATCCGCGCCATGGGAATCCCCTCGCCGCGTCAAGACGGATGTGGCGTAACTGGCGCGTCCCCAATTTACTACAGAGGCGCGCCGCCGGGTACGTCTACCGGTCTTCCAGATCCGGGGTGCCGGTGAACTGGGTCTTGAGCAGCGTCAGCGCCCCTTTTTCAGCCAGCGCCTCATTGGGAAACACATGCTTGGTGTCTTCCAGCACCGGGAATCCGAAGACCCGCACCCGGGCGTGGTAGCCGTCGGGCGTCTCGGCGAATTCGATGTCGAAGTTGCGTTCTTCGATCCAGCCCGATCGATGCAGTTTCCATTCCATGTCCGACGCGCTCCCGAAAAGTCGAGGTTGATACGACAGGCCGGCCCCGATGGAAGCCGGCCTGCTACACCATACACCCGTCTTGCAACGGACGGACTGACGGGCGATCCGCCGCGCCTACTTTCGGGCGCGCGACTTGTCTGCGGCGTCGTCCGTGAATCCTTCCACCGGCGGGGCAAACAAATCCCAGCTTGCCATGAACAGCGCGGCAATCAAGGGGCCGATCACGAAGCCGTTCAGGCCGAACAAAGCCATGCCGCCCAGCGTGGATATCAGCACCACATAGTCCGGCATCTTGGTGTCCTTGCCGACCAGAATGGGGCGCAGCACGTTGTCCACCATGCCGATGACCAGCACGCCGAAGAGGATCAGCACGACGCCTTTGATCGTGGCCCCGGTCAACAGGAAGTAGATCGCGACCGGAGCCCAGATCAACCCCGCGCCGATCGCCGGCAGCAAGGACAGAAAGCCCATGATCACGCCCCACAGCAGCGCACCCTGGATCGACAGGATCGAGAAGATGATGCCGCCCAGCGCGCCCTGCGCCGCGGCCACCGCGACGTTGCCCTTGACGGTGGCGCGCACCACGGTGGTGAACTTGCGCAGCAGATGCTGCTTGTGCGTGTCGCTCAGCGGCATGGCGCGCTTGAGCCGCGCCGATAGCTGCGGGCCGTCGCGCAACAGGAAGAACAGCAGGTACAGCATGATGCCGAAGCTAATCACGAACTGGAACGTGTCCTGCCCTATGTTCAAGGCCTGGGTCGCCAGGAACTGGCTGGCCTGCATGGCGCCCGCGCTGAGTTTTTCCTGCAGGCTCGGTATGTCGGCCAGATCGAAGCGCGACAGCAGATCATGCACCGACGGCGGCAAAGCCGCCATGGCTTGCTGGAAATAGTCGCCGAAGTTGATCTGCCCGGACTTGACGCTCTGATAGAGGTTCGCCCCTTCGCGCACCAGCGATCCGCTGATGACGATGAGCGGCAGGATCACCAGCAGCAGCACCAGCAGCAAGGTGATCAGCGCGGCCAGGTTGCGCCGTCCGCCGATGCGCGCCACCAGCCGGCGCTGCAGCGGCGCAAAGATGATGGCAAGGACAGCGCCCCAGAAAACAGCGCCGTAGAAAGGCCACAACAACCAGCCGAATGCGATGGTGACCACCACCAGCAGGAGCAGAAAGGTTCTGTAGTGCATGCTGGAAGATTCGCTCATATTACGTCCCAGGCTCGGCTGACGCCGCGAGACCCGCATTGTACAAAGCGCCGTTCAGCGGGCGTCCTGCGGCTGCCCGGCAGCCTGGCGCAAGGCCGCGCGCGCGTGCTCCAGAACATCCGACTGCGCGTTCAATCCCTGCAGGCGCAGGTTCAGCTCCTGCTGCAGCGTGGGCGTGGCGACACGCGCCTGCCCGTCCGTCAGCAGGATGTCCTGCGCATGGGCGGCGACGAAATCCGCCACGCCCAGCGCATCGCGCGCCACCGCGTCCATGGCGGCCGCGGCATCCAACACCTCGGCCGCGGGCGCCGTCACGGCTTCGTCATAAACACCATCGTAGACGGGCGCCAGATCGGCCGGGAGCGCCAGCGCCGCACGCGCCTTATCCGCCTTGGCCTGGGCCCGCTGCACCTCGGCTGCCTGCTCGGCCAGCGTCTTGCGCGCGGCCTCCAGGCGGTCCCGCCGTTCCACGATATCGGCCACGGAACGCAGGGTCTCGGCTTCCGACGCGTCACGCATGGACGCCGCTGCCTGCGTCAGGATTTCCTGAAAATCGGCGATGACCTCATAGGCATCGGCATAGCCGCCGATGGCCTCCTTTTCAGGTTCGCTCAGGCTGCCGATGGGCAGCAGCGACGCGCTGTTCATCCGGCTTTGCAGCAGCTGGATGAAGGCGGCCCGCTCCTGGGGTTCCTTGTTGACGCAGGCCGACAGAAACAGCATCGATGCCATCGCCAGGCCCAGCAGGCAAGCTCGCAGCAATGCCATGCCCATCCTCCTTGCATGCGGGTTCGCGAAACCGGCGCCGCCCGCAAACCGGGCGGCCGCCCTCCGGCAGATTATCCCGAAGGCGCTTTCCGACGCTGCCAGCGGGCGGATTTTGTTGCTATCGAAGCGTGTTGACACAGGGTGCGCCGCCCGCATCATGGCTCCAGGGGATACGCCATGGCGCAGCGGCGGGCAGGATCAAAACCCATGGCCGCCTCATGGCTCAGGCGCGTCCGCAACCCGGGCGAGAGTTCCCCTGTCGCGACGTCGACGAAACCTTGCCGCAGATAAAACGGCCTGTTCCAGGATAGTTCGCGGTCGGTGGTCAGCACCACGAACCGGTAGCAGCCGGCATTGCGGGCATGCGCACACACGGCGGCCAGAAGCGCCCGGCCCAGGCCGCGCCCCTGCCACGGCAGCGCTACCGCCATTTCGGCCAGGTAGAGATCGCCATCCATGGACCGGGTCAGCGCAAAGCCTGCGGCTTGGCCCTCGCCTTCTGCGATCCAAAGCAATCCGGCCGCCTGCGCCTGCGCCAGCTCGGCGTGCGGCGCCGTATCGTCGCCAGCGGCCCACGCCATGTGCGTGCCCAGGAAGCGCCGCGCGGCGGAGCGTTCGATATCGGCCAGGCTGGCCAGGTCTGAAGGTCGTGCGAGTCTGATCATAGGCATGGCAGTATGCCTGATGCGGGCCTGTAGTCCGATCCCATAAAATGGCGTTTTCCGCCATTACGGCCCTGCAACACAGCTCAGCCCCAAGACATGACTCAAAACGCCACCTCCGATACCTGGGGCTTTGCCCATCCCGATTGCCGCGGCGCGGCCGCCCTGCTGTTCTTCATGACCGATCTGGCGCGGGTGGTCAACCAGTACCTGAGCCCTGGGCAATTGTCCGACGAGGCGCTGGCCGACGCGCAAAAGGCGGTCGACGCCTTGCTGGCCCGCTATGTGGAGATCCAGGCCGCCCCCGAAGCCTTCGACAACGAGCGCATCGAACTCGCCCTGGAAACCGAAAACCAGCCGGACGGCCAGACCAGCGCGCAAGTGGCGCTGCGCATGTCGCCGCGCCTGGAAGGCCTCATCATCGAAGCCCAGCGCCAGGCTCGCCCGGCAACCCATTAAAGGCCAAGGACGGGGGAGGAGTCTCCTCCCTACCACAAAACACTTGCCAAAAGCATCAACCACCTGTAATATTACCGGTTGAGTTCTGCCGTTTTCGCCAAATTCCATACGAAAAAACGCGGTGATAAACGACGGCGCTGGCACTGAGGCCTGTACATCAGCCCCTCCCCAGACGCCGAAGCAGACCCTCGAAAACATCCAAGCCCAAGCATCCCGTCCCATTTGCGAAAACCGCAAATCCGGATTGCGGCCTGGAACAAGACGCCTTCACCAAACCGCCAGTCCGGCTTGGCAAGAAGCAACAAGACAATCAGCGGCGCTTACAACACGCGCAAGCGACGATTACCGATAACCGCGCCGCAATCAGCAGGGCCTGCCTGTCCTGCACGAACCCTCGGGCCGCGCACGTCCGCACGCATGCTTTGCGCATGTTTGCGCATCGCGCAGCCCGAAACGATGCTGTCCCGGACTGATGGACAGCATTGCGCCGCCTGGCCGTGCGCGCAAAACATGAGAATGCGCAAAAGGACGGCGGCAAATATGCGTTAGTGTCACGACACGCCTGTCCGATTCGATACGGCTGGCAGCGGCACGCGGCAGGAATGCTGCACGCCACGCGACCAGACGCGGCTTTTCCCATAACTAGAAACCAAGAGAACAAACACCATGAATACTCGTTTCACGACTTCGGACCTGATCCGACGCCCGGCCCATACCACGCTGGACAACATGCCGATCCATATCGGCGACATCGTTTACCTGAAGCCCGCAAATGGCCCGGAAATCCGCGCCACGGTCATCTACAACGCGCCCATCGATGGCACGACCACCTACACGACGGAAGTCGTGCCCTGCGGCGCACCCGCGCAAAAGGCCCCCGGCCAGCGCATCCGCTTCCGCCATGAGCACGTGCATCGCATCGAACCGGTGCGCAGCGCCACTCACTGAAGCGGTACCCCGCCCCGTCGCGCCAGCAACGGGGCAATTTGTGCGTGATAAAGTCCCCGGCAATACAGCCCTGGCGATCCCACCATGCAGAACAACCGTCTCGCGGTCCACATCTGGGACCTTCCCACCCGCCTCTTCCATTGGGCGCTCGTCGTCTGCATCGTCGGCGCGTTCGTCAGCGTGAAGCTGGGCGGCCTGTACATGGACTGGCACGTGCGCTTCGGCTGTACGGCGCTGGGCCTGATCCTGTTTCGCCTGCTGTGGGGATTCGTCGGCCCGCGCTACGCCCGCTTCTCGCACTTCGTGCGCGGCCCGGCGGCCGTGGCCCGCTATCTGAAGGGCGCCGCGGCGCCCGCAGGCCACAACCCGCTGGGCGCGCTATCGGTGCTGGCGCTGCTGCTGGTCATCGGCTTCCAGGCGCTCAGCGGCCTGTTCACCACCGACGACATCATGACGCAGGGCCCCTTGTTCGGCCACGTCAGCGAATCCATTTCCGCCGCCATGACGTCCTGGCACAAGCTGAACGAGTGGGTCATCCTGGCCCTGGTCGCCCTTCATATTGCAGCTGTGCTCTGGTACGCGCTGGTGCGCCGCAAGCGCCTGGTGCGCGCCATCATCACCGGCAAGGTCGATGCCAAGGACGTGCCCGCCGGCACGCCCCCCACGCAGGACGGTTTCGCCGTCTGGCTGCGCGCGCTGGTGCTGGGCGCCTGTGTCACGGGCCTGGTGCTGTGGATCCGGTCGCTGGAAGTGGCGGCCGACATGTCTTTTTCCTGACGGTTCACGCAGCGTGAAAACAGCGCTGCGGCCCACTCAACGCCGCGCCTCGATCAAGTGCCGCGTCGAATGGGCCACGAACGGCTCTCCCCGGCGCATCCGCTGATCCAGCGCCAGCAGGGCATCGCGATACCTCGCCACCGAAAAATCGGGCACCCACCACACGCATTTGCGCAGGACCCAGATCACGGCGCCGACGTCATGGAACACCATCTGGCAACGGGTCGTGCGCAAGTCCGTCACGGCAAGTCCCGCGGCCCCTGCGGCGGCCGCCTCATCCTGCGGATCCCGCAGGCGCCGCTCTGCCGGCAAAGGCCCCAGGAAATGCTCGATCAGTTCAAAGGCCGAAGCCGGCCCCACGTGCTGGGCGAAGTAACACCCGCCCGGCTTGAGAACCCGGCGGACTTCTGCCCAGGCCGGGCTCACGGGATGCCTGGACGTCACGAGCTCAAACGACGCATCGGCAAACGGCAGGCCAGCGCCCGGCGCAGTCAGCACTAGCCGCACGCCACGAGCGGCCAGGCGTTCATGCGCTTTCCTGGCATTGGGCGGCCAGGCTTCGGTCGCGCACATCGTCGGTGGAAAGTACGGAGCCTCGTCCAGCACTTCGCCGCCGCCCGTATCCAGGTCCAGCGCCGACCGCACTGTGGCCAGGCGCTGCGCAAGCAGCCTGGCGTAGCCCCACGGCGGACGCTCCTCGGAAGCGCGCCCCGTCAGCCAGCCGAAGCCCCACCCGCTGACATCGGCGGCGTCGGCCTCTGCCACCAGTTCATCAAAGGATTTCATCCCCTCTCCCCTGCGCGGGACCGACGCGCAATCCCAGGGACTCACGCTCGGCAACGCCATAAAAAAAAGCGCCAACGGTTACGCTGGCGCCTCTTTGTCCATATGCCGTCCGCGGACGGCAGGCGCTTTATTTCTTCTTGCGATACGCGTCGTGACAGGCCTTGCAGCTTGCGCCGACGTCGCCGAATGCAGCGCGCAGCTTGTCCAGGTCGCCGGCATCGGCAGCGGCCGACAGCTTGACGATATTGTCCTGGAAGGCCTGCTGCTTCTGCTTGAAGCCCGCGGCGTCGCTCCAGACTTCAGGACGCGCGTCACCGCCTTCGGTTCCGGCGCCAAAAGCCGTCCACGGCAAGGCCGACAAGGTCTTCAGCACTTCCACATTGGCCTTGATCTGCGCGGCGTCATAGGGCTGCTGGCCCTTGACCACCGGCGCCATGCGGCCGAAGTGGGAAGCCATCAGCGTCAGCGCCGACTGGCGGTACTTGATGGCGTCCTCGGGCTTGGCGAACTGCGCGGACGCGCTCGTCGCCAGCAGGGGCCCAACCGTCATACAGGCCAACGCGGCGAGCGTGGACAACTTCTTCATTGCAATCTCCCGTAAGGTCAACAGAAGCCGCGCACCCCGGGCGCGCGGCAAGGCGACTATACCGCCCGGGCCAAGTCAGCGGCCAGCCCGATGTAGGAGCGCGGGGTCATCGCCAACAGGCGCGCCTTGGGCTCTTCGGGCAGGGCCAGGCCCTGGATGAATTCTCGCAGGCCTTCCTCGGTGATGCCCTTGCCGCGCGTCAAGGCCTTGAGCTGTTCGTACGGCTGCGGCAGGCCATAGCGGCGCATGACGGTCTGCACCGGCTCGGCCAGCACTTCCCAGCAGGCGTCGATGTCGGCGTCGATGGCGACGGTGTTGACTTCAAGCTTGCCCAGGCCGCGCATGCAGGCATCCCAAGCCACCAGGCAGTAGCCCAGGCCCACGCCCAGGTTGCGCAGGACGGTGGAGTCCGTCAGGTCGCGCTGCCAGCGGGAGATCGGCAGCTTGTCCGCGAGGTGGCGCAGCACGGCGTTGGCCAGGCCAAGGTTGCCTTCGGAGTTTTCGAAGTCGATCGGGTTGACCTTGTGCGGCATGGTGGAGGAGCCGACCTCGCCTTCCTTCAGGCGCTGCTTGAAATAGCCCAGCGCCACGTAACCCCAGACGTCGCGATCCAGGTCCAGCACGATGATGTTGGCGCGCGTGATGGCGTCGAACAGGGCCGACATCCAGTCATGCGGTTCGATCTGGATGGTGTGGCGGTTCTGGGTCAGGCCCAGGCCGGCCAGCACGCGCTGGCTGAAGGCGGGCCAGTCGATTTCGGGGTAGGCCGACAGGTGCGCGTTGTAGTTGCCGGTGGCGCCGTTCAGCTTGGCCAGCGGTTCGACGGCCTCGACCGCGGCGATGGCGCGGTTCAGGCGCGCGGCCACGTTGGCGAATTCCTTGCCCAGCGTCGTCGGGCTGGCGGGCTGGCCGTGGGTACGCGACAGCATGGGCTGATCGGCCTGGGCCACCGCCATGTCGTTCAGCTTGGCGGCGAGTTCGCGCAGGCGCGGCACCACGACCTCGTTGCGGGCGCGCGTCAGCATCAGCGCGTGCGAGGTGTTGTTGATGTCCTCGGAGGTGCAGGCGAAGTGGATGAACTCGGCGGCGCGGGCCAGCTCGGCGTCATCGGCCACTTTTTCCTTCAGCCAGTACTCGACGGCTTTGACGTCATGGTTGGTGACGCGTTCGATGTCCTTGATGCGGGCGGCGTCGGCCTCGGAGAAGTCGCGCACCAATTGTTGCAGGCGGGCGCGGGCGGCTTCGGAGAAGGCGGGCAGCTCCGGCAGGCCGGCGTCGGACAGCGCGACCAGCCAGGCCACCTCGACCTCGACGCGGTGCGCCATGAAACCGGCTTCGGAGAGCAGGCCGCGCAGCGCGTCGCCCCGGGAAGCGTACCGGCCATCCAGTGGCGAAAGGGCGTTGAGTTGGCTGAGCTGATCGGCGATTTGCATGGTCTGGAAGAGAAAAAGCGGGGAATGAGCGAATCGGGCGATTTTATCATCCGGAAGCGCGCAACATTGTGGCAAACTGACGAAGATTCCGGCCTTTTGGCCGTCTTGCCGTCATGCGGCCTGCTATACTTCGGCCGCTTTCCGACTCCGCTTGTGACTCCATGAAACTGATCGGCTCGCTTACCAGTCCTTACGTGCGCAAAGTGCGTATCGTCATGGCCGAGAAAAAGCTGGACTACCGGCTTGAACTCGAAAACGTCTGGTCCGCCGACACGCAGATCCAAACGTACAACCCGCTGGGCAAGGTACCTTGCCTGGTCATGGAAGATGGCGGCGCCCTCTTCGATTCGCGCGTCATCGTCGAATACGTCGACACCCTGTCCCCTGTTGCCCGCCTGATTCCTCAGCCGGGGCGCGATCGCGCCGCGGTCAAGTGCTGGGAAGCCATCGCCGATGGCCTCCTGGACGCCTGCGTGACCATCGTCAAGGAAAACCAGCGTCCCGAGGCTCAGCGCAGCCCCGAATGGATCGAGCGCCAGTATTCCAAGATCCATGCCAGCCTTGACGCGATGAACAAGAGCCTGGGCGACAACGCCCACTGCATGGGCATCAACTACAGCCTGGCCGACATCGCCGTCGGCTGCGCGCTGGGCTATCTGGACCTGCGCTTCGCCGCGCTCGACTGGCGCACCAACCACCAGAACCTGGCCCGCCTGTACGACAAGCTGTCGCAGCGCCAGTCCTTCATCGATACCGTTCCAGGATAAGCCCCCCCCGAGGCGCTGCGCGCCTCCCCCCAGGGGGCGCCGCTACGGACCGGCGGAGCCGGATCCGTGCGGCCCGGCTTCTACTTGGCCTCGCCCCTGCTCCGCCCGCGCTTCCGTTCTGCCTTTGCCTCTGCGCCGCCTGTGCTTCTGCATCGGCGGCGCTTTTGCGTGAGCTGCGCCTTTCTATCGGCGCAGCCCTACCTGGCTCAGGCGTTGAACGTCTGCCAGGCCTTGAACAGCATGTACGCGGCCAGCGCGAACAGCAGGCAGGCGAACACGCGCTTCAGGGTCTGCACCGGCAGGCGGTGGGCCATGCGCGCGCCCAGCGGGGCCGTCAGCACGCTGGTGCAGACTAGCGCGATCAAGGCGGGCCAGTAGATATAGCCCAGCATGCCCGGACGCGTTTCGCCCGAGTTCAGGCCCGACACCACGTAACCGACGCTATTGGCCAGCGCGATGGGAAAGCCCAGCGCGGCCGAAGTCGACACCGCGTTGTGCAGGGCCACGTTGCACCAGACCATGAAAGGCACCGACAGGAAACCGCCGCCCGCGCCCACCAGGCCAGACAGAAAGCCGATGCCCGCGCCAGCCGCGC
This sequence comes from Achromobacter sp. ACM01, assembly GCF_014851745.1. NCBI lineage: Bacteria > Pseudomonadati > Pseudomonadota > Betaproteobacteria > Burkholderiales > Alcaligenaceae > Achromobacter > Achromobacter sp. ACM01. The sequence goes on from NZ_JACVAF010000003.1 coordinate 119,976, forward strand.
TGGTGCCCACCACGCCCGGCATCTGGCGGCTGGGCTTGGGCTTCTTGTTCTGCAGCATGCTCCAGCCGGAATAGCCGACGAACAGCGCGAAGAACAGCGACAGCCACAGCGTGCTGAGCGCGGCAAAGACCGCGCCGCCCGAAAGGAGGCCGCCGATGATGATGCCCGGCGCCATCGCCCAGACGATGTTCCATTTGATCGTGCCGCGCTGCTGGTGCGCCCGCACGCTGGAAATGGAAGTGAACAGGATCGAGGTCATCGACGTGGCGATGGCGGCATGAACAACCAGGTCGGCGGGCATGCCCTTCCACGCGAACAGCATCGTCAGGAAAGGCACCAGCAACATGCCTCCGCCTATGCCCAGCAGGCCCGCGGCGAAACCCACCACGCCGCCCAGCACCAGCAGGCAAATCACCATCGTTACATCCACAACTGTCTCCTCTTTCTTCTTGGTAATGAACAAAGCCCCAAGGGCCGCGCCCGAGGGGCTTTGATTGAAATCCGTGCACGTCACGCGGCGAATGCCGGCGCGGCGCCCATACCTACAGGATGATGCCGCCGCCCAGGCAAACCTCGCCATCGTAAAGCACGGCGGACTGCCCGGGCGTGACCGCCCACTGCGGTTCGGTAAAGCTCAGGCTGAAGGTGCCGTCGGCAGCGCCAGCCAGACTGCACGCGGCATCGGCCTGGCGGTAGCGCGTCTTGGCGCCATAGGCGCCCGGGGCTGGCGCGTGGCCGGCGACCCAGCTCGCGTCCTGCGCCCGCAGCTCGCCCGACAGCAGCCAGGGATGGTCATGCCCCTGCACCACGTAGAGCACATTGCGCTCCAGGTCCTTGCGCGCCACGTACCAGGCTTCGGCCGTGCCGTCCTCGCGCTGGCGCCCCTTCACCCCGCCCACGCCCAGGCCCTTGCGCTGGCCTAGCGTATAGAACGACAGCCCTTCGTGACGGCCTACCTTCTGACCTTCCGGCGTCATGATCGGACCCGGCTCGGTCGGCAGGTAGCGATTCAGGAACTCGCGGAACGGCCGCTCGCCGATGAAGCAGATACCCGTGGAATCCTTCTTGGCGGCGTTATGCAGGCCGATCTCGTGCGCGATACGCCGCACCTCGGTCTTGTGGATCTCGCCCAGCGGGAACATGGTGCGCGACAACTGCGCCTGATTCAGGCGGTGCAGGAAGTAGCTCTGGTCCTTGGACGCATCCAGCGCCTTGAGCAGCTGGAACTGCGTGCCGCCGCCTTCGGCCGGCACCTCGCGCACCCGCGCGTAGTGGCCGGTGGCGATATGCTCGGCGCCCAGCGCCATGGCATGGTCGAGGAAGGCCTTGAACTTGATCTCGGCATTGCACAGCACGTCCGGGTTGGGCGTGCGGCCCGCGGAGTACTCGCGCAGGAACTCCGCGAACACGCGGTCCTTGTATTCGGCGGCGAAATTGACGAACTCGAACTCGACCCCGACCAGATCCGCGACGCTGGCGGCGTCCAGCAGGTCCTGGCGGGTGGAACAGTATTCGGAATCGTCGTCGTCTTCCCAGTTCTTCATGAACAGGCCGACGACCTCGTAGCCTTGCTGCTTGAGCAGCCAGGCGGTGACCGAAGAATCGACCCCGCCGGACATGCCGACGACAACGCGGCCTTTCTTGGTAAGTTTTTGACTCATGATGGGTCTATTTTAGATCGGTCCGCACATCTTCCTGCGGCTGCGGCTCGGCCGCCCGCGACACTTCCATCAGCCAGGTACGGAAAGCCTGCAGGGTGGGCAGGTTGGCCTTCTGCTCCGGATAGCACAGGTAGTACCCCATGCGCGCCCGTATCGGCAGCTGGATGGCGACGGCCAGCTTGCCGTCGCGCAGCTCGTCCTCGATCAGGCAGCGCGGAATCAGCGCCACGCCGAAGCCGGCCGCGGCCGCCTGCGACAGCAGCGCGTACTGGTCGAAGCGCGCGCCTTCCAGGCTGCGCCGGGTATCGCATCCAGCCTGCTCGAACCAGTCGCGCCAGCCTTCCAGCGCCGAGGTATGGTGCAGCAGCGGATAGGCCAGCAGGTCCGCGGGCGCCGCACAGCCGCCCGGGATCAGGCGCGGGCTGCAGACCGGCAGGATTTCGCGGCCGACGATGTAGTCCGCCCCACTGCCCGGCCAGATGCCTTCGCCGAAGCGCACGGCAGCGTCCAGTTCAGGGGTGGAGAAATCATAGCCCTGGCGGTGAGGCAGGAATTCGACGTGGATGTCCGGCCGCAGGCGCATGAAGGCGGTCAGGCGCGGGATCAGCCAGCGCGCCCCGAAAGTCGGCATACAGGTCAGGTTGAGCGTGCCGCCCTGCCCCTGGTGCGCGATCAGTTCCACGGTGGCGGCTTCGATCTGGCCCAGCCCGGCCTGGATCTTGGTCAGGTAACTGCGTCCGGCCTCGGTCAGGACCAGGCCTTGCCTGATACGCAGGAATAGTTCGATGCCGACGAACTCCTCCAGATGTTTCACCTGCTTACTGACCGCGCCCTGCGTGACACACAATTCCTGCGCCGCGCGCGTGAAACTGCTATGTCTCGCGGCGACTTCGAACGCCTGGAGATCCGTGAGTGAGGGACAGAATCGCCGCATGGATAAGGTACGCAAATTGTTTCAGGCCGCGCAACGAAAACGGCCCTGTTGCGGGCCGCCGCAAAAAGAGGCATGAAAAAAAGTCATAGCTTACGGAGAAACTTTCGTTTGCGCAAACCGGACCGCCAGGAAAGAATCGTTGCGTTTGCGTCTGCCTTTGCGCATCCGCTTTCCAATTCATTAGGGGAATCCATGCAACGCCGTAACGTAGTACTGGGCCTGTGCGTCGCCGCCGCGACCCTCGCCGCGCCGCTGACCTCGGGTATCGCGCACGCTGAAGACGCGTATCCGACCAAGCCCATCCGCCTGATCGTTCCCTTCCCGCCCGGCGGCACCACCGACATCGTCGGTCGCCTGTTCGCCGACAAGCTGGGCAAGGAGCTGGGCCAGACCGTCGTGGTGGAAAACCGCGGCGGCGCCGGCGGTTCGATCGGCAGCGCCTTCGTCGCCAGCAGCGCGCCGGACGGCTACACCCTGGGCATCGCCACCGTGAGCACGCACGGCATCAACCCGGCCATCTACCCGAACCTGCCGTTCGATGGCGAGAAGGACTTCACGCCCATCTCGAACCTGGCGGCCGTGCCCAACATCATGACCATCAACCCGAAGGTCCAGGCCAAGAACATCGCCGACTTCATCAAGCTGGCCAAGAGCGAGCCGGGCAAGCTGACCTACGCGTCGGCCGGCAACGGTTCGGTCTCGCACATGATGGGCGAACTGTTCAAGATGGCTTCGGGCACCAACCTGATGCACGTGCCGTACCGCGGCGTGGGCCCGGCGCTGAACGACGCGCTGGCCGGCCAGGTCGACGTCATGTATGACAACCTGCCCTCCTCGCTGCCGCACGTGCAATCCGGCCGCCTGGTCGCCATGGCCGTGGCCTCGCCCAAGCGCGTGGCCGCCCTGCCCGACGTGCCCACGTTCGCCGAAGCCGGCCTGCCGGCCGTGAACGACGCGTCCTGGTTCGGCCTGGTGGCTCCCGCCAAGCTGCCCCAGCCCGTGCTGGACAAGCTGAACGCAGCCGTGCAGAAGGTCAGCGCCGAAGCCGACGTCAAGACCCGCCTGGAAGCCCTGGGCGCCGCGCCGGCCGCCAACACTCCGGCCGAATTCGCGGCGCAGATCTCGGCTGAAATCGCCAAGAACAAGCGCATCGCCAAAGAAGCCAACGTGAAGATCGACTAAGCGATCTTCGGTCCTCGCGCGCCCGCCGGTGCGCGAGGACCTCCGATTAACGAACGCAACACCCCCTTATGCGAATTACCCAACCCCTGTCTTACCGGCTCGACCTCCCGCAGCAATATCCTGATTCGGACTCCTCGGCTCCCCTCGTGCTGGACTCCCCGCACAGCGGCACCGCCTACCCCCCCGATTTCGCGGCTGCGGTGGACTTTGGCGCATTGCGCACCGCCGAGGACACCTGGGTTGACGACCTGTGGGGCGACGCCATCGAAATGGGCGTGCCGATGATTGCCGCCGCGTTCCCGCGCGCCTACATCGACGCCAACCGCTCGCCCGACGAAATCGACGAATTGCTGCTGGACGCCGCCTGGCCCGACGCCATCAACGCCTCGCCCAAGGTCAAGCTGGGCAAGGGCCTGATCTGGCGCATGCTGGACGACGGCACGCCGCTCTACAACCGCAAGCTCACGGTCGCGGAAGTGCGCCACCGCATCGACGCCTGCTGGAAGCCCTACCACGCCGCGCTGGGCCAGGTGCTGGACGCAGCCCACAAGAAGTTCGGCAAGGTCTGGCACATCAACTGCCACTCCATGCCCAGCGTCGCCGGCGCCTACGCCACCGACCGCCCGGGCCTGGTCCACCCCGACTTCGTGCTGGGCGACCGCGACGGCAGCACCAGCGACCCGGCCTTCCGTGAATTCATCGCCGCCTGGCTGCGCGAACGCGGCTACAACGTGACCGTCAACGATCCCTACAAGGGCGTGGAGCTGGTGCGCGCCTTCGGCCGCCCCGAAGAAGGCCGCCACAGTCTGCAGATCGAGATCAACCGCAAACTCTACATGGACGAAGTTTCGCTGCGTCCTTCCGAAAACTACGGCCGCCTGAAGGCCGATCTGCGCGAACTCACCGCCGCGCTGATCACCTGGACTCGCGCGCAAACGGCTTGACGCCGGACGTTTGCGCGCAGGTGCCGGCCAGCGCAAAAGTCAGACTGGCCGGAGCAGTTGGGTTGCAAGACCCCAGCCCCATGGTTCGCCATGGGGTTTTTTTTGGTCTGCCGCCGGGCATCGGCTGGCCGATGCAACCTTGGTTCTTCTCCCTCACTTCCCAGGGGCGCGACACCTTTCCTTTCACTTTCCCGTGTATAACTGATGCCAACTAATGAGGAGAGGCGTAGATGCACATCGGGATACCAAAAGAAACCCGAGACGGGGAAACTCGTGTCGCAGCAACACCGGAGACCGTCAAGAAGTACGTAGGCGGAAAACACACCGTCATCGTGGAGCGCGGGGCAGGCACTGCCGCCCGCTATCTCGACGAAGCCTATGAGGCAGCGGGCGCAACGCTCGGCAGCGCCCAGGACGCGTTGGGGGCAGAACTCGTCATGAAGGTGCGCGCGCCTTCTGCCGCGGAACTGCCCCAGATGAAATCCGGCGCCGTCGTGGTCGGCATGCTGGACCCCTTCGACGCCGAAGGCATCCAGCAGATCGCGGCCGCCGGACTCACCGGATTCGCGCTGGAAGCCGCGCCCCGCATCACGCGGGCCCAAAGCCTGGACGTGCTGTCCTCGCAGGCCAACCTGGCCGGCTACAAGGCCGTGCTGCTGGCGGCGCACCACTACGGCCGCCTGATACCCATGATGATGACCGCCGCGGGCACGCTGAAGGCCGCCCGCGCCGTCGTGCTGGGCACCGGCGTGGCCGGGCTGCAGGCCATCGCCACCGCCAAGCGGCTGGGCGCGGTGGTCGAAGCCTCGGACGTGCGTCCCGCCGCGCGCGAACAGGTGGAATCGCTGGGCGCCAAGTTCATCGACGTCCCTTTCGAAACGGACGAAGAACGCGAGATCGCGCAAGGCACGGGCGGCTACGCCCGGCCCATGCCGCCCGCCTGGATGGCTCGGCAGGCCGCGCTCGTGTCCGAACGCTGCAAGCAGGCCGACATCGTCATCACCACCGCGCTGATTCCCGGCCGCCCCGCCCCCACACTGGTGTCCGCGGAAACCGTCGCGGCCATGAAGCCGGGCTCGGTGCTGGTGGACCTGGCGGTCGAGCGCGGCGGCAATTGCCCGTTGTCCGAGAAAGGCCTGGTGGTGGAAAAGCATGGCGTGACGATCATCGGGCTGACCAATCTGCCCGGCCTGGTCGCGACCGACGCTTCGGCGCTGTATGCGCGCAACATCCAGGATTTCCTGAAGCTCATCATCAATGCGGACGGCGCGCTGGCGATCCAGCGCGACGACGAGATCGTCGCGGCCTGCCTGGTGTGCGAAGGCGGCAACGTGGCGCGGAGGAACTAACAGCATGGAAGCGATCAACCCCACCCTGATGAATCTCATCATCTTCGTGCTGGCCATCTATGTCGGCTACCACGTCGTGTGGAACGTCACCCCCGCCCTGCACACGCCCTTGATGGCAGTCACCAACGCCATCTCCGCCATCATCATCGTGGGCGCCATGCTGGCGGCCGCGCTGACCGAAGGCGGACTGGCGCGCGGCATGGGCGTCTTCGCCGTGGCGCTGGCCGCGGTCAACGTGTTCGGCGGCTTTCTCGTGACCCGGCGCATGCTGGAAATGTTCAAGAAAAAGGACCGCAAGGCGGGCAAGGAGGAAGCGAAATGATCTCGCTGAACCTCGTCACCCTGCTGTACCTGATCGCCTCGGTCTGCTTCATCCAGGCGCTCAAGGGCCTGTCGCATCCGACCACGTCGCGACTCGGCAATGCGTTCGGCATGGCCGGCATGGCGATCGCCGTGCTGACCACGGCCGCGCTCATCGTCGGCCTGGCGCGCGACGGCGCCGCCACCATCGGCCTGGGCTGGGTCGTGCTGGGCCTGCTGGTTGGCGGCTCCATCGGCACGCTGATGGCCAAGCGCGTCGAGATGACCAAGATGCCCGAGCTGGTCGCCTTCATGCACAGCATGATCGGCCTGGCGGCGGTCGCCATCGCGGTGGCCGTGGTGGCGGAGCCGCATGCCTTCGGCATCGTGCCCGTCGGCGTGCCGATTCCCACCGGCAACCGCTTCGAGCTGTTCATCGGCACTTTCGTCGGCGCCATTACGTTCTCGGGGTCGGTCATTGCCTTCGGCAAACTGTCGGGCAAGTACAAGTTCCGCCTGTTCCAGGGCGCGCCGGTGGTGTTCTCGGGCCAGCACATGCTGAACCTGGCGCTGGCGCTGCTGATGCTGGCTTGCGGCATCTGGTTCATGCTCACGCAGGAATGGACGCCCTTCATCATCATGACGCTCATCGCCTTCGTGCTGGGCGTGCTGATCATCATCCCGATCGGCGGCGCCGACATGCCGGTGGTGGTGTCCATGCTGAACAGCTACTCGGGTTGGGCGGCGGCCGGCATCGGTTTCTCGCTGAACAACCCCATGCTGATCATCGCCGGTTCGCTGGTGGGTTCCTCGGGCGCGATCCTGTCCTACATCATGTGCAAGGCGATGAACCGTTCGTTCTTCAACGTGATCCTGGGCGGCTTCGGCGGCCAGGCTGGCGGCGCCGCTGCGGCGGGCGATGCGCAGCAGCGCAGCGTCAAGTCGGGCAGTCCCGACGACGCCGCCTTCCTGATGACCAACGCCGAAAGCGTGACCATCGTTCCCGGCTACGGCCTGGCGGTGGCGCGCGCGCAGCACGCGCTGAAGGAACTGGCGGAAAAGCTCACCGAGCGCGGCGTGACGGTCAAGTACGCCATCCACCCGGTGGCGGGACGCATGCCCGGCCACATGAACGTGCTGCTGGCCGAGGCCGAGGTGCCCTACGACCAGGTCTTCGAAATGGAAGACATCAACAGCGAGTTCGGCCAGACCGACGTGGTGCTGGTGCTGGGCGCGAACGACGTGGTCAACCCGGCCGCCAAGAACGACCCGAAGTCGCCCATTGCCGGCATGCCCATCCTGGAAGCCTACAAGGCCCGCACCGTGATCGTGAACAAGCGGTCCATGGCATCGGGCTACGCGGGCCTGGACAATGAGCTCTTCTACATGGACCGCACGATGATGGTTTTCGGCGACGCCAAGAAGGTGCTTGAAGACATGGTCAAGGCCGTGGAGTAAGACGCCCGGCGCCGGATGCCGCCAGGCGTCCGGCGCCTACGCGCCGCGCTGGCCCGCAGGCTGGCGCAATTGCTCGTCAACCACTTCGATCCAATGCCGCACCGGCGTGTCGGTGCCGCTTTGCAAATGGCCGATGCAGCCGATGTTGGCTGACAGGATCACGTCCGGTCCGCCCGCGGCGATCGCGCCCAGCTTGCGGTCGCGCAGTTCCAGCGCAATCTCCGGATTCAATACCGAATAGGCGCCCGCCGAACCGCAGCACAAGTGCTTGTCGGCGAACGGCTGCAACGCAAAACCCAGATCCGCCAGCAATTGTTCCGACAGCGGCCGCAGGCCCTGCCAATGCTGCAGCGTGCATGGCGGATGGAATGCCGCGCGCGTGCCCGCAGGCAGCCGCGCGCGCAATTGCGCCGCATGCGGCGCGACGATCTCGGCCACATCCTTCACCAGCGCCACGATGTCCGCGGCCTTTTGCGCGTAGGCCGGATCGTGCCGCAGGTGATGCGCATACTCCTTGACCATGGCGCCGCAGCCCGACGCGTTCATCACGATGGCCTCGACCTTGCCATCCTGCAGCAGCGGCCACCAGGCATCGACGTTGGCGCGCATCTGCACCAAGGCCTCTTCCTGCGCGTCCAGGTGGAAACTGGCCGCGCCGCAACAGCCGGCGCCGGGCGCGATGCGCGCGCCTATGCCCACCGCGTCCAGCACGCGGATGGTGGCCGCATCGATGGTTGGCATCATGGCGGGCTGCACGCATCCCGCCAGCATCAGCACCTGCCGCGCATGGCCCGCCACCTGCGGCAGCGGCCCCGCCGCGCGGCGTTCCGGCACCTTGCGCTTGAGCGCCTCCGGCAGCATGCCGCGCACCGCCTGCCCCAGCCGCATCGCGGGCGCGAACAGCGGCGACAGCATGGTCTTGCGCAACAAGCTGCGTTTGGTCTTGTCGGCCCAGCTGCGCGGCACGCGCTCTTCCACGATCTTGCGGCCGATATCCACCAGATGGCCATACTGGACGCCGGACGGACAGGTGGTTTCGCAATTGCGGCAAGTCAGGCAGCGGTCCAGGTGCTGCTGCGTGGACTGCGTGGGCTCGGCGCCCTCCAACACTTGCTTGATCAGATAAATGCGCCCACGCGGGCTGTCCAGCTCGTCGCCCAGCACCTGATACGTCGGACAGGTAGCGGTGCAGAAACCGCAGTGCACGCACCGCCGCAGGATGGCGTCGGCCTCCTTGCCCAGATCGGTATCGCGTGCCCAGGATGCAAGATTGGTTTGCATGATGCCCTATAGATCCAGGACCAGGCGGCCGGGATTGAACAGGCCGGCCGGATCGAGCTCTTGTTTGAGGCGGCGCGTGATCGAGGCGATCCCGGGCGCCAGCGGATGGAATACGCCGTCGGCAGGCGGCTTGCCCTGCCCGGTGCGGAACAGCGTGGCGTGGCCGCCCAGCCGCTCGGCGGTCTCGCGCAGCGCGGCGGCGTCTTGCTCACCCGACAGCCAGCGCTGGCCTCCGCCCCATTCCAGCAAGGTCGGCCCCAGCGCCAACGCGGCGGCGGTGGGCGGCAACGCCAGGCGCCACAAGGGCCGGCCCGGCGCGAAGAAGGAATGCGTCTGCTCGCGCAGCGACCGCCACCAGGCCTGCGCGGCCTCGGGCGCCATCGGCGCGCCGCCTATCAGTTGGCGGGCGCTGGCGATCGCGGGCGGCGCGCCCGACAGGCGCACGGCCATCTGGCCTTCGGCGCCCGCCTCGTCACCGCTCCAGCTGGTGGCCGAGATCGGCAACGGCTTGCCGCGCCACAGGGCGAAGCTGGCCAAGGCCTGCGCCTGCGTCGCGGGCAACGCCAGGGTGATCTCTTCCATCGGCCGCGGCACGACCTTGAGGGAGACTTCGAGTATGGCGCCGAAGATGCCATGCGAACCGGCCAACAGGCGCGACACGTCATAGCCCGCCACGTTCTTCATGACCTCGCCGCCGAACGAGAGGATGCGGCCTTCCGAATCCAGCAGTTGCGCGCCCAGGACAAAGTCCTTGAGCGCGCCGGCGCTCATGCGGCGCGGGCCTGACAGCCCCGCCGCGACACATCCGCCCACCGTGGCGGACGCCGAGAAATGCGGCGGCTCGAAGGCCAGCATCTGTCCGTTCTCGGCCAGCGCGGCTTCAAGTTCGGCGAGCGGCGTACCCGCGCGCACCGTCACCACCAGCTCCGACGGGTGGTAGCTGACGATGCCGCGATAGGGAGTCATGTCCAGCAGGCAGTGGCCGTCCTGCGGCGTCACCGGGCGGTAATTGCCATAGAACGCCTTGCTGCCCCCGCCCATCACAAACAGGGGTTTATGGCCGGCACGGGCCGTCATGACCTGGTCGCACAATTCCGACAGGACGAAATCCATAAGGACAGGTCCTAGAAACGGGCGAGATCGGGGAAGCGCAACTCTCCCGCATGGACGTGCATCTTGCCGTATTCGGCGCAGCGGGCCAGCGTAGGGATGACTTTTTCAGGATTGAGCAGGCAGGGCGGATCGAAGGCCCGCTTGACCGCCAGGAACGCGTCGAGTTCTTCGCGAGAGAATTGCACGCACATTTGATTTATTTTCTCCATACCCACACCGTGCTCTCCGGTCACGGTCCCTCCTACCTGCACGCACAGCTCGAGTATGGCGGCGCCGAATTTCTCGGCGCGCTCCACCTCGTCCGGCTTGTTTGAATCGAACAGGATCAACGGGTGCAGGTTGCCGTCGCCTGCGTGAAAGACGTTGGCGCAGCGCAGGCTGAATTCGTCTTCCATCTGTTCGATGGCGCCCAGCACGCGCGCCAGATGGCGGCGCGGTATCGTGCCGTCCATGCAATAGTAATCGGGCGATACGCGCCCCGCGGCCGGGAAGGCATTCTTGCGGCCGGCCCAGAACTTCAGGCGTTCGGCCTCTGATGACGAGACCTGGCAGCGCGTGGCTCCGGCCTCGCGGAACACGGCCTCCATGCGCGCGATCTCGTGCTCCACCTCTTCAGGCGTGCCGTCGGATTCGCACAGCAGGATGGCTTGCGCATCCATGTCGTAGCCGGCGCGCACAAAGGGTTCGACCATGTGGGTCGCGCGGCGGTCCATCATCTCCAGGCCCGCGGGTATCATGCCGGCCGCGATCACCTGCGTGACCGCATTGCCCGCTGCTTCCACGCTGGAAAAACTGGCCATGACGACCTGCGCGCAGGCCGGCTTGGGAATGAGCTTGACCGTCACTTCCGTGACCACGCCCAGCATGCCTTCCGAACCGATGAAGACGGACAGCAAGTCCAGGCCCGGCGCATCGGGCGCTTCGGAACCCAGTTCAACCACATCGCCATCGATCGTCACGACCCGCACGCGCAGCACGTTGTGCACGGTCAGTCCGTACTTCAGGCAATGCACGCCGCCGGAATTCTCCGCCACGTTGCCGCCGATGGAACAGGCTATCTGGCTGGAAGGGTCAGGCGCGTAATACAGCCCGTAAGGCGCGGCCGCCTCCGAGATCGCCAGATTGCGTACGCCCGGCTGCACGATGGCCGTGGCGCTGGCCAGGTCTATGTGCTTGATGCGATTGAATTTGGACAAGCCGAGCAACACGCCGCGGCTATGCGGCATGGCGCCGCCGGACAAGCCGGTGCCGGCGCCGCGCGCGACCACGGGCGCATTCAGGCGTTTGCAGATGCGCATGACGGCCTGCACCTGCTCTTCCGTTTCAGGAAGGGCGACGACCGCAGGCAGCGCGCGATACAGGGAGAGGCCGTCGCACTCGTAGGGACGCGTATCTTCTTCGCGGAACAACACGCAGTGCGCGGGCAACACGGCCGACAACGCCTCGATGAGCTGCTGCAAGGAATAAGGCGCCTGCACTTGTGCCAGGCCGGTTTCGACCAATGAATTCATGAGCGCAACAATAGCGCGAGCGCCCGTCACTAGCAGACCGGGATTTACCCGCATCCGTGCACCTATGGCACGCCAGATAAGTAACCAGCCGTAATCGCCTGCCGCACCGCGAAAGCCGCCCTCCTCGTTCGCGCCTGAGGACGGCAAGAAAAAAGCCGACGGCGCGCCGTCGGCTTCGGATATCGGCTGCGCTGCCGAAGCAGGCTTACCAGGACACGATCTTGCCAGGATTGAGAATGTTGTTCGGATCAAACGCGTGCTTCAGGCTGCGCATCAGATCCAGGGCGTCCTCGCCATGCTCTTCGGCCATGAACTGCATCTTGTGCAGGCCCACGCCGTGCTCGCCCGTGCAGGTGCCGTCGGCGGCGATCGCGCGGCGCACCAGGTTGTGGTTGATGGTTTCGGATTCTTCCCATTCCTTGGCGCTGTCCGCATCGAGCAGCATCAGCACATGGAAGTTGCCGTCGCCGACGTGGCCCACGATCGTGTAGGGGAAGCTGGCGCGGTCGAGTTCTTCGACCGTGTCGCGCACGCAATCGGCCAGGCGCGAGATCGGCACGCAGACGTCGGTAGTGCTGGCGCGGCAGCCGGGGCGCAGTTGCAGGCCGGCGAAGTAGGCATTGTGGCGCGCGGTCCACAGGCGGCTGCGGTCTTCGGGACGCTCTGCCCATTCGAAGTCCATGCCGCCATGGTCTGCCGTGATCGCTTGCACGGTTTCGGCTTGCTCCTGCACGCCGGCGGGACTGCCGTGGAACTCGAACACCAGCAGCGGCGTTTCGCGCAGGGTCAGCTTGCTGTGCAGGTTCACCGCGCGCACGCTGGCCGCGTCCATGAACTCGACGCGCGCGACCGGCACTCCCATCTGGATGATTTCGATCACGCTCTGCACCGCCGAATCCAGCGTGGGGAAATTGCAGACCGCGGCCGACACGGCTTCAGGCTGGGGATACAGGCGCACCGTCACTTCGGTGATGATGCCCAGGGTGCCTTCGCTGCCGACGAAGATGCGCGTCAGGTCATAGCCGGCCGAGGACTTGCGGGCGCGGCCCGCTGTGCGGATGATGCGCCCGTCCGCCGTCACCACGGTCAACGACATGACGTTCTCGCGCATGGTGCCGTAGCGCACGGCGTTGGTGCCGGAAGCGCGCGTGGCCGCCATGCCGCCCAGGCTCGCGTCGGCGCCCGGATCGATCGGGAAGAACAGGCCGGTGTCGCGGATTTCCTCGTTGAGCTGCTTGCGCAGCACGCCTGCCTGCACGGTGGCGGTCAGATCCTCGGCGTTGACCGCCAACACCTTGTTCATCTGCGACAGGTCCAGGCTGATGCCCCCCTGGATCGCCAGAATATGGCCTTCGAGCGAAGAGCCGGCGCCATAGGGAATCAGCGGCACGCGATGCTCGTTGCACAGCTTGGCGATCTCGGCCACTTCTTCGGTCGTGTGCGCGAAGACCACGGCGTCCGGCGGCATGGCCGGATAGGGAGATTCATCGCGGCCATGATGGTCGCGCATGGCGGAGGATTCGGACAGGCGGTCGCCAAAGCGGGCGCGCAAGGCATCCAGACAAGCGGCCGGCACCGGGCGGCGCAACGATTCTGCGTGCAAGGGAGCGTTCATGGTCAGCGTGATCTCGGGTTCGTTAACCTGATTATTCTACGCCGCCGCGCGCACCGCGCCGCAAACCGCCAGGCCTTGGCGATCCGCGGCGCTGCCAGGGGCTTATTTGCCGGAAGTCAGGGCGACGCGGCGGCGTTCGCGCACGGCATGGGCCAGGCGTTCAAGCACGGCGACCGAGGCGTCCCAGTCGATGCAGCCGTCGGTGATGCTCTGGCCGTAGACCAGCGGCGTACCCGGCACCATGTCCTGGCGGCCGCCCAGCAGGTGGCTTTCAACCATGACGCCCACCAGGCGGCTGTCGCCCGCTTCCATCTGACGCGCCACGTCTTCGATGACCAACGGCTGGTTCTCGGGCTTCTTGCTGCTGTTGGCGTGGCTGGCGTCGATCATGATGCGCTGCGCCAGGCCGGCCTTGGACATGTCCTGGCAGGCCGCCTCGATGCTGGCCGCATCGTAGTTCGGCGTCTTGCCGCCGCGCAGGATGACGTGGCAGTCCTCGTTGCCGGCCGTCGACACGATGGCGGAATGCCCACCCTTGGTCACCGACAGGAAATGGTGCGGCTGCGACGCCGCCTTGATCGCGTCGACCGCGATCTTCACATTGCCGTCGGTGCCGTTCTTGAACCCCACCGGACACGACAGTCCCGATGCCAGCTCGCGATGCACCTGGCTTTCCGTCGTCCGAGCCCCGATCGCCCCCCAGGAGACCAGATCCGCGATGTATTGCGGCGTAATCATGTCCAGGAACTCGCAACCCGCCGGCAGTCCCATGCTGTTGATGTCCAGCAGCAGTTCACGGGCGACGCGCACGCCCTTGTTGATGTCGAAGCTGCCGTCCAGGTCCGGATCGTTGATCAGGCCCTTCCAGCCCACGGTGGTGCGTGGCTTCTCGAAGTACACGCGCATCACGATTTCCAGGTCGGCGCTCAGCCGGTCGCGCACGGGCTTCAGGCGCTTCGCATATTCGATAGCCGCGCGGGTGTCATGGATGGAGCAAGGGCCGATCACGACGATCATCCGGTCATCCATGCCGTGCAGGATGCGGTGCATCCCCTGGCGGGCGGCGAACACGGTGTCGGACGCCTCCTTGGTGCAGGCGAACTCGCGCATGACATGCGCGGGCGGGTTCAGCTCTTTGATTTCTCGAATGCGAAGGTCATCGGTATTGTGTGACACGGTACTGCTCCTGGGTTGCCCGCCGCGGGGATGTTCCCGAGATGGTTTCCTCAACTGGCGGCGCAAAAAAAGCCGCCAGTTCGCTGGCGGCTTTTTTGGGGGGATTCTTTCCAAACTTCAGATTGAGCGCGTCCCTTCCTCCGCCAGCGGCTTCAGAAAACCATAAAAATAAAAATAAAAAGCGGGGGACGCGAATTTCATGGGGAATGACTCTAGCACAATTTTTTCGAGCCGTCATCCGTGTTTTTGAGTCAGGCGGTGCCGCCGACGGTCAGGCCTTCCATGCGGACCGTGGGCATGCCCACGCCCACGGGCACGCTCTGGCCATCCTTGCCGCAAGTGCCCACGCCGGAATCCAGCTGCAGGTCGTTGCCGATCATGGTGACGCGGTTCATGGCGTCCGGACCGTTGCCGATCAGGGTGGCGCCCTTGACCGGATAGGTCACCTTGCCGTTTTCGATCATGTAGGCTTCGGACGCCGAGAACACGAACTTGCCGTTGGTGATGTCGACCTGGCCGCCGCCAAAGTTGACCGCGTACAAGCCGCGCTTGACGGAAGACACGATTTCCTCGGCCGGTTTGTCGCCCGCCAGCATGTAGGTATTGGTCATGCGCGGCATGGGCAGATGCGCGAACGATTCGCGGCGGCCGTTACCGGTGGCGGCGGTCTTCATGAGGCGCGCGTTCAGCGTGTCCTGCATGTAGCCGCGCAGGATACCGTCCTCGATCAGCACGTTGCGCTGGGTGGCATTGCCTTCGTCGTCGATATTGAGCGAGCCGCGGCGATCCGGGATCGTGCCGTCGTCGACCACGGTCACGCCCTTGGAGGCCACGCGCTCACCGATGCGGCCGGAGAACACGCTGGAGCCCTTGCGGTTGAAGTCGCCTTCCAGCCCGTGGCCGACGGCCTCGTGCAGCAGAATGCCGGGCCAGCCCGAACCCAGCACGACGGTCATTTCACCCGCTGGCGCCGGGCGCGCTTCCAGGTTCACCATGGCCTCGTGCACCGCGCGCTCGACATAACCCTGCAGCATTTCGTCCGTGAAATAGGCCAGGCCCAGGCGGCCGCCGCCGCCCGCGTGACCCATTTCGCGGCGGCCATTGCGTTCGGCAATGACAGTCAGCGACAGGCGCACCAGCGGACGCACGTCGGCGGCCAGGCGGCCGTCGCTGCCGGCCACCAGCACCACGTCATATTCGGCGCCCAGCCCCGCCATGACCTGGATCACGTGCGGATCGCGCGCGCGCGCCATGCGCTCCACGCGTTCCAGCAGCGCGACCTTCTCGGGAGCGCTCAAGGTGGCAACCGGATCGATATCGGCATACAGGCTGCGGCCGATCTCGGCTTCGACCTGCGCCGCCACCTTTACCTTGCCAGCGCCGCGGCGCGCAATGCCGCGAACCGCGTGCGCGGACGACAACAGCGCTTCGGGCGACAGCGAATCCGAATAGGCGAAGGCGGTTTTCTCGCCGCTCACGGCGCGTACCCCGACACCCTGGCTGATCGAAAAACTGCCGGTCTTGACGATGCCCTCTTCCAGGCTCCAGCCCTCGCTGCGCGTGTACTGGAAATACAGATCGGCGTAGTCGACCTTGTGCGTGAAGATCTCACCCAGCGCGCGCGCCATGTCCGCCTCGGTCAGGCCCCAGGGGTCGAGCAGCAGAGATTTGGCGGTGGCGAGGGAAGCAATGGCGGGATCGATGATTTTCATGGGCTCTGTACAGGAGACGGCGGCGCGCTGGCGCGCGCTCGCGGTGATACTCGAGATCATATCGTAACGCTGGCGCGGCCCGGCGACATGGCGCCAGCCACGGATCTCCGGAAGGTACGCGTCGGCGGCCAAAAATACCGCGGGCATTATCTGCGGAGGTATGCATGGGGCCGGAATATTACATATCAAGTTGAATTGACGAGCTCAAACGATGTTCGATGCGCCCCTTTTTCCTGGTCGCCATGGAGCATTTGCAGCCACCTGGCATATAGGCAAAGGGATTCAGACATCTCGGGCCAAACTCGTCATACAACCTGACATCAAAATGAAATATGCCAAACAGCTCGCAGGGCTCGCAGCGCGAGGACCCCATCTGATCAGGTTGGACCAATATCAGACTGCTAGACAATTCATTCGTTCCCGCCATCACGTCATCAGACTTCTGGGAACGCCTCGCACACCGCTTGCTCGAGGCAGGCGCCAAGCCTGGAAGCCCCGCATTTGCGCGCTTTGCGAGACAAATCGGGCAGATGCAAGGGCACGCGCGGCTATTCGTCCGCCTCGTGAACCAATACCCCTATTGTTTCAAGTTGTCCCAAATTCGAGAATATCCTTCCCAATACTTGGCTCGTCGCGGGCACTCGCGCGCCTGAAAACGGTATCGGACTCTTTTGATACAAAGTAATTGCTTCAGAAACCAGGAAGTCAAGCCGTAACTTCTGTATTATGCGAGGCACAACAATTACACAATAACTTCGCCGGCGATTACAGCAGTTCCATAATCAGGAATAAACCATGGCCCGAGAATCCTACGCAGCACTGCAAGCAAAGATCGAAAAGGAAATCAACAAGCTACAAAAGAAGGCTGAAGTCCTGCAAACCAAGCGTCGCAAGCCCGTGATCACGCAGATCATCACGTCGATGCGCGAGTACGACATCACGCCTGAAGAAATCGTCGCAGCCTATGGCGCCGGCAAACCCGCCCGCGCCGCCACCGGCGGCCGCCGCAAGGCTGGCGCCGCTGCCCGTCCGGCCAACGCCGCCAAACGCGCCGTTGCGCCCAAGTACCGCCATCCTCAAACAGGGGAAACGTGGAGCGGCCGTGGCAAGGCTCCCCGCTGGCTCGCCGCGGAAGAAGCCGCAGGCGCGACCCGCGACAGTTTTCTTATCAAAGAATAAGAACCTATTCGCCAGTAAGAAAAAAATCGGCGCACCATTTTGGTGCGCCGATTTTATTTAAAGGCGGGACCGAAAAGCCACGCCGATTTCATTGCACGGGGAAGCGGATTTCGCGTTCCGCGCCATTATTCCCGGGAAAATTATCAAATATTGCGCGCACCAGGTACGGCATGGTACGCAGGAAATCGTCGCGCTCGCTCAATATGAAAGCGCTGGAACGGTATACCTCGGCGCCGCTGCGCTGCGTGTCGTAGATATGCAGGGTGAGGGTATTGCGCTGCACGACCATGGGCACGTCCACCCAGTCCGGCCCCCAGTAGCCATATCCCGCTCCCCACGGACGCGGACCGTAGAAACCTCCGTAGCCGTAGCCGCCGTAGAAATATGGGTCGTACGGACGCTGCACCATTATCTGGGTCTGCGAGGTGCCGTAGTTGAACGACACGTCGAAACGACCCTTGGCGCCAGGCCTGGCCTCGACCAGGCCGGTTGCGCCTATGCCGGCCCGCACCATGTCCTGATAGGACTGATATTCGAGATTATTGTTTTGCGAGGCGTCGGCGGCAATGAACTGGTAGGTTTGCCCCTCCACGCCTGCGGGCCATTGCTGAAAGGAAGTGACCCGCGCGGAAACCGTGGGCGCGGCACAACCCGTCAGGGCAAACGCCCCCGCCACGGCCAGCAGACCGGCCCAGCGGCGCATATTGAACATGGACAACCTCGACATTTGACACCCCTCTGGCGCGCGACGGCGCCATGATACTGACTTTGACTCAGACCGCTACAAAAAGTTTACGGTACGCCAAACGGCCCAGGTCGGCGCGTCTTGCCCAGCCACTACAATAGAACCCTCGTTCATACAGGACTGCAATCCCATGCGCACAGACACGCCCGTAACCGTATATCGCAAGGATTACCAGCCCTACCCCTACGACATTCCCGAAGTCGCCCTCGCCTTCGACCTCGCGCCGGACGCGACCGAAGTGCGCTGCACGATGCAAGTGCAACGCAAGGCCGGGGCCAGCGCCGACGCCGCCCTGATCCTGGACGGCGAAGACCTGGAACTCGTCTCGGTAGGCGTGAATGGCACGGCCCTGCCCGCCGACAGTTACCGCCTTTCCGAACACAGCCTGGCCCTTTACGGCCTGCCCCCCGCCGCCACGGTGGAAATCGTCAGCCGATGCAAACCGTCGGCCAATTCCACGCTGATGGGCCTGTACGTCTCGGGCGGCAACTTCTTCACCCAATGCGAAGCCGAAGGTTTTCGCCGCATCACCTGGTTCGCCGACCGGCCCGACGTGATGTCGCGCTACCGCGTGACCTTGCGCGCCCAGCCCGAGTATCCGGTGCTGCTGTCCAACGGCAACCTGCTGGCCACGCGCCAGTTGCCCGACGGCCGCAACGAAGTCGAATGGGAAGATCCCTTCCCCAAGCCCTGCTACCTGTTCGCGCTGGTGGCAGGCAAGCTCACCCACCGCGAAACCACCGTGAAGACGTCCAGCGGCCGCGACGTGCTGCTGCAGGTCTACAGCGACCCGGGCTCGGAATCCAAGACCGAATGGGCGCTGGATTCGCTGGTGCGCGCGCTGCGCTGGGACGAAAGCCGCTTCGGCCTGGAGCTGGACCTGGACCGCTTCATGATCGTGGCCGTCCATGACTTCAACATGGGCGCGATGGAAAACAAGGGCTTGAACATCTTCAACGCCGCCTACGTGCTGGCGGATGCGGATACGGCCACGGACGCCAACTATGAAGGCATCGAATCCGTCATCGGACACGAGTACTTCCACAACTGGACCGGCAACCGCGTCACCTGCCGTGACTGGTTCCAGCTGAGCCTGAAGGAAGGCCTGACCGTCTTTCGCGACCAGGAATTCAGCGCCGACATGATGGCCCACGGCATGGATGCCGCCGAGGCCGCGAGCGCCCGCGCGGTCAAGCGCATCGACGACGTTGTGGCGTTGCGCGCCGCCCAGTTTCCGGAAGACGCCGGTCCCATGGCCCATCCGATCCGGCCTGAAAGTTACCAGGAGATCGGCAACTTCTACACGGCCACCGTGTACGAGAAAGGCGCCGAAGTCATCCGCATGCAGCACACTCTGCTGGGCGAGGAAGGCTTTCGCGCCGGCATGGACGAGTACTTCCGCCGCCATGACGGCCAGGCCGTGACCTGCGACGACTTCGTCGCCGCCATGGAATCCGTCTACGTACGCCAGCATCCGGACCGCGACCTGTCCGTGTTCCGCCGCTGGTACCGCCAGGCCGGCACGCCGCGCGTGACCGTCAAGCTCGACCACGACGCCGCCGCGCGCCGCTGCACCGTGACGCTCACCCAGGAATGCCCGCCGGTCGGCGTGGAGAAGAAGGCCGGCGCCGACTACGTCAAGGCCCCCTTCCACATCCCGTTCGCCATCGGCTTGCTGGACCGCGACGGCCGCGCGCTGCCACTGCGCCATGCTGGCGCGGTCCTGGACACCGCGCTGCTGGAACTGACGCAGCAAAGCCAGCAATGGGTATTCGAGGATATCGCCGAGCGTCCCGTGCCGTCGCTATTGCGCGACTTCTCGGCCCCGGTCATCGTGGACTACGACTGGACCAACGAAGAACTGGCCCTGCTGTCGGCGCACGACGGCAATCCCTTCGCGCGTTGGGAGGCCGGCCAGGAATTCGCCACCCGCCAGATCCTGGCGCTGGCCGAGGCCCGCCAGGCCGGCAAGACCCTGCATGCCGACGCCGCCTTCATCGAGACCTGGCGCGCGTTGCTGACCGATCCGGCGCTGGACGCCGCCTATCGCGCCCGCGCCCTGGCCCTGCCGTCCGAAAAGACCCTGGCAGAACGCATGCAGCAGGTGGACCCGCCGGCCCTCGCGGTCGCGCGCGACTTCCTGCGCGCCGAACTGGGACGCCAGTTGTCCGCCGAATTCCGCCAGGCATTCGACGACAACCAGACCCCGGGCGAATACAGTCCGGCGCCGGTTCCGGCCGGCAGGCGCGCCTTGAAGAACCTGGCGCTCAGCCACCTGATGGCGGCGGGCGAACCGGATGCCCAGCGCCTGGCCGAGCAGCAGTACGAGAAGGCCGGCAACATGACCGACAGCATGGCGGCGCTGTCCGCGCTGATCAATTTCGGCCAGGGCGACTTCCCGCACAAGGCGCTTGCCGCTTTCTACGACAAATGGCGCGACAACGCCCTGGTGGTGGACAAGTGGTTCGCCCTGCAGGCTGCGGCCCGCTCGACCACCGTGCAGACCGCGCGCGAGCTGATGCAGCACCCCGCGTTCACCTTGCGCAACCCGAACCGCGCGCGCTCGCTGATCTTCCAGTTCTGCCTGAACAACGCCCGCGGCATGCATCACCCCGATGGCACCGGCTACGCCTTCTGGGCCGAGCAGGTGCTGGCGCTGGATGCCCTCAACCCCGAGATTGCCGCCCGCCTGGCGCGCGCGCTGGACAACTGGGCACGCTTCGTGCCCGCCCTGCGCACGCCTATGCAGGCCGCCCTGCAGCGGGTGCGCGCACAGGAAGGCCTGTCGCGCAATGTGCAGGAAATCGTATCCAAGGCTTTAGAATTCGCAGCATAGGAGGTTCCTTTGAAACGTAAAACACTGACCCAATACCTGGTGGAGCAGCAGCGCTCCGCCCAAGCCCTCGCGCCGGAAGTGCGGCTGCTCATCGAAGTGGTCGCGCGCGCCTGCAAGGCCATCAGCCATGCGGTGAGCAAGGGCGCGCTCGGCGGCGTCCTCGGCAGCCTGGAAAGCGAGAATGTCCAGGGCGAAGTGCAGAAGAAGCTGGACGTGCTGTCCAACGAAATCCTGCTCGAAGCCAATGAATGGGGCGGCCATCTGGCGGCCATGGCCTCGGAAGAGATGGAAACCATCCATCTGATTCCGAACCGCTACCCCAAGGGCGAATACCTGCTGCTGTTCGATCCCCTGGACGGCTCTTCGAACATCGACGTCAACGTCTCCATCGGGACCATCTTCTCGGTGCTGCACGCCCCGCATGACGTATCGGGCGCGCCGGTGTGCGAGCAGGACTTCCTGCAACCGGGCGACAAGCAGGTCGTGGCCGGCTATGCCGTCTATGGTCCGCAGACGATGCTGGTGCTGACCATCGGCAATGGCGTGGTGGGCTTCACGCTGGACCGCGAAATGGGCTCGTGGGTGCTGACGCACGAGAACATCCGCGTGCCGGAGGACACCAAGGAATTCGCCATCAACATGTCGAACATGCGCCACTGGGCTGCCCCGGTCAAGCGCTACGTCGACGATTGCCTGGCCGGCACGACCGGTCCGCTGGGCAAGGACTACAACATGCGCTGGATCGCCTCCATGGTGGCCGACGTGCATCGCATCCTGACCCGCGGCGGCATCTTCATGTACCCGTGGGATGCCCGCGAACCTGGCAAGGCCGGCAAGCTGCGCCTGATGTACGAAGCCAACCCCATGAGCTTCCTGGTCGAACAGGCCGGCGGCGCCGCGATCAACGGCACGCAGCGCATCATGGAGATCCAGCCTGACAAGCTGCACCAGCGCGTCAGCGTGATCCTGGGCTCGAAGAACGAAGTCGACCGCGTCGGCCGCTACCACGCCGAAGACGCAGCCAAGCAGTAACGCTGCGGGCGCCCTGCGCCAACGAAAAAGCCCCGGCGCCTTGAGCGGCCGGGGCTTTTTGCATGGACAAGCATATCGGAACGGCGGTCACTTCACCTGTTCGATCGACTTCACGTCGTCCTTGTTGATCTGGACCTTCTTGCCGTCCTTGTCGTATTCGTACATGCCCGAATCCTTGTCGTACTCGGGCTTGTCCGGCGTCACGGTCGAGCTGCCATCCCGCTGCTGAATGACCGACGGAGACGAGCATCCCGCCAGCACTCCGAATCCGGTCACGGCCAGGGCGAGCGTCATGGTCTTCAGTTTCATGGGCGTGTTCTCCGAAAGTGAATCGTGAATTCACTGTATCTGACACTGTCCCCGCATTCGTGACGGGTTGTGGTCAAAATGCATGCGAAGGTAAAGCCGCTGACCCGCCAAAATGAAAGAAACCCCTCGAAGGCCCGGCCTGCGAGGGGTTGCACACGCATACAAGACGCAAGCGGCCTTTACACCTTGGCGTTCGCCTCGATGAAACGGCGCACGGCGCCCGCATCGCAATCCATGAGTTCGACGCGCTGCGGCAAGGATTCAAGATCGGCCAGGTTGCCCGGCGGCGTGGCCGGACGGCCCAGGGCCTCTTCAATGGTTTCCGAGAACTTCGCCGGCAAGGCGGTTTCCAGGACCAGCATGGGCACGCCGGGCTCGACGAATTCACGCGCGACCTTGACGCCATCGGCGGTGTGCGGATCGATCAGCACGCCGGTTTCGTCGTAGACCGAACGGATCGTCGCGAGGCGGTCTTCGTGCGTGCTTGCGCCCGACACGAAGCCATAGCGTTCCTCGAACTGCGGCTTCAGGGCGGACAGATCGAAAGACCCGTCGCGCGCCATGCCGGCCCACAGTTCCTTGACGCGCGCCGCGTCGCGGCCGACCAGGTCGAACACGAAGCGCTCGAAATTCGACGCGCGCGAAATGTCCATGGACGGGCTGGAGGTGGCGTAGGTCTGCTCGGCGGGACGCGGACGATAGACGCCCGTGCGGAAGAACTCTTCCAGCACGTTGTTTTCGTTCGTGGCCAGCACCAGGCGGCGGATCGGCAGGCCCATGCTGCGCGCGATGTGGCCGGACAGGATGTTGCCGAAATTGCCCGAGGGCACCGCGAACGAAACCTGCTCGCCGGCCTTGCTGGTGGCGCGCAGCCAGCCGTGGAAGTAGTACACCACCTGGGCGGCGATGCGCGCCCAGTTGATGGAGTTGACCGCGCCCAGGCGGTACTTGCTCTTGAACTCGAGATCGCCGGCCAGGGCCTTGACGATGTCCTGGGCTTCGTCGAACACGCCGCGCACGGCGATGTTGTGGATGTTCTCGTCCTGCAGCGAATACATCTGCGCGCGCTGGAAGGCGCTCATGCGGCCGTGGGGCGACAGCATGAACACCGCCACGCCCTTCTTGCCGCGCAAGGCGTACTCCGCCGCCGAACCCGTGTCGCCGGAGGTGGCGCCCACGATGTTCAGGGTGGTGCCGCGCTTGGCCAGCACGTATTCGAAGACCTGGCCCAGGAACTGCATGGCCATGTCCTTGAAGGCCAGCGTCGGCCCTTCAGACAGGCCCAGCAGCGACAGGCCGCCGTCCAGCGGACGCAGCGGGACGATGTCCTCGCTGTTGAAGGTCTGCTGGTTGTAGGCCGCGCGCGTCAAGCGGCGCAGGTCGTCGGCCGGAATGTCGGTGGCGAACAGCGACAGCACTTCGAACGCCAGGTCGGCATACGGCAGGCCGCGCCAGGACTCCAGCGTTTCCGCCGAAACCTGGGGCAGTTGCTCCGGCACGGCCAAGCCGCCGTCCGGCGCCAGGCCTTCCAGCAGGATGTCCGAGAACTGCAGCGGCGTCATGCCGCCGCGGGTGGAGATGTATTTCATAGCAAATTTTCCACGCGCAGGCGCGTCACTTTCGAGCGCACGAACGGCAGGGCTTCGATGCGCTCGATCGCCTGATTGACGTTGCCTTCAACCGCTTCATGCGTCAGGAAGATGATGTCGGCGCCGCCGATGTGCGACGGCTGCTGGATCATCGAACCGATGGAGATGGAACGGTCGGCCAGGATGCGGGCGATGTCGGCCAGCACGCCCGGCTGGTCGTCCACGCGCAGGCGCAGGTAGTACGAGGTGCTGACATCTTCGATCGGCAGGATCGGCGTATCGGACATGGCGTCCGGCTGGAACGCCAGGTGCGGCACGCGGTTGCCCGGATCGGCGGTGTGCAGGCGGGTCACATCGACCAGGTCGGCCACCACGGCCGAGGCGGTGGGTTCTTCGCCCGCGCCCTGGCCGTAGTACAGCGTGGGGCCGACGGCGTCGCCCTTGACCAGCACGGCGTTCATCGCGCCTTCGACGTTGGCCAGCAGGCGCTCGGCCGGCACCAGCGCGGGATGCACGCGCAGTTCGATGCCGTCCGGACGGCGCTTGGTGACGCCCAGCAGCTTGATGCGGTAGCCCAGGCGTTCGGCATGCTCGATGTCCTCGGCGGCCAGCTGCGAAATGCCTTCGATGTAGGCGCGGTCGAACTGGACCGGCACGCCGAAGGCCAGCGACGCCAGCAGGGTCAGCTTGTGCGCCGCGTCCACGCCTTCCACGTCGAACGTGGGGTCGGCTTCGGCGTAGCCCAGGCGTTGCGCCTCGGCCAGCACGTCGGCGAACGGCAGGCCGCGCGTACGCATTTCGGACAGGATGAAGTTGGTGGTGCCGTTGATGATGCCGGCCACCCACTGGATGCGGTTGGCGGTCAGGCCTTCGCGGATCGCCTTGATGATGGGGATGCCGCCCGCGACGGCGGCTTCGAAGGTCACCATCACGCCGCGTTCATGGGCTGCAGCGAAGATCTCGTTGCCGTGCTTGGCCAGCAGCGCCTTGTTGGCGGTCACGACGTGCTTGCCGTTGGCGATGGCTTCCAGCACCAGCTCGCGCGCCAGCGTGTCGCCGCCGATCAGTTCGACCACGATGTCGATTTCGGGATCGCGCACCAGCGCGCGCACATCGGTATCGACCAGGATGGCGTCGCCCACGCGCGCACGCGCCTTGGCCACGTCGCGCACGGCGGCGCGGGTCACTTCAATGCGGCGACCGGCGCGGCGTGCGATTTCTTCAGCATTGCGCGACAGCACCGACCAGGTGCCTCCGCCAACCACGCCCAGGCCGAGCAGGCCGACTTTCATGGGTTTCATCGCGGCGCCTTCAGCAGGCGGGCGTTGAGGGGAATTCATTTTCGGTTCTCCATAACTGCTGTACGAAAGACTCCACACTTGGCAGCGCCACGCGGGGCCGCGCGGAGCCGGCTTTGCCGGTCCGCTGCGGCGCCCCCTTGAGGGGGAAGCGCGCAGCGCTTCGGGGGTGGGCCTAGCGCAGCAATCCGTCCTTGCGGAACATGTCTTTGATGCCTCGCACCGCTTGCCGGGTGCGCTGCTCGTTTTCGATCAAAGCGAAGCGCACGTATTCGTCGCCATACTCGCCAAAGCCGATCCCGGGGGACACGGCCACCTTCGCATCCGACAGGACGCGCTTGGCAAATTCCAAAGAGCCCATCGCCCTGTAGGGTTCGGGGATCTGCGCCCAGATGTACATGGACGCCTTGGGAATTTCCACATTCCAACCTGCTTCATGCAAGCCGCGCACGAGCACGTCGCGGCGGCTTTGGTACTGCGCCACGATTTCGTTCACGCAGTCCTGCGGACCGTCCAGCGCGGCGATGGATGCCACCTGGATCGGCGTGAACGTGCCGTAGTCGTGATAGCTCTTGATGCGCGCGAGCGCGTTGACCAGCTCGCGGTTGCCGACCATGTAGCCGATGCGCCAGCCCGCCATGTTGTAGCTCTTGCTCATCGTGAAGAACTCGACGGCGACATCGCGCGCGCCGGGCACCTGCATGATGGACGGCGCCACGTAGCCGTCGAAGGTGATATCGGCGTAGGCCAGGTCATGCACGACCAGGATGTCGTGTTCCTTGGCCAGCGCCACCACGCGCTCGAAGAACGACAGGTCCACGCATTGCGCGGTCGGGTTGCTGGGAAAGCCCAGCACCATCATCTTGGGCTTCGGGATGGACTCGCGCACGGCGCGTTCCAGTTCCTCGAAGAAGTCCACCCCCGGCGTCATGCGCACGGAACGGATATTGGCGCCGGCGATGACCGCGCCGTAGATATGGATCGGATAGCTGGGGTTGGGTACCAGCACGGTGTCGCCGCGGTCCAGCGTGGCCAGCATCAGGTGGGCCAGGCCTTCCTTGGAGCCGATGGTGACGATGGCTTCGGAATCCGGATCGAACTCGACCGCATAGCGGCGCTGGTACCAGTCACAGATCGCCTTGCGCAGGCGCGGAATGCCCTTGGACACGGAATAGCCGTGCGTGGTCGGGCGGGTCGTCGCTTCCACCATCTTGTCGACGATGTGCTTGGGAGTCGCGCCGTCCGGGTTGCCCATCGACATGTCGATGATGTCTTCGCCACGCCTACGCGCCGCCATCTTGAGCTCGCCGGTAATGTTGAAAACGTACGGGGGCAGACGCTCGATGCGGGAGAACTTCCTCATGATGGGAATCCTTAGGGGGCGATAAAAAGGGCGAAAAAACCAGGGCGCGAATGCGCGAAGGGGAAAAGGGTCCGAAACGCTGCGCCGGCAAGGGATTGCAGTGCAGCAAAACCCTGTAATCTAGCGCAAGGAGGGCTGTGCGGCAAATGGGGAAAAAAAGGGGCCGATTTCAGGGTCCGCCCGAGGGAAATCGCGTGGCAAAGAAGCCCTGTTTTGCCGCCGGGCCGCCCCAAGGCAAAACGCGCCCCCTCGGGGGCAGCAAGCGAGCGCAGCGAGTGCGGCGTGGGGGCCTCGTTTCTCCGCCGGGCCGCCCCAAGGCAAAACGCCCCCTCGGGGGGCAGCAAGCGAGCGCAGCGAGTGCGGCGTGGGGGCCTCGTTTCTCCGCCGGGCCGCCCCAAGGCAAAACACCCCCTCGGGGGGCAGCAAGCGAGCGCAGCGAGTGCGGCGTGGGGGCCTCGGTTCTCCGCCGGGCCGCCCCAAGGCAAAACGCGCCCCCTCTTGGGGGCAGCAAGCGGGCGCAGCGAGTGCGGCGTAGGGGTCTCTCTCGTGGATACCCTGCAACATGGCGTCATCCCGATGCGCTATTATCGGGCCATATAGCCGGAGTTTTTATTGAAGCTGCATACCGATCCTGCGACGGCCGCTCTGAATACCGTCACCGCCTATGGCGATGGCTATATCGAGGTCAACCAGGTACGTTTTTCCTCCTCGGTCGCGTTCGGCCCCGAAGGCGAAGTGACCCACTGGCCTGTTGAGTCGCCGGCCGACATCACCCCCACCCTCTTGCGCCAGGCGGCCGGATTGTCCGAGCCCGTCCGCGACCCCATGGACTTTCTGGACGAACCGGAAGCCAGCCCCAGCCGTCCCGCGAATGCGCCGGAAGTGCTGCTGGTGGGCACGGGCGCGCGCCAGCAGTTCCTGCGCCCCGAGGTGCTGCGCCCCCTGCTGGCGGCCGGCATCGGCGTCGAGATCATGGACACGCACGCCGCCTCGCGCACCTACAACATCCTGATGGCGGAGGGCCGGCGCGTGGTCGTGGCCCTCATCCCCCCCAACGGAGAATCCCAGAAATGACGCCGACCATAGGCAAACCCGCCCCGCTGTTCACCGCCGAAAGCACCATAGGTCCGATCAGCCTGGAGCAATGCCAGGGCCGCGCCGTGATCCTGTATTTCTATCCCAAGGACAACACGCCTGGCTGCACCACCGAAAGCCAGGATTTCCGCGACCTGCACGCCGAATTCCTGGCGGCCAGCGCGGTGGTCATCGGCATCTCGCGCGATTCATTGAAATCGCACGAGAACTTCAAGGCCAA
The DNA here is from genome assembly GCF_014851745.1 of Achromobacter sp. ACM01. Classification (NCBI taxonomy): domain Bacteria; kingdom Pseudomonadati; phylum Pseudomonadota; class Betaproteobacteria; order Burkholderiales; family Alcaligenaceae; genus Achromobacter; species Achromobacter sp. ACM01. The sequence goes on from NZ_JACVAF010000003.1 coordinate 147,878, forward strand.
GTACGAACTTCCCTTCCCTCTCATCTCCGACGCCGACGAAACCGTCTGCAATCTGTTCGGCGTCATCAAGCAGAAGAACATGTACGGCAAGCAGGTGCGCGGCATCGAGCGCAGCACCTTCCTGATCGATGCCTATGGCGTGCTGGTGCAGGAGTGGCGCGGGGTGAAGGTCCCGGGCCACGCCAAGGAAGTCCTGCAAGCAGCGAAGAGCATCGGTTAGCCGTCAGCACAGGTTTTACCCGTCAGGCGCTATAGCCGGCCCACACTGGAGAGTGACAAATATGCCGCTTCCGAAGTTGCCCACCCGTCCCGCAGCCATCCTGACCTTCCCCTCGGGCGAATCCGCCCGGGCGCAGGCCCGCAGCACCAAGACCGCCGCTGCGCGGTCCAGTACCCAGGCAGTCCTCGCCGAGGACAACGAAGACGAGCTCCTCGTCCAGCCCGAACTTGAAGGCCTGGCCGCACCGGCCCGCAAGGCGCAGATCCCCGCGCCCGCCCGCCAGGTGCCGCCGCCGGCGCCAGCCGCTCCCGCTGCGCGCGCCGAAACGCGCCGCGCCAAGCCGGCGCCCGCCAAGCGCACCAAAGCCCGCGCCCAGAACGAACCGCGCAAGCTGTTCGTGCTGGACACCAACGTGCTGCTGCACGATCCCAGTTCCCTGTTCCGCTTCGAAGAGCACGACATCTTCCTGCCGATGATGACGCTCGAAGAGCTGGACCATCAGAAGAAGGGCATGTCGGAAGTGGCGCGCAACGCGCGCCAGGTCAGCCGTTCGCTGGACGCGCTGGTGCAGGACGCGACCCAGCTGGACGAAGGCCTGGAGCTGACCAAGCTGGGCAACAAGGACGCCACCGGCCGCCTGATGTTCCAGACGACCGCGATCCACAGCACGCTGCCGTCCGACCTGCCCATGGGCAAGGCCGACAACCAGATCCTGGGCGTCGTGCGCGCCCTGCAGGAAAAGTACCCGCAGCGCGAAGTCGTGCTGGTGTCCAAGGACATCAACATGCGCCTGAAGGCGCGCGCGCTGGGCATGGCCGCTGAAGACTACTTCAACGACCATGTCATGGAGGACTCGGACCTGATGTACTCGGGCGTGATGCAGCTGCCCGAGGACTTCTGGAACAAGCACGGCAAGGACGTGGAATCCTGGCAACAGGGCGGCACCACCTTCTACCGCATCCATGGCCCGCTGTGCTCGCAGTTCGTGGTCAACCAGTTCGTCTACTTCGAAGGCCAGATGCCGCTGTACGCGCAGGTGCGCGAGGTCAGCGGCAAGATGGCGGTGCTGGCCACGCTGCGCGACTACACCCACGGCAAGAACAACGTCTGGGGCATCACCGCGCGCAACCGCGAGCAGAACTTCGCCATGAACCTGCTGATGAATCCGGAGTGCGACTTCGTGTCACTGCTAGGTCAGGCGGGCACGGGCAAGACGCTGCTGGCGCTGGCCGCGGGCATCACCCAGGTGCTGGAAACCAAGCGCTACACCGAAATCATCATGACCCGCGTCACGGTGCCGGTCGGGGAAGACATCGGTTTCCTGCCGGGTACGGAAGAAGAGAAGATGCTGCCCTGGATGGGCGCCCTGGAAGACAACCTGGACGTCCTGAACATGGGCGAAGGCGAAGGCAACGGGGACTGGGGGCGCGCCGCCACCATGGATCTGATCCGTTCGCGCATCAAGGTCAAGTCCCTGAACTTCATGCGCGGCCGCACCTTCCTGAACAAGTACCTGATCATCGACGAGGCGCAGAACCTGACGCCCAAGCAGATGAAGACGCTGGTCACGCGCGCGGGCCCGGGCACCAAGGTGATTTGCCTGGGCAACATTGCCCAGATCGATACGCCCTACCTGACCGAAGGCAGTTCCGGCCTGACCTTCGTGGTCGACCGCTTCAAGGGCTGGCCGCATTCGGGGCATGTCACCCTGCAGCGCGGCGAGCGTTCGCGCCTGGCCGACTATGCTGGAGATGTGCTGTAGGCCTCGCCCCCATGCGCCTCCTGCCGCAGGCGACCAGCGCAGGCTTGGCCCAAGGAATGAACGCCCGATGAATCTCATCGGGCGTTTTTTTTGGCAGTCCCCATATAGTAAAGATGGCCATGGGGCGGAAGGGAAGAATGCCCCCCTTACATGAACATGTTGAACCCCACCAGAAAATTCAAGGCATTGTTGTCCACGGGCACGAATGACGGGGATCGGATGTAGCTGAGTCCCGTGCTCAGATAGACGCCGGGATAGAGGCGCGCCATGTAGGACACCATGGCCGCACTGCTCGAGTTGGCCGTGTCCACGCCCCGCTTGCCGAACGCGTCCTTCGCGGTATCGCTGAAATCCGACCAGGTGACCGTGGCGGATAGCATGTCATAGGGTCGCGATGGAAACGTCCCTATCGTATATAGCCTGGCCTCCACGAACTTGGTGTACAGATTCTGATCCGCGGGAGCAAGGTGCAAGGAAAGGCCGGCGTACCATCCCTGCGCAGACGAGGAGTTGGGCGTCAGCCGCGAAATCTGCTGGTCTCCCGCGGCATAGAGCGCGTAGTTGTTCGAGCTGCGCTGGCGGGAATCGAACCTGGCGTAGTCGGACGTATTGAAAATCCCCCCGATCCGAAACCATCTCGAAGGGTTGTCGGGACTTGCTTGCTGCTTCACTCCGGTTTCGTTGATCGCCAACCACCCGCTTCCCGGCGTTTTCCACTTCAGCCCATGCTGATGTTCCGACTCTTCGGCCTCTGCTCCATAGGGGCTTATGCTGCGCTGAATTCCGGTCTTGTTGTAGAAGCCGCCAGAGCCGTTGTAGGTCACGTTTACGCCCGGGGTGGCGAAAGGCAGGCGTGACAGGCCGACCTGAAAGGGAATGATGGCATTCATCCCTTGCGCGCCGACCGCCAACGAACCGCCAACGTACAAGCCCACGAACTCCAGGGCATTGCTGAGATAGCCTGCCTTCAACTCCCACTGACGGTTGTTGAATGTGGTGAAGTACGCCAGCCGGCTCAGCGCAATGTCCGCCGAAGGCCCCTTCGGCGCCCAGCTCGCGTGCCCCGTCATGGCGCTGAAAATCAATTGGCTTTGATCGTTTCCGTGCTGACCCAGGTCATAAGTCAGGACAAGCTGCTGTGTCTCCGCGACGGTGGGAACCTGGCCGTTGTACGACTGCTTGCGATGCGTCCTCGGGTTTCCGCCTTTGAGGTCGTAAGCCGCGGAGTTCAAGCTGACTATCTGAAAACCTATCCCGTGCCGCGCCAGGTCGGAACGAAATCCGCCGGCATCCCGCAGCACTGTGTCTCGAATCGACGGAATCCGGACCAGCGCGCCCTGCTCCATCAGGCGCTCAAGAGACGCAAAATCAGACGCAGGCGGCGGCGCGGATTCCGCGACCGAGGCCTCGGATGAGGGCCGTAGCTGAGCGACGGTTCCGCGCTCGAGCCCCGTTCGGGATTCAGAGGCATTGCAGTCCCATGCAATCGCCCCCATGGCGGTAAAGATCGACACGATCGAGTGCGCCGGCACTTTGACCTGGCGCGAATTGATGATCTGGTTTGGCACGCGGCCTCCTTCAATCCCGGATTTCTCGCTGGTTCTCTGAAAAATCTGGATTGTTTAGACATAACAATCGGGCATGTACGCATAGGTCATGGTCGATGCAAGAATTCAGGGAGGGGAGGCATCCCGATAGCGCGTCCGCAGCCGTCTCAATAGCCCGGCCCGGATGCTCCAAGCTTGGGGCCAATTGAGATATTTCATGCCGACCGGTGTCGAAAGTTGATCACTGGGCGAACCACCTCCATTCCGTGCAGCCTGCTGCTGGTCACGACGTTGTTGGCAGCGATCCATGCACCCTCTGATCAGCATCCCGCCTCTTCAACGCCTTATTCCCGGCCGGGAATATGGCGTTGAAGTTAGTGTTACGATCAACTGAGGTCAAGCAGGGTTTTCCTCAGGATGTGCCATGCTTTCCGCGCTCAAGCAGACTTGAGGCGGCCTGCTTGTTGACCAAACATCACGCCGAAAAGACGATGAAAAAAGACGTTTTAGGGGAAGTTGAGCGCGGAAGAGGAGAACGAGCCGGCCTTGATCTGGACCGGATCTTGCGGGCGGCAAGGCGCATCGGTCACGACAAATTGTCGATGCAGGCACTGGCGGATGCGCTCAATGTGGACCGGAAGGCGCTCAACTATCACGTGAAAGATCGCCAGACGCTGCTGGCGCTTGTCGCGAAGGACACGCTGACGGCCAGCTTCAGCAGCGCCGACATCGCTCACGCGGCCACATGGCAAGACGCATGCAGGACCTACGCGACCCACCTGGTCGACGCAGCCGTCGCCATGGGGGGCTTGGCGGAACATCTTCGCTTTGACGATTCCGAGCTGATGAGCTGGAACCTGCTGCCGACCGAGGAATTGCTCGAACAGCTGAATCGGGCGGGCTTCAGCGAAGCGGCCGCGGTGCGCCTGGCCGTGCTGCTGGCCGCCCTCTGCGTTGGCCATGTGAAGGATATCTGGCAGGCCAGGTCAGCGGTCGATCGCACCAGACCTCGCCAGCTTCAGAAATGGCTGGATTCGGTCGATGGAAAGTCCTATTCACGGCTACGCCAGGCCGTCGCATTGGGAATCGACACCTACGGGCCCGAGCAACTCGATTTCTCACTCAGGATTTTCATAGCGGGCGCAGAAGCACACCTTGCTTCCTAGCGCCTGAACGTGCAAAGGCCTGAGCGGGGCGTGACTCCCAACTCAGGCCTTCTCAAAACCGCCCCGGCAATTACTTGTCGGCGGCGTTGGTAATGGCGTTGCCTGCCTTCGACATGTCCTTGCCCATGCCCGCGACGGTGTTGCAACCGGCGAGAACGAAGCCGAACACGACGAAGGCGGTCAGCACGATCTTGCTGCGCATGCTGGCGCTCCTGAAGTGGTGAAAACGGATCCGGGGCGTACTTTAAACGATCTGGACGCGCAGTTCACCCAGGCCTTCGACGCCGCCGGTGATCACGTCGCCTTGCAGCACGGCGCCCACGCCTTCGGGCGTGCCGGTGAAGATGAGGTCGCCGGGTTGCAGTTCGAACAGGCCGGACAGGTAGGAAATGCTCTCAGGAATGTTCCACAGCATCTGCGAAATGTCGCTGGACTGCTTGCGCTGGCCATTCACGTCCAGCCAGATGGCGCCCTTTTCCAGGGTGCCGACGACGCTGCGCGGATGGATCGGACCCAGCGGCGCGGACAGGTCGAAGGCCTTGCCGATTTCCCAGGGGCGGCCCTGCTTCTTCATTTCGCCTTGCAGGTCGCGGCGGGTCATGTCCAGGCCCAGCGCATAGCCCCACACACACTCATTGGCCTGTTCGACCGGGATGTCGCGGCCGCCCTTGCCCAGCACCACGACCAATTCCATTTCGTAGTGCAGGTTGGAGGTCTTGGGCGGATACGGCATCTTGCCGGTTTCGCCGTCGGCCACGCTCAGCACGGCGTCGGCCGGCTTGCAGAAGAAGAACGGATCCTCGCGGCCCGTGAAGCCCATTTCCTTGGCGTGTTCGGCATAATTGCGGCCGACGCAATAGACGCGACGCACCGGAAACAGCGCGGCGCTGCCGGCAACGGGAACCGCGACGGGCGGCTGAGGGGGCAATACGTAGTCCATGTTCACTCGACCTATGAAGAATACGTGGCCGGAATCCGGCAATAGAAAACAGCCAGCCCCGCGAGGCGCCCGCTACCGCGGGCGGCCTGCCCTGCAGGCGGCCAGACGATGAAAAGTCATCCGCGAGTTTATCCCTTTCCGGGAGCCCGGGCGCGGTTCGGGCCATTCAGCTGAACGTAGGAATTTCCCCGTCATACACCACCAGGCGCTCGATGAAGCCGGCCATGTAGGCCTTCATCTCCTGGTGCGCGGGCGAGACCTGGTAGCGGTCATGCGCGGGGCTGTCCGCAAAGGCCGCCACCACGGCGTGGGTCAGGCCGTCCGAGCGGCTGGCTTCGTTGGGCCGGAAGGCGTAGCCCGCCACGCCTTCGCATTCGGCCAGGATGCGTTGGCAATAGCCCTGGACGCGGTCATGGAAGCGCGCGTCGGCGGCCTCGGACAGCTGCAGCATTACGACATGCAAGTACATCAGGATTCCTTTTTCGTACGGGTAAGCGCCAGCCAGGCCCGCGAGACCAATCCCATGATGCCGTCGCGGAACAGGAGGACGCAGAGGACGAAGATTGCGCCCTGGACGATGAGCACCCAGGAGCCCAGCGGCGCCAGGTAGTTCTGCAGCGACACGAAGGTGAACGCGCCGGCCAGCGGGCCGAACACCGTGCCGATGCCGCCCAGCAGCGCCATCAGCACCACTTCGCCGTTGGCGTGCCAATGCACGTCCGTCAACGACGCGACGCCGAACACCAGCACCTTCAGGCCGCCGGCCAGCCCCGCCACCGAGGCCGACAGCGTGAACGCCATCAGCTTGTAGCGCGAAGTGGAATAGCCCAGCGAGCGCGCGCGCTGCTCGTTGTCGCGCACCGAACGGATCACCTCGCCAAAGGGCGAGTTCAGCACGCGCAGCACAAAGGCATAGCCCAGCGCGAACACGGCCAACGTGAAGTAATACATCGGCATCACGCCATCAAGATCGAAGATGCCGAACAGCTTGCCGCGCGGCACGCTTTGCAGGCCGTCCTCGCCGCCGGTAAAACCCGCCTGGACCGCAATGAAGTAGACCAGCTGCGACAACGCCAGCGTGATCATCGCGAAGTAGATGCCCTGGCGCCGGATCGCGACGGCGCCAAACGCCAGACCCAGCAGCCCCCCCGTCAGCACCCCGGCCAGTAGGCCGAGTTCGGGCGTGGCGCTCAGCAGCTTCATCACGATGCCGGTCGCGTAGGCAGCCGCGCCGAAGAACGCGGCATGGCCGAACGACAGCAGGCCCACGTAGCCCACCAGCAGATTGAAGGCCGCGGCAAACAGCGCGAAGCACAGCACCTTCATCAGAAAGGTCGGATAGATGAACCAGGGCGCGGCGATGGCGGCCACGGCCAGCACAGCCATCGCCACGCGCATGCCGCGGCGGCTCAGCTGCACCGGCTCGCGCGTGGCCTCGGCGGCCAGCACGTTCTGCACCTGCAGCGGCTTGCCGAACAGGCCCGCGGGCTTGCACAGCAGCACCAGCACCATGATGATGAAGATCGCCAGGTTGGCGGCCTCGGGATAGAACACCTTGGTCAGGCCTTCGATGATGCCCAGCCCGAAACCACTGATGATGGCGCCCATGATGGAGCCCATGCCGCCGATCACCACCACCGCGAACACCACCACCACGAGGTTGGAGCCCATCATCGGACTGACCTGGTAGATCGGCGCGGCGATCACGCCCGCCACCGACGCCAGCGCCACGCCCAGCGCGTAGGTCAGCGTGATGAGCAGCGGCACGTTGATGCCGAAGGAGCGCACCACCGTCGGATTCTCGGTGGCCGCGCGCAGCATCGCGCCCACGCGGGTCTTCTCGATCAGCACCCACACGGCCAGGCACAGCACCAGCGACACCGCCACCGCCCAGCCGCGATACCAGGGCAGGAACATGAAGCCCAGGTTGACGCCGCCAGACAACGCCTTGGGTATCGTGTAGGGCAACCCCGATACGCCATAGGCCTGACGCAGGCCGCCTTCGATCAGCAGCGCGATGCCAAAGGTCAGCAACAGCCCGTACAAGTGATCCATGCGGTAGGTGCGCGAGATCAGCAGGCGCTCGACCACGATGGCGAACACGGCCATGATGAGCGGCACCAGCACCAGCGCTGCCCAGTAGTTCACGCCCAGATAGTTCAGCAGCATCCAGGCCAGGAATGCGCCCGCCGTGTACTGCGCGCCATGGGCGAAGTTGATGATGTTCAACAGGCCGAAGATCACCGCCAGCCCGATCGACAGCAGTGCGTAGAACGAACCGTTGATCAGGCCGAGCAGCAGTTGGCCGAATAGTGCCGTGGACGGCACGCCGAATATTTCGAACACGTGGATTCTCCCCTCAGACGCCCAGGCGGCGCTTGATCCGCTCGGGATCGTTGCGCGCTTCTTCTGCCGACAGCTGGTCGACGACGCAGCCGTGCTCCATGACGTAGTGGCGGTCAGCCACCTTGGTCGCGAAACGGAAGTTCTGCTCGACCAGCACGATGGTGAAGCCCCGCTCCTTCAGGGTGCGGATGGCATGCCCGATCTGCTGCACGATGACGGGCGCGAGGCCCTCGGTGGGTTCGTCCAGCAGGATGAGCTGGGCGCCGGTGCGCAGGATGCGCGCGATCGCCAGCATCTGCTGTTCGCCGCCCGACAGGTTGCCGCCCGAACTGGCGCTGCGTTCGCGCAGGTTGGGAAACAGCGTGTAGATTTCGTCCAGCGACATGCCGCCATCGGCCAGGCGCGGCGGCAGCATCAGGTTTTCGGTCACGTCCAGGCTGCGGAACACGGCCCGTTCTTCGGGGCAATACACCACGCCCAACCGCGGAATGCGGTGCGCCGCCATGCCCACGGTCTCCTGGCCGTTCAAGCGGATGGAACCGCGCCGCTTGTCCATGATGCCCATGATGGCGCGCAGCGTGGTCGTCTTGCCCGCCCCGTTGCGGCCCAGGATGGTGACGAGTTCGCCGCGCCTGACTTCCATGTCCACGCCGTGCAGCACGTGGGATTCGCCGTACCAGGCGTTGAGGTCCTTGATAACCAGCATCTCAGTGCGCCTCCTCGTCGGAGCCCATGTAGGCCGTGATGACGCGCTCGTCGCTCGACACGGTGGCGTAGTCGCCCTCGGCCAGCACCGCGCCGCGCGCCAGCACCGTGATGGTGTCGGACAGATCCGCGACTACCGACAGGTTGTGTTCGACCATCAGGATGCTGCGGTTGGCGGACGCGCGCCGGATCAGCGCGGCGATGCGGGTCACGTCCTCCTGGCCCAGGCCCGCCATGGGCTCGTCCAGCAACATGATTTCGGGCTCCAGCGCCAGAGTCATCGCGATTTCCAGTGCGCGCTTGCGTCCATATGGCAGCAGCGCCGCAGTGGTGTGCGCCAGGCCGGAGAGGCCGACCGCGTCCAGCAGTTCCATGGCGCGGCCGTTCAGGCGGTCGATGCTGCTGCGGCTGCGCCAGAAGCGCCAGCCATCGCCGTGCTGGCGCATCAGCGCCACGCGCATGTTCTGCAGCGCCGTCAGGCCCAGGAACACGGCGGATATCTGGAACGAGCGGACGATGCCCAGGCGCGCGATCTGCTCGGGCGCCAGCGCCGTGATGTCGCGGCCGCGATAGTGGATGACGCCCGCGTCGGGCGCGAGGAACTTGGTCAGCAGGTTGAAGCAGGTGGTTTTGCCTGCGCCATTGGGGCCGATCAAGGCATGGATGGAGCCTTCGCGCAGGGACAGGGACACGCCGTCGACGGCATTGAAGCCGCCGAACCGCTTGACCAATCCCTGGGCGGACAGGACCGCTGGGGTGTTCATGGGCGCGCTCCTACATGCGGGCCAGCAGGCCGCCGTCGATCGCCAGGACGTGTCCGTTGACGAACGCGGCGCCCGGCGAGGCCAGGTAGACCACCGCGGGTGCAATGTCTTCCGGCGCGGCCCAGCGGCCGGCGGGCACCGCCGTGGCCAGGAAGGACTGGAACTGCGGATTGTCCTGCAGCCCCTGCGTGAAATCGGTGCGCACGAAACCGGGCGCCAGTGCATTGCAGGTGATGCCGCTGGCGCCGTATTCGACCGCCAGCGCGCGCGTGAAGGCCGCGATCGCGCCCTTGGCCGTGGCGTAGGCGGCGATGTTGGGCATGGTGGCCTGCCCTGCCACGGACGACATCAGCACGATGCGGCCGAAGCCGCGCTTGCCCATGCCGGGCAGCACGGCCCGCGCGCAATGGAAGGCGCCGTTGACGTGCACGTTCTGCAAGGCCTGCCATTCGGCGGAGCTCATCTCCACCACGGGCTTGCGGTTCTGGTTGCCGGCATTGCTGACCAGTACGTCGACCGCCAGCCCTGCGTTATCCAGTTGCGCGACGGCATCGGCCACGGCCTTTTCGTCGGCGACATCGAAAGGCGCCCCGTGGGCCTTGATGCCTTCGGCCGCCAGGCGCTCGCAGGCGGCCGCGCAGGCCTCGCCGGAAAGATCGTTGATTACCACCTGGGCGCCAGCCTGGCCCAATGCCCGCGCGATGGCGTAGCCCAGTCCCCTTGCTGCGCCCGTCACCAGCGCGACGCGCCCCGCCAGACCGAACGTGCGGTCCAGATAGTCGTGTTTCAAGCTTGTCTCCTTGGTCTTATATGCGCCGGATTTCTTGGCCCGGCCTGTGTCGCTGCATGCTTGCGCCGGGCAAAAACATGATTGACATAAATCTCAATATACGCGACTATTTTTAAACACTCAATAACAAGATTTTTTCTTTATCTCTCATAAAGAGTTCTGGTAGGAGACATCATGGCCCTGGAAACGCCCGGCTGCCCCGCAGCCAACGCCTTGCCGCCCCTGGCTTCACGCTTCCTCAAAGTTGCCGATCTGCCGTGGAAACCGACGCAAGTGGAAGGCATAGACATGAAGGTGCTGATGCAGGACAAGGAGACCGGCTTGCTGACCGCCCTGTTCCGCTGGCAGCCCGGCACCGAGCTGCCGCTGCATGAGCACGTGGAGGTCGAACAGACCTTCGTCCTGGAAGGCTCGATCGTCGACGCCGAAGGCGAGGTCTGCGCTGGCGACTACGTGTGGCGTCCGCGCGGCAACCGGCACGTGGCGCGCGCGCCCAATGGCGCCCTGGTGCTGAGCTTCTTCCTGAAACCCAATATGTTCATCGACGCCTACGCCGGCCAGACGCTGGAGTAAGCGGCCCCGGCGCGACCGTCCGGCACAGGACGGCGCGCAAAGAAACTAGCCCCCGAGGAGACATACCCATGAAGACCCGTTTGAAGAACAGCCTGGCCGCCTGCGTGCTGGGCGCCCTGTCCGTATCGGCCCAGGCGCAGGTATCCGATGACGTCGTGAAGATCGGCGTGCTCGGCGACCAGTCCGGCATGATGGCCGACCTGTCCGGCAAGTTTGGCGTGGAAGCCGTGAAGATGGCCGTCGAGGATTTCGGCGGCACCGTGCTGGGCAAGCCCATCGAAGTGATCTCGGCCGACCACCAGAACAAGGTCGACATCGGCGTGGCGACCGCGCGCCGCTGGTACGAGAATGACAAGGTGGACTTGATCCTGGACGTGCCCAACTCCGCGATCGCACTGGCGGTGCAGGACCTGACCCGCCAGATGAAGCGCGTGGTGATCTTCACCAGCGCAGGCTCCGCCGACCTGACGGGCAAGGCCTGCTCGCCCAACGGCATGCACTGGACCTACGACACCTATGCCTATGCCACCGGCGTGGCCAACGGCGTCATGGAAGACGGCGGCAAGAGCTGGTACTTCATCACTTCCGATTACGCCTTCGGCCATTCGCTGGAGCGCGACGCCATGGCGGTGGTCAAGGCCAAGGGTGGCCAGGTCGTAGGCAGCGTGCGCCACCCGATCGCCAGCGCGGACTTCTCCTCGTTCCTGCTGCAGGCGCAGGCCTCCAAGGCCCAGGTGATCGGCCTGGCCAACGGCAGCGGCGACACCATCAACAGCATCAAGCAGGCGTTCGAGTTCGGCATCATGGGCAGCAAGCAGCGCGTGGCCGCCCTCTTCATGAGCATCGTGGACGTGCGCAGCGTGGGGCTGGAATACGCGCAGGGCCTGAATCTGGTGGAACCCTTCTACTGGGATCTGGACGACAAGTCGCGGCAATGGTCCGAGCGTTATTTCAAACGCACCGGCCGCATGCCGTCCATGGTCCAGGCCAGCAACTACAGCGCCGCCATGCACTATCTGAACGCCGTCAAGGCCGCCGGCACGGATGCTTCCGAACCGGTGTTGAAAAAGATGCATGAGACGCCCATCAACGACTTCATGACCGAGAACGGCCGCATCCGCGAGGATGGCCGCATCATGCGCGACCTCTACCTGTTCCAGGTCAAGAAGCCCTCGGAGTCCAAGCGCGACTGGGACTACTACAACCTGGTGCGCAAGATTCCGGCGGAACAGGCCTTCCGCCCGCTCAAGGACGGCGCCTGCCCGCTGGTGAAATCGTGATGGACGGCGCGCTTGGACTGCTGGCCGGCAAGCGCGCCATAGTCACGGGGGGCGCCAACCCCCGTGGCATAGGCGCTGCCATCGTCGAGCTTTTCATCGCCCAGGGCGCCACGGTCGCGGTATTGGACCAGGCCTATCCGGAAGGCGCCAACACGGCGCTGGCCGCGGGCCGCATCGACCTGCACTGCGACGTGTCCCGCGCGGCCTCCTGCGAGGCGGCAGTCGCCCGCGTCCGGGAGGCGCTCGGCGGCATCGACGTGCTGGTCAACAATGCCGGCATCGTCGCGGCCACGCGCATCTGGGACCTGCCCGAGGACGAGTTCCGCCGCATGGTGGAGGTGAACCTGACCGGCACCTACAACGTCACGCATGCGGCGCTGCCGGAATTGCTGCAAAGCGCGCGGCGTCCGGCCATCGTCAATCTGGGCTCCACCGCCGCCTTGCGCGGCGGCGGCCTGCTGGGCGGCTCGCATTACGCCGCATCCAAGGGCGGTGTCATCAGCTTCACCAAGGCGCTGGCGCGCGAGCTCGGCCCGCGCGGGGTGCGCGCCAATTGCGTGGCGCCCGGCATCATCGAAACGGACATGACGCTGGGAAAATTCGGCGAAAATTGGGAACAAGAACTCAAACAGGGCATTCCGCTACAGCGTTTCGGCTCGCCCGCCGAAGTCGCCCAGGCCATACTTTTCCTGGCCTCGGACCTGTCCTCCTACTCAACCGGCATCGTGGTCGACGTCAATGGCGGCTTCCACATTCACTAGGCGCGCCCTCCCGCAATGAGCACTCCAGACCGCATGTTGTCCATCCTCGACCTCTTTCGCGACGACACCACCGCCGCGTTCCAGGAAGACGTCATGGCGCATCTGGACTGCTCGCGCGCCACGGCTTACCGCTACCTCAAGTCGCTGACCGAAAGCGGGCTGCTGGCGCCCACCTCGGGCGGCGCCTACGTGCTGGGGTCGCGCATCATCGAGCTGGACCGCCATCTTCGCCAGCACGATCCGCTGATGCGCGCGGCGCGCGAGGTCATGCGAGCCACCGGCGACGAGCTGCACGCCAATCTGATGCTGTGCAACTACTACGGCGACAAGGTCATGTGCGTGGACCGCTACTGGACCGATGATTCGATCGAATCGAGCTACGCGCGCGGCCGTCCCTACACCATGTTCCATGGCGCCACCGCCAAGCCCATCCTGGCCAACCTGCCGCCGTACCAGCTGCGCAACCTGATGCTGTGGCACGCCGCGGAAATCCGCGAAGCCGGGCTGGGGGAGGATTGGGACGAATTCCGCGCCAACCTCAAGCGCCTGCGCGCAGCCGGCGTCTACGTGTCGCACGGCGAGGTCGACCCTGGGCTGATAGGCATAGGCTCGGCCATCTTCAGCGCCGAACAGAAAGTCGTGGGCAGCCTGGTGTTCATCGCCGCGGAAGCGCGCACCTCGGCCGAGCGGCTGGAGGTACTGCAGGCGCGCATCCAGATCGCGGCCGCGCAGGTGTCGCGCAATCTGCAGGCTCCGCAAAGCAACGGCGCGGCGGCGATCGGCATCATGCCGTCGCGGCCGCGCCGCATCAAGACGTCAGCCGGCGGCGCTGCGCCGGCCAAATCCAGGAAGCCGTAATCAGGCCTTGTTGTAGCGCTCGGCGCTGCGGACGATTTCCTCGTGCGCGGCGTCCAGGCCCTTCCAGCCCTTGACCTTGACCCACTTGCCCTTTTCCAGGTCCTTGTAGTGCTCGAAGAAATGCTGGATGCGGGAGATGTCTTCCGCCGGCAGATCTTCGTAGGACTTGATGTTGCGGTACGGGGGGTACAGCTTTTCGATCGGCACGGCCAACAGCTTGGCGTCGCCGCCCGACTCGTCGTCCATTTCCAGCACGCCGATGGCGCGGCAGCGCACGACCGCGCCGATCTGGATCGGGAACGGGGTCAGCACCAGCACGTCGGCGGGGTCGCCGTCTTCGGACAGGGTTTGCGGGATGTAGCCGTAGTTGCACGGGTAGTGCATGGCAGTCAGCATGAAGCGGTCAACGAAAATCGCGCCCGTGTCCTTGTCGACCTCGTACTTCACCGGGTCGGCGTTCATGGGGATTTCGATGATGACGTTGAAGTCTTCCGGCAGCTTCTTGCCAGGGGAGACGCGATCAAGACTCATGATTCAACCTTGTTGTGTGTCTGAAGGATTGTTCAAATCGAGCCGTCGTCCTTGAACGGCGGCTTGGTAGCCGGCACGGGCGCGGCGGCAGGCGCGGGCTTGGACCCGGCGGGCGTAGCCGGAGCGTACGTGGGCACGGGATCATCGAAAGCCGCCGCCGGGATGGGGGCGCTGTCGAAGTACTCGTCGATGTCGGAGGTGCCGCCGCCGGCCAGCGGGGCATCCTCGGGAGCCAGCGCACGCTCGCGCTGTTCTTTGTTCTCGCGGGCGTCCGGATCCAGCACGTAGTCGGAGGCCGACGCCGCCACGGCCGGCGGCAGCGCGGGGTAATCGCCGCCAAGTTCGGTGTCGCTGTCGACGTCGGACAGGCCCACCGCATAGCCGCCTTCGGCGTCCACGCGGTAAGGATCCGAACCGGTGTCCGCGGCCGGCAAGGCGGCATCCGCCGCCAGCACCGGCAGCGCCATGCTGGCCGCCGTTGCCAGGCGCCAGTGGCGCACTGCGTCGGCGGGACGGTCCAGGCGGTCGTACAGGCTGCCCAGCAGCGCATGCGTCTGCGCATCGCTGCGGCGGCTCAGGCTGCGCAACAGATAGCGTTCGGCCTGGCCCCAGAGCTGGCCGTTCAGGCACAGCATGCCCAGCGCGGTAAGCAGGTCCGGATCGGTGGGACGCTGTTGCAGCCAGGTTTCGGCACGGGCCAGCCGGCGCGACACCTGCTCGGCCTCGCAGCGGGCGTAGGCCGCCACCAGGGCGGGATTGAACTTCACGGCGACTGCGGCTTCCAGCACGCGTGCGGCCTCGCTGGCTTCGCCGGCGGCCTCGAACGCCGCCGCGCCCGCCAGCGCGATTTCCGGCAGGAGGCGCTCCTCGGCCTTGAGATCCTTCCAGATGGCGCGCCAGGCGTCGCTGCCACCTGCGGCGGCGGCGCGCAGCCGCGCCGCGCCCGAAGCGTCGATCAATTGATCGGCTTCGGAACGGGCCAGCGCATTGCGGCGCACCAGGCCCCGCGCCAGCGTGAACACCTGCTCGTCATGATGCAGGGCGGTGTGCGCACGCAGCAGCAGGCGCATGGTGTGCAGATGGCGCGCGCCGCCGCCGGCCAGCGGCTCCAGCACGGCCAGCGCGCGCTCGGCGCGGCCCTGGTCCAGCAGCATGTCGGCCGACACGGTGGCAGTGGCTTCGATCAGGCCGGCATCCGTGCCGGCTTGCTCCTGCGCGATCGCCAGCAGGCGGTCGCGGCGGTCGAACTCGCCCAGGCCATGCGTGGCGCGGGCGGCGGACAAGGCCGCCAGCACGCGGCGCGTCTGGACCTTGGTCTGATCCAGCAGCTTGGTCAGGTCTTTTTCGGCGGTGGTGTAACGCCCTTCCAGCAGGCCGATCCAGCCGCGTTCCAGCAATTCGTGGTCGCGCGCCTGGGCGCGCTTGCCGCGCCAGGCCCGCACGCGGTCGGGAATGGCCAGCAGCCACGCCAGCAGGCGCAGGCCCACGTACAGCACGATGAAGGCCGCGACGATCAGCAGGACCGCCAACGTCAGCGACATGCTGATGCGCCACGGCCAGACCAGCAACAGCACGTTGCCGGAGTGCGAACGCAGCACCACCGCCAGGGCGACGGCGACGACGGCGAGCAGCAGTGTCCAGAACCAGGTACGCATAAGCCTCAGTCCTGTCCGCTGGTCTTGAAGCCCGCGGCGCGCAGCGCGGCCACGGCGTTCAGGCTGTCGGCCACTTCCGGCATGCGCACGGCAATGTCGGTCTGCGCCAGTTCGCGTGCCAGGGTCTGGGCCGCGACGGTGTCGGGGGACCGGCCGTCGAAATACTTGGCGAGCGTGACGCCGACGTTGTCGAGTTCGCTCTTCCAGACGGCGGGCTGGCGCATCAGCATGGCCAGTTGCGCCGTCAGCAGGCGTTGGCGCAGCGTGCCGCGCACCTGGTCGGCCTGGTCGGGCGACAGCAGCAAGGCAGCCGGCTCGTCCACGCGCTGGATCGTGATCAGGCCGCCCAGTTCATGCGCCAGCGCGGAGCCGGCGCGGCCGGGCCAGGAGGCCATCTCGGCGCGCCAGCGCTGCCACCAGGGCGCGTCGGCCGGCAAGCCCGCCAGCGGATCGACCGCGGGGGCAGGTGCGGCCGCCGGCGCGGCTTCGCCGGCAGGCGCCACACCCGGGGCGGCGGCGTCCGGCACCAGCAGCGGCGCCTTGCCGATCAGCGCCACCAGGCGGTCGATGCGGGCCGACTGGGCAGGGATATCCACGGTGGACACGGCGCGCAAGCGGTCCAGGTCGCCGTTGATGGCTTGCTGCAGGCTGGAGAAACGCGGGCGGTCGGCGCGCGCCAGGCGCGATTGCGCCGTTTCCAGCGCCACGATCGCGTTGGAGACATTGCCGGCCAGCCGCAGTTGCTGGTTGGCGATGGTCAACAGGCGCTCGACGTCGTTGGCAAGCAGTTCGTCGCTGGCGCTGTCGTTGAAGTTCTGCCAAGCCAGCTGCAAGGCGTTGTACTGGCTTTGGGTTTCGCGCACGGTGTCTTCAAGTTCGCCGACGCGGCCGGCCTGGGCTTGGGCCAGGGCCAGGGCCTCGCGGGTGTCCTTGCGGGCTTGCGCCAGATCGGTGGTCAGCGTTTCGAGGCGCGTGGCGACCTCGCGGCCGGCGGACACGAACTGGGTGCGCTGCATCCAGAGGGCGTAACCCAGGCCGGCGGCCAACAGGATCAGGATGATGAGGGCGGGGACCAGCGGGCCACTGCGGCGCTTGGCCGGGCGGGCCTTGACGGAATCGGCCGGGGCCGACGCGGGCGCGCTTGCACCCGGGGCGGCCGTCGGAACGACCGGATCGGTAGCGGGAGTCTTGTCTGTCATGACGCGATTGTATTCGGTGTCAGTCCGATGCAACGAATCAAGCAGCAACAAAAGCCTGGAATATCGACTCGTCGTTGGGCAAGCAGATTTTTACCATCGGCCGCGCCCCGCCTTCATGACAGGGCTGTGGCAGCCGGCGCTCCAGGGAGGGATGCGTCAGCACAAAGCTGCACCGCGCCCACCAGTCCGCCAGGCCAGCCGCCTCCAGGCCTGCCCGCAACGCATCCGCGCCCTCGCCGCTGGTGATCAGCCAAGTGGCCGGAATGCCCGCGTCCGCCCAGCGCCGCAGGCTGGCAACCTGATCGGCGCCCCAGCTCGCGGGGCGCCGCAGGTAGGCAGCATGGCGCGTCACGGCCGCGCCGTGCGCCTCGAGCTTGTCACCAAGCCAGTCGCGGCCCTGCGTGCCGCGCACCAGCAGCACGCGCGCGGGCATTTGCGGCAGCCCCAGCAAAACCGCCCAGAGCGCCTCGGAATCGTGGCTGGGCGCGCTTTCAGGGGGATGCAAAACTGTTGTATTCGCGCCAAAGCAGGGGGACAGGCGCAAGGCCTGCGCACTGGCCGGCCCGACTGTGGCGGCGATGACGCCCGCCGGCCAGGGAGCCGGCCCGTCCGCCTGCGCCCATTGTTCCAGGTACAGCCTGGCCGCATTGCCGCTGACGAACACGACCATGTCGTAGTCGGACGGACGCGGCGGCCCGCCGGTCGCGGCCGGCAAAACCTGGATTTCCAGGGCGGGAAGAATGCAGGGCGTCCAGCCGGCGCTCTGCAGGCGGCCTGCCAGGGCCTCGTTGCGGCCGTCGGGCCGCGTCAGGATGGCGACCCGCGGCGGTTCGGCGGCTGCGGACGCCATGACCATCAGTCGGCCCTGGGCGGGTCTTGCAGCAGTTCGCGCAGGATGTCCTGGGCGCCTGCGTCCAGCAGCGCCTGCGCCGCGGCCTCGCCGATGGCCTGGGCCTCGGCCACCGGACCGCTGCGGGCCGTATGGACCATGCGCACGCCGTCGGGCGACGCCACCAAGGCGCGCAACGACAAGGTGCCGCCGGCAATTTCAGCGTACGCCGCCAGGGGCACCTGGCAGGATCCGCCCAGCTTGCGGGACACGGCGCGCTCGGCCACCACACAGGACGTGGTGTCGGCGCTGACCAAGGGGGCCAGCCAGGCGCGCATGTCATCGCGGTCGTCGCGGATCTCGATGCCCAAGGCGCCCTGCCCGGCCGCCGGCAGGCTGTCTTCCGGTTCGAGCAGGCTGCGGATGCGCGAGCCCAGGCCCAGCCGCTCCAGGCCGGCAGCGGCCAGCACGATGGCGTCGTATTCGCCCTTGTCCAGCTTGCCCAGGCGCGTATCGAGATTGCCGCGCAGCGGCTTCACGACCAGCTCGGGATAGCGCGCACGGATCTGGGATTCGCGGCGCAGGCTGGACGTGCCGACAACGGCGCCTGCGGGCAGGTCGGCCAGCGAGCCATGGGTATTGGAGACGAAGGCATCGCGCGGATCCGCGCGATCGAGGACAGCGCAAAGCTCGAACGGCGCCTGCAGATCGACCGGCACGTCCTTCAAGGAGTGCGCGGCCAGATCGGCGCGGCCGTCGAGCAGCGCGTTTTCGAGTTCCTTGACGAAGAGACCCTTGCCGCCCACCTTGGAGAGCGTGCGGTCGAGGATCTGATCGCCTCGGGTCGTCAGGGTGAGTAGCTCAACCGCGCACGCCGGGTACAGCGTGCGCAGCCGGTCGCGCACATGCTCGGCTTGCCACAGGGCAAGCCGGCTGGCGCGGGTCGCGATGACCAGGCGTTGCGGTAGAGACACGAGACGGCATCAAACGAAATTGGAGACGATGACCGTCGCGACCACCCCGAGGATGGCCAGCACGAAAAGGCCCTGAAGGAGGCTCAGGCCCGATTCGGATTGCTGGGGATCGGTGGATCTACGCAGACTCATGTGCTGATTCCTTGGAAGCGGTTTTGCGGCTTGCCAGCCACCGTCCAAGGACAACAACGAGCAAGGCGCCAATGATTTCTGCGCCGATTTTAACCGCAGTGGGCTGCACGCCGAATTGACGCTCGACAACCACGTCGGTGATCAGCATGCCGCCGGCGATCCAGCCCAGCAAGGCCGCGCCGAAGGTGACGACCAGCGGATAGCGGTCGATGAGCTTGAGCACCAGGGTGCTGCCCCAGATGATGATGGGCACGCTGACGATCAGGCCGAACGCGACCAGGCCGATCTGGTGGTCGGCGTGGGCGTTCTGGGCCGCGCCGGCAATGGCGATCACGTTGTCCAGGCTCATCACGAAGTCGGCGATGATGATGGTCTTGATCGCGGCGGCGATGGATGTGCCGCCCTTGATGTTGCCATGGGCATCGTCCTCGGGAATCAGCAGCTTGACGCCGATCCAGACCAGCAGCAGGCCGCCCACGACCTTCAGGAAGGGGATCGACAACAGCGTCAGGGCGAAGGCGATCAGGACCACGCGCAGGATGATGGCGCCCGCGGTACCCCACAGAATGCCTTGCATGCGCTGCTTGGGCGCCAGATTGCGGCAGGCCAGCGCGATCACGACGGCGTTGTCGCCGCCGAGCAGGATGTCGATGAGGATGATCTGGAATACCGCTGTCCAACTCAGCGTCTGGAAAAACTCAAGCACTATGAACCCCCGAAGGCATTTATGAAAAGAGTGGCCGGTCCCGGTCCGGCAAAGCCCGCCGCGCGCGACGCGGCGGGCTTATTCAGTACAACGTATTAGTATAATTCAGCTTTCAGTCAGCTTTCTGGCGCATCAGCAAAACTTTGCCGATAGCCAGCACCAGCACCGCGCCCAACGCGCCTGTCATCAGCGCAAAACTGTGCTGCGTCACGCCCAGGGCAGCGTCGATGCGCGCCACCGGTTCCTGCAAGGCCGGATCGCCCACCAGCAGTTCGCCCGCGATGAAACCCAGCAGCGCCGCCCCCACCCAGACGATGACCGGGAAGCGCTCGATGACCTTCAGGAGCAGCGTACTGCCAAAGATGACCAGCGGAATACTGATGGCCAGACCCAACACCAGCAAGGTCGTGTCGCCCATGGCGGCGGCGGCAACGGCCACCACATTGTCCAGGCTCATGACCAGGTCGGCAATCATGATAGTGCGGATTGCGGTCAGCAGATTGCCTTGCGTCTTACCGGCCCCGTCTTCCTCGCCCTCGGGCAACAGCAGCGTCACGCCGATATAGACCAGGAGCAGCGCGCCGATGAGCTTGAGCCAGGGCAGCAGGAGCAGCTTGGCCGCTACCAGCGTCAGCACGATACGCATGATGATCGCCGCGGCGGAGCCGACCACGATCGCTTTTTTCTGTTGGGCCGGAGGCAGCGAACGCGCCGCCAGCGCAATAACCACGGCGTTGTCGCCCGATAGCAGAATGTTGACCCAAATGATCTGGAGCAATGCTATCCAGAATGCCGCTGAACTGAGTTCCATGCCTCTCTTTCCTAGGTGTGATCCCCCTAGGACAAACCAAATGAATGGGTGAAATAAGACGAAAAAAACGTACTGGCCGTCTTGGTGCGAGCCCGACGGCATTCTTGCTGGGTACGTGCAGAATTTCTTTCATTATAGTTTCGTTCAGCTTTCCGTATGTTTGCCAGGCCGCGACGTGGACGCGGGATTTCCCTAGGATTACGGAAAAAAAGACGAAAAAAAGCCCGCCGGAGCGGGCTTCGATTGGCGGATGCCAGTTGCCGGGAGCCAGGGGTTTGACGCCGGAAGCGGGACTTCCGCCAGCAGGCCGCGGGCGCCGGACGCAAGCAGCGTCCGGACGCGCGGCCAGGCGCTTTTTACAGCACCGACTTGAGCAGCTTGCCCATTTCGGACGGGTTGCGCGTGGTGCGGATGCCGCAGGCTTCCATGACTTCCAGCTTGGCGTCGGCAGTGTCGGCGCCGCCGGAGATCAGCGCGCCGGCGTGGCCCATGCGCTTTCCGGGAGGAGCGGTGACACCAGCGATGAAGCCGACGACCGGCTTCTTCATGTTGTCCTTGGCCCACTCGGCAGCGTTGACTTCGTCGGGTCCGCCGATTTCGCCGATCATGATGACGGCGTCGGTGTCGGGATCGTCATTGAACATCTTCAGCACGTCGACGTGCTTCAGGCCGTTGATGGGGTCGCCACCGATGCCGACGGCGCTGGATTGACCCAGGCCCAGCTCGGTGACTTGCGCCACGGCTTCGTACGTCAGGGTGCCCGAACGGCTGACGATGCCGATGCGGCCCTTGCGGTGGATGTGACCGGGCATGATGCCGATCTTGATTTCGTCGGGGGTGATCAGACCCGGGCAGTTCGGGCCCAGCAGCAGGGTCTTGCTGCCCTTGGCCTTCATGCGGTTCTTGACTTCCAGCATGTCACGGACCGGGATGCCTTCGGTGATGCAGATCACCAGATCCAGTTCGGCCTCGACGGCTTCCCAGATGGCGGCAGCGGCGCCCGCGGGCGGCACGTAAATGACGGACACGGTGGCGCCGGTGTCAGCCTTGGCGTCCTTCACCGAAGCGAAGATCGGCACGCCTTCGAAGTCTTCACCCGCCTTCTTGGGGTTCACGCCGGCCACGAAAGCGGCCTTGCCATTGGCGTACTCACGGCACATGCGGGTGTGGAACTGGCCCGTCTTGCCCGTGATGCCCTGGGTGATGACCTTGGTGTCCTTGTTGATCAGAATCGACATTTGTGAATCCTTGGATTTTTCTTTACTTGACGGCGGCTACGACGCGGGTGGCGGCTTCGGCCATCGTGTCGGCGCTGATGATCGGCAGACCGGAGTCAGCCAGCATCTTCTTGCCGAGTTCTTCGTTGGTGCCCTTCATGCGGACGACCAGCGGCACGTTCAGGTTGACGGCCTTGCAAGCAGCGATCACGCCTTCGGCGATGACGTCGCAGCGCATGATGCCGCCGAAGATGTTGACCAGGATGGCCTTCACGCCCTTGTTCTTGAGCATGATCTTGAAGGCTTCCGTGACCTTCTCGGCCGTGGCGCCGCCGCCGACGTCCAGGAAGTTGGCCGGCTCGCCGCCGAACAGCTTGATGGTGTCCATGGTGGCCATGGCCAGGCCGGCGCCGTTCACCAGGCAGCCGATGTTGCCGTCGAGCTGGATGTAGGCCAGGTCGAACTTGCTGGCTTCGATTTCAGCCGGATCTTCTTCGTCCAGGTCGCGGTAGGCGACGATTTCCGGGTGACGGAACAGGGCGTTGGAGTCGAAGTTGAACTTGGCGTCCAGGGCGATGATGTTGCCCTTGCTGTCGCGGTTCAGCGGGTTGATTTCGACCAGGGAGGCGTCGGTGTCCATGTAGCACTTGTAGAGCTTCTGGAACACGTCCACGGCCTGGGCGGTGGAGTCAGCGGGCAGGCCGATCGCGTTGGCGATCTTGGTGGCTTGCTCGGCCGACAGGCCGGTCAGCGGGTCGATGTATTCGGTGATGATCTTCTCGGGAGTGGAGTGGGCCACTTCCTCGATGTCCATGCCGCCTTCGCTGGAGGCGATGAAGGCAACCTTCTGGGTGGCGCGGTCGGTGACCAGCGACACGTAGTATTCCTTCTGGATGTCGGCGCCGTCTTCGATGTACAGGCGGCGGACCTTCTGGCCTTCCGGGCCGGTCTGGTGCGTGATCAGCTGCATGCCCAGGATTTCCGAGGCCAGCTTGCGGACGTCGTCCAGCGAGCGCGCCAGCTTCACGCCGCCGCCCTTGCCGCGGCCGCCCGCGTGAATTTGTGCCTTGACGACCCAAACCGGTCCACCCAGCTTTTCAGCGGCAGCCACGGCCTCGTCGACGGAAAGAGCGGGAATCCCGCGCGGCACGGGGACGCCAAATTGCTTCAGCAGTTCCTTGCCTTGATACTCGTGGATTTTCATGTGTTACCTGTCAGGACGTATGAGAAAAAGAAGGTGAATCGGAGGACGAATCGGCCGATGCCTCAGCGCTACCCCCGGTGTACCACTTGGGATAGTGCTCAGCCACCACCGGGCCGCTGGTGCTTAGCGCGTGGCAGCCGTCCAGTTGGAATGGACGCCGGTTCGGGTTGTTTTCCTGCCGCCGGCGGTTGGCCATGGTCTGCACCGCCGCGGTGGGTAGCACCTGCGACAGTTCGGTCATGTGCGTACAGCCCTCCACGTGCCCGAACCGCTCCTTGACCTGCCGGCGGAACCCCTTGAGCAGGTTCATTCCGATCAGATCAGTGTAAGCCGGTTCGATGGCCATGCAATGCTCGCCGTAGGGAGCGGCGTCATAGACGGCCTGCGCCGCCACGATCGAGAAGTTCTCGTCGATGGTGATGCGCAGATGCATGTGGTGGATGGGTTGTCCGGCCTTGAACATCTCGCCGTCGCGCTTGGGGAAATCGTACGCCTTGACGTCGATCAGCTCGGCTTCCAGGTCCCAGTGCCCGTCTTCGCGCGCATACGACTGCACGCGTATGGAACGCGTGTGCAATGGTTGGCGAGGATAGTCCGGCGGTGGCAAGGGCATGCTGGGGGCCTGCGGGGCGAGATGCCTGCGCATGGTGCGCGGCAACAAAACCTTCAAAGTATAGCGCAGGCGGCCTGCGATCAAGCCCCCTGACTGGCGCCTGACGCGCCGCCGCAGAGTGCGGCTGCCGCCCATAGGCCCTGGTGCCGAAGCTGGCAGGTGATGCGGGCAGCGGCCAGGTGCCGCTCGCGCTCGGGGGAGTATTCCTCCAGTCCCCGCCGGCAGGCTTTCAGGCGCGCCTCCAGCGCGCTCCAGGCGCGGGCGAAGGCGTCCGCCCGGGCGGCCGGCGGACTGGCGGCCAGTTCGGCGGCGGCCTGCGGGCCGCAATAGAGACGGATCACGTCCGCATCGCCCGCCCAGGCCTGCGCGCCGGTCAGGTCCACGCCCGGCAGGCCCAGCCGGGACAGGCCGCAGAGAATATAGGGGCCATAGTAAGAGAAGGAACTGTTCCAGCGCGCGCCTGCGGGCATTTGCGGACCCTTGGACGTTTCCGTCCAGCCGGGCGCGGCTTGCGGATCGCGCCGCGCCAATTCCGTGGCCAGCCAATTCCGGGCTGCCTCCCGTTGCCTGTGGCGGGAGGCAGGCAGGTGCAGCAGCCACAATTCGACCGGGGCGCCCTCCCCGGTCAGCCTCCGGGGTCCGGTCACCGCTGCTCCCAAGGCGTGGCCGGACTGCCGATCCAGGCCTGGCCCGCCGGAATGGCCTCGCCCTTGAGCACCAGCGTCAGCGGCCCCAGGCGCGCGCCCGCTTCGACCCGGGTGTCATACAGGATGGTGCTGCGCGGCCCGACGTTGACGGCATCGCCGATGCGGACCATGCCGATCTTCATCACGCGGTCTTCGAACAGATGGGTCTGCGGTCCGGACCAGGCGTGCAGCACCGCGTCGTCGCCGATCGACACGCAGTCGTACTCGGTGATGTCGGTGGTGTCCATGAAGACGCGCTTGCCGATGCGGGCGCCCATGCAGCGCAGGGCCAGCGGCAGCCAGGGCGTGGCCCGCAGGAAGTTGAAGAAGTTGGGCACCGCTATGGATTCATACAGGCTGGTGACCGCTTCGCTCTTCCAGACGAACGGCGTCCACATGGGCTCGGCGCGCGGCTTGTAGCGGCCGATCAAGGCCCATTTCAGCGCCACCAGGAACAGGAACGCGCCGACGCCGTACAACACGCCGGCCAGCATCAGCTCGTCGAAAGCGGAGACAAAGCCTTCGCGGGCGGCCATGGGGATGACTTTCATCACGGTCAGATAGCCCACCGCGATCACCACGGCCAGCGGCAGGACCATGCGCATGCCTTCGACGCCGCCGCGCAGGATCTTGCGCCCCAGGCTGGGGCGGAAAGTCAGGTGCGCCGGAAAGCCCGCGGTCTGTTCGCGCGCCGGCAGCGCCAGCGGCGGATTGCCCAGCCAGGTCTGGCCGCTGGCCATGCGGGCATTGGCCGGCGCGCGGCTCTGCACGCCGATCAGCACGTCGTCGGGCAGTACCGAGCCGTCCGGCACATAGGCGCCGTTGCCGACGAAACTGCGGTTGCCGATGACGGTGGGCCGCAAGGTCATCCAGCCGGCGTCGATTTCCTCGTCGCCCAGCATGACGCCGTCGGCGATGAAGCTGTCTCGGCCGAGGGTCAGCATGTCGGGCACCACGCCCATGGCGGTGGAAATTTCGGTGCCGCGTCCGACCTTCGCGCCCAGCAGGCGATACCAGTTGCCCGCGTAGATCGACGCGTACAGGCCGTGCAGCACGCTCAGGCTCGATTCCTGGATCTGGTTCGTCAACCAGCGCCGCAGGTAGATCTGGCCGTATACAGGCCAGCGGCCGCTGGCCAGACGCGGCAACAGCGTCCATCGCAGCAACGCCGATACCAGCACCGTCAGCATCAACAGCAATGCGCTGGCAGGCAAGGCCAGCAGCAGATAGCTCAGGAAGGCTTGAGGCCAGGGCACTCGCGCGCCCATCAGGTCCAGCCAGCGCGCGTCGATCCAGTCGATCAGCACAAAGCTCGGGAACACCGGCATGAAGAACAGCGCGGCGATCAGCGTACCGCCGGCCGCATAGGCCATGCAGTCGAGCCGGCTCCAGATGCCGTGGCGTTGCGGCCGCGGCGGCAATTCGGGAGCGCGGGCCTGCGGATCGTGGCGCGCTGGCGCCCCGCTCCAGATCTGGCCCGCAGGCACGCGGGCGCCCTGCGCCAGCGAAGACAGTCCGTCCAGCCGTGCGCCCTCGCCCATCGCCACGTCGCCTTGCAGCACCGAATAGGAACCGATGTAGGTGTTGTCCGCCAACGTGATCGGCGCCACCGTCCACTCGCCGCCGCGCACCGAGAAATTCTCCAGGTTGACCGCCGCGCCGATGCTCACGCCGTTGCCCACCGACAGCAGATCGGGCGCACGCACGGACACCCGGCTGATGGCAGCGTCGCGGCCGATGCGCGCGCCCAGCGCCCGCAGGTACCAGACCTGCAACGGGGAGCCCGCAAGCAGATGCGCGGGCGGAATGTCCATCACCCGGTCCACCAGCCACCAGCGGTAGAACAGCCAGCCGTACATCGGATAGCTGCCGGGCTTGAGCCGGCCAAGAATGCCCCACTTGCAGGCCACGGCCACGCCGAAGCTCAACAGATTGCAGGCCAGATAGCTGGCGATGGACAGGACCACCGCACGCCAGACCGAGTCGCCTTCGTCGCCCGTCCAATAGTGATACGTGAAGAACGGCGTCAGCCAGATCAGCATGCGTACGCCGATCAGCAGCGGCAAGGCCGCCAACTGCGCCAGGCCGCAGGTCCAGCGGCGCCACTCGGGCGCGGGCGCGGGATCGGCGCCAATGCCGGCGACGCCCGCCGCTCGGGCCGCGTCGCTTTCGGCCGAAGCCAGCGCGTCCAGCCGGGCCGCAAGCGTCGCCAGCACAGGATGCTGGTAAAGCTCGTGCATGGTCAGCGCGGAAAAATGCGGATGCTTGCGCAGCGACGACACCAGACGCGCGGCCAGCAGCGAATGGCCGCCCAGGTCGCGGAAGAAGTCGCTGGCCAGCCGCAGCGGCTGTCCCGGGAACAGCGGACGCAAGGCGTCGAACAAGGCCCGCTCGCCCGGCGTGACGGGTTCGTCGTCTTCGCCGCCGGGCTCGGACACGGCCACCAGTTCGCGCGCCTTCAGCGCCTTGCGGTCGATCTTGCCCGAGGTCAAACGGGGAACATCGGCCACCAGTTCGAAGCGCGCCGGAATCATGTAGGCGGGCAGGTCCGCGCCCAGCGCGGCGCGCATCGCATGCGGGTCCAGCCGCGCCTCGCCCTCGGGCTTGAGAAAAGCCACCAGCTGCTCGATGCCCGCGAGATCGCGCAGCACCACGGCGGCCGCGCCCACGCCCGGCAGGCGGTAAAGCGCGGCCTCGATTTCCCCGAGTTCGACCCGGAACCCCCGCACCTTGACCTGGTCGTCGCTGCGGCCCAGGCAGTGGATCTGCCCGTGCTCGTCGATGCGCGCCAGGTCGCCGCTGCGGTACATGCGCGTGTCGTGATCGCCGGCCGGACGCGGATTGGCCAGGAATTTCTCGGCCGTCAGCTCGGGCCTGCCCAGATAGCCGCCAGCCACGCCGGGGCCTGTGATGCACAGCTCGCCCACCTGCCCTTGCGGCAGCACCGCGCCATCCTCGCCGCGCACCAGCATGCCGTAGTTGGGCAGCGGCGTGCCTATGGTCACGGGCTGGCCGGGCAGCAGTTCGGCCAGGCTGGCGGACACCGTGGTCTCGGTGGGGCCGTAGGTATTGAACAGGCGCCGGCCGGGCGTGGCCCAGCGCGGCACCAGGAAGTCCGGACAGACCTCGCCGCCCAGGTTGACGATGCGCAATCCGGGCACGTCGCGCGCGAACAGCGCCAGCAAGGTCGGCACGGCGTGCAACACGGTAATGCCTTCCCGCACCAGCGCGTCCGGCAGGCCTTCGGGGTCCGTGGTCAGCATCTTGGGCGCCACCCACAGGGACGCGCCGACCAGATAGCTGATCCAGATCTCTTCGAACGACATGTCGAAGGCTACCGAGAAGCCCTGATAGACCTTGTCTTCGTGGCGCACGCCCAGCACCGCGTTTTCGCTGCGCAGGAAGTGGCAGATGCTGGCATGGCTGACAGGCACGCCCTTGGGCTTGCCGGTGGAGCCCGAGGTGTAGATGACGTAGGCGGGATGCTCGGGCAGCAGCCCTTCCCGCCTGCGCAAAGCGCCTTCGACCGGCTCCGACAAGGCCCAGGTGGTCCAGGTGGCCATGCCGTCCAGCCGGACCTCGGCGCCCGCGATCAGCCCGCGAGCGCCCGCGTCCTGCAGGCAGACCAGCATGCGGTCCACCGGCGTGTCGGACTCGAACGGCAGCCAGGCCGCGCCCGCCTTCGCGATGGCCGCCTGCATCACCAGCAGGTCGGCGCCGCGCGGCAGGCACAGGCCCACGATATCGCCAGGCCGCACGCCGGCCTGCATCAGATGATGCGCGGCCAGATCGGCGCGCTGGCCGAGCATGTCGTAGGTGAGAGTGTGATCCAGCCAATGAATGGCGACGGCGGCGGGATGCCGGCGGATCGTGGCTTCCAGAATGTCGGGCAGCGTCTCTGCGAGCAGCAGGTCGGGCCGACAGGGGCCTTGGAGAATCATAGGAACGACAAGGATCCAGCAATGGGATTTTTGCGTATTGACCCCCGCCGCGGAATTTCGTTCAAGCAAGTTTGAAAAAAAACATCCACGCTGCGCGCAGGCTGTGGCTTGCAGCCATCAGAAGGACCTTGCGGCTGCAGAGAAAAAAGCCCTGCTCCGCGCGCGACGTGCACGGATCAGGGCTGGCGCCGGACCCTTGGGATCCCGGCGGCGTCAGGGCAAGCTGCTTGCTCAGGCCGCCTGGCGCAAGGCTCGGGCCGCCTGCACCATGCCAAGCAGCGCAGCTTCGGTTTCAGGCCAGGCGCGCGTCTTCAGGCCGCAGTCAGGATTGACCCACAGGCGCTCCTTGGGCAGGCGGGCCGCGGCCTTCTGCATCAGGCCGACCATCCAGTCCACTTCGGGCACGTTCGGCGAATGGATGTCGTACACGCCGGGGCCGATATCGTTCGGATAGCGGAAGTCCTCGAACGCCTTGAGCAGCTCCATGTTGGAGCGCGAGGTTTCGATCGTGATCACGTCCGCGTCCATGGCGGCGATGGACTCGATGATGTCGTTGAACTCCGAATAGCACATGTGGGTGTGGATCTGCGTTTCGTCGCGCACGCCGGCGGTCGACAGGCGGAAGCAATCCACGGCCCAGTCCAGGTAGGCCTGCCAATCGGCGCGGCGCAGCGGCAGGCCTTCGCGGATGGCGGGCTCGTCGATCTGGATGACACTGATGCCGGCGGCTTCCAGGTCCACCACCTCGTCGCGCAGCGCCAGCGCCAATTGGCGGCAGGTCTGCTCGCGCGGCTGGTCGTCGCGCACGAACGACCATTGCAGGATGGTGACCGGCCCGGTCAGCATGCCCTTGACCGGCTTGTCGGTCAGCGACTGCGCGTACGACGACCAGCCCACCGTCATCGGCGCCGGGCGCGCAACGTCGCCAAAAATGACGGGCGGTTTGACGCAGCGCGAGCCATAGCTCTGAACCCAGCCGTTCTTGGTGAAGGCGAAGCCGGCCAGCAGCTCGCCGAAGTACTCCACCATGTCGTTGCGCTCGGGTTCGCCGTGCACCAGCACGTCCAGGCCTACCTTTTCCTGGAAGCGGATGACTTCCTCGATCTCCTTGCGGATGGCGGTCTCGTAGCCCGAGTCCGTCAACGCGCCCGACTTCCAGTCGCGGCGCAAGGCGCGGATTTCCGCGGTCTGCGGGAAGGAGCCGATGGTCGTCGTCGGGTAGGCGGGCAAGCCCAGCTGTTCCTGCTGGCGGGCGATGCGGCCGGCAAACGGCGCGCGATCGCGCGACACGGCCGCAGCGCCGGCCATGCGCTGGGCGACGGCCGGATTGTGGATGCGGGTCGAAGCGCGGCGGGCGGCGAGCGCGGCGCGCTGCCTGGCCAGGCCTTCCTGCGCGGCCGCTTGCGTGGCGCCGTCCAGGGCGCGGCCCAGCAGGCTCAGTTCTTCGAGCTTCTGCGCGGCAAACGACAACCAGCTCTTGAGTTCCGCGTCCAGCTCGGTTTCATGCGCCAGGTCCACCGGCACGTGCAGCAGCGAGCACGACGGCGCCAGCCACAGGCGGTCGCCCAATTGCTGCTTGATCGGGGTCAGCGTGGCAATGGCCGAATCCAGGTCGGTGCGCCAGATGTTGCGGCCGTTGATGATGCCGGCGGACAGCACCTGCCCGGAGCCCAGGCCCGCAACCACTTCCGCCAGTTGCTCGGGTGCGCGGACCAGATCCACATGCAGGCCGGCCACGGGCAGGCCCAGGGCGGTCGGCAGGTTGTCCTTCAGGCCGTCGAAGTAGGTGGCCACCAACAGCTTGACCGGGCTGGAGGATAGCTGGTCGTAGGCCTGCTTGAACGCGCGGCGCCAGGCTTGCGGCAGATCCAGCGCCAGGATGGGTTCATCGATCTGCACCCACTGCACGCCCAGCTTGGCGAAGCGCGCCAGCACTTCCTGGTAGACCGGCAGCAGCGCGGCCAGCAGTTGCAGCTTGCCCTCATCGGCGGCGCCGGCGGGAAAGGCGTCGCCCTTGCCTTGGTACAGCCAGGTCAGCGGGCCGGGGATCACGGGCTTCACGGCGTACCCCTGGGCCTGCGCCTCCTGGACCTGTTCGAACAGCGATTCGCGGGCGATGCGGAAGGTCTGGCCCGGCGCCAGTTCCGGCACGATGTAGTGATAGTTGGTATCGAACCACTTGGTCATTTCGCAGGCGGCGGCGGGCTTGCCCGACGGCGCGCGTCCACGGCCCATGCGGAACAACGTGTCCAGCGTGACGGGTTCGTTGTCGTGCTGGCCGAAGCGGGCAGGCACGGCGCCCAGCAGCGTGCTCCATTCCAGGATCTGGTCGTACCAGGCGAAGTCGCCCACCGGCACGAACTTCAGGCCGGCGGCGGCCTGCAGCTTCCAGTGCCTGGCGCGCAGCTCGCGGCCCGTCTGTTCCAGTTCCTCGGCGGTTTGCCTGCCGGCCCAATAAGCTTCGACTGCGCGCTTCAGTTCACGCTGGGCGCCGATGCGGGGGAACCCCAAATTATGAATCGTAGTCATGGATCACCACCGTTAGACAAAATTTGTTCAAGTGACAGCCATTTTGAAGCCAAATCAAAATGAATCAAAATCAATGTCTACATTCATAAAATGAGCAAATCTCATAGAATATGAGCTTATTCCCAAATCCTGCGGTCACCCATGCTTGAAATCCGCCACCTTGAAACGCTTTCCGCCATCCGCGACGGCGGCAGCCTGCAGGAAGCCGCCGAGCGCCTGCACCTGACCCAGTCGGCCCTGTCGCATCAGTTGCGCGACCTGGAAACCCGGCTGGGCACGCCGCTGCTGAACCGCCGCACGCGGCCGGCTCGGCTGACGACGGCGGGACTGCGGGTGCTGGCGCTGGCGGATGACGTGCTGCCGCGCATCCGCGCGACGGAACGGGACCTGCAGCGGCTGGCCGCGGGCCGCACCGGCCGGCTGCATTTGGCCATCGACTGCCATTCCTGCTTCCAGTGGCTGATGCCGGCCCTGGATGCCTTCCGCGTGCAATGGCCGGACGTGGCGTTGGACCTGTCGGCGGCGTTTTCCTTCGCCCCCCTGCCCGCTCTGGTGCGCGGCGACCTGGACCTGGTCATCACGTCAGATCCCCAGCCGCTCGAGGCGGTGGAATACCTGCCGTTATTCAAGTACGAGCTGGTGCTGGCCGTGTCGGAATCCAATCCGCTGGCAGGCAGCAAGTTCGTCATGCCGGAGCAATTGGCCGACCAGACGCTCATCACCTATCCCGTGGACAAGCAGCGCCTGGACATTTTCACGGCCTTCCTCGACCCCGCCGACGTGGAACCGGCCGCCGTCCGCCGCGCGGAACTCACTCCCATCATCGCGCAACTGGTAGCCAGCAACCGCGGCGTGGCCGCGCTGCCCAACTGGGCGCTGACGGAATACATGAATCAGGGTTGGCTGCGGCTGTGCCGGCTGGGCCCGCAAGGCGTATGGCGCACGCTGTACGCGACGGTGCGTAGCGAAGACACGGACGCGTCGTACATCGATGAGTTCCTGACCATTACCCGGGATGTCTGCTTCAAGACGCTGTCGGGGATCAAGTCGGCAAAGTAAGAGGCCAGGCGCTTCGGGCGTAGCGCTCAGTCCTCGTCGCCGCCTGCACCCAGGATGCGGCGGATCACGTCATGCGCGAACCCGCGGCTGGCCAGAAAGCGGGCCTGCTTGGCATAGGCCGCGCGGTCTTCCGGCTTGGCGCTGAAGCGCTTCTTCCAGACTTCCAGCGCGCGGTCGTACTCGGTGGCCCGCAGTTGTTCGCGCAATTCGGCGACCTGGTTGTCGTCCACGCCATGTTGCCGCAATTCCTGCACGATGCGCGCCGCCCCTTGGCGCGACGCGCGGCGGTGCACCAGGCTTTGCGCAAAACGTTCGGTGGACAGCCAGCCTTCTTTTTCCAGGGCATCCAGCACGGCCTCGACTTCGCCCGGGTCCTCGGCGTAGGCGGCAAGCTTGCGCGCCAACTCTTCGCGGGCATGCTCGCGCCGCGACAGATAGCCCACGGCCCGCATCTTCAGCGATGGCCCCTTGCGGGCGGACTGGCCGTCCGCGTCCGGGCCGTCCTCGGCAGCGGCGGCGCGCCGGCCTCGGCGCACATTGCCGGCTTCCGAGCTGCGGCTCCATTGCTCTGGCGCATCGCTGGATTCCGCTTCCTGATCGCGGCGCGCATCCGAAGTGCGGCGCAAGCCCTGGGGCTTGGCCACGGTTTCGAATTCATCGTCCAGCTTGGCGCGTAGGCGCTCGGCTGAAGCGGGCGGCGATTTCCAGCTCATGCGTTTCCTGCTTGGTATGCATAACGGCAGGCCCGTCCTGGCGCCTGCCGCAACTGTTCGGGCTGCCCCGACGCGATAGGCGGTCCGTTTGCGGCGAACTTGAATTGCGCCGCGCCAGGCCCGCCACCAATCCGATTACTCTTCGGAGGTATCTTCCGCGGTGGGCACGAATTCTGCCGCGCGGCTGACGATGCCCTGGTTTTCGCGAACGCGGTTCTCGATTTCGATGGCCAGTTCCTTGTGCTCTTTCAGGTACTCGCGGACATTGTCCTTGCCCTGGCCGATGCGGTTGCCGTTGTAGCTGTACCAGGCGCCGGACTTGTCGACCACGTTGGCGGCCACGCCCAGATCGATGATTTCGCCTTCGCGCGAGATACCGGCACCATACATGATGTCGAATTCGGCCTGCTTGAACGGCGGCGCGACCTTGTTCTTCACGACCTTGACGCGGGTTTCGTTGCCGACGACCTCGTCGCCCTTCTTGATGGAGCCGATGCGACGGATGTCCAGGCGCACGGAGGCGTAGAACTTGAGCGCGTTGCCGCCGGTGGTGGTTTCGGGGTTGCCGAACATCACGCCGATCTTCATGCGGATCTGGTTGATGAAGATGACCATGCAATTGGTCTTCTTGATGGTGGCGGTGAGCTTGCGCAGCGCCTGGCTCATCAGGCGGGCTTGCAGGCCGGGCAGGGAATCGCCCATTTCGCCTTCGATTTCGGCCTTGGGGACCAGTGCGGCCACCGAGTCGACCACGATCAGGTCGACCGAGCCGGAGCGCACCAGCGCGTCGGTGATTTCCAGCGCCTGTTCACCCGTGTCCGGCTGCGAGATCAGCAGGTCGGCCAGGTTCACGCCCAGCTTGGAGGCGTATTGCACGTCGAGCGCGTGTTCGGCGTCGACGAAGGCGCAGGTGCCGCCCAGCTTTTGCATTTCAGCGACCACCTGCAGCGTCAGCGTGGTCTTGCCCGAGGATTCCGGACCGTAGATTTCGACCACGCGGCCTCGCGGCAGGCCGCCGACGCCCAGCGCGATGTCCAGGCCCAGGGAGCCCGTGGAAACCACCTGGATGTCGTGCGACACCTCGTTGTCGCCGTAGCGCATGATCGAGCCCTTGCCGAACTGCTTTTCGATCTGCGAAAGCGCGGCGGCAAGCGCCTTGGCCTTTTCCGATGCGGCGGCCTTGGTGGTTTTGTCGTCCATGTAGAGTCCTGTCTGTAACGTATCTGGTGTCTAGGGAAGTGCCGCAGGGTTAGGCGGGTGCTTTGAGCAACGGGTCAGATTATGGCATCGGATTATACTGTACATAAAACCAGTGTGCCAGTGTTTTGCACGTATACCCTGAGTGGCAAGCATGGCGCCCTATGCCAGAATGCCAGACGAACCCGGCGTTTTGTCCCCTTTGCGCCGCGGGGCCTTTTCTCACTGTAGCCCATGCGTATCCTGATCGCCGAAGACGACAGCATCCTGGCCGACGGCCTGTCCCGTTCGTTGCGCCACAACGGCTATGCCGTGGATGCGGTGCGCGACGGACTGGCGGCCGACTCGGCGCTGGCGGCCCAGGCATTCGACCTGCTCATCCTCGACCTGGGCCTGCCGCAACTGGCCGGACTGGAAGTGCTGCGCCGCCTGCGCGCCCGCAATTCCGCCCTGCCGGTGCTCATCCTGACGGCTGCCGACAGCATCGAACAGCGCGTCAAGGGCCTGGACCTGGGCGCCGACGACTACATGGCCAAGCCTTTCGCGCTGTCCGAGCTCGAAGCCCGCGTGCGGGCCCTGACCCGGCGCGGCGCGGGCGGCGGCGCCACCATGATCAAGCATGGCCGCCTGCTGTTCGACCAGACCGGCCGCGTCGCCATGGTCGACGACCAGACCCTGGACCTGTCGGCGCGCGAAGTCAGCCTGCTCGAGATCCTCCTGACCCGCAGCGGCCGCATGGTCAGCAAGACCCAGCTGGTCGACCACCTGTGCGAATGGGGCGAAGAGGTCAGCACCAATGCCATCGAGGTCTACGTCCATCGCCTGCGCAAGAAGCTGGAGCCCAGCGGCGTGAAGATCGTGACCGTGCGCGGCCTGGGCTACTGTCTTGAGCGGGACCAGGGTGCGGCGTACCTCGCAAGCTGAAGCGGCGCCGCCGGAAGCGCTGAACCAGGAAGCACTGGATGTCATGCGGGCGGGGGCCAAGGGCCCCAGCTTCGCGCCGCCGCAGCGCTCCCTGCTGGGCGAAATCCTGGACTGGATGCTGGCGCCGCTATTCCTGCTGTGGCCGATGAGCGTGGCCATCACCTATGTGGTGGCGCAGAACATCGCCAACGTGCCCTACGACCGTGCGCTGGCCAATAATCTTCATGTGCTGACGCTGCAGGTACATGCGCAGGACGGCCGGGCCGTGCTGAAGATGACCAACACCGCGCGGGAAGTACTGCACGCGGACGAGACCGATAGCGTGTTCTGGCTGGCGCTGGGCAGCCGCGGCGAATACCTGGGCGGCGACCGCGCCCTGCCCCTGCCTTCCACCGTGGGCCAGCCCCGGCCCGGCGAAGTGCAGTACGAGGACGCGACCTTGCGCGGCTTCGGGGTCCGGCTGGCGTTCACCTGGGTGGACCTGCATCTGCCCGATACCCAGCCGGCGCTGCTGATCGCGGCCGAGACCGTCGAAAAGCGCACCCAGCTGGCCAACGACATCATCAAGGGCGTGATCATTCCGCAGTTCGTGGTGCTGCCTGTCGCCGTGCTGCTGGTGTGGTTCGGGCTGTCGCGCGGGGTGGCGCCTTTGAACGCGTTGCAGCAGCGCCTGCGGGCCCGCCGGCCCGACGACCTGTCACCCATCGACGAGCGCGCCGCGCCCACCGAGATCGCGCCCCTGGTGGCCGCGATGAACGACCTGCTGGACCGGCTATCGTCCAACGTGCAGGCGCAGCGCCGCTTCGTCGCGGACGCCGCGCACCAGCTGAAAACCCCGCTGGCCGGCCTGCGCACCCAGGCCGAACTGGCCCTGCGCGACGCCAGCCCCGAGGAAATGCAGTCCAGCCTGCGCCAGCTCGTGACCGGTTCCGAGCGCGCCACGCGCCTGGTGAACCAGTTGCTGTTGCTGGCCCGGGCCGAAAACCCCAGCGCGATCGGCATGACCCGCACGGACATCAACGCCATCGCCTACGAACAGGCCATGCACTGGGTGCCGCAGGCGCTCTCGCTGAGTACCGACCTGGGCTTCGAAGGCTCGGACCACCCGGTCGAGATCAACGGCAACCCGCTGCTGCTGGCCGAACTGCTCAACAACCTGGTGGACAACGCGCTGCGCTACACGCCGCGCGGCGGCCACATCACGGTGCGCACGCAGATCCTGGGTGCGCATGCGGTGTTGGAGGTAGAGGATTCCGGCCCCGGCATCCCGCCTGAAGAGCGCGAACGGGTGTTCGACCGCTTCTACCGCGTGCTGGGCACCCAGTCCGACGGCAGCGGCCTGGGCCTGGCCATCGTGCGCGAGATCGCCCAGAAGCACCAGGCCAGCGTCGAAATCAGCGATCACCCCACGACGTATTCGAACCTCCCCGGTATGCGGATTCGCGTGATCTTTCCGCTTTACGCCGAGTTGTCAGACCTCTCCGACGTCTCCTAGGACTATCCCTAGCCTCCCAGGGAACAGTTACTTTCAGTTTCAATTTTAAGACTCAAGTAAGTATCCCGTCAGAACCTCGTCAGCCTCACCCCCCAATGTTGCATATAGCTCAATGTCGGCTCGCCGGCGGCGGGCGCAGCACGGCGGACCACCGCCGGCCATAAAACCGAGGAGACATCATGAGCACAACAACCATGGCAGGCCGCGGTCCATCCGCGGATCCGCGCCCGATGACCAAGGATGAACGCCGCGTCATCTTTGCGTCGTCGCTGGGCACGGTTTTCGAGTGGTACGACTTCTACCTGTACGGCTCGCTAGCCGCCATCATCGCGCAACACTTCTTCTCGGGCGTGAACCCCACCGCGGGCTTCATCTTCGCCCTGCTGGCGTTCGCCGCCGGTTTCGCCGTGCGTCCGTTCGGCGCACTGGTGTTCGGCCGACTGGGCGACCTGGTCGGACGCAAGTACACCTTCCTGGTCACGATCGTGATCATGGGCCTGTCCACGTTCCTCGTGGGCGTGCTGCCCAGCTACGCCAGCATCGGCCTGGCCGCTCCCGCCATCCTGATCGTCCTGCGCCTGCTGCAAGGCCTGGCGCTGGGCGGTGAATACGGCGGCGCGGCGACCTATGTCGCCGAACACGCGCCGCATGGCCGCCGTGGCTTCTACACGTCCTGGATCCAGACCACCGCGACCCTGGGCCTGTTCCTGTCGCTGCTGGTCATCCTCGGCATCCGCACGTTCATGGGCGAAGACGACTTCAAGGCCTGGGGCTGGCGCATTCCGTTCCTGATCTCGGTCGTCCTGCTGGGCATCTCGGTGTGGATCCGGTTGCAGTTGAACGAATCGCCGACCTTCCAGCGCATGAAGGACGAAGGCAAGGGTTCCAAGGCGCCGATCGCAGAATCGTTCGGCCAGTGGAAGAACCTGAAGGTCGTGATCCTGGCGCTGCTGGGCTTGACCGCCGGCCAGGCCGTGGTCTGGTACACGGGCCAGTTCTATGCCCTGTTCTTCCTGACGCAGACGCTGAAGGTCGACGCCAACACCGCCAACATCATGATCGCGATCGCGCTCCTGATCGGCACGCCCTTCTTCGTGATCTTCGGCGCGCTGTCCGACAAGATCGGCCGCAAGCCCATCATCATGGCCGGCTGCCTGATCGCCGCGGCGACGTACTTCCCGATCTTCCAGGGCATCACGCACTTCGCCAACCCGGCGCTGGAAAAGGCCCAGGCTTCGGCGCCGGTCACCGTGATCGCGGACCCGGCCACCTGCTCGTTCCAGTTCAACCCCGTGGGCACCGCCTCGTTCACCAGCTCTTGCGACGTGGTCAAGTCGTTCATGGCCCGCAACTCGGTGAACTACAAGAACGAAGCGGCCCCGGCCGGCTCGGTCGCCAAGGTCAAGATCGGCAACGACGAGTTCGCCTCGTTCGACGGCAAGGCCCTGGCGCCCGCCGACTTCAAGGCCAAGGCCGCCGAACTGGACAAGTCGCTCACCACCGCCATCCGCAGCCACGGCTACCCCGCCAAGGCTGATCCGGCCCAGAGCAACAACGTCATGGTCGTGGTGCTGCTGACCATCCTGGTGATCTACGTGACCATGGTCTACGGCCCGATCGCCGCCATGCTGGTGGAAATGTTCCCGACGCGCATCCGCTACACGTCGATGAGCTTGCCTTACCACATCGGCAACGGCTGGTTCGGCGGCTTCCTGCCCCCGGTCGCCTTCGCCGTGGTCGCCGCCACCGGCAACATCTACGACGGCTTGTGGTATCCGATCATCATTGCAGTCATGACCCTGGTCATCGGCACGCTGTTCGTGCGCGAATCCAAGGACAACGACATCAACGCTTAAAAGGCCATCCCCCGCCGGACGGGACTGCTGCGCCCGCCCGGCCTTTCAAAAGCTCCTTATGGAGCTTTTTTTTTGCGCGCGCATTGGGGGCTATGGATAGCTCATCGTGAACGTCGCCCGGCCATTGGCCGATCCACCCTTGACCGTGGCCCCGGTTTGCACGTAGCTCGCCGACAGCGGGATCAGGAACGTGCCATTGGCGGCCGCCCCCGCGTACCAACGATTGGGGTTGTCCTGCGCAGCCGAGTCGGGGCCATAGCTGATAAGCGTCGTCCCGCTCTTGACCTGAATGCCTAAACCCTGCGCCGTTGACCCCGAGGTCAGCGACAGCACGGCCGTGCGGTTGGAAGGCGCAGTCTGGTCGGTCAAGGTCAGATGGATGTCGGTGGTGCGGCCGGCGTCGCCACCCGAGCACTGCAATGCGATGTTGAAGCTCTCGGACTTCGAAGTGCTTCCCACCCCAGAGAACTTGCTGGCTGGAATGGTGCCGAGCGGGACGGGAATGGACGGCGTGGCGACTTTGCAGGTAGGGATCAC
The DNA here is from genome assembly GCF_014851745.1 of Achromobacter sp. ACM01. Lineage (NCBI taxonomy): Bacteria > Pseudomonadati > Pseudomonadota > Betaproteobacteria > Burkholderiales > Alcaligenaceae > Achromobacter > Achromobacter sp. ACM01. The sequence goes on from NZ_JACVAF010000003.1 coordinate 186,398, forward strand.
CGGCTTGACGGTGACACTGCCCCGCCAACTGTAGCGCAAGTACTGTTCAGCGCCGACCTTCCATTCCGCGAATATCCCGCTCAACGTTCCGCCGGTTGTGATCGGCCCGGTCTTCACCAGTTCGACCAGAAGGCTGTGAGTACCCATCGTGCCCGACCATGAGTCGGTGCACGAAGACGGCCACCAGACTTTGGTGCAAGATCCCGAGCTTGTGAACTTCAGCCTGTAGCCGATCCCCGAAATCCCAGAATCGTAGAGATTGTTTCCCTGGTAGGTCTTCGAACCCACGAAATCAATCCTGAACGTACCGGAACTGCAGCCACCGCTACCGCCACTGGATGCATTGACAGAACCGCTCCAAAGCGTGGCGCCGACAGTAAGCGCAGGGTCGAAGGCAATAGAAGCGGGACCTTGAAGCGTGAACGCGTACGGATTCGTACAAATTGCCGCCGAGCTGTCGTTTGCAAACAAGTGCGACAGGACAATTGCGCCAGCCGCAGCCAGGAGCCGGACTGCTTTCTTCATGTTTCACCTCGCATCACGCATCACCTCGCCGAAAAGTACGAGTTCTGAGTACCGAAGACCGGCATCGACAAACCTCGATAGCGAGAGAAAAGTGTATTTTTTCGACCCGAGGCGGAAAATCAGCCCAGTCCCAGACCAAGGTCGCCGACGATAGGCCCTGTCCGAATTCGCCTATGTCGCTCCATCGCAATTGAGTCCGCACTTTCAGGACCATGTCAGACCCGCGCCATTAGACTGGGCGCTCAGATTACGGCCTTGCGCCAGATTGACCGACGATTGATCCCCCTGTCGGCCGATTGCAGGGCCAGTGTTCTGACACCGATACCGCGTTCCCCGCGAGCCTTTTATGACGCGGTATTGCGTGCTCCCGTACCGGCCCGGCCCTCAATGAGCCGGGCCGCTTTTTTTTGCCTGCGCGCGAAAAAATGGCGACCCTGCGGTCGCCATCGGCGGATCTTGCAGACAGCCCGCAGTCAGCGGCGCATGCCGACGCCGATCGCCACCACGCCGGCCACGATGGCCGCAATGCCGGCCCAGGCCGGAATCGCCACCGACTTCTCGGTCTCGGCGGTGGCCTTCACCGAACCGATCTGCAGCACGGTCTCCTCGGACTTGTAGTTGAAGCCCTTGTAGGCCAGGGCGGCGATACCCAGGCCGATCAGAATGGCGCCGATGATCTTCATTTTTTATCTCCAGTTCGACTTGCTGCGCGGACAGTAGCGCATCGGCCCGCCGCTGTCAGTGACAGAAGGTGTCGCGTCACGCTGCGGTATTGCCGCACTTCGGCAAAGCGGCCGGGTCGTATAGAATCAACCCTTTTGGCCGACGCTCATGTGGTTCAAGAATCTCAAGATTTATCGCCTCTCCTCGCCGTGGACGCTGGTCGGCGACCAGCTTGAAGAAACGCTCGCGCGGCATGCCTACCAAAGCGGCAACAACCTCGAAATGCAAAGCCTGGGCTGGGTTCCTCCGCGCGAGAACGGCGGCCTGGCGCATGTGGTCAACGGCCAGATCCTGCTGAGCCTGCGCGCCGAAAAGAAGCTGCTGCCTGGCACCGTGGTGAACCAGGTCGCCAAGGCCCGCGCCCAGGAAATCGAAGAGCAGCAAGGCTACAAGCCGGGCCGCAAGCAAATGAAGGAAATCAAGGAACGCGTCACCGACGAGCTCCTGCCGCGCGCCTTCAGCGTGTACCGCGACACGCGCGTCTGGATCGATCCGCAGAACCATTGGCTGGTGATCGACGCGGCCGCCTCGGCCAAGGCCGACGAAGTCATCGGCCTCCTGGCCAAGTGCGTGGATCCGTTCCCGCTCGAAAACCTGTACGTGGCGCAGTCGCCGGCTTCGGCCATGACCGGCTGGCTGGCCGAGGACGAGGCTCCGGCCAACTTCTCGATCGACCAGGACACCGAGCTGCGTTCGTCGGGCGAAAGCGGCGCAGCGATCCGCTACGTCAAGCATTCGATCGACGCCGATGACGTGCGCCGCCATATCCAGTCGGGCAAGCAGTGCACCCGCCTGGCCATGACCTGGGCCGACCGCATTTCGTTCGTGCTGACCGAAGGCCTGGACGTCAAGCGCGTCGCGCCCCTGGACGTGCTGAAGGAAGGCAACGAAGGCGTGGCCGCCAACGACGACGAGAAGTTCGATTCCGACATGATGCTGATGACGGGCGAATTGGCCAAGATGATGGCCGAACTGGTCGACGCGCTCGGCGGCGAAAAGAAGGTGTAAGCCGCGGGCGCCATGGCGCCAGGCAAACCGCGGGCCGCCCCTGACCGGGCGGCCTTTTTCATGCGCGCGCCGGGCCTCAGGCCGCCACGGCGCGGTCGCGGCCGGCCTGCTTGGCCTGGTAGAGCGCCTGGTCGGCGCGGTCGATCAGATAGGCATAGTCCGGGTGGCCGTCGAAGGTCGCCACGCCAATGCTGGCCGTGATATGCAGCGGCCCCGCCTCGGGGATGTTGAACACATGGCGGCGGATCTCCGCGCCCAGCTTCTCGGCCGTCGCCAGCGCGGCCTCCTGCTGCGCATCCACCAGCACCACGAGGAATTCCTCGCCGCCGTAGCGGAACACGAAATCGCTGGAGCGGCACGATTGGTGCAGCACTTCCGCAAACTGGCGCAACACCTGGTCGCCGCCCGAATGGCCGTGCTGGTCGTTGATGGCCTTGAAATGGTCGATGTCCAGCAACAGGACGGAGAATGCGCTGCGCTGGCGCCGCGCGATCGAGATTTCGCGCCCGACCACCGAGGGCAGGAAGCGCCGGTTCAGCACATTGGTCAGCGGATCGCTGCCGCTCTCGATCTCGGCCACCATGTCGAACAGGCCGTTGAGCAGATGCTTGATGCGCGCCACCAGTTCCTGCAATTCGCGCACGTGGTCCGGCATCGAGGCGGCGAGCCCCTGTTCTTCGCCCCGCATCAATTGCGGCAGCACTACCGAGTCCAACTGCGCGACGGCGTCCGTGATCTGCTGCAGGCCCGGAGCGCTTTCGAACATCGCCCCGCCCTTGTGCTGCAGCCACAGCCCGAATTCCGAGGCCGCAAGCCGCGGCAGGCTTTGCCCTGGCGCACGGTAATGCAAGCCGATCAGCACCGCCTGGCTCCATTCCAGCAAGGCGGCGCGCTGGCGTTCGCGTTCCGTGGAAATGTTCTGGCCCAGGGCGAAAAGGCGATAGGCCTCGTCGTTGCGGGCGCCGCGGCTGATGTCGCGCATGAAGGCGCGGCTCATCTGCTCGACCGCCAGGTCGAACAGATTGCACACGTACTGGGTGGCGACCGATGCGGCCATGCCGTCCAGGTCGCTGGCGCGCAGGCGCAGCGCGATCTCGTTCTTCAGGATGCGGGCGCCCGCCATCACCAGATGGATCGGAATGTGGACGCGGGCGTGCACCTCGCCCACTTTTTTCTGCGTAGCCATCAGGACGGCGATGTCGCCCTGGTCGCGCACGCACAGGAGCCCCTTGAGCCAGCGGGTCATGCCCGCGTGCAAACGGCTGGATACGATGTCGTGGGACAGGCGGGGGCCGGCTTCGGCGTCGGCCAGCAGCGTGGAATAAAAGGCGTCGACCAGGGCGGACAGGCTGTCGCCCACCACTGCGGCGACCTGCCCGCGCGTATAGGCGTCAACCGACTGGTAGACCGCTATCCAGGCCTGCTCGTCGGATGCGCTCAGGTAGCACGCCTGGCCGGATGCGCCGGCGTGCCGATCGGAAGATGGCGCGACGCCAACACTGCTAGTAGACATAGATAATCCGTCCGTAGGCCCTACGGCGTGTCCGGAAACGACACGCGACAGAAAAAGCCAGCGCGGATTATGCTTGAAAACCCCGGCTCCAGGCCGCGTAGCGGCTGGAGTCCAAGGGGTATTCGACCCGCCGCCGCGCGCTTATTCGAGTCCGTGGAAAGCGGAATCGTCCGGACCCACGTGCGACGGATGCTGCCAGGTCACGTCGCGCAAGGAGTGCTGCACCAGGCCCTCCACGCCCAGCAGCACTGCGAAGATCGCCATGCGGATGGGAATGCCGTTGTCGGTCTGGCGGAAGATGGCCAGGCGCGGATCGTGGTTCAGGTCCACGCTCAGGTCGTTGGCGCCGGGACGGCTGTCGCGCGGCAGCGGGTGCATCACGATGGTATCGGGGCCGCAGTAGGCGTCGATGATGGCGCGGCTGATCTGGAAATCCGGCGTGTAGCCTTCGTTTTCTTCGTTGGCGAAGCGCTCTTTCTGCACGCGCGTCGCGTAGATCACGTCGGCGCCGGCCAGACCTTCGGCCAGCGTGCTCTTCTGCTCGATGATGTTGCCGTTGCGGCTGGCCTGCTCGATGATGTAGGCCGGCATTTCCAGGCCCTTGGGCGACACCAGCGAGAACTTCACGTTCTTGTACAGCGCCATCAGCTTGATGAGCGAGTGCACGGTGCGGCCGTACTTCAGGTCGCCGACCATGGCGATGTGCGCGCCGTCCAGCAGTTTGCCCAGGCGCGAGAACTCGGTCAGGATCGTGTACAGGTCCAGCAGGGCCTGGCTAGGGTGTTCGCCCGGGCCGTCGCCGCCGTTGACCACGGGGATGTTGGTGGCGCGCGCGAATTCCGCGACCGAACCCTGGTCCGGATGGCGGATGACCATGGCGTCGACGTAGCCGCTCATGACGCGGCTGGTGTCGTAGATCGACTCGCCCTTGGCCATGGACGAGAACGTGAAGCCGGTGGTGTCGCAGACCGAGCCGCCCAGGCGGCAGAATGCCGAACCGAAGCTCACGCGGGTACGGGTGCTGGCCTCGAAGAACAGGTTGCCCAGCACCGCGCCTTCCAGCACGCGCGACACTTTCTGGCGGCGGGCGATGGGCTGCATCATGTCGGCCACGCGGAACAGGTCCTCGACCGATTCACGGGTGAACTGGTCCACCGACAGCAGTTGGTGCTTGCCTTCCACGGCGATGCGGTCACGCAGCGGACCTTCTTGTACGCTTTGCGTATATTTTTCCAGCAAAACACCGTTCTGGACGATTTCGCTGACGAAGCGCTGCACCACTTCCGGCATGGCGCGGAATTCCTGCGAGCCCTCGGGCAGCAACCAGGTATCAAGCGCCCGGCGTTTGACGCCGATGCGGGTCGCGAACACGTCGCGGGTGAGATTCAGGCGCCGCATGGCGTCGCGCAGGAAGGCTTGCTGGGAAATGGTCATGACGGGCCCCGAACAGGAGATTTATATACGCACTGCGCATATTATTCTCAACACAAATTCAAGTCCAACACTTTTGCGCACACGGGTTTACCCGCAACTACCGCCTCGCATAGGCGGTCGTCGTCTGAGGCGCATCCGTGACCGCCTGTCCAGCCGCCAGCCAGCAGGCGGCGCAGAAGGCAAGCGCACTGATCAGATAACAAACCATGGCCAGAAGCTGCGCGGGCCAGTGGGCACGCGTCAGATGTCCGGTGTAGCCCTGGCGCAACAGGCTGACCTGCGCCAGGTAGGCAAACAGAATTCCCAGGCAGGCGGCCAGCAGGCCGCCCAGCAGCAGCGCCAGCGGCAGTTGCAGATCCGGCGCGGCGATATCGCCGCCGACCACGCCCAGCGAAAACCCCGTCAGGACCAGCGCCGCGCCCCCATTGAGCCAGCCCAGGAAGCGGAACGCCCCCGCCAGCAGCGAGAACGACAGGCCGCTAGCACGGATCTGCTGGGCGCGGGCATCCATGGATCAGCCTTCGCCGCCCTTGCGGCAGACCGGCGTTGCGCTCTGGATGGAGGCGCGGGCAGCGGCGATTTCAGCAGCGTCCCAACGCCCTTCGCCCAAGACCGTGATGGTTACCTTGGCGGTGGAGGGGCTGGCGCTTTCGGCGGCAATCAGTTCCAGCACCTTGGCGGGTTCCGTCACCTTATAGAGCTGCACTTCGTCCGGCGCACCCTTTTCGCCCTTCACGTGGCGCCAGGCATAGGCGACGTTATAGGCGTGCTGCACTTGCACGTGGCAGGTGCGCACGTACTCGCCGGCCCGGCGGAAAGCCGCTTCGTAGTTGGTATTGACGGTGAAGGTCTCCGTGACGACGGCATCGGATTCGTAGACCCCTTTGCTCGCGCAGCCGGCCAACAAGGCCGCAAACGCCATTCCCAACCACAAAGACTTGCGCATGACACTTCCCACGATCGAATTCAACTCCGCGAATTATGCCAGGGGGAAAGCCCTCGCATCGCCTCCCGCTTGCAGCTCCTCCCTACGTAGCGCGCCAACAAAAAAAGCCGCGAGAGGGATGCCAAGGCATGTCTCGCGGCTTCCAGGCCGGATTGCGGCGCAGGGCGCGGGCCTACTTGGTGGCGGCGCCCTCTATCTTCTCGCCGCCCCGCTGGATATCCTTGCCTGCCCCCGCTACGGTGTTGCAACCGGCCGAGAGCGCGGCGATCGAAAGCAACATGACGAGAAAGACTTTGTTCTTCATAGACATCTCCTGTCTGGGCTTGGAAAGTGAAGCCAGCATACCCCAAAGACCCTCATTTGCGCATCGACCGGACCGGCTCGCGGCGGCTCCCCTATGGGAGGCTGAGCCGGGATCAAACGCCGTTGGAAAGGCTTGCGTTCGCCTGTCGCGCATTTAGCGCCAATCGATTAGGATGCGGACATGACCAAGAAACACACATCGCAAAGCGCCGGCTCGGCCCACCAGGGCTGGGGCTGGGAACAGCCGCAGTGCCGCGGGCAGGCGGCTTTGGCGCTCTTCATCGACGATCTCCATCGCATTTTGCAGGCGCATGCCGCTGGCAAGCTGGCTGAAAGCAGCACGCTCGCCGACGCGCAGCAGAACGTGAACGAATTGCTGGCCCGCTACAACGAAATTGGCGCCGCACCGGATATTTTCCTCGGCCAATCGGTCGAACTCAAAGAGGGCGTCGACCGCGATGGGGTGTCCCATACGGTACCGATTTTTTCGGCACGCCTGAAAAAGTCATTGGTATCGATGCTGGGCCAAGGCCCGGCCTGAAACGCCGCCCGGCTTGCCTGCAGGCTCAGGGCCATAACCAGAACAGTCACCACAGGAGACCGCACAATGAAGAATACCGACAACGTCGTAGAGTTCCTGCGCCTGCTGTCGCTGGATGTCTCCCTGGGAGCCGCCGCCCAGCATGCGGCCAGCCAGGCAGACGCGCCGCTGGCCCTGGCCCGCCTGGCCACCGCTCACGGCTTGCCTTGCAACGCATCGGACTGGTCGGCCTTTGCCCGCAGCTGCCTGGACAGCTCCGACCTGACCGAACAGACCGCAGTCCCCGAAGAAGCCACCATCTGGCAACTGGTGCAGGATCCCGCGCACGGCACGGACATTCCGGCCAGCGCGATTACCCGCGTCATCGGCATCGTCACGCAACCGGAAGGGGGCGAACCCGTCGTGGGCCACGTCGTCGGCGATCTGGCGCCGCGCGCGCCGCTGGGCCTGGCGCCCTATTCCTCGGGCTCCTGAGCTCATGCGGCTTCAGGCATCCGCCTGGCCGCGCCCACCCGATCGCAAGAATTCAATCGCCCCGGCCGCGGCGGCCACGCCGCTCGCCATGCAGGCCGTCAGCAGATAGCCGCCTGTCGGCGCCTCCCAATCCAGCATTTCCCCTGCGCAGAACACGCCAGGGATTTCGCGCAGCATCAGGCCGGAATCCAGCGCGGCGAACGACACGCCGCCTGCGGTGCTGATCGCTTCGTCGATAGGCCGCGCACGCAGCAGACGCAGCGGCAAGGCCTTGATGCGCAGGCCCAGCAGCTCGGGGGCGCGGAAATCTTCCGCCGAGGCGCATTCGCGCAGCAACCCCGCCTTGACCCCGGTCAGCCCCAACCGGCTTTGCAGATGGCTGGACATTGACCGCGAGCCGCGCGGGTGCGTCACGGCAGCCATCACTTTCTCCTGCGACCAGTCCGGAGCCAGATCCAGCATGGCGACGGCATGGCCTTGGGCATCGATACGGTCGCGCAGCGGCGCGGACAGGGCATACACCAGGCTGCCTTCTATGCCGGTTTCCGACACGACGAACTCTCCCTGACGGGCGGGAGCCACGCCGGCTGCGGTTTCGCAGGCCATGGCCACGGATTTCACGGGCTGTCCCGCATAGCGTTCGCGAAAATGATCCGACCACGCCACGTCGAATCCGCAATTGGCCGGCCGCAGCGGCGCGACCGCAACGCCGTGCGCTTGCAGTCCGTCGACCCAGGCGCCATCCGATCCCAATTTGGCCCAGCTGCCTCCGCCCAGCGCCAGCACCACGGCGTCAGCCGCGTAGCACTGCTCGCCCTCGGGCGTATCAAAGCGCAGCGCGCCCGGGCCAGGCCGGGAACCCGCCGGCCATCCCAGCCAGCGGTGCCGCATGTGCAGGCGCACGCCGCCGGCGCGCAGCCTGGCCAGCCAGGCCCGTAACAGGGGCGCCGCCTTCATCTCCTGGGGAAAAACCCGGCCGGACGAACCCACGAAGGTCTGGATGCCCAGTCCGTGGGTCCATTCCCGCAATCCGTCCGCGTCGAGCGCCTGCAGCCAAGGCGCGACATGGGACGCGCGGTCGCCGTAACGCGCCAGGAACGGCTCGGCCGGCTCGCTGTGGGTCAGATTCAGGCCGCCCCGCCCCGCCATCAGGAACTTGCGGCCGACCGATGGCATCGCATCGAACACATCCACCTGCACGCCTTGCGCGCTCAGGCGCTCGGCGGCCATCAGACCGGCGGGACCGCCGCCGATGACGGCGACGCGCGCGACAGCTGGACTCATGGCGTCGGCGCCTTCAGGCCGCAGGAATGGATACGCGTAGCACTAAGCATGGGGAACGGACCGGGAGGGAATGGCAAAACAGGGGCGGGCACGCCAGGGAGGGAAAAGATTGTCGCATAGCCGGACCGTCGTGCAGGAGGGAAGCAATAAACGCCCCAGTGGGGCGTTTATTGACCGGCGTTACCAAGTCATTGTTCTGGCGGGGAAAACCCGAAATGCGCAGAGGCTATCCCAAGGCTTGTCCACAGTTGCTGTGGGTAATTCAACCTGGGCTCGCGGCCAGGATTCAGGCGTGGGCGGCCGACTGCATCGGGCCGGACCAGGGTTCGGCGTCGATCTGGAAACGCAGTTCCTGGTATTCGCCATCCACCGAGACGGACGGCAACAGGCCCGCGCCCAGCGCCTGCCCCAGCGCACGGCGGCAAAGGGTTTCAGGATCGTCGGGCAAGGACTGGAACACCCCGTCCGGTATGCGCAGGCGCAGCATCGCCTGGGGATCGCCACGTTCGGCGGGCCTGCCGATATGGATATGGGCGGGATAGCCATGGGGGCACCAGATGCCCACGTGGTACTTGCCGTCAGCGCCCGTATCGGCGACATAGCCGGGATGATCGTATTTTGCTGTTCCCATGGACCCTCCTCGAGTGCGGCAACCTAGCGCGCGTGACCCATGGTAGCGCAGGGCTGCGGGCCTGTGCGGCCGTGAACACCAGGGAAAGTCCGGACTGGAACAAAGGTTTGACGCAGAGCAAGCGGCGCGGGAAATCCTGCCGCAAGACGAAAAAAAGCCGCGATTAGTATCGCGGCTTTCTTCTGCTTGAAACTGGTTGCGGGGGCAGGATTTGAACCTACGACCTTCGGGTTATGAGCCCGACGAGCTGCCAGACTGCTCCACCCCGCGTCTGATGTGTGAATCATACATCATTTTGAAATCTTGTGCAGCGCACCGAGGGAATTTTTTCGGCTTCTGGCCAAATCCAGCCGAAAAAATGCGGCCGCTGCCTGAAAAAAACGCTGCGCATAGCCCGGTACATCCATGCATATCACCTCGGCCTGGCCGATGGCCGTGACCTGCGCCACGCCGCCGTAGCCCAGGCCATGCCCCTCACCCGCATTAATGCGCACCGATACCGCGCGAGGCAGTCCGCCCGCGGCTTCCGGGCCATTCACGGGTTCCTCGATCCGCACGCTGCCGCTGACGCACACCAGCGTGGCGCCGGCGCGCAGGACCAGTTTCCGGCTGGCGCCGGCGGCAAGTTCCAGGCGGCGGGCCTGGGCATCTGGGGTGTAAGTCGCAATCATCGTCGTCTCCTGTCGGACAACTACAGACTACGCGCGCCCTGCTATGCGCAACAGTCACACCCCTGAGGTTTCTGTACCGATGCAGATCCTCGATTTCGTCGCTGTTATGGTGTACTTTGCTTAAATCTGTGCCTAGTCTCACACCAACCTCGGGGAGCATGATCGGCGCATGGATCCGCAACCGCTCTATCTACGCCTGGCCAACCATTACCGGCGCGCCATCCAGACCGGCGTGCTGGCGCCCGCCCAGCGCATGCCCTCGGTCCGCACGCTAGTGCGCACCCACCACGTCAGCCTGTCCACGGCCTTGCAGGCCTGCCGCCAGCTGGAAGACGACGGCCTGATCGAAGCGCGGCCCCGCTCGGGCTACTTCGTGCTCAAGCCCCGCCGCAACACCATCCCGCCCGTGGACGAGCCGGACATCCGCCAGGCACTGGGCGCGGCGCAATACGTAGGCATCCACGATCGGGTCTCGGACTTCGTGGCCAAGTGCGAAGCGCATCCGGTCAGCGCCAACTTCGCCCTGGCCGCGGCAGTGCCCGAAGCCTATCCGCTGGAAGAACTTAAGCAGGCCATGATCCGCGCTCTGCGCCAGTCGCCGCAGGTGCTGGTCAGCCCGGTTCCGCCGCAGGGGCATCCGGACCTGCGCACCGTGCTCGCCCGCCGCGCACTGGCCAACGGCATCAACGCCACGCCGGACGACGTCATCGTCACGCATGGCTGCATCGAGGCGCTGAACCTGGCGCTGCGCGCGGTGGCGCGCCCCGGCGACACGATTGCGGTCGAATCGCCCGCCTACTTCGGCCTGCTGCAGATCCTGGAAAGCCTGGGCATGCGGGCGCTGGAGATTCCCACCAGCCCGCAGCACGGCCTGTCGATCGAAGCGCTGGACCTGGCGTTCCAGACCCACGGCAACATCCGCGCCGTGGTGGTGGTGCCCAATTTCCAGAACCCGCTGGGCTGCGTCATGCCCGACGCGGAAAAGGCGCGGCTGGTTGCGCTGTGCGAACGCCAGCAGGTGCCCCTGATCGAAGACGACACCTACGGCGCGCTGACGGACGACGACACGCCGCTGGCCGCCGCCAAGTCCTGGGACGCGACCGGCAACGTCATCTATTGTTCGTCCATGCACAAGACGCTGGCGCCAGGCATGCGCCTGGGCTGGCTGCTGGGCGGCCGCTGGAAGGCCCGCATCGCCATGCTGAAGTTCGCCCAGAGCCGGCCCAACGAACCATTGGCGCAAATTGCCGTGGCCGAGTTCATGGGCTCGCGCGCCTACGACCGCCATCTGTCGCGCCTGCGCCGGCACCTGAAGATGCAGCGCGACCAGACGGCCGAGACCATCGCTGCGCACTTCCCTTCCGGCACCCGCCTGAGCGTGCCGCAGGGCGGCATGCTGCTTTGGGTGGAGATGCCCGACGGACGCTCGGGCATGGACGTGTTCGAAGCCGCGCTCCGGCAAGGCATACGGGTCGCGCCGGGCGCCATGTTCTCCAATGGCACACGCTACAACCATTTCCTGCGCATCAGCTGCGGACAACGCACCACGCCCGAGATCACCGCTGCGCTGCAAACGCTCGCGCGCATCGTGGGCGAGCGGCCCAGATGAATCCCGCCCTGCACCAGTTCATCGTCGACTACGGCCTGTGGGCGGTGCTGGCCGGCACGCTGCTCGAAGGCGAAAGCGTGGTCGTTTTCGCCGGCTTCCTGGCACACCAGCACCTGCTGCACCTGCCCTATGTGGTGCTGTGCGCGTTCGCCGGTTCATTCCTTGCGGACCAGGCCCTGTTCCTGCTGGGCCGCCGCTATCGCGATCATCGCTATGTCCGGCGCATCCGCGAGAAGCCCGCTTTCGAAAAGGCCTTGGCCGCGGTGGACCGCTATCCGCACGGCTTCATCCTGAGCCTGCGTTTCCTGTACGGCCTGCGCACGGTGGGGCCAGTGGCGCTGGGCGTGTCGAATGTGCCGCCGCTGCGCTTCCTGGTGCTCAACGCCATCGCCGCCGCCATCTGGGCGGTGTGCTTCAGCACCCTGGGCTATCTGTTCGGCCAGACGATCGAATCCATGCTGGGACGCCTGCACGGCGTCGAGACCAAGCTGGCCGTGGCCATCGCGATCGGCGTGCTCATCTGGCTGGCTTATCACCTGCTGGGCAGGCGCCGCAAATAACTGCGCTCAGACCACCAGCTTGCCGCTGGCGCGCAGCACATAACGGCGCCGCGCGTTGCGGTACCAGCGGCCCACCAGGGGCAAGCGCGCCAGGCGGCGCAGGATGGGGTGGCGCTGGTCGAAGTCGTGCCAGGCCTTGAAGCCATGCCCCATGCGCTCCCAGCTCTGGCGCGCCTCGGGGGAAAGTTTGCCGGGGTCGAACGCCGCCAGCTTTGCTGCTTCCGAGACGCGCATCGCGATCGATCCGCCCCGGCATTCCAATGAATACTGATTCCGCATGGGGCCGCATATTACCCGGCTTGCGTGACCTGCGGCAGCGTGCAGCAAGCGCTGCCGCAGCGAGCAAATGGAGCCAGCTTTGACCGCCCCATGCAAGCCTTTGTAATTAAAGGAAAATGAACATCTATGCCCGCACTATCCCAAGGCTTGTCCACAGAAGTTGTGGGTAACTCCCGCAAGCCTGGACCCGCAAGCCAGCCTATTTCAAGGCGCCCAGAATCATGTCGCGCACGCTCTCGAAACCGGCCACGTACTGCGGATTCTCGGAGCGGGCCAGCAGGCTGGAATAGTTCTGTTCGAGCTGGGCTTCGATGGCCTCGCGCAGGCCGGGCGAAGCCTTGGCCAGATGCAGCATCGACAGCACGGTCGAATTCAGCGCATCGATGCGGCCGCCTTGATGCGAAATGGTATGCACGATGACGGCGATTTGTTCCTGGATGTCCATGTGTAAGCCTCCTGGCATTGAAGTCGGCGCAAATCCTAGCACGGCGCCACGCCGGCCCATGCTAGGCAAGCCCTGCGCGCCGCGCTAGCATGAAGCGTAGCCGCAGAGGCACGGCGGCGCACGTCACCGGCTCCGTCTCCAGGGCTGCGCGCCCGCGAGCATCCGGTGCAACCGGAGGCCTCCGATGAAGACGATCCAGAACTACGTTGCGCCGGACGCCCAGTCCATGCGGCGCCTGCAGGACCGGCTGGGATACAGCGACGCGCGCATGGCGGAGCTTGCCGGACTCGACGCAGCCATTCCCTGGCACAGTTTCATCGGCGGCCCCGAACCGCGCTCGCTGGGCCGCCAGCGCCTGTTCTACGTGGCGGCCCGCCTCACCTTGGACGAAGCGCAATGGCAGCGTGTGCTGGCGGCCATGCATGACCTGGGCGCGCGTTTCGATTATCAGGACACCCGGCATCCCGACGCCCTGCCCGCGCCGGAACCCGTCGCCGACGAAGAGCGCAAGTTCGGCATGTTGCTGGTCAGCCGTAACGGCTCCTTCCACGAAATGGAGCAGTTGCGCGAATTCGCGCATTTCGCGCACGAGGCCGATGTCAGCCGCTATGTGCATTCGGCCTTCTACGATAGCGACATCGATCTGTGCCGCTTCAGCTTCGCCGACCACGACGGCCTGGACGATGCCAGCCGCGATCGCATCTTCGATGCTGCGCGCAAGACCATCACGCGCTTCGAGTTCGACGGGCGCATCTATCAAGGCGGCATTCCACCCGAATCCGATGGCTAGCGCCTGGCGCCATGCTGGCGTGCGAGGGCCGGCTGCGCATTGACGCGGGCAGGCCCGGGCCTGTACCGTCGGCACTCGCGCCCTCTCGCTCCATGCCGCCCATTTCCGTATGAACGAACGACTCGACGCCATCGACCGGCAACTGCTCAGCCTGCTGCAAGCCAATGCGCGCGAACCCGCGGCCATCCTGGCGCGCAAGCTCGGCCTGGCCCGTACCACGGTGGTGGCGCGCATTGCGCGGCTCGAACGCGAGCACATCGTGGCGGGCTATGGCGTGCGCCTGGGGCGCTTGCTGGAAGAAGCGGCGGTGCGCGCCTATTGCTTCATCAGCGTGCTGCCCAAGACTCCCGCCGCGGTCATACGCGAACTGGAGAAGATGCCCGAAGTCGAGGAGGTCTCCTCGGTCAGCGGCCCCTACGATTACCTCATCTTCCTGCGCTGCGAAACCCACGAACAGCTGGACGAACTGCTGGACCGCATCGGCCTGATCGACGGGGTCAAGCAGACCCAGACTTCCATCGTCCTGAGCCGCAAGCTCGACCGCCGCAGCGCCGTGGCCGCGCCATGAAATGATGGTGTAATTGAGGTAATCGCCATTCCAGGACGCCTCATGTTTGCACGCCTTGCCCCCGCCGCCGTATTGCTTGCCCTGCTGACCGCCTGTTCCAGCATGAGCGAGGTCACGCCCGCCGGCAAGGACACCTACAGCGTCACCCACAGCTCCGGCTCGCAGATGATGACCTGGGTGGAAATCAAGAACCAGGCCCTGCTGCGGGCCGAACAGTATTGCCAGTCGATCGACCGCAAGCTGGTCAAGCCCAAGATCACCTCCAACCACGCGACCGGCCTGGGCCCCAAGCGCGCCACCGTGACCTTCGAATGCGGCGTCATCGAGCCGCCCAAGAATTCCTCGAAGTAAGGCGGCGGCCCACCCAGATCCGCAACACAACCTCAGTCCCCGCATCGTGAACACCTCCCTGCCCGTAGGCATCACCATGGGCGATGCCGCCGGCATCGGTCCCGAAATCGTCGTCAAGGCCTACGCGCAAGGCCTGAACGCGCCTTGCGTGGTGTATGGCGATGCGGGCGCACTGCGCCGCGCCGCCGCCCAGCTGGGCGCAAGGCTGGAGATCGTCGAGGTCGCCGACGTCGGCCAGGCAGCGCCGGGCGCGGACCACATCAACGTCATCGCCTGCAGCCCCGCCCTGCCCGCCGACCTGCCCCTGGGGCAGATCAGCGCGGCCGCGGGACGCGGCGCCTACGATTATGTCTGCGCCGCCATCGACGACGCGCAGGCCGGCCGCATCCGCGCCATCGTCACCGCGCCGCTGAACAAGAAATCCATGCATGCCGCCGGCATCGACTATCCCGGCCACACCGAGATCCTCGCGGAACGCTCGGATACGCAAGACTTCGCGATGATGCTGGCCAACGACGAGTTGCGCGTGCTGCTGGTGACCATACACGTGGCGCTGGCCGACGTGATCGCACGCATCACGCCGCAGGCGGAACTGACTGCCATGCGGCTGGCCGACCAGGCCTGCCGCCAGATGGGCATCGCCCAGCCGCGCGTCGCGGTCGCGGGCCTGAATCCGCACGCGGGCGAAGGCGGCAAGTTCGGCCGCGAAGACATCGACATCATCGAGCCCGCAATCGCCGCTGCCCGCGCGCAAGGCATAGACGCGAGCGGGCCCTGGCCCGGCGACACGATCTTCATGCGCGCCCGGCGCGGCGAGTTCGATATCGTGGTGGCGCAATACCACGACCAGGGACTCATTCCGGTCAAGTACCTGGGCCTGGACCACGGCGTGAACGTGACGGTAGGCCTGCCTTTCGTGCGCACCAGCGTGGACCACGGCACTGCCTTCGACATCGCGGGCAAGGGCCTGGCCGACCATGCCTCGCTGGTCGCGGCGTTCGACCTGGCGCTGGCCATGACGCCCTGAGCGCCGCGCTGCGGCGCTGCTGCGACCTGCAGCGCTGACAACTGGATGTCAGGAAGCAAGACGTCCCGGGGACTACAATACTGCCCGTTTACGGCGCCCGCGGCGCTTTCCGTCCGCCCTCCCCCTTCCATCCCTCATGTCACGCCTTGCCCGCCTTCTTCCCGATCGCTTCACCCTCTACCTGATCTGCACCGTCATCATCGCCAGCATCGTGCCCGCTCATGGGCAAGGCGTGGTGGTGTTCGGCTGGATCACCAACATCGCGGTCGGCCTGCTGTTCTTCCTGCACGGCGCGCGCCTGTCGCGCGAGGCCATCATCGCCGGCCTGACGCACTGGAAGCTGCACCTCACGATCTTCTCCGCGACCTTCCTCATGTTCCCGCTGCTGGGCCTGGCGCTCAAGCCGGTGCTGGAACCGCTGGTCACGCCCGAACTCTATCTGGGCATCCTGTTCCTGTGCTGCCTGCCCGCCACGGTGCAATCGGCCATCGCCTTCACCTCGATGGCGCGCGGCAACGTGCCGGCTGCCGTGTGCAGCGCCTCCGCCTCCAGCCTGCTCGGCATCTTCATCACCCCGCTGCTGGTGGGCACGGTGGTCGCCAACGCGGGCAGCGCGCCGATCTCGTTCGACGCCGTCGGCAAGATCATGCTGCAACTGCTGTTGCCCTTCGTGCTGGGCCAGTTCGCCCGCCGCTGGATCGGCGCCTGGGTGCACAAGCGCAAGGCCATGCTGAAGTTCGTCGACCAGGGCTCCATCCTGCTGGTGGTCTACACGGCGTTTTCTGAAGCCATCAACGAAGGTCTGTGGAGTTCGACCCCGATCCCCGCGCTGGCCGGCCTGGTGGTGGCTTGCGCCGTCATCCTGGCGCTGGCGCTGGGTCTGTCGGCCCTGGCCGGCCGCGTATTCGGCTTCAATGTCGAAGACCGCATCACGCTGCTGTTCTGCGGCTCGAAGAAAAGCCTGGCCAGCGGCATTCCGATGGCGCAGGTGCTGTTCGCCGGCCACGCCGTGGGCGCGATCGTGCTGCCGCTGATGCTGTTCCACCAGATCCAGCTGATGGTGTGCGGCGTGCTGGCCGCGCGCTTCGGCAAGCGTCCCGAGGCGCAAGCCTGAAGCGGGTTCGCAGCTGCAATGAAAAACCGCGCCGAGGCGCGGTTTTTTCTTGGAGCGGACAGGTTCAGTACATGTCGCGCGGCTGCGCGCCCGAGAAGTTCAGGAAGCGCGTGCTGGAGCCCTGGAAGGTCAAACGCACGGAACCAATGGGACCGTTACGCTGCTTGCCGATGATGATCTCGGCGGTGCCCTTGTCCGGCGAATCGGGGTTGTAGACCTCGTCGCGGTAAATGAACAGGATCACGTCCGCGTCCTGTTCGATAGCGCCGGATTCGCGCAGGTCGCTCATCACGGGGCGCTTGTTGGGACGCTGTTCCAGGCTTCGGTTCAGCTGCGACAGCGCGATCAGCGGGCAGTTCAGTTCCTTGGCCAGACCCTTGAGCGAGCGGCTGATTTCCGACACTTCGGTGGCCCGGTTTTCGCCCGAGCCATTGCCCGACATGAGCTGCAGGTAGTCGATGATGATCAGGCCGAGCTGGCCGCATTGGCGCGCCAGGCGGCGCGCGCGCGCCCGCACTTCCATCGGGCTGAGCGCCGGCGATTCGTCGATGTAGACCTGCGCGTCCTGCATCAGCTGGACTGCGTGGGTCACGCGTGGCCAGTCCTCGGCGATCAGCTTGCCGGTCCGCATGCGATGCTGGTCCAGCAGGCCCACGGAGCCCAGCATACGCATGGCCAGCTGGACCGCGCCCATTTCCATGGAGAACACCGCCACCGGCAGCCCTTCCTCGATGGCGACGTGTTCGCCGATGTTCATCGAGAACGAGGTCTTGCCCATGGATGGGCGGCCGGCCACGATGATCAGGTCGCCGCCCTGCATGCCCGAGGTCATCTTGTCCAGATCGGTGAAGCCCGTGGGCACGCCGGTCACGTCGGAGGTGCTCTCGCGGTGATAGAGCTCGTCGATGCGCTCCACCACCTGCGTCAGCAGCGGCTGGATTTCCTGGAAGCCCGCGGCGCCGCGTGCGCCTTCCTGGGCGATCTGGAACACCTTGGACTCGGCCTCGTCCAGCAGTTGGCGCGCTTCCTTGCCCTGCGGGCTCATGGCGGCCGCGGAGATCTCGTCGGCGATCGCGACCAGCTTGCGCAGCATGGCGCGCTCGCGCACGATCTCGCCATAACGGCGGATGTTGGCGGCCGACGGCGTGTTGTGGGCCAGCGCGTTCAAATAGGCCAGGCCGCCGGCATCCTCGGCCTTGCCGGCGCTGACCAGCGACTCGTGGACGGTGATGACGTCCGCCGGGCGCGCCAGCCCGATCAGGCGGGCAATATGGTGCCAGATAAGCCGGTGGTCGTGCCGGTAGAAATCCTCTTCGACCAGCACGTCGGCGATGCGGTCCCAGGCTGCGTTGTCCAGCAGCAGGCCGCCCAGAACCGACTGTTCCGCCTCGATGGAATGGGGGGGAACGCGCAGGTATTCGAGCTGGGAGTCGGCAGGTGTATTCATGACTTCAATAGTAACGGCTGCAGGATGTCCGCGACGCGGAAGAATCCCTGGATATCGCGCGAGGGCAATCGGCCCAGCACCACGCGCAAGGGCGCGGCAATGCCGCAGAGCACGCGCGCCAGGCGCGTCAGGCGGGCTCGGACCTCGGGGTCGGGGTTGCTTTCGAAATAGACTTCGAACGCCAGTTTACCCAGCGTGCGGGCCACGTCGTCCGGCAATTTACGCAAAGACACCAGAGAGGCCAGCATCTGGAACAGGTCATAGGCCTGGGCCAGCGGGCGCGACAGGGTCGAACCGATGTTCTCTTCGAAATCGATGCGCCACAGCTCGCCGTCCTGCAGGGTGATGTTGCGGATCTGGGCGCCGCCATGCCACATGCCGCGGGCATGGAAAGCGGCCAGATCTGCTGCCGCGGCGCGCGCCAGCCACAAGCGGGACGTCGTGTCCTCGTTGCGGATCAGGTCGGCCAGGTCTTCGCCCACGTATTCCAGCACCAGCAGGCCTTGCTCCTGCCACCAGACCTCGGGCACGCGGCAACCGGCCTTGAGCAGTTGCGCCAGGCGCTGCGACTCGTGCGTCAGGCCGTTGCGCAGCAACACGCCCGGACGTGGAAACTCGCCGAGGAAAATCTTGCATCCCACGCCCAGGAACAGGGCGCGCACATAGCGCAGCGCGTAGCTCACGCCCTGACCGATGCCGGGACGGCGGCGCTTGATGATGCAGCGCACGCCATCTATCGTCACATCCCTCACCGAAGGTTCACGCGACGCATCCACGCTATCCAACCAGGCTCGCAGGCCGGGGGGCGCGTTGTGGTGAACGGGGGGCTGAGTCAAGACGTCCTCTGAGGAATGCGGCGCGGGGCCTGGATCGTGGAGTCCGAAGACTACACGCAATACGCGATGGACAAAAAGAAAAAAAGCCGGCGCGCGGGCCGGCTTCTTTTTTACTGCGGGTACCGGCTTAGGACAGTTCGCCTTCGACCAGGATCGTCACGTCGACCAGAACGTCGGCGTGCAGGGCAACCTGGGCCGGGAACTCGCCGATCGACTTCAGCTGGCCGTTGGGCAGGCGGATTTGCGCCTTTTCCACGGCTTCGAAGCCGGCCTTGCGCAGGCCTTCAGCGATGTCGGCGTTGGTGACCGAGCCGAACAGGCGGCCGTCGACGCCAGCCTTCTGGACGATCTTCAGCTGGAAGCCGGCGACGCGCTCGCCCAGAGCCTGGGCGGCGGCCAGCTTTTCAGCCTGGGCCTTTTCCAGTTCGGCGCGGCGCGCTTCGAATTCCTTCAGGGCGGCGTCGGTTGCGCGACGGGCCTTGCGCTGGGGGATCAGGAAGTTGCGGGCGTAGCCATCACGCACGCGGACGACTTCGCCGAGGTTACCCAGGTTGACGACTTTTTCGAGCAGAATAACTTGCATTTCAGTGCCCCGGATTAGTTGTGGTTGTCGGTGTAAGGCAACAGGGCCAGGAAGCGCGCGCGCTTGATGGCGGTGTCCAGCTGACGCTGGTAGATTGCCTTGGTGCCGGTCAGGCGAGCCGGGATGATCTTGCCGTTTTCTTGCACGAAGTCGCGCAGGGTGTCCAGATCCTTGTAGTCGATCTCTTCCACGCCGGCAGCGGTGAAGCGGCAGAACTTACGACGCTTGAAGAGCGGGTTCTGCTGCGTGAATTTGCGTTTTTCCTTGCGTTTTCCGAAGAAAGCCATGATATGTGCCTCTTTGTTTGAGGGGGCCGGGTTCTACCCAAAACGGGCCCAAACCCCCATAACCTATCCGTAATCAGAAGGCGCTCATCGCGCCTCTTGCCCAATTCCCTTCAAGCCACCAGCGGATCGCGCCCTGCGCTGCCGCTGATCCTGCGTGCCTGCTGCAAATGCAGCTTGACCTTCACCGAGTCCTTGCGGGTGGGAGCCAGAAACCCCTGCACCAGCAATTCGGACCCTAGCGCGGTGTCCTTCAGCAGCAACGCCAGATCGCCCAGTGCCACGGCCGCGATAGTCAGTTCGACGCGGCGCGGGTGGCCTGCTTCGATGACTTCGGACTCGTGCGCCAGCACCATTTCCAGTGCGGGCAAACCGGCGGGAGTGTGGCGCAAAGGCTCGCATTCGAGAACGCGGGCGCTGAGTTCCAGCTTGTTCATCCTGCCAGGCACCGAGGGGACTTCATGGGATGAGCTCTGCGTGAGCCCTGCTTACTCGGCCTGAGCCGGCGCTGCTGCTTCAGCCGAAGCCTTGCGGGCTTCTTCGCGTTCGACCGACTTCATCATGATCGAGGGCGTGGCTTGAGCCTTCTTGGTCTTGATGACCAGGTGGCGCAGAACGGCGTCGTTGTAGCGGAACGAGTGTTCCAGCTCATCCAGCGTGGCTTGGCCGCACTCGATGTTCAGGCAGACGTAGTGAGCCTTGACGAGCTTCTGGATCGGGTAGGCCAGTTGACGGCGACCCCAGTCTTCCAGGCGGTGAACCGAGCCGCCTTGGCCCGTGACCAGCGCTTGGTAACGCTCGACCATGGCGGGCACTTGCTCGCTTTGGTCGGGGTGAACGATAAACACCACTTCGTAGTGACGCATGAGTAAAACTCCTTGAGGATGTCTCGCTGGCCGACCGTCCTGCGCCCCCGCTTTCCCATCAGGGGCGGATCGCAATATGCATCTTGAACAGTGGCCCGCAAGGGGCAGCCCGCTACCCAAAAACCATGGGCGGTCGAGCAAGAAAGCTCTCGATTATCACCGATTGAGCGGTCAGACGCAAGCCAGAGGCAGGTCAGGAAATAAGGGACGGACTATTTCCATCGCCCTGCCCCGCCTGCCGAGGCAAATCGGCAACATCGATTTCCTGGGGACGGTTGACCACGCCGACCATCACGTAGCTGATGATCATCAGCAGGAACCATGAGCCCAGCTTGGCGATGGACACGAGTTGCCAGCCCTGCGACTGGTTTGGATAGCGCCAGGCGTTGGCGAAGGTGCCGATGTTCTCGGCGAACCAGATGAACAGGGCCACCAGCACGAAACCCAGCAGCAGCGGCATGCGGCGGTAGACTCGCCAAATGCGGAAATACACCCAGGTGCGGGCGAACAGGATGGCGGTCAGCGCGAACAGCGCCCACCGGATATCCATGATGTAGTGGTGCGCGAAGAAGTTCAGGTAGATCAGCACCGACAGCGCCACGCAGGCCGCCAGCGGCGGATGCGCGCGGAAGCGGAAGTCGAACAGGCGCCAGACGCGGGCGAGATAGCTGCCCACCGCCGCGTACATGAAGCCCGTGAACAGCGGCACGCCGCCGATGCGCAGCACGCTGGCCTCGGGATAGATCCACGAACCCGCGGCGGTCTTGAACACTTCCATGCCCGTGCCCACCACATGGAACAGCAGGATCACGCGGGCTTCGCTCCAGGTTTCCATGCGCAGCGCCAGCAGCAGCGCCTGGATGCCCAGCGCGGCCAGGGTCAGGAAGTCGTAGCGGGCCAGCGCGGCGTCTTTCGGATACCACCAGTGCGTGCCCAGCAGCAGCGCGCACATCAGGCCGCCGAACAGGCAGGCCCAGGCCTGCTTCACGCCAAAGCGGAAGAACTCGTAAAGGGCCACGCCAAAACGGCCGCGGCCGGCCAGATTGCTGGCCAGCCGCGATTCCCACTCCTGCAGCCCCGCGATGAGCGGCCAGTCATTGGCCGCCGGATGGCTCACGGAAAGCTCAGCCTTCCACGACGGCGTAGGCCGAGTGGTTGTGGATGGATTCGAAGTTCTCGGCTTCCACGCGGTAGCGGGCGATGCCGGGATGCGCGTTCAGGCGGGCAGCCACGTCGCGCACCAGGTCCTCGACGAACTTGGGATTGTCGTAGGCGCGCTCGGTGACGTACTTCTCGTCCGGGCGCTTGAGCAGGCCCCACAGTTCGCACGAGCCTTCTTCTTCGATCAGGCGGATGACGCCGTCCATGCCGATGTCGGCATTCAGGATGGCCGACACCGTGACGTGCGAGCGCTGGTTGTGCGCGCCGTATTCGGAGATGGCCTTGGAGCAGGGACAGAGGCTGGTGACGGGCACCTGCACGATCAACTCGAACTCGACCTCGTCGCCCTGGGCGCGGGCGATCCATTGCACTTCGTAGTCCAACAGGCTTTGCACGCCGGAAATCGGGGCGGACTTGTTGATGAAGTACGGGAAGGCGGCGGTGATGTCGCCGCGCTCGGCATGCAGCAGCGGCAGCATGTCGGCAGCCATGGCGCGGAACAGGGTCGGCGTCATGGGGATGCTGCGGTACTTTTCCAGCAGGGCCACGAAGCGGGACATGTGCGTCCCTTTTTCTTCGGGCGGCAGCGCCACCGTGAGCGTCCAGTTGGCCACGGTGCCTTGGGGCGAGCCGTCGCCGCTTTCAATCAACATGGGGTGGCGCACGCCACGGATGCCCACGCGCTGAATCGGGATGTGCCGGGTGTCCGCCGAACTCTGGACGTCGGGCATCACGATGGCGGGGTCGATCGGAGAATTCATTTCGGCTTACCTGTCTAGGCAATCAGTCGTGAAAACGCACGGGCCTAGGAATCTTTGAGAAGGGGGCCATTATCGCCCATAGTCCGCGGATCGCCAGGGAAAACCCTTTTATCCGTAGGTTGGCGGGGCCGGAACAGTGTGTTTCATTGCCGCGGACAGTGGCCTGGCCCCTGCCCGCGGAATCGGGCCGGATTCAGCCCAGCAGATTGGCGTAACGGGCGCGGATCGCGCTTTCGATGCCCGCCGCGTCCAGGCCGATGCCGGCCCACAGCGCCGACTGCTCGCCGTGGTCGATGAACTCGTCGGGCAGGCCCAGTTGCAGGACCGGGATCGCAACCCCCGCCGCGCTCAGCGTTTCCAGCACCGCGCTGCCGGCGCCGCCCATGATGGAAGCGTCTTCCAGCGTAACCAGGGCGTCATGGCGGCTGGCCAGGTCGAGGATCAGTTCGCGGTCGATCGGCTTGACGAAGCGCATGTCGGCCACGGTGGCATCGAGCTTTTCAGCCGCGCCCAACGCGGCCTGAAGCAGCATGCCGAAACCCAGGATGGCGATCTTGCGGCCCTCGCGGCGCACCACGCCGCGGCCGAGCTCGACCGTGTCCAGGCCGGGCGCTTCAGCCGCGCCGCAGCCCGCGCCGCGCGGATAGCGCACCGACGCCGGGCCGGGATACTGATAACAGGTCGACAGCAGCAGCCGCGTTTCGTTTTCGTCCGAGGGCGTGGCCACGACCATGTTGGGCACGCAGCGCAGAAAGGCGATGTCGTAATTGCCCGCATGCGTGGCGCCGTCCGCGCCCACCAGGCCGGCGCGGTCCAGCGCGAAGGTCACGTCCAGGTTCTGCAGGGCCACGTCGTGGATGAACTGGTCGTAGCCGCGCTGCATGAAGGTGGAGTAGATCGCGACCACGGGCTTCTGGCCTTCGCAGGCGATGCCCGCAGCGAACGTCACGGCGTGCTGCTCGGCGATGCCCACGTCGAAGTAGCGCTGCGGAAAGCGCTTTTCGAATTCCACCAGCCCGCTGCCCTCGCGCATGGCGGGCGTGATGGCGACCAGGCGCGAATCCTGTTCGGCCATGTCGCACAGCCACTGGCCGAACACCTGCGTGAAGCTGCGCTTGCCCGGCGCCTTCGATTGCTGGATGCCGACGGCCGGATCGAACTTGCCCGGACCGTGGTACAGCACCGGGTCGGCCTCGGCCAGCTTGTAGCCCTGGCCCTTCTTGGTGACCACGTGCAGGAACTGCAGGCCTTCCAGGGCCTTGAGGTTCTGCAGCGTGGGCACCAGCGCGTCCAGGTCGTGCCCGTCGATCGGGCCGACGTAGTTGAAGCCGAATTCCTCGAACAGCGTGGCCGGCGTGACCATGCCCTTGGCATGCTCTTCGAAGCGGCGCGCCAGTTCCAGCACCGGCGGCACGTGTTGCAGCACCGCGCGGCCGACGTTCTTGGCGGCCGCATAGAAGCGGCCCGACATCAGGCGCGCCAGGTAGCGGTTCAGCGCCCCCACTGGCGGCGAGATCGACATGTCGTTGTCGTTCAGGATCACCAGCAGGTTGATGTCGGGCGTGACGCCGGCATTGTTCATGGCTTCGAAGGCCATACCCGCCGACATCGCGCCGTCGCCGATGATGGCGATGTGCTGGCGCTGCACGCCGGCGTTGCGCGAGGCCACCGCCATGCCCAGCGCCGCCGAGATGGAAGTGGACGAATGCGCGGTGCCGAAGGCGTCGTACTCGGATTCACTGCGCTTGGGGAAACCCGAAATCCCGCCCTGCTGGCGCAGCTTGGCCATGCCGGCGCGGCGGCCAGTCAAGATCTTGTGCGGGTAGGACTGGTGGCCTACGTCCCAGACGATGCGGTCATGCGGCGTGTCGAACACCTGATGCAGGGCCAGGGTGAGCTCGACCGTGCCCAGGTTGGACGACAGGTGCCCGCCCGTTTTGGACACCGATTCCAGCACGAAGCCGCGCAGCTCGTCGGCCAGCTTCTTCAGCTCGCGGCGATCCAGGCGCTTGAGGTCAGCCGGGGATTGAATGCGGTCCAGTAAATCTGTCGTCATGCTTTTATGTGGTTCGTTGGCCCGGCCTGCCTCCAGCCCGGGCTGGTCCCGGTTCAGCGGTCTCGTAGGACGATGAAGTCGGCCAGTTCAGCCAGGCGCGATCCGGCCTCGCCCAGCGGAGCCAGGGCGGCCAGCGCGTCCTCACGCAGTTCCTGAGCGAACGCGCGCGCGCCGTCCAGGCCCAGAAGCGATACATAGGTGGGCTTGTTCTCGGCGGCGTCCTTGCCCGGCGTCTTGCCCAGGCTGGCGCTGTCGGCGGTCACGTCCAGGATGTCGTCGACCACCTGGAAGGCCAGGCCCACCGCCTGCGCGTAGGCGTCCAGCGCCTGGCGCGAGGCCGAGCTGGCGCCCGCCACGATGCCGCCCAGGGCCACGCTGCAAGCCAGCATGGCGCCCGTCTTCATGCTGTGCATGGTTTGCAGCTCGTCGCGCGACAGCGCGCGGCCGACGCTGAACAGGTCAATGGCCTGGCCGCCGGCCATGCCCTGACTGCCGGCGGCGCGCGCCAGCGACTGAGTGGCCTGCACGATCAGCGCGGGCGCGATCGGCATGGAAGCCAGCAGATCGAAGGCCAGCGGTTGCAGCGCATCGCCCGCCAGCATGGCGGTGGCTTCGTCGAACTTCACGTGGGTGGTGGGACGGCCGCGGCGCAGCGTGTCGTCGTCCATGCAGGGCAGATCGTCATGCACCAGCGAATAGGCGTGGATCAGTTCCACCGCCGCGGCGGCGCGGTCCAGCGAGGCCTGCACGGCCAGCACGCTGCCGCTGACGGGGCAGGCCTGCCCCGCCGCGTAGACCAGCGCGGCGCGCACCCGCTTGCCGCCGCCAAGCACGGCGTAGCGCATGGCTTCATGCAGCCGCGCGGGCAACGCGTCCGCCGGGGGGAGCAGATCGTCCAGGACGTCTTCGACGTGCTGGACACGGCCTTGCAACCATTCCGGGAAGGCGAGTTGAATTTGCTTCATCGGGTTCTTACTCGTCATCCAGCGCCGCCGGGTCCAGCGGACGCAGCAAGTCGCCCTCCAGGACCTTGACCTGCTGTTCGGCCTGCGCCAAGCGTTCCTGGCAGACCCGCGTGAGCGCCACGCCGCGCCGGTAGGCGGCCAGCGACTGCTCCAGCGGCAACGAGCCGTCTTCCATGGCCGCTACCAGCGATTCGAGTTCGGCCAGCGCCGTTTCGAAATCCTGGGGCAAGGGACGGTCATCGATCTGCGGATCGGCTTGTGAAGATTTGGCCAAACGGGTCTCCGAGGGCGCTAGGGGTGGATCAATCCGTGAATTGTACGAGATACCCGCAAGGCCGTCGGGCTTGCCGCCGCGCGCGGCGCGTCTCAGGCCGCAGCGCCTGCCAGCCCCGCAATGGCGCCCTGCAGCAGCGGCGCCACGCGCGTACGCAGGTCCGCCTCGGGCAAGAGGCTGGCGGGCCCGCCGCAGCTCATGACGAAGACGCCCTCGCCCGTGATGGAGGCAAACGGCACGGCGACCGCATTGATCCCCGACTGCCATTCGCCGATGGCGTAGCAGCAGCCCGTGTCGCGCAGTTCGGCGCGGGCGCGCTCCATGGCGGCCGCGTCCGGCGCGGTCTCGCCCAGCCGGGCCAACGCGTCGGCGCAGGCCTGGGGCGGCAGGCTGGCCAGGTAGGCCCGGCCCATGGCGCTGTCCAGGCTGGCGCGATAGCCGACGGGCAGGCGCAGGTAGAGCGCCGAAGACCCATGGATGGCCTCGACGTAGGTCATGGCATCGCCATCGAAGGCGCCCAGGGCCACCGCGCCGCCGGTGGCGCGCGCCAGCTCGGTCATCGAGGCCTTGGCCAGTTCGCGCACCTCCAGCCCGGCCAGCAGGCCGAAGCCCAGCGCCAGCACGCCATAGCCAGGCGAATATTTGCCGGTGTCCGGGTGATAGCGCAGATAACCCAATTCAGTAAGGGTGTAGGTGATGCGGCTGATGGTGGGCTTGGGCAAACCGGTCAGGCGCGCCAGGTCCAGATTGCCCAAGGCCGTCACGCCATGGCGAAAACAGCGCAGTACATCCAGCCCGCGCGCCAGTGCGGTAATGAAATCAGGCGAGTTGGCGCCCCCGCCCGCGCCGGCGGCGCGCTTGCGGCGCGCGGGCAGGCTGAGTTCGACCTTGCCGTCCGGTTTGGCGGCGGGATGGGCGATGCGCTTGGCGTCAGAAAAAGATTGCATTTCTATTCGCTTCGTTTTTATAGTTTATTTCGAATAACAAAATTAAATTCCATTTGACGGAATTTAATGTACCCAAGGAGACTTGGCAAGCGCTACCCGCAGCGCCAAGCCAGGCCCGACCATCCACTCATGCACGCGATTTCAAGGGGAAAACATGATTCGCACTAGCTTCAAACTGCTGGCCACCCTGCTGCTCAGCGCCGCCGCACTGGGCGCCCAGGCCGAAACCTATCCGGCCCGGCCGATCAAGGTGGTCTCGCCCTTCCCCGCCGGCGGCGCCACCGACGTGCTGACCCGCATCCTGGCCGAGCGCATGGCCAAGACGCTGGGCCAGCCCATGATCGTCGAGAACAAGGCAGGCGCCGGCACCTCGATCGGGGCGGCCTTTGTTTCGCGCGAAGCGCCGGACGGCTACACCATCCTGATGGCGACCAACTCCACGCTGGTCACCAACCGCTATCTGTACAAGGAACTGCCCTACGATCCCGATGGCTTCGCCCGCATCGGCATGGTCGGCGTCGGGCCGCTGGTCCTGCTGTCCAGCCCCAAGCGGCCGTTCAACAGCACCCAGGACGTGGTGGCCTACGCCAAGCAGAATCCAGGCAAGCTGACCTTCGCCACCTTCGGCCCGGGCACGTCCTCGCACCTGGCGGGCGAACTCTTCAAGGAACGCGCGGGCATCGACATCCTGCACGTGCCCTTCAAGGGCGCGACCCAGGCCCTGCCCGCCCTGGTCAGCGGCGACGTGGACCTGTTCTTCGACATGGTGGCCACCGGCATGCCGCAGGCCGATGCCGGCAAGGTCAAGGTCTTCGCCATCACCAGCCCGGGCCGCCTGGCGACGCAGCCCAAGCTGGCGACGCTGGCCGAACAAGGCTATCCCGCGTTCGACATGACCGCCTGGTTCAGCTTCGTGGCGCCCAAGGGCACCCCCGCCCCCGTGATGGAAAAGCTGCAGCAGGCCCTGGCCGAGACCCTGCAGGACGAGACCATCAAGAAGCGCATGCTGGACATGGGCATCGACCCGCGCTCGGGCACGGCTGCCGAACTGGACAAGCAGATCAAGACCGAACAGCCGATCGTGGCGCAACTGATCAAGCAGGCCAATATCGTCCTGCAATGATGGCGCGGCTGGTTTCGTGACAAAACGTAGGCGGGCCCGCGCCCGCCCGTGAATGCGCCGCGCCGCGCGGCGTCCGCCGGCAGAGGGCTCCAGCGCCCCTGCCGGTTTTTCATGCGCGTCGATATGCCCTCTAACCCCTGGATACAGAACCAGGACGCTGCCCGCTGCTATGGTGAAAAAGTAGACACCGCCATGGGAGCCCGATGCCGTACGCCGAAGAGAAATATGCGCGCCTGGATGCCGCCCGCTGGTTGGCGGCGGTAGCCGTCGTGCTGCTGCACAGCGCCGCCATGGTGGTAAGCAACCCCGCGGTGTACGGCGGGGGAGCGTGGCTGGCGGCCAATCTGTACGACTCGGCGGCGCGCTGGTGCGTGCCCGTGTTCGTCATGGTCAGCGGCGCCCTGCTGCTGGATCCCGACAAGCCGCAGGACGCGCGCCAGTTCTACAGCCGGCGCATGGCGCGGATCTGCGCGCCGCTCTTGTTCTGGACGTTTTTCTATCTGGCCTGGCGCACGGCGCTGGATTGGTGGGACGACGGCCGCATCGATTTTTCGTTCTGGCCGCGCAAGCTGGTGCAGGGCGAGCCGTACTACCACCTGTGGTACCTGTACATGATCGTGGGCCTGTATCTGTTCGCGCCGCTGGTGCGCGTCCTGTATGCGCGCAGCACGCCGCGCGCCCGCGCCTTGTGGGTGGTCGGCATCCTGGGCGTGGCGATCCTGGACGCGCTGTACCGCCGCGCGCTGGGCGCGCCCGCGGGCTTCTTCCTGACCTGGTTCCTGCCCTATCTGGGCTACTTCGTGGCGGGCCGCCTGATCTTCGACGGCCAGATGCGCATCCCGCGTCCGGGCCTGATGCTGGCGGCCAGCGTCGCCGCGACCGCGCTGGGCGTGTACACGATGTCGAGCAACCGCGCGCTGGATACCTACTTCTACGATTACTTCAGTCTCACGGTGCCGTTCATGTCGCTGGCCGCATTCCAGTGGATCGTTGGGTCGCCGCGCCTGCCGCGGCTGGCCTCGCTGGCGCCTTTGACCTTCGGCGTCTACCTGATCCATCCACTGTTCCTGGACGTGGCGCATCGCGCCGGCGCCTTGACGGGCGCGCGCAACGAGGCCTGGACGCTGCCCATGCTGGCGGTGGCCGTGTTCATGTTGTCGGCGGCCAGCAGCTGGCTGATGAGACGCCATCCGGCCACCCGGCGCTTCGTCTGAAAGGCCTACATCTTCAAGGGGTTATGCCTCGCGCAGCGCGTGCACGACGGCTACGGCATAACTTCACGAAGCTTCGCAGATCTTCACGGGCGCGGGGTAAGGGCTTGGGGTACAATTCACGGCTTATTTGATCGGCCAGACACCGATTTTTCTTCGCGCCAGCACGGAACGCATCCTGCGGATTTCAAAGCCGCCAGGCAAAAGCCCCTCCGTCCTGGCTTTTTTATCCGAGCGGGGGGAATCATGACCGACATCGGTCGGATGGCACATGTAGTGCCAGCTCGCACCCAGCTACCCGTCAGCGCGTATTTTGACGAAGCCCTCTTTGCCCGCGAGCAAGAACTCATTTTCAAGCAATCCTCACAATACGTCGGCCACCAGAAAGTGGTGCCCGAAATCGGGGATTGGCGTACGTTGGTCCAGGAAGACGGAGGACGCGTGCTGGTTCGCAACCAGCAAGGCGTCGAACTCATCTCAAATGTCTGCCGCCACCGCCAGGCGCTGATGCTTGGCGGCGAAACCGGCAATGTGGCCGGCAACTGCAATACGCATGGCAATCTGAAGGCAACCGGCGGCAATATCGTCTGCCCCTTGCATCGTTGGACGTACAACAACCAGGGCGAGTTGTTGGGCGCGCCCCAGTTCGCCACCACGCCCTGCATGAACCTGCAGAAGTTCCGCCTGCGCGACTGCCATGGCCTGCTGTTCGAAGGCCCGCGCGATCCGGCCGCCGACATGGCGCCGCTGTTCTCGCGCCCGGAATTCGACTTCGGCGACTACGTGCTGGACCACGTCGAAGTGCACCAGTGCAACTACAACTGGAAGACCTTCATCGAGGTCTACCTCGAGGACTACCACGTCGGTCCGTTCCATCCGGGCCTGGGCCGCTTCGTCACCTGCGACGACCTGAGCTGGGAGTTCAACGACTGGTACAGCCTGCAGAAGGTCGGCGTGCACAACGCCCTGGCGCAGCCGGGGTCCGACGTGTACAAGCAATGGCACGACCGCCTGCTGGCGTTCCGCGAAGGCGATGCGCCTGATTTCGGCGCGGTCTGGGTCACGTACTTCCCGACCCACATGATCGAGCTGTATCCGCATGTGCTGGTGCTCTCCACGCTGTATCCGAAGGGCCCGCAGGAAACTGTGAACGTGGTCGAGTTCTACTACCCCGAGGAAATCGCCGCCTTCGAACGCGAATTCGTCGAGGCGCAGCGCGCCGCCTACATGGAAACGGCGATCGAGGACGACGAGATCGCCGAGCGCATGGACGCGGGCCGCAAGGCGCTGATGCTGCGCGGCGTGAACGAAACCGGTCCCTACCAGTCGCCCATGGAAGACGGCATGCAGCACTTCCATGAATGGTATCGCCGCATCATGCAGGAGCGGGTCTGAAGCCTGGCTCCGGCGCCTGTCCCATGCAAAAAGGCCTCGCACATGCGAGGCCTTTCTTCTTTCCGGCTGCCGCGATCAGCGGCCCAGCACACCCGCCACCGTGCGCTCGCCGATGGCCAGTCCCACCGTCATGCCCACGCCCGAATGCATCACCGCAACCGTCGTGGCCGGGTCCACCGGCATGACCGAGAACGGCGCGGGGCCATGCGCACCATAGACGCCCTGCCAGCGCTCCAGCACGCGCAGGCGCGCGCCCAGCGCCTGGGTCGCCAGGTCCAGCATGGCATTGTCGACCGCCTCGTCGTTGAACGGCGGCGCGTCCTGGCCGTAGCGGTGCGAATCGCCGATGATCAGTTCGCCATAAGGCGTGGGGCTGATCAGCAGGTGGATGCCGTTCTCCAGCAGCATGGGCGTGCGCGCCTGGATCACGTCGCGCAACGCCAGCGCCGACGGCAGGTCCGAGAATGCGCCGTAATGCACGCAGGACAGGCCGGTCAGCAAGGGGCGGTCCAGCGCGATGGGATGAGTCTCGAACGCGGCGCGCAACATCTGCAGGCGCGTGACCTCCAGGTTCATCGGCGCAAAGCGCTCGGGCAGCAGGGTCAGGTAGTCATGCCCGGGGCAGACGAACACGTGTCCGCCCTTGAATTCGCCAGCCGAGGTACACACCAGCCCGCCCTCGACCGCGCGCGCCAGCGTGCCGGTGATGAACTGCACACCCAGCGATTCCGCGAGGTAGCGCGTAATGGCCGGCAGCGCCTCGCGCGAATAGATCTGCAGATCGTCATGACCTTGCAAACCCGCGCAGTGGTGCGCCAGCTGGCCGCCGTACAACCGGGCCACCTCGCGGGCCGACAGCAGGTCGGCGCGATAGCCTTCCTGGCGCATGCGCGTGTCGGCGAATTCCTGCAGCACGTCCGCCTCTTCGGCATTGCGCGCCAGCACCAGGGCGCCGTTGGCGCGCACATGGAAACCCGCGCGGTCCGCCAGTTCCAGCCACAGTTCGCGCGCCTGCTGGGCGTGCGACAGCATCATGCCGGGGGCCTGGCCCGTCACGATGACCTGGCCGAAATTGCGGATGGTGGCGCCATGCGCCTGGCGGCTGCGCTCGATCACGGCCACCGACAGGCCGCGCTTGGCGGCGGCCCAGGCGTGGGCGATGCCCAGCATGCCGGCGCCCACCACGACTACGTCGAAATTTTTCATCTGTGGAACATTGCAAAGGGAAATGCGGCGGGAGCCGCCCTGGCGGGCGCCCCCGGGGCGCGGCGGCGTCCGGCGCCGCCGCGGTCAAACGGACTTACTTCTTCTTCGGCTCGGACTTGCCGTCGTAGCGCTTGGTCCACTCGGCGATGATGCGGTCGCGGTTGGTGGCGGCCCAGGTGAAGTCGTTCTTGATCATGCGTTGCATCAGGTCGGCCGGCAGGTTCGGATTGGACGTAGCGATCGACGGGATGGCCAGCACGGCGAAGTTGGCCTTGTACAGTTCGTTGGCTTCGCGGCTGGCGGAGAAATCGGCCAGCTTGCGGGCGGCTTCCAGGTTCTTGGTGCCCTTCATGATGGCGGTGGCTTCCACTTCCCAGCCCAGGCCTTCCGAGGGGAACACGGCTTCGACGGGCGCGCCGTCGGCCTTCAGCTTGGCGGCGCGGTAGTCGAACGACACGCCGATCGGGAATTCGCCGGCGGCAGCCATGTTGCAGGGCTTGGAGCCCGAGTGCGTGTACGAACCGATGTTCTTGTGCAGGGCGTCCATGTAGGCCCAGCCCTTCTCTTCACCGAAGATCTGCAGCCAGGCGCTGACGTCCAGGAAGCCGGTGCCCGACGAAGCCGGGTTCGGCATCACGATCTTGCCGGCGTACACCGGCTTGGTCAGGTCCTGCCACGAAGTGGGCTTGGGCAGCTTCTGCTTTTCGGCTTCGATGGTGTTGAAGCAGATGGCGGCGGCGAAGCCGTCCATGCCGACCCAGCTGGGCTCGGCCTTGGCGTCGCGCATGTTGGCGGCGATCTGGTCCAGGCCCTTGGGGGCGTAGGGCTGCAGCATGCCTTCCTTGTCCATCAGGCCCAGCGAGGTGCCGGCCAGGCCCCAGATGGCGTCGGCCTTGGGGTTGTTCTTTTCGGCCAGCAGCTTGGCGGTGATGATGCCGGTGGAGTCGCGCACCCACTGGATCTTGATGTCGGGATTGGCCTTCTCGAACGCGGCCTGGTAGACCTTGATCTGGTCGGCTTCGAGCGCGGTGTAGACCGTCAGCGTGGTCTCGGCGGAGGCGGCGCCCATCACGCCCGTCAGGGCGGCGGCCAGTGCAAGCAGCTTGTAGCGATTCATGAAGTACTCCGTGGGTAGGCGGAAAAAGGCTGAGGGAGGCCCCCGGGGCTGGCGCGAACCGGCCCCGGCAAGCGGTGCAGACAGGTGAGAGGGTTAGGGGCGCTGGCCTGCGGACAAGCGGGCTTCGATATCGGAGATCACGCCAGGCAGGTCGGCGACGGTATCGATCAGGTAGTGCGGCGCGGCGGGCGACAGCTCCAGGCTGGCGGCGGTGCGCGCTTTCTGGCGGCCTGCGTCGTCCAGGCTCAGGTATTCCTCCAGCGTCAGGCCGGCGGCGTTGCCCGACAGCAGCAGGCCCACGGTCCACATGCCGGCGCGGCGTCCTTCTTCGATGCCGGGCGCGGTGTCATCGACCTTGACGCAGGCGGCCACGTCGGACAGGCCGAGTTCGACCACATTCTTCAGTGCCATCGCGGGCGCCGGGCGCGCGCGCGGCACGTCGTCGCTGGCGACGATGCAATCAGGCTCCAGGCCTTCGGTGGCGGCGCGCTCGACCACGCGGCGCATGACGCTGGCGGGGTAGCCCGAGCACGAGCCGATCTTCAGGCCGTGCTGGCGCAGAGCGCGCAGCAGTTCTGCCGCGCCGGGGATCGCCGCCGAATACTGGGCAACCTTGTCCAGCTGCATCGGCAGGAAGCGCTCGTAGATGGCGGTCACGTCGTCATCGGTGGGCAGGCGGCCGAACTGGGCCTGGTACTGGCTGGCGATGACCGGCTCATTGCAGAGCGTGCGGATGTGGTCCCACTTGCCCATGCCCATCGGGCCGCGGGCCTGCGCCAGCGACATTTCCACGCCGAACTGCGAGAACGCGTCCACGAACACCTTGGTGGGCGCGAAGGAACCGAAGTCGACCAGCGTGCCGGCCCAGTCGAAGATCACCGCCTCCAGGCGGACGGGCAAAGGCGAAACAGTCATGAGGGTCATCCTTGAAAAATCGTTCAATGGGCCGCGGGGCGGCGCCAGGCCTGGCTGCGCGCCACCAGCGCGCGGCTGGCCAGATGCAGGACCAGGGCGGCCACGGCCGAACTGGCCATGATCACGGTGCACATGGCGGCAGCGGGACCGATGAAGCCGGCGTCGTCCATGTTCAGCACCGCGACCGCGGCCAGCACCGTCGACGGGCTGTACAGGAACACGACCGCGGACACCGTGGTCATGGCGGAAACAAACAGATAGCGGGCCACGTCCAGCGCGGCCGGCAGGCACATCGGCAGCGTCACGCGCAGGAAGGTCGTCAGGCGCGGCACCTTGAGCGACGCGGAGGCCGCTTCGAATTCCGGGTCCAGCGCATTGAGCGCGGTGGCGGCGGTGAGGTGCGCGCTGGTGTAGAAGTGGACGATGGTGCACAGGACCAGCAGCGGCATGGTGCCGTACAACACGTTCAGCGGGTTCGAGAGGCTATTGAAGAAGAAGATGTAGCCCAGGCCCAGCACCAGGCCCGGCACCGCCATGGGCATCAACGCCAGCATGCCGACCATGCCCCGCAGGCCGCGCGCAAGCTGGCCGCGGGCGGGCACCTTCTCCATCATCCATGCGCCGGTGAAGACCACGGCCGTGCCGGCCAGGGCGGTGCAGAACGCCAGCTGCAGGCTGTTGCGCCAGGCCAGCCAGCCGCCGCCGTCCATATTGTCGAAGTCGTACGAACGCAGCGACATCGACAGGTTGTAGGGCCACATCTTCACGAAGGACGCCCACACCGCCACGCCGATGATCAGCAGCAGGAACGCCGCCAGCACGCCGGCCAGCGCCAGGAACGCGGCATCGCGGCGGCGGTTGACGCCCGCGGCATAGGGCTGGGCCCGGCCGCTCAGCTGAGCGCCTTGTCGGGCGCGCAGCCGCCGGTCCAGGGCGAAGGTCAGGATCGCGGGAAGCAGCAGCAGGATGCCGATGGCCGCGCCCTTGGGAAAGTTCTGCTGGCCGACCACGGCCTTGTAGGCTTCCATCGCCAGCACGTTGTAATCGCCGCCCACGACCTTGGGCACGCCGAAGTCGGTCACCGTCAGCGTGAACACCACGCAGCAGGCCGAAAACACGGCGTAGCGGGTGCCCGGCAGGGTCACGGTCAGGAAGGTGCGCCAGGGGCCGGCGCCCATGGCGCGCGCGGCGTCATAAAGACGGCCGTCGGCCAGGGCCAGGCCGGTCAGCAGAATCATCAGCGCGTGCGGGAAGGTATAGAAAGCCTCGCCCACGACGATGCCCCAGAAACCGTAGATGGTCGCGCCGCCCGTCAGGCTCTTGAGCAGACCCTGGTTGCCTAGCAGGTACACCAGCGCGATACCCGGCAGCAGCGACGGCGCCAGCAGCGGCAGCAAGGCGACGGTGCGCAGCAGGCCCTTGCCCGGCAGGCGCGTGCGGGTCAGGCCATAGGCGAATCCATAGGCGCAGGGCACGACCAGCAAGGTCGTCACCACGCCCACCGCGAGGCTGCGCGCGACCATGGCCATGAAGCCGTCGCCGCCGATGATGTCCGCAAGCACCGACAACCCGGCCCAGGCGCCATCGCTGTCGGTCACCGACTTGAGCAGGATGGCGGCCAGCGGCAGCGCCAGGAATAGCAACAGGCCCAGCGCCAGGGCGCCCTGCCCGGTGGCCAGGCCGAAGGCGCCAACCCAGGCCGGCAGCGGGCGGCGGCCCAGCGCCGGGGCCGGCATGGGCGCTGCGATATTTCCAGCAGCCGGCGCGGCGGCGTTGGAGGAACGGTTCATGGCCGGATCAAGCGTAGGCGCGTATCGCATGGCGCGGCAGCTCCACCCAGCAGCGGCTGGCGGCGTGAGGGCCCAGCAGGGCGTCTCCGATTTCGGGGGACACGATGGAATGCACCGTGCTGCCGGGCACGCCCTCAAGGCGCAAGGCCAGGCGATAGCCGCGGCCAAGGAACACGCCGTCCAGCACATCGGCCAGCATGGCGTTGGGCTGATCCGGGCGCGCGGTGCTGACGCGCACCGCTTCCGGGCGCACGAACAGCTTGCCGCTGGCGGCGTCCAGCGCCTCGTCCACGGCCAGCTCCTGGCGTCCGACGCGGGCGCGGTGCGCGTCCATGCGTTCGAACGGCAGCCAGTTCGCCTCGCCCACGAAATCGGCGATGAAGGCCGAGCCGGGCTGGCGGTAGAGTTCCCGCGGCGTGCCGTACTGCTCGATGATGCCGCCATTCATTACGGCGATGCGGTCGGCCATCACCATGGCCTCTTCCTGGTCGTGCGTGACCATCAGCGTGGTGATGGACAGGCGCTTCTGCAGGGCCCGCAGCTCGATGCGCAGATGCTCGCGCACGCGGGCGTCCAGCGCCGACATGGGCTCGTCCAGCAGCAGCAGGGACGGCGATGGCGCCAGCGCGCGCGCCAGGGCCACGCGCTGCTGCTGTCCGCCGGAAATCTGTCCCGGATATTTATCCGCCGCGCCCGCCAGGCCGACCAGCGTCAGCATTTCCTCGACGCGGTTGGCGACGTGGTTGCGGTGGGCGCGCTTGCCGCTCAGGCCGTAGGCCACGTTCTGGGCCACCGTCAGGTTGGGAAACAGCGCGTACGACTGGAACAGGATGCCGTAGTCGCGCGCCTGCGGTTCGGCGTGCGAGATGTCGCGCCCGGACAGCACGATGGTGCCGCTGTCCTGGCGCTCGAGGCCGGCGATGGCGCGCAGCAAGGTGGTCTTGCCGCAGCCCGAGGGGCCCAGCAGGCACACCAACTCCCCGGCGCGGATGTCGAGCGAGACGTCCGACAGCGCGGTGTGGCTGCCAAAGCGCTTCACCAGATGCCTGACAGAGAGAAATGCGGTATCGCGTTCGGCCATGGGGCCTCCGGTTTGGGAACGAAGGCAGTATGGAAGACGCGTATTGAGTGTTTATGACACTTCGCGCAAATGCAGTAATAAAAACATCAAATTATTTTGGTGTACTGGCGGTCTTGCGCATTGCGCCCCTATTCCGCCCCCTGCACCGTGCTTGTCGCCGAACTCAAATCCTTCTACGCCGTGGCCCGCTGCGGCACCGTCACCAAGGCCGCCGCCCAGTTGGGCGTCAGCCAGCCCACGGTGACGGGGCAATTGCGCCAGCTGGAGTCGCGTTACGGCGTCGAACTGTTCCACCGCCAGGGGCGCGGCATGCGCCTGTCGGACGCCGGCCACAGCCTGATGCCCATGGTCGAAAAGCTGGTCCAGCAGGAAACCGAGATCGACTTCCGGCTGCGCGACGCCAGCGACCTGCGCGAAGGCAATCTGCGCATCGGCGCCACCGGCCCCTACTACATCATGGACACGGTGCGCGCCTATAACCAGCGTTATCCGGGCATAGACCTGACGCTGGCTATCGGCAATTCGCAAAGCATGCTGCAGGCGCTGCATGACTATCGCATCGAGATTGCCACGTCGTCGTTTCTGATGGATGACAAGCACCTGTACCGCCGCATGATCGCGGCCGACCCCATCCGGGTGGTGGCGCATCGCGACCATCCCTTGGCGCGCCACGGCCACGTCCGCCTGGCCGACCTGGCCGAACACGCGCTGCTGCTGCGCGAACCCGGCTCCATGACGCGGCAACTGACGGAGGACGCCTTGCAGGCGGCCGGCGTCACGGTAAGCCGCACGCTGGAAATCGGCAGCCGCGAGTCCATCCGCCAGGCCATCCTGTGCGGCCTGGGGATCAGCCTGATCCCCTCGCGCGAAATCCCGTCCCATCCCGATCTGGCGGCCCTGGACATCGAGGGCGCCGACATCGTGATGCACGAATACCTGTACTGCCTGCGCGAGCGCCAACCGGTGCAGCTGATCGCGCGCTTTCTGGAGATGGCGCCAGCCGCCGGCTGAGCGCCGCCCTCCCCTATGCGGCCACCCAGGAGACAACCATGGCCTTGACCTTGCAAGATATCGAGCAGATTTTCCTGGAGCGCGGGCACCGCTCCTATGACGGCGAATCCGTCAGCCACCTGCGGCATGCGCTGCAGACCGCGTCGCTGGCCGAGCGCAACGGCGCCGGCGCCCACCTGATCACCGCCAGCCTGCTGCACGACCTGGGCCATCTCATCGCCGACCGGCCTGGCACGCCGACGCTGCGCGGCATCGACGACAAGCACCAGTACTTCGTCCTGCCCTTCCTGCGCGGCCTGTTCAGCTCGGCGGTGCTGGACCCGATCCGGCTGCACGTGGAAGCCAAGCGCTACCTCTGCTATGTGGAACCGCAATATGAAGCGTCGCTCTCGGAGGATTCGAAACGCAGCCTGGCGCTGCAGGGGGGCAGTTTCGATGCGAGCCAGGCGGTGGAATTCGCGAGCATGCCGGGCGCGCCGGATGCGATCCGCCTGAGGCGCTGGGACGACATGGCCAAGGTTCCGGGGCTGGCAACGCCGCCCCTGGACCACTTCCTGGAAATCGCCGAGAGCATCTCGGGCCGGGTCAAGCTGGCTGCCATCTGGTAGGGCTGGCCGGAAAGCCGTGCGTCCTGGCGGCCCAGACCACCGCCAGCGTCGCCGCCAACAGCGCCAGCAGCACCGGTACGAACGCGGCCACGCCCAGGCGTTCGAGCAACGCGCCGCCTACGATCCCGCCTGCGGCAATCGCCGTGTTCCACGCGGTCACCAGCATGGACTGCGCCACGTCCGCGGCATCGCCCGACGTCTTGGCCAGCGCGGTCTGGAACAGCGTCGGCGAGCCGCCGAACGCCACGCCCCAAGCCCCCACCGACAGATAAAGCATGGCCGGCATGCCGCCCGCGATACCCAGCGCCAGCGCGGCCAGGCCGAACAGGGCGATGCAGGCCAAAATCAGCGCCCGCAGATGACGGTCGATCAACGTCCCGATCAGCCAGATGCCGGCCAGGGAGCTGAGTCCGAACACCAGCAGCACCAGCTCGGTGTTTGCAGCCATGCCCAGCGATGCCAGGAACGGCGCGATATAGATGTAGAGAATGTTGTGCGCCAGGACGAACGCCAGCACCGCGAACAGCACCGGGCGCACGCCGGGCAGCAGGAATACGCGCCGCAGCGGCAGTTGCCGGCCTCGGGCCTGTCCCGCAAAGTCCGGCACCCGCAAACGCACCCAGACCATCAGGACCAAGGCCAGCCCGCTCATGATGCCAAAGCCTGCGCGCCAGCCCCACAGCGCGCCCAGGAACGTGCCGGCCGGAACGCCCAGCGACAGCGCCAGCGGCGCACCCAGCATCGCCACCGCGATCGCGCGCCCTTGCTGATGTGCGGGCACCATGCGCGCGGCGTAACCTGCCAGCAGCGCCCACAACAGTCCCGCCGACACGCCGGCCAGGAAGCGCGCGGCCAGGGTCAGCACATAGCCGGATGACAGCGCGGTCACCGTGTTGGCCAGCACGAACCCGGCGATCGCCGCCAGCAGCAGCGGACGCCGCCGCACGCCCTGGGTCGCGGCGACCAGCGGGATCGCCGCCACCAACGACCCGATCGCGTAGATGGTGACGGTCTGGCCGATGCTGGCCTGGGACACGGCCAGGCCCTGCGCCATCTGCGGCAGCAGCCCGGCCGGCAGCGCCTCGGTCAGGATGGTGATGAAGCCGGCCATCGCCAGCGCCAGCAAGGCGCCCAGCGGCAGGCGGTCGCGACCGGCGGGGGGATGCGTGGGCGCAGTGCGCGGACGCGGGGAATTCGTGGCTTTTTTCATCTCAGGCACCTTGGTTGAAGCTTGGTGCCGAGACGATAGAGCCCCCCGGATTAAAGAAAAAGTAGGCTACATTTCCTTCTTATGCGGAACTATATGTCCGCAATCGAGGAAACAGATGGATAGCCTCAATGGCTTTGTCGTATTCGTGCAGGTCGCCGAAACGCGCAGCTTCGTCGCCGCCGGCCGGCTGCTGGGCGTGTCGGCATCCGCCATCGGCAAAAGCGTGGCGCGGCTGGAAGAAAAACTGGGCGTGCGCCTGTTCCACCGCAGCACGCGCAGCGTCACCTTGACGGCCGAGGGGGCGCTGTTCCTGGAACGCAGCCGCCGCATCCTGGCCGAGATCGAAGCGGCCGAACTGGAGCTGTCGCAGGCCGCCGCCGCGCCGCGCGGACGCCTGCGCGTCAGCCTGCCGCTGGTCAGCGGGCTGGTGCTGCCGGTGCTGGGCGAGTTCATGCGCGAGTATCCCGAGATCGAACTCGACCTGGATTTCACCGACCGGATGGTGGACGTGATCGAAGAAGGCTTCGATGCCGTGGTGCGCACGGGCGAGCCGGCCGACTCACGCCTGTCGGCGCGCCGCCTGGGCGCCTTCCAGATCCTGCTGGTCGCCTCCCCCGCCTACCTGGCCAGCCGCGGCACGCCCAAAACGCCGGCCGACCTGGCGCGCCACAGCTGCCTGCACTACCGCTTTCCCAGCAGCGGCAAGCTGGAGACCTGGGCCCTGCGGCAAGCCGACGACGAGCCTGAACTGCAGTTGCCCGTCTCGATGATCTGCAACAACATCGAGACGCGCGCCTGCTTCGCGCTGCAAGGATTGGGGATTGCCTACCTGCCGGACTTCGCCATCCGCGAACCCCTGGCGGACGGCCGCCTGGTGCAGGTCCTGAAAGGAAAATCGGAGCGGACCAACGTCTTCCACATCCTGTGGCCCGCCAGCAAGCACCCGTCGCCGAAGGTCCGGGCGCTAGTGGACTTTCTGGGTTCCCGGGTCTTTGCCGACGCCCGGGCGTCCAGGCCCGGGCATCAGGTCCAGGCCTCAGGTCACTGAGCGCCCGTAGCCACCGGGCGGGACGGATCGCTGCACCACTCGCTCCAGGAGCCCGGGTACAGGCGCGAACCGGACAGGCCCGCGATCTCCATGGACAGCAGGTTGTGGCAAGCCGTGATGCCCGAGCCGCACTGGTGCACGATGGCAGCCGGATCGCGGCCGTCCAGCAGCGTGGCGAATTCCTCGCGCAACTGCGCGGCCGGCTTGAAACGGCCGTCGGCCTGGAGGTTCTCGCCGTTGGGGCGGTTCAGCGCGCCCGGAATGTGGCCGGCGACCGGGTCCATGGGCTCGACCTCGCCGCGGTAGCGGTTGGCCGCGCGCGCGTCGATCACGGTGAAGGCCTGGCGGGGAATGTTGTCCAGCACCGCCTGCGCATCCACCGAACCCGCCAGCGAGGCGCCCGGCTCGACGGGCTGGCCCGCGCGCACGGCGGCGCCCGCCTCGGTCGTGGTCGGCAAACCGGCCGCCGTCCAGGCCTGCCAGCCGCCGTCCAGCACTGCCACCTGGTCATGCCCCAGCCAGCGCAGCATCCACCACAGGTGCGCAGCGTACATGCCGCCGCTGGCGTCATAGGCCACCACCAGGGTCTTGGGCGTCACGCCGTGGGCGGCCATGAGCGCGCCGAACGCGGCGCGCGACGGCAGCGGATGACGGCCGTTCTTGCCGGTGCGGGCCGCGGCCAGTTCGGTTTCGTGGTCCAGGTAGCGCGCGCCGGGGATGTGGCCCGCGTCATAGGCCTGACGGCCCGCCGCATGGTTGGTCAGGTCGTGGCGCACGTCGAACACGCGCACGTCCGGCGCATCCAGGCGCGCGGCCAGGTCGGCGGCGGAAATCAGGGTCATCGTCATTCGGTGTGCTCCTGTAAGGGTGTTGGGCGACCGCGGCTCAGGCCGGCTTGGGATCGCGCATGGTGCGCCAGATCGACAACAGGCCCGCGAAAATGATCAAGCCCATGCCGGCCCAGGCCAGAGCGTCCAGCTGTTCGCCCCAGAAACCCATGCCAAGCAGGGCCGCGAAGATGATGGTGCTGTACTGCAGCGCCGCCGTCAGCAGCGCCGACCCCAGGCCGAAGGCGCGGGTCATGGCCAACTGGCCGAACAGGCCCGTCACGCCCACGCCCAGCAGCGACAGGTAGCCGGTCCAGTCGGCGTGGCCCCAGCCCTCGAACAACAGTCCGGCCAGGCTGGACACGCAAACGGCCACGGAGAAGAACAGCACCGTGCGCCATTCGGGTTCGCCGACCCGGCCCAACTGGCGGATCTGCATCATGGCGATGGCCGACATGGCGCCGGCGGTCATCCCCAGCAGGGCAGCCAGCCACTGGTCCTCGTTGATGCTGGGCCGCAGCACCGCGATCACGCCCAGGAACCCCAGCGCCACCGCCACGATGCGCACGGGGTCGCGCTGCGCGCCGCCCCAGCCCAGCATCCAGCAGGCGATGAACAGCGGCGCGGTGTAGTTCAGGCTGGTGGCGGTGGCCAGGGGCAGATGGGCGATGGCGAAAAAGCCCAGCCACATCGAGGTGACGCCGGACAGGTTGCGCCACAGGTGGAGTTTCCAGCTGACGGGGATGATGGACTGGCGGCCGGCGCGGGCCCAGATCAGCAGCAGGATGACCGACGGCAATCCGCGAAATAGAACGACTTGCGGCAGCGAGGCGCCGTGTTCGGTGCCGAGCTTCACGAACGAACCCATGATGGCGAACATGGCGGACGCCAGCAACATCCAGAGTGCCTGCATGGGGGTCTACGCTAAGGGAAAAGTGAGGAGGAATAAGGGAAAGCGATACTATACTCTCCGTCACCGGAAGCGGCGCCGCGAGTCGGGGAACTGGCGGCCCGCAGCAGTGTCGAATCCCGGCATATCCTGCTCGCAGAGGAACACAAAAAACATGAAACGCATTGTCCTGTTCGTCCTGACCAACCTGGCTGTCATGCTGGTGCTGTCGGCCACGCTGCGCATCCTGGGCGTGGACCGCTACATCACCGCCAACGGCCTGAACCTGAACGCCCTGCTGATTTTCTCGGTGGTGGTCGGTTTCACCGGCGCGATCATCTCGCTCCTGATCAGCAAGCCCATGGCCAAGTGGAGCACCGGCGCCCAGGTGCTCGACCCGAATTCGCCCCGCAACCAGCGCGAAGCCTGGCTGGTCGACACCGTGCACCAGCTGGCCGACCGCGCCGGCATCGGCCGCCCGGAAGTCGCCATCTATGAAGGCGCCCCCAACGCCTTCGCCACCGGCGCCTTCAAGAACGACTCGCTGGTCGCGGTGTCCACCGGTCTCCTGGAAAGCATGAGCGAGGAAGAAGTCGCCGCCGTGCTGGCGCACGAAGTCGCGCACATCGCCAACGGCGACATGGTCACGCTGACGCTGATCCAGGGCGTGGTGAACACCTTCGTCGTGTTCCTGGCCCGCGTGGTCGGCTACTTCATCGACCGCGTGGTGTTCAAGAACGAACGCGGCATCGGCCCGGGCTACTACATCACCGTGCTGGTCTGTGAAATCATCTTCGGCGTGCTGGCCTCGATCATCGTGGCCTGGTTCTCGCGCCAGCGCGAGTACCGCGCCGACGCCGGCTCGGCCCACCTGATGGGCGCCCGCGAACCCATGATCCGCGCCCTGGCCCGCCTGGGCGGCCTGGAACCGGGCGAGCTGCCCAAGTCCTTCGAGGCCTCGGGCATCACCGGCAAGGGCGGCCTGGCCGCGATGTTCGCCTCGCACCCGCCGATTCCGGCCCGCATCGCCGCGCTGCAGAATGCGCGCGTGATCTAAGCCTTTCGCTCAGACGGGCCTCGCGCCCTGCAGCCCTGACTCGATGGCCCGCTTGCGCGGGCCATCGTCTTTTCCGGCTCCGGCCAAAAAAGGTCCCCAGGATGCGAGGCAGACCCCGAAGACGACCAACGATCAGACATTCCTGCTTCAATGGGGTGGGCGCATAATTTCAGGGGCCTGGCGCCGGTCCTGGCCGTATGGATAGACGTGATGTCGAGGGCAGACCGTGGCTGAATCGAGTACGCACTCCCCGGCCCGCGGAACGGGCAGCTGGCTGGTTGCCGTGGGCACGTATACGCGGCCGATGCCGCATGTGCACGGCATAGGGCGCGGCATCCACTTGCTGAGGTTCGACGCCGCGACGGCCACGCTGCGTGAATTGCAGGTGGACAGCCATGGCGTCAATCCCTCTTACCTGTGCCATTCCGCGTCCCTCGGCCTGCTGTACGGCGTGAGCGAGCAGGAAGTGGGCGCCAGCATCGACGTCTACGCGGTCGACGGCGCGGCCACGCTGCGGCATTTGCTCAATGTGCCTACGCCTGGCGCCAGCCCTTGCCACATCAGCCTGACGCCTGCGGCGGACCGCCTCTTCGTATCCAACTATGGCAGCGGCGAACTCCTGAGCTACCGGCTCGACCGGCAGGGGTTGCCCAGCGCCCCGCCCGACATCATCGTGCGCCATGGCAGCGGTCCGCGCAGCGACCGCCAGGCGAGCCCCCATGTGCATTGCGCCCAGCCGACCCCGTCCGGCGATGCGGTCTACCTGTGTGACTTGGGTACCGACAGCGTCGCCCGCCATGCCTTGCGGGGCGCCGCGCTGGATCTGCTCCCGGACCTGCAGGTGCAGATAGGACCGGGTTCCGGGCCGCGCCACCTGCGGCTGAATCCGGCCGGTACCCGCGCCTTCGTGCTCAACGAACTGTCCAATAGCGTGAGCGTCGTTCAACTGCCCACGGCACGCGATCCCCATGCACAAGCGCTCGCCCGGATCGGCACGCTGCCGGCAGATTGGCAAAACGCCAACTCCGCGTCCGCGCTTTGCCTGCATCCGAGCGGACGCTGGCTCTACGCGACCAACCGCGGCCACGACAGCATCGCAGGATTTCGGCTATTGGAATCCGCCCCTTGGCTTGAGCCGATAGGCTTGTGGCCCGCCGGCGGGCGCACCCCGCGGGACGCCGCCATCACCCCGGACGGCGGCTTCCTGCTGGTCGCCAGCCAGGACGAGCACCGCATTTCCTGC
Source organism: Achromobacter sp. ACM01 (assembly GCF_014851745.1). NCBI lineage: Bacteria > Pseudomonadati > Pseudomonadota > Betaproteobacteria > Burkholderiales > Alcaligenaceae > Achromobacter > Achromobacter sp. ACM01. The sequence continues at coordinate 231,105 of NZ_JACVAF010000003.1, forward strand.
CTGCGCATCGACCCGGACAGCGGCCAGCTGCAGGCTGCAGGCGTGCCGTTTGCCATTTCCTCCCCGGCCTGCGTTCTTCCCTTGCTTCGGGAAGGAACCCCGAGGCCATGACAGCCGCTCGCCCTCCCGCATCGTCGTCACCCCGTGCCCTCAGCACTCGACGATGTTCACCGCCAGCCCGCCGCGCGCGGTTTCCTTGTACTTGGTCTTCATGTCGGCGCCGGTCTCGCGCATGGTCTTGATGACGGAGTCCAGCGACACGTAGTGCTGGCCGTCGCCGCGCAGCGCCATGCGGGCAGCGTTCACGGCCTTGATGGAGGCCATGGCGTTGCGCTCGATACAGGGGATCTGCACCAGGCCGCCCACGGGGTCGCAGGTCAGGCCCAGGTTGTGCTCCATGCCGATCTCGGCCGCGTTCTCGACCTGTTCGACCGTGCCGCCCAGGGCCGCGGCCAGGCCGCCCGCCGCCATCGAGCAGGCCACGCCGACCTCGCCCTGGCAGCCGACTTCGGCGCCCGACAACGAGGCGTTGTACTTGTACAGCAGGCCCACGGCCGCCGCGGTCAGCAGGAAGTCGCGCACGCCCTCGCGGTTGGAACCAGGCACGAAGCGGTCGTAGTAATGCAGCACTGCCGGGATGATGCCGGCCGCGCCATTGGTCGGCGCCGTCACGACGCGCCCGCCCGCGGCGTTCTCTTCGTTGACCGCCATGGCGTACAGATTGACCCAGTCCATCACGGACAGGGGATCGGACAGGGTGCGCTCGGCGCGCTGGGTCAGGTTGCGGTAAAGCTCGGGCGCGCGGCGGCGCACGCGCAGGGGGCCGGGCAGTTCACCGTCCGCTTCCGGATAGTTGATGCCGCAGCCGCGCGACACGCAGTCCTGCATGACCTGCCAGATGCGGTCCAGCCCGGCGTGCACCTCGGCCTCGTCGCGCCAGGTCAGCTCGTTCTTCATCATCAGCTGCGCCACCGACAGGCCGCTCTCGCTGCACATGCCCATCAGTTCGCGACCCATGCGGAACGGGTACGGCAACTGGTCGTGCGCGGCGATGACCTGGCTGTTGGACGCGCCGGCCGTCACCACGAAACCGCCCCCCACCGACAGGTAGCGGGCCTCGCGCAGGGATTCGCCATTGGCGTCAAAGGCGTGAAACTTCATGCCGTTAGGATGTTCTGCCATGGCTTCGCGGCGGTAGAACATCATGTGTTCCTTTTCGACGAAAGGAACCGGATAGCGTCCCAGCAGCGGCAATTGGCGGCTGGCCCGCACCGACGCGATCATGCCGGCGATGGCGGCGGGGTCGACGGTGTCGGGGGCTTCGCCCATCAGGCCCAGCAGCACGCCCTTGTCGGTGCCGTGGCCCTTGCCCGTGGCGCCCAGCGAGCCGTAAAGCTCGGCGCGCACCGTGGCCACATTGGGCATCAGGCCGTCGCGCTCCAGGCCTTGCGCGAACAACAGGGCGGCCCGCATGGGGCCCACCGTATGGGAGCTAGACGGGCCTATGCCTATCTTGAACAGGTCGAATACGGAAACAGCCACGCAAAACTCCATTGCATCTGCGATTGATGAGGCAATGATACGCGTAGGCCAGCCCACGCGCAGCTAGCGTCCTGCCCCGTAGATGCGCCCGCAGGCGTATGCTGTATTGCGGGGACAGGTTCCCCCGGCAGCGCCACGCATGCGATCATTACAGAATTATTACTTGTCATAAAAGAATGGAAATACGCCAGGATGTCCGGACTCATTACCCTGCTTGACTTCGCCGGCTACGTCGCCCTGCTCCTCTGGGGCGTGCATATGGTCCAAACAGGCGTGCAGCGCGCCTTCGGGGCCGCCCTGGGCGCGGCGTTGGGCAAGGCCTTGGGAACCCGGCTGCGGGCATTCGCCGCCGGACTGGGCATTACCGCCGCGTTGCAGAGCAGCACCGCCACGGGCCTGATGATCACCGGCTTCGCGGCCGGCGGCGTCGTCGGCCTGGCGCCGGCCCTGGCCGCCATGCTGGGCGCCAACGTCGGCACCACGCTCATCGTCCAGCTGCTGTCCTTCGACCTGACCTCGCTCGCCCCCATCCTGATCCTCGCGGGCGTATGGATGTTCCGCCGCTACCCGCCGGGGCGCACGCGCGACCTGGGGCGCGTCTTCATCGGCCTGGGCCTGCTGTTACTGTCGCTGCACCAACTGGTCGAACTGTTCCAGCCCTTCCAGACCGCGCCCATGCTGGGCATGATCCTGGACGCGCTGGCGACCCAGCCCGTGGCCACGGTACTGCTGGCGGCCGCCTTCACCTGGGCGGCGCATTCCAGCGTGGCCGTGGTGGTGCTGGTCATGTCGCTGGCCAGCCACCACATGGTGGCCCCGCACGTAGCCTTCGCGCTGGTGCTGGGCGCCAACCTGGGCACTGCCATCAACCCCATGATCGAAGGCGTGACCGGAGACGACCCCGCCGCGCGCCGCCTGCCCCTGGGCAACCTGCTGACCCGGGTGCTGGGCGTGCTGATCGGGCTGATACTGCTGCCCTACCTGCAGCCGATGATGAGCGATCTGGCCTCCGACCCAGCCCGCGCCGTGGCCAACTTCCACACCCTGTTCAACGCCGTCATCGCCCTGGTGTTCCTGCCGCTGTTGACGCCCTACGCCGCCCTGCTGACGCGCTGGCTTCCCAAGCGCGCGGATCCGAACGACCCGTCGCGCCCGCAGTACCTGGATGAATGGGCTCATGACGTGCCCGCCGTGGCCTTGGGCAACGCCGCGCGCGAGGCCCTGCGCATGGCCGACATGCTGCAGACGCTGCTGCTCTACGCCCGCGCCGGCTTCAAGCGCGACAACCGCCACCGCATGGTGCAGGCGCGCCAGCTGGACGCCGCGCTGGACAAGCTGGAAAACGCCATCACCACCTACCTGGCCACCCTGGACCAGGAGAACATGACGCGCGAGGACATCCAGCGCCTGGACGACATCCTGGCCTTCACCAGCAATATCGGCCATGCCGGCGACATCGCCCACCACGGCCTGCTCAGCCACGTCGCCAAGCTGCGCAAGCAGGGCTGGATCTTTTCGCCCGAACAGCGCGCCAGCCTGGACGACACGCTGGGCCAGCTCATCGCCAACCAGCGCACCGCCGCCGCCCTGTTCGTCAACGACGACCTGCGCCAGGCCCGTGCGCTGGCGGGTGAAAAGGCGCGCTTCCGCTCGATCGAAACCCATGCCGCGGACACGCACCTGCAGAAAATCAAGGGCGGCGAGGTCGACGCCGCCGAGGTGGGCGCGCTCTACCTGGACATCCTGCGCGACATGAAGGGCATCAATTCCCATCTGGTCGGCGCGGCGGCCTATCCGCTGCTGGCGCGGCACGGCGAACTGCTGCCCAGCCGCTTGCGCGAGGCTGGGAACTGAGCAGAACGAAAAAGCCGACCTTATGTGGTCGGCTTTTTTCACCGCGCTCTTGGGCAGCTTTCGCTGCCCCGCATCCTACAAATAGCGCTTGAACCACTCCAGCATGCGCTTCCAGCCATCCTGCGCGGCCTCGGCCTTGTAGCTGGCGCGGTAGTCCGCCAGGAAGGCGTGGTCGGCCTCGGGATACACCACGAATTCCGAGCGCCGGGCGTTGTCGTTGCCGGCGGCCAGCTTGGATTTCATGGTTTCGACATCGGCCAGCGGAATGCTGGCGTCCTTGCCGCCATACAGGCCCAGCACCGGGGCGTGCAGTTCGTTGACCACGTCGAAGGCAACGCGCTTGATCAGCGGGCCATGGCCCACGCTGAGCTTGCCGTACCAGGCCACGCCCGCCTTCACGTCGGGATTGTGCGCGGCGTACATCCAGGTCAGGCGACCGCCCCAGCAAAAGCCCGTCACCGCCACGCGCTTGGGATCGCCGCCGTGCGCGGCCGCCCAGGCCACGCTGGCGTCCAGGTCGGCGAACACCTGTTCGTCCGGCACCTTGCTGACCAGCTCGGCAATGAGTTTCGGGATGTCGGTGTAGACCGAGGCATCGCCCTGGCGTTCGTACAGATTGGCGGCGACGGCAAGGTAGCCGGCCTTGGCGACCCGGCGGCACAGGTCCTTGATGTGCTCGTGCACGCCGAAGATCTCCTGCACAACCAGCACGATGGGCAGGTCGCGCTTGCCTTCGGGCGCGGCGTAATAGGCGGCGATCGTGCCGTCGGCCACGGGCAGTTTGAAATCCCCGTGGACCAGGCCCTGGGTGTCCGTGTGGATCACGGTGGGCGCGACGTTGCCGGCTGCGGCGGAAAAACTCATGAAGAACTCCTGTGTAGGGATGATCAACCAAGCCGGATATCCCGTCAGCGCATGCACGGCCCCGCGCCTGTCCTAGTGCCGGTGGCCATGCTCCACTTGCGGCGCGGCCTGGCCGGCTTCGGCCTCGTGGTCGTGCCCATGGTGCATCACCGTGGTGACGCTGTAGATCAGCACCACGCCCACGCCGACCAGCAGCAATTGCGGGACGGCATCGGCCAGGGATACCCGTTCGTGCATCTGCGGCATCAGGTCGGCCACCGAAATGTAGAGGAAGCTGCTGGCTGCAACCACCAGGACATACGGCACCCATTGCTGCGCCTGCTGCAGCACGAAGTACCCTATTATGCCGCCCACGGCTGAACACAAGCTGGTGAACAGGATCAGGGAGAACGCGCGGCGGCGCGCCAGGCCCGCGTTGAGCAACACCACGAAGTCACCCAGCTTGTGCGGCACCTCATGGATGATGATGGACGCCGCGGTCAGCACGCCCAGCAGCGGATCGGTCAGGAAAGCCGCCGCCACCAGCACCCCGTCGCACAGGTTGTGCAGCGAGCTGCCGATCAGGATCAGCACGCCGCCGCGGCCCGCCTCGTGGCGGTCATGCCCCTTGTGGTGGTGATGGCCGTCGCCCTCGTGGTGATGGCTGTGGCGCAGCAGCGCAATCTTCTCCAGCACGAAAAAGCCGATCAGCGATGCCAGCATCAGGCCGAACAGCACGTGGGCATCGCCCACCCCCGTCTCGAAGGCCTCGGGCAGCAGGTGCAGCAGCGCCACCGACAGCAGCACCCCCACCGACAGGCTGACCATGTGGTGCAGGTATTGCGCGAAAACCTTGTAGGCCAGCCAGCTGGCGACAAGGACGGCGATAAGCCCGCCGGTGACGGTGGCGAGCAAAATCCAGAGCAGCAACATTTTTGGGGGGATGCTTTAAGGCGGAGGGAAGCGAAACATTATATTGTTTCAATACCAAAAACGGAAATGGGCCGCCCGCAGGCGGCCCATGTGTCCTGGGACCGGGTGCTCCCGGCTCTAGTGGGCCTGCTCCCAGTTCTTGCCCATGCCGACTTCCGCCACCAGCGGCACGCGCAGTTCCGCCACGTTGCACATGAGGCGCGGCAGCGCTTCCTTGACCAGTTCCAGCTCGGCGTCGGGCGCTTCCAGCACCAGTTCGTCGTGCACCTGCATGATCATGCGCGTCTGCAGCTTTTCGGCTTCCAGCCAGTCCTGCACCGCCACCATGGCCATCTTGATCAGGTCGGCCGCCGTGCCCTGCATGGGCGCGTTGATGGCCGCGCGTTCGGCCGCCTGGCGGCGCGGACCCGAGGCGCCGCGGATTTCCGGCAGCTGCAGGCGGCGTCCGAAGACGGTTTCCACGTAGCCCTGCTCGCGCGCGCGGCGGCGGGTGTCGTCCATGTACATGGCCACGCCGGGATAGCGGGCGAAATAGCGGTCGATGTAGGCCTGCGCGGCATCGCGCGTGATACCCAGGTTGGACGCCAGGCCGAACACCCCCATGCCGTAGATCAGGCCGAAGTTGATGGCCTTGGCGGCGCGGCGCTGGTCGGTGGAGACGTCGGCCAGCGACACGCCGAACACTTCCGAAGCGGTGGCGCGGTGGATGTCCTCGCCCGCTGCGAAGGCGCGCTGCAGGTTGGCGTCGTCCGACACGTGCGCCATGATGCGCAGCTCGATCTGGGAATAGTCCGCCGACAGCAGCATGCCCTGCTCGGCGATGAACGCCTCGCGCACGCGCCGGCCGGCCTCGGTGCGCACGGGGATGTTCTGCAGATTGGGATCGGACGAAGCCAGGCGGCCGGTAATCACCGCGGCCTGCGAATAATGCGTGTGCACCCGCCCGGTATCCGGGTTGATCATGCGCGGCAGCTTGTCCGTATAGGTGGACTTCAGCTTGGACAGGCCGCGGTACTCCAGCAGCACCTGCGGCAGCGGATAGTCCTGGGCCAGCTTGCTCAGCACCTCTTCGTCGGTGGACGGCGCGCCGCTGGCGGTCTTGCGCACCACCGGCAGCTGCATACGGCCGAACAGGATCTCGCCCAGCTGCTTGGGGGAATTCAGGTTGAAGGGCTGGCCGGCCAGTTCATAGGCCTTCTGTTCCAGCTGCAGCATCTCCTGGCCCAGCTTGTGGCTCTGGCGGCCAAGCTCCGCGGCGTCTACCTTGACGCCGTTGCGCTCGACCGTGGTCAGCACCGAGGACACCTGCATTTCCAGCAGGTAGATACGGTTCAGTCCCGCATCGGCCGTCACCATGGGGCGCAGCACCTGGTGCAGCTGCAAGGTGAAGTCCGAGTCTTCGGCCGCGTAATGGCCCGCCTTGTCCACCGCCACTTCGTCAAAGCCGATCTGCTTGGCGCCCTTGCCGCAGAGGTCCTCGTAGGACACGCCGCTGCGGCCCAGATAGCGCTGGGCCAGGTCGTTCAGGCCCACGCCGCGGTGCGATTCCAGCACATAGGCCTGCAGCATCGTGTCTTCGGCGATGCCGGCCAGCTTGATGCCTTCGTTGGCGAACACGTGCGCGTCGTACTTGGCGTGGTGCAGCAGCTTGGCGCGGGACGCGTCTTCCAGCCAGGGCTTCAGGCGCGCCAGCACCTCGGCCTTGGGCAGCTGCGGCGCATTGTCCGGACCGCGATGCGCGACCGGGATGTAGCACGCCACGCCCGGCGCCACCGCCAGCGACATGCCCACCATCCTGGCCTGCATTTCGTCCAGCGAGGTGGTCTCGGTGTCCACCGCGACCAGGGGCGCGTCCTTCAGCTTTTCCATCCAGGCGTCGAACGCGGCCCAATCGGAAATGATCTGATAATCCAGCTCCACGGGCGCGGCGGGCGCCTCGTGCGCAACGCGGGCGTCGCCCGCGGGCACGCGTTCGGCGTCACCGGTCAGGTCGCGCAGCCAGGTGCGGAAACCGTAGCGTTCATAGAGTTCGGTCAGCGTCGCATCGTCGCGCGGACGCGGCGTCAGGTCATCCACGTTGTCCACGTGGCCGGCCAGGTCGCAGTCGTACTTCACGGTGAGCAATTGGCGCGTCAGCGGGAAGTTGGGAATGGCCTCGCGCAGGTTGCTGCCCGCCACGCCCTTGACGCCTTCCGCGCCTTCAATCAGCTTGTCTATCGAGCCGAATTCCGTAAGCCATTTGACCGCCGTCTTCGGGCCCACCTTGGTGACGCCGGGGACGTTGTCCACGGCGTCACCCACCAGCATCAGGTAATCCACGATGCGGTCGGGCGGCACGCCGAACTTGTTGACCACGCCGGCCTCGTCCAGCACTTCGCCCGTCATGGTGTTGACCAGGGTGACGTGGCTGTTGACCAACTGCGCCAGATCCTTGTCGCCGGTGGACACGATGGTGTGCACGTCATGCTCGGCGGCGCGCTTGGCCAGGGTGCCGATCACATCGTCGGCCTCGACGCCCTCGATGGCCAGCACCGGCCAGCCCAGCGCGCGCACGGCGCGGTGGATGGGCTCGATCTGCGCGGCCAGGTCTTCCGGCATGGGCGGGCGATGCGACTTGTATTCCGGATAGATATCGTCACGGAAGGTCTTGCCGCGGGCATCGAAAATACATGCGGCATACTCTGCCTTATGATCAGAGACAAGTTTGCGCAGCATATTCACCACGCCGTAGAGCGCCCCCGTGGGTTCGCCTTGCGCGTTGCGCAAATCAGGCATAGCGTGGAAAGCGCGGTACAAGTAACTTGAACCGTCGACCAGTAATAAGGTTTTTTTCATGGTTACAAAGGCAGATATGGCAATAGCTGCGGAAACACCCGCCAACAAACAAATTCCGCTGATTATGTCAGAGATACGGACGGCGGCAGACAAGCTCGCGAACATCGGGCCTGCTGTCAGCGTCTTCGGCAGTGCGCGAGTCAGCCGTAATTCCCCCCACTATGAAACCACCGTCGCAATTTCCGCCGCCCTGGCGGATGCGGGTTTCGCGGTGATCGCCGGCGGCGGTCCCGGCATCATGGAGGCAGCCAACAAGGGCGCGTTCGAAGCAGGCGGCACCAGCATCGGTCTGAACATCAGCCTGCCCCACGAAGCGCACAACAACGAATACCAAACCATCAGCCTGTCATTCGAGTATTTTTTCTCGCGCAAGGCAACCTTCTTCATGCACAGCTTCGCCTATGTGGCGATGCCTGGCGGTTTCGGCACCCTGGATGAACTCTTCGAAGCGCTGACGCTCATCCAGACGGGCAAGGTCCCGCCCGCTCCCATCGTGCTGGTGGGCAGCGAGTACTGGTCCGGACTGGTCGAATGGCTGGGCGGCCAGGTGCTGGCCAATGGCATGATAGGCGCGCATGACCTGGATCTCTTCATCATCGAAGACGATCCCGTCAAGGTGGTGCGCAAGGTGGTGGAATTCCACGCCAAGGTCAATTCGGACGCGCAATACGCGCCGTCCCTGCCGGCCTGAAATCGCATGTAGCTCAAGGCCCGCTTGCCGCCCCCTCGGAGGGGCAGCAAGCGCGCGAAGCGTGCGCAGCGTGGGGGCCCTTTCCCTGTTATTTGCGCATGAACGAGGGCAGCACGTCCGGCGGAATCGGGCAGACGTAAGGTTGCCCGCGGCGCGTCTCCATCAGTTCCTCCTTGGCGCGCGCCAGCGCCTCGGGCTGCGTGTACAGATCGGCGGCGGTCGCCGCGATGATCTTGGCCGCGTGCACCATGCCCTTGTGCGCCATGGACATCTTGCCCTGCGCCACCATCTGCCAGGAATGGAACGGCGTGCCGTAGGCGTAGCAAGCGCCCCAGCATTGCGCGGTGGGCGCGACCCAGCTCACGTCGCCCACGTCGGTGGAACCGTAGGTGATCTCAGCCTTGCCGGGCTCGTAGGGCGCCACGCCGGCAAACAGCGGCGTGGGATTGCGCAGCACCGCGCCCAGGTTCTTGCCGGCGTTGTCGATGTCGTCCGTAGAGATCGCATCCCACATGCGGCGAGCGGCCTGCTGCTCGCCCGCGGTGTAATCGGGCCCCTGCAAGGCCAGCATGTTGGCGTACATGATCTGGTTCAACACGCCGTTGGGAATGTAGTTCGAGCAGGCTTTGTCGAACACGATTTCCAGTTCGCAACCCGTCATCAGCGCCGCGCCACGCGCCACGTTCTGCACGCGCTCGTATAGTTCGGACGCCTGCGAATTGATGGGTGCGCGCACCAGGTACAACACTTCGGCGCGTGCCTGCACCACGTTCGGTGAAATGCCGCCGCTGTTGGTCACGGCGTAATGCACGCGCGCATCCGGCACCATGTGCTCGCGCAGGTAGTTCACGCCCACGTTCATCAGCTCGACCGCGTCCAGCGCGCTGCGGCCCAGGTGCGGCGAATTGGCCGCGTGCGCGGCAACGCCGCGAAAACGGAAATAGGCCTGGATGTTGGCAAGCGAGGACTGGTGGAAGATCCCGGTGTGCGATGCGGGATGCCAGGTCAGCGCCGCATCCACGTCGTCGAACAGGCCCGCGCGCGCCATGAAGGTCTTGCCCGAACCGCCCTCTTCGGCCGGACAGCCGTAGAAGCGGATGGTGCCGGGCAGGCCGTTGGCCTCCAGGAATTCCTTCACCGCCACCGCCGCAAAATGCGCGGCCGTGCCCAGCAGATGATGGCCGCAGCCGTGGCCGTTGCCGTTCGGCGTTTCCGGCGAAGGCTGGCAGGCGTAGGCGCCGCTCTCCTGGCTCAGGCCCGACAGCGCGTCGTACTCGCCCAGGATGCCGATCACCGGGCCGCCGTTGCCGGCCTCGGCCACGAAGGCGGTGGGAATGCCGGCGGCGTCGCGCGTGACGCGGAAACCCGCTACTTCCAGCATCGCGATGTGCAGCTCGGCGGACTTGTGTTCGTCGTAGCGCAGTTCGGCCAGGCTCCAGATGCGGTCGCTCAGTTCCGCGTAGCGCTCGCTGCGCGCGTCGATGAACGGCGCAAGTTTATCGATGGCACCCATTGTTTCTCCTGTGGCTGTAATGGCGGGGAAAAAACCGGTCAGGTCACTCGTCGAGCTTGATGCCGGCAGTTTCAATGATTTTGCGGTTGGCGGCCAGCGTCTGCGCGATGCGCTCGGCAAAGGCCTGCGGCGTGCCGGCGTCGGGCTGCGCGCCCATGCCCGCCAGGCGCTGCACCAGCCCAGGCTCGGCCAGCGCACGCACCGCGGCCTGATTCAGGCGCTGCACCACGGCATCGGGCGTACCGGCGGGCACGACCAGGCCGAACCAGGTCTGGCCCAGCGCGTTCAGCTGCGGATAACCCAGTTCCGTCATGGTCGGCAGGTCCGGCATATCAGGCATCCGCGCGGGCGCCGACACGGCGATGGCGCGCAGCTTGCCAGCCTTGACCAGCGATTGCGCGGACGCGTACTGGTCCTGCTGCACCTGCACCTCGCCGCCCACCGCGGCGGTCAGCGCCGGCCCCATGCCGCGGTACGGCACGTGCAGCACATCGACCTTCAGATCGGCATTCATCGCCGCCAGATTCAGGTGGCCAAGCGAACCGACGCCGGGCGAACCATAGGAATACTTGCCCGGATGGGCCCGCAGCTCAGCCAGGAACTGCGCAAAATCCTGCGCCGGAAACGCCGGATTCACCATCCACACGACCGGCACCGTCGCCACCGAGGCCACTGGTTTGAGCTGCGTTTCGGGGTTGACCCGCTTGGTGCCGTACAGCAGCGGATTGACGGCCATGGTGCTGACCGTGGCCATGCCCAGCGTGTAGCCGTCGGGTTCGGCCCGGGCCACCGCCTCGGTGCCGAGCAGGCCGCCCGCGCCGGCGCGGTTCTCCACCACCACGCTCTGGCCCAGTTCCTTGCGCAGGCCCTCGGCCACCGCGCGGGCCAGCGCGTCCGTGGACCCGCCGGGCGCGAACGGCACGATCAGCCGCAAGGGCTGGGAGGGATAGGCATCCTGGGCGGCGGCCAGGGACGAAACACTGAAAGTTACGGCGCAAACCAGCGCGTGCAGCAGACGGGACTTCATGGACCGGCCACTCCTGGGGAACGGAAGCGATGTAAGGGATCACTGCATTGTGTCCAGGGCATATCCTTATTTCAAATACATTAATGCGTGGATATATTCGTGTTTTGAATAGCTTCCCTCCCCGAGCCATGGACGTCGCTCCCGCCACCCTGCTGTCCCGCCTGCTCGCCAAAGGCCGCCTGCGCCACCTGCAATTGCTGGCCAGCATCGCCGACCTCGGCAGCATTCAGCAGGCGGCCAGCCATATCGGCCTGAGCCAACCCGCGGCCACCCATGCGCTGGCCGACATCGAAGATCTGCTGGGCGTGCAACTGTTCGAGCGCCATGCCCGCGGCATGCGCACCACGCGCAGCGGCCAGCTCATGGCGGAGTGCGCCCGCAGCATGCTGACGACGCTGCGCGCTTCCACCGATTCGGTGGCGGCCCTGCGCCAGGGCGCCACGGGCAATCTGCGCCTGGGCGCCATCCCGGCAGCCACGGGCGGCCTGCTGGCCGAGCGCCTGCCCGCCTACATGAACGCGCGGCCCGGACTGCAAGTAGAGGTGGTGGAAGGCAGCCGCGAGCAACTACTGCCGCAAGCCGCCAGCGGCAGCCTGGACATGTTGCTGTGCCGGCGTCCGGAGGCCGTGCCCGCCGGCCTGGAATTCGTGCCGCTGCAGGAAGACGCGGCGGTGATCGTAGCCGCTGCCGGCCACCCGCTGCTGGATCCGGACGACGCCCCCACGCTGGCGCAGGTGGCATCCCAACTATGGATAGAACCTCGCCCGGAATTGGCCATCCATGCGGTCTTCAAGGCCTTCTTCGAACGCGCCGGCGTGGTGCCGCGGCTGTGCCGGCTGAGCAGCGCCGCCCCGCCCATGCCGCTGCTCATCGCCGTCATGCAGGCGCAGAAGGCCTTGGCCATGGTGCCGCAGACCCTGGGCAACTGGTACATGCAGCACGGACATTTCCAGCGCGTGCGCATCGAATCGCCCGGTTCATTCCAGCCCATCGGCGCGATCGTGCGCGACCAGGGACCGGGCCGCGATTTCCTGGACTGGCTGGCGGCCGGGCGCAAGGCCAGCTGAGCCAGCCAGGTCTTCAGCCTATGTCGCCGCCCGCCACATACATGATCTGCCCGGTGATGTAGGACGCCTCGGGCGCCGCCATGAAGCAGATCGCCGCGGCGACTTCCTCGGCCTGGCCCAGGCGGTCCTGCGGCGTGTCGCGCAGGCAGGAGGCATACATCTCGCTGACCCAGGCGGCTTCCTGCGCGGATGGCGTCTCGTGATTGCGCGGAATCGCGCGCACGCCGTTGTCCAGCGCGCCCGGCGACACGCAATTGACACGCACGCCCGACTTCGCCAGCTCCAGCGCCATGCAGACGGTGGCGGCGTGCACGCCGCCCTTGGAGGCCGAATACGGCACCCGGTAGATGCCGCGCGTGGCGTTGGAACCCACGTTGACGATGGCGCCCGCGCCCTGCGCCCGCATCACCGGTATGACTTCACGGCAGGACCACAGCGTGGGCCACAACGAACGGTTGACCTCGCGCTGCATCTGCTCCGGCGTGTATTCCCAGAACGGCCGGGTCCAGATCGTGCCGCCCACGTTATGCACCGACACGTCGATGCGGCCGTTGATCTCCAACGCGGCGCGCACCATGGACTGCGCGCCCTCATGGGTTTCCAGATCAGCCTGTGCGAAGTTCGCGCGTCCGCCCGCGGCGCGGATCTCCTCGGCCACGGCGGCGCCCTGCTCCTCCGCCCGGTCCACCACGACCACGTGCGCGCCTTCAGCCGCCAGGCGCCGGGCCGTTGCCCGGCCCACACCCTGGGCGGCGCCGGTGACCAGGGCCACCAGGCCCTCGAAGCGTAGATGTGTGCTCATGCTTGTATCGTCCTTTGCTATATCAATGGGCCGCCGAAAGCGCGCCGTCCGGCCGCGCGTGCTTGAGCTTGAGGCTCAGCACCGCCAGGGCCGCGACCGCCAGGGGTATCGCCAACGCGATGAAGAATCCCGACGGTCCGCCCCAGGCCAGGAAGCTGCCGCCGATGGCCGAACCCGCGATCGCGCCCGCGCGGCCCATGCCGATAGCCCAGCCGGTGGCGGTGGCGCGCAAGGCGGTGGGGTAAGCGCCCACCACCAGGTAGTTCAGTGCAATCTGCTGACCACCGATGCCGAAGCCGGCCGCGCCGACCAGGATGAAGACCAGCGTCCAGTTGTCGCCAGCCTGGCTCAGGCCTACGGCCACCACGATGCCCAGCGCGAACATGCCGCCAAGCAGCCTCCTCGTGTTGACGCGCGGCAGCACGAAGGACAGCGGAATCGCGCAGATGATGAAGACGGCGTTGACGATGACCGTGCCCATGGGCGCCTGCTCGGCGGGCAGGCCCGCGGCCTTCAGCACCGTGGGCAGCCACGACAGCAGCATGAACCACGCCACCCAGTTCAGCAGGTACACCGCCCAGATCGCCACGGTCTTGGCGCCGTGGCCATCCGAGAACAAGGCGCCGACGCCGGCGCGCGCGACGGATTCCTCCGGCACGGTGAACTGCGTGTCGGCGTCCAGCTTGCGGCGCGAGATGGCCGACAAGACGCGCGCGATGTAGCGCTGGCTTTCCGGATCGCGGCGCGTGGCCTTGAAGTACAGCGACTCGGGCAGCATCAGAAAGGCGACGGCAAGCAGGACCAGCGGCGCCAGGCCGCCCACGATGAAGATGCCTTCCCAGCCGATGACGGGCAGCATGCGGGCGGCCAACAGGCCGCCCAGCATGGCGCCGGCCGGCAGGCCCAGCAGCACGCCGGTCATGATGGCGCCGCGCAAACGGGCCGGACCGTACTCGGCGGCCAGCGCCAGCAGCACCGGCGTGCAGCCGCCCATGCCCAGGCCGGCGATGAAGCGCAGCACCAGGATATGGGTGGTGTCGGTGGCCCAGGCCGTCGCGAGCGTGGACAGGCCGAACAGGGCCAGCCCCAGCATGATGGCCGGACGGCGGCCGATGCGGTCGCCGATCAGGCCCAGGGTCATGGCGCCCACCGTCATGCCGACGATGCCAGCGGTCAGGATGGGCGCCAGCGCGCCCGCCTTCAGATCGAAGGCGGCCAGGATCGCCGGCCCGGTGAAGGCGATCGCCTGTGTGTCGAAGCCGTCGAACAGCGCGATCAGAAAGCACAGGATCAACACGCGCCATTGAAAGGCGCCCAGTCGTTCCTGGTCGATCAGCGTCGGAATCGACCAGCTGGAAGTCGCGGTCATGATGGTTGTCTCCATGGCGCGGCCGAACCCGGCCTCGCGCCTGCGGGTTGTTCTAGGTGATTTGGGGGAAAAAATGGCGGCGCCGCTTGCGGGCGCCGCCCGGGCATCGGTCAGGCGGTGGCGCGGTCCATGCGGGCTTGCGGACGGGCCTCGTCGGCGTCCAGCGCCGGCTGCAGCACAAAGTCGAAACAGACGCGCGTGAACGGCGCGTTCACGCCCAGGCTCTCATAGCCGGCGGCCGGCGTATTGGGCTGCAGTTCGACCACCAGGCCGTCGCGCGTGGCAAAGGCGAAGTCATCGTCCAGGAAGGTGTCGCCCGGGATGTTGACCTGCGTGGTCAAGGTGCGCTGCCCGTCGGCCGCCACCAAGAAGTGGATGTGGGCCGGCCGGTTGCCATGGCGGCCCAGCGCCCCGAACAGTTCGGACGTGGGGCTGTTCGGCGGAATCGCGTAGCCCGGCGGGATGAAGCTGCGAAAGCGGTAGCGGCCTTGCGCGTCGGTCTTGATCTTGCGGCGCAGGTGGTAGTCCGCCTGGTCGGGATCGAAGTGCGAATAACGCCCCAGCTCGTTGGCGTGCCACACGTCCACCAGTGCGCCGGCGACGGGATTGCCGTCCACGTCACGCACCTGCCCTTCCATCACCAGCACCGTGCCGGCTGCGGGATCCTCGTCCAGGCGGGCTTCGCCGTCGGACAAGGGCGCGCCCGCGATGTAGAGCGGTCCCTCGATCGCGCGCGGCGTGCCGGCGGCGCGGCCGGCGGCCTCGTCGGCCTCTTCCTCGCGGATGTCGATCAGGCGGTCAAAGCCCAGGCCTGCCGTGATCAACCCCAGTTGGCCGCTGCCGCCCAGGCGCGCAAGCCAGTCCACGCCCGCCCAGAATTCATCGGGCTTGATGTCGAGATCGTCGATCGCGCGGAACAGGTCCGACACGATGCGCTGCGTGATCTGCCGCACGCGGTCGTTGCCCGGATTGACCTGGGAGCTGTTGACCAGGTCAAGTAGTTGTTGCTGGGTATATTCAGCCATGATGCGTCTCCTGCTTTTTGGAATGATCGGGAAAGTGATGGGTCAGGTCGCAGCGGCCTCGCCGCGGCGGCCGAAGTCGACCGTGACGGGCGTCACGCTCGCCCTTGCGCGGTCAAAACGTTCCAGCCGTTTTTCGTCGACGACGACGCCAAAGCCGGGGCCGTCGGGAAGGTGGAGTTCGAAGTCGCGCACGGTCATCGGCTGCTCGACGATGTCGTCAACCAGCAATTGCGGGCCGAACAGTTCGCAACCGTGGTGCTGGTCGGACAGCGTGGCGAACACGTGCGCCGACGCCGCGCTTCCCAGCGAGGTTTCCAGCATGGTGCCGCCGTACCAGCCGATGCCGGCCGCTTGCGCCACGGCCGCGACCTCGCGCGTGCGCAGCAACCCGCCGTGCTTGGCAACCTTCAGGGAAAACACATGGCAGGCGCGCTGCGCGGCCAGCATGTAGGCGTCCTGCGCGGAGCACACGGTTTCATCCGCCATGATCAGCGCGGCCGAACCCAGCGACTGCGTCGCTTCGCGCAGCGCCTGCACGTCCCACTTCGCCACGGGCTGTTCGATCAGGGTCACGCCGGCCTCCACCAGTTGCGGCAGATAGCGGCGGGCGGTGTTGCCGTCCCAGGCCTGGTTGACGTCCACCGTCATGTCGGCGCGGCCGTCCAGGCCGCGCGCAATGCGCGTCACGTGCGCCACGTCGTCCGCCGGACTGCGCGCGCCGATCTTGAGCTTGAAGAGGCGATGGCGGCGCGCCTGCATCATCTGCTCGGCCTCCTCCAGATCGCGTTGCGAATCGCCGCTGGCCAGCGTCCAGGCCAGCGGCAGGCGTTCGATGCGCTTGCCGCCCAGCAATTGCCAGGCCGGCACGCCCAGGCTGCGCGCCACGGCGTCCAGCAGCGCCATCTCGACCGCGCTCTTGGCGAAGGTATTGCCCTTGCAGACCGCATCGAAGCGGTTGAGGTGCTCAGCGAATCTGCGCGCATCCGCGCCGGCCACGGCGGGAGCCAGGTAGTTCTGGATCGCATGCAGGATGGTTTCCGGCGATTCCTCGTTCCACGACGGGCCGCCTATCGTGGCCGCTTCGCCAAAACCGCAGGCGCCGTTGGCTAGCCAGAGCTGCACGATCACCGGGCTTTGCCGGTTGATGGCGCCGAACGAAAACTTGTGCGGCCGGATCGTCGGGATGTCGACGATTCTTGCGTGGATGCGCTCGATGCGCCAGGTGGCATCGTCTGCCGTGATCGGAGCCGGGGTCGAAACGGATGTCATAAAGCCTGAAGCCCTGCGTGAGTGATGCGGCAAGGTTAGGGCTCGGCCGGTTTTGCATCCAATGATTTATATTGCATTTATTATTCGATATGGTCGAACGATACACTTACAATCATCGACCGCCCAGACCGGCATAGCGCCAGGAGCCCCTCGATGGAATTGCGCCAGCTGCGCTACTTTCTCAGCGTCGCCGACACCGAGCACCTGACCCGCTCGGCCGACGCCCTGCACGTCACCCAATCCACCCTGTCGCATGGCCTGCGCCAGCTGGAAGAAGAGCTGGGCATGCCCTTGTTCGACCGCATCGGCCGGGGGCTGCGCCTGTCGCAGGCGGGCCGGGTGCTGCGCGACCACGCCAGCCGGGCGCTACAGGAAATCGAAGCCGGCAAGATGGCGCTGGCGGATCTGGCCGGCCTGCAGGCGGGGTCCCTGACCATAGGCGTCATCCCCACCTTCCTGACCCATTTCGTGCCGGACGCAGTGGCCGGGTTCAGCCTGGCCTTTCCCAAGGTCCAGATCCAGGTGCGCGATCTGCGGGCTGGCCCCATTGAAGACCTGCTGGTCAGCGGCCAGCTGGACCTGGGCATTTCATTCCATCCGGCGCTGCGGGAAGAAATCGAGGCGCAACCCCTGTTCGACGAACGCCTGCAGGTCGTGGTTGGCAAAAACCACCCGCTGGCCTCGCGGCGCAGCCTGCGCATGCGCGATCTCGCGGGTGTGCCGCTGGCGCTGCTGCCGCGCAGTTTCGCCACGCGCCGCATGATAGACGCGGCCTGCGCCCAGGCAGGGCTGACGCCCGACGTGCGGGTCGAAATGGAGTCGGTGGACGCCTTGATCCACCTGTGCCGGCAGGGCGAACTGGCGACCATCGCCGCCGAGCATGCGGCGGGCGCGGCCGGATCGGGGTTGAAGAGCATCGCGCTGACCGACCCCACCACCATCCGCCGCGCGGCCATCCTGTGGCGCAAGGAAGCCTCGCGCAGCCGCGCCGCCCAGGAGTTCGCCGCCCGGCTGCTGGACGCGGTGCAGCGCCTGCCTGGCGCGGCAAGCGCGAATCGCCCCTGACACTGCGGCCCCAAAAAAAACGCAGCCCGAAGGCTGCGTTTTTTTGTAGCAGCGCAGCCAAGCTGCGCGCCGTGCCATCAGACGGCGGATTCGCGCGCGGCGCGCTTGCGCTCGTTTTCCAGCAGGAAGCGCTTACGCAGACGGATCGACTTGGGCGTGATTTCCACGAGTTCGTCGTCGTCGATGAATTCCACGGCGTATTCCAGCGACATCTGGATAGGCGGAACCAGGCGCACGGCTTCGTCGGTGCCCGAGGCGCGCACGTTGGTCAGCTGCTTGCCCTTGATGGGGTTCACGACCAGGTCGTTGTCGCGGCTGTGGATGCCGATGATCATGCCTTCGTACAGCGCATCGCCCGGGCTCACGAACATGCGGCCGCGATCCTGCAGCTTCCACAGGGCGTAGGCCACGGCGTCGCCGTGATCCTGGCTGATCAGCACGCCATTGCGGCGCTCGCCGATCGAGCCTTCCTTGATGGGCGCGTATTCGTGGAAGATGTGGCTCATCAGGCCGGTGCCGCGCGTCAGCGTCAGGAACTCGTTCTGGAAACCGATCAGGCCGCGAGCCGGGATCAGGTATTCCAGGCGGGTACGGCCGCGGCCGTCCGGCTGCATGTCCTGCAGGTCGCCCTTGCGGCGGCCCAGCTCTTCCATCACGCCGCCCTGGTGGGCGTCTTCGACGTCGACGGTCAGCGATTCGAACGGCTCGCACTTCACGCCGTCGATATCCTTGAACACCACGCGCGGACGCGACACGGCCAGCTCGTAGCCTTCGCGGCGCATCGTTTCCAGCAGAATGGTCAGGTGCAGTTCACCGCGGCCCGACACCTCGAACACCGTGTCGTCGCCCGTGTCGCGCACGCGCAGCGCCACGTTCGACTTCAGTTCGCGGTCCAGGCGGTCGCGCAGCTGGCGGCTGGTCACGAACTTGCCTTCGCGGCCGGCCAAGGGCGAGGTGTTCACCATGAAGTTCATGGTCAGGGTGGGCTCGTCGATGCGCAGCATCGGGAACACGTCCTGATTGGCGGTGTCGGTCACCGTGCAGCCGATGCCCAGCTCTTCGATGCCGTTGATCAGCACGATGTCGCCGGCTTCGGCTTCGTCCACGACGATGCGCTCCAGGCCGTGGAACTTCAGCACCTGGTTGATGCGGCCGCGGCCGCCCTGGCCTTCAGGACCGAACTTGTAAGCCACTTCCATGCCGGGACGCATGCGGCCGCGGTTGATGCGGCCCACGCCGATCTTGCCGACGTAGCTGTTGTAGTCCAGCGAGATGATCTGCATCTGCAGCGGACCATTGGGATCGTCGTCGCGCTGCGGCACGTGTTCGAGGATGGCTTCGAACAGCGGGCGCATGTTGCCTTCGCGCACTTCAGGATTCAGGCCGGCGTAGCCCGACAGGCCCGAGGCGTAGATCACCGGGAAGTCCAACTGCTCGTCGGTGGCGCCCAGCTTGTCGAACAGGTCGAAGGTGGCGTTGATGACGAAATCGGTGCGGGCGCCCGGACGGTCGACCTTGTTGACCACGACGATGGGCTTCAGGCCCAGGGCCAGCGCCTTGCGGGTCACGAAGATGGTCTGGGGCATGGGGCCTTCAACCGCATCCACCAGCAGCAGCACGCCATCGACCATGGACAGCACGCGCTCGACTTCGCCGCCGAAGTCCGCGTGTCCCGGGGTGTCGATGATGTTGATGTGCGTGCCTTCGTATTCGACGGCACAGTTCTTGGCCAGAATCGTAATGCCGCGTTCTTTTTCCAGGTCGTTCGAGTCCATGACCCGTTCGGTCAGCGCCTGGTTTTCGCGGAAGGTGCCGGATTGGCGCAGCAGCTGGTCGACCAGGGTGGTTTTACCGTGGTCCACGTGGGCGATGATGGCGACGTTGCGCAAGGCGCGAGTCATAGCGAGTCCTTTAAGGTCAGGGTGGAGGGCAGCAAGCCCTCCGGCAATTCGTTCAATGCAAGCAATGCCTGCTTGGGGTCTGGCATGGCCTGCAAGGCATCCAGCGCAACGGCGCGTTCCAGGGAAAACGGCCCGACGTGCGTGCGCCGCAGCGCCGTCAGGTGGGCGTAACAGCCCAGCACGCGCCCGATGTCCTGGGCCAGCGTCCGGATGTATGTGCCTTTACTGCATGCCACATCGATCTCTGCCTCGGTTCCGTTCAGGGACAGCAGTTCGATGCGGTAAATCGTGATCTGGCGCGGCGGCCGTTCCAGCTCGATGCCGGCGCGCGCGTACTCGTACAAGGGCTTGCCGTCGCGCTTGAGCGCGGAATACATGGGCGGAATCTGCTCGATCGTGCCCGAGAAACGTGACAGCGCGTCGCGCAGCGCCTGCTCATCCACGGTAAAGCCCGGCTCGGCGGTGGACACGACATTGCCGGTCAGGTCGCCGGAGTCGGTTTCGGAGCCAAATTGCAGCGTAGCGCGATATGCCTTGTCGGCGTTGAGCATCGCGCCGGAAATCTTGGTTGCGCGTCCCATGCAGCACACCAGCAGACCGGTGGCGAAGGGATCCAGCGTGCCAGTGTGGCCGGCTTTTGCCGCGTCCATGGCGCGTTTGGCGCGTTGCAGGGCGTGGTTGCTCGACAAACCCACGGGTTTGTCGAGCAACAGCACACCGTCGAGCGTAAGCCCGCGTCGTTTAGCCATCGTCGGAATCCGGTTTAAAGCAGTGACGACAGCCCGATCAGGACTGGTCTTCAGGTTCGTCGGGCACGCCCGAATGCGGGCCGGGCCGGTTTGCGCGGTCGATGAGGATCGACATTTCGATGCCACGGGCGATCTGCTCGTCGTGGAAGAAGCGCAAAGTGGGGACAGTATGTATGTGCAGCAGCTTGTACAGCTGGGAATGCAGCCAACCGGCTTTCTCGTTCAGCAAGGCGGTCGCGGCTTCGGGCTCGGCGCCCAGAACCGTGAAATACACCTTGGCATGCGCGTAGTCGGTCGACAATTCCACACCAGAGAGCGTGATCAGTCCAGCGCGGGTCGTGTCGATCTCGCGCTGGATGATCCCGGCCAGATCCTTCTGGATCTGGTCGGCCAGCCGCAGATTGCGGCCGGGGATGGCTTTGGACTTGTGACGGCTCATTAGAAAAAATGCCTCGCGGTCGCCTTACAGCGTACGCGCGATTTCCTTGATTTCAAAGACTTCCAGCTGGTCGCCCACCTGGATGTCGTTGTTGCCGCGCAGCGTAAGGCCGCAGTCGAAGCCCGACTTGACTTCCTTGACGTCGTCCTTGAAGCGGCGCAGCGAATCGAGCTGGCCGGTCCACTGGACCACGTTGTTGCGCAGCAGGCGGACTTGCGAATCGCGACGCACCAGGCCGTCCAGCACCATACAACCGGCGATGTTGCCGATGCGGGAAATGCTGTAAACCTCGCGGATCTCGACCAAGCCGATGACTTCTTCCTTTTTCTCGGGCGCCAACATGCCCGACATGGCTGCCTTCACTTCATCCACGGCGTCGTAGATGATGTTGTAGTAGCGCACGTCGATGCCGTTGTTCTCGGCCAGCTTCTTGGCGCTGGCTTCGGCGCGGACGTTGAAGCCGATGACGACGGCGTTCGAGGCGATGGCCAGGTTGATGTCGCTTTCCGAGATGCCGCCCACGGCGGCGTGCACGACCTGCACGCGCACTTCGTCTGTCGACAGCTTGACCAGGGACTGCACCAGCGCTTCCTGCGAACCCTGGACGTCGGTCTTCACGATCAGGGCCAGGGTCTGCGTGCCCTCGCCCAGGTTGTCGAACATGGACTCGAGCTTGGCGGCCTGTTGGCGGGCCAGCTTGACGTCGCGGAACTTGCCCTGGCGGAACAGCGCGATTTCGCGCGCCTTGCGCTCGTCGGACAGCACCATCAGCTCGTCGCCAGCGGCCGGCACTTCGGTCAGGCCCTGGATTTCCACGGGGATCGACGGACCGGCTTCCTGGATAGGCTTGCCGTTTTCGTCCAGCATGGCGCGCACGCGGCCAAAGCTTGCGCCGGCCAGCACCACGTCGCCACGGTGCAGGGTGCCGCTTTGCACCAGGATGGTCGCGACCGGGCCGCGGCCCTTGTCGAGACGAGCTTCGATCACCAGGCCCTTGGCGGGCGCGTCGACGGGAGCCTTCAGTTCCAGCACTTCGGCCTGCAGCAGCAGGTTTTCCAGCAGATCGTCGATGCCTTCGCCGGTCTTGGCCGACACGGACACGAACGGCACGTCGCCGCCGTATTCTTCCGGCACCACTTCCTCGGCAACCAGTTCCTGCTTGACGCGGTCGGGGTTGGCGGAAGGCTTGTCGATCTTGGTCATGGCCACGACCATCGGAACGCCGGCGGCCTTCGCGTGGTGGATGGCTTCGCGGGTCTGCGGCATCACGCCGTCGTCGGCCGCGCAGACCAGGATGACGATGTCGGTCGCCTTGGCGCCGCGGGCACGCATGGCGGTAAACGCCTCGTGGCCCGGGGTGTCAAGGAAGGTCACCATGCCGCGCTCGGTCTGAACGTGGTAGGCGCCGATGTGCTGAGTAATGCCGCCGGCTTCGCCCGCGGCAACCTTGGCGCGGCGGATGTAGTCCAGCAGCGAGGTCTTGCCGTGGTCGACGTGGCCCATGACGGTGACAACCGGCGCGCGCGGCAGTTGTTCGGCTTCCGACACGCTGGCGGTTTCGTCCAGGAAGGCTTCCGGGTCGTCCAGCTTGGCGGCGATTGCCACGTGGCCCAGTTCCTCGACCACGATCATGGCGGTTTCCTGGTCCAGCACCTGGTTGATGGTGACCATCTGGCCCAGCTTCATCAATTGCTTGATGACTTCTGCGGCCTTGACGGACATCTTGTGGGCCAGGTCGGCCACGCTGATGGTTTCCGGCACGTGAACTTCACGCGCGATGAATTCCTGCGGCGCCGGCTCGTTGCGGCGATCGTTCTGCTGGTTGCGGCCGCCTCGGCCGCCCTTGCCGCCGCCCTTGCCGCCAGCGCGCCAGCCGTCGCGGCTGGCCGGGGCTGCCGGCTTGTCCGCGGGCTTCTTGCGCGAAGCGTCATCGGACCAGGTCGAAGCGACTTCGGCGGTCTTGATGGTCTTCTTCGCACCGGGAGCGGCGGGCTTGGCGTCCTTCTTGGCGCCGGGAGCGGCGCCCGGCTTGCCAGCCGGCTTGTGCAGCGTGCCGGAGATCGGCGCGGCAGCGGCGGGCGCTTCCGGTTCGGGAGCGCGCAGCACCTTGCGCGGACGGTTCAGCATCTCGCGCAGAGCGGCGGCTTCAGCCTCGGCCTTGCGGCGGGCCTCGTCGCGGGCCGCCGGCGCGGCGGAAGCCGCGAGAGGCGGGCCGGCGCGGCGGTTGTCCGCACGGTTGCCAACCTTGACGGCGGGCGCGGCGGGCTCGGGCTTCGCGGCGGTTTTGACGGGTTCGGACTTCGCGGCAGGCTGAGCCTGGGCGACAGGCGCGGCGGCCTGGGAGGAAGATGGTTCGGACTTATTGGCTAGCACAACGGGTTCCGGCTTGGCTTCTTCAGCCTTGGGCTCGGTGGATTCAGTCTTGACTTCGGGCTTGGCCTCTTCGGCCACGGGCTCGGCAGGAGCAGGCGCCGGCGTCGGTTCGGGTTCAGGCTGGGCCTGGACTTCGGCGGCTTTCGCCTCGACGGGAGCGGGCGCTTCGGCCGCGACGGATTCAACAGGCGCGGGCGCTTCGACCGGCGCGGGCGCTTCTGCAGCAACGGGCTCTTCCGCCTTGGCCGGGGCAATAGCCTCAGCCTGGACGGGAGCGGTCTCGCGAGGAGCGGCAGCTTCGGGTGCGACGGGCGCCGACACTTCCTGCGGCGCCGCTTCGGCGGCTGCCTCATCTTCGGCACGCGCGGACGCGGCCTGTTCCAGGGCGATTTCGGAGGGATCACGCTTGACGAACACGCGCTTCTTGCGCACTTCGACCTGGATCGTGCGCGAACGGCCGGTGGCATCCGCCTGGCGGATCTCGGACGTCTGGCGGCGCGTCAAGGTGATCTTCTTGCCTTCGGTCGCGCCGTGGGCGCGACGCAGCGATTCGAGCAATTTCGCCTTGTCGCTGTCGGTGACGGAATCGTCGACCGATTTGAGGTCAACGCCAGCCGAGCGCAGCTGATCCAGCAGCACATTGGCAGGCATTTTCAGCTCGGTAGCGAACTGCGCGACGGTATTACTCGACATTAGGCTCTCTCTTCCCTATATGCAGCTATTACAAACAACGTGAACTCGCGGCGGCGGATATTCCGTCCGCCGCGGACCCGTGTCCTTTTGGTTATTCCTCGTCGAACCAATGGGCGCGGGCACGCATGATGAGATCGCTGGCTTCCTGCTCGGTCAGACCGGCGATTTCCGCCAGTTCGTCCGTCGCCAGTTCGGCCAGATCATCACGCGTATGCACTTGGCGCTCGGCCAGCTTGGCAGCCAGTTCGGGCGTCATGCCTTCGAGTTCGAGCAAATCCTGCGCGGTCTCAAGGCGCTCTTCCTGGGCGATCGCCTCGGTCAGCAGCGCATTGCGGGCACGGGCGCGCAACTCATTGATGGTGTCTTCGTCAAAGGCCTCGATTTCCAGCAGTTCCTGCATGGGCACGTAGGCGATTTCCTCGATACCGGTAAAACCTTCGTCGATCAGGATGTCAGCGACTTCCTCGTCGACGTCCAGCTTGCTCATGAACGTGGCGCGCAGGCCCGAACGCTCGACTTCCTGGCGGTTCAGGCTTTCTTCCGGCGTCATGATGTTGATCTGCCAGCCGGTCAGCTCGGAAGCCAGGCGAACGTTCTGACCCTTGGCGCCGATGGCCTTGGGCAGGTTTTCCTCGTCCACCACGACGTCCATCGCGTGCTTGTCTTCATCAACGACGATGGACTCGACGTTGGCCGGCGCCAGGGCGCCGATGACAAACTGCGCGGGGTCTTCCGACCACAGCACGATATCGACCTGTTCGCCGCCCAGCTCGTTGCGCACGGCGGTCACGCGCGAACCGCGCATGCCCACGCAGGTGCCGATCGGGTCGATGCGCTTATCGTATGCCACCACGGCGATCTTCGCACGCACGCCGGCGTCGCGGGCCGCGGCCTTGATCTCCAGCAGGCCCTGCTCGATTTCGGGGACTTCGTTCTCGAACAGCTGGCGGATGAATTCCGGCGCGGTGCGCGACAGGATCACCTGCTGGCCGCGCGCGGCGTGGTCTACGCGCAACACAAAGGCGCGGACGCGGTCGGCCACCCGGAGGTTTTCCTTCGGGATCATTTCGGAACGCGGCAGGCGCGCTTCGATCTTGCCGGTTTCGACGATGGCGTCGCCCTTGTCCATGCGCTTGATCGTGCCGGACACGATGGTCTCGCCACGGTCCAGGAAGTCGTTCAGCACCTGCTCGCGCTCGGCGTCGCGGATCTTCTGCAGAATGGCCTGCTTGGCGGCCTGCGCGCCGATGCGGCCGAACTCGATGGGTTCGAGCGGCTCTTCGATGTACTCGCCTTCCTTGATGCCGGGGACGATTTCCTGCGCGTCCGACAGCATTTCCTGCTTGTCGGGCTCTTGCAGGCCAGCCTCGTCAGGCACGACCAGCCAGCGGCGGAAGCCTTCGTGATCGCCCGTGTCCCTATCGATGGCGACACGGATGTCCGCATCATCCTTGAAGCGCTTTTTCATCGCCGAGGCCAGCGCGCTTTCCAGCGCTCCGAACACGACGTCGCGCGTGACGTTCTTTTCACGCGCCAAGGCATCGACCAACAGAAGAATTTCGCGACTCATCGCTTTTTGCCCTTGAAATCCAGAACGGGATCCAGTTTTGCACGTTCGATATCGTCGACCGTGAAATTCAATACCTGGACGTCGTTCTTTTTTGCCTCAAATTCGAGACCGAACACGGTCTTTTGCATTCCAGCAGCCGCGTCGGAGGCTGCGGCGTCGTCTTCGGGCACCGTCAGGGTGCCGGCAAAGACCTTGCGGCCGTCCAATGCCTCGCGCAGCTTGATTTCGATGCGCTCGCCTGCGAACCGGCGGAAGTCGGCCTCGTTGCGCAGCGGGCGGTCGACGCCCGGCGAACCGACTTCCAGCCGCTTGTAGTCGACGTTCTCGACTTCGAACACCCGCGACAACTGGCGGGACACCTGTTCACAGTCTTCGATGCGCACACCGCCGACCCGATCGATCGTGACGCGCAAAAGGCCCAGGGCGGCACGCTCGACGTCCACGAGTTCGACGTCCATGCCGGCCAGAGCCTCTTTGGTCAATGCGAATAAATCAGCCATATACTCAAAAAAAATGGGCTGCACGCCCAGCCCACCGTATTGCACAGCGCCCAGCCGCCACCCTACTGCACGTAAGGAGCAATGCTGGGCAGTGCCCTATATTGCGACCTAAATTTGGCTTGCGCCGCCCCAGGCCATTAAGACCCGCCGCCCCAACCCGCAACCCGGGCCAGGCAGCACCAGGCGCAAAGTCCGATGCAAACTGCCAGCTCTTGCCGCCCCTGTATTTGCGTGCTTTTCCTTGCGGGCACGCAAAAGGCAACGGCGCGAAGCCATGAAAACCATTGATTTTACCAGATAAACTGGAAAAACGCCTGATTCGTCGCGGGCTTACGTTTATGCGGGACATATCCCGCGCAGCGGCGCGTCCGGCGCGCCGCCCGCAGGCCTTCAGCGACCCTGACGACCGCGCCCGCCCATCACGCCCAGACGGGATTCGTGCGCCGAAGCGCCGCGCGGCTGCCAGTCATCGCCGCGCGGGGACGACGAGGCATTACGGGGTGCGCGCGGCTTGCCGCCAGCGTTCGGCCCCTTATTGCCGCCGGCGCCGCCCGACTTGTTACCGCTACGGCCGCCACCGGCGCCTGCCGGCTTGCCGCCGCGACCGCTATTGCCACGCGCACCGGCAGGCTTGCCGCCAGCCGAGCGACGACCGCCAGCCGGCGCTTCCGCGACGTTGCCGCCGCCAGCCTCGACCGACACGGCATTGCCAGGCTGGCCGCCCGCCGCAGCCGCGCGCGGACCGCGCGGCTTGCCGCCGGACTTGCCACCAGGCTTGCCCCCGCCCTGCTTGCCGCCGGCCTTGCCGCCCGCCCCCGCTGCGGAACGGCCGCCGCCAGGCTTGCCGCCCTTGCGGTTGCCCCCAGCGCCCTCTCCCGACAGGGGATGGCCGTTGGCATAACCACCGGCAATCATCAGGCCCGTGCCAAAAGGATCCGACGGACACGCGGCCGCCTGGCCTGCGCTGCCCAAGCGGCCGCCTTGCAGCTTGCCGCGGCGGCCGATGCGCGCGCCGTTCATGCCGTTGCGGTCCATGGTGCCGAAACCCGGGGGCAGCGCGCTGTCATGCGACTGCGGCTGCTTGGAGCGGCGACGGTTGCCGCCGGATTCATCGTCGTCGCGTACCAGGCCCAACTGGACCATCAAGGCCGTGACCAGGGAAGAATCCAGCTCTTCCCAGCGGCCGCGGCGCAGCGTACGCGGCAGGACCACGTCGCCGAAACGGGTGCGGATCAGCCGGCTGACCGTGACGCCCACGGCCTCGAACATGCGGCGGACTTCGCGGTTGCGGCCTTCCTGCAGGGTGACGCGGTACCAGCGGTTGCTGCCGTCGCCGCCCAGGTAGTCCAGGGCGCCGAAGGCAGCCATGCCGTCGTCCAGCTCGATGCCGTCGACCAGCGATTGGCGCTGAGCCTCGTCCATTTCTCCCAGCACACGCACCGCGTACTCGCGTTCCGTGCCGTAGCGCGGATGCATGATGCGGTTGGCCATGTCGCCGGAGGTCGTGAAGATCAACAGGCCTTCCGTGTTCAGATCCAGACGGCCGACCGACAGCCACTTGCCCGTGCGCAGCTTCGGCAGGCGGGCAAAAACGCTTGCGCGGCCGCCCGGGTCGTCATGGCTGACGATCTCGCCAGCGGGCTTGTGATACAGGATCACGCGCGGCGGCTTTTTCGTATTGACGCGCATGATGGGCTTGCCGTTGACGCGCACTTGGTCATTGGGCGCCACGCGCTGGCCGATATGGGCCGGCTCGCCGTTGACCGACACGCGGCCCGCAACGATCAGTTCTTCCATTTCGCGGCGCGAACCGATGCCGGCGTCCGCCAGGACCTTGTGCAGCTTGGGCATGACCGAATCGCTGTTCAGGTACTTGCCCAGACGCTGCTCCATGCGGTCAGCGGTTTCCAGGTACGACAACGCCTGCTCGGCTTCCTGCTCGGTGCCGCGCGACTCCTGCGGCTCGGCCTGAGGGGCGGCAGCCGCCGCGGGCTGCGCTTCGCCGGCCGGCGCCTGCTCGGCGGCGGTATCGCCGCGGCGACGGCGGAACGGCGTTCTCAGCTTGCGGCCCCTGCCGCGGGCTCCCGTCTCGCCTTCAGCCGCCGGCTCACGCGCGGCGGATTCCGGCTGGCCATTGGAAGCGGCATCATCCGAACGGGGATTGTCGTCCTGCATTGCTGTATTCGTTGTCACTGGGACAGCTCCGAATTTCAAACTTGGGTGGGCCTGCCTGCGGCAGGCTCGTCATCATCTGGGGACGCCGGCTGTCGATCGGCCTCGGGCCGCTCGACGCCTGCCTCGTCCGATTCCGGAGAGGCGGCATCCGGGCCAGGCCGAACAGGATCGGCAAGACCGGAAGCGGGCTCATGCCCGGCGGCGTCAGGCGCCGCGGTATCGGTCTCGTCAATCGGGTCGGTCGGTTCCGCGTGTTTTGCGTTCTCGACGCTTTCCTTTGCAGCGCCGGCTTCTGGGGCATCGGCGGCCATATCGGAAATGTCGTTGTCAGCCGCATCGTCGGGAAAACCGGATGTGGCTGACGTATTGGACAAGCCTTCGGCTTGCTCCCGGACGGTGGATTCGTCGGCGGGATCCGCGCCTTCTTCTGCGCGCGAAAGCATGGATTCTACGCTATCGACGGGAGCGATGGGTACATCCTGTTCCGAAACAGACAATTCCGCAACCGGAATACTGACTTCGGACGCCTCACCCTCGCCTGCCGTAGCCGCAGGTTCGCCGTCAGGACGAGCCTCGGCTTCGCCGCCAACCTCGCCCTCGGCGCTCGCCTCACCCTCGACGCCCTCCGCAGCCTCGGCAACCGCTTGACCGGCAGCCTCGGCGTCCTCGGTGGACGCGTCTTCGGCGGCGGGCGCTTCCCCGCCCAGCACCTGCTGCACTTCACCCAGATCCAGCCCGGCGAGCGCGGCCGCGGCCTGCGCGGATTCCAGCGCCGGCAATTCGTCCAGGGCGCGCAGACCCAGGTCATCGAGAAACTGGCGCGTCGTGCCGAACAGCGCCGGACGGCCCGGCGCGTCGCGGTGGCCGATGACCTCGATCCAACCGCGGTCCTCCAGCGCCTTCACGATCTGCGAAGACACGGTGACGCCGCGGATATCCTCAATGTCGCCCCGCGTCACCGGCTGGCGCCAGGCCACGATGGCCAGCGTTTCCATCACGGCGCGCGAATATTTGGGCGGCTTTTCCGGATTGAGGCGCTCAAGGTAGCGCTGCATGCGCGGACGGCTCTGAAAGCGCCATCCGGTGGCCAACTGCACCAGCTCCAGCCCGCCATCGGCCCAATTGGCCTGCAACGTTTCCAGAAGCGTGCGCAATGCGCTGTTGTCGAATTGTTCATCGTCCCCGAACAGCTTGCGCATATCGGACAGTTGCATCGGCTGCGCCGCGCAAAGCAGCGCGGTTTCCAACACGAGTATTGCCTCGCTATCGTTCATCGACATTCAAATTCAAAAAGGGCTAACTTGCGCTAGGTTGAAAATAAGGCTACTATTCATTTCTCAGACGCGGGGTGGAGCAGTCTGGCAGCTCGTCGGGCTCATAACCCGAAGGTCGTAGGTTCAAATCCTGCCCCCGCAACCAAATTGATTCAGGCCTGGCGATTTCGCCGGGCCTTTTTCATTTGCGGCGCCGGAAAAAATCCGCAGATCCAGCAAACCCGGCTGCACCGACGTGCGCAGCACGGCAGCACAGGCACCCGCCGCCGCACCGGCAGCCTCGGCGGCTCGCCAGCAACAGACTGCATGGGTTTGCGTAGTTCTCACTGGATTCCTGTGTTTACCGCCATGCGCCCCGGATAGAGATACCCCGGACATGTGCCGAAACGACCGCGCCAATCGGGATTGAGCGGGATGCCTGCCGCGCCCCGCGCAGCAAACACTCAAGCAAATTCTGGAAAAGCCGGCACAAATCGCCAGCCAGCCCGCGGAGCACGCCGGCAACCCGGCGCCGCCTTCCCGCGGCAATCGATATCAAGGACCTGAATCATCAAGGTTCGGGCGCCACGGACAGACCGCCACAACCCACAAACCCGATACGCTTCCCCTGGCGCACGCGAAAAACCAGTTCCGCAATGCCCGCGGCCCACATAAGCCGCAACCACGATTCTTGGATGTTTTCTAACCAGACAAGGCCGGCATCCGCCCGCCGCGTCCAACATATTCAAGCAGTTGTTTCATTATACCGCCATATACCCCACCCTCAAGCCCGCACAGCGCCTTGCGCGGCGCAAAAACTACGGAGCAGGCTTGTCCCACGGCGTGGATTCCAGGCGGTCCACCAGAAAATCCAGCATGGACCTCAAGATCAGAGGCATCTGGCGGCGCGAGACATAAACACCATAAATACCCAGCTCCTGCGGCTTGCTTTGCGTCAGGATGGCCCGCAGGCGGCCCGATGCGATGTAGTCCGCGGCATAGTAGGTCGGCAGCATCGCAATACCCGCACCCTCCAGCGCCGCGCGCGACAACACCGACACCTCGTTCGCGCTGATATTGCCACTGACCGGCACATCCACCGGCTCGCCGTCGCGCTCGAAGCGCCACAGGCTCTTGCCGAAATACGAATGAGTCAGACAGTTGCGCAAGGACAGGTCCTCGATGCGCGCCGGCACGCCTTCGCGCTGCAGGTACTCGGGCGAGGCGCACACCACCGAACGGCAGACCGCCAGCTTGCGGGCGATCAGGTTGGGATCCAGGTCATTGGTGATACGCACCGCCAGATCCACGCGCTCTTCCACCAGATTGACGGCGCGGTCGACCAGCATCAGGTCAACCGAGGTGCCCGGATGCAGCTTGACGTAGTCGGTAATGGCGCTGGCCAGATGGCGGGAGCCAAACGACATGCTGGTGGTAATGCGCAGCAGCCCGCGGGGCGTGTCGTCCGGGGTCGATACCGCATTGCGCAGGTCTCCCACCATGTCCAGCATCTGGCGGCAGCGCGGCAGCGTTTCGGCGCCGGCCGGCGTCAGACTCAGGCGCCGCGTCGTGCGGTGCAGCAGGCGCACCCCCACCCATTGCTCCATTTCCGCGAGATAGCGCGACACCATGGCGCGCGACATGTCCAGATGGATCGCCGCCGCCGACAGGCTGCCCCTGTCAGCGACTTCCACGAATACCTGCATGGCTTTCAAACGATCCATGATTGTCTCGATTCTTGCACCAGACCGCTCCGGTTATACCGTATTTCGGCGCAACATCGACACCATAATCGAGACGGCCACCCGCAAGCCCTGACCAGACCAGACGCTCAGACGCAGACGATCAAGGAGCCGGCTGCCCGAGCGCAACGCCCAAGGCGGCACGAACCTCAATGACATCCAACCCCCGCAGGATGCAGACCAGCCGTGACGCCCGCTCCTCGTCCGGCCACTGCTCCAGCTGATTGATCGGATAGAGCTCGCCACGCACGCCATGCACCTCGCACGGCAGCGCCTCACCCTCAAAGCACACCAGCCCCTTCATGCGCAGCAAGCCCTGCCCAAAGCGTTCCAGAACCCGCGACATGCCCGCAAGAAACGCCGCCCGCCCGACAGGAGCAGCCAATACCAGCGAGAAACTGCCCACATCTCCATGAACGGCGGCTCTCGACTGTGCGAAGGGCCGCAACCAATTCGCAAGAGTCACGCCATCGCGCCTGGCCCGCAGGTCGAGACCCGTGCGCAGCGGATCCGCAAGCGGCGCATCAGGCCATTGCACGCAGCGCTGCGCCCCCGGATTAATGGCGGCGACGGCCTGATCCAGAAGATCCAGACTCGCGGCGTCCGCCAGGTCCGGCTTGCTGAACACCACGACATCCGCCAGGGCCAGTTGCCGCGGGGCTTCGGGCTGCCGCTCCAATTGGTCCAACCCATTGCGGGCGTCCGCCAGGACGATCGCGCCCCGGTACGCATAGCGCTCGGCGAGGAAACGGTCGTGTTTGAGGGTGAACAGGATGGGCGCGGGATCGGCCAATCCGCTGGTTTCGATGACCACGCGACGAAAGGGCTTGATCTTGCGGCTGAGCGCCAACATGAATAATTCGCGTAAAGCGTCGACTACCGCGCCGCTGACGACGCAACACAGGCAGCCGCCTTCAACCAGGACAATGTTGTCGCGGGCCTGGCGCACCAGGTGATGGTCCACACCGATCTCACCGTACTCATTGACGATGACGACAGCGTCAGCGTATGCCGGATCCCTCAGCAGGCGATTGAGCAGCGACGTCTTGCCGCTACCCAGGAAGCCGGAAATCACCGTCACGCCTATGCGTTTGTCGTCCATACCCGATCTTCCATGCTCGCCGCCCTGATGGAGAAAACCAAAAGGGCCATTCACTTGCGTGAATGGCCCTGAATTCTTTGGCTCCCCGAGCTGGGCTCGAACCAGCGACCTGCGGATTAACAGTCCGTCGCTCTACCGACTGAGCTATCGGGGAACTGCTAAGAAACGAGATTATGAACTAAAAATTTGAAGTGTGCAAATCGCTGATTTTTTCGCCTGTTTGGCCCGCTTGGTTTCCCATCGCAAAAAAACTCTGATATGATCTCGGTCTTTCCAGATCGGACCCCATAAACAGGGTGACGGACCGGAAAAAACGAAGATGTTTTGCTTGCGGCTCTTACAGGAGCGGAGCAAATGGTCTTGCCGGCATAGCTCAGTTGGTAGAGCAGCGCATTCGTAATGCGAAGGTCGTAGGTTCGACTCCTATTGCCGGCACCAGATTCCAAAAAGCAGCCCGCTCGGGCTGCTTTTTTCATTTCCGCGCCGGTTCGCGCGCCGAACCCTCACCCGGGAACTCCCGTCCGCCGCCACGCGTCCAATCTGCTGGACCATCCTGGCGGACACGACCATGCGCATCCTTCTAGTCGAAGATGACCTCATGATAGGCGAGAGCGTGCTGGACTGCCTGCGCGCCGAACACTACGCCGTAGACTGGGTCAAGGACGGCAATGCCGCGGAGCTCGCGCTGCGCACCGATACGTACGACCTCATACTTCTGGATCTGGGGCTGCCCAAGCGCGACGGCCTGTCGCTCCTACGCGACCTGCGCACGCGCAAGGACCGCACGCCGGTGCTGATAGCCACCGCCCGCGATGCCGTGAGCGACCGGATCGCGGGACTGGACGCCGGCGCCGACGACTATGTGGTCAAACCCTACGACGTGGATGAATTGCTGGCCCGCATGCGCGCCCTGATCCGCCGCAGCGCAGGCCGCGCGGAACCGGTGTTCGAGCATGAGGGCATCGCCATCGATCCCCAGTCGCACGCCGCCATGGTGGACGGCGCTCCGGTCACGCTGACCGCGCGCGAATGGGCGGTGCTCGAACCGCTGATCGCTCGCCCGGGCATGATTTTTTCGCGCGCCCAGCTGGAAGAAAAGCTGTACAGCTGGAAAGACGGCATCAGCAGCAACGCTGTTGAGGTTTATATTCATGGCCTGCGCAAGAAGCTGGGTCCGAACCTGATCCAGAACGTCAGAGGCGTCGGCTATGTCATCCCCAAAACATGAGCATTCCGCTTAGCTACTCACTGAGAGCCAGGCTGCTTTTCTTCCTGTTGGCCGCCATCGTGGTCGGCGCGCTGGTGCAAGGCGCCATCGCTTACCGCAGCACTTTGGCGCAGGCCGACGATATCTTCGACTCGCTGCTGCAGCGCACCGCCCTGTCGCTGGGCACCGGCGACGGACTGCTCAGCACAGGTCCGGCGCACGCGCGCGGCGCGGGTTCGCCCGTGGCGGACGACCTGATCATCCAGATCTGGACGCCCGACGGCGTGCGCGTCTTCAATTCCCGATCCCGCCGGCCGCTGCCGGACCAGATCATCCTCGGCTTCTCCGACGCGAAGATGGAGGGCAGCACCTACCGCGTATATTCGCTGGCCACGCCCTTCCAGGTCATCCAGGTGGCGCAGGACATGACCGTGCGCACCAGCATGGCGCGCGCGCTGGCGCTGCGCACCATCGCCCCCATCGCCGCCGCCGCTCCCCTGCTCATGCTGATCGTCTGGTGCGTGGTCAGCTGGTCGCTACGGCCTGTGAAGCGGGCGCGCGCCCAGGTTGCGGCGCGCCAGCCGGAAGATCTGTCGCCCGTCAGCGTGGAGGGCCTGCCCGATGAGATCCGGCCGCTGGTGCTGGAACTGAACCTGCTGCTGGAGCGCATGCGCGGCGCCTTCGCGCAGCAAAAGCAGTTCGTCGGCGATGCGGCGCACGAACTGCGTTCGCCCCTGACTGCGCTACGCCTGCAATTGCAGGCCCTGCAACGCGCGGGCGACACGGAAGCGCGCCGGCTGGCCGAACAGCGGCTGGCAGCCGGCATCGACCGCGCGACACGCCTGGTCGAACAGCTGCTATCCATGGCGCGCCATGAAAGCGCGGCCGGACAGGCACCCGCCGAAACCGTGGACCTGGCCGACGTGCTGCGCCAGGCGCTCTCTGAAATGCTGCCCCAGGCCAACGCGAAATCGATCAGCATCGACCTGGACGGCGCGCCGCAAGCATCGGTGCAGGGACATCGCGACGCGCTGACGCTGCTGGCACGCAACCTGCTGGACAACGCAATCAAGTACACGCCCGCCGGCAAGCGCGTCCACCTCCATCTGGAACAGGCTCCCGGCGAGACGACCCTGCTGATCGACGACGAGGGCCCCGGCATTGCGCCGGACGAGCGCGAGCGCGTGTTCGACCGTTTCTACCGCGTCGAAGGCAATTCGCAGCACGGCAGCGGCCTGGGGCTGGCGATCGCGCGCAGCATCGCCGACCAGCACGGCGCCACCATAGAACTGCAGGACACGCCGGTGGGCGCAGGCCTGCGCGTGAAGGTGGTTTTTCCGACTTAAGACTCGCCTAAGTGTCAGGCCCGAAGATAGCGCCATGTCCTTCAACATGAACGCAGGAGCCGACATGAAGACCACCCAAATGAAACCCTCGCGCCTGGTGCTGGCGCTGCTGGCAGCCGGCGCCATAGGCGGCGCGGGCGCAACCGCCTTCACCGGCGGCGTTTCGATGGCGGCCACCGCGCCGGCCATCGCTTCCTCCTTCCAGGCGCCGGGCACGTCCAGCCCGCCCAACTTTGCGCAGATCACGCGCGACTTCGGTCCGGCCGTGGTGAACATCAGCGTCAGCGGCACCCGCAAGGTGTCCGCCGACGAAGGCGATCCGTTCGCCCAATTCTTCGGCCAGATTCCCGGCGCGCGCGGCCAGC
The DNA here is from genome assembly GCF_014851745.1 of Achromobacter sp. ACM01. Lineage (NCBI taxonomy): Bacteria > Pseudomonadati > Pseudomonadota > Betaproteobacteria > Burkholderiales > Alcaligenaceae > Achromobacter > Achromobacter sp. ACM01. Next base: position 266,355 of record NZ_JACVAF010000003.1, read on the forward strand.
GGCCCGCGCGTGAAGTGCCCATGCGCGGCGAAGGCTCCGGCTTCATCGTCAGCGCCGACGGCATCATCCTGACCAATGCGCACGTGGTCCAGGACGCCAAGGAAGTCACGGTCAAGCTGACCGACCGCCGCGAATACAAGGCCCGCGTGCTGGGCTCGGATCCGCAGACCGACGTGGCCGTCCTCAAGATCGACGCCAAGAACCTGCCGGTGGTGAAGGTGGGCGACGTCAACCAGCTGCAGGTGGGCGAATGGGTGCTGGCCATCGGCTCGCCCTACGGCCTGGAGAACACGGCCACCGCCGGCATCGTCAGCGCCAAGGGCCGGTCGCTGCCCGACGACACCTCGGTGCCCTTCATCCAGACGGACGTGGCGGTCAACCCCGGCAACTCGGGCGGCCCGCTGTTCAACGACCGCGGCGAAGTCGTGGGCATCAATTCGCAGATCTACAGCCGCACCGGCGGATTCCAGGGCCTGTCGTTCTCGATCCCGATCGATGTGGCCTACAAGATCAAGGACCAGATCCTCGAACACGGCAAGGTGCAGCACGCCAGGCTGGGCGTGACGGTGCAGGAAGTGAACCAGGATCTGGCCAACTCCTTCAAGCTGGATACCCCCTCGGGCGCGCTGGTTTCCAGCGTGGAGAAAGGCAGCGCCGCCGACAAGGCCGGCCTGCAGCCTGGCGACGTGGTGCGCAAGATCGACGGCAAGACCATCGTGTCCTCGGGCGACCTGGCCTCCACCATCACGCTGGCGACTCCGGGCGAAAAGATCAAGCTGGACGTCTGGCGCAACGGCTCGCAGAAGGAGCTGGTCGCCACCCTGGGCGGCGTGCCCAAGGACAAGACGCAGGCCTCGGCTGGCGACCAGGAGGTTCAGCGCGGCCAGCTCGGCCTCGCGCTGCGTCCGCTGAGCCCGCAAGAGCAGCAGGCGGCTGGCGCCGAGGGGCTGCTGATCGAACGTTCGATCGGACCGGCCGCCAAGGCCGGGATCGAACCGGGAGATGTGCTGCTGTCGCTGAACGGCGTACCGGTGCGCAACGTCGCTCAGGTGAAGGACGCGCTGTCCAAGGCGGGCAAGACGGTCGCCCTGCTGGTACAGCGCGGCGAAGACAAGATCTTCGTGCCGGTGCAGATCGGCTGAGCCGGTCTGCACCCGGATAGGCGCTACTCCGCGTCGGGCTGCTTGCCCGGCGCGGCCGCGTCGAACGCCGGCAATGCACGGCAGGCGGCATCGATGCGCACGACGTTGGGCATGGCCGACAGGTCGCAGTCGAAACGCTGGGCGTTCGCCACCTGAGGCACCAGGCACAGATCGGCAATGGTGGGCGTATCGCCATGGCAGAAGAGGCCGGTGGCGGAAGAACCGGCCAATTGCGCCTCCAGGGCTTCCAGGCCCTGATGCACCCAGTGCTTGTACCAGGCGGTCTTGGCCGCCTCGTCCACGCCCAGGGTGTGCTTCAGGTACTTCAGCACGCGCAGGTTGTTCAGGGGATGCGTGTCGCAGGCGATGCCCAGCGCCAGGTCGCGCACCCGCGCGCGGCCTACCGCGTCCGCCGGCAGCAACGGCACTTCAGGATGCGTTTCTTCCAGGTATTCGATGATGGCCAGCGATTGGCCGATGACGGCGTCGCCATCGACCAGCGTGGGCACCAGCGCGGTCGGATTCACCTTGCGATAATCCGCCGACAGTTGCTGGCCGCCGTCCTTCAGCAGATGCACGGGCAGGTATTCGTAGGGCAAGCCCTTCAGGTTGAGGGCGATGCGCACGCGGTACGCGGCCGAGCTGCGAAAGTAGCTGTACAACTGCATGAAGTCTCCTTGATTTTCTGTTGCGGCGCCGCGCATGCGCGCGGCGCCCGCCTGCTTATTCCAGCGATTCCGTCTGCGCCGACTTGCGGGACAGGCCCTTGGGCAGCGGGAACGCCACATTCTCTTCCAGGCCGGGCATGGTGCGTACCGACACCGCGCCCAATTCCTTGACCCGATCGATCACCTGCTGCACCAGGATCTCCGGCGCGGAAGCGCCCGCGGTCACGCCGATGCGCTTGCGGCCCACCAGCCAGGCCGGATCGATCGATTGCGCACCGTCGATCAGATAGGACGCGACGCCCTTGCGCTCGGCCACTTCGCGCAGCCGGTTGGAGTTGGAACTGTTGGGACTGCCCACCACCAGCACCAGGTCGCAATCCGGCGCCATCACCTTGACCGCGTCCTGGCGGTTCTGGGTGGCGTAGCAGATATCGCTTTTCTTGGGCTCGACGATGTTGGGAAAGCGTTCTTTCAACGCCCGCGACACGGCCGCCGCGTCGTCCACCGACAGGGTGGTCTGCGTGACGTAGGCCAGGTTCTCGGGATCGGTGACCTGCAGGCCGGCGACGTCCTCGACGGTCTCGACCAGGTACATGCCGCCCTGGGCCTGGCCCAGCGTGCCCTCGACCTCGGGATGGCCCTTGTGGCCGATCATGATGATCTCGCGGCCGGCCGCGCGCATGCGGGCCACCTCGATGTGGACCTTGGTGACCAGCGGGCAGGTGGCGTCGAACACGCGCAGCCCACGGGCGTCGGCTTCGGCCCGCACCGCCTTGGACACGCCGTGCGCCGAGAACACCACGATGGCGCCGGCGGGCGCGTCGTCCAGTTCATCGATGAAGATGGCGCCCTTGGCGCGCAGGTCTTCCACCACGTAGCGGTTATGGACGATTTCGTGGCGCACATAGATGGGCGCGCCATGCAATTCAAGCGCGCGCTCGACGATGTCGATGGCGCGATCCACACCGGCACAGAAGCCGCGCGGCTGCGCCAGCAGGACTTCGGCGTCGGTGGCGGTGACAACCTGGCTCATCAGAGGACTCCCAAGAGCGCCACGTCGACCCGCAAGCTGATGCCCGCGAGCGGGTGGTTGAAATCGAACAGGGCCGATTCGTCGTTGATTTCCTTCAGGACGCCCGAATAGCGGCCGCCGTTGGGCGCGGTGAATTCCACCAGGTCGCCGGGTTCGAAGGTGGCGTCGGCGCCCGCATGCTCGGCCAGCATGGCGCGCGTGACGCGCTGGATCAGTTCGGGGTTGCGTTCGCCGTAGGCGTCGGCGGGTTCGACCGTGACGCTGAAGCGCTCGCCTTCGGCGCGGCCGACCAGCGCCGCTTCCAGGCCAGGCGCCCATTGGCCGCTGCCCATCTGCAGCGTGCCGGGACGGCCATCGAAGGTGTCGGCGAACACGGAATCCTTGCCCGGGCCCGAGGCCAGCGTGATGCGATAGTGCAGCGTCAGGTAAGAATCCGGACGGACCAAAACGTTCACTTCATTAGAGGCGATGCTCAAGATCTGCCACCGTATATGCAATTGAGTAAACCTTGATTTTAGAGCCTCTTATGAAATTGTCCGACCGGCTGCCCAAACACGAGCGCCCCAGGGAGCGGTTGCTGCGCCACGGCGCCGCTGCGCTCCAGGACTCGGAACTGCTCGCCATCGCCCTGCGCACCGGTATTCCCGGCCTGGACGTGGTTGAATTGGGCAGCCGGCTCCTGACCCGATTTGGCGGCCTGCGAGGCCTGCTGGGCGCGACGCCCGAGGAACTGACCGCGATTCCCGGCCTGGGGGTTTCCAAGGCGTGCATGCTGGCCGCCCTGCTGGAACTGGCCCGCCGCGCCATCGAGGAAGATCTGGCCCGCAACAGCAATCTGGATCACCCGCTGCCGGTAAAACAATATTGCAAGATGGCGCTGGGGCACCGGCAGGTGGAACATTGCATTGCGCTCTACCTGGACAACCGCCTGCGCCTGATCGCCACGGGCGAGCTGGCGCGCGGCACCCTGTCGCAAGCATCGGTCTATCCCCGCGAGGTCGTGCGCGAAGCCCTGCGCCATCACGCGGCCGCCCTGATCATCGCCCACAACCATCCGTCCGGCCTGGCCGAGCCCAGCGCCGCGGACCGCATATTCACCCAGCACCTGAAGCAGGCGCTCGCGCTGGTGGACATCCGGCTGGTGGACCACCTGATCGTGGCTGCCGGCACGGTCGTGTCCATGGCCGAACTCGGCGGCCTGTAGGCTGCGGCCCGCGCCGGAATTCGTTAGACTAGCGCCCGCAATTGCTTTAGGCTTAACGCATCTCTCGATCCCCCCGCCTGACATGAAACGCTTGTGGGACATTTCCCCGCCCGTGTCCACCGCATCGCCAGTCTTTCCTGGCGACACGCCGTACCGCCAGCAATGGAAATGGTCGCTTGCGCCCGGCTGTCCGGTGAATGTCAGCGAAATCACCATGTCGCCGCATATCGGCGCGCACGCTGACGCTCCCCTGCACTACCAGAACGGCGCCGCAGCCATCGGGGCCGTATCACTGGAACCATTCCTGGGTCCCTGTCGCGTCATCCACGCCATCGATTGCGGCCCCCTCATCACGGTGGACCACCTGGCCCATGCGGCCCTGAACCTGCCGCCGCGCGTGCTGGTCCGCACCGCCAAGCATGCCGCGCAGGACTGGTGGACCGACGATTTCTCCGCCTACGCGCCCCAGACCATCGAATGGCTGGCCGAACGCGGCGTCATGCTGATCGGCCTGGATACGGCCAGCATCGACCCCGCGTCCAGCAAGACCCTGGACAGCCACCACACGATCTTGCGGCACGACATGCGGGTACTGGAGAACCTGGTGCTCGACGATGTGCCGGAAGGCGATTACGAGTTGATCGCACTGCCGTTGGCGCTGGTCCAGGCCGATGCCAGCCCGGTTCGCGCCGTCCTGCGCGAACTGTAGGCTGGTCCGCTGGCCATGGCGGCCGATCCGAAGTCGGCCGCCGGTTCTGGAAGCACGACCATGAAAGACCATTCCGATTTGCATGCGGCGCTTGCCTGCGCCCGCCCCCACGCGCCCTCGTGGCGCGCCCTGCCCGCCTCGGCGCGCCGCGCCGCCCCGCCCTGCAAGGGAGGCCGCGCATGAGCCACTCCGAACGCCCCGAAGACATCGTCCGCCAGGAAAAAGCGCAGCTGGATTTCACGCGCGACATGACCTACGGCGATTACCTGCATCTGGACGAACTGCTGGGCGCGCAGCATCCGCTGTCGCCCGAGCACAACGAGATGCTCTTCATCATCCAGCACCAGACCAGCGAACTCTGGATGAAGCTGATGCTGCATGAACTGCGCGCCGCCATCGCCAATGTGGCAGCCGACCGCTTGCAGCCCGCCTTCAAGATGCTGGCCCGCGTCAGCAAGATCATGGAACAGCTGGTCCATGCCTGGGACGTGCTGGCGACCATGACGCCGCCCGAGTATTCGGCGCTGCGTCCCTATCTGGCGCGTTCCAGCGGATTCCAGAGTTATCAGTACCGCCAGGTCGAATTCCTGCTCGGCAACAAGAACGCGGCCATGCTAAAGCCGCATGCGCACCGCGAGGACCTGCTGGCCCAGGTGCGCAGCGCCTACGAAGCCCCGTCGCTGTACGACGAGGCGCTGCGGCTGCTGGCGCGCCACGGCCTGGACGTGCCGGCCGATCACCTCGAACGCGACTGGACCCAACCCTACCAATCGTCGGCTGGCGTGGAAGCTGCCTGGCTGACGGTCTACCGCCAGCCCGACCGCTACTGGGACCTGTACCAGTTGGGAGAAAAGCTGACCGACCTGGAAGACGCGTTCCGCCTGTGGCGCTTCCGCCACGTCACGACGGTCGAACGGGTCATCGGCTTCAAGCGCGGCACCGGGGGCACGTCGGGCGTGGACTACCTGCGGCGCATGCTGGAAGTGGTGCTGTTCCCCGAGATCTGGAAGCTGCGCACGGATCTTTAAGCGCCGAATTTATCTGGCCCCAATTTTTGGCCAAGGGGAGCCCCTGAGCGGGGCCTCCTTTCCTCTTGGCCTGGCCAAAATTCCCATGCTAGAATTTGGGGTTACTTTTTGGATACGTGGCTGGAACAGTCAACGAGTATCCGGCCGCTGGGCAAACCCGATCCGCATATCGGCGGGTTCGCCAGGCAGGCGGGACACCGGACACCCGGCTGGCGACCCTAACAACTTGCAAGGCTCGACAGAGCCCTAGGAAAGCACCATGAAAGAAGGCATTCACCCCGAATACCGCGAAGTCGTCTTCGCCGACCTGCAAACGGGCAACAAGTTCATCACCCGTTCGACCGTCCAGACGCGCGAAAGCATCGAACTGGATGGCAAGACGTACCCGCTCTTCAAGTGCGACGTGACCTCCGAATCGCATCCGTTCTACACGGGCGCCCAGACGCGCATCGTCGAAACCGGCCGCGTGGAAAAGTTCCGCGCCCGCTTCGCCCGCACCGCAGGCACGGTCAAGTCCGCTTCCTGATCTGTCGCTCCCCCGGGAGCCGCAGCGAAAAGGCAGCCTCCGGGCTGCTTTTTTTTCTCCCTGGCCGTCCGATTCTGACGCTGGGTACTAGCGCAACCAGACCACTCGGTTACATTAACGCCCGTGTCCCCACTTTCCATTTCCACTCCAGCCCGGCTCACGTCCGTGGCTACCGCGAAACTGCCCAGACTGATTCTGCTGGGCTTGTCGCTGGCCTATATCGTGGCCGGCCTGTTCATGCGCGACCCGTGGAAAACAGACGATGCCGTGGGGCTGGCGACCATGATCACGGCGATCCGCGAAGGCGGCATCACCTGGTTGCTGCCGCAGGTGGGACACCTGGCGCACGCCGAGGAAGGCCCCCTGATCACCTGGGTGGGCGCGATCTGCATCTGGCTGTTCGGCCCCTACATCGGCGACATCACCGCCGGCCGCCTGCCCAATCTGCTGTGGTTCGGCATCACCGCCACCAGCGTCTGGTACGGCACCTATCTGCTGGGCCGCCGCGCCGAGGCGCAACCGCTGGCCCTGCCCTTCGGCGGCGAACCCGAACCGCGCGACTACGGACGCATGCTGGCGGACGCCGCGCTGTTGTTGCTGCTGGCCACGGTCGGCATCCTGCAGCGCACCCACGAAACCACCGTGGTGCCCGCCATCATGGCTTGGCAGGCGCTTGCCTTCTATTCGCTGGCGCGCAGCATAGACCGGCCATTCACCGGCAGCACCACCCTGGGCATCGCACTGGCGGCCAGTTTCCTGACCCGCGGCTGGGTCGGCGCCATCCCCATCATGGTGGGCGCGGCCCTGGCGTTCTACCCCCGCAGCCGACTGTGGAAATGCCGGCGCTGGCTGCCGTGGGCCGCGCTGCTGGCCGCCGTCCTGATTCTGGCTTGGTGGATACCCGCCAGCCACAGCAGCGAATACTGGATCCGCAACTGGAAGACCTGGAACCTGTCGTCCTTCGCCGTGCCGCCCTGGCATGACATCGGGCGCACCCTGCGCGACCTGCCCTGGTACCTGTGGCCGACCTGGCCGCTGGCCCTGCTGGCCATCTGGCGCTGGCGCGCCTGGCTCTACGCGCCGCACATCTGGCTGCCGCTGGTCCTGCTGGTGTGCTCGGCGGTCGTGCTGTTCGGCCTGGAAGAAGCCTCGGATTCCGAGTACGTGCTGCTGGCCGTGCCCTGCGCGGTGCTGGGCGCGTTCTCGCTGCCCACGCTGCGCCGCGGCGTGGTCAACACGCTGGACTGGTTCGCCGTCATGTGCTTTTCGCTGACGGCCATCACGGTCTGGCTGGGCTGGGTTGCCCTGCACTTCGGTTGGCCGGCGCAGATTTCCCGCAATATCGCCCGCCAGACCACCGGCTACCAACCCGAGATCTCCTGGGTCGCGTTCGCGCTGGCCGTGGGTTTCACCGTGGGCTGGATCGCGCTGGTGGTGTGGCGGCTGCGGGTGCGGCCGCAGGCGCTGTGGCGCGGCACGGTGCTGTCGGCCGGCGGCCTGACGGTGACCTGGATCCTGCTGGTGCTGCTGTGGCAACCCGCCGTGGACTACGCCCGCAGCTACCGCACCGTGTCGGGCCAGTTGGCCCAGGCGCTACAGCAGAACGTGCGCCCCGGCGAGTGCGTGCGCGGGCTTAGCCTGGGCAGCGGGCAGCGCGCCTCGTTCCTGATCTTCAATAACCTCACGTTCACGTTCGACTCCAAGTGCACGCTGGTGCTGCAGCAGACCAGCAACCAGAGCTTGCGGGACAACACCGCCGCCTACAGCGACGGCGCCGAGGTGCTGTGGCAAGGCGGCCGGCGCGCCGACCGCCAGGAAGTTTTCCGCCTGCTCCGAGTCGGCGCCCCCCGATGACGCCCGCGCCCGCCGCGCCGATGAGTTTCGGCGCCACCCTGCGCGGCATCGCCAGGCAGGCCTGGCCGGTGCTGGTCAGCCAATGGGCCGGCATCTCCTTCGGCGTGCTCGACACCGCCATGACCGGCCATTCCAGCGCCGCCGACCTGGCGGCAATGGCGCTGTCCGCGTCGATCTACATCACCATTTTCGTCGGACTGATGGGCGTGGTGCACGCCCTGATCCCCATCCTGGCCCAGCACTTCGGCGCAGGCAACAATCTTGAGGTCGGCCGCAGTTGGGGCCAGGGCGTCTGGCTGGCGCTGGGATTGTCCGTGGTGGGCGCCGTGCTGATGCTGTTCCCCAACATGTGGCTGTCCATGTCCGGCGAGGTCGCTCCCGGCGTGCGCGAACGCATCGGCTCGTATCTGCAGGCCCTGGTGCTGGCCCTGCCCGCCGCGCTGGTGTTCCGCACCATATACGCGTTGGGCACGTCGGTTTCGCGGCCCAAGCTGGTCATGGCGATCAACCTGACAGCCATAGTCTTCAAGGCCTTCTTCAACTGGCTGTTCATCTACGGCAAGCTGGGATTGCCCGCCATGGGCGCCACCGGCGCCGGACTGGCCACCGCCGTGGTGTCGTGGATGAGCCTGGGCCTCGGCTTGTGGGTCATCACCCACGACCGCTACTACCGCCGCTTCAAGCTGCACGTCGGCAAGCCCGACTGGAAGACGCTCAAGGAACTGCTGCGCCTGGGCATCCCCATGGGCGGTTCCTACCTGGTCGAAGTGTCGGCCTTCACTTTCATGGCCCTGCTGGTGGCGCGCGAAGGCACTTACGTGACCGGCGGCCATCAGATCATGTCCAACCTGGCCGCGCTCTGCTACATGATGCCCATGGCGCTGGGCGTCGCCACGGCAGCCCTGACCGCGCAGGCCATCGGCGCGGGCAACCTCGCCCATGCGCATCGCACCGGCATGGCCGGCCTGACGCTGGGCATCCTGGGCGCCCTGCTGACGGCGGCGGTGCTGCTGGCCGGCCGTCCGCTGATCCTGGCCGCCTATACCGACAATCCGGAGGTGGCCGCGGTGGCGACCACGCTGCTGGCCGTCCTGCCCCTGTTCCACCTGTTCGACTCGATGCAGTGCATCAACTCCTACCTGCTGCGCGCCTACAAGGTCGCGGTGGTGCCGCTGCTGCTGCAGGTGGTGGCGCTGGCGGGCGTGGGCCTGGTCGGCGGCTGGTGGTTCGGTTTCGGCCCGGGCCGCGGTGGCCTGGACGGCGTGCGCGCCATCCTGGTCCCTGGCTCCCCCCAGGGCGCGGGCAGCATGTGGCTGATGGCCATGGTCGGCCTGGGACTGTCGGCGGCCTTGCTGCACTATTGGTACCGGCGCATCGTGCGCGGGACGATCAAGTAAAAAAGCAGCCTTGCGGCTGCTTTTTTTGGACCTTATTTCGGCCGCTTGTCGATCACGCGGCGAGCCTTGCCGGTCAGCGTGCGTTCCACGTGCCCGGAATCCGACACCTGGATGCGCGCGCTCACGCCGATGTGCGTCTTCACGGCATGCTGGAGCTGCTTGCCCAGGTTTGCGCGCTCGGCATCCGACAGGGTGGAAAATTCGGCGCGCAGTTCGGTCAGGATTTCCAGCTCGTCCATATTGCCGGTGCGCGACAGCACCAACTGGTAATGCGGCGCCAGCTGGGCGATCTTCAGGACCAGTTCCTCGACCTGGGTCGGGAACATGTTCACGCCGCGCACGATCAGCATATCGTCGCTGCGGCCAGTGATCTTGCCGATGCGCCGCATGCTGCGCGCGGTGGGCGGCAGCAGGCGCGTCAGGTCGCGGGTGCGGTAGCGGATGATGGGCATCGCTTCCTTGGTCAGCGAGGTGAACACCAGTTCGCCCGGCTCGCCGTCGGCCACGGGCTCGCCCGTGTCGGGATTGATGATTTCCGCGTAGAAATGGTCTTCCCAGACCACCGGACCGTCCTTGGTCTCGACGCATTCGCTGGCAACGCCAGGCCCCATCACTTCGGACAGGCCATAGATGTCCACGGCGTCGATGCCGGCTTCGGCCTCGATGTCGGCGCGCATCTGCCCGGTCCAGGGTTCGGCGCCGAAGATGCCGATGCGCAGCGAACTTTGACGCGGATCAATCCCCTGGCGGCGCTGTTCCTCCAGAATATTGCAGAAGTAGGAGGGCGTGACCATGATGATGTCCGGACGGAAATCGTTGATCAACTGCACCTGCTTTTCGGTCTGTCCGCCCGACATCGGGATGACCGTGCAGCCCAGGCGTTCCGCGCCGTAATGCGCGCCCAGGCCGCCCGTGAACAGGCCGTAGCCGTAGGCCACGTGCACCGTGTCGCCGGGCTTGCCGCCCGCCGCGCGGATCGAGCGCGCCACCAGGTTGGCCCAGTTGTCCAGGTCGCCCTTGGTGTAGCCCACGACCGTCGGCTTGCCGGTGGTGCCGCTGGAGGCGTGGATGCGCGAGATGCGCTCGCGCGGCACGGCGAACATGCCGAAAGGATAGTTCTCGCGCAGTTCCTTCTTCGTGGTGAAGGGGAACTTCGAGATATCGGACAGCTGCTTCAGATCGTCGGGATGCACGCCGGCTTCATCGAAAGCCTTCTTGTAGTGCGGCACATTGTCGTAGGCATGCTTGAGCGACCACTTCAGGCGCTCGAGCTGCAGCGCGCGCAGCTCATCCTGGCTGGCATGCTCGATGGGGTCCAGCCCCGGCTTGCTCATGGTGTTGGACATGGTTATCTCTCTCCTGAAATTCTCTCTGCGCGGGGCCGGATCGCGGCGGGCGTATGCCCTGCCCGCTCGCGGCGCGGCCCGCGGCCGTATAGCTTTGGTTGGCTGGCTGCCTCAAGCGTCCGCGGGGACGCCGACGATCTGGCCCTTGATGCGGTAGGAGCGGCCGCGGAACAGCGCCACGTTGCGTCCTTCCTGGTTGGTGACGGTGACGTCATAGACGCCGGTGCGGCCGGCCAGCGAACGCTCCTGCGCCACGGCGGTCAGCAGATCGCCTTCGAAGCCCGGGGCCAGATAGTCGATGGTGCAGCCCGAGGCCACGGTGCTGACGTTGCGCGAATTGCACGAAAAGGCGAAGGCGCTGTCCGCCAGGGCGAAGATGAATCCGCCGTGGCAGGTCTTGTGGCCGTTCAGCATGTCGGCGCGCACGCGCATGGTCAGCCGCGCGTAGCCCGGCGCCATTTCCTCGACTTTCATGTCCAGGCCCTGCGAGGCCGCATCGCCCGCAAACATGACGGTGCCGACGGCCTGCGCCAGCTCCTGGGGATCGGCCGGCACTTCGACCGCGGGAACGTGTGCGTTCATTCTTATTGCCCCTTGAATTGCGGTTCGCGCTTGCCGAGGAAGGCGGCCACGCCTTCCGCGTAGTCTGCGCTGCGGCCGAGTTCGCGCATCATGTCGCGCTCAAGGTCCAGCTGCGTGGACAGGTCATTGCCCAGGCTGGCCTGCATGGCCCGCTTGGTGTACGCCAGGCCCTTGGTCGGCGCCTTGGCGAAGTGCTGCGCCAGGCGTTCCAGCGTGGCATCGAATTCCTCGTCCGCCACGCATTGCCAGATCAGGCCCCACTCTTCGGCCTGCTTGGCGCTGAGCTTGTCGCCCAGCATGGCCAGGCCCATGGCGCGGGCACGGCCGACCAGACGCGGCAGCACAAAGGTGCCGCCCGTGTCGGGGATCAGCCCGAGGCGGCAGAACGACTGGATGAACGTTGCCGAAGCCTTGGCGATGACGATGTCGCCCGCAAACGCCAGGTTGGCGCCTGCGCCGGCCGCCACGCCGTTCACGCCCACCACGACGGGCATGGGCAAGGCGTTGACGCGGCGCACCAGCGGCCCGTAGAACTTGTCGACGGTTTCGCCCAGGTCGGGCGGCGTGCCGTCGGCGGCGGGCTTGCGCTCGCTCAGGTCCTGGCCGGCGCAGAAGCCGCGGCCGGCTCCCGTCAGCAGCAGCACACGCGCGCCCTCGGTCTCCACGCGCGTCAACGCGTCGGCCACTTCGCCGTGCATGTTGGCGGTGAAGCTGTTCAGCTTGTCGGGACGGTTCAGCGTCAGGCGCGCGATGCCGCCGGACAGGTCGAATTGGATATCCTGGTAGCTCATGTCATCGCCCCCGTTCAGACATGACGGCGGGTTTGCACCACGCGGAAGCGGTTGGACACGAAAGCCGAATCCGACAGCGCGGCGTTGGCGGCCGGGTTGGCGCCGGTGCCGTGGAAGTCGCTGAAAGCGGCGGTCTGGTTGACGAACACGCCGCCCGTCAGGTTCAGCGACAGCGACACGCCCGAGACTTCAGCCGCGTCCTGCACCTGGTCGGCGACGGCGTCGCTGGTGGTGTAGGCCGACAGCGACAACGCGCCATGCTTGATGACGCTGTCACGCGCCAGCTGGATGCTGTGGGTGGTGGAATCGGTAGCCACCACGAAGGCGATCGGGCCGAACCATTCCTGGCTGATAGCGGCGTTGCCAGCTTCCGTGCGCAGCAGCAGCGGCGTGCGGACGCGGGCGTTCTCGAACTGCGGGTGCGTCAGCGCCTTGCTGTCGGCCACCACCGGCAGGCCCAGCGCGCGGGCCTTCTCGATGCGCTCGACGATGCCTTCGTTCTGGATCGCGCCGGTCAGCTCGACGGCCTTGGCCGCATCGGCGCCGACCTTCTCGACCGCGGCGCCCAGGGCAGCAGCGACCTCGTCGAAGCTGACGCGGCCTTCCGGCGTCTGGATGCCGTCGCGCGGCACGTAGATGTTCTGCGGCGCGGTGCACATCTGGCCCGAGTACAGGGCCAGCGAGAACGCCAGGTTGCGGGCCACGCCCTTGAGGTCGTCGGTGGAATCGATGATGACCTGGTTGACGCCGGCCTTCTCGGTGTAGACCAGCGCCTGGCGGGCGTTGTTCTCCAGCCAGTCGCCGTTGGCGGTGCTGCCGGTGAAGTCGACGATCTTGACCGCCGGGTCCAGCGCCAGCTTCTGCGCGGTGTCATCGCCGGCAGCGTGCGCGGCCAGCAGGACGACGTCCGGGTCGAAGCCCGCTTCCTGCAGAACTTCGCGCGCCACCTTCACGGTGATGGCCAGGGGCAGGATCGCGCCGGGGTGCGGCTTGACGATGACGGTGTTGCCGGTAGCCAGGCTGGCGAACAGGCCGGGGTAGCCGTTCCAGGTCGGGAAGGTGGAGCAGCCGATCACCAGCGCCACGCCTCGCGGCACCACGGTGAACTGCTTTTCCATGCGGATCGGGTCGTTCTTGCCTTGCGGCTTTTCCCAGACGGCCACGCCGGGGATGCGCGACATTTCCTGCCAGGCGTAGGTCACGGCTTCGAAGCCGCGGTCCTGCGCGTGCGGGCCGCCGGCCTGGAAGGCCATCATGAAGCCCTGGCCGGTGGTGTGCTGGACCGCGTAGGCGATCTCGAAGCTGCGCTTGTTCAGGCGCGCCAGAATTTCCAGCGACACGCCCACCCAGGCGCGCGGGCCGGCGCGGCGCCAGTCTTCCAGCGCGCGCTTGGAGGCGGCGATCAGCTTGTCGGCGGGCACGTGCGGATAGGTGATGCCCAAGTCGAAGCCGAACGGCGATTTTTCGCCGCCGACGGTACCGTCGGCGTCGTGCAGGTTCAGCGGGAAAGGCTTGCCTTGCAGCGCTTCAAAAGCCGCGCGGCCGTCGTCGTTGGCGGTTTCGCCATAGTTGCGGGGGCTGGGCGACTCGGCAAAGGGGCTCCAGTAGCCGCGCAGGGAGGCGGCGGCCATGGCTTGTTCCAGCAGGGGCTGATGGCGTTCGAAGAATTGTTGGGACACTGCGTCTCTCCAAATGGATATGGTTTTATCTGCCTGGCGCGGGCCGGGTCAGGTTTCCTGGTCGAAGTCGATGACCAGGCGGTCGCTGACCGGAAAGCTCTGGCAGCTCAGGATGAATCCGCGCGCCACTTCGTAGTCTTCCAGGGCGAAGTTGGCGTCCATGTCCACCTCGCCTTCGATGACCTTGCAGCGGCAGGTGGAACACACCCCGCCCTTGCACGAATACGGCAGTTCGATACCTTGCGCCAGCGCCGAATCCAGCACGCTGTCTTTATTCTTTTCAATCACGAACATACGGCTGTGGCCGTCCTGCACCACGGTCACCTCGCACTGGCCCTTGCCGGGCGCCTGGCGGGCGTCCTGGCCGGTGCGCAATGCGCGCGGCCCCTTGGGCGCGCCGAAGAGTTCGAATTTGATGTTCGACTTCGGAATGCCGCGGGCCTGCAGCCGCTCGACCACGCTTTCGGTCATGGTCTGCGGACCACAGACAAAAGCGTAATCGATATCCTCAGGGCTCATCCAGGCCGACATCAGCTGGTCGACCTTGTCGCCGTCCAGGCGGCCGTTGAAGAGTTCGATGTCCTGGGTCTCGCGGCTCATGATGTAGACCAGCGAGAAACGCTCCATATAGAGGTTCTTCAGGTCCTCGATCTCTTCGCGGAACAGCACCGCGGACGAAGCGCGGTTGCCGAAGAACAGCGTGAACTTGCTGTCGGGCTCGGTCGACAGCGCGGTCTTGACCAGAGAGAACACCGGCGTGATGCCGCTGCCTACGGCAAACGCCACATAGTGGCGCTTGTTCTCGGGGGAAAAATCGACGGTGAAGTTGCCGGCCGGCGCCATGACTTCCAGGGTCTGGCCGGGCTGCAGTTCATGGTTGGCCCAGCTGGAGAAAACGCCCTCGTCCACCTTCTTGATGGCCACGCGCAGCAGCTTGTCGTGGGGCGCGGAACAGATGGAATAGGAGCGGCGCTGTTCCTGGCCGTTGAGCTCGGTGCGCAGCGTCAGGTACTGGCCCGGCAGGAAGGCGAACTCTTGCGCCAGCGTCTCGGGCAGGTCGAAGGTCACGACCACGGCGTCGCGCGTGTTGCGCGCCACCGAAGCCACCGTCAAGGAATGGAATTGGTTCTGGCTCATTGCGAAACCGCTCTCAGTGAGTCTTGAAATAATCGAAGGGCTCGCGGCAAGACACGCAGCGATACAGCGCCTTGCACGACGTGGACCCGAAGTTGCTGACCAGGCGCGTGTCTTTCGAGCCGCAGCGCGGGCAGGCGATGGCGGGGCCGACCGCGCGCCGGCTGATGCCCGAGATGTCGACGGCGCGTTCGGCGGGCGCGGCGATGCCGTAGCCCTTGAGCGCCTCGCGTCCCTTCTCGCTCATCCAGTCGGTGGTCCAGGCCGGCGCCAGGCGGGTTTCCACGCGGACCTCGGCGACGCCGTGGCGGGCCAGCGTCTGCTGGATATCCTGCGTGATCTCGCGCATGGCCGGACAGCCGGAGTATGTGGGCGTGATGACCACGACACAGGCCTCGCCGTCCCAGGACACGTCCCGCACCACGCCCAGATCCACCACGGACAGCACGGGGATCTCCGGGTCGGGGACCTCCTGCAGCCAGGCGTAGACCTGGTCGGCGGAAACGGGCGCCAGCGCGTTCACCAGGTGGCTCCCGGGTAGGCGCGCGGCAGGAACTGCATTTCGGCGAGCACGTAGCCCAGTTCCTCGGTGTGCTTGCCCTGGCGTCCGCCACGGTATGCCAGATGGCTGGCGGCGGCTTCGTCGGGCACCGTCAGGGTGGCTTCTTCCAGGACTTCGCGCACATGGGCCAGCCAGGGCTGGCGCAGGGCCGACAGTTCACAGCCGATGCCGCGGGCGGCGACGTCCAGGTCGACGGCGTCGTCGGCGAACAACTCACCGGTGAAACGCCAGGCATCATCGATGGCGGCCTGCATCTTGGCATGGCTTTCCGCCGTGCCGTCGCCCAGGCGCACCACCATGTCCGACGAACGCCGCACGTGGTAGGTCACTTCCTTGATGGCCTTGGCCGCAATGCCGGCGACGCGTTCGTCGCTGGACTTTTCCAGGCGCTGCAGCAGGAAATAGTGCCAGACGTCGAACAGGAACTGGCGCGCCATGGTGTCGGCGTAGTTGCCGTTGGGGCGTTCGACCAGCAACGCGTTATGGAACTGGTGCGCATCGCGCAAATAGGCCAGCGCGTCTTCGTCGCGGCCGGCGCCTTCGACTTCGCCGGCCAGCGTCAGCCACATGCGGGCCTGGCCCAGCAGGTCGAGCGCGGTGTTGGTCAACGCCAGGTCTTCTTCCAGGATCGGGCCGTGGCCGGTCCAGGCGCCCAGCCGCTGCGACAGGATGAGCGAGGAATCGCCCAGGCGCAGCAGGTATTCAAACAGAGTCTTGTCCATGTCTCCCCCGCCGTCTTACATGTGCTTGATTTCTTCGGGCATCGGGAAGAACGTGGGATGCCGGTAGACCTTGCTGTTGGCCGGTTCGAACAGCGGATCCTTGTCGCCGGGGCTGCTGGCCGAAATATCGGAGGCGCGCACCACCCAGATGCTCAGGCCTTCGTTGCGGCGCGTGTAGACGTCACGGGCGTGGTTGATCGCCATTTCGGCGTCGGGCGCGTGCAGGCTGCCGACGTGCTTGTGCGCCAGGCCGTGCTGGCTGCGGATGAACACTTCCCACAGGGGCCAGTCTTTGCTCATGATGGATGTCCTTGAATGCCGGGCGCGCGCGGCGCGCTCCGGTTTGCAATGGTGGTGAAGAAGAGTGGAGCCCGCTCGCGGGCTCAAGCTACCTTGCGCTCGGCCTGCTTGTCGGCGTAGGCGACTAGCGCATCGCGCACCCAGGCGCCGTCCTCGTGCGCCTTGACGCGCGCGGCCAGGCGTTCGCGGTTGCAGGGGCCGTTGCCCTTGAGCACCGCGTAGAACTCGGACCAGTCGATCTCGCCGAAGTCATAGTGGCCGCGTTCGGCGTTCCACTTGAGCTCGGGATCCGGCACCTTCAGGCCCAGGTATTCGGCCTGCGGCACGGTCTGGTCCACCATCTTCTGGCGCAGTTCGTCGTTGGAGAAGAGCTTGATCTTCCAGGCCATGGACTGGGCGCTGTTGGGCGAGTCGGCATCCGAGGGACCGAACATCATCAGCGCGGGCCACCACCAGCGGTTCAGGGAGTCCTGCACCATGGCCTTCTGCTCGGGCGTGCCGTGCAGGCACATCTGCATCAGCAGGTCGTAGCCCTGGCGCTGGTGGAAGGACTCTTCCTTACAGACGCGCACCATGGCCCGCGCATAGGGGCCGTAGGAACAGCGGCACAGCGGGATCTGGTTGATGATGGCCGAGCCGTCGACCAGCCAGCCGATCATGCCGATGTCGGCCCAGCTGAGCGTGGGGTAATTGAAGATGCTGGAGTACTTGGCGCGGCCGGCATGCAGGTCGTCGATCAGGTCGTCGCGTGACACGCCCAGGGTTTCCGCGGCGCTGTACAGGTAGAGGCCGTGGCCGGCTTCGTCCTGGACCTTGGCCAGCAGGATGGCCTTGCGCTTGAGCGAAGGCGCGCGGGTGATCCAGTTGCCTTCGGGCAGCATGCCCACGATTTCCGAGTGCGCGTGCTGGGAAATCTGGCGCACGAGCGTCTTGCGGTAGGCGTCCGGCATCCAGTCCTTGGCCTCGATGCGGACGCCGTCGTCGATCCGGCGCTGGAACGTCTGTTCCCGGCCTTCGAGCTGGTCCGCGGTCTTGACCTGCTTGACGCCGGTTTCGACGAGTTGAGCGTACATGTCTGTCTCCTTGAAGACGGTTTGCGAAAACGCAAAGCAAACGTTCCGCAGTGCCGTCATGTCATAGGCGGATTATTTAATACAAAAAATTCATTGTCAAACTCAAATCTGTATCACATTGGATTTATGTATCATATTGCGGATCCCGATATCGGCCACTCTGGCCCCCTCTAATGGCAAACCCTCAGTCGCCCCTGGACCGCTTTCTGTCACGCCTGATCAAGAACGATCCGCCGCGCGCGAAATCGCTCTGCGTCAGCCTGCTCGGGGACGCATTGGCGCCGCACGGCGGCGCCATCTGGCTGGGCGATCTGATCGAGCTGCTGGCCCCGCTGGGCATCAATGAACGGCTGCTGCGCACCAGCGTGTTCCGCCTGGTGGCGCAGAACTGGCTGCAATCCGAACGCCACGGAAGGCGCAGCCTCTACCTGATCTCCGAGCAGGGCCTGCGCCACACCGCGCACGCCTCGCAGCGCATCTATGTCGGTCCGCCCCTGGAATGGAACGGCGAATGGACGCTGGTCGCCCTGCCGCGCACCGGCAACGGACTGGCCGAGCGCGCCGAGTTGCGCCGGGAACTGGTCTGGGAAGGTTTCGGCATGATCGCGCCCGGGCTGTTCGCGCATCCGCACACCGAGGCAAGCGCCGCGCACGACATCCTGGAAAAGCTGGGCATCCCCGACCGCGCGCTGGTGCTGTCGGCGCGCGACCTGGCCGGCGCAGGCGGTCTGCCGATAGCCAGCCTGGCATCGCAATGCTGGAACCTGGACGAGCTGGCCGAGCAGTACCGCCAGTTCGCGAAGAATTTCGGCCCGCTGGAAAAGCTGCTGGAAACCCCGCCCGCCCCCGCCGATGCGTTCATCGTGCGGGTCATGCTGCTGCACAGCTGGCGCCGGATCGTGCTGCACGATCCGCAACTGCCGGGCCCCATGCTCCCTGACGACTGGCCCGGCCATGCCGCCCGCGAGATCTGCGGCCGCATCTACTGGCAGGTGTTCGACGCGTCGGAAGCGCATCTGGATGCACTGGCCGGCCGCGACAACGAGCGCTACGCGCCGCTGGCGGCCGACATCGCCTCGCGCTTCGGCGGCAAGCCCGCCTAGGCCAAGACGCCAAGACCTGCCTTTCGGATCAGGCTGCCGGCTCGATGGTCACGCCCAGCGTGTCCACTGCCGACACGCCGCAGGCGTCGCGTCCCGGGCCTGGCCGTTCCAGCCCCCTGGCCCGGCCGATGAAAGACAGCGTCCAGCGCGCCCGGATGGGCCGCCCCAGGGCCTCGCCGCTGTCCGCGTCTATGCCGCTGGGCACGTCCAGCGCCAGCACCGGCACGCTCCAGGCGTTGACCGTGTCCACCAGCGCCTGCCAATCCGCGCCCAGCGGGCGATTCAAGCCGATGCCGAACAGGCCGTCTATGACCAATTCCGGCACGAAGCCCGGTTCCAGTTCCGACCAGGTTTCACCGCCCGCGGCCAGCCAGCCGGCATAGGCGCGGGCGGCATCCGGCGGCAGGCACTGCGCCCCCGCCGGCAACAGCACCCGCACGTCATGTCCCATGGCGCGCAGGCCGGCCGCAGCTTCCAGCGCATCGCCGCCATTGTTCCCAGGCCCCGCCAGTGCCAGCACCCTCGCCCCCGGCCCGAGCCGCGCCGCCGCGTAACGGGCCGCAGCGGCCCCCGCCAGGGGCATCAAGTTTCTGCCGGCGGCCAAGGCCTGGCGTTCGGCGTCGCGGATCCGGGCGACCGGGTATGAAGATGGCATCGCTTTTTATGTGTGAAATTCACGCATTGCGTGAAAATTTACCCGCAAATTTAAAGAGGTCGCGCCGACAAGCCCGCAAATGCGCGGGATTTACGCTTCCCGCCAGTTGGCACGCATCTTGCGTTGTAGTCATTGCCGGTACGAGCGAGACCGGACGACTCAACTGAAGAGACTACACCCATGCGTTCCATGAGCATCATCTGCCCGAACGGGCACTTAGGATTCGCCCCCTTGCGCACCGAGAGCTTCCAGCTCGGCGTCGCCGCCGGGCCGGACTGCATCGCCGCCGACTCGGGCAGCGACGACGTGGGTCCCGTGCCGCTGGGCTCCGACACCTCCACCAGCCCGCAAGCCTGGCAGCGCCACGACCTGGAACAGATGCTGCTGGCCGCGCGCAAGCTGGGCGTGCCCATGGTCATCGGCTCGGCCGGCGACACCGGCTCCAACAGCCGGGTCGACCTGTACGTGCGCCTGATCAAGGAGATCGCCGCCGAGCACAAGCTGGCGCCGTTCAAGGTCGGCTACTTCTATTCCGAAGTCGACAAGGAACGCGTGCGCCGCGCGCTGCGCGCGGGCCAGCAGGTGGCCGGCCTGGACGGCTACGCTGACCTGACCGAAGCCGAGCTGGATGCCAGCGACCGCATCGTGGCGGTGGCCGGCGTGCATCCCTACATCAAGCTGCTGGAAGCTGGCGCGGACGTGATCATCGGCGGCCGCAGCTCGGATGCCGCCGTGTTCGCCGCCCCTGCCCTGCACCGGGGCTACGACGCCGACCGCGCCTATTACCTGGGCAAGGTGCTGGAGTGCGCTTCGTTCTGCGCCGAACCCTATGGCGGCAAGGAAACCGTGATGGGCGAGATCTCGGCCGAGGACGTGCGCGTCACGGCCATGCATCCCGACCAGCGCTGCACCATCGCGTCGGTCGCGGGCCACGCGATGTACGAGCGCTCCAATCCCTACGAAGAATTCTTCGCAGGCGGCCGGCTGGACATGGCCGATTGCCGCTACGAGCAGTTGAGCGAAAAGACCACCCGCATCACCGGCTCGCGCTTCGAACCCGCCGCCCAGGTGCGCGTAAAGCTGGAAGGCTCCGGCAAGGTCGGCGAGCGCTACATGGGACTTTGCGGCATACGCGATCCCTACACCATCGCCAACGTCGACCGCGTCATCGCCTGGGCTCGAGACAAGGTGCGCGAACGCTTCGGCGACTCGGGCTATGAGCTGCACTACAAGGTCTACGGGCGCGACGGCGTCATGGGCGACCTGGAGCCGCTGCGCGACCAGCCGGGCCATGAGCTGTGCGTCATGGTCCAGGGCGTGGCGCCGACCGCCGAAATGGCCGAGGAACTGACGCTTACGGGCCTGCGCCAGATGTTCTACGCCCGCCTGCCCGACGTGAAAGGCACGGCCGGTTCGGTGTCGTTCCCGCTGGACGAGGTGGTGCGCACCAGCGCCGCCTACCGCTGGACCCTGAACCACACGCTGCCGGTGGAAGACGCCGGCGAACTCTTCCCGACCCACCTCACCGAGGCTGGCGCCTGAGCCGGCAAGACCATGAGCACCCAGAAACTCAGCACCCTGGCCAAGACCATCCGCAGCAAGAACGCGGGCGTGAACAAGATCACCTTCGACATCATCTTCCGCGAGCCGGCGACCTACGAGGCGGTCAAGCGCTCCGGCGCGCTGACGCGCGCCAGCATGGCGGCCCTGTACCGCATCGACGACAGCCGCATATCGGACTTCGTGCATTACGATCCCGGCCTGGCCATCAAGTTCACGATCTACCGGCTGGCTCCCAGCGGGTCCGCGGGCGATGGCGACATCTTCGGCGCGCAGCAATATGCGCCGCTGCTGGACGTCGCCGTCCCCATGCCGGACTGAACGCCGCGGGCGCCGCACCCGGCGCCCGCTCCAACCTCCGCTCTCCTAGAGAATCGATCATGAAAGCGCTAATGCAAACAACGTTGTTCCTGGCGGCATCCCTGCTGGCCGGCGCGACAGCGGCCCAGACGGAAGTGCCCAAGCAGGTCAAGATCGTGGTGCCGTTCACCGCCGGCGCCAGCAATGACGCGATCGCCCGCGCGATCGCGCCGCAGCTTGCGGCCCGCTTCGGCAACACGGTGATCGTGGAAAACCGCGGCGGCGCGGCCGGCGCGATCGGTTCCGAGTACGTGGCCCGCTCGGCCAAGGACGGCTCGGTGCTGCTTCTGACCTCGTCGACCTTCCTGACCACCGCCGCCACGCAGCCTCACCTGCCCTACGACCCGCTGAAGCAGTTCGCGCCGGTGGCGATGATAGGACAGGGGCCGCTGGTCATCGCCGCCTCGGCGCAGACGCCCTATACCTCGTTGAAGCAGCTGCTGGAAGCGGCGCGCAGCAAGCCGGGCGCCCTGAACTACGGCAGCGCCGGCGTCGGTTCGCTGGCGCATCTGGCCACCGTCATGCTGGACGACGCGGCCGGCACGGAGATGACCCACGTGCCCTACAAGGGCGCGGCCAACGCCGCCTCCGACCTGGCCGGCGGGCTGATCCATGTCATGCTGTCCAACTACAGCACGCTGGCCCCCGTGGTGCAGGGCAAGAAGGTCAAGCTGCTGGCTACCACCGCGCAATCGCCCTCCGCGGCGTTCCCCGACCTGCCGCCGGCCGCGCAGGCGCTGCCGGGATATTCGGTGCAGATCTGGGTGGGTGTGTTCGCGCCGGCGGGCACGCCGCAGCCTTATATCGACAAGCTCAACGCCGCGCTCGTCGAGATCTCGGCTTCGCCCGAAATGAAGGCATTGCTGGACCTGGACGGCACCGTGCCGTCGCGCATGGACAGCGCCGAATTCGGCACGCGCGTGCGCGAGGAACTGGCCCTGTGGCAAGGCATTGCGCGCAAGCACAACATCAGCGCGGAATAGGCCTCAGCCTTCCAGCCCCAGCTTGAGCATCTGGTGGCGCAGGGCGTGCCGCGTGAGCCCCAGGGACTCGGCGGCGCGCCCCAGGTTGCCGTCCTGGGCCTGCAAGGCCGCCCGGATCAGGCCGCGCTGGAACTGCGCGGACAGTTCGGCGTAGGTGCCGGCGGCGGCAGACGAGGCCGCCGGCGCGGGCTTGCCCGCTTCGCGCAGGATGCGCTGCGGCAGGTGTCGCGCCAGTACCGTGTCGCCGTCTTCCAGGATGCAGATGCGCTCCAGCAGATTGCTCAGTTCGCGCACATTGCCCGGCCAGGCGTAGGCCTTGAAAATGCGCCGCACCTCGGGATCGATGACGGTGAAACGGCTGCCGTGGGTGGCGTTGTAGCGTTCCAGGAAGCGCTGCGCCAGCACGATCACGTCGTCGCCGCGCTCGCGCAACGGTGGCAGGTTGATCGACACCACCTGCAGGCGGTAATACAGGTCGTCGCGAAAGCGCCCGGCCTGCACCTCCCCCAACAGGATCTTGTTGGTGGCGGCGATGAAGCGCGCATCGACTGAAACCTCCTGGACGGAACCGATGCGCCGGAAGCGCCGGCTGTCCAGCAAGGTCAGGATCTTGGCCTGCATGACCGGATCCAGCTCGCGGATTTCGTCCAGGAACACGCTGCCGCCATTGGCGGCTTCGAGCAGGCCGGTCTTGCGCGCCACCGCCCCGGTGAACGCGCCGCGTTCATGGCCGAACAATTCGGACTCGAGCAGGTTGCCCGGGATGGCGGCGCAGTTGATCTCGGTATAGCCCTTGGCCGCGCGCGCCGACTGCGCATGCAGGTTGCGGGCGACCAGCCCCTTGCCGGTGCCGGTTTCGCCGTAGATGAGGACGATGCTGGCCTTGCTGCGGGCGACCCGGCCGACCAGATCGCGCAGCGCCGCCATCGACGGGTGATCCCCGATGAGCGGCTCGCAGGCGGACGGGGCGGCAGGCATGGGCGGGGGCCGCTTATACCTTCAGGAAGTGTTCGCGGTAGTACTTGAGCTCGTCGATCGATTCGTAGATGTCGGCCAGCGCTTCGTGGCGGCTCTTCTTCTCGAATCCCTTGTAGACGGCCGGCGCCCAGCGGCGGGCCAGTTCCTTCAGCGTGCTCACGTCCAGGTTGCGATAGTGGAAAAACTGCTCCAGGCGCGGCATGTAAGCAAACATGAAACGGCGGTCCTGGCTGATGGTGTTGCCGCACAGCGGCGACTTGCCCGCCGGCACATGCTGCGCCAGAAACGCCAGCAGCGTATCCTCGGCCTGCGCCTCGGAAATCGTGGACGCCTTGACCTTGTCGATCAGGCCGCTCTTGCCGTGCGTGGACTTGTTCCAGCTGTCCATGGCGTCGAGCAGGCTGTCGGGCTGGTGCACCACCAGCACGGGGCCCTCGGCCACGACGGTCAGGTCGGGTTCCGTCACCACCACGGCGACTTCGATGATGCGTTCTTTCTCGGGGTCCAGGCCGGTCATTTCCATGTCCAGCCAAACCAGGCGGTTTTCGTTCACAGCCATATAATTTGCCTATAAAACGTTCGATTTTCGCACATACCCACACTTGAGCACGCCGCATCGCCCATGTTCACATTGCTGTTCGTTGCCTTCCTGCTGACCGATATCGCCGTGCGCCTGTGGCTGGCTACGCGCCAGATCCGCCATGTCGCGCGCAACCGCGACCAGGTGCCGTCCGAATTCTCTCACCGTATCGGGCTGGCCAGCCACCAGCGGGCGGCGGACTACACCGTGGCGCGGGTCAAGCTGGGCATGCTGGAACGCACCTACGACGCCATCCTGCTGGTGTGCCTGACCCTGATGGGCGGACTGCAGCTCATCGACCTGATGGTGGCCCAGATTACCAGCAACGACTTCCTGCGCCAGATGCTGCTGCTGGTCGTGGTGGCGCTGTTGCTGGGCGTGCTGGGCCTGCCCTTCACGTTGTGGCGGCAGTTCAAGCTGGAAGCGCGCTTCGGCTTCAACCGCATGACGCCTGGCCTGTTCATCGCCGACGCCGCCAAGGGCCTGCTGGTCGCGGCGGTGCTGGGCCTGCCGCTGGCGGCCGCGGTGCTGTGGCTGATGGGCAGCGCGGGCGCCTACTGGTGGGTGTGGGCCTGGGCGCTGTGGACCGCGTTCAACCTGGCGCTATTGATCGTCTACCCGATGTTCATCGCCCCGCTCTTCAATAAATTCACGCCGCTGTTCGACCCGGAGCTGGCCGGCCGCATCCAGCGCCTGGCCCAGCGCTGCGGCTTTGCGCTCAACGGCCTGTTCGTGATGGACGGCTCGCGCCGCTCCGCCCATGGCAATGCCTACTTCACGGGCTTCGGCCGCTCGCGCCGCATCGTGTTCTTCGACACCCTGCTGGCGCGCCTGAACGGCGACGAGATCGAAGCCGTGCTGGCGCACGAGCTGGGCCATTTCGCCAAGCGCCACATCGTCAAGCGCATCGTCTTCAGCTTCGCCGCCGCGCTGGTGTTCTTCGCCATCCTGGGCTGGATCTCGCAACAGCCCTGGTTCTACGTGGGACTGGGCGTCATGCCGCAACTGGGCGGACGCAACGACGCCATGGCGCTGCTGCTGTTCTTCCTCGTGATCCCCGTCTTCACTTTCATGCTCACGCCCGTGGCCAGCTGGTACTCGCGCCGCGACGAGTTCGAAGCGGACCGCTACGCGGCCGAACAGAGCTCGCCGGAACGCCTGGTGTCCGCGCTGGTCAAACTCTACGACGACAACGCCGCCACCTTGACTCCCGACCCCGTGCACTCCGCCTTCTACGACAGCCATCCCCCCGCCGCCGTGCGCATCCGCCACCTGACGGCGGCCGCTGCATGACCGCGCCGTCCAACGAAGGCCGCATCATCGCCGCCCACGGGCGCCACTACACGGTGGAGCTCGCCGACGGCACGCTGCGCAAGTGCTTCCCGCGCGGCAAGAAGGCAGGCGCCGCCGTCGGCGACCGCGTGCGCATCACCCCCCAGGGCAAGGACGAAGGCGCCATCGACGCCATCCTGCCGCGGCGCAATCTGCTGTACCGCTCGGACGAAATGCGTTCCAAGCAGTTCGCCTCCAACGTCGACCAGTTGCTGATCGTGGTCGCCGTGCAGCCCACGTTTTCGGACGACCTGACCGGCCGCGCCCTGGCCGGCGCCTGGAGCGCGGATATCGCGCCCATCATCATCCTCAACAAGACCGACCTGGCGGACGAACTGCCGGCGGCGCGCGCGCGGCTGGCGCCGATCGCCGCGCTGGGCGTGGACGTGATCGAACTCAGCGCGCTGGAACCCGAAAAGGTGCATACGCTGCTGGCGCCGCGCCTGGCCGGACACACCAGCCTGCTGCTGGGCCAGAGCGGCATGGGCAAGTCCACGCTGCTCAACGCCCTGGTGCCCGACGCGGCCGCTCCCACCCGCGAGCACTCCACCGCGCTGGACATGGGCAAGCACACCACCACCAGCACGCGGCTCTATCACCTGCCCGCGCCGGGCGGCGACCTGATCGACTCGCCGGGCTTCCAGGCCTTTGGCCTGCAGCATCTGAGCCGTGAGGACATCATCCGCGGCTTCCCGGAGTTCACCAAGCCCATCGAGGAGTGCCGTTTCTACAATTGCACCCACCGCCAGGAACCCGGCTGCGGCGTGGTCGCGGCCTTGCAGGCGGGCGCAATCGATCCGGCGCGCTACGCCTTGTACCAGCGCATCCTGGAAGAAAACCTGGCGGGACAGCAGCGCTACTAGCGTGTCGTCCAATGGGAACCTGCTGCGGAGTCCGACACACTCTCCCCTGGACGTCCCGTAATGAATACGGCCCCTGTACGGGGCCGTATTCATTGGCAGCGAAAGGCGGAAACCAAGGCCGGCTTGCGGCGGGGATCAACGGGGCGTAAAGCCGTGGCGCAGCAGATGGTAGAGGTTGCGCAACATGCCGGCTGTCGCGCCCCAGATGAAATGCTTGCCGTAAGGCATGCCGTAGTACTGGCGCACCCGGCCGTCGTCCAGACGGGCCTCGTACAGCCGGTGATTGGCGGGATCCATCAGGAAGGACAACGGCACTTCGAATACTTCCGCCACCTCGAAGGCGTCGGGCGCCAGGTCAAAGCCTGGACGCACCAGCGAAACAACCGGAATGATGGAGAACCCCGTCGCCGTCAGATACGGCGGCATGCTGCCCAGCACTTCGACGTGGTTGGCGGGCAGCCCGGTTTCTTCCTGCGCTTCGCGCAAGGCCGCGGCCTCCGGCGTGGAGTCGCTGGTTTCGATGCGCCCGCCCGGAAAGCTGATCTGGCCGGCATGGTCATGCAGGTGGGCGGCGCGCTGCGTCAGCATGATGTGCACGCCATTGTCGCGCGTTACCAGCGGAATCAGCACCGCCGCAGGCACGGGCACGCCTTCGCGGCCCGGATAACGCAGGTCGGTGTCGCGCGACAGCTCCAGCGTCCAGGTGGACGGCTGGCTGAGCGTGCCCCGCAACGAATCCGGGGTCAACAGGCTGGCGGGCACGGCCGGCAAGGACGCGTTGGCCACCACCCAGGGTTGCGTCGCCGGATCGAAGCCGGGACGCGCCAGCGGCCGCCGGGGCCGCGGGGAAGACGAGGAATCAGACATACGTCTCTGCAAAAGACTCTGCAAAAAGAAAAAGGCACCCTCGCAGGTGCCTTTTTAACCCGGAAACCCGTGCCGAACGAAAACGCTGGATGGCGTGAGCGTCCGACACTGGTAGGGCCGTGTGCCGATAAGCGATCAAGCCGCCGAGGCTTGCTTGCTGACCAGCTTTTCCTTGATACGCGCCGACTTGCCCGAGCGGTTGCGCAGGTAGTACAGCTTGGCGCGGCGCACGTCGCCGCGGCGCTTGACTTCGATGCCGGCGATTTGCGGCGAGTACAGCTGGAACGTACGTTCCACGGCTTCACCCGACGAAATCTTGCGCACGGTGAACGCGGAGTTCAGGCCGCGGTTGCGCTTGGCGATCACGACGCCTTCGAAAGCCTGCACGCGCTTGCGGGTGCCTTCAACGACGTTCACGCTCACGATGACGGTGTCACCAGGAGCAAATTCAGGCTTGGCTTGACCGCCGGTCAGGCGGGCAATTTCTTCCTGTTCCAGGATAGCGATAAGGTTCATGAGAACTCCTAGATCATCATGTCTTTGCGGACTAAAACTTTTGCCGTTCGATGTTGTTCACGCGGCTTCTGCAGGATTGCGCTATAAGCACAAGCCCGCATCCATCGCGTGTTGCACGGCCAACTGACGCTAAGGCCAGCTCCCGTTGCATGTGCCGCAAGCAGAGGATGAGATTTGGCAAACCAATGATTCTACACCAAAAATCGCTCCGGGCATCAGGTAACATGGCCCCGGTTCTCGCGGTTTGGAGTACCCTTCCGTCTTCTGTAACAAACACGTCATCTGGCGCTGTTCCTTCATGTCGTATTCGTCCCTGATATTGGTCGTCCTGGCGGCAATGGCCCACGCCACGTGGAATCTGCTCGCCAAGCGCGCGGCCATGGTGGGCGCTCCCTTCGTCTTCGCCTATGGCCTGTGCGCCTCGGTACTGTATGCGCCGTGGGTCATCTGGGTGCTGTTGCACGACGGCATGACCTGGACCTGGCCCGTGGTCGGCGCCATCCTGACTTCCAGCCTGTTGCATCTGGGCTACAGCCTGTGCCTGCAACGCGGGTACCAGGTGGCCGACCTGTCTGTGGTCTACCCCATCGCACGGGGCACCGGGCCGCTGCTGTCCACCACCGGCGCCTTTCTGCTGCTGGGCGAACCCGCCACCAGCACCGGCATCATCGGCATGCTTTGCGTAGTGGGCGGGGTGCTGCTGATCGCAACCCAGGGCCGCCTGGCCATTTTCAAGCAGGCCCAGGCCTGGGTGGGCGTGCGCTGGGGCGTGGTGATCGGCCTGTTCATCGCGGCCTATACCGTCGTCGACGCCTACGGCGTGAAGGTGCTGCTGATCAGCCCCGTGCTGTTCGACTGGTTTACCTGCGTGACCCGCACGACCATGATGGCCCCCCACATGCTGCGCCGCCGCCCCCAGTCCTGGGAGGCCATGCGCGGGCACTGGCATCTGGCGCTGGCCGTGGGCCTCTTGTCGCCGCTAGGCTACATCCTGGTGCTGTACGCGCTGCGCAACGGCGCGCCGCTGAGCCTGGTAGCCCCTGCCCGGGAAATGTCCATGATGTTGGGCACCCTGGCCGGCATGTTCCTGCTGCGCGAAAAAGTCGGGCCGGGCCGGCTGGCTGGCTGCCTGGCCATCCTGGCGGGCGTCGTTCTGCTGGGTTCAAGCTGACGAACCCTGCTCCGGGCAGTTCCGGCTGGCGGGGCTGGCGCGTACCGGTTACGCCTTGCCTGCCGGCTACCGCCGGGCATCCGACCGTTCAGAATCCGGCGGCCGCACCCAGCCACATCAGGCCAGGAATGATCGCGCCCCAGGCCAGCACCATCACCACATCTATGACCATGGCCTTCATGGTCACTTGAGCCGTCACGGGTTCCACCGTGGCGTTACCCAGGCTGCGCTCGCGCGCGGCAGGCGCGGCGGCAACCGCGGCCTCGACCGGTGCTGCGGGCGCAGGCATCGGCGCGGCGACGGCCGGGCCTGCCGGCGCTCCAGCCTCGGCCGGCGCGGGCGGGAACGGCCAGCGAGCCGGCGCGGAGCCGGGCCGCACGCGGCGGCGCGGCTCGACATCGGCCACGGAGGTGTTCCAGGGCAGCGCCATGCCGGCCACCCGGGCGCACCAGGCGCGGGCGCGGTTCGTGCCGCGGCGCAGCGGGTTCAGCGTAACGACGAGTTCGTCCGACAAGACGGAAATATCAGCGGTGTTCATGGGAACTCCTAGGAAAGACGGTCCAGCGCCAGGCGTAGCCCCCCGGCAGGCATCCGCGGCGGCAGCCGGCGGTCAATCGAACAATGACAACTGGCCTGCGGCCATGGCTTGCAACTGGCGCGCTACGCGCCCGTGCGCGCCGCCGGCTGCGGGCGATACGGCGAGAAAAGGGACCCCTGAAGACGCTTGCGCGCCAACCGGGGATAGGAAATCGGCAGCCTTCGCCGCAGTTGCGGCAGGAGGCAGGAAACGGTCGCAGTCCAGCGCCAGGCGATGGCGGTTCAGGCCCAGCTTGCGCGTGGCGATGGTGAACCGCTGACGCAGCAGATCGGCCCAGACGCCGGTTCCGCGCATGCGCGACCCGAAGTTGGGATCGTTGCGGCGGCCATTGCGCAGGTCTTCGATGCGATGCAGGACGCGCTGGGCGCGGTCCGGGAAATGGGCGTTGAGCCAATCCTCGAACAGGGTCTTGACCTCCCAGGGCAGGCGCAGGACGGTGTAGCTGGCATAGTGCGCGCCGGCCGCCTTGGACTCCTGGAGGATGTGCTCCATGGACTCGTCGTTGATGAACGGGATGATGGGCGCGACCAGCACGCCGACCGGCACGCCGGCGTCGGTCAGGCTGCGCACGGCTTCCAGCCGGCGCCACGGCGCGGCGGCGCGCGGTTCCAGCGTGCGGGCCATGCCGGCGTCCAGCGTGGTGATGCTCATGTACACCACCACCAGCTTCTGCTCGGCCAGCGCGGCCAGCAGGTCCAGGTCGCGGGCGACCAGCGCGTTCTTGGTGACGATGGTGAGCGGATGGCGGGTTTCCAGCATCAGTTCCAGCAGGCCGCGCGTCAGCCGCCATTCGCGTTCGATGGGCTGGTAGGCGTCGGTGGCGGAACCGATGTTGATGGGAGACGGCTTGTAGCCGGGCCGCGCGAGTTCGGCGCGCAGGGCCTCTACCGCGTTGGCCTTGGCCACCAGCCGGGTTTCGAAGTCCAGCCCGGGCGACAGGCCCAGGTAGGAATGCGTGGGCCGGGCGTAACAATAGACGCAGCCATGCTCGCAGCCCCGGTACGGATTCACCGCCACGTCGAAGGGGATATCGGGCGAATCGTTGCGCGACAGCATCTTGCGCGCTTCTTCAGCAGTGACCGTGGTCTTGGGAGCGGCGGGCGCTATGCGCGCATCCGGCAGGATGGGAATGACGCGGGCGGCTTGCTCGCCGGCGGCAGCTTCGGGGAAATTATCGGGGACGGAATCTATGAAGTCGGCGGGCAGGCCGGAGGAGGACCAGCCGTCGTCGACCTGCACGCGGTCATCGCGCTGAAAGCGATGCCGAACATTAGTAACCGCACCCCGACCGCGCAAGGCGGCGGGGGCGGCAGCCGGGGACCCAGAACCGGCGGGAAAAGAATGATCGGTGCGTGCCATGAAAACTACTGTACAAAAACACAGTGGTTTTGACAAGCACCAAAAGCCTTTTCGTAAGACAGCCCCACTTTACCGCAAGACGCCGGCGCCGTCCGGACAAATCGATTTCACCAGGCGAGATCGCCCGGAAACCCGCGCCAATACTGGATCTAGCAGAAAAACAACAGGTCCCGCAGGGGCTGGAAACCCGTTGTTTTCCGGCCTCTTGCGGATTAGCGCAACATGCCTGCCGCAGCAGTCTGATGCGTGGCCTCGTCGATCAGGATGAATGCGCCCGTCGCGGGCACATCGGCATAACGATCGACCGCCAACGACTCGCGCGTGGTGAGCGTGACGCGTCCGATGTCGTTCATGCGCAGCGTGCCCTCGGTGTTCTCCACTTCCTGCAATTCGTGGATGTCACGATGCGACAGCACCGCGCGGATCTTCGCCGAGGTCAGGCGCGTACCCGACTTCAACAGATACTTGCGCGCGGGATTCAAGGCCTGCGCATCGAGCCAGCACAGCTCGGCTTCGAATTCGCGCGCGACCTGCGCCGGCGCCGACGCATGCACGATCACGTCGCCGCGCGACACGTCCACGTCGCGATCCAGCACCAGCGTGATCGAGTCGCCCGCCACCGCCTCATCCAGCGCGCGGTCGAAGGCGCGCACTTCGCTCACAACAGCCGTCACGCCCGAGGGTTGCACCGTGATCTCGTCGCCCGGCCGCAGCACGCCGCTGGCGACGCGGCCGGCATAGCCGCGGAAGTCATCCTTGCGACTGCCGTCATGGCGTGCCACCCATTGCACCGGAAAGCGCAGCGGCAAGGCGCGGCCGTCGCTTGCCAGGTCCAGCGATTCCAGCAAGGCCAGCAAAGGCTGCCCGCCGTACCACGGCGTCTGCGGCGACAAGGTGACGACGTTGTCGCCATTGAGCGCCGACAGCGGCAAGGCGTCGAAGTGCTCGATGCCCAGCTTGCCTGCCAGATCCGCATAAGCATCGCGGATGCGCTCGAAGACGGCGCGGTCCCAGTCCACCAGGTCCATCTTGTTGACCGCCACCACGATATGGCGGATGCCCAAGAGGCGCGCGATGGTGCTGTGCCGCTTGGTCTGCGGCAGCAGCACGCCGTCGGCCGCGCGGGTGGCGTCGATCAGGATGACGGCCACGTCGGCGGTCGACGCGCCCGTGACCATGTTGCGCGTGTACTGCTCGTGGCCCGGCGCGTCGGCGATGATGAACTTGCGCGCGGGCGTCGAGAAGTAACGGTAGGCGACGTCTATGGTGATGCCCTGTTCGCGTTCGGCCTCCAGGCCGTCGGTCAGCAGCGAAAAGTCGATGCCGTCGCCCGCCACGCGCTTGTGCTTGGCGCGCGAGATCGCGTCCAGCTGGTCGGCGAACACGCCCTTGCTGTCATACAGCAGGCGGCCGATCAGCGTCGATTTGCCGTCATCCACCGAGCCGGCGGTGATCAGGCGCAGCACGCCCGTATCGGCGCCGGAAAGAAAAGAATCGTTGAGTGCGTTCATGTGCGTTCCTGGTCGCCGGCTGATGCCGGCGTGTCAAGCGATCAGAAATAGCCTTCCTTCTTGCGGCGCTCCATCGAGGCCTCGGAAGTCTGGTCGTCCATGCGCGTGGCGCCGCGCTCGGTAATGTCGGTCACCGCTGTTTCGGCGATGATGGCCCGGGTGTCGGCGGCATCGGACGCCACCGGGCAGGTGCAGGAGATATCGCCCACGGTACGAAAGCGCACCTGCAGGCGTTCGACCTGTTCGCCATCCTGCGGCGGGGTCAGCCGCGTGACCGGCACCAGCAGGCCCTTGCGGCGCACGACCTCGCGCTGGTGGCTGTAGTAGATCGACGGCAGCGCCAACTGCTCGCGCTGGATGTACTGCCAGACGTCCAGCTCGGTCCAGTTCGAGATCGGGAACACGCGCATGTTCTCGCCGCGATGCACGCGGGTATTGAACAGGTTCCAGAGCTCCGGACGCTGCGCCTTCGGATCCCATTGGCCGAACTCGTCGCGGAACGAGAAGATGCGTTCCTTGGCGCGGGCCTTTTCCTCGTCGCGGCGCGCTCCGCCGATGCAGGCGTCAAAGCCGAATTCCTCGATCGCCTCCAGCAGCGTCACGGCCTGGGCGGCATTGCGCGAATCGGTCTCGCGGCGCAGCACCACGCTGCCGCGCGCGATCGAATCCTCGACGCTGCGCACGATCAGGGTCTCGCCCAGTTCTGCCGCGCGCGCATCGCGGAAGGCGATCACTTCGTCGAAGTTGTGGCCGGTGTCGATGTGCATCAGCGGGAACGGAAAGCGTCCCGGCCGGAATGCCTTCTCGGCCAGGCGCAGCAGCACCACGGAGTCCTTGCCGCCAGAGAACAGCAGCACGGGCTTCTCGCTTTCGGCGGCCACCTCGCGCAGGATGAATATTGCTTCCGATTCCAGCCAATCCAGGTGGCTGCGTTGGATCACTGCAGACATATGCACTTCCCCTAAAACAGATTTCGAATTCGTGGGCCGCATCAGTCGGCGCGCGCCGCGATGCTGATGACCCGGTTGCCCGCATGCAGGCCGCATTCCTTGGAGTCCGACGACTCCCACCACCAGCGCCCTGCCCTGAGGTCCTCGCCCGGACGGATGGCGCGGGTACAGGGTTCGCAACCAATGGACGGGTAGCCTTGGTCATGCAGCGGGTTGTACGGGATGCCCAGCGCGCGGATGGCGGACCAGACTTCCTCTTCGCTCCATTCGGCCAGCGGATTGAACTTGTAGAGGCCGAAGGTCTGGTCGTGTTCTTCCAGCGGCAGTTCGCCGCGGGTGGTGGATTGCGCGCGCCGCTGCCCGGTGATCCAGGCGCCGCGTCCGGCCAGCGCGCGCTTGAGCGGCTCGACCTTGCGGATCTGGCAACAGGCCTTGCGCAGCTCCACGCTTTCATAGAACGCATAGGCGCCGTGTACGGCGACGTGCTGCTCGACCGCGGTCGCTATCGGCCGGTACACGGAGACCTCGCGGCCGTAGCGTTCGCGCACGGCGTCCAGTACGCCCAGCGTTTCGGCGTGCAGCCGGCCCGTGTCCAGCGTAAAGACCTCCAGGTCCAGGCCGGCGCTGTAGATGGCGTGCGTCAGCAGCATGTCCTCGGCCGCCAGCGAGGACGCCAGCGCGGCGTCCGGGTAGCGCTGCTGCACGTCGGCCAGGCGTGCGCCCAGCTCGCGCCAGCGCGCGGCCAGGCCCGCCTCGAGTTCAGGCAAAAGATCGGTAGTGCTCATGATTGCGTCGCGAAAATGCGCGCCCGCCGCGGACGCGCCAACAGAATTTCGCCATCGCGCAGGCCCAACTCCCGGTACAGGGACTCGGGCACCTCGGCTTCGATGATGGCGTCGGAATCCTCGCTCGCCAGCTCCAGATAGGCACTGGGACCGGCAAGGAAGGCGTGTGCCAGGCGCACCGGAATGCCGTCAGCGCCGGCACGGTAGCGCTCGACTTCGAACTCGTGCGGCCGTACGTAGGCCGTGGCGCGCTGCGCTTCGGCCTGCGCCAGCTCTGGCGCGGGCAAGGACAGGCCGGCGCCGTTCCAGACGCCCCGCGTGGCAAAGCCCTGCAACTGGTTGACGTCGCCCAGGAAGCCGTAGACGAAGGGCGTGGCCGGTGCTTCCCAGACCTCGCGCGGCGTGCCGACTTGCTCGATGCGGCCCGAGTTCATCAGCACCACCCGGTCCGACACTTCCAGCGCTTCTTCCTGGTCATGGGTGACGAACACGCTGGCCACATTCAGCTCGTCGTGCAGGCGGCGCAGCCATCGCCGCAATTCCTTGCGCACCTTGGCGTCCAGCGCGCCGAAGGGCTCGTCCAGCAGCAGCACCCGCGGCTCCACCGCCAGCGCGCGCGCCAGCGCGATACGCTGACGCTGGCCGCCGGAGAGCTGCGCGGGATAGCGGTCGGCCAGCCAGTCCAGCTGCACCAGGCCCAGCAGGTCATGCACCTTGCGCTGGATCACGTCCTCCGAAGGACGCTGCGAG
This sequence comes from Achromobacter sp. ACM01, assembly GCF_014851745.1. Classification (NCBI taxonomy): domain Bacteria; kingdom Pseudomonadati; phylum Pseudomonadota; class Betaproteobacteria; order Burkholderiales; family Alcaligenaceae; genus Achromobacter; species Achromobacter sp. ACM01. Next base: position 301,026 of record NZ_JACVAF010000003.1, read on the forward strand.
CGGTGCTTGACGCGCAGGCCGAAGGCCACGTTCTCGAACACCGTCATGTGCTTGAACAGCGCGTAGTGCTGGAACACGAAACCGACCTGGCGCTGGCGGACGTCCACCGCGGTAGCGTCTTCGCCCGCGAACAGCACGCTGCCGGAATCAGCCGACTCCAGCCCCGCGATGATGCGCAGCAGCGTGGTCTTGCCGCAGCCCGACGGGCCCAGCAGCGCGACCAGCTCTCCCGTCTCGATATGCAGCGAGACGTCGTTGAGCGCGCGGAACTGGCCGAAGCGCTTGGATAGATTGCGGACTTCGATACTCATGCTTGTCTCCTGTCAGGCCAGGGCCGGCTTGATGGCGGCCGGCTGGCCGGGATACTCGACCGGCAGGTCGGCGGCCTGCTGAAAGCGCGCGTTGCGCCACTCGACGACGTTCTTGGCCACCAGCGTCACCAGCGCCAGCAGGGCCAGCAACGACGCCACGGCGAACGCCGCGGAATACTGGTACTCGTTGTAGAGAATCTCGACGTGCAGGGTCATGGTGTTGGTCAGGCCGCGGATCTGCCCGGACACCACCGACACCGCGCCAAACTCGCCCATGGCCCGCGCGTTGCACAGGATGGCGCCGTACAGCAGGCCCCACTTGATGTTGGGCAGCGTGACGCGCCAGAAGATCTGCCAGCCGTTGGCGCCCAGGGTCAGCGCAGCCTGCTCTTCCTCGCTGCCCTGCGCCTGCATCAGGGGGATAAGCTCACGCGCCACGAACGGAAAGGTCACGAAGAGCGAGGCCAGCACGATGCCCGGCACCGCGTAGACGATCTTGATGTCATGTTCCTGCAGCCAGCCGCCGAACCAGCCCTGGGTGCCGAACAGCAGCACGAACACCAGGCCGGCCACCACCGGCGACACCGAGAACGGCAGGTCGATCAGGGTGATCAGGAACTGCTTGCCGCGGAACTGGAACTTGGTGATCGCCCAGGCCGCGGCCACGCCGAACACCAGGTTTACCGGCAGCGCGATGGCCGCCACCAGCAGCGTCAGTCGGATGGCGGACAGCGCGTCCGGCTCGACGATGGCGTCCAGGTACAGCTGCCAGCCCTTCTTGAAGGCTTCGGCGAATACCGCTGCCAGCGGCACCAGCAGGAACAGCGCCAGGAATCCCAGCGCGATGAAGAGCAGCACGCCGCGCACCCAGCGCGGCTCGGTCAGATGGGCGGGACGGTCCGCGGCGCTCATGCGAGCCTCCCGAGGTTGCGGCGGGCCTGCCAGCCCTGCAGCAGATTGATGACGAGCAACAGCGCGAAGGACAGCACCAGCATCACCGTGGCAATGGCGGCAGCGCCCGCGTAGTCGAATTCCTCGAGCTTGGCGATGATCAGTAGCGGCGTGATCTCGGACACCATCGGCATGTTGCCGGCAATGAACACCACCGAGCCGTACTCGCCCACCGCGCGTGCAAACGCCAGCGCGAAGCCCGTCATCAAGGCGGGCATGATGATGGGCAGCAGCACCCGGCGTATGGTCTGCCAGCGGTTGGCGCCCAGGCTGGCCGCGGCCTCCTCGATTTCGCGCTCCACGTCTTCCAGCACCGGCTGCACCGTGCGCACCACGAACGGCACGCCGATGAAGATCAACGCGATCACGATGCCCAAGGGCGTAAATGCCACCTTCCAGCCGAACCAGTCGGCCAGCGGTCCGCCCAGCCAGCCCTTCTGCGAATACAGCGAGGTCAGCGCGATGCCCGCCACCGCCGTGGGCAGCGCGAACGGCAGATCCACCAACGCATCCAGAATCTTCTTGCCCGGAAAGCGGTAGCGCACCAGCACCCAGGCCACCACCGTGCCGAACACCAGGTTCACCAGCGCCGCGATCAACGACGCGCCGAAGGTCAGCTTGTACGAGGCCAGCACCCGCGGCGCGGTCACCGCGTCCCAGAAGCCTTGCCAGCCCAGGCCCGCGCTCTTGATCGGCAAGGCCGCCAGCGGAATGAGCACGAGGATGCTGAGGTACAGCACCGCGTAGCCCATCGAGATGCCGAATCCGGGCAGCACGCCCGGGCTGTTGCGCCGAAAGGCAAAAGGCGCTTGCGCGCCGCTTGCCACCGGGTTCGAGGCTGTCGTCATGGCCGTCATCCGATCGTCAGATGCTTATTTCTTTTGCGGCAGGTAGATCTGGTCGAAGGTGCCGCCGTCGCTGAAGTGGTCCTTCTGCGCCTTGCGCCACCCGCCGAAGATCTTGTCGTCGATGGTCACGAGCTTGACCTTGGGAAACTTGCTTTCGTACTTGGCGGCCACGGTCTTGTCGATGGGCCGGTAGTAGTTCTTGGCAATGATTTCCTGCGCGGCGGGCGTGTAGAGGAATTCCAGATAGGCCTGCGCCGCGGCGCGGGTACCCTTCTTGTCCACGACCTTGTCGACCACGGCCACCGGCGGCTCGGCCAGGATGGACAGCGACGGCACCACGATGTCGAACTTGTCCGGACCCAGCTCTTCCAGCGCCAGGAAAGCCTCGTTTTCCCAGGCCAGCAGCACATCGCCCACGCCGCGCTCCACGAAGGTGGTGGTGGCGCCGCGCGCGCCAGTGTCCAGCACCGGCACGTGCTTGAGCAGGTCGCCCACGAAGGCGCGGGCCTTGTCCTCGCTGCCGCCGTTCTTCTCCAACGCATAGGCCCAGGCGGCCAGGTAATTCCAGCGCGCCCCGCCCGAGGTCTTGGGATTGGGCGTGATGACCTGCACGCCATCCTTGACCAGGTCGTCCCAGTCCTTGATCTGCTTGGGGTTGCCCTTGCGCACCAGGAACACGATGGTGGAGGTGTAGGGCGAGCTGTTCTGCGGCAGGCGGGCCTGCCAATCGGCAGGCAGCAGCCCACGGTCGGCAACCGCGTCGATGTCATAAGCCAGCGCCAGCGTCACCACGTCGGCTTCCAGGCCGTCGATGACGGAGCGCGCCTGGCGGCCCGAACCGCCGTGCGATTGGCGGATGGTCAGGTCGACGTTGGCCTTGTCCTTGTATTGCTTGATGAACGCATCATCGATGGCGCGATACAGCTCGCGGGTCGGGTCATATGAGACATTCAGGAGCGTCTGCTTCTGCTGTGCCTGCGCCGGCGCAATCGCGGCAAACGACATCGTCACTGCGGCCAAGGCGGCCAACCAACCGGCTTTCCTGAAAGACATCCCATGCTCCCTGTGTTCGGCAATGTGGGAGCAAGTGTGCTGGCTGGGCGTTCTGAACGGAACGAATCATTATTTGGTTGCTCATCGCTCGCAGGCATATAGGACCGGTGTCCCAGCAATGGGAATTTGCCCTGGCCCCATGCGCGCCCCAATGAAAAACCGCCGCCTCCCCAAGGGGCAGGCGGCGGTTGCTAACGGGGACCCGCCCCTTCGATTTCCGAATTTACTTATTCGGCTGAGGCGTAATGCGCAGATAGGGACGCACGGCCTTGTAGCCCTTCGGGAATTTCTGCTTGATCACGGCCTCGTCCTGCAAGGACGGAACAATGATCACATCGTCGCCGTCTTCCCAGTTCACCGGCGTGGCCACGCTGTGGCTGTCGGTCAGCTGCAGGGAGTCGATGACGCGCAGGATCTCGTTGAAGTTGCGGCCGGTGCTGGCCGGATACGTGATGGTCAGGCGCACCTTCTTGTTGGGGTCGATGATGAACACCGAGCGTACGGTCAGCGTGGCGTTGGCGTTCGGATGGATCATGTCGTAAAGCTCGGACACCTTGCGGTCCTTGTCGGCCAGGATCGGGAAGTTGACCTTGGTGGACTGCGTGTCGTTGATGTCCTCGATCCACTTGGTGTGCGAATCGGTGCCGTCCACGGACAGCGCCAGCACCTTCACGTTACGCTTGGCGAATTCGTCGGCCAGCTTGGCGGTGTAGCCCAGTTCAGTGGTGCAGACGGGCGTGAAATCGGCCGGGTGCGAGAAAAGAACACCCCAGCTGTTGCCCAGATACTCATGGAAGCGGATCGGCCCTGCCGAAGATTCCTGTTCGAAATCAGGGGCGGTGTCGCCCAGGCGTAGATGACTCATGGTGTCTCCAGTGTGCGGATGCAGGTTGGGGGCTGGCCGCCCGTCGCGGCGGGCAGCGCAGGAAAAGCGTTTCATGGCGCAGGTCAGCGTCTGTGAAACGATTCTTCCATCAAACCTGTAGCCGGGGAAATACGCAAGTCATATAACCTTATGCAATATTCAAGCTGGCGCCGCAGGCGTCCGCCACCGCCCCGGCCCGCACTGCGGCGGACAGGGCCAGCGCGCGCGGCAGGATGTGGGCGCCGTAGAACAATCCGGTCGCCAGCTTGGCCCCGTAGAACGGATCGGTGGAACCTGCCGCCAGATGCCGGCGGCAGGCCAGCACGGCCCGCGCCATCTGCCAGCCGCCGTGCACCACACCGGCCAGCATCAGATAGGGCACGCTGCTGGAATAGACCGCCCTGATATTGGTCGGCGACTGCTCCAGGATGAATGCCACGCCGGCCTCGTAGGCCTGGATGGCGCTGTCCAGGTTGTCGCGCAGCAGGCGCAGTCCTTCGCGATCGTCCGCCGACGCGCGCATCGCCTCGTTCTCGACTGCGCGCAGCGTCTCGCGCATCGCCGCGATCGCGGCATGGGCGGTGGCGCCGCCGTCGCGCTGCGTCTTGCGGCTGACCAGGTCATTGGCCTGGATCGCGGTCGTGCCTTCGTAGATGGGCAGGATGCGCGCGTCGCGGTAATACTGCGCGGCCCCGGTTTCCTCGATATAGCCCATGCCGCCGTGCACCTGCAGGCCCAGCGATGCGACCTCGACCGCGGTCTCGGTGGAGAATCCTTTGACGATGGGCACCATGTACTCATAGAAGGCCCGGTTGCGCGAGCGCTGCTCCGGATCCGGATGATGCGTGCCCTTGTCGTGCGCGGCCGCCGTCACGTAGGACACGGCGCGCGCCGCCTCGGTCAGCGCCTTCATGGTCATCAGCATGCGCTGCACGTCCGGATGGCGCACGATGGCCACGGGGCCGGCCGACCCTTCGACCGCGCGGCCCTGCACGCGCTCGCGCGCATAGGCCAGGGCATGCTGATAGGCGCGTTCGGACACGCCTATGCCCTGCTGCCCCACCGAATAGCGGGCGGCATTCATCATGATGAACATGTATTCCAGGCCGCGGTTCTGCTCGCCGACCAGATAGCCGATGGCGCCTTCGCCCACGTCGCCCTTGCCCGAACCGTACATGAGCACGGCGGTGGGACTGCCGTGGATGCCCAGCTTGTGCTCCAGCGACGCGCACCAGACGTCGTTGCGCTTGCCCAGGCTGCCGTCGGCCTGCACCAGGAACTTGGGCACGATGAAAAGCGAGATCCCCTTCACGCCGGCCGGCGCGTCCGGCGTGCGCGCCAGCACCAGATGGATGATGTTCTCGGCCAGATCGTGGTCGCCATAGGTGATGAAGATCTTCTGGCCCGTCAGCCGGTAGCTGCCGTCGTCCTGCTTCACCGCACGAGTCGCGACCTGCGCCAGGTCCGAGCCGGCCTGCGGTTCGGTCAGGTTCATCGTGCCGGTCCACTTGCCGCCGATCAGCTGCGGCACGTACTGCTTGCGTTGCGCGTCCGATCCGACCGTCAACAAGGCTTCGATCACGCCGTCCGTCAGCATGGGACACAGGGAAAACGCCAGGCTGGCCGCCTGGATGTTCTCGCCCGGCGCCGCCGCGACCAGCTTGGGCAGGCCCTGCCCGCCCCACTCCACCGGATGCTGCAAGCCCTGCCAGCCGCCCGCGGCGTAATCCTTGAAGCCCTGCCCGTAGCCCGGCGTGGTCGTGACCTGGCCATCCTTCCAGACCGGCGGCTGCGTATCGCCCGGCACGTTCAAAGGCGCCACGGCCTGCTCGACGAAGCGGCCGTTTTCTTCCAGGATGGCGTCCACCAGATCCGGCGTGACTTCTTCGAAGCCGGGCAGTTTCAGGACGTCATCGAGTCCTGCCAGCTCCTTCAAAGCGAAGCGGAAGTCCTGCAGCGGGGTTACGTAGGGCATGGGGTCTCCATCAATTGGCCGTTTCCTGACTCTCTTTGGCCAATCTTAAACCCTTGCTTCCTTCCTTGCGGGCATACTCCCCGAACGCGGCCAAGGACGCGGACGGCGTCACTTCCTCGTATCCGGCCGCCATGCCCTGCTGCACATCGGCCAGCGCCAGCACATCGTTGCTGGCCTTGAACAGCGTGTCCAGCACCTGCGGCGGCGTGCCCTTGGGAGCAAAGATTCCCCACCAGTTGGACACGTCATAGCCGGGCACGGTCTGCGCGATGGTCGGATAGGGCAACAGGCGCGAGGGCTGGCCAGACGTGACCGCCAGGGCCACCACCTTGCCCGTATCGATCACCGACTTGGCCGAAGGCGCCGTGGCGAACGAGATATCGGTGTCGCCCGCCGCCACGGACTGCGCCGCCGCGGCGCCCCCTTTGAAGGGAATGTGCATCAGCTTCACGTTGGCAAGCGTCATGAACTCGACCGCGGCCAGATGCGTGATGACCCCGTTGCCGGACGAGGCGACATTGATGGACCCCGGCTTGCTCCTGGCCCGGTCTATCAGGTCCTGCACGCTTTTCAGCCCCAGCTTTGCATTCGCGATCAGGACCATGGGGCCGGTCGTGAGCTGGGCCACGGGCACGAAGTTGTCCGGCGTGTAATCCACCTTGTACAAGGCGCTGTCGCTGCCCATGACGCTGGAATTCCCCAGGTACAGCGTGTAGCCGTCGGCGGCGGCGCGCGCGGCCAGGCTGGCGCCGATCGTGGAACCGGCGCCAGGGCGGTTTTCCACGACCACCGGCTGCTTCAATTGCCTGGCCAGCGCATTCGCATAGACCCGCCCCACTTGATCCGCCCCGCCGCCGGGCGGGAACCCGATCACCAAGGTCAGGGGTTTGGAGGGATAAGGATCGGCGGCATGCGCGGCACCGGACATCGCGGACAAGGCGATGGCGGCAAGCAAGGCGCCATGGACGGCAATAGCAGGTTTCATCAGGGTCTCCTTTGATGGAATCGGAGCCGCTTGTGGCGCGGCTCTCTGGTCATGCGCCGGCCGCGTCAGCGGCCGGTGAAATCCGGCGCGCGCTTCTCCTTCCACGCCCGCGCGCCCTCGGCCAGGTCGCGGGACTGCTCGGAACGCAGCACCGCCTGCTCGATTGCGGCCAGATCGAGCTCGCCCCGCGCGATGCGGTTCAGATGCGCTTTCACGCCGAGCAGCGGAATCGGAGCCATTGCCGCAATCTGCGCGCTCAAGGCGTCCAGCCGGGCCGATAGCATTTCTTGCGGCACCAGCTCCGTCAGGAATCCGATGCGCAGCATTTCGTCGGCCTGGATTTTTTCCGCCGTCAGGAACAGGCGCTTGGCCTGGTCCAGGCCCAGGCGCGTCACATAGCGCGACATGCCGCCCGCGTAGAAGTGCAGGCCCAGGCGCGTGGCCGGCATGAACATGTCGGACTGCGGCGTGCCGATGCGGAAATCGCAAGCCAGGCACAGGTCCGTGCCGCCGCCATAGGCCCCGCCCTGCACCGCCGCGATGGTCACTGGCCGCGCCGCCTCGATCAGGTCCATGGTCTGGCCAAAATAAAGAGAGCTGGGCGCGCTGTCGGACGCCAGGGACGAAATGTCATACCCGCTGCAAAAATACTTGCCGTCGGATTGAAAGCGCAGCACCCGCACGGCGTCGTCCGCGTTGACCCTGTCCAGATGCTCTCTGAGGACCGCCAGGTCCTGCGGCCCGAGCCGGTTGGCATGGCCGGGCCTGCGCAGCCGGATGGTCGCCACGTGGCCGTCGACGGCAAGGCTGGGCGTATCGGCGGGACCCGTCATGTGCACGTCTCCGCCTGATGCGCCACGCCCTCGGCCAGCAGCCGGTCGATCTCGGCATCTGCCATCCCGTAACGGGCGAATACCTCGCGCGTGTGCTGGCCGAACACGGGCGGAGCGCGGCGGCTCGGCGCCTGCGCGCCGCTCAGGCCCAGGGGCAGGTCCACCTGCCGCAATTCGCCCAACACCGGATGCGTCAACGAGCGGACCACTCCGCAAGCCTGCACCTGCGCGTCGGCGAACACATCCTCCAGGGTATTGATGGGCCCTGCGGGAATGCCGCCCTCGATCATCAGCGCGGTCCATTCCATGCGCGTCTTGCGCTTGAGCCCCGCCTCCAGCTCCTGCTTCAACGCATAGCGGTGCTGCATGCGTTCGGCATTCGTGAGGAACCGCTCGTCGGACACCAGATGGGACAGTCCGAGAATGCCGCAAAGCCTGACCCACATCGCCTGGGTCGCGGGCGCCAGGTTGAGCGGCCCATCCGCGGTCTCGAAGGTGCCGTAGGGCGCGATGACCGGATGCACGTTGCCGCAGGGTTCCGGGATCTCTCCCTTGCTGAGATAGCGCTGGCCCTGCACGCTGAGCAACGCCATGAGGCCCGCCAGCAGCGAGGTTTCGACATGCTGCCCGCGGCCGGTCGAGGCACGCTGCGCGACGGCGGACAGTATTCCTATCGTCAGCCACATGCCGGCGCTCAAGTCGCCCACGGCCACGCCCACCCGCATCGGCCCCGATTCCGGCGTGCCGGTCAGGCTCATGAAGCCCGAATAGCCTTGCGCGACCTGATCGAATCCGGCCCAGTCCCGCGCCGGCCCCTTGCTGCCGAAGCCGGAAATCGACGCCATGATCAAGCCCGGATGCTCTTGCGCCAGCGCCTCGTATCCCAGGCCCATCGCCTCCATCGTTCCGACCTTGAAGTTCTCGACCACGATGTCGGAAGCCAGGGCCATCTTGCGCAGCAGCGCGATCCCTTCCGGCTTGCGGAAGTCCACGCCTATGCCTTGCTTGCTGCGATTGGCACTAAGATAATAAACACTTATGTCATCATCGAAGGGGCCCCACTGCCGCGCCATCTCGCCGGCGGGCATGGGTTCCACCTTGACGACCTCGGCGCCCAGGTCTCCCAGAATCATTGTGCAGAAAGGCCCGGAAAGGGCCCGAGTCAGATCCAGCACTTTCAGCCCTGCCAATGGCAGACTCATGTTCGTCCTCCCGTGATGCGAAGCCCATTCTAGGCAGCGCTTCACAGGTCCCGAAAATACTGTTTTCCGATCCATTCATAAGATTTTCTTATCCAATGAATCTGCGTCAGCTCAAGTACTTCGTCCGGGTGGTTGAAATGCGCAACATGACCCGGGCCGCCGAAAGTCTGCATGTGGCGCAACCCGCGCTGAGTCAGCAGATGGCGCTGCTGGAGGAAAGCCTGGGCGTCGCACTGCTGGTGCGCGGGGTCAAAGGCGCCCAGCCCACCGCGGAAGGCCTGTTGCTGTACCGGCACGCGCAAACCATCCTGCGTCAGGTCGACAGCACTCGCAGCCTGCTGTCCAAGACCGGGGACCAGGTCACCGGCACGGTGTCGATAGGACTGGCCTCCAGCACCGCGCGCATGCTGGCGTTGCCGCTGATGCGCCGGGCCAAGGCGGAGCTGCCTTCGGTGGTGTTGGAAATCGTCGATGTGCCCAGCGCGGACCTGACCAAGCTGGTGCTGCAGGGACGCATCGATTTTTCCTTGTCGCCGGACCAGCAACCCATGCAGGGACTGCTGCGCACGCCACTGCTGCGCGAGAGCCTGTTCCTGCTGGCTCACGCCAGCGTCGCGCTGCCGCGCCGCACGCTGGCCATCGCGGACTTCGCCGCCTTGCCCCTGGTTCTGCCCAGCCTGCCCAACACGCTGCGCGCACGCCTGGACCATGCCTTCCTGACCGCCGGCCTGACCTGCAATCTGTTTGCCGAAGCCAGCACCTCGGCCATCCTCGTCCCCGCGGTGCGCAGCGGCATGGCCGCCACGATCCTGCCCTGCTCGGCCGCGCAGCCCGAAATCGCGGAAGGGTCGATCGTGGCGCATGCCCTGGACGACACGCTGTCGCGCGAACTGGTGCTATGCGCCAGCGAGAGCCTGCCCCCCACGCCGGCGGTGAGCCAGATCATGGCCTTGTGCAAGGACGAAATAAAACGCCTGATCGACGATCAGGCGTGGCAGGGATGCGCGCTGCTGAAGCAGAGCCCGCGCTAACCCAGATGGTGCGCCAGCGACACGATGATCGGCCCCAGCACTGGCAGCAGCACGTTGGCGATGGCGTAGGTCACCGTGTAGCCCAGTAGCGGCACGGAACTGCCGCTGGAGGTCAGGATGGCGCTGATGGCCGGCGTGCTGACATGCTGGCCAGCGATGGCGCCGACCAGCAAGGGACCTTCGATCTTCAGGATCTTGTGTCCCACCCACAGCGACAGGCAGGCAGGCCCCAGCGACACCAGCAGGCCGATGAGCGGCAATACCGCGCCGTGCTCGCGGATCAGCGCGATGGCTTCCGGCCCCGCCGACAAGCCCACGCAGGCCACGAACACAGCCAGGCCCAGATCCTTCAGCAACTGCACGGCATGGTCCGGCATGTGGCCTATCGAGGGCCGTTTGGCGTTGATCCAGCCGCAGACCAGACCGCTGACCAGCGCGCCCCCGCCACTGCCCAGCGATACGGGGATGCCCCACATCCGCGCGCTCAGGCTGCCGATCAACAAGCCGGCCAGGATGCCGAACGCCAGGAACACCAGGTCGGTCACGCCGCTGCGCCGCAGCTCGTTGCCCAGCGCCGCGCCGGCCTGGGAGAGTTCGGGCTCGGCGCCGACCAGCGTAACCAGGTCGCCGTACTGCACCACGGTGGCTGGCGTGATCGGCAAGGAATGGCCCGAGCGCACGATGGACTGCAGGAACACGCCACGTGCGCGTTGGGCGTTGGGCCGCTTCGCCAGTTCACCGACGGTATGGCCATTGACGGCCTTCTTGTTGACGATGACGGCCAGCTCGCTCAGCTGCAAGTCGTCGGCATGCGCCTCCGGCAGCTGGATTTCGGGTCCGATGACGGAACCCGCGCGCAGCGCGAAGCGCCGCAAGCCCAGCACCACCACGATGTCGCCCGTGGCCAGCATGTCGCCGGGCGTGGCGTCCACCGCCTCGCCATTGCGCAGGATGCGGCTGATGACGGTGCGTCCGCCCAGCGCGGCTTCCACTTCAGCCACGCTTTTGCCATCCGCGTCCTTGACCACGTGCGAGCGTCCCACCAGCCGCGGCAAGGTGGGCATGTTCGCGTCCTCGCCCTCTCCGGCCGCCACGCCGAGCTTTTCCTCCAATGCCTTGGAAGCCTCGCGCAGATTCATGCGCAACAGCGCTGGCGCTACCTGGCTGGTGAAGAACACGATGCTGATCAGGCCAACCAGATAGGTCAGCGTGTAGGCCGTGGCGATGTTGGCTTCCATGCGCTGGACCTCGGCATCCGCCAGGCCCAGATGCTTGAGCGCCTCTGCCGCCGTGCCTACCACGGCCGATTCGGTGGCCGCGCCGGCCGCGAGGCCCGCCGCCGTCCCAGCGTCCAGGCCGAACAGCGGCACCGCGGCCAGCACGATGGTCAGCACCAGCAATGCTTCGATGATAGGCAGCGCGATGTAGCGCAAGCTGGAGCGGTTCAGGTTGGCAAAGAACTGCGGCCCGCCCGAGTACCCCATCGCGAATATGAACAGGGCGAAGGCGACTTCCTTGAGGTCGCCGCGCATCTGGCAACCCGTCTGGCCGATCAGCAGGGCGACGATGAGTGTTCCGCACACGCCGCCTAGCTGGATCGGTCCGACTTTCAGCTTGCCGATCAGGTATCCCAAGCCCACCGTCACAAACAGCACCGCGATGGGAACGCTATTGAAAAACCCGACCGTACAAGTCATGTCGTCATGTCGCCCTGGAGGTTGCTGCCCGGCCCGCCTACTTGCGCGCCACGGCCTTCTTGGCGGACTTCGCCGCCGTGTCGGCCTTCTTCACTGCCTTCTTGACCGCTTTCTTGGCTGCCGCGGTCTTGCCCGCCTTGCGCTTGGCCGCGGGCGCCTTCGTGGTCTGGCCCTTGCCGGCCGTCGGGCCCGAACGCACCAGTTCGCCGGCCTTCCACGCCTCGACGTACTCGGTGGCGGCTTCGACCATATGCTTGCCGATCTTGGCGTAGTCGCCGTCGTCCAGGTTCGCCAGCGACACGCGGATCGACCACGGCGGACCGCCGAAGCCGCCGCCGTCCATCAGCACCACGCCGGATTTCTCGGCCAGGCGGAACAGGAAGTCGACCGGCTCGTAGTTGGCCATCATGTACTTGCAGAACGCATCGCCGTACGTGATCTTGGCCCAGACCATGAAATCCAGCTCGACGTAGTACCAGGCGCGCATCGGATCTTCGGGCGGCATGGGTATGCCCAGGCCGCGCCACAAGGCATCGCGGCGCGCGCGCACGATCTTCATCGTCAGGTGCTTGTAGGAGTCCTTCAGGTCCATCAGGTGCGACAGCGCGAAGAATCCCATCTGCACCTGCTGCGGCAAGGACAGGCCCGCGGTGTGGTTCAGCGCGACGTTGCGGCTGTCGGCCACCAGCCGGTCGATGAACTTGAGCTTTTCGGGCTCCATCGTCATGGCGCCATAGCGCTTGTTCAGGCGCTGTTTCCAGGATGCAGGCAATTCGGCGATGCGGCGGTCCATGGTGTTCTTTTCATGGGTCGCAATCACGCCCAGGCGCCATCCCGTGCAGCCGAAGTTCTTCGAGAACGAGTACACGCAGATGGTGTTGTGCGGCACTTCCGCCATCAGCGAGCGGAAGTTCGGCACGAAGGTGCCATAGACATCGTCCGTCACCAGCACCAGGTCCGGATTCTTGCGGATCAGGCGCACGATCTGCTTCATCTCGACCGGGCTGAACGCCACCGACGGCGGGTTGCTGGGGTTGACCGTGACCGCCAGCTTGATCTTGGGATTCTCCAGCTTGGCGATTTCGGACGCCGGATAGTGCCAGTCGTGCGTGCCGTCGGCCCGCAGGCTGCTGGCGTTGATCGGCACGATCTTGAACTGGAAGCGCTCCAGATGCGAGATCTCGATATAGGGCGTGAAGGTCGGCAGGAACAGCGCGATGGTATCGCCCTGCTTGAGCAGGCCGTTCTGCATCAGCGAATCGAAGATGTAGCACATGGCCGCAGTGCCGCCTTCGACCGGGAACAGGTCGAACTTGCCCTTGGGCGGACGGCCGTCGCACATTTCCTTGATCAGGTAATCGTGCACGATCTGTTCAAGATGGACCAGCGCGCGCGGCGGCACGGGATAGTTGTCGCCGATGATGCTGTCCGTCAGTTCATGGACCCACGCGTCGGGGTCGAAGCCCTTGACCTTGACGCCGTACTCCAGCACGCCGACCAGGAAATCGTAGCCGTCCATGCCTTTGTGCTTGGCCAGGAACTTGCGCATCCGGTCGGCGCAGCCCTTCTTGGCCGGCATGCCCGCCAGGATGGACTCGTCGCGCACGCGGCGCGCTTCCTTCATCGCGAACTGGCCCATCAGGAAGAAGGCGTCGCGCGGTTCGGTGGCGATCCAGTTAGGGTTGCCGCGGCCCGCGTTCAGCATGGTGATGGCGGCGGTGTGCTGGTTGTCCTTGGCCAGCGTGATCAGGTAGTCCTTGAGTTCAAACGGAGAAAGCTGCTCCAGGTCGCGTTGGCGCGAACGGGTGGTTTTCAAGGCCGAAGCCAGGCTGACGGTAAGAGGCGCGGTGGAAGCCATTGTTCAGTACTCCTGGTTTGCATGGTGACAGGCGCTGAGCGTCGCCGGCCGCGCCGGCGCGCTTGCAAAACGCCCCGCAAGCGCGGGGCTGGCGGGGCGTTCTGCTAGGACATGAGCATGACGATGACAATCCCCCAGATGATGAGCAGGGTATTGCCGATGGCGTAAGGAACCGTGTAGCCCAGGGCAGGCACCTGGCTCTTCGCCGTTTCAGTTATCTGGCCGATGGCCGCGGTGGTGGTCCGGGCTCCGGCGCAGACTCCCAACGCAATGGCGGGATGGAACTTGAATACATACCGCGCAATGTATACGCCCACGATCATCGGAACGCTGGTGGCGATGATGCCCGCGATGAAGAGCTTGGCGCCCAATTGCTGGAAGCCCAGCACGAATCCCGGCCCTGACGATATACCCACGACCGCGACGAACGTCGTCAGCCCCACCGATGTCAGGAACCAGTGCACCGGTTCCGGCACACGGCCGAAGGTCGGATGCACCGAACGCAGATAGCCGAAGATCAGGCCGGAAATCAGCGCGCCGCCGGAGGTCGACAAGGTGACGGGAACGCCGCCCACGGTCAGCACCAGAGAGCCGAACAGGCCGCCCAGCAGAATGCCGAAGCCGACGAAGACCATGTCGGTCTGGCTGGTGGCGCGATCCACGTAGCCCAGCCGGCCGACCACGCGTTCTACGTCGCGCTTGGCGCCCAGCACATACAGGCGGTCGCCGCGGTCAAGCTTCAAGCCCCAGTTGATCGGCATGTCGTGGCCGCCGCGCACGACTTTGCGCAGGAACACGCCGCGTCCCAGTTCGCGGCCCGCTTCGCTGTCGGCGATTTCCTTGATGGTCTTGCCGGCGATGTTCTTGTTGGTCAAGACGACTTCGACGACCTCGGCGGGCATGTTGATCAGGTCGCGGTCCTCGACTTCGGTGCCGATGATGCCGGCGGCCTGCGTAACCAACGCATCATGCCTGCCGGTCACGCCAAGCACGTCGCCTTGCTGCAGCACCGTCTTGGCATCGCTGTCGATGATCTGGTCGCCGCGCCGGATGCGCTCCACGAACACCCGGGCCTCGACGAAGCGGGACTCCAGCTCTCCCACCGTCTTGCCGGCGAATTCCTCGCGGTCCAGCTTGTAGGCGCGCGCGATGAACTTGCGGTAGCCCGACAACTCCATCGAGTCGGCGCCCCCCGACATCTTGGCTTCGTATTCCTGGCATTCTTTGACGATGTCCACGCGCATCAGCTTCGGGCCCAGGGATGCCAGGATCCAGGCGCTTCCAACCGTGCCGAAGATGTAGCAGACCGCGTACGCGACGGGAATGCTGTCAATCCATTTCTTTTTGGTTGCTGCGTCTATGCCCAAGCCGTTGATGGTGTCCGTCGCCACGCCCATGACCGCGGAAATGGTTTGGGCCCCTGACAGCAGGCCTGCGCCGGTGCCGGCATCGAAGCCAAAGCCTACGGCTGTCGCCCATGTCACCAACAGGCAGATCACGCAAATAATGACGGCAAAGATGACCTGCGGAAGGCCGTCGCTTTTCATCCCTCGGAAGAACTGCGGTCCGACGCCGTAACCCAGACCGAAGAGGAAGAGCAGGAAGAAGACCTGCTTGAGGACGGGAGCGATCGTGATATTGAGCTGTCCCACCAGCACGCCGACCAGCAGCGTGCCAGTCACGGCTCCCAGATTGAATCCGAAGAGTTTCTTGGCGCCTATCCAGTACCCGAGACCGAGGGTAAGGAATATCGCAAGTTCCGGATATTTTCGCAGAGTGTCAAAGAACCATTCCATCCCGAATCTCCTTCGTTCTGTACAGGCCAAGCACTTGCGCGAATCTAGCTGCGCGCGGAACACATTATCAGAATCTTTCGAGAAATCAAAAGATTTGGAATACTGAAATCACAAGATGTGTAGTCCTCGCGTCAAAATAATAAAAAAGCCCGCCAGCGCGAAGCTGGCGGGCCTTCGATACGGCTGCGCGTTGTGGCTTACAGCGCGCCGGTCAGTTCGGGCACGACCTGGAACAGATCACCCACCAGGCCATAATCGGCCACGCCGAAGATCGGCGCTTCCGGATCCTTGTTGATGGCCACGATGACCTTCGAATCCTTCATGCCGGCCAGATGCTGAATGGCGCCCGAGATACCAACCGCGACGTACAGTTGCGGGGCAACGATCTTGCCGGTCTGACCGACTTGCCAGTCGTTAGGCGCGTAGCCGGCGTCGACCGCGGCACGCGAGGCGCCGAGCGCTGCGCCCAGCTTGTCGGCGAGCGGATCCAGGATCTTGAAGTTTTCGGCGCTGCCCAGACCACGGCCGCCGGAGACGACGACGCGCGCGCCAGCCAGTTCCGGACGATCGCTCTTGGCGACTTCACGGCCCACGAAGGTGGACAGGCCCGAATCGGCCACGGCGGCGACTTCTTCCACCGCACCCGAACCGCCCTGCGCGGCCACGGCGTCAAAGCCGGTGGTGCGCACGGTGATGACCTTGACGGCATCGGCCGACTGCACCGTGGCAATGGCGTTGCCGGCGTAGATCGGGCGTTGGAAAGTGTCGGCCGATTCCACGCCGATGATGTCGGAGATCTGCGCCACGTCCAGCTTGGCAGCCACGCGGGGAGCCACGTTCTTGCCCGAGGCGGTCGCGGGGAACAGGATGTGGCTGTAGCCCGAGGCCACGGCCAGCACCTGGGCGGCGACGTTCTCGGCCAGGCCGTCGGCCAGTTGCGGCGCGTCGGCCAGCAGGACCTTGGCCACGCCGGCGGCGGCGGCGGCCTGGTCGGCCACGGCGCGCGCGTTGGCGCCGGCGACCAGCACGTGCACGTCGCCTCCGATCTTGGCGGCGGCGGCGACGGCGTTCAGGGTTGCGCCCTTGAGCTGGGCGTTATCGTGTTCGGCAATAACCAGCGTCGTCATGTTCAGACCACCTTCGCTTCGTTCTTGAGTTTGTCCACCAGGGCCGCGACATCGGCCACCTTGATGCCGGCCTTGCGGGCGGGCGGCTCGCTGACCTTCAGCGTCTTCAGGCGCGGCGCGGCGTCCACACCCAGCTCTTCAGGCGTGACGGTGTCCAGCTGCTTCTTCTTGGCCTTCATGATGTTGGGCAGCGTGACGTAGCGCGGCTCGTTCAGGCGCAGGTCGGTGGTGACGATGGCGGGCAGCTTCAACGTCAGCGTTTCCAGGCCGCCGTCGACTTCGCGCGTGACCGTGACCTTGCCATCGGCCAGCTCGACCTTGCTGGCGAACGTGGCTTGCGGCCAGTCCAGCAGCGCGGCCAGCATCTGGCCGGTCTGGTTTGCATCGTCGTCGATGGCTTGCTTGCCCAGGATCACCAGTTGCGGCTGTTCCTTGTCGACCAGCGCCTTCAACAGCTTGGCCACGGCCAGCGGCTGGAGTTCGGCATCGGTCTGGACCAGCACGCCGCGGTCGGCGCCGATGGCCATGGCCGTGCGCAGCGTTTCCTGGCATTGCGCAACGCCGCAAGAAACCGCCACGACCTCGGCGACAGCACCCTTCTCCTTCAGGCGGGTCGCTTCCTCGACGGCGATCTCGTCAAAGGGGTTCATGGACATCTTCACATTGGCGATATCCACGCCGGTTTGATCAGACTTGACGCGCACCTTGACGTTGTAGTCAACGACGCGTTTGACAGGTACCAAAACCTTCATCCCGCTGCCTCCAAATGGAAAATAATTACCCGGCATGCGCCGGGATCGCATTGCACAATTTTTTCTCGATTCTACAGCTTCGCCAGCGCTCGTATATGGGCGACCACGCTGCGGCCCAAGGCGGACAAGTTGTAACCGCCTTCCAGCGTGCTGACGATGCGCCCCTGACAGTGGCGCTCGGCCACCTCCACGAGCTGTTCTGTTATCCAGGCGTAATCCGCCTCGACCAGGCCCATCTGGCCCATGTCGTCCTCGCGATGCGCGTCGAAACCGGCCGATACCAGGATCAGTTCGGGCCGGTGCGCTTCCAGCGCCGGCAACCAGGTATCGGTGACGATGGTCCTGACCGCCGCCCCGCCGGTGTACGCGGCCACGGGCACGTTCAGCATGTTCGAAGCGGGACTCTCGGCGCCGCTATTGGGAAAGAACGGATGCTGGAAGAAGCTGCACATCAGCACCCGGTCGTTGCCGGCGAAGATGTCTTCGGTGCCGTTGCCGTGGTGCACGTCGAAATCGACGATGGCCACGCGCGAGAGGCCGTGGAAGTCCAGCGCATGCTGCGCCGCAATAGCGACGTTGTTCAGAAAGCAGAATCCCATGGCCTGAGAACGGCAGGCGTGATGCCCCGGGGGCCTCACCGCGCAGAAGGCCGTGCGGGCCTCTCCGCCCATCACCGCATCCACCGCGGCCACCCCTGCCCCGGCCGCGTACAGGGCGGCTTCGTAGGTATGGGGATTCATCAGCGTATCCGGATCGATAGGGAAATACCCTTGCTCCGGCGTATGTTCACGCAAACTGTTCAGATACTGGACAGTGTGCACCCGCAATATGTCATGGCGGGATGCCTGCGGCGCCTGGCGGTCGTCCAGGTAAGGCATCAAGCCGCTGGCAAGCAACTGGTCTGAAATGGCGTCCAGCCTCTGGGGGCTTTCGGGATGCCAACTGCCCATTTCATGCAGGCGGCATGCCGGGTGGGTAAGATACATGGTCTCCATAAGGAAGATTATGTTCATCTGTCGGCGATTACTGCAACTCGGAACGCTCTCCGCCCTGCTGGCGGGCTGCTCCACCACCGCCCCCTCTGCACCCAACACCGTCGCCGGCCAGCCGGCCGCCGAATCAACCCCGGCCCCCATCCGCATCGGACCCAGCGCGCCGACACCTGGATCCGAACTGGCGGACGACGCCCCCGCCGCGCTGGCCGCCAATGGCACGTTGCGGCCTGAAGTCCGCACTTTCGTGGAAAACCTGGCCACCGAGCGCCAACTGCCGCTGGACCCCATGGTCGCCGCGCTGGCCGGTTCGCGCTACAACGCCACCGTCGCGCGCCTGATCGCGCCGTCGCCCCCGGGCAAGAAGATCTGGCGCAGCTGGCTGACCTACCGCTCGCGCTTCGTCGAACCCAAGCGCATCGGCTGGGGCGTGGAGTTCTACAACGAGAACCGCGACCTGCTCAACCAGGCGGCGCAGCGCTTCGGCGTTCCGGCGCCGGTGATTGCCTCGATCATCGGCGTGGAAACGCTGTACGGCCGCAATATGGGCAATTTCCGCGTGCTGGATGCGCTGACGACGCTGGCCTTCGACTACCCGGACCCCGCCAAGCCCGAACGCGCCACCATGTTCCGCGGCCAGCTTGCCGACTTCCTGACCCTGGTCATGAAAGACAAGCTGGACCTGGAAACCCGCGGCTCGTACGCCGGCGCCATCGGCATGCCGCAGTTCATGCCCACCAGCGTCATGCATTACGCGGTGGACGGCGACGACAACGGCCATATCGACCTGAGCAACAACACCCGCGACGCCATCATGTCCGTGGGCAGCTTCCTGTCGCAGCACGGCTGGCAGCGCGGCCTGCCGGTGTTCGCACCCGTGGTGCTGCCTGCCGATCCCACCGCGCTCGTCGACGGCGGACTGGAACCCAAGCAAAGCTGGGGCACGCTCACCGCCGCCGGCGCCCGCCTGCAGCCAGGCGCATCGGCCTCGGGCTGGGGCAGCCAGCCGCTGGGCGTGGTCGACCTGGTCGAGGAGGCCCGAGGCACGGCGCAATATCGCGTCGGCACGCCCAACTTCTTCGCGCTCACCAAGTACAACCGCAGCTACTTCTACGCGACCTCGGTAGCGGATCTGGCAAGCGAGATCGAAGCGCGCGTGGGCCGCTGAAGCCCCCAGGACCGCGGCGCCAGGCGCCGCGGTCCTGCGCTTTACACCGTCGCAACCGGCGTCACGGGCGAACCCACGGCGCCAGGCAGGTTCAGCGGCGGCGCCGTCAGCAGGAAGCGGCTGCGGCCGTTGGCCGTCAGCCAGCGCGCCAGCGCCCCCAGGTACCACATCTCGCCTATCGGCAGGCCCAGCTTGAAAATGCAGTGGTGGTGCAGAGGCAGCGCCGCGCAGCAGGCATTGGGCTTCTGCGTGGGATAGATTTCCAAGGCGTGGTTGTCCGAGGCCATAGCCGCCACCTTCGAGTCGGTGATCCACTGCAGCAGCTTCTCGTCGCTGCCGTCCAGGCCGGCGCAGATCTCGTGCAGCGTATGGGGATCCGGCTCGCGGTTCTTTTCCAGCAGGGCGTCGCCGAATTCCGTATGGAACAGCACGATATCGCCCTGCTCGATCTCGATCCGGTCCGCGTCCAGGATGCGCATCAGCTCGTCATAGCCGACCGACTTCTGCTCCCGTCCGTAGTGGCGCGCCAGATCGACCATCACGCCGCGCGTCTGCAGGCACGATTCGGCCAGCTGGGTGATGTCCAGCTTCTTGGCGTTGGAGGCCGGCCCCTGGCCCAGATCGGTCTTGGCATAGCCATTGTCCACGTCGTAGTCCACCGGACCCACCACGTGCTCGTTGGGCCGGTAGCCGTTGTAGTAGACGCGCTCGGGCAGGCCGTCGCCATTGGCGTCGAACAGCGCGCCCACGTGGGCCAGCGAATCCCATTGCGTCGAATACTGCAAGCTCATTTCGACGATGTCGTCGCTGAGCACGTCGACGCAGCCGGGACGCAGGCGTCCCAGCGGGAAATTCAGGTACTGGTCGCCGTCCCTCTCGGTAGGCCGCAGCTTGGGCGGGTGGCGCCGCACGTTCACGCCGTTGCCGCCCGGGTAATCCAGCGGCAGCGACAGGCAGAAGCTCAGGCCTTCGCGCACTTCCCGCATGCCGCTCAGCACGTTCGCGGGGGTGATGTAATTCAGGCAACCTCGCTGGTCGTCAGGCCCGAAATCTCCCCAGTTCGATCCCTCAGGACGGTTCTTCCATCTCATGCGTTGCAACTCCTGGTCGATTGAATGCTGTTTGACATAAATTTATCACGTATAGGATACTAACATCATGGATGTGAAAACTGCTGGCCGAGTGCTGGATGTGCTGAACCTTTTTGCGGAGGAGCAGAAGCCCCTGCTGTACAGCGAGATCGCTGCCCAGATGGGGATTCCGCTGTCGAGCTGCCATGGGCTGCTGAAGACCATGGTGGCGCGCGGCTATCTCTACGAAATCGGCAAGAAGCACGGCTATTACCCGACCCAGAAACTGATACACGTGGCCACCCTGATCTGCCATAGCGACCCGCTGAACGCGGTGATCGAGCCGGTGCTGGCCCGGGTGCGGGACCTGACGGGCGAGACGGCCTTGCTGGCCAAGCTGGCCGACGACAAGGTCGTGTACCTGATCGTCGCCGAGTCCAAGCAGACCATCCGCTTCTCGCATCAGCCGGGCGGCTTCAAGGCGGTGCACGCCACCAGCTCCGGCAAGGCGCTGCTATCGGTGCTGTCGCAGGAAGAACGGCAGAAGTGGTTCAAGGCCTACAGCGGCTTTGCCGCCTACACGGACAGCACGCTCACCAGCCGGGAAGCCTTCGACCGCGACCTGGAGGCGGGCATGGCGCGCGGCTGGCAGCGCTCGGTGGGCGAGAACGTCGAGGACGTGATGTCCATTTCGCTCGGATTCCGCGCATACGAACAACCCTTTGCCATCGTGGTGGCCGGCCCGCTGAGCCGGATGCTGAAGAACGAAGCCACCACGGGGAAACAGCTGGCCGAGGTCAAGGCGATGCTGCAAGCAGCGCTGCCCTCGGCCAATCTCACCTTTGTAGGAGTAGACAGTAGATGAACAAACGCACCTTCCTCGCCGCGGCCTGCTCGGCGATCGCCACGGCGGCCGTGCCGGCAGCAACCGCCTACGCGCAGGCGGACTATCCGGACAAGCCCATCCGCGTGATCATGCCTTGGGCGGCAGGAGGACCGACAGACGTGGTCGGCCGCCTGATCGCGGTCCAGATGGGCGAGATCCTGGGTCAGCCGCTGGTGATCGAAACCCGCGCGGGGGCCAGCGGCACCATCGGCACGGCCCAGGTCGCCAAGGCGCCGGCGGATGGCTACACCTTGCTGATGAACCCGTCGGTGCAGGGCATCTATCCGGCCCAATTCAAGAATCTGAGCTTTGACCCGATCAAGGACTTCAAGATGGTGGGCGTGCTGGGTACGGTGCCGATGGTGGCCGTCGTCCCGCCCAACTCGAAGTTCAAGACCTTCGGCGAACTGATCAAGCAGGGCCAGGCCCAACCCGGTTCGCTGACCTTCGCATCCCCCGGCGTGGCCACCTTGCCGCACCTGGCGGGCGAACTGATCAATACCTCCACCAAGGCCAAGATCACCCACGTCGGCTACCGCGGCAGCAGCCCGGCCCTGACCGACGTCGCGGGCGGCCACGTGGACCTGATGTACGCGCCGCTGGCGCCGGCTCTCCCGCTGATCCAGAGCGGCAAGATCCGCCCGATCGCCGTGACGACCAAGACCCGCCTGGCCGAACTGCCCGACGTGCCGACCATCGCGGAAAGCGTCCTGCCCGGCTTCGACATCGTCACCTGGTACGGCATGTGGGCGCCCAAAGACACGCCGCAGCCCATCATCGCCAAGCTGAACAAGGTCATGATCGAAGCCTCGCAATCGCCCAAGGTGGTTGAAGCGCTGAAGTCGCAAGGCACGCTGCCCAGCACCATGAGCTACCAGGAAGCCGAAGCCTTCAACCTGGCGGAGAGCGAGCGTTGGATCAAGGTGATGCAGGACGCCGGCATCCAGCCCGAATAAGCGCGCAAGAAACACGGACGCACGCCGCGCCCGACCAATGAAAAACCGCCATGCCCGGCAAACCCGGCATGGCGGTTTTGTTCTGCCCGAAGGCGATCAGGCGTTCAGTTGAAGACGCCCGTGGACAGGTAGCGGTCGCCGCGGTCGCACACGATGAACACGATGGTGGCGTCGTTGACGCGTTCGGCCACGCGCAGGGCAGCAACCAGCGCGCCCGCCGATGAAATTCCGCCGAAGATGCCTTCTTCCGCCGCCAGCCGGCGCGCCATCTGTTCGGCCTCGGCCTGCTCGATGGATTCATAGGCGTCCACCCGGCTGCGATCGAAGATCTTGGGCAGGTAGGCTTCGGGCCACTTGCGGATGCCCGGGATCGACGATCCTTCGGCGGGCTGCGCGCCCACCACCTGCACCGCGGGGTTGCGCGACTTCAGGTAGGTCGACACGCCCATGATGGTGCCGGTGGTGCCCATGGCGCTCACGAAGTGGGTAACGCGCCCTTCGGTCTGGTTCCAGATTTCCGGCCCGGTGGTTTCGATGTGGGCGCGGGGGTTGTCGGGGTTGGCGAACTGGTCCAGCACCAGACCGCGGCCGTCCGCCTGCATGGCCGACGCCAGGTCGCGGGCGTATTCCATGCCGCCCTTGTCCGCGGGCGTCAGGATCAGCTCGGCGCCGTAGGCCGTCATGGCCGCGCGGCGTTCCACCGACAGGTTGTCCGGCATGATCAGGATCATGCGGTAGCCGCGCATGGCGGCAGCCATGGCCAGCGCGATGCCGGTATTGCCGCTGGTCGCCTCGATGAGGGTGTCGCCCGGCTTGATGTCGCCGCGCTCTTCCGCGCGGGCGATCATCGACAGGGCCGGACGGTCCTTCACGGAGCCGGCGGGGTTGTTGCCCTCCAGCTTGGCCAGGATGACATTGCCCCGGGCGGCGCCCGCGGCCCCGGGAATGCGCTGCAGGCGCACCAGCGGCGTATTGCCGACGGTTTGCTCGATAGTGGGATAGGTAGTAGTCATGCGGACGATGATAACCCCGCCTGGCGGCGCGCGCCGCCAAAAGCCGCGCTCCCGCCAGGGCTACCCGCGCGGCGCGCGACGCGCTCAGGGCCGGGCGCGGGCCGCGGGCTGGGACGCCGCCGGTTTCGCTTCGGATTTGGCTTCGGCCTTGCCCGCAGCCGGCTTGCCCTGCGCCGGCTTGGCCGCCGTATCGCCCTGCCCGGCCTGAGGGCCCGTCCCTGCCACCTGCAGGCCGGCCTCTTGCAGGGCCTGCGCCTTCTTCGGGCCGATGCCGCGCATGCGTTCAGCCAGGTCGTTCAAGGATTCGAACTTGCCGCCCCGTTCGCGTTCCTTGATGATGATTTCCGCCATGCGCGGGCCGATGCCCCGGACGCCTTCGAGCTGCTGGGCATTGGCCTGGTTGAGGTCCACCGCGTGCGCCTGCGGCGCGGCCAGGCCCAGGCCCGCCGTCACCAGCAGCGCGCCCAAGGCCTGCCGCAAAGGGCGCGGCCGGGCGCCGGAAGCAAGGGTGGCGCGCACCCTGCGCCATCTGGCAAAAGGGGCCGGGTGGGCAGCGGCGGATTGAAGGAATGGATTCATGGAGGGTCTCCCAGGTGTCTGGCGCAACGGCTGTCACGCCACGCTCAGATCATGCGGGCGACGCGCCCCGCCACGGCGGCGCAGTGAATGGAAACATCCGCCCCGGCAAACCGCCAGGCGAAAAAAAGCCACCGCGAACGGTGGCTTTTCTTGCAGACCCGGCGCAGTGGCGCAGACTTACTTGCGGGCGCGCCAGTAACGCACGTACTCGGTGACGCCGGTCCGCACATCGCGCATCGGCGCCTGGAACCCCGCTGCGCGCAGGCGCGTGACATCGGCCTGCGTGTAGCTCTGATAGCGCCCTTTCAGGTCGTCCGGGAACGGGATGTAGCGGATCAGATCCAGTTCCACCAGTTGCGCCAGCGTCAGCTCGGCTTCGCCGCGCTCCGCGCGCAGCGCATTGACCACGCCGGCCGCCACATCGTTGAAGGGCTGCGCGCGGCCCGTGCCGCAGTTGAAAATACCAGACTGCTCGGGGTGGTCCAGGAAATGCAGGTTGACCGCGACCACGTCTTCGACGGAAATGAAGTCGCGGCTCTGGCCGCCATCCACGTAGCCGTCCCAGCCCGCGAACAGGCGCACGTGCCCATGCTCCAGGAACTGGTTCATGTTGTGGAACGCCACCGAAGCCATGCGGCCCTTGTGCTGTTCGTGCGGACCGTAGACGTTGAAGTAGCGCAGGCCCACCACCTGTGCGGTCAGGCTGTCCATGCGCTGGCGCAGGACCTGATCGAACAGCAGCTTGGAATAGCCATAGACGTTCAGCGGGCCTTCGTTGGCGGGGTCTTCCACGTAGATCGAGGAACCGCCGTAGACCGCCGCCGACGAGGCGTACAGGAACGGAATGCGGCGCTCCTGGCAGAACTCGAACAGCTCCAGCGTGACGCGGTAGTTGTTGTCGAGCATGTAGCGGCCGTTGCGCTCGGTCGTGTCCGAGCACGCGCCCTGGTGCAGCACGGCACGCACTTCCCGCAGGCTGCCGTCGAGGACGCGGCGGCGGAAGTCGTCCTTGTCCATGTAGTCCGCGATCTGGCAATCGACCAGGTTGACGAACTTGTCGCCTTCGGTCAGGTCATCGACCGCGATGATGTCCTTGATGCCGCGGCGGTTGAGCCCGCGCACCAGGTTGCTGCCTATGAAGCCCGCGGCTCCGGTAACGACGATCATGAGAGTTCTCCTGCCAATTCCGCGGCGGTGACGATGGACGTGCCAAGCTTGCCCACGGCGATGCCGCCGGCCTTGTTGGCCCAGCCCATCGCGTCGACCCACGGCAGATCGATGGCGCGCGACACGGCCAGCGTCGCCAGCACGGTGTCGCCTGCGCCGGACACGTCGAACACTTCGTGCGCCTGCGCGTCGATGTGGTCGCGCCCCGCGTCGGTAAACAAAGTCATGCCCTGCTCGGAACGGGTCACGAGCAAGGCTTCCAGATCCAGGTCGGCGCGCAGGCGCTGCGCGCGATCGGTGAGTTCGGCCTCGGAACTCCAGCGGCCCACGGCCTCCTGCATTTCCGAGCGGTTGGGGGTGACGAGCGTCGCCCCGCGGTAACGGGTGTAATCGTGGCCCTTCGGGTCCACCAGCACCGGCACGCCGGCGTTGCGGGCCAGCGCGATCAGCGATTCGACCCGCGCCAGCACGCCCTTGGCATAGTCGGACAGCACGACGATGTCGTGGTTGGCCAGATGGCGCGCGAAAGCGGCATCGACGTTGTCCAGCGCGGCCTGTGCCGGATGCTGTTCGAAGTCCACGCGCAGCAACTGCTGCTGGCGGCCCAGCACGCGCATCTTCAAGGTCGTGTGCAAGGACGGATCGGCGACCAGCTCGGCCTGTATGCCGGCTTCGGCGGACAAGCGCCGGACGCTGTCGCCCGCCTCGTCTTCGCCCAGCACGCCGACCAAGGTCACATGGCCGCCCAGGGCCGCCACGTTGCGCGCGACGTTGGCCGCGCCGCCCAGGCGGTCTTCGCGGCGCGCCACGCGTACCACGGGCACCGGCGCTTCGGGCGAAATGCGTTCGACTTCGCCGAACCAGTACCGGTCCAGCATCACATCGCCCACCACGAGGACGCGGCTATGCGAAATGGCTTCGGCGGGAAATGCATTCATTCAAGTTCTTCCAAGCGGCGCGGCGCGTAGGTTTCCCAGGCGTTGCAGCCGGGACATTGCCAGTAAAAGCGACGCGCCTGAAAACCGCAACTGCGGCATGCGTAGCGGTCCAGCCGCTGCGTATGCTTGTGGATCAGGCTGCGCAACAACGTCAGGTCGGCGCCCGGCACTGGCGCCTGCTCGGCGCCGCTTTCCGGATTGGCCAGCTCGGCCTCCAGCAGACGGTCCAGCCCCAGCAGCGACGGATGGCTGCGCAAGGCATTGCGGGCAAATGCCCATGACGGCGCGGAGCCCTGCTGGGCGCGCAGTTCGCGGAACAGCACGTTGAACAGGTCCAGCGACGCGTGGCGCGCATACTGCTTCTGCAGCACGTCGAGCCCAGCCGCTTCCTGATTGGCGGCGCGGTAGTTCGCCAGGACCTGCTCGGCCACCAGGCCGGCGTACTCGGGAGCGTCGGTCATGATCGACTCCAGGTACAGGCGTTCGCGCTTCGGGTCCTGTTCGATCAGGGCCAGGCGGGCGCGCAGCATGGCGGTGCGCACCATGGCGCCTTTGCTCGACGCCGGATCGATGGTCGACAAGGCATGGTCGGCGGCATCCAGCGCCTTGTGGGCCGCGTCGATGTCGGCGGGCTTGGCCGACAGCGCGGTTTGCGCCTGTTCGCAGTAATAGTGCACGAGCTGCGGCACCGGCTCGTCGACCAGGCCCTGCAGCGTCTTCACGGCTTCGATGGCGCGCGGCCAATCGTGCTCGGATTCGTAGATGCGGATCAGCGAACGCAGCGCGGGCAAGGCGTAGCGGGTGTCCTTGAGCTGCTCGAAGCCGTTTTCGGCGCGGTCCAGCATGCCGGCCTTGAGGAAATCCTGCGCCAGCTCGTGCTGCGCATGCTCGCGTTCGGCGGCGGGCAGGTCGGAACGGTTCAGGAGGCTCTGGTGCACGCGGATGGCGCGCTCCATTTCGCCCCGGCGGCGGAACAGGCTGCCCAGCGCAAAGTGCAGCTCGGTGGTTTCCGGGTCCAGCTTGGCCACTTCGACGAAGGCGTCGATGGCGCGGTCCGGCTCTTCATTGAGCAGGAAGTTCAGCCCGCGGAAATAGGAGTCGGGCAGGCTGCGGGTTTCCCGCAGCATTTGCCGGATATCGAAGCGCGCGGCCAGCCAGCCCAGCGCGAACAATACCGGCACGAAAATCAACCACCAAGGTTCAAAATCCACTATGCGGGCTCTTGCGGTAATTCAGTGCGGAAAGGGATTCAGTGCTGACGCAACGGCATCACAGCGGCGACATCGGGGCCACGGCCTCCGGCGGCACGGCGGGCGTGGTGCCGGCGACGGCGGCCTGGACACGGTCCAGCTCGCGGCGCAGGCGCATGGCTTCGCGGCGGCGGCGCATGGCGGCGGGCACGGTCAGCAACAAGCCAAACAAGGCGCCCAAGACGAACACGACCAGCATCACAACGATGAGGGGCACGTCCTGCACCACGTAATCGGCGTAGAACTTCACGGCGACCGGATCCGTGTTTTTCAACGCGAACATCAATACTGCAACAAACACGAGCAATCGCAGGGCCCAGACTAGGTAGCGCATGGCGCATGCTCCAAAGAATTCAAGACTATCAATTGTAAGCGACGGATCCCGCCTGGCGCCAAAAAACAAAGCCCCTTGATTGCTCAAGGGGCTAGGTTCTCGGTCCGATCCGCCCGAAGGCGGCCTTACTGCCGTGCCGTCAATGCATGGCGTGCAGACTCACCATCGACGGCATCGGTTCACTCGATCCAGAAGATTGAGCGTCCTCGTCATTGCCGCCGGCCAAGTCCACCCGCTCGCGCAATTCCTTGCCCGCCTTGAAGTGCGGCACCTGTTTTCCAGGCACCAGCACCTGTTCGCCGGATTTCGGATTGCGACCGATGCGGGGAGACCGCTGCGACAGCGAGAAGCTGCCAAAACCGCGGATCTCGATGCGCTGACCCGAGGCCAGGGCCTGGGTCATTGCGTCGAGCACGGTCTTGACCGCGTAATCGGTGTCGCGGGCGGCCAGCTGAGGATAGCGGGCCGCCAAGGCGGCGATCAGCTCCGACTTGGTCACGAATTAACCGTCGTTGCGCTGTTGGTCCAGCTTGGCCTTCAGCAGCGCGCCGAGGTTGGTGGTGCCGGACGAAGCGCTGGCGTCGGACATGCGCTGGATCGTTTCGGCGGTTTCGGCGTTGTCGCGGGCCTTGATCGACAGCTGGATCGAACGCGTCTTGCGGTCGATGTTGACGATCATGGCTTCGATGTTCTCGCCGGCGGTCAGAACAGTGGTGGCGTCTTCAACGCGGCCCGAGGAGATCTCGGAAGCGCGCAGGTAGCCTTCAACGTCCACGGACAGCGTGACAACAGCGCCCTTGGCTTCGACCGACTTGATGGTGCCCGGAACAACGGCGCCCTTGTCGAACGTGGCAACGAAGTTGTTGAAGGGGTCGCCTTCCAGCTGCTTGATGCCCAGCGAGATGCGTTCCTTGTCGGTATCGATGCCCAGAACCACGGCTTCGATCTCGTCGCCCTTCTTGAAGTTGCGCACGGCTTCTTCGCCGGTTTCCGTCCACGACAGGTCGGACAGGTGAACCAGGCCATCGATGCCGCCGGGCAGGCCGACGAACACGCCGAAGTCGGTGATCGACTTGATGGCGCCGCGGACCTTGTCACCACGCTTGAAGTTGGTGGCGAACTCTTCCCACGGGTTCTGGCGGCACTGCTTCATGCCCAGCGAGATGCGACGACGGTCTTCGTCGATTTCCAGGACCATGACTTCGACTTCTTCGCCCAGGGTCACGACCTTGCGCGGATCGACGTTCTTGTTGGTCCAGTCCATTTCGGAGACGTGCACCAGGCCTTCGATGCCGGCTTCGACTTCAACGAACGCGCCGTAGTCGGTCAGGTTGGTGACCTTGCCGAACAGGCGGGTGCCTTGCGGGTAGCGGCGAGCCAGGCCCACCCACGGATCTTCGCCCAGCTGCTTGACGCCCAGGGAGACGCGGCTCTTTTCCTGGTCGAACTT
Organism: Achromobacter sp. ACM01; assembly: GCF_014851745.1. Taxonomy (NCBI): domain Bacteria; kingdom Pseudomonadati; phylum Pseudomonadota; class Betaproteobacteria; order Burkholderiales; family Alcaligenaceae; genus Achromobacter; species Achromobacter sp. ACM01. The sequence goes on from NZ_JACVAF010000003.1 coordinate 330,113, forward strand.
GAGCACCTTGGCTTCGACTTCCTGACCCACTTGCAGGACTTCGGAGGGGTGACGCACACGGCGCCAGGCCATGTCGGTGATGTGCAGCAGGCCGTCGATGCCGCCCAGGTCCACGAACGCGCCGTAGTCGGTGATGTTCTTGACCACGCCCTTGACCACAGCACCTTCGTGCAGGGTTTCGAGCAGCTTCTGGCGCTCTTCGCCCATGCTGGCTTCCAGCACCTGGCGACGCGACAGAACGACGTTGTTGCGCTTGCGGTCGAGCTTGATGACCTTGAATTCGAGGGTCTTGCCTTCGTACGGGGTGGTGTCCTTGACCGGACGCAGGTCCACCAGCGAACCCGGCAGGAACGCGCGGATGCCGTTGGTCATGACGGTCAGGCCGCCCTTCACCTTGCCGGTGATGGTGCCGGTAACCAGTTCGCCGTTTTCCAGGGCCTTTTCCAGTTGCAGCCAGGCCGACAGGCGCTTGGCGCGGTCACGCGACAGGATGGTGTCGCCGTAGCCGTTTTCCAGGGAATCGATGGCCACCGAGACGAAATCGCCAGGTTGCACTTCGAGCTCGCCCTGGTCGTTCAGGAACTCTTCCAGGGGGATCAGCGCTTCGGACTTCAGGCCGGCGTTGACGACGACGAAGTTGTGGTCGACGCGCACGACTTCGGCGCTGATGACCTCGCCGGACTTCATGTCCTGGCTCTTGAGGCTTTGTGCGAAAAGGTCGGCGAAGCTTTCGCCGCCGGTGGCGGTAGTGGAAACGGAAGACATGGGGTTGAAATCCATTGGGCCGAAATGGCCGTTAAAAACACACCGCAGCGGATTGCCCGCCACAGTGGAGTCAAAATGCCTGCTTGCCGGTTTACCCTTGCGGGGTGTCCCGTGGGGGCTGCGCCTGGCTTGAACAGGGCCGATAAAAAAAACAGAAAACTGCGGAGGATTCGAGAGAAAAGTCCGGGACCGGTAATTCAATCCGCGGCGGCGTTCTTCCAGAAATCCAGTATTGCCTGCACCGTTTCTGCAATCGTCAAATCAGACGAATCCAGCACGTGTGCATCCGCTGCGGGAGCCAAGGGAGCGGTAGTCCGCCCCATATCGCGGGCGTCCCGCTCGCGCATATCCCGTAGGAGGTCATCAAGATTAGCAGAAATTCCCTTTTCGATCAACTGCTTACAGCGCCTCTGCGCCCGCGCGACCACATCGGCTACCAGGAACACCTTCAGGGGCGCATCGGGAAACACCACCGTACCCATGTCGCGCCCGTCCGCAACCAGGCCCGGAGCCAGCCGGAAGGCGCGCTGGCGCTCGAGCAGCGCCTGGCGCACGCCCGGGAAGGCGGCCACGCGCGAGGCGAAGTTGCCGACTTCCTCGCGACGGATATCGTGGCCGACATCCACGCCCTCGAGGTAGACATGAGGCCCTTCGAAACGCACATCCAGGGTTTCGGCCACGCGCGCCACGGCGGGCTCGTCCTCGGGGGACAAGCCGCGGTTGAGCGCCGCCAGCGCGGTCAGGCGATAGAGCGCGCCGCTGTCGAGCACGGCCCAGCCCAGGGCCTTGGCGACGCGGTGGGCCACCGTGCCCTTGCCGGACGCGGTGGGGCCGTCGATGGTGATGACGGGGACAGTGGAGGAAGTTGCAGGGGAAATCGAAGTCATGGGCGATTCTTCGCTAGGCCGCTACCAGGCCCGCGTAAACATCAAAGTAACCCGGGAAGGTCTTGCTGACGCAGCCCGGGTCGAGAATACGGACGGCCGCCGGCCCGAAAGCCGCCAGCGAAAAGCACATTGCCATGCGGTGGTCGTCCCAGGTGCCGATGTGCGCATCGCGCCAGGCATCCTGCGCCGGCGGCGTCACGCGCAGCCAATCCGGCCCCGATTCCACCTGCGCGCCCAGCTTTTCCAGTTCGGTCTGCATGGCGTGGATGCGGTCGGTTTCCTTGACGCGCCAGCTGCCGATGTTGCGCAGGCGACACGGGCCGTCGGCGTACAGCGCCAGGGCGGCCGCGGTCATGGCGGCGTCCGGGATCAGGTTGAAATCGGTGTCGAAGGCCTTCAGGCGTTCGCCCTGGGCGACGCGCGCGCCCGTCACCTCGATCCAGTCGGGACCGTAGGTCACGGTCGCGCCCATGTCGGCCAGCGTGCCGGCAAAGGCGACGTCGCCCTGGATGCTGTCCGCGCCCACGCCGGTCACGCGCAGCGGCCCTCCGCCGATCGCGCCCAGCGCCAGGAAATAGGAAGCCGTCGAGGCGTCGCCTTCGACCGCGATCTGCCCGGGGCTGCGATAGGCCGCCCCGCCGTCGATGACGAAACGGCTCCAACCGTCGCGCCGCACCTGCACGCCGAAGCGCGCCATCAGGTTCAACGTGATCTCGATGTACGGCTTGGAGATGAGCTCGCCCAGCACTTCGATCGTGACCGGCTCGCCGCTGCGGCCGGCCTGCAGCGGCGCGGCCATCAGCAAGGCAGTCAGGAACTGGCTGGACACCGAACCCTGCACGCGCGTGACCGCGTCCGCCGCGATGTCGCCGCGGCCGATATGCAGGGGCGGATAGCCAGGCTGGCCCAGGTAATCGATGCTGGCGCCCAAGCCCTTGAGTGCGTCGACCAGGTCGCCAATGGGGCGCTCGTGCATGCGCGGCACGCCCGACAGGCGGTAATCGCCGCCCATGAGCGCCAGCGCCGCGGTCAGCGGCCGGATCGCGGTGCCGGCGTTGCCCATGAACAGGTCGGCGCTTTCCACCGGAAAACGGCGCACGCCCTGCACCGTGACACTGCCCGCCTCCAGTTCCGACACCTGCACGCCCAGCTGGCGCAAGGCGCCGAGCATGACGCGGGTGTCGTCGGAATCCAGCAAACCGGTGATGACGGTGCTACCCTCGGCGATGGCGGACAGCAGCAGCACGCGGTTGGAAATGCTCTTGGAACCCGGCAGGGCCATCACGCCCCGCGCTTGCCGCACGCGCGGCAGATCGAGATAAGGCAAAGCGCCCATGTCAGCTACTCCTTGCGCCAGTTGCGGCGGGCGCGGGCCGCCGTGTCCAGCAGCGTCAGCAAAGCCGCGCCATCGCCATCGGCAATGGCGCGTTCGGCACGATCCAGCACCGTGCGCACGTCGGCCAGTTCGGCCAGCATGGCGTCGCGGTTGGACAGAAAAATGTCGCGCCACATCTCGGGCGAACCCGCGGCGATGCGCGTGAAGTCGCGAAAACCGCTGCCCGCCAGCGCCAGGCGCGTGGAAGCATCGGTGGCCTCGGCCACTTGCTCCATGTACACCGCCGATAGCAGATGCGGCAAATGGCTGACCGAAGCCAGCACGCGGTCATGGGCGTCGGCGTCCATGTCGATCACGTCCGCCCCGCAAGCCTGCCATGCCCGGCGCACCAGCTCCAGCGAGGCCGCGCCATTCTCGACCAGCGGCGTCAGGATGACGGTGCGCTTGCGGTACAGCTCGGCATCGGCCGCCTCCGGTCCGGTGCGCTCTGCGCCGGCGATGGGATGGCCAGGCACGAACTGCGCGATCCGGTCGCCCAGGGCGGCGCGTGCGGCCTCGACCACTTCGGCCTTGGTACTGCCCCCATCCGTCAGCACGGTATCGGAGCGCAGATGCGCGCGCATGCGCGACAGCACGTCGCCCAGCCCGCCCACTGGCGTCGCCAGCAGGATCAGATCGGCGTGCGCCGCGGCATCCTCTGCGGAAGCGGCTTCGTCGATCAGCCCTAGTTCAACGGCGCGGGCCAGCGATTGCGCGTTGCGCCCTACCCCAAGCACCCGGCCCACCTGCCCCGCCCGGCGCAAGGCCGCGGCGAAGGATCCGCCGATCAGGCCCACGCCTACTACGGCCAATACAGGAATCAGGGGGCCAGCGGCCCCCTGATCGGATTTCGGTGACGCGTCGTTCATGCGGACAGGATGGCGCTCAAGGCTTCGATGAACCGCTCGTTTTCCTGCGGCAGTCCGATGGACACCCGCAGCCACTCCGGCAAGCCGTCGCCGGCAACCGGGCGCACGATCACGCCGCGCTTGAGCAGCTCCAGGTTGATGCGCGGGGCGTCGCCCACATGCACCAGCACGAAGTTGCCGTAGCTGGGCACGTAGCGCAGCTTCAGGCGCTCGAACGCGGCGCACAACTGCGCCTTGCCCGCCTTGTTGGAGGCATAGGCCTCTTCCAGGTAGGCCGCGTCGCGCAACGCGGCGATGGCCGCGGCCTGCGCCAGCGTATTGACGTTGAACGGCTGGCGCACGCGATTCAGCAGATCCGTCAGGGCCGGCTGCGCCACCGCGAAGCCCACGCGCAGCCCCGCCAGGCCGTAGGCCTTGGAGAAGGTGCGCGACACGATCAGGTTGGGATAGCGGCGCACCAGCGCGGTGCTGTCGAAGCGGAACTCGGGATCGAGGTACTCGTTGTAGGCCTCGTCCAGGACCACCGTCACGCGATCGCCGTGGGCGGCGTGGACGCGCTCCAGGAAGGCCGCGACCTGGTCGCCCGGCACGAAGGTGCCGGTGGGGTTGTTCGGGTTGGCGATGAACAGCAGCCGCGTATCGTCGGCGATGGCATCGAACATCGCATCCAGGTCATGCCCGTAGTCCTTGGCCGGCACCACGATGTGGCGGGCGCCGCGCGCCTGGGTGGCCAGGCGGTAGACCGCGAACGAGTGCTGCGCATAGACCGCCGACACGCCCGGCTCCAGCAGCGCCAGCGCCGCGATTTCCAGGATGTCGTTGGAGCCGTTGCCCAGCGTGACCCAGCTCATCGGCACGCCGTAGCGTTCAGCCAGCGCCGACTTCAGGTCGAAGCCGTTGGGATCGGGATAGCGCGCCAGCGACTCGGCCGCGGCCAGCATCGCCTCGCGCGCCGACTTGGGCATGCCCAGCGGGTTTTCATTGGACGCCAGTTTGACGATCCCGGCCGGGTCCAGCCCGAATTCGCGGGCCAGTTCTTCGATGGGCTTGCCGGCCTGGTAAGGCGCGATGGCGCTGACGTGCGCCGGAGCAACGAGGGGCTTGGATGCGGTGGTCATGTCGGAAGGGCTCACGGCGCCGGGTAGGAACCCAGCACTTTCAGGTAGGCAACCTGCGCCTGCAAGGCGGCCAGGGCGCGTTCGACGTTCGGGTCATTGCGGTGACCCAGGACGTCCACATAGAAATAGTATTCCCACTGGCCGGTGCGGGCCGGCCGCGACTCGAAGCGCGTCATGGACACGCCATTGGCCGCCAGCGGCGCCAGCATTTCGTAGACGGCGCCAGCGCGGTTCGGCACGGCCAGGATCAGGCTGGTCTTGTCCTTGCCGCTGACCAGCGGCTCGATGTTGCCGATCGCCAGGAAGCGCGTGCGGTTATGTGGGTCGTCCTGAATGCCCGCGGCCACGATCTGCAGGTTCCAGGCGGGCGCCGCCACTTCACCGGCGATCGCCGCGATGCTCGGGTCGCCCGCGGCAGCGCGCGCGGCCTCGGAATTGCTGGACGCGGCCACGCGGGCCACATCGGGATAGTTGCGCGTGAGCCAGCCCTGGCACTGGGCCAGCGCCTGCGGATGCGCGGAAATCGTCTTGATGCCGTCCATGCTGCCGGACTGCGACATCAGGCAATGGCGAATGACCAACGAACGCTCGCCCAGAATCTTCAGCGGCGTGTTCAGCAGCAGGTCCAGGCTGCGGTTGACCGCGCCTTCGGTGGAGTTTTCGACCGGAACCATGCCGACGTCGGCCTGCCCCGCCTCGACGGCGCGGAAGACTTCGTCAAACGAAGCGCAAGGCAGCTTCTGCACGGCGTGGCCGAAATGCTCCTGCGCCGCCTGTTCCGAGAACGAGCCCTGCGGTCCCAGGAAGGCGACCGTCATGCCGCGCTCCAGGCCGCGGCAGGCCGAGATGATTTCGGTCCAGACCGCGGCCACGCCAGCGTTCGGGAACGGGCCGGGATTGGTCTGCTGCAGGCGGCGGATGACCTCGGCTTCGCGCTCGGGGCGCAGCACGGGGCCATCGGCATTCGCGGCGTGCTTGGCCTCGCCCACTTCCAGCGCGGCGCTTGCGCGCTGCGTCAGGAGGTCGAGGATCTGGGCGTCCAACGCGTCGATGCGCTGACGCAAGGGGAGCAGCTTGCGCTGCAGATCGTCATCCATAGCGACGCTCGAATTCCTTGAGGTACTCGACCAGCGCCGTGACCCCAGCCAGGGGCACCGCGTTGTAGATCGAGGCGCGCATGCCGCCCACGCTCTTGTGGCCCTTGAGCTGCGTCAGGCCGGCCGCGTCCGCGCCTTGCAGGAAGGCGTCGTTGAGCGATTCGTCGCGCAGCACGAACGGCACGTTCATGCGCGAGCGCACCGGTGCGTGGATGGGATTGCGGTAGAAGCTGGTGCTGTCCAGATAGCCGTACAGCAGATCGGCCTTGGCCTTGTTCGCGGCTTCCATGCCGGCCACGCCGCCATTGGCCTTGACCCACTTGAAGACCAGGCCGGCGACGTAGATGGCGAAGGTGGGCGGCGTGTTGTAGCGCGAATGCTCCGCGGCCACGTTGGCGTAATCGAACGCGGACGGGCAGATCGGCAAGGCGTGGCCGATCAGGTCGCGGCGCGCGATGACCATGGTCACGCCCGCCGGGCCGGCATTCTTTTGCGCGCCGGCGTACATCATGCCGCAGCGCGTCACGTCCATCGGACGCGACAGGAAATGCGAGGACGCGTCGACGACCAGCGGCACGTCGGGCGCGCCCAGCGCGGCGGTGTCGGGCCAGTCCATGAACTCGACGCCGCCGATGGTTTCATTGCTGCACAGGTGCAGATAGGCCGAATCCTGGCGCACTTGCCAGGTATCGACCGGCGGCACCCAGGTCAGCGGCGCCTGCTCGCGGCCATCCAGCTGGATGGCCTGCTCGCTGCTTGCCGCCACATGGGTGCTGCCGTAGCGGCCGGCTTCCTTGTACGAACGCTTGGACCAATGGCCCGTCACGACGAAGTCGGCCGCCGGCGTACCGCGGCGTCCCATGAGATTCATGGGAACGATGGCGTTTTCCCCGGAACCGCCGCCCTGCATGAACATGACGGCGTAGTCCGCCGGCAGTCCGAGCAGGTCGCGCAGATCGGACTCTGCTTCATCGCAGATCTGCACGAAATGCTTGCCGCGATGGCTCATTTCCATCACGGACATGCCGCTGCCGTGCCAGTCCAGCATTTCCGCAGCGGCTTGCTGCAGCACCACCTCGGGCAAGGCCGAGGGGCCTGCCGAGAAGTTCCAGGGGCGGGCCATTATTGCTCCGTAGGTTCCGTCGAATCCGTCGAGTCCGCAGCGCCGTTGTCGTCGCCGCCGTCCGCGTCCTGGCCGTCTTCGCCCAGGTCGCCGTCATCGTCCGCATCGCTTTCCACGACGCGGCGCACGCCGGACAGAGAGCTGCCGTCGTCGACGTTGATGAGCGTGACGCCTTGCGTGGCGCGGCCCATTTCGCGGATTTCAGAGACGCGGGTGCGCACCAGCACGCCGCCGGTCGTGATCAGCATGATCTCGTCCGAAGGCATGACCAGCACCGCGCCCACGACCTTGCCGTTGCGCGAGCTGGTCTGGATGGCGATCATGCCCTTGGTGCCGCGGCCGTGACGCGTGTACTCGGTGATCGGGGTGCGCTTGCCGTAGCCGTTTTCGGTGGCGGTCAGCACGCTTTGCGTTTCGTCGCCAGCCACCAGCAGCGCGATGACGGTCTGGGTGTCTTCCAGCATCATGCCGCGCACGCCGCGGGCGTTGCGGCCCATCGGACGCACGTCGTTCTCGTCGAAGCGCACGGCCTTGCCGGCGTCCGAGAACAGCATGACGTCATGCTGGCCGTCGGTCAGGTCGGCGCCGATCAGGTAGTCGCCGTCGTCCAGGTCCACGGCGATGATGCCGGCCTTGCGCGGGTTGGAGAAGTCGGACAGCGGGGTCTTCTTGACCGTGCCGCGCGAGGTCGCCATGAAGACGTAGTGGTCTTCGCTGAATTCCTTGACCGGCAGCACCACGGTGATCTTCTCGCCTTCGGCCAACGGGAACATGTTGACGATGGGCTTGCCGCGCGAGTTGCGCGTGCCTTGCGGCACTTCCCAGACCTTCAGCCAGTACACGCGGCCGCGGTTGGAGAAGCACAGCAGGAAGTCGTGCGTGTTGGCGATGAACAACTGGTCGATCCAGTCGTTTTCCTTCATGGCCGTGGCCTGCTTGCCGCGTCCGCCGCGCTTTTGCGAGCGGTACTCGGACAGCGGCTGGCTCTTGATGTAGCCGCCGTGCGACAGGGTCACGACCATGTCGGTCGGCGTGATCAGGTCTTCGGTGTCGAGCTCGGTGGCGTTGAGTTCGATTTCCGAGCGGCGCGTATCCTTCGCGCCGGTCGAGAACTCCGCCTTGATGGCCTGCAGCTCTTCGCCAATGATCGTGGTGATGCGCTCAGGACGCGCCAGGATATCCAGCAGGTCGGCGATGGTGGACATGATGTCCTTGTATTCGCCGACGATCTTGTCCTGCTCCAGCCCGGTCAGGCGTTGCAGGCGCATGTTCAGGATTTCCTGGGCCTGCGTGTCGCTCAGACGGTACAGGCCGTCGCCCTGGAGGCCGAACTCGGCGCCCAGGTCGTCCGGACGGAAGGCCGCGCGGCCTCCCGGCGTGTCGCCGTCGGCGCGCGACAGCATTTCGCGCACCAGCGACGAATCCCACGACTTCGCCATCAGCTCCTGGCGCGCGACCGGCGGAGTCGGAGCTGCCTTGATGATGGCGATGAAATCGTCGATGTTGGCAAGCGCGACGGCCAGGCCTTCCAGCACGTGGCCGCGTTCGCGGGCCTTGCGCAGCTGGAACACCGTGCGGCGCGTGACCACTTCGCGGCGATGCTGCAGGAAGTAGTCGATCATCTGCTTCAGGTTGAGCAGGCGGGGCTGGCCGTCGACCAGCGCCACCAGGTTCATCCCGAAGGTATCTTGCAGCTGCGTGTTCTTGTAGAGGTTGTTCAGGACAACCTCGGGAACCTCGCCGCGCTTGAGCTCGATGACCAGGCGCATCCCGTCCTTGTCGGACTCGTCGCGGATGTCCGAGATGCCTTCGATCTTCTTGTCGTTGACGAGCTCGGCGATGCGTTCCTGCAGCGTCTTCTTGTTGACCTGGTAGGGGATCGCGTCGACCACGATGGCCTGGCGGTTGCCCTTCTCCATGTCCTCGAAGTGGGTCTTGGCGCGCATGATGACGCGGCCGCGACCGGTGCGATAGCCTTCGCGCACGCCGGACATGCCGTAGATGATGCCGCCAGTGGGGAAATCGGGGGCCGGGATGAGCTCCATGAGCTCATCGACCGAGCAGCCCGGATTGCGCAGGCAGTACAGGCAGCCGTCGACCACTTCCTGGAGGTTGTGGGGCGGAATATTGGTGGCCATGCCCACCGCGATGCCCGAGCTGCCGTTGACCAGCAGGTTGGGCAGGCGCGACGGCAACAGCAGCGGTTCTTGTTCGCTGCCGTCGTAATTGGGGCCGAAGTCCACCGTTTCCTGGTCGATGTCGGCCAGCAATTCGTGGGCGATCTTGGCCAGGCGAATTTCGGTGTAACGCATCGCCGCGGCGTTGTCGCCGTCGATCGAGCCGAAGTTGCCCTGGCCGTCGACCAGCATGTAGCGCATGGAGAAATCCTGCGCCATGCGGACGATGGTGTCGTAGACGGACTGGTCGCCGTGGGGGTGGTATTTACCGATGACGTCCCCGACGATACGCGCCGACTTCTTATAGGCGCGGTTCCAGTCGTTGTTCAGTTCGTGCATCGCGTAGAGCACGCGCCGGTGGACAGGCTTGAGGCCGTCCCGCACATCCGGTAGCGCCCGCCCGACGATCACGCTCATCGCGTAATCGAGGTAACTGCGGCGCATCTCTTCTTCCAGCGATACCGGAAGCGTCTCCTTGGCAAAGGAATCCATATATATAACGACAGAATCGTGTAAGGAGGAACCCGGGCCGGGTAAACAGGAAATTCTATCATCCGATTCCCGCGGCGGTCAGAAGGCGCTCCCCAAGCGGCGCCTCGACCGGCCGGACGGGAAGATATGGGGCGGCGACCAACCGCGCGTCCGCCCGCGTCCCGCGGCCCTGTTGTCAAAAACCAACATGGAAAACCGAAGGAGCGCCGAAAACGTCATATCCAGCGCCAATGCGCCTCTCCAGGGAAGCCAAAGCCCCCCAAATGCCTTAAGATTGTTTCCAGCACGCAGGAAACCCAGTAGCTATTCCTTTGAACCAGCTCTTGGCGTTGCTATACTGGCCCCGTTTTCCTGATATGCGGCGGGGGTTCGCTGCGAGTCACTTATCCAGCTTCAAGCTCAACGAGGAGAAACATGAACAAACCCTCCAAATTCGCTCTGGCGCTCGCCTTCGCCGCCGTCACGGCCTCTGGTGTAGCTTCCGCGCAAACCGTGGACAACTGGCGCAACCCGTTCGGTGACGTTTGGAAGAACGGCACGAACGAACTGTGCTGGCGCGATGCATTCTGGACCCCGGCCACCGGTATCCCCGGTTGCGACGGCGTGCCGGTTGCACAACAGAAGGCGAAGCCGGCCCCGATGGCGGCCAAGGTCGTGTTCAATGCTGACACGTTCTTCGACTTCGACAAGTCGACGCTGAAGCCCGAAGGCCGTCAGCTGCTGGACCAAGTCGCCCAGCAAGCTCGCGGTATCGACCTCGAAACCATCATTGCTGTGGGCCACACCGACTCGATCGGTACCGAAGCCTACAACCAGAAGCTGTCCGAGCGCCGCGCCGCTTCGGTCAAGACCTACCTGGTCAGCAAGGGTATCGACCCGAACCGTATCTACACGGAAGGCAAGGGTGAGCTGAACCCGATCGCTTCCAACAAGACGAAGGAAGGCCGCGCCCAAAACCGTCGCGTTGAGATCGAAATCGTGGGTAGCCGCAAGTAATTGCTGGACTAGCTACAATAAGGGGGCCTCGCATAGCGAGGCCCTTTTTTTCGCCAGCCACGCACCAAAGCGGTGCAGGGCTGCGCCGCCCCTCCCTCGCCCGGCGCGATGGACCCCTCTATATATAGAGTCATAGAGTCGCCTTACGCTGAACCTGCCCATGACTACGCAAACCCACGATACCGCCCGCCCCATCAACGCCGACCAGGCTGAAATCGACAAGTTCGGCGCCCTGGCCAGCCGCTGGTGGGATCCCGAAAGCGAGTTCAAGCCCCTGCACGCCATCAACCCGCTGCGGCTGGAATGGATCCAGGAATGCGCAGGCAGCCTGGCGGGCAAGAAGGTGCTGGACGTGGGCTGCGGCGGCGGCATCCTGTCCGAAGCCATGGCGCGCAGCGGCGCCGAGGTGACCGGCATCGACCTGGCCGACAAGTCCCTGAAGGTGGCTCGCCTGCATGGCCTGGAATCGGGCGTGAAGGTGGAGTACCGCAAGGTTCCGGTGGAGGAACTCGCAGCGGAACAACCCGGCCAGTACGACGTGGTGACCTGCATGGAAATGCTGGAACACGTGCCGGATCCGGCGTCCATCGTGCGCGCCTGCTCGACCCTGGTGAAACCGGGCGGCTGGGTGTTCTTCTCGACGCTGAACCGCAATCCCAAGTCCTTCCTGTTCGCCATCGTGGGCGCGGAATATGTCCTGCGCCTGCTGCCGCGCGGCACGCACAGCTATGACCAGTTCATCAAGCCCAGCGAGCTGTCGGCAGCCGCGCGCGGCGCCAACCTGGAACCGGTCAGCATGCGCGGCATGGAATACAACCCGATCACCCAGATCTACACCCTGTCGTCCGACACCTCGGTCAATTACCTGATGGCTACCCGCAAATGAGCGCCCTGATCCTGTTTGACTTCGACGGCACGCTGGCCGACACCGCCCCCGACCTGGCCGCCGCAGCCAACCGCCAGCGCACCCGCAAGGGACTGGAACCCATGCCGTACGCGGCCCTGCGCCCGGTCGCATCCCAGGGCGCCCGCGGCCTGCTGCGCGTGGCGCTGGACCTGAAGCCGGGCGACGCCGACTACGAGCCCACCCGGCTGCAGTTCCTGGAAGACTACGCCGCCGGCTCCACCGTCCACAGCAAGCTGTTTCCCGGCATCGAAGCGCTGCTGGCGGACATCCGCAACCGCGGACTGTCCTGGGGCATCGTGACCAACAAGGTCACCTATCTGACCCTGCCCATCGTCGAATACCTGGACCTGACGCGCGACAGTGCCGTCCTGGTCTGCGGCGACACCACGGCTCACGCCAAGCCGCACCCGCTGCCGCTGCAGCACGCCGCGCGCGAAGCCGGCTTCGCCGTAGACCGTTGCGTCTATGTCGGCGACGATCTGCGCGACATCCAGGCCGCGCACGCGGCGGGCATGCCGGCGGTCGCGGCCGCTTACGGCTACGTCGGCGAAGACGACAACATCACGGCCTGGGAAGCGGAAACCTGCGCCAATTCCCCCGCGGAACTCTGGTCCGCCATCCAGCCGCTGCTGCCCAGCGACCTGCGGTAAGCCTGCCTGACCGGGCCGCCACGCGGCCCGGCTCCTGTCTTGCTGTTGTTCGCGAAAATTAGTTGAGTTTCCCGAACAATATTTCCGAAACCAGGGCCTTTATCCTGAAACCAAAGTCACTTAAAGTGTGGCTTATGCAAGGCATGCGGGTGCTTCCCGATTGCCTTTTCCGGCTGATGCCGGAGGTTGCGGACACCGCCGTCCGCCACTGATCCCTGCCACGGCGCCCTTCGGCCCCGTTGCTCTGCCCGGCATTCAGGCCGGCGCACACCTGACCTTTTTTAGACCGCCCACAACGCCCCCCGCGCGCCGCCTTGCCGCGTCGCGCCAGAGGAATGCCTATGCTATTGCCCATCCTGTTACTTTCCGCCGCCGGCTTCACCATCCTGACGACAGAGTTCCTGATCATCGGGCTGCTGCCCGGCCTGGCCCGCGACCTGAACGTCACCGTGTCCCAGGCCGGCCTGCTGGTATCGCTGTTCGCCTTCACGGTGGCGGCGACCGGTCCGCTGCTCACGGCGCTCATGGCCAACATAGAGCGCAAGCGCCTGTTCATTGGCGTGCTGGTGCTGTTCGGCCTGTCCAACGCCCTGGCGGCCGTCGCGCCGAACATCTGGGTCATGGCCGTGGCGCGCCTCGTCCCTGCCCTGGCTCTGCCGGTGTTCTGGTCGCTGGCCAGCGCCACGGCCGTGGAACTGGTCGGCCCGGCGCGCGCCGGCCGCGCCATCTCCATGGTTGCCTTCGGCATCGTCGCGGCCACGGTATTCGGCATCCCCATCGGCGTGCTGATTTCCGACGCCTTCGGCTGGCGCGCCGCCTTTGGCGTGCTGTCGGCGGTGGCGTTCGCCAAGGCCCTGCTCTTGCTGTTCGCCTTCCCCAGCACCCGCATCCGCGCCGACAGCGTCAAGCTCATCACGCAGCTGCGCATCCTGCGCAACCCGATCGTGGTCGGCCATGTGCTACTGTCGCTGCTGGTTTTCACCGGCATGTTCACGGCCTACACCTACCTGGCGGACATGCTGGAGCGGCTGGCCGGTTTCAACGGCCAGATCGTCGGTTGGACGATGATGGCATTCGGCGCCGTCGGTTTGATCGGCAACACCCTGGGCGGCCGCATGGTGGACCGCAGCCCCCTGGGCGCGACCGCCTTGTTCTCGGCGCTGATGGCGGCAGGATTGGCCGTGATCGCCCCCGTGATGCAGTCGCACGGACTGCTGGCCGTGGCGCTGGGCGTCTGGGGCATTGCGCAAGCCGCGCTCTTCATCGTCTGCCACGTGCGGCTGATGAAGTCCGCGCCGGAAGCGCCGGCCTTTGCCGCGTCCCTGAATATCTCGGGCGCCAACACCGGCATCGGCCTGGGCGCCGTGGTCGGCGGGTACGTCATCGACAACTACGGACTGGCCTCGCTGGGCTGGGCCGCGGCCGTCATCGTCGGCATCTCCGTGGTCCTGGCCTTCGCGCTGATGGCGGCTTCGCGCCCGCGCCGGGAGCCCAAGGCGGCCTGCGCCAACGCCGTGTGACGGCCCGCCTGTATCGTCTGCGCCACGCCCGGGCATGGCGGCGCAGACGATGCAGCAGGCTATGGCGTTTCCCAGTACAATAGATCCTCTTGGGGCCGATCCGGATTCGACGTGGGTCGCGAAACAACTCAGGGCATGCCGAGCACCAGTACGCTCGTTAAACCACTGGAACACTACAAACGCCAACGACGAGCGTTTCGCTCTCGCCGCTTAAGCGGTGAGCCGCTGCACTGATCTGTCCTTGGGTCAGGCGGGGGAAGGCAACTTCCTAGGGGGGCAACCCTCGAACCGCAGCAGCGACATTCACAAGGAATCGGTTTGAACTGGGGTCACACGGTTCAAATTTAAATTACGTGAATCGCTCTGGTCCGGCCTGTCGGTTGGCTAAGTCCAGGGTTAAAACCAAATAAATCGACTACGCATGTAGAACTGGTTGCGGAGGGCTTGCGGACGGGGGTTCAATTCCCCCCGGCTCCACCAAATACCGCAGAAGGCCGGTCTGATTCAAAGTCAGACCGGCCTTTTTTATTTGCCTGCGCCGGCCGGCGCTGTGCTCACACCTCCAGCCTGAACTGCGGCAAGCTGATCTCGTCCGACACCTGTTCGAAACACACCCGCACCCGGCTTCCTATCCGGACCGCCTCGGGCGGGGTGTCGATGATGTTGGCCATCATGCGCACGCCTTCGTCCAGGTCGATCATGGCGACCACATATGGCACTTTTTCGCTCAGGGCGGCATTGCTCGGGCGCCGGTTGACGGTGTAGGTGTAGACGGTGCCCAGTCCTGCGGAGTCGATCCACTCGATGTCGTCGGACAGGCAGGCGGTGCAGAATTCGCGCGGATAGAACTGGCGCGTCTTGCAGCAGGCGCATTGCTGGATGACCAGGCGGCTTTCCTTCGCCGCATCCCAGTAAGGCTGGGTGATCCGGGTCGGTTGCGGCAGCGGGCGTTGGGCGAGTTCCATGGTCAGACTCCGAGTATCAGGGTGGTGTTGCAGGAAAAAACCAGGCCTGGCGCGTGCACCAGGGCCAGTTCGGCGCGGGGCAGCTGGCGCTCGCCGCATTCCTTGCGCAATTGGTGCACGGCCTCGAGCAGCAGCAGCATGCCGAACTGGCCGGGATGGTTGTAGGACAGGCCGCCGCCCGAGGTATTGATGGGGAAGTCGCCCCCCGGAGCCAGGCGTCCGTCCGCCACGAAGGCCCCGCCCTCCCCGCGCTTGCAGAAGCCCAGTTCTTCCAGCGACTGGATCACGCCGATGGTGAAATGGTCGTAGATCTGCACCACGTCGATGTCGGCGCGCGTGACGCCGGCCATGGCGAGCGCGGCGTCGGCCGTCTGCGCCACATTGGTGTCCAGCCAGTCCGCCGTGTTGAAGGGCGTGTAGTGGTGCGAGAAGGATTCGGCGATGCCCATCACGTAGACCGGCGGCCGCTTGAGCTCTCGCGCTCGCGCCGCGGACGTGATGATGACCGCACCGCCGGCGTCGGTCACCAGGCAGCAGTCACGCTGGCGCAAGGGGTCGGCAATCAACTTGGACGCCATGACTTCCTCGATCGAGGTGTCCTCGCGGCGGTAGGCCTTGGGGTTGAGCTGCGCCCATTTGCGCGCCGCCACCGCCACTTCGGCCAGGTCCTTGTGGGTGGTGCCGTAGCGCTGCATGTGCAGCTGCGCCACCATCGCGTAGTAGCCGATAGGGCTCAGCTGCCCATACGGCGTGATGAACTGTCCGCGCGGCATGCGCATGTCTTCGGGCGTGCCGCCCACCTTGCGCGTGCCGTCCGACAGCTGGGTGCTGCCGTAGGCCACCAGCGCCACCTCGCACATGCCGGCCTCGATGGCGGCCATGGCGTGGCGGATGTGCATGACGCTGGACATGCCGCCCACGCTGGTCGAATCCACATAGCGCGGCCGTATGCCCAGGTATTCCGCCAGGTGCAGCCCGGCGAACTTGTCGTCCACGTGCGCGAACACGCCGTCGACGTCCTTGAGCGTCAGGCCGGCATCGCGCAGCGCGCGGGCCGCTGCCTGCGCCTGCAGGTCCAGCGAGGTCATCCCGGGCACTTTCCCCAGGTCGGATTCGGCGGCGCCGACGATGGCAACCGATTTCGAGAGATGCTTGCTCATGTAGGGATCTGTTCCTGTCGAAGTCGAAGAAGAAGAAAGTTCAAAGCGTCCGTGCGATCAGCTCTCGCATCACTTCCGAGGCGCCGCCGTAGATCCGGTTGGGCCGCACGTCGGTGTAGGCGCGGGCGATGGGGTATTCACGCATGTAGCCGTAGCCGCCGTGGAACTGCAGCAGGTCGTCGATGGCGCTGGTGGCTTCAGATGCCCACAGCTTGGCCATGGCCGCGCCGCCGGCATCGAGCTCGCCATCCAGGTATTGCTGCACGCAACCGTCGACAAAGGCGCGAGTGGCGGCGGCCAGGGTCTTGATGTCTGCCAGCTTGAAGCGGATGTGCTGGTTGTCGATCAATGCCTTGTCAAAGGCGCGCCTGTCCTTGGTGTAGTCGACGGTCCATTGCAGCGCGCTTTCCAGCGCCATGGCGCAGCGCACCGCGATCATCAGGCGCTCGCGCACCAGTTCCTTCATCAGATAGCCGAAGCCCTGGCCTGGCTCGCCCAGCATGTCCTCGTCCGGCACGAACATGTCCTGGAAAAAGAGTTCGGCCGTGTCCTGCGCC
This sequence comes from Achromobacter sp. ACM01, assembly GCF_014851745.1. Classification (NCBI taxonomy): domain Bacteria; kingdom Pseudomonadati; phylum Pseudomonadota; class Betaproteobacteria; order Burkholderiales; family Alcaligenaceae; genus Achromobacter; species Achromobacter sp. ACM01. Next base: position 346,771 of record NZ_JACVAF010000003.1, read on the forward strand.
TTCTGCCCGACTTTGTCCAGCAGGCGTCCGCGCGTGAATCCGGGCGTCGCGGTATCGACCCAGAACAGGCTGATGCCGCGCGCGCCGGCTGCCGGATCGGTCTTGGCCACCACCAGCACGCGGTCGGCATGGAAGCCGTTGGTGATGAAGGTCTTCTGGCCGTTGATGACGTAGCCGCCCTGCGCGCGGACCGCCGCGGTGCGTATCGCCTTGACGTCGCTGCCCGCGCCCGGCTCGGTCATGGCGATGGACGCCACGATATCGCCCTGGGCCATGCCGGGCAGGTCGCGCTGCTTCTGGCGCTCGGTGCCGAAGTTCAGCAGATACGGCGCGACGATATCGGAATGGGTGGTGAAGCCGGTGACGCCGGTGGCCAGCGCACGGGCGATCTCTTCCACCACGATGATCGTGTGCAGGAAGTCGCCGCCGCCCCCGCCGTATTCCTCGGGCGTGCTGGGCAGCAGGATGCCGGCCGCGCCGGCCTTGCGCCACAGTTCGCGCGGCACCAGGCCTTCCTGTTCCCATTGGTAGTGATGCGGCGTGATCTCTTGCGCGATGAAGCGCGCCACGGTGTCGCGGAACAGGTCATGCTCCGCCGAGAAAAGCTTGCGCTGCCGATTCATGCTGCCTCCTGATCTTTCATGGCGGGCCGCCTAGGCTTGCGGCCAGTAACGTTGCTTGACCAGGCGCTTGAGCAGCTTGCCGGTCTCGGTGCGCGGCATGTCGCTGGAAAAGTCCACGCTCTTCGGGCACTTGATGGGCGAGATCCGGTCGCGGCAATAGTCGATCAACTGCCGCGCCAGGTCGGGGCTGGCCGCGGCCGGATCGCGCAATTGCACGACGGCCTTGACCTCCTCGCCGAACTCCGGGTTCGGCACGCCGACCACCGCTACGTCCGCCACCGCGGGATGCGTGCTCAGCAGGTTCTCGGCTTCCTGGGGATAGATGTTGACGCCGCCCGACACGATCATGTTGGACAGGCGGTCTGTCAGGTACAGATAGCCGTCCTGGTCCAGATAGCCGATATCGCCGTAGGTGGCCCAGCCGCGCGCGTTGTAGGCGCCGCGCGTCTTGGCCGGGTCCTTGTGGTATTCGAAGGAGCCGCCGCCGGAAAAATAGATGACGCCTGGCTGGCCCGGGGGCAGTTCGTTCAGCCCGTCCTCGCTCATGATGTGGGCCTGGCCGAACTCCGGCCGGCCGACCGAGCCGCGGTGCGCCAGCCACTCATCGGAGCCCAGCGAGGTGCGTCCCACCAGTTCGGTGCCGCTGTAGTACTCGTACAGGATCGGCCCCCACCACGCGATCATGGCTTCCTTGACGTCGGCGGGACACGGCGCGGCCGCATGCACGGCGTAGCGCAACGTGGACAGGTCGTGGCGCGTGCGCTCCTCCTGCGGCAGGCGCAGCAAGCGGATGAACATGGTCGGCACCCATTGCGAATGCGTGACGCCATGGGTGGCGATGGCCTCCAGCGCAGCGGCCGCGTCGAATTTTTCCATCATCACGCAGCTGCCGCCCGCCCGCAGCGCCGCCATATTCCAGCGCACCGGGGCCGCGTGATAGAACGGCGCGGTGGACAGATAGACGGTGTCGCGGTCGAAAGCTTTCCAGGCGCTGCTGGGCGCATCGCCAACGCGGAAATAGCGGTTGGCCACCGACAGCGGGCGCTTGATGCCCTTGGGCAGCCCGGTGGTGCCCGACGAATACAGGAAGTCCGTGCCTTCCGGGGTTTCAGGCAGGGCCACGTCATCGGCGTAGCGGCCGATCCAGTCTTCGTACGGGATTGCGCTGGCGTCCGCGCCGTCCATGCTGACGCGCAGCACGCCGCGCGCATCCAGCTCGTCCGCATCCGTTTCGGCCTGCGTGTGACCGGAATAGAACAGCACCCGCGCGTCGCAGTTTTCGATGATGTAGCGCGCTTCCTCGCGCTTGAGGTGGCGGCTGATGGTGGTGTAGTACAGGCCGACGCGGTGCGCGGCCCACAACAGTTCGAAGAAGCGCGGATGGTTTTCCAGGAATACCGCGATCACATCGCCGGATTGCAGGCCGGCGTCCAGCATGGCCGCCGCGCATTTGCGGCTGCGCAGTTCCAACTCGCGCCAGGTCACCGTGGTGCCGGACGGAATCATGCGGTAGGCGATGCCATCGGGCATCTCCCGGGCATGGGCTTCAAGTACTGACATGGTTCACCTCTGGTTTTTCTCAATGCGCCAGGCTGGCGGCGCCGTGGCTCAGCACCACCGTGCCGCGCTCGTGGGCCAGCGCGCGGAATTGCAGGCGGTCGCCGTCGCGCCAGATCTCCACGCGCAGCGTTTCGCCCGGGAAGAACGGCGCGGAAAAGCGCGCGGCGATGGCGCCCAGCCGTTGCGGCGCCGCCGGCGCGCAAGCCTGCAGCAAGGCTCGCGCCGCCATGCCGTAGGTGCACAGGCCATGCAGGATGGGCCGGTCGAAGCCGGCGGTGCGCGCCATGTGCGGCAGCGCGTGCACCGGATTGAGATCGCCGTTCAGGCGATAGAGCAACGCCTGCTGCGGCAGCGTGGACAGCAGCACGACCTGATCGGGTTCGCGTTGCGGCGTGGCCGGCAATGCCTCGGGCGGCTCGTCGCCCTGGCCGAAGCCGCCATCGGCGCGGCAGAACGACACATGCTCCACCGTGGCCAACGGCGCGCCGCTCTCAGCATCCGAAATGTCGCGCACAGTGACTACCAGCGCACCCTTGCTGGCGCCTTTGTCCACGACGCGCGTGATGCGGGTCTGGCTGCGCACCGCGCCGGCCGCGGCCAGCGGCGCATGGAAGGTCATGCGGTGCTCGCCGTGCAGGATCTTGACCCAGTCTATGCCGGTGGCCGGATCGGCGGCCCAGCCATTGGGCGCGCCGATGGTGGCCAGGAAAGTCGGCACCACGGCCGTCCCGTCCTCGTGCACGTAGCGCAGCTCGGCTTCATCGGCCGGATCGCTGCCGTAGCCCAGGCCCAGCGCGTAGATCATGCAGTCGCGCGCGCTGTAGCGGTCGACGCGGTCCTCGAACTTCCAGTTGCGCAGGTTTTGATAATCGATTGCCATGGATCATGCCTCCCTACGCATGCCGGCGGCGCCAGGCCGCCGGCATGCTGGTCATTCCGCCTTGATGCCGGCGGCCTTGATGATTTTTTCCCAGCGGTCTTTTTCCGACTGGATGAAGCTGTCGAACTCGGCCGGCGTGCCGCCCAGCGGAATGCCGCCCTGCTGCGCCAGCTGCTTTTTCACCTCTTCATCGGCCAGGACCGCGTTGAGCTCCTTGTTCAACCGCGCGACCACCGCTGGCGGCGTGCGCGCCGCGACCAGCACGCCCAGCCAGGCGCCGACGTCGACATCGGGATAGCCTTGCTCGGCCAGCGTCGGCACGTCGGGCAGGATCTGGCTGCGTTCGCGGGTGGTGACCGCCAGCGCCCGCAGCCTGCCCGCCTTGACCAGCGGCGCCACGGTGATCACGTTCTCGACCGTGAAGTCGACCTGGCCTGCGACCAGGTCGTTGGTCGCGGGCGCGGCGCCCTTGTAGGGCACGGTGACAGCGGTGAAGTCCAGGCGGTTCTTCAGCAGCTCGCCGCCCAGGTGTCCGGACGTGCCGATCATGGAAACCGCCATGGACAGATTGCCCTGCTTCTTGCGGGCATAGTCGCGGAACTCGGCCAGCGTCTTGACCGGCGCGTTGGCGTTGACCACCAGCGCGTTCGGCATGGTGATGATGCGGATCACCGGGGCGAAGTCGGACATGGCATACGGCAGTTTGCTGTACAGCGTGTAATTGACCGCGTTCGGGCCGCTGCTGCCCATGACCATCGTGTAGCCGTCGGGCTCGGCGCGCAGCAGGCCTTGCATGCCCAGGATGCCGGCCGCGCCTGCCATGTTTTCCACCACCACCGGCTGGCCGAGCCGCTCCGACAGCTTCTTGCCTATCACCCGGCTGGTGATGTCCAGGATCCCGCCGGGCGAACTGGGCGCGATCAGGCGCAGGGGCTTGTTCGGATAGTCATCGGCCGCGTGCGACATCTGCGGCAAGGTCATTGCGGTCATCAGGCCGGCCAGCACTGCCAGCGTGTATCGCCTGCGTGTGTTCATGTATGTCTCCTGATTGGTCTTGTGTCCGCGGGCTTGTGGCGCCCGCTGTCTCGAATCCGGCAAACGGACCCGTTGCCGCGCGTCAGTCCACCTTCATGCCGGTGGCATCGACCACGCCCTGCCACTTCTTCACTTCGCTCTTCAGGAAGGCCCGCGCCTCTTCGGGGCCGCCGGTCAGGGGCCGGGCGTAGATCCGGTCCATGAATTCCTGGACATCCGGCTGCTTGTTGATGTCGGCCACGGCATCGGCCAGCGTCTTCAGGACCGGCGCCGGCACCTTGGCGGGGGCCGCCATGAAGTACACCGCTTCCACGTCGTAGCCCTTGAGGCCGGCTTCCTCGATGGTGGGCAGGTCGGGCATCGCCTTCATGCGCTCGCGCCCGGTGACAGCCAGCGCCTTCAGCTTCTTGGACTGCACCAGCGGAATGGCCGTGGAAACGCTGCCGAACATCATGTCCACGGTGCCCGACATCAGGTCCACCTCGGCCGGCGACACGCCCTTGTAGGGCACGTGGGTCATGTCGACGCCGGCCATGACCTTGAACAGCTCGCCCGCCAGGTGAATGGACGAGCCCATGCCGGCCGAGGCGAAAGTCAGCTTGTTGCCGCCGGCCTTGGCCTTGCTGATCAGGTCGTCGACACCCTGGATGCTGGAGCCGGGCGGCACCACCAGGATGTTGGGCGTGGAGGCCACCATGCCTATGGGCATCAGGTCGCGCTCCCAGTCGTAGGGGTTGCGCTTCATGGCGGCGTTGGCCGCCACATAGTTGGCCGCCATCGCGATGGTGTAGCCGTCGGCCGGGGCCTGCGTCAGCGCCTGGATCGCGATGTTGCCGCCCGCGCCGGGGCGGTTTTCCACGATGAATGTCTGGTTGAAACGTTCGCCGAGCTTTTTGGCGTACAGGCGGGCGAGCAAGTCCGTGGCGCCGCCGGGCGCGAAGCCCACGTACACCCGCACCGGCTTGTCCGGATAAGCGTCGGCCCCGCTGGCTGCGCCTGCGGCAGCCAGGCTCAGTACCGCGGCCAACAATCCCTTCAACATTGCCATGAGTCGATCTCCTTCCGCTTTTTTAGAGATATGGGAATGCCGGGCCAACTTATTCCGACATGCCGAACAGTATAACGACGTGCCGATATTAATTGTCAAGAATTCCGGTGGTGTGTATATTTGTTCGGAACCTCGGAATAAATTCAAACTTGCCAGGCGCCTATCCCGGGATATCGGATTTCGGGCCCAGCGTGCCGGGCGCCATCAGCTACAGAAGGGGAATGGAGATGGACCTGCAACTCACCGGTAAAGTCGCCGTCATCACGGGTTCCGGCCGCGGCATTGGCTACGCGTCGGCACTGGCCCTGGCGCAGGAAGGCGCCCGCATCGTCATTACCGACATCAATCCCGAATCGGTGGAACAGGCGGTAGCCAACCTGAAGCAGGCCGGCCACGAGGCCATCGGCGCCGTGCTCGACGTCTGCGACGCGGAACAGGTGCAGACCATGGCCGAGCTGGCCGCGCACAAGTTCGGCGGCATCGACATCCTGGTCAACAACGCCGGCTTCACGCGCGACAAGTACCTGCTCAAGATGCCGGTGGAGGACTGGGATTCGGTGGTCGACACCATCCTGAAAGGCGCCTACTACTGCACCAAGGCCGCCCTGCCCTCGATGATGGAAAGGAAGTGGGGCCGCGTCATCAACATCGCCTCGCGCGCGCACTGGGGCAATCCCGGCCAGACCAACTACTCGGCTGCGAAGGCGGGCCTGATCGGCTTCACCCGCGCGCTGGCGCTGGAACAGGGCAAGTTCAACATCACCGCCAACGCCATCGCCCCGGGACTGATCGAAACGCCGCTGGTGCGCGGCCTGTCCACCTACGAAACCCTGCGCGCCAATGCGCTGGCGCGCCAGCCGGTGCCACGCCTGGGCGCGGTCGAGGACATCGCCAACGCGGTGGCCTTCCTGGCTTCTGAACGGTCCTCCTTCATCACGGGCGAACTGCTGCATGTGACCGGCGGCCGCTACGCTTCGTAAAACGCTCCTCCCTTCCGGAATCCGATCAGCCATGCAAAGCGCAAGCCCTGCCAGCCCATCCCCGCTTCCCGTCCAGCAGCCGCTGGAGGTCGGCCATTGCTTCGAATCCGCCGGCCGCACCATTACCGAAAGCGACATCGTCAACTTCGCCTGCCTGTCCGGCGACTTCAACCGCCTGCACGTCGACCACGAGTACGCCAGCGCCACGCCCTTCGGCCAGCGCATCGCCCACGGCCTGCTGGTGCTGTCCGTGCTGTCCGGGCTGACCACCCAGTCCAGCGGCTACCGCCAGCTGGAACCCTACGTGCTGGCGCTGATCGACATCAACTGCCGCTTTCCCAAACCCACCTTCATCGGCGACACCATCGTCGTGCGAGTGACGGTGACCGAAAAAACCGGGCAGTACCGGCCGGGCAAGGACAAGGTGGTGTTCCGGCGCGAAGCCGTCAACCAGCGCGGCGAGGTGGTGGTCCAGGCCGACTTCGCGATGGTGCTGCGGTCCATGGAGGGCGCGGCATGAAACCGTTCGCAGACCTGACGCGCTTCGTCAATCCGCGCAATGTGGCCGTGGTCGGCGCTTCTGCCCGCGAATCCAGCCAGGGGCGCCGCCTGTACGACAACCTGGTGCTGCATTCGTCGGTGCCGGGCGAGGTGTACGCGGTCAACCCGGCCTACCAGGAAATCGGCGGCCGGCCCTGCTGGCCATCCATCAGCGCCCTGCCGCCAGCCGAGATCGACGTGGCCCTGATCATGATCAACGCCTCGCTGGTGCTGGATGCCTTGCGGCAATGCGCGGCGCGCGGGATCCCTTTCGCGGTGGTCATGACCTCCGGCTTTTCCGAGGCAGGCGAGGAAGGCCGGCGCCTGGAACGCGAGATCGCCGAGCTGTGCGAGGCTACCGGCCTGCACGTCTACGGGCCGAACTGTCCGGGCTTCGTGAACGTGCGTGACCGCCTGGGCATGACCTTTTCGCCCGCCTTCAAGGACGATCTGAACACCGGCTCCATCGGCTTGGCGACCCAGGGCGGCGGACTGGGCCGCAACCTGCTGCAGGGCCTGTCCTACGGCCAGGGAGTGGGCCTGTGGTTCTCCGCCGGCAACGAGGTCGACCTGGAGATTCCTGACTTCATCGCCCACATGGCGAACGATCCGAAAACCAGCGTGATCGCCTTGCTGATGGAAGGCGTGAAGCACGGCAGGCGGCTGACGGCGGCGCTGGAACTGGCGCGCGCCCGCAACAAGCCGGTGGTGGTGCTGAAGGTGGGCCGGTCGGAAGCCGGCGTACGCGCCGCGCAGTCGCACACGGCGTCGGTGGCCGGTACGGCTGCGGTCAACAGCGCTGTGTTCCGGCAGTTCGGCGCAATCGAAGTGGACGACCTGGACCAGCTGCTGGCGGTCTCGCGCCTGCTGACGCGCATCACGCCCAAGAGCGGCAACGGCCTGTGCATCCATACCTTCTCGGGCGGCACCGCCGCGCTGGCCGCCGACATCGCCGGCGCAGCCGGCCTGCCGATGGCGGTGTTCGCGCCCGAGACCAAGGCCGCCTTGCGCAAGCTGCTGCCGGATTTCGCCAGTATCGACAACCCGGTAGACACCACTGCCGACATCCTGCGCAACCCCGAGGCCTCGGCGGCCTGCCTGCGCGCGATATGCGCCGACCCGGCGGTGGGCACGGTGCTGTTCCCCATCCCCATGGATTACGGTTCCATCACCGACGGCATGGCGCAGGCCATCGCCACGGTGGCGGCCGAAACCGAAACCCTGATCGTGCCGGTCTGGATGAGCCGGCGGTTGGGCGGCGGTTTCCAACTGCTGGAAACCGCCGGCCTGCTGCCGTTCCTGTCGCTGTCGGACGCGATCGCGGCCCTGTCCAAGGCCATACCGTGGAAGCGGCCCGAACGCGCGACGGCGGCAGCGCCCGCGCACGCCGATGCCGCATCCGACCAGGCCCGCATGCTTAGCGAAGCCGCGGCCAAGGCCATGCTGCGCGCGGCCGGCCTGCCAATACCCGAAGGAGTGGTTGCCGCCAGCGCCGAGCAGGCAGCCCGCGAGGCCGAGCGCCTGGGCTTTCCCGTGGTGATGAAGGTGGTCAGCGCCCAGATCGCGCACAAGACCGAAGCGGGCGGCGTCAAGCTGGGCATCGCCAGCGCCGGCGCGGCGCGCGAAGCCTATGCCACCATTCATGAATCGGTCGCACGCCACCAGCCGGACGCCATCATCGACGGCATCCTGGTGGAGCGCATGCTGCCGCCGGGCGGCCGCGAGGTGCTGGTCGGCGTGCATAGCGATGCGGCCTTCGGCCTGGTGCTGACCTTCGGCCTGGGCGGCATCTTCGTCGAAACCATCCGCGACGTGGCCCACCGCATGGTGCCGTTGTCGCGCGACGATGCGCGCGCCCTGCTGCGCGAGATCCGTTACGCCGACGTGCTGGACGGCGTGCGCGGCCAGGCGCCCGCCGACCTTGCCGCGCTGGAGGACCTGATCCTGCGGGTCTCGGACTTTGCCTGGAGCCGCCGCGACACCTTGCAGGAACTGGAGCTCAACCCGGTCTGGGTCGGCGCCGAAGGACAGGGCGCGATGCCGCTGGACGCGCTGATCGGCCTGCGCCCCGGCGCGGATGCCAGCCTGGAGCAACGCCCCTCATGACCGCCGCCGCAACGCCCTCCTCGACCATCTCCGCCTAGGACTCGCATGGACTTCTCACTGGACTCCACCCAGATCGAATTGCGCGACTCGCTGCGCCGCTACCTGACGGCCGAAGTCGCGCCCATCGTCAACCGCTACGAGGCCGAAGCCCGCGTGGTGCCGCAGGACATGGTCCGCGCCATGCGCGACTTCGGCCTGTTGGGCGGCATGCTGCAGGAAAAGGACGGCGGCTACGGCCTGCCGATGACGACCTACGGCATGCTGATAGCCGAGCTCGCGCGCGTCTGGCCGTCGCTGCGCAGCATCGTCAGCACCAGCAATCTCGCCGCCTCGGTGCTGAGCGACGGCGGCTCGCCCCACCTCAAGGAAAAGTACCTGCCGCGCGTCCTGTCGGGCGACGCGATCGCCAGCTTCGCGCTGAGCGAACCCAACATTGGTTCGGACGCGGCCCATGTCGAAACGCGCGCGGTGCAGACCGAAACCGGCTGGCGGGTCAACGGCCGCAAGCTCTACATCAGCCTGGGCACGGTCTGCGAGCTGGGCGTGGTGTTCGTGCAGACCCAGCGGGATGGCGGCGAACGCGGCGTGTCCTGCCTGCTATTCGAGCGCGCCATGCAAGGCTTCTCGTCCAGCCCCATCGACAAGATGGGCATGCTGAGCTGCCCGTTGGGCGAGCTGCTGTTCGAAGACGTGGAGATCCCCGCGGCCAACCTGATCGGCGCCGAGGGCAAGGGCTTCGCGCTGGCCAAGAAGTACCTCAACATCGGCCGCTGCGTGGTGGCGTTTTCCGCGTTGGGCATCGCCGAGGCCGCCTATGAGGCGGCGGTAAAATACGCCGGCGACCGGGTCCAGTTCGGCCGGCCCATAGGCGGCTTCCAGCTGGTGCAGCATATGATCGCCGACATGATGACGCTGGTCGAAACCTCGCGCCTGCTGTGCTGGCGCGCCGCCGACGCGCTGGACCGCAACGCCGCCGACAGCCAGATGCTATGTTCGATGGCCAAGCGCCATGCCACCGACGCCGTGCTGCGCGTGGCGGAACTGTCCATGCAGGTGCATGGCGGCGCGGGCTACACCACGCTGTTCCCCGTCGAGCGTCATTACCGCGACGCCCGCCACCTGAGCATTGCCGAAGGCACCAACCAGATCCAGGCCCTGCTCATGGCGCAAAGCGTATTAGGCATTTCCGCGTTGAAATGACCGGCTACGCAAACGCCCGGGCCGGTTCCACTATCCACTCCGACATCCTATGCCGCAAATCCTCCCTACCGCACAGCGCGTGCTGCAAGTCTTCGAAGTCTATGCGCGGGAACGCCGTCCCCTGACGAATTCGGAAATGGCGCGCTTTCTCGACCTGGCCGACAGCAGTTGCTCGGACCTGCTCTACACGCTGCGCCAGGCAGGCTACCTGTTGCGCACGCCCAAGTCGCGCTACTTCCACCCGACGGGCAGGCTGCTCGACGTGGCCCAGGGCATTTCGGCGGCCGATCCGCTGCAAGCCTTCGCGTCCGAAGCGCTGGAGATCCTGACGCGCCAGTCCGGCGAATCCTCGATGTGCGGCCTGCTGGACGGCAACAAGGTGAAGATCTACGCCAGCCAGGAAAGCCCGCGCGCCTTGCGCTACGTGGTGCAGCCCGGCACCACCTTCGACCTGCAGGTCGCGGCGCTGGGCAAGGCGCTGCTGGGTGAAATGGACGCCGCAGAACGCAACGCCGTGATCGATGCGCTGCCGTTCGAACACGTCACGGCCAGCAGCATCACCGACCCCGGCACCTTGCGCACGCAGATCGAATCCCAGCTGGAAAAGAAGTACTTCCACACCCGCGACGAAGGCAATGAAGGCGTCTCGGCCATCGGCATCGCCGGGCGTGTCGGCGGACAGTTGACTGCCCTGTCCATCGTCGGCCCGACCCATCGCATGGACGCCAACATGGAGAAGTACACCCAGGTCATCCTGGACGCGCGCGCCGAATTCTTCGAATCCTGAGAACCCGACACATCATGGAGTGACGATAGACATGGCTGGTCCCCTGAACGGATTGACGGTGGTGGAAATGGCCGGCATCGGGCCCGGCCCGTTCTGCGCCATGATGTTGGCGGACATGGGCGCGGACGTGATCCGCATCGACCGGCTTGCGCCCGGCTTCCTGGGCGGCGGCGGCACCATCATCGACCGGGGCCGGCGCACGATCGCGCTGGATCTCAAGAAGCCCGGCGCGACCGACATCGTGCTGCGGCTGCTGGACCGGGCGGACGCCTTGCTGGAAGGCTTCCGGCCGGGCGTGATGGAAAGGCTGGGCCTGGGGCCGGACGAATGCCTGGCGCGCAATCCGCGGCTGGTGTACGGACGCATGACGGGCTGGGGCCAGGACGGACCGCTGGCGCAGGCGGCCGGCCATGACCTGAACTACATCGCCATCACCGGCGCGCTGCACGCCATGGGACATGCCGACCGGCCGCCGACGCCGCCGCTGCATCTGGTCGGCGACATGGGCGGCGGCGCCATGATGCTGGCCTTCGGCGTGCTTTGCGGCCTGCTCGAGGCCGGCCGCACGGGCCGGGGCCAGGTGGTGGACGCAGCCATCTGCGACGGCGCGTCCCTGCTGGCGAGCGCCTACCACGGCAAACTGCAAGACGGAGGCTGGATCAACCAGCGCCAGTCCAACATGCTGGACGGCGGCGCCCATTTCTACGGCTGCTATGCCTGCGCGGACGGCAAGTACGTTTCCATCGGCGCGATCGAACCGCAGTTCTACCGCCTGCTGCTGGAGCGTTGCGGCATCGACGACCCGGACTTCCAGCAGCAATGGGAACGTGCGCAATGGCCGCAGCTGCGCGCCAAGCTGGCCGGCATCATCGCCGGCCGCACCCGCGAGCAATGGTGCGCGCTGCTCGAAGGCACGGATGCCTGCTTCGCGCCGGTGCTGGACTTCGAGGAAGCGCCGCGGCACCCCCACCATGTGGCGCGCAACAGTTTCATCGAAACCGGCGGCATCGTGCACCCCGCCCCCGCGCCGCGGCTTTCGCGCACGCCCGGGCAGGCTCGCGCAGTGCCCGCGCCCGGTGCGCACACAGAAGAATTGCTGGCGGAACTGGGCCTGGCGCCAGCCGAGATCCAGGCCCTGCGCGAACGCGGCGCCATCGCCTGAGCGCCCGCGGCAGCTTGCGGCCGGATCCGCATGGCGCGGCCCGGCCATCATGGAAGGCAGACATGGAGACCGATCCGATGCAAGTCATCTCTAGCGAGTTCAAGACCCTGCTCTATGCCGTGGAAGGCGGCGTCGCCACCATCACGCTGAACCGCCCCGCCCAGCGCAACGCGCTGGACATGGTCATGCGCGAAGAGCTGGCCCATCTGGTGGGCGAGATCCGGCGCGACCGAGGCGTGCGCGTCGTGATCCTGGCCGGCGCGGGCGGCGCCTTCTGCTCGGGCGGCGACATCTCCACCATGGGCTCCGGCGGCTCCGCCGAAGAGGCGCGCGAACGCATGGCCAGCCTGCTCCTGACGATAGAAGGCCTGATCACGCTAGACCGGCCGGTGATCGCGGCGGTCGACGGCCCGGCCTATGGCGCCGGGCTGGGCCTGGCCCTGACCGCCGACCTGATCCTGGCCTCGCCGCGGGCGCGCTTCTGCCTGTCCTTCCTGCGGCTGGGGGCCATCCCCGATTGCGCCACCATGTACACGCTGCCGCGCATGGTGGGCCTGCAACGCGCCAAGGAACTGGCCTTCTCCACCCGCGAATTCGAGGCGCAGGAAGCCCGCGACATGGGCATCGTGTTCGAGATCCAGCCGCAGGAGGCGATCCACGAGCGCGCGCGGCAGATCGCGCTGTCCATGGCAGAACTGCCCATGGCGGCGCTGGCGATCACCAAGCGCGGCTTCAACGCTTCGCTCAACAGCGACCTGAACGCGATGCTGGACCTGGAAGCCGCGGGCCAGGGCGTGGCCCGCTCCACCGACTACCACCGCGAGGCGGCCGGCCGCTTTCTCGACAAGGTGGCGCAACGCTTCCAGTGGCCGGCGGCCGGCCTCTAGCCCGAGGTCCGCGCGCTTGCCCGCCGCGCCAGCGTGCAGTAGTACTCGGCCGCCGGCGTCAGCGGCAGGCCGGCGCGCTGCACGATGCATACCGGCGGCGCGGGCAGCGGTTCCTTGACGCGGATTTCCTGGAACACGCCTTGCAGCAGCGGATACTGCAGCCATTGCACCGGCAGCATCATCAGCAGGTCGGAATTGGTCAGGGCCGTGATGAAGGTCAGCGCGGACTGGGCCTTCAAGGCCAGGTGCGGCGGCGGCAGGCCATGCTTCTCGAACAGCGGACCCAGCTCTTCTTCGGCCTTGTGCGTGATGGAGGTGGTGATCCATTGCGCCCCGGCCAGGTCGCGCAGGGAACGGGCGCGCGCCAGCGGATGGCCCTTGCGGCCGATGATCACGCGCGTGTTGTCGAAGAGCTTTTCCACCTGTAGTTCGCCAGGCGTGCGCGCGGGCACCGGCCCGATGTAGAAGTCCACGGTGCCATCCAGCAGGGACGCCTCCACCAGCGGGTAGACCCCGTCGATGATCTCCAGATGAGTATCCGGGTAGCGCGCCCGGAACTCGCGCAACACTTCGGCGAACAGTCCCAGATGCGGCGCGGTCGACATGCACAGCGTGACGCGTCCGCGGGACGCGCCGTTCAACTGGCCGATCTCGTCGCGCGCACGCTGCAGCTCATGGCGGATGGCGTTGGCCCGCCTGAGGAACACGGCGCCCATGGGGGTCAGGCGCACGCCCTTGGCATGCCGTTCGAACAGCACGCACCCCAGCTCTTTCTCGAGTTCGCGGATGCTGCGCGAGATGGCCGGCTGAGGCGCGTCCAGATGGCGGGCCGCGGCCCTGACGCCGCCGCGTTCGGCCACGGCCAGGAAATCCCGCAGGGTGTTGAGCTTCATGGAAGTGAATCAAATTTGATATCGGCAAGCCAATTCTGCCATCTTTCGGCATCATGGACATAGGCCTAGGATGCTTCCAAAGCCTGCAGGTGAGCAGGCAACCGAGGAGACCGAAGGTGGAGAAGCGAGCCTCGCCCCGCGTGCTGATCGTGGGCGCCGGACCGGCCGGACTGAGTCTGGCGATCGAACTGGGGCACAGAAGGATTCCGTGCCTGCTCATCGAGCGCAACGACCGCGTGGGATACGCGCCGCGCGCCAAGACGACCAATGTGCGCACGCGCGAACACCTGCGCCGCTGGGGCATCGCCGACCGATTGCGCGCGGCGTCGCCGCTGGGCGCGTACTACCCCTCCAACGTCGTGTTCTGCACCCGCCTGGCCGGCGTCGAACTCGGGCGGCACGAGAACGCCATGTACTGCGCCCCCGGCCGCAATCCGCTGTACTCGGAACACGCGCAGTGGATACCCCAGTACACCGTGGAAGAGGTCTTGCGTTCGCATGCCTCCTCGCTACCCGACGTGGAGATACGGTTCCGCTCCGAGCTGCTGGACCTGACGCAGGATGCCGGCGGAGTGCACGCGCGCTTGCGCGATCTGGCGCAAGGCCGGGACATCGAACTGGAAGTGGATTACCTGGTGGGCGCCGACGGCGCCCGCAGCCTGGTGCGGGACCTGATCGGCACGCGCATGGAAGGCAGCTACGGGCTGTCCCGCAACTACAACATCGTGTTCCGCGCCCCCGGACTGGCCCAGGCCCATCGGCACGGCCCCGCCATCATGTACTGGCAGATCAACGGCGACGCGCCCAGCCTGATCGGTCCGATGGACAGCGGCGACACCTGGTTCTTCATGCCCACTCACGTGGACCCGCAGCAACGCGCCAGCGACATCGACGCGCGCGCCATGATCGCCCGCGCCACCGGCATCGACCTGCCATACGAGGTGCTCAGCAGCGACGAGTGGACCGCCAGCAAGCTGCTGGGCGACCGCTACCGCCAAGGGCGCGTCTTCCTGGTGGGCGATGCCTGCCATCTGCATCCGCCCTTCGGCGGCTATGGCATGAACATGGGGGTGGCCGACAGCGTGGACCTGGGCTGGAAGCTGGCCGCGGCGCTGCAAGGCTGGGGCGGCCCCGCCCTCATCGACAGCTATGAACGGGAACGCCGGCCCGTGCACCAATGGGTGCTCGACGAAGCCGAACACAACCATTCGATCCTCGGCAATCATTTGCTGGCGGACCATCTTGAAGACGCTGGCGCCGCAGGCGAGCGGGCGCGCCAGGAAGCCGGCGCGCGCATCCGCGCGGCGAAGATGCGCGAGTTCTCCACCCTGGGCGTGGTGCTGGGCTACCAGTACGCGGACTCTCCCGTCATCGTGCCCGACGGCAGCCCCGAGCCGGCCCGGGACTTCATCAACTACACGCCCTCGTCCCGTCCCGGCGCCCTGGCGCCGCATGCCTGGCTGCATGACGGCAGCTCGCTGTACGACCATTTCGGCCCGGGTTTTACCCTGCTGGCCTTGCCCATGGCAGCCGCCCGCGACGTCGATGCCGCCGTATCCGCAGCGCAGGCTGCGGGCGTGCCCTTGACGCTGATCCGTCCGGACGAAGGCGGCGTGGCCAACCTCTACCCCGCCCCGCTCACCCTGATCCGGCCCGATCAGCACGTCGCCTGGCGCGGCGCCGCGTGGCCGGATACCGACCTGTACGCCCGGGTGACAGGGCGCAACTGAAACCACAGCCGGCGCTGCGCTGCCCCGCGCCGCCGCCATCCCAGCCTAGAGAGAGATCCGCCACCAAGGCGGACGACAGGAGACCTACCATGATCCGCAATGAAGATCTGGCGCATGCCGAACAGGCTGTCGCCGGCTTTCGCAACCGCGTCCTGCCCTTGCTGTTCGCAGGATATCTGCTCAACTTCCTGGACCGCACCAACATCAGCTATGCGCAGTTGCAGATGGGCGCGGACCTGGGCATCTCCCTGGCGGCCTACGGGTTCGGCGCGGGCCTCTTTTTCATCGGCTATGCCAGCGTATGCGTGCCCGCCAACCTGGCGCTGCAACGCTTCGGCGTCAGGCGCTGGCTGGCCTGCATGTTCCTGGCCTGGGGCCTGGTCTCCTGCCTGATGGCCGCGCTGCACGGTGAAAAATCGTTCTACGCGCTGCGCTTCCTGCTGGGCGTGACGGAAGGCGGTTTCATTCCCGCCGTCAACTTCTACATCGCATCCTGGATTCCGCCGCGCTACCGCAGCCGCATCAATTCGATCTTCATCATGGCGCTGCCGCTGGCCATGATCTTCGGCGGGCCACTGGCGGGCGCGCTGCTGAAGATCGACGCCGGCATGCCGGGCTGGCGCTGGCTGTTCCTCATCGAAGGCCTGCCCACCATGCTGCTGGGCTTGCTGATCCTGCGCTACCTGCCCGGCACGCCGCAGGAGGCCCGCTGGCTCAGCGACGGCCAGCGCCAGGGCTTGCGCGCCGTCATGGAACACGAGGCTCCGGCCCGCACGGCCTTCCCCTCCGCTTCCTGGACGCACGGATTCGCCGTCTTCCGCCAGCCCATGCTGTGGGGCCTGCTGTTGATCTTGCTGGCCGCGTATGCCGCGACCTTTGCCCTGGCGTACTTTCTTCCGACCATACTCAAGCAGCTGTACGGCATCACGCCGCTGGAAATCGGCGCGCTGCTGATGATTCCCAACGTCGTGGCGCTGGTGTTCAGCTACGTGGTCGGACGCAGCAGCGAACGCACCGGCGACATCCGCTGGCACCTGGCGGTCGTCTGCCTGGCGGGCGCGGGCGGCTTCCTGATGCTGCACGGCGCGGCGACGGTGTCCCTGGCGGCATTCCTGGCCGTGGTGTCCATCATCACCGGCTACACCATCGCGTACTACGGTCCGCTCAATGCCGCGGTGCAGAACTACATCGGCGCGAGCGCTGGCCCCCTGGCGCTGGTTACGACCATCGGCTCGCTGGGTGGCTTCTTCGGCCCGACCCTGACCGGCGCGGTCATGCAGGCCAGCGGCGGCGAATGGGAACTCGCGGCCCAGGTGTTCGCCCTGGCGACGCTGGCGAGCGCGGGCCTGGCGATCCTGTGCGTGCGCAACCGGCGCGCGGCGCCGGCCGCGCAAGCAGCGGCCTCCGGCACCTGAAATCGACACAACCTACATAGCGAGTCAGACATGAGCACGAACACTCAAGCAAGGACCGCCGTCATCACCGGCGGCGCAAGCGGGATCGGCCAGGAATGCGCGCGGCAGCTGCGCGCCGAAGGCTGGCAGGTCGTGGTATGGGACCGGAGCGCCGCGGATGACGCCGTGGCCGTCGACGTTTCGGACTACGCCAGCGTAGCCCGCGCGGCGGCACAGCTGGACGGCGTAGACCTGCTGATCAACGCCGCCGGCATCGCCGGCAGCCGTGCCCCGGTCGCGGAAAAGGACCCCGCGGAATGGGCCCAGGTCCTGGCGGTGAACCTCAACGGCACCTTCCATTGCGCGCATGCCCTGTATCCGGCGCTGCGCGCCCGCGGCGGCGTCATCGTCAACATCGCGTCGGTGGCCGGCATGGTCATGATGAAGGGCCGCGCCCACTACGCCGTATCGAAGGCCGGCGTGGCGACGCTGACGCGGTCGCTGGCCAATGAATGGGCCGAGGACGGCATCCGGGTCATCGCGGTGGCGCCGGGCTACGTCAAGACGCCCTTGATCCAGCATTCCATCGACGCGGGCGAACTGGACGAAGCGCGGCTTGCGGCCATGCATCCGATGAACCGCCTGGCGACTACCCAGGAAATCGCGGCGTCGATCATCGCGTTGACCAGGCCGCCGTTCCTGTTCATGACGGGTTCGGTCGTCACCATCGACGGCGGCATGACGCTGGGTAAATAGTTCGGGGTATCGCGCGAAAGCAACAGTTTGTCCCCAAATTTTCCGGCAATCCCCTTTTATTGAAATAAACCGTCACATATTACGATTACTTTCAATCCATAATCTACGCAAGAAAATGCCACCGGCGTAGGGGGCCCGCTCTTGCGATGAAAGTCCTTTCCATATTCGGGACCCGTCCCGAAGCGATCAAGATGGCGCCCCTGGTGTCCGCGCTGCAAGGCGAACCCCGGATCCAGAGCGTCGTCTGCGTGACGGGCCAGCATCGCGAGATGCTGGATCAGGTGATGGCCCTGTTCGACCTGCGGGCGCAGCACGACCTGGACATCATGGTGCCCAACCAGACGCTCAACGGCCTGTACGCGCGGCTGATCAGCCGGGTGGACAGCGTGCTGGAGGCGGAGCAGCCCGATTGCGTGCTGGTCCACGGCGACACCAGCACCGCATCGGCCTGCGCGCTGGCGTCTTTCCACCGCCGCGCGCGCATCGGCCACGTCGAAGCCGGCCTGCGCACCGGCGATCTGGCCAAGCCCTTCCCCGAGGAAATGAACCGCCGCGTGGTCGACGCGGTGGGCGACTGGCTGTTCGCGCCGACTGCGCAATCGCGCGCCAACCTGTTGCGCGAAAACCTCTCGGGCCGCATCACGGTCACAGGCAATACCGTGATCGACGCGCTGGCCATGACCTGCGCCAAGCTCGCGCCCGAAGGTGCGCTGGCGCAGCAATTGGCGGCACGCTACGGCTGGCTGGATCCGCAGCGACGCCTGCTGCTGGTGACCGGACACCGGCGCGAAAGCTTCGGCGAGGGCTTCCGGAACATCTGCGCCGCCCTGGCCGAACTGGCGCGGCGCGAAGACCTGCAGATCGTCTACCCCGTGCACCTGAATCCGCAGGTGCGCAACGTGGTGATGGCTCAACTGGACGGCCTGTCGCGGGTGCATCTGATCGCCCCGCTGGATTACCTGGACTTCGTCTGGTTCATGCAGCGCGCCTACCTGATCCTGACCGACTCGGGCGGGGTGCAGGAAGAAGCGCCCTACCTCGGCAAGCCGGTATTGGTGATGCGCGACGTCACCGAACGCCCGGAAGCCGTGCAGGCCGGCACCGTGACGCTGGTCGGCACCGATACGCAGCGCATCCTGGCCGAAGTGAACCGCTTGCTCGACAACCCGGAACTGCACGCTTCGTTCTCGCGCCGCATCAATCCCTATGGCGACGGCCTCGCCAGCCAGCGCATCGTCGATGCGCTTTGCGGCCGCGCCGTATCCGAGTTTGCGCCTCAAGCACCGGCCGCGGCCCGTTAGCCGCCCCATGCCCCCCACCACCGGAGCCCTCATGCCCCATGCCCCGCATTCCCCCGCCGCCCGCACCCTCTGCCGCGCGCTGATCGCCGCCGGGTTGCTGCTCCCCTTGGGAGCGATGGCCAGTCCCGCGGGCGACGCCTTGCGGCGCTTGCTGGGCGACGACTGGGTCACGCGCGACACCAGCCTGGAAGACCTGGGCATCCGCGAACCGGTGGTGCTGAGCAACAGCGATGCGCGCCAGGAGTTCTACCTGCCGGTACCCCGCGGCGTGGCGATAGCCGACGCCACGCTCGATTTCGACGCGCGCTACATCAAGGGCGAACCAGGCCGCGCCAGCATGGTGTTATGGGTGGACGGCGTGCCGCAGACGGCGCAGCGCATCGCCGACGGCGAGGGGTCGGCCACGCGCAAGCTGAACGTGGAGCAACGCGTGCGCGACACCGGCTTCGTGCGCCTGGCGGTGGACTGGCAATCGGAGATCGCGCAGCGCCAGTGCGAAAGCAACCGCGCCACCGCCAACGCCTTGATGGTGTCGCCGCGCACGCGCCTGAGCTACCGCTACGACGCCTCGGCCATCGGCAGCCTGGACGAAGCCTGGAGCACCCTGCCCGGCAAGCCCGTGCTGATGGTGGCGGGCGCCAAGCTCGACCAGCAGGCTTTCGACAGCGCCTGGCGCATGGGCGTGGCGATGGAGCGCAGCGGCAAGCGGGTCGCAGTCCGCGCCTTCCCGGCGGTGGGCGACGAGATCGACACCCGCGGCCTGCAGGCCCCGAACGGACTGGGGCAAGTGCAGGCGTTCGCAGCCCTGGCGGGCAAGGACAAGCACAAGCTGGCCAACGCCGCGGAGATCGGCGCGCTGCTGGTCATGGGCGCGCCCGCCGTCAGCGGCGACGTGGTGATCGCCGACGCCGCGCTGCGCGCCCGCTACAACGAGGCGCTGGACGCCTTGCAGGCGCAATTGGCGCAGGACGGCGACGCCGCCGAGGCCTTCCAGGTCTGGCGCCAGCGGCGCATGCCCCTGGCCGGCCAGGACCTGCCCTCCAAGGAGATCCGCCTGGCGCCGCTGGGCCGGCAGGCGGTCATCGCCGTGGCCGCCGACGCCGGCGCGCAAGGCGCGGGCGCCTTCGACACGGCTTGGCGCCGCATCCTGGTCACGCGCCAGGCGCAGGTCAAGACGGCGGAGCCGCCGCAGGCTTCGGGCGAAGATGGCATGCGCCTGACCGCGTTGGGCGGATCGTCCGCCAGCTTCGACGTGGTCGCGCGCGGCGACTGGAACGCCACGTTCGCGCTGGCCGCGGTGTCGGCGGACGGCAGCATGCCGGACGAACTGGTCATGGACCTGGCCGCCGCGCCGGGCGCGTCCGCCACCCGGCCGGTCGCCTCGGTGTTCTGGAATGGCATCCTGCTGGCCGCCAAGCAGATGGACGCCGACGGCCATCCCGAACGCCTGACGGCGCGCGTGCCCGGCTACGCCCTGGGCCTTACCAACGCGGTGCGCGTCACGTTCCAGCGCCAGCCGGTATCGGTGGATTGCAATGAAATCCCGCAAGGCTACCCCGTCAACGTGCTGCCCACCAGCTATGTGAAGCCGGGCCGCGCGCAGCCGGACGGCACCTTCGTGGGGCTGCTGCCGCTGTTGGCCGGCAGCCCCCAGTTGCTGATCCCCGACGGCTATCTGGCCGACGCGCCGGCCAGCCTGCAACGCGTCATCGGCATCGCCACGGCCAGCGGCCTGTCCGCCACGCGCGCGGCGCTGTCGCTCACGCCGGCGGGCCAGGCGGCCAAGCCCGGCGGCCCCTTCGTGGCGATGGAAGTCGCGGTCGACGGCGCCAAGCCCATGGTCAAGGTCACGGACCGCAAGCAGCTGACGGTGGACGGCAAGAGCGCGCCCTGGCTCGACGTTTCCGGCCTGGACAACCTGAGCACGGCCGAAGTGGTGCGCGCCGGCGGCCAGGACGGCCTGCTGTGGCACACGCTGGGCCAGCGCCCGGTCATGCCGCAGGCGCCCTTCGTGCTGAACCGCGGCAACATCGCCATCATCGGCGCGGCAGGGCCGCTGGCCTGGATCGACAGCGCCAATCCCGCGGCGGGCCAGCCGCCGGGGGCGGGCGCAAGCGCCTTCTTCGAATGGCGCAACTACCTGTCGTGGAGCGTCCCGGCGCTGAGCGTGGGCCTGCTGGTCCTGCTCCTGATCCTGATCGCCGCATTGCGCGTCACCCGCAGGAAGAACAAGGACAGCAAGTAACCCGGAGGCGCCATGTCCTCGCTTTACTGGCCCTACCTCATCGCCGACTACTACCGCGGCCTGGAGATCGTGACGGCGGTAGTCGGCGTCATCATCCTGCTGTCCAGCCTGGACGACCTGTTCATCGACGGCTGGTTCTGGCTGCGCGAACTGCGCCGCGGGCTGACGGTCAAGCGCCAGTATGCGCCGCTGACCGCCGAGCAGTTGCGCGCCAAGCGGGAACAGCCGCTGGCGATCATGGTGCCGGCCTGGCTGGAGTACGACGTGATCGCGCCCATGCTGGAGAACATGGTGTCGACGCTGGAATACAAGAACTACATGATCTTCGCGGGCACGTACCAGAACGACGAGCGCACCATCAAGGAAGTGGAACGCATGCGGCGGCGCTACCGCCAACTGATACGGGTGGAAGTGCCGCACGACGGGCCGACCTGCAAGGCCGACTGCCTGAACTGGATCGTGCAGGCCATCTTCGCCCAGAATGCCATGCAGCCCGAGCCCTTCGCCGGCGTGATCCTGCACGACAGCGAAGACGTGCTGCACCCGCTGGAACTCAAGTACTACAACTATCTGCTGCCGCGCATCGATTTCATCCAGTTGCCAGTCACGTCGCTGGAACGGGAGTGGCACGAGCTGGTCGCCGGCACCTACATGGACGAGTTCGCCGAATGGCACACCAAGGACCTGGTGGTGCGGGAAAGCCTGTCCAAGATGGTGCCGTCCGCCGGCGTCGGCACCTGCTTCTCGCGCCACGCGCTGGAGGTGCTGGCGGCAGAGACCAACAACCAGCCCTTCAATACCGACACGCTGACCGAGGACTACGACATCGGCGCGCGCCTGGCCCAGCGCGGCATGCGCCAGATCTTCGGCAAATTCGAGGTCGAGTACGTGACGCGCCGCCGCTCATGGTTCGGCCTGGGGCGGGAGAAGATCTCTGCCATCAGGATGCCGCTGGGCGTGCGCGAATACTTCCCCAACACCTTCCGCACCGCCTACCGGCAAAAGGCGCGCTGGACGCTGGGCATCGGCCTGCAAGGCTGGCAGCAGGTGGGATGGACCGGCTCGCTGGCCACCAAGTATCTGCTGTTCCGCGACCGCAAGGGACTGTTCACGTCGTTCATCGCGATACTGGCCTATCTGCTGCTGGCCAACTTCTTTCTCTTCTATCTGGCCGACCGCTTTGGCTGGTGGAAGGTTTATTACCCTTCCTACTTCCGCCCCGGCGGCTGGCTGGTGACGCTGATGTGGCTGAACGCGGGGGCCCTGCTGCTGCGCGTGGTGCAGCGCGCGTACTTCGTCGGCCGCATGTACGGCTGGGAGCACGCCCTGCTGTCCATGCCGCGCATGATCGTCGGCAACTTCATCAACGCCATGGCGGCGGCGCGGGCCTGGCGCCTGTTCATCGGCCACCTGATCACGGGCAAGCGGCTGGCCTGGGACAAGACCATGCATGACTTCCCCTCCACCGACCAGTTGGCGCAGCAGCGCCAGCGCCTGGGCGACCTGCTGCTGTCCTGGCAGGCCATCGATCATCAGATGCTGGAGCAGGCGCTGGAGATCCAGGCGCGCGAGAAGCGGCCGCTGGGCGAAATCCTGATGGAGCGGGGCTGGCTCGACGAAAAGACGCTGCACGAAGCGCTGTCATTCCAGCAAGGCGCCCCGACGCAAACCGAACACCCCGCGGACCCGCTATCGCACAGGCCCACTCCTCCATGACCGTCCTTTCCCGTACGCTGGCTTTCAGCGCCCTGCTGTGCGTGGCCGCAGTCCCTGTAGCGGCCGCGCAACCTGTCGCCGCAGCCGAACGTCCGCTGGAAGGCGACGCCTACCAACTGGCCGACCAGGCCTACAAGCAGTACGACGCCGGCCATTACGAAACCGCCCAGATCATGGCGGAGAACGCCATCCGCCTGCGGCCCGACGTGGCTCGCCTGCGCCTGTTGCTGGTCTATGCCTTGGAAAAGCAAGGCAAACGGCAGGAGGCCGCCCGTGCGGCCGACGCGGCGATCGCCGACGGCCTGGGCACCCCGGAACTGCGGCAGGCCAAGGCCAACCTGCAGCGCCCGCCTGCCGTGGCCGCCACGCCCACACAGCCCGCGGCGCAAACGCCTGCGCAAGCTTCCGGGCAGACGCCCGTGCAGACGCCCGCCCCTGTCCGCAAGCCCGCGCCGCAAACCCCGTACCAGCGCGCCTATCCCGTGGCGGCGCGCGCCTATGCGGACTATGGACGCCAGGACTACGCCGCGTCCGCCGCAGGCGCCGAACGCGCCTTCCGCGCCGTGCCCAGGCAAGGCGAATGGGCCTTGCTGTGGGTGGAATCGCTGGGCGCGCAACAGCGCTACGAAGCCGCCAGCCAGGCCGTCGACACGGCGCTGGCGCTGGGCGCGCCCAACAAGGCGGCGCTGCAGGCGAGGCAGCAGGCCTATCAGAAGCAGATCGCCGCAAGCCAGGCGCCCGCGGCGCCGGCTCCGGGTAGCGAGGCCGCCACGGGCGCCTACGCCGCCTACGACAAGGGCGCCTACCAGGAAGCCATCACGCTGGCCCGCCAGGCCGTGGCGCAAGCGCCGGACAATGAGAGCTATGCCCAGCTGCTGACGACCGCGCTGGCCGCGGGCAACAAGGCGCAAGCCGCCGAGGCGGAAGCCCGGCTGAGCGACGCCATCGCCCGCCAGCCGGACTCGGCCCAGCTGCTTGCGCAGCGCGGCTATGCGCGCCAGCGCCTGGGCCAGCCCGCAGGCGCGGCGTCCGACTTCGCGGCCGCGCGCGCCACCGGCCAGGCGCCGCCGCGCCTGATCCTGGACCAGGCCTATGCGCAGTCGGCAATGGGCGACAACCGCGCCGCCACCGACTCGCTCAAGCAAGCCATCGACATGGACGATGCCGGCCAGTTGGGCCTCACGCCGCTGGAGCGCTACAACACGCGCAGCGGCGTCGCCGCCCTGTCGCGCGAATGGGGCGGCTCGTTCTCCGCGTCCTATCGCGGCGCACGGCCGGCCAGCTCCAGCCTGGGCGGGGCCGCCATCAACACCCCTGGCGACGTGATCTTCAGCACTGCGGAAATCTTCTGGCGTCCGCCGCAACTGAACAACCGCTGGGGCATGCTCGAGGCGTACGCGCGCAGCTCCAACACGCTGTACGACAGCGGCAGCACCTACGAGTCGCGCAGGAATGTCGACCCTTGCACCGGGGAAAGCACCCGGGACGAACGCTCTAACGAAGAACGCTTCCGCAACAACAGCACCTCATCCGGCATCCCCAGCACCATCGGCGCGCTGGGCCTGCGTTATCTGCTGGCCGATACCGGCATAACTTTCGGCATCGAACGCCGCTTCTTTCTGGGATCCGCCACCCGCCAGGGTTATGCCTACCCCGAATCCAGCGCGGTGCAGTGCGCGGCGCAGCAGGCCTTCCACAACGCCTATCCCAATCTGCAGGACCAGAGCGCCGTGGCGCGCTACAAACTCAACGGCAATGCCGGGGGCTGGATGTCCTACGTCACCTACGGCTATTACCAAGGCCGCGAATTGCGCGTGGACGTACCCAGCTGGCTGACGATCGAAGGCTATGCGCAGGCCGGCTACGCCTGGGACGACAACAGCGCCCGCTATACCGCCTATTCGGTGGACTCCAAGGGCCAGCGTCAGCAGGATCTGGGCAGTTCCTCGGGCCGCCTCAAGCGCGACCAGGCCTTCCTGTCCGGCGAACTGCGCGTGGGCCGCAGCTTCCGCGCCACCAGCATCAGCGACAAGCTGGTGCTGTTTCCGTACGCGGTGGTCGGCGCGGACTGGCTGTGGCAGAAGAGCGTGGCCAAGCTGGACGACCTGCCCGGCTACGGCAGCCAGTCGGTGGTCCTGTCCGACCACGGCACTTCTTGGTCGCTGGGCGTGGGGCCGGGCTTCAACGTGCGCTACTGGTTCCGCGAAGACCACTACAACGCGCCGCGCTCTTACCTGGACTTCGGCGTCCAGTACCGTACCAGCCTGGGCGGGGGCGAGAGCGACCGCGCCAAGGGTTGGTTCATGAACATGACGCTGTCGTACTGAGCCGCTGATACACACGATTACATCGGTTCATAAGCCTATAACAATGAATCGGGCATAGTGCTCCGCGCCACGCAGGCTGAGCGATCGCCAGGCGTGCAAACCTCATCCCTCACCGCGTTGGAGATTGAATTGCCGATGTTCAAACAAGCCCGTATCGCCCTGGCCGCCGCCGCCCTGACCCTGGCCAGCGGCGCCGCCCTTGCCCAGCAGACCATGCAGGGCCAGATGCCCAACCTGGCGGCCGTGAGTGGCCAGATGCATGCCGCCGCCGAGTACTGCGGCGCCTACACGGCAGCGCAGCTCGAGCAGATGAAGCAACAACAGAAGACTGCGACCAGCGCCCAGGGCATGTCGGCGGCGGACTTCGACGCCGCTTTTTCGAAGTCCTACAGCCAAGCCAAGGTGCAACTGGGCACGTTGAGCGCGGCCGACAAGGAAAAGACCTGCGCGCAGCTCAAGGCCATGGCCGCGGCGCAACCGCGCTAACCATTCCGCGTCAGACCGCTGATCGGCCGCCTAGAGCGGCCATTCCCGCTTCAGGCGCTCGGCCTCGGGCGTAGGCCCGATCAGCCAGGGATCAGCCGCAAAGGCGACCACGCGTTGCGCGCGGTAGCGCCGCGCGATGCGCAACTGCCGGCGCACGCGCGCCGCGTCGGCGGAGCGGGCATTGAAGGTGGTGCCGTCCTGGCGTTCGGACGGCAGTTCCTCGAATAGTTCGACGATCAGGTCGAACGGCGCACGACGCGCCAGCAGCATGCGATGCAAGGGCTCCAACGCCTCATACGCCGCCATGCCGGACACGCCCACTCCGTCCTGGAGCATGGGCCTCAGCCTGACCACATCCAACAATCCGTTCCACAGGTCGGCCAGGCTCAGCGCTCCCGGCAATTTGCTGTGATACGTGGAGATGGCGGGCACGCGTCCCGTCTGTTGCACGAGCGGATCGGACAGCTCGCGCAGCCATTGCGCCAGCAGCGCCTGGCGGCCGGGCGCGGCCCAGCTGTGCTGCTCGATCTCGTAAGGGATGTACCAGCCGCGGAAAGCGGCAAGCCCGGTTGCGTTCGACGCTTGCGCATAAGTCAGCGCCTGCGCCTGCGCGGCCTGCAGGAATGCGGCCAGCGCGGCGTCATCCGGATTGCCCAACTGTCGCCACCAGCGCTCGTCGTAGGGCAGGCCCAACTGCAGCCCCATGCCCAGGCGCTCGGCCTCGTCGAAGATCAGCGCCAGCGTGGACGCGGGCAGTTGCCAGGGCTGCGCCCCGCCGCTGGCGCCCACCCACTGAATGATGATCTCGCGGAATCCCAACGCGTGCATGGCGGCGATGCGTTCGCGCCACGCCTGCGGGCTCAATTCCAGGTGGCTGGGCCAAAGCTGCCAGAAGGTGCTTTGCACCGACCAGGCCGGCGCGCAGGCGGGCAGGCTGGCGGCCAGCGCCGCCACGCCCAAGCCCTGCAACAGGCGTCGCCGGCCGGTGGAAGCAGGCGCAGACGCCTGCATGGGCTGCCTGGCGATAGGATTTACCCGGCGCGGTTACCGAAGATGCCCGACAGGGACGCCAGCAGGTCGGCAGGGTTGAATTGCTGTTCGCCCTGGACCTCGCCGTTGGGCGTGGCCTTGTCCACCAGCTGCGGCAGCAGCGAGGACAGCGAACCCAGCACGGAGTCCGTGTCCTGACCGGTCTTGGCGGCCAGTTCGTTGACGACGCCGGGATCCAGCACGGAACCGAGCTGATCGGCGCTGACCGGCATGTTCTGGCCGGTGCCCACCCATGACGCCACGATCTCGCTCAAGCCGCCCTTCTGGAAGCTGGCGATCAGGCCGGTCAGGCCGCCCGGGTACTTGTTCAGTTGCTCGATCAACGCGGGCAGCAGCGAAGCCGAGCCCCCTTGCTGACCGCCGCCGGCCATCGAGGCCAAGGTATCCAATAGGCTCATCATCGTGCTCCTGAAAAAACGGAGATCCAGTATAGGCCCATGCCTGCCGCCCCGCCTGTCATCCGATGGATGACACCCGGCATCTTTACAAAGCTTGTCGATTGCATCCCGTCAGTTGACGGCCTTTCCCGCCTGCAAGGCCTGCAGCGACTTCAGGCCGGCGCGGCCGTCCGGCCGCAGGCCCAGTTCGCGCTGCACCGTCTGCAGGGCCTGCCGGGTGCGGGCGCCGATCATGCCATCGGGTTCGCCGATCTCATAGCCGCGGGCAATCAACAGCCGTTGCAATTCCCGCCGCTGCGCCCGCGACAGGCCTGGATCGTCGGTTGGCCAGGCTTGCACCAGCGGGCCGCCGCCGCGCAGCCTGTCGGACAGGTGGGCGATGGCCAGCGCGTAGCTTTCGGCTGCGTTGTAGGAATACAGGGCGTCGAAATTGCGCGTGACCAGGAAGGCAGGACCTTTGCTGCCCGCCGGCAGCAGCAGCCCCGCCGGCGTGTCGCCCGCGGGCAGCGGCTGGCCGTCGGCGCGCGTCACGCCGCGCCCTGCCCAGTACGACATCGCGCGCTTGTTCTTGCGGCCCGCGCCTGAAGTGTCCAGACCCGCCGGCAGGCGGACTTCATAGCCCCATTGCAGCGCGCTGTTCCAACCCGCGCGCTTGAGGAAATTGGCTGTCGATGCCAGCGCGTCCGGCACGCTGTCGACCAGGTCGCGGCGGCCGTCGCCGTCGAAGTCCACCGCCAGCCGCAAGTACGTCGAGGGCATGAACTGGGTCTGGCCGAAAGCGCCCGCCCAGGAGCCCGTCAGGCGTTCGGGCGCGATGTGCTCGTCCTGGATGATCTTCAGCGTGGCAAAGAATTCGCCGCGGAAATATGCCTGACGCCGGCCGAAGCAGGACAGCGTGGACAGCGACGTCAGCAGGGGCCGGCCGCCCAGTGTGCGGCCGTAGTTGCTTTCCACGCCCCACACCGCGGCGATGGTGGCTGCGTCCACACCGTAGCGCGACGCGGCGCGGTCCAGGTCGGACTGCCAGCGCGCCATGCCGGCCCGGCCGTCGGCCACGCGCTCGTCGTCGACCAGGGCCGCCATGTAGTCCCAGATAGGCGTCTTGAACTCCGGCTGGGCGTCCAGCAGATCCAGCACTGTCATGTCCGGTGCAAGCCCGGCGGTCTGGGTGTCGAACGTGGCGCCGGACACGCCGGCCTTGAGCGCCGCGCCGCGCAATTGCGCGAGGCAGGCCGCGAACGCGTCGGCGGCCGACGCCGCGGGCGCCAGCGAAATGAGGGCGCCGCCGGCCAGGGCGCAGGCCAGCGCGCGCAGCGGGCGGGCCCGCAGCGTCTTGAAGAAGTTATGGTTGTTCATGTCGTCCAGTCAGCCGGCCTGCAGCGCGGCAAGCTCGGCGTCGTCGAAGCCGGCGGCGCGGCGCGCCTCCAGGTTGAAGGGACCGCGCAGCCGGGGCGCGTCATAGCGCTGCGCCAGTTCGGCATAACAGGACACGGGATCCTTGCCCGCCTGCGCGCACAGCTGCTTGTACCAATAATTACCGATGGCCACGTGGCCGATCTCGTCGGCCAGGATGATGTCGACGATGGCAGCGCTTTCCGCATCGCCCGCTCCCGCCAGCTTGGCACGGATCGCGGGAGAAGCATCCAGGCCGCGCGCCTCCAGCGTGCGCGGCACCAGCGCCAGGCGGGCCAGCAGATCGTCTTGCGTGCGCTGCGCCATGTCCCACAGCCCGTTGTGGGCGGGGAAGTCGCCATAGGCGTAGCCCATGGCGGCCAGACGCTGCCTGAGCAGATCGAAGTGATAGGCCTCTTCGCGCGCCACGCGCAGCCAGTCGCGGTAGAAGGCTGGCGGCATGCCAGCAAAGCGCCACATGATATCCAGAGCCAGGTTGATGGCATTGAATTCGATGTGCGCCAGCGCGTGCAGCAGCGCCGCGCGCCCTTCCTCGGTGGCCATGGAACGCTGCTTGACCTGGGCGGGGACCACCAGCTCAGGCCGCGCCGGGCGGCCCGGCAGTTCCGCCGTGGGCGTGTAGGCCTGCTCGCAGTGCAGCACCGTCTCATCCGACATGGCGCGCACTGCCGCCAGCTTGTCCTGCCAGGCCGTGGCGGCCAGGGCCGCCAGCGCCTGCCCACGCAGGCAATCCTGGCGATGCCCGGCCGCGTCGGGCGTCGTGTTGATATCCATATGCTTCTCTGTGCCGGGCGGCCTCGCGCCCGCCCGAAATCCCTTGAAAGCGCCGTGGCCGCAGGCCTCGCGCATACACGGAGACTTTATCATTCACCCATGGATTCCCTGCGCCTGACCATAGAGACCGACCTGTCCCGCATCGACGCCCAGCAATGGGACGCGCTGGCGGGCGACCAGCCCTTTCTGCGCCATGCATTCCTGCGCGCGCTGCACGAGACCGGCTGCGCCGCGCCCCAGACCGGATGGGCGCCGCATTACCTGGCGCTGTGGCGCGACGATGCGCTGGCGGCTGCTGCGCCGCTCTACCTGAAATCCCATTCGCGCGGCGAATATGTATTCGACTACGCCTGGGCCGACGCCTTCCAGCGCCACGGGCTGCGCTACTACCCCAAGCTGCTGTCGGCCATTCCCTTCACGCCGGTCACCGGCCCCAGGTTGCTGGCCCGCAACGATGAGGATCGCGCCACGCTGGTGCGCGGGCTGGTCGCCTTCGCCGAAGAGATCAAGGTGTCTTCGCTGCACCTGCTGTTCCCCGCCGAGGCCGACATGCGCGCGCTGCGCGAGGCCGGCTTCATGATCCGCGAAAGCGTGCAGTTCCACTGGACCAATCCGGGCTACGCGGACTTCGACTCCTTTCTGGCCACGATGAGCCACGACAAGCGCAAGAAGATCCGCCAGGACCGCAAGAAGGTCGCGGCCGCCGGGCTGTCGTACCGCTGGCTGCGCGGGGCCGAGATCGGCGCGGTCGAGCTGGACTTCTTCTACGAATGCTATTGCCGCACCTACTTCAGCCATGGCAATCCACCCTACCTGAGCCACGAATTCTTCCGCCGCGCGTATCGCGAACAGGCCGGTGCCTTCGTGCTGATCCTGGCAGAACGCGACGGCCAGCCGGTGGCGGCCGCGCTCAACCTGGCGGGCGGCGACGCGCTGTATGGGCGCTACTGGGGCGCGACCGAATACGTGCCGGGGCTGCACTTCGAGACCTGCTACATGCAGTCCATCGCCTATTGCATTGCCCACGGGATCGCGCGCTTCGAGGGCGGCGCGCAAGGCGAACACAAGATGGCGCGCGGGCTGCTGCCCACGCCCACCTGGTCGGCGCACTGGGTCGCGCACCCCGGTTTCGCGGACGCGATCCAGAACTTCCTGGACGAGGAAACCGCCGCGGTGGCGAACTATCTGGGAGAGCTGGAAACGCACTCCCCGTTCAAGCGGCCGCGTGAAGGCTGAGGGTTAGAGGAAGCGGTCCAGCAGCTTGCGGCTGTGCTTGTCCAGCGACTGGATGTCGCGCACCAGATAGAAGATGCCGTGGCTGTCGGCGATCAACAGGGTCTGCGGACTCAGGCGGCGGATGTCCTCTTCGCCGCGCAGCGTGAACGAGGTGGGGCCGCGGTCGGTATCGACCTGCCAGGTGCTGGGGGTGGCGAAAGTGGAAACGCTGGCCAGCTTGCGGATCTCGGGCATGAATTCCCGGCTTGCCAGTTCTTCCTCGATCAACTCGCGCTGCGGAGCCGGCACGTCGGACAGGTGCTCGATCCAGAGCAGTTCGCGCCCGTCCACTGTCACGAGCGACAGGCCGCGGCCCGGTTCGCTGATGGGAAAGGCGCGCACGGGCAGCACGCCCTCGTGGTTCTGGCCATCGGCGGACTGGAACTCCAGGCGCCCGAAGGCATTGCGGCGCAGCTGAAAAGACGGCAAGGTCATGACGATAATTCCGGTTCCGCGTCAGGCCACGGCGGCCATGTCTTCGCTGCCCGACGCCTGCGCGTCGGCCTCGGCCTGGCGCGCCTGCGCCTGGTACAGGCGGTAGTAGGCGCCCTCGCGGGCCATCAGTTCTTCGTGCGGGCCCTGCTCCACGATCTGGCCGCGGTCCAGCACCACCAGGCGGTCCGCCTTGCGCAGCGTGCTCAGACGGTGGGCGATGGCGATCGTGGTGCGGCCACGCACCAGGTTGTCCAGCGCCTTCTGGATTTCCTTTTCGGTGGTGGTGTCCACCGACGAGGTGGCTTCATCCAGAATCAGGATGCGCGGATCGATCAGCAGC
Organism: Achromobacter sp. ACM01; assembly: GCF_014851745.1. Lineage (NCBI taxonomy): Bacteria > Pseudomonadati > Pseudomonadota > Betaproteobacteria > Burkholderiales > Alcaligenaceae > Achromobacter > Achromobacter sp. ACM01. The sequence goes on from NZ_JACVAF010000003.1 coordinate 378,112, forward strand.
GCGCGGGCGATCGAGATGCGCTGGCGTTCGCCGCCGGACAAGGCCTGGCCACGTTCGCCGACCAGCGAGTCGTAGCCGTGCGGCAGCCGCAGGATGAATTCATGCGCATGCGCGGCGCGCGCCGCAGCCACGATTTCGTCACGGGTGGCGTCCGGCTTGCCGTAGGCAATGTTCTCGGCGATGGTGCCGAAGAACAGGAACGGCTCCTGCAGCACCAACCCGATGTTGCGGCGGTAGTCCGCCACGCGCACCGAACGGATATCGGCGCCGTCCACCAGCACCGCCCCTTCGGATACGTCGTAGAAGCGGCAGATCAGGTTGATCAGCGTGCTCTTGCCCGAGCCGCTGTGGCCCACCAGGCCGATCATCTCGCCCGGCGCGATGTTCAGGTTCAAGCCGCGGATGACCTGGCGGTTGCCGTAGCGGAAGCCCACGTCGCGCAACTCGATGCGGCCGTTGATGTGCGGCAGCTTGGCGGGATTCTGCGGTTCCGGCACGCTGGAGACATGGTCCAGGATGTCGAAGATGCGCTTGGCGCCAGCCGCCGCTTTCTGCGTGACCGAGACGATGCGGCTCATCGAATCCAGACGCATGTAGAAGCGCCCGATATAGGCCAGGAAGGCGGCCAGCACGCCAACGGTGATCTGCTTCTGCGACACCTGCCAGATGCCGAAGATCCACACCACCAGCAGGCCCACTTCGGTCAGCAGCGTGACAGTGGGCGAGAACAGCGACCAGGTGGTGTTCACGCGGTCGTTGACTTCCAGGTTGCGGTTGTTGGCTTCACGAAAGCGCGCGACTTCGCGCTTTTCCTGCGCGAAAGCCTTGACCACGCGGATGCCCGGAATGGTATCGGCCAGGACGTTCGTGATCTCCGACCAGATGCGATCGACCTTTTCGAAGCCATGGCGCAGGCGGTCCCGCACCGCGTGGATCATCCAGATGATGAACGGCAGCGGCACCAGCGTGACCAGCGCCAGCCACGGGTTGATGGACACCAGGATGACCGCGGTCATGCAGATCATCAGGATGTCGTTGGCGAAGTCCAGCAAGTGCAGCGACAGGAACACGCAGATGCGGTCGGTTTCGCTGCCGATGCGGGAAATCAGATCCCCGGTGCGCTTGCCGCCGAAATACTCCAGCGACAGCTGCTGCAGGTGCTCATAGGTGGTGGTGCGCAGGTCCGCGCCGATGCGCTCGCTGACCCAGGCCAGGATATAGGTCCGGGCCCAGCCCAGCCCCCAGGCCAGGAAAGCCGAGGCCAGCAGCCCGCCCAGATAGAGGCGGACCTTGTCGTAATCGATGGGCGCGCCGTTCTGGAACGGAATCAGCACGTCGTCCATCAGCGGCATGGTCAGGTACGGCGGCACCAGGGTGGCGGCGGTGCCCAGCAGGGTCAGCACGAAACCCGCCAGCAGCGGCCCGCGGTAAGGGCGGGCGAAACGCCACAGGCGCAGCAGCGCCCAAGTGGTGGATGGCGCTGCCTGTTCCTGGTTGCAGGTCGGGCATTCTTCCTCGCCCGCCGGGATGACGTTATTACAGACGGTGCAGGTGCGCTCCGCCAGATCCTCGTCCTGATGGCCGGACAAACGGATGGCCTGCTGCGTTTCGAACTGCGCCAGCAGCCGCAACGCGGCCGGATTGCGCGCCAGCGTGAAGCGCCACGCGCCCAGGCGGGAGCCGTCGTCGTGCAATTCCAGCAGCGCGGCGCCAGCGTGGTCGGTGAGGCTCAGTTTTAATTGGGGGCCATATGCCCAGGATTCCCAGCGCGGTTCGTCGGGATGGCGCGCCAACAGCCGGCGGTCGGTGGCGGCGATAAGCCCCGGACGGAACTTCAGGCGCTGATCCAGGTCTATTTCAACCCAGGCCAACAAGGTTTCGCCGTCCGCCAGTTCGGCGCTGATTTCATCGCGCCAGCGGGCAGGAAAGGCTTCGGCAAGGCCGGAAAGCAGGTTTGGTTTTTTCATTGGTACGCATGCCGGGCCAGGACTCTGCCCTACTAGGCGGCAACCGGTTCGCAACCAGGACTGGCGGCAAACGTGTCCCTTCCTTACAACATAACGATTTCACGCCTTGAAGGCGTCGTATAGTAGCAGCCGATTTTTCTAATTAGGAATATCTGGGATCCCCCACTCGTTGGCATTATTCTAAAGGCGCAACCCCAATAAATTCGCGGTCTTGCATAGGGGCGTCCGCGCGTGCCAACCTGCTTCTCTCGTAAATTAAAACATGAAAAAGAAAGACATTGAATTTCTCGATGTCGTGGCTTTGCGCGGCCCGAACATTTGGACGTACCGTCCGGTACTCGAAGCGTGGGTGGATATCGGTGAACTGGAGGATTATCCCTCCAACACCATTCCCGGCTTTTACGAACGCCTGACCGAATGGCTGCCGACGCTGATCGAGCACCGCTGCAGTCCGGGAGTCCGGGGCGGTTTCCTGTCGCGCCTGAAAGAAGGCACCTGGCCCTGCCACATACTTGAACATGTCACCCTGGAACTGCAGAACCTGGCCGGCTTGCGCGGCGGTTTCGGCAAGGCCCGGGAAACCTCCACCCGCGGCGTCTACAAGGTCGTCGTGCGCGCCTGGCAGGAACAGGTCACCCGCACCGCCCTGAACGAAGCCCGCGACCTGGTCATGGCCGGCATCGAAGACCGCCCCTTCGACGTGCCCGCCGCCATCGCCAAGCTGCGCAGCCTGATCGACAAGCACTGTCTCGGCCCCAGCACCGCCTGCATCGTGGATGCCGCCGACGACCGCGACATTCCCTACATCCGCCTGTTCGAGGGCAACCTCGTGCAGTTCGGCTACGGCTCGGCCCAGCGCCGCATCTGGACTGCCGAGACCGACCGCACCAGCGCCATCGCCGAAGGCATTTCGCGCGACAAGGACCTAACCAAGGAACTGCTGTCGACCTGCGGCGTGCCCGTGCCCGAAGGCCGCCTCGTACGCAGCGAGGACGACGCCTGGGAAGCTACCGAGGACATCGGCCTGCCGGTGGTCGTGAAGCCCTATGACGGCAACCACGGCCGCGGCGTGTTCACCAATCTGACGACGCGCGAGGAAGTGGTGTCGGCCTACCGCGTGGCCGTGGACGAAGGCAGCGGCGTCATCGTCGAACGCTTCGTGCTGGGCAACGAACACCGCCTGCTGGTCGTGGGGGACCGCATGGTGGCCGCCGCCGCCGGCGAACCGGCCTGGGTGACGGGCGACGGCAAGTCCACCATCACCGAACTCATCGACAGCCAGATCAATACCGACCCGCGCCGCGGCCGCACCGAGAACCACCCGCTGAACCCGGTGCGCCTCGATTCCGCCGCGCGGCTGGAAATCGCCCGCCAGGGCCTGTCGGAAGACAGCGTTCCGCCCGAAGGCCAGCGCGTGCTGGTGCAACGCAGCGGCAACGTCGCCTTCGACGTCACCGACCGTGTGCATCCCAGCATCGCCGCCACCGTGACCCTGGCCGCGCGCATCGTCGGCCTGGACATCGCCGGTGTGGACCTGGTGGCCGAGGACATCTCGCGCCCGCTGGAAGAACAGCGCGGCGCCATCGTCGAAGTCAACGCCGGCCCCGGCCTGCTGATGCATCTGAAGCCTGCCGACGGCACGCCGCGTCCGGTCGGCCGCGCCATCGTCGACCACCTGTTCCCTGAAGGCGATGCGGGCCGCATCCCCATCGTCGGCGTTACCGGCACCAACGGCAAAACCGTGGTGGCGCGCCTGGTGGCCCGCCTGCTGAGCCTGTCCGGCAAGCGCACCGGCCTGGCCTGCAGTGAAGGCCTGTACCTGGACCGCCGCCTGGTGCAAAAGGGCGACCGCGCCGATTTCGCTTCCGGTACGCGCCTGCTGATGAACCGCAACGTGGATGCCGCCGTCATCGAGAACGACAGCGGCGTGATCCTGGGCCAAGGCCTGGCCTACGACCGCTGCCAGGTTGGCGTGGTCACCAACATCGACGACGCCGACCACCTGGGCGACTTCGACATCAATGAAACGGAGCGCATGTTCAACGTGTTCCGCACGCAGGTGGACGTGGTGCTGCCCGGCGGCTCCACCGTGCTGAACGCGCGCGATCCGCGCGTGGTGGAAATGGCCGAGCTATCCGACGGCGCCGTGATCTTCTTCGGCATCGATCCCGCCCTGCCCGCCATCGTCGCTCACCTGCAACAAGACGGCCGCGCCGTGTTCGTGCGCGACGGCGGCATCGTGCTGGCGCATGGCACCCGCGAGGAGCGCCTGGCCACGGTGGCCTCGATCCCGCTGACCCATGGCGGCCGCGTGGCCTTCCAGGTCGAGAACGTGCTGGCCGCGGTGGGCGCGGCCTGGGCGCTGGACATACCCGTGGAGCTGATCCGCGCCGGCATCGAGACCTTCGACATCGACCAGGCCGACGCTCCCTGGCAGTTCACGCTGTTCGAACGCAACGGCAGCACCGTGGTGGTCGACGACGTGCACAACGCCTCGGCGTTGCGCCCCCTGATCGCCGCCATCGACCAGTTCCCGTCGACCACGCGCGCCGCCGTCTACTCGGCCGGCGCCGACCGCCGCGACGCGGACCTGATCGAACAGGGCAAGCTGCTGGGCGACGCCTTCGACCGCGTGGTGCTCTACGACGACCTGACCGTGCGCAGCAAGCGTCCCGAAGGCGAGGCGCGCGCGCTGTTGCGCCAGGGCCTGGCGCAAGGCTCCCGCGTCAAGGACATCCAGGACGAACCCGACCACGGCAAGGCCATCCAGAGCCAGCTCGACGCCATCGCCGCAGGCGACTTCGTCCTGCTGCAGTCCGACGAAGCCTTCTCCGGTCCCACCATCGACCTGGTCCGCCGCTGGATTCAGCAATACTGACAATATCTGCGCGCGCCCTCGCACTAGCGGGGCGCGCGTGAGCTAGACAGGAATACCTGCCATGGAAGTTTCCCGTATCCGAGCACTGCGCGGCCCCAATCTGTGGAGCAAGAACACCGCGATCGAGGCCATCGTTTCCTGCGCCGACGCCGAATGCTCCATCGACAACCTGCCTGATTTCGAAGCGCGCTTGCGCGCGCGCCTGCCGCAGACCGGGCTACTGCGTCCGGAAGGCCATCAGGGCGCGGTCTCCATCGCGCACGTGCTGCAGATCGTGGCCCTGACGATGCAGGCGCATGCCGGCTGCCCCGTCACGTTCGGCCGCACCGCCTCCACTATCGAGCCTGGCGTGTTCCAGGTGGTGGTCGAGTACAGCGAGGAAGAAGTCGGCAAGCTGGCGATGGAACTGGCGCAAGTGCTGGTGCGCGCCGCGCTGGACGACACCCCCTTTGATCTCGCCGACGCCTTGAAGCGCCTGCGCGAACTGGACGAAGACGTGCGCCTGGGGCCCAGCACCGGCTCCATCGTCAATGCCGCCACCGCCCGCAACATCCCGTACCGCCGCCTGACCCAGGGCAGCATGGTGCAGTTCGGCTGGGGCAGCAAGCAGCGCCGCATCCAGGCCGCCGAAACCGACCTGACCAGCGCCATCTCCGAGTCAATCGCGCAGGACAAGGACCTGACCAAGATGCTGCTGGACGCCGCCGGCGTGCCGGTGCCCATGGGCCGTTCGGTGACCACCGCCGAGGAAGCCTGGGCCGCCGCCGAGGAACTGGGCGGCCCGGTCGTGGTCAAGCCGCGCGACGGCAGCCAGGGCCGCGGCGTCGCCGTCAACATCGAATCCCGCGAGCGCGTGATCCAGGCCTTTGAAGTGGCCGAGGAAATCAGCTCCGAGGTCATCGTCGAGCGCTACATCCCCGGCCACGACTTCCGCCTGCTGGTGGTCGGCGGCGCACTGGTCGCGGCCTCGCGCCGCGACCCGCCGCAGGTCACGGGCGACGGGGTGCAGACCATCCGCCAACTGGTGGACCAGGTCAACGCCGACCCGCTGCGCGGCGACGGCCACGCGACCTCGCTGACCAAGATCCGCTTCGACGACATTGCCCTGGCGACGCTCAAGAAGCAGGGTTTCGAGGCCGACTCCGTGCCGCCGTCCGGCACCCTGATCTTCCTGCGCAACAACGCCAACCTGAGCACCGGCGGCTCGGCCACCGACGTGACCGACGAAGTGCATCCGGAAATGGCCGCGCGCGCGGTGTCGGCGGCCCGCATGATCGGGCTGGACATCTGCGGTGTGGACGTGGTCGCCGAAAGCGTGCTCTACCCGCTTGAAGACCAGAACGGCGGCGTGGTGGAAGTGAACGCCGCCCCCGGCCTGCGCATGCACTTGAATCCGTCCTTCGGCAAGGGCCGCGCCGTGGGCGAGGCCATCATCGCCAACATGTACGCGGACGGCGACGACGGCCGCATCCCGGTCGTGGCCGTGGCCGGCACCAACGGCAAGACCACCACCGTGCGCCTGACCGCCCACATCCTGGGCGTCGCCGGCAACCGCGTCGGCATGACGAATTCCGACGGCGTCTACGTCGACAACCTGCGCATCGACACCGGCGATTGCAGCGGCCCGCGCAGCGCCCGCAGCGTGCTCATGCACCCGGACGTCGACGCGGCCGTGTTCGAAACCGCGCGCGGCGGCATCCTGCGCGAAGGCCTGGCCTTCGACCGCTGCAATGTGGCCATCGTCACCAACATCGGCATGGGCGACCACCTGGGCCTGGGCTACATCAGCACGGTCGAGGACCTGGCCGTGGTCAAGCGCGTGATCGTGCAGCACGTGCACCCCAGCGGCACCGCGGTGCTGAACGCGGCCGATCCCATCGTGGCTGAAATGGCGGCGAGCTGCCCGGGTTCCATCACCTACTTCGCCGAAGACCGCAATCATCCCGTGCTGGCCACCCATCGCGCGCAAGGCCTGCGCTGCGTGTACCGCGACGGCGACTCCATCGTCACCGCGCAGGGCGGCGAAGAGACCCGTTACCCGCTGGCCGCCATTCCGCTCACGCGCAACGGCACGATCACCTTCCAGGTGGAAAACGCCATGGCGTCAATCGCCGCGGCCTGGGCGCTGGGTCTGGACACGGACATCATCCGCCGCGGCCTGGCCAGCTTCGTCAACGACGCCCAGACAGCGCCCGGACGCTTCAACGTGTTCGACTACCGCGGCGCCACGGTGATCGCCGACTACGGCCACAATCCCGATGCCATCCTGGCCCTGGTGCGCGCGGTGGACGCCATGCCGGCCAAGCGCCGTTCCGTGGTCATCAGCGGCGCGGGCGACCGGCGCGACGAAGACATCCGGATGCAGACCGAGATCCTCGGCGAAGCCTTCGACGACGTGCTGCTTTACCAGGACCAATGCCAGCGCGGCCGCGCCGACGGCGAAGTGTTGGCCCTGCTGCAACAAGGCCTGGCCAACGCCACGCGCAGCAAGCACGTCGAAGAGATCCACGGCGAGTTTCTCGCCATCGACACTGCGCTGGCGCGCCTGGGCGCAGGCGACCTGTGCCTGATCCTGGTCGACCAGGTCGAAGAGGCGCTGGATCACATCGCGCGCCGCATCGCGCAAGCCTGAGCCGTACGCGGTTCCTGAAGTGCAAACGGGGCGCCCAAGGGCGCCCCGTTTGCTTCGGCGCGCGCCGATCAGCTGCTGGACGACACCACAGGCGCAGCGGCCTGATAACGGTCCGTCACGTGCGTGCATCCGAGCGCGGCCATCGCGGCCAGCGTCAGCAAGATAGCGCGGCAAAGTCGTTGCGTCATGCGAGTTCCTCTTTCCATATTCTGTGGCCGAACCTGCTTGCGGGTTCCGCGGACACTATACCGGCGCGCGCGTCGGCAAGCCAAGCGCGCATGCCCGCGTCCAGCCTTGCAGATCCAGTTACCAGCCTCCCTCAAAAGGGGACAAGACATTGCCGGAATGTAACTGCGGCACCTAGTGCGCCTGCAATATCCCCCCGCCGGAAACCAGGCCATTTTGCCGCCCCCAGGCCGTTACATTTGCCCACAGCCAGGTTTGACGGCCATGCCGCAGGCTCGTACGGTAAGTACATGGCCTGCACGGCAACTTCTTGAACCGGCAGGCCCTAGCTGATCAGTGTCCCACTCAACCGCGACAACCCGGTTTACAGGCCGCAAACCGGATGCCGCTAGCAACAGGAGAGGTCACCATGAACAACGACATCATCGCTGGCAAATGGAAGCAACTGACAGGCAAGGCCAAGGCCGCCTGGGGTGAGCTCACCGACGACGAGCTGACCCGCACCGAAGGCAACGCCGAACGTCTGGCGGGCCTGATCCAGGAGCGTTATGGCAAGACCAAGGAACAAGCTGAAAAAGAAGTCCGCGACTTCTTCGACCGCAATCCTTGATCCGACAAACCACCAGGAGAAGCTGACATGTTGCACTACGCCGTAGTTTTCTTCGTCATCGCCATCATCGCGGCTGTCCTGGGCTTCGGCGGCATCGCCGCCGGCGCTGCCGGCATCGCCAAGATCCTGTTCTTCGTCTTCCTGGTACTGGCGCTGCTGTCCATCCTCGGCGGCGCATTCCGCAAAAAATAGAACTCGGACCCAAGACACCACACAATCCTCGCGTCCCGACGCGCTGAACCACTAACAAGGAGCATGACTATGGAATTCCGCAAGCTGATCGCCGCCGCTGCACTGGGCACGGGCGCCGTCTTCACTTCCATGGCTTTTGCCGCCGATGACGGCAAGCCGAAACAGTCCGTGGGTGAGTACGCGTCCGACGCCACCGTGACCACCAAGGTCAAGGCTGCCATCGTGGCCGACAAGCAGCTGAGCGCGCTGGACATCGCCGTGGAGACCAATGCGGGCGTCACCAAGCTGACGGGTACCGTCGGCACCGCAGCCGAAGCCGATCATGCCGCCACCGTGGCGCGCGGCGTCGAAGGCGTCAAGCAAGTGATGAACAACATCAAGGTCGACCCGGCCAAGAACAAGAAGTAAGCCCGACCAGGCCGCTTCGGCCCGGTCTTGAAAACAAGGCGGCGCCTGTGTCGGACACAGGCGCCGCCTTGCTTTTGCGCCGCGTCCCGCGCGGCGGTCCTGATCAGACGTCCACTATGCCCCGGCCTATCTCCAGGGCGCGTCCGCCCACCTGGATCCGGCCATCGGCCTGGACGTCCAGCAACAACCGGCAGGGCCTGCCCATCTGGTCGCCCTGCTCCACCAGGATGCTGGCGGGCAAGGGTCGCTTTTGATGCAAAAGCCAGCCGCCCAGATTGGCGCAGGCCGAACCCGTGCCGGCGTCTTCGTTCACGCCGCCGCCCGCCTTGGCGTAGAAATAGCGCGCCACCACCACCTGGCGCCCATCCTGCTGGCGGCTGTCGTCGAAAGCGTAGGCATACATGACCTTGCGGCCCAGGCTGTTGGCCTGCCAACGGTCCAGCCGCGAGGCATCGGGCGCAACGCGGCGTACCGCGTCCACGCTGGCCAGCGGCACCAGCAGTTGATCGGCGCCGGTGTCCAGCCAGATCGGATCGTCCAGCAGATCGCTCGCATCCAGACCCAGCAGGCTGGCGATTTCGCCTCGCTCCAGCTCGGGCGCGGCGGTGCGCACGCCATCCGGGCACGGCGCGGTAAAGGTCCAGGCATCGCCGCGCGCCGTCACCGGCACCACGCCGGCAGCGAACTCCAGGGTCAATGCATCGCCCGTCTGCCGCAAGTCACGCACGACCTGCGAGGTGCCTATGGTGGGATGGCCCGCGAACTTCATCTCGAAGCCCGGCGTGAAGATGCGCACGCGCGCTGCCGCCTTGTCGGAGGGCAGGATGAAGGTCGTTTCGGACAGATTGAATTGCGCCGCCAGATTCAGCATGGTGGCGTCGTCCATGCCGCGCGCGTCTTCGAACACGCAGAGCTGGTTGCCGCTGAAGGTGGAGGAAGCGAAAACGTTGAGCAGGCGGAAAGCGTAGGTGGCCATGGCGGTAGCGATAGTTGAAAACATTGCGCCGGCTTGAGCCGGCGCGTTCCCTACTTTATCGCAAGCCTCGGGCCCGGACTACCAGACCGCGAAGAACAACACCCATGCCAGGCAGAACGGCGCCAGGCCGGCTGCCAGCACCAGCCAGGCCAGCCCCTTGCGCCAACCGCTTGCCGCGCGCGGCTTGAGCAGGCGCGCATACAGGCGCAGCGTCCACAGCACCGCCAGGCTCAGCAGCGTGAACCGCACCGGCGCGGCCCAGGCGGCCTGCATCCCTTCGTGCTTGAGCAGATTTACGGTGGTGGCCGACAGGCCCAGGAACACGCCGATGCCGGCGGAAGGAATCAGGGCCTGCGCCAGTTTGTGCAGGCCAGGACGGCCCCAGCGCGTCGCGGGTTCGCCTTCCACAGGCGCGGCGGGCGCCAGGCGGTCGGCGATCCACAACGACAGGAAGGAAGCGCCGCCGACACAGATCGTGGCGCCGACGACGAACATCAGGATGCCGGCGCCGTCCAGCCACGAGAAGCTGTCGTTCACTTCCGGGTAATGCGTCAGGATGAACCAGGGCGCGTTGTCCAGCAGCGGCCACATGATGTCGTGTTCGACCAGCCAGGTCGCGGCCCACTGCTTGGCGGTCACGTACCAGGGGCTGGCGCTCCAGAGGAAGGCGCCGATCGCGATGCCCATCAGGCCGAAGCACAGCAGCGCCGTCTGCCATGGATCGCCATGGGTGACATGCACGATTTCTTCTTCGGGCGAACGCGGCGTCAGTTCGATCGCACCGCGATAGCCGCTGCAGCGTCCGCAGACATGGCAGTCGCCCGCGCCCTTCATGTGGCGCAGCGGTACCAGCGGCGCACAGTTGATGGGCTCGATGCGGATGACAGGATGACGCCACTTCTCTTCGTCGACCTTGAAGTGCCAGGGAGCCAGCTTGGCCAACAGGTTGAAGACGCCGTTGACCGGGCACAGGTACTTGCACCACACGCGCTTGCTGCGGCCGTAGCGCCAGCCGACGATCATGGCCGCCACCGTGGACCCGCCCAACACCGCCAGCACCGCCAGCGGATATTGGTAGACGCTGACCAGTTGCCCGTAGACGGTCGTCAACGCGAACGCGACGAAAGGCCAGCCGCCCCAACGCATCCATTTCGGAATCGCATGGCCCTGGCCGCGCTCGCTGGCCCATTCAGTCAGCATGCCCTCGGGACAGAGCCAGCCGCACCAGGCCCGGCCCAGGATGGGCATGGAAATCAGCACGAACGGCCACCACACGCCCCAGAACGCGAACTGAGCGACGATGGTCAGATTGTTGAAGACCGAGGCCGCGTTGTCCGGCAAGGGCAGGATCGCGGGCACGATCAAAAGGAACGCGTATATCGCAACAATGCCCCACTGCAGCTTGCGCAACAGCGGGGCATGGTCACGGAGAAAGTCGGCGATACGGGAGGTCGCCCTCCCGAGTGCAACTGCCATGGTCAAACCTTCAAATATTCAGTCCGGCAACAGTCGGGTTCAGGTGGCGCTGCGGGCGGCGGTGGCAGCGCCTGCCGGCTTGCTCCCCACCCAGCGCAGCAGCGCCCACACAATGATCCAGTAAGCCACCCACAACAGCACCGAGATCAACGCAGGCAGCGCGCGGTAGCCGGCGAAGTCGGCCAGGACCTTGCCCACGCCGGTGCTGTCGCTCAAGAGCCACGAGCTGTCCCAGACCGGATCCACGATGGTCGGCAGCACGTCCAGCGAAATCAGGTGATCCAGGCCGCCCACCAGCAGCGAGCCGGCCAACAGCAGCAACAGGATTTCGGTCACGCGGAAGAAGCGGCGCCAGGTGATGAGCTTGCCGCCCAATTGCAACAGCCAGAACGTCAGCAACGCCACCACAAAACCGGCCACGCCAGCCAGCGCCAGCATCAGCATGTCGCTGCCGCCCTCGCCCGCCGACACGGTGCCGTACAGGAACACCACGGTTTCGCTGCCTTCGCGCGCCACGGCAATGGCCACCAGCACGAACAGGCCCCACCAGTTGTCGCTGGCGACGGAAGCGCGGGCCCCGCCTTCGAGTTCGCCCTTGAGCGTGCGGCCGTGCTTCTTCATCCACACGACCATCTGCACCACCAGCGCGCACGCGGCCAGCGACATGATGGCCTGGAACCATTCCTGGCCTTCGTCGCTGAGCCAGGAGGAGACGCCCAGCAGCACCAGCGCCAGGGCCACGGCCAGCGCCAGGCCTGCCGCGACGCCACCCCACAGGTAGTTCAGGCCGCGCTTGCCCTCCGGCGTGGAGCGCAGCCAGGTGTAGAGTATGCCCACCACCAGCATGGCTTCGACGCTTTCACGCCAGACGATAAAGAGGACCTGTTCCATATATTGCTACCGCTTATTCCTTGGGTTTGACGACCAAGGTGCCTTTCACGCTCTGGTGAAAGTCATCAAAAAATGGATACTCGCCGGGGCGGGAAATGGTGATCACCACGAAAGACTTCACACCCGGCCCCAGGACTTTTTCCTTGCGCAGCGGAATGCTTTCGAACTCCACCGGCTCGTTGCTCTCGTTGATGAGCTCGATCTTGAAACGGCCCGCCGGCACTTCCAGCGTGGCGGGCTCGAACGTACCGTTCGGCTTGAAGGTCAGCGTGAACGTGGGTAGTTCGTCAGCCTGCGCGGGCGCCCCGCCGGCCAGGCCGGCCAGGCCGATCAGCAATGCGACGGCAACGCGAAGCAGGCTGCGCACGATCAGTAACCGCCCTTCTTGCCGGTGCCGGCGTAGACGAATTCATATTCGAGGTCGAAGGGCTCGAACCACGGCCCCACGCCGGTTTCCTTGTCGACGTGACGGCCGAAGTGACTCATCTTGTCCGCGGTCGGCGGCAGGATGGAGTACTTCAGCTTGTACTTGCCCGGACCTTCCAGCTTGACGTTCTCGCCGTAGTGCGGACCGTCGTTGGCGACCATCGGCATGAAGGTGCCCTTCTGCACGTTCTGGCTGCCGACCTTCTGGATTTCGTACTTCACGACCAGGTAAGGCACCCACTCGCCTTCGGGGAAGCCCGTCTTGTTGCCGGCGGTGGCGTGAATGTCGGCCTCAAGGTGCACATCCGAATCCTTGGCCGGGCGCATCATGCCCGGGGGGTCCATTTCGATCGGCTGCAGATACACCGCGCCGATTTCCATGCCGCCCTTTTCCACCGGTTTGCCGATGGGGTATTCGGCCGCGTTCGCGGCGGAAACGCTCAGGGCGACAATGGCCAGGGCCAAGGCTTTCTTGATCATGTGCATAATCCTTGAGACACAAATGAGACGACGGCTCCTAAAATACAAACAAGAACCGTTTTCATTAATGTAACCAAATCAACTGACAGAACCCTGAACCTCGGATCAGGAAAATCTGCGGATCATTGCGTTTGATCAAGCGGCGAAAAAGGCCCTGACCTTTTTTCAGAGCCCGAGAAACTTGAACGGCGCCGCGGGCTGGAAGTCGCGCGTGGCGTCGCCCGCAAACGTGTGGCGCTGATCCGGCCCCAGGTCCAGCTTCAGCACCTTGCCGGTTTCCGGACTGAAGTCCAGGGCCTTCAGGTCCACCCAAAACGTGTTGGGCGTCAGGGCCGATTCGAAGAAGTACAGCTTGCGCTGGTGGTCGAAGACGGTGCGCCAGCGGGTGGACGAGATATTGGGTTGTCCGGGCGTGCTGATGCCATAGGGTACGGAGACGTTGCGTATCACGCTGAAGACGCTGGCCAGCGCCTTGTTGGGATCGGGATCCTTGGGGATGGCGTTGATGTAGAACGATGCGCGCACGAAACGGTCGGCTGCGCGGTTGGTGCCCGGCAGCATGGTGGTGCCGCCGATCTGCTGCCAGTAGGCATCGAGCGCAAGCTGCTGCTCGAACTGAGGCGAGTTGGTCATCACCTGGTAGTCGCGGCTATGGTGGATCACCTGGCGTCCGCCGATGTATTCGATGATGGCGCTGTCGCCGCTGGCGTCCGAGATCGACAGGTGCAGCGTCGTCAGGCGGTCCTCGCCCGGCACGTTGTCCGAGACGATGGTGTAGGGTTCCTGCTCCAGCGCCGCCACGGCCTCCTTGACGGTGGCGTAGTTGTCCAGCACGTATTGCGCCCACGCCGCGATGGTCAGGCCGGGCTTGCTCTTCGCATCGAATTGCGGGTACTGCGATTCGGCCAGCCACAGCAGATTGGCGCTCAGGCCCGCCTCGTTCACGCCATCGGTGGTGGAGACGTCATAGCCGGACGTGACCACGCTGCCGTAGCGCGAAGTCCAGCGCAGGGAGTTCGGGCCGGCCTCGCCGCTGCGCGCCATGCCGCGCGGCAATACCCACAGGTTGCTGGTGATGTCGTTCTTCCAGTCCATGGAGCGTGCGGTAACCACCTGCTGGTTGGCGCCATGGAAGACCACGCGCGTGCAAGCCCAAGCGGCGGGCGACGCGGACATGGCCGTCAAGCCTGCCAGCGCCGCGCAGGCCAGGCGGGAAAACGCCTTGTTCAGTCTCATGCTTGCTCTCCGGGGTATCTGTTCTTGCTTGCTGCGCGAACAAAACCTGCACGCGGTGATGAAAAAACACCCCAAGAACCAGATCCCTGTCCGGCTTTTGGGGTGCTGATCGATGAGGCCGCGCCAGGCACGGCCCCGCCATTACTTGCGGCCGGGACCTTGCGTGCCGCCAGGCGTGAACGGGAAGGTCGAGAACATGGCGCGGGTCTGATCCTGCATCTGGTCCTGCATCTGCACGAACAGATTCTTGCTCTGGTCGATGTAGTTGTTCATCATGTTCTGCAGCATGGGCGTCTGCACGTTCATGAACTGGGCCCAGGCCTCGGGGCCGAACTGGCTGCCGTACAGGCCCTTGGATTGCTCCGCCATGCGTTGCTGGATTTCCATGAAGGCCTGGATGTTCTTTTCCAGGTAGGAACCCATGATGCCCTGCATGGCATGGCCATAGAAACGGATGATCTGCGACAGCATGTTCGAGGAGAACATGGGCATGCCGCCGCTTTCCTCTTCAAGGATGATCTGCAGCAGGATGCTGCGCGTCAGGTCTTCGCTGCTCTTGGCATCGACGACCTGGAATTCTTCGTTTGCCAGGACCAGTTGCTTGACATCTGCCAGGGTGATGTAGGTGCTGGTCCGGGTGTCGTACAGGCGACGGTTGGGGTACTTTTTAATCAGGCGCAGGCTGGCGCCGGTTTGTGCTTGCGTCATGGTTGTCCCCGGATCGGGCGATCTCTAAGGCTTCGGATAGGGTTAGTGTAATCCGGAGGGCCCTCTCCCCGAGGCCCTCCGGCGCCGACGGGCCGCCCGCTGGCGGCCCGCGATGGGTCAGCCCATGTGCAGGCCGCCATTGAGCGAGAAGTCCGCGCCCGTCGAAAAGCCGGACTCGTCCGAGGCCAACCACGACGTCATGGACGCGATTTCTTCCGGCGTGCCAAGGCGGCGCACCGGGATGGTGGCGACGATCTTTTCCAGCACGTCGGGACGGATGGCGCGGACCATGTCGGTGCCGATGTAGCCGGGCGAAATCGTGTTGACGGTGACGCCCTTGCTGGCGACTTCCTGGGCCAACGCCATGGTGAAGCCATGGATGCCGGCCTTGGCGGTCGAATAGTTCGTCTGGCCGAACTGGCCTTTCTGCCCGTTCACCGAGCTGATGTTGATGATGCGCCCCCACTGGCGTTCGACCATGCCGTCGATCACCTGTTTGGTCACATTGAACAAGCTGTTCAGGTTGGTGTCGATGACCGCGCGCCAATCGTCCGCGCTCATCTTGCGGAACAGGCCATCGCGGGTGATGCCCGCGTTGTTGACCAGCACGTCGACCGGGCCCAGCTCCTTCGTGACCCGTTCGAAGGCTTCTACCGTGGAGTCCCAATCGGACACGTTGCCCACGGACGCGTAGAACGTGTAGCCCTGCGCTGCCTGCTCATCCAGCCACTGCTGGTAGTTGCGGCTGGGGCCGCAACCTGCCACCACGCGAAAGCCATCCTTGGCCAAGCGCTGGCAAATAGAGGTGCCGATACCGCCCATCCCGCCTGTAACGTAAGCCAGTTTTCCGCTCATTGGACTTCCTCCTGTGTGCGACGGACGCCTCGTTGATTAACCTTCTTCTCGTCTGGGCCTAACCGCTGGTCGCGGCTTCAGGCTGCCCGGACTTTCACATATCTGCCAGGCGCCGGCTCTATCGGCCGGTACTTGGCATTGCCCAATTTTTCACGCGCCTTGACCTGCTTGCCGGAATGGCCCGACAGCCAGCCGGCCCAATCGGGCCACCAGCTGCCCGGCGTCTCGACCGCTTGCGCGAACCAGGTGTTCGGGTCGCCAGGCAGATGATGGCCTGACTGTTCAAGCTTGTCAGCCGCCCAGTAGCTGCGGCGCTTCTTCGCCGGAGGGTTCACCACGCCGGCGATGTGGCCGGACGCCCCCAGCACGAAGCGCTGCGGTCCGCGCAGCACCTGGGTCGACGCATACGCCGAAACCCAGGGCACGATATGGTCCTCGCGTGACCCGAAGATGTACGCAGGCATTTCCAGGCGCGTCAGGTCCAGCGGCAGGCCCGCGGCCTGCGCGCGGCCCGGCACCTTGAGGTTGTTCTCCAGATAGGTATTGCGGAAATACCAGGAGAAGAACGGGCCGGGCAGATTGGTGCTGTCGCCATTCCAGAACAGCAGGTCGAACGCGGGCGGCTTCTGGCCTTTCAGGTAGTTGCCGACCACATAGTTCCAGACCAGCTCGTTGGGCCGCAGGAACGAGAACGTGGTGGCGAGATCGCGCCCGGGCATCAGCCCGCCCTGCCCCAACTGGTGGTCGCGCAGCAGCGCGTGCGCTTCGTCGACGAAGACGTTGAGGATGCCGGTATCGTGGAAATCCAGCAGCGAGGTCAACAGGGTCAGCGACGCGACCGGATGCTCGCCGCGCGCCTCGGCCAGGGCCAGCGCGGAAGCCAGCATCGTGCCGCCCACGCAGAAGCCCAGCGCATTGACCTGCGGCTGTTTGGTGATGTCGCTGGCCACGCGCAGCGCCTGCAGCACCGCGTCGTCCAGATAATCGGACCAAGTCGCGCGGTCCACGCCATCGGTGTCGCTGGACACCGGATTGCGCCAGGAAATCAGGAATACCGTGTAGCCCTGGTCCACCGCGTGCCGCACGAAGGAATTTTCGGGCTGCAGGTCCAGGATGTAGAACTTGTTGATGTTCGGCGGAACGATGACCAGCGGCCGTTCGTGCACGGTGGCGGTCGACGGCGCGTACTGGATGAGCTGGAACAACCGGTTTTCAAACACCACTTCGCCCGGCGTCACGGCGACGTTGCGGCCGATCTCGAACTGCGATTCGTCGGTCTGCGTGATGCGGCCTTT
This sequence comes from Achromobacter sp. ACM01, assembly GCF_014851745.1. Taxonomy (NCBI): domain Bacteria; kingdom Pseudomonadati; phylum Pseudomonadota; class Betaproteobacteria; order Burkholderiales; family Alcaligenaceae; genus Achromobacter; species Achromobacter sp. ACM01. Next base: position 395,328 of record NZ_JACVAF010000003.1, read on the forward strand.
CTTGACGTCCCCCAGCAGATTGGCCAGCCCTTCGTTGAGCGCGCGTCCGGCGCTTTCGACGATGGATTGCTGGGCATCCGGGTTCAACGCCAGGAAGTTCGACGGCGACAGCGCGTCGACCCATTGCATGATGGAAAAGCGCAGGCGATCGCGCATGGGCTCGCTGACCTGGGCCGCGTCGACCATGCGCGACATGGCGCGGGCCGACAGCAGATAGGTATGCGCCAGCAGCAGGTGCGAATGATTGGAGGCCCAGGCATCACCCGAAAAACGGCGGTCTGGCGGCGGCGCAAGCGCGCCACGGCGGGCGTCATCGCAAAGGCGCTGCCACTCGCGGGAGAATTCGGCCTGAATGTCGGCCAGGACTTCCGGTGCCACGCTCACCGGAATGGGCCCTGCGGAGAGATTGGCATTCACTTCGACACCTTGTTATCGAAACTACGCGATTGATGTTGCATTCCGGGTCCGGGACTGTCAATGCGGGTATACAAGGAGGCCTGACAGGGTATGACGCAAGGCCGGCTGCGGGCCTTGCGCCAGATCAAACCGGGCCTAGCCAGGCCAGCAAAGCCATGCGTCCGGTTTCGCCGTCGCGGCGGTACGAGAAGAACCGGTCCGCCCCGGCCACCGTGCACATCCCGCTCAAGGACACTTCTTGTACTCCGGCGCGGCGCAGGCGGAAATCAGCCAATCCGGCGAGGTCGGCCAGCCATTTTCCGGAAATGCCCGGCCGCGGCGTGAAGTAGCGCAGGGTTGCCGGATCGTCCTTGGTGAACGCGTCCAGTACGTCCTGCCCGACCTCGAACGCCTGCGGGCCGATGCCGGGGCCGACCCAGGCGCGCCAGCCCGAGGCCTGCGGCGCCTTGGCGCGCATGGCCGCGAGCGTGTTCTCCAGCACGCCGCCCGACAGGCCGCGCCAGCCGGCATGCGCCGCGCCCAGCACCGTGCCTTGCGCATCGGCGATGACCACGGGCAGGCAATCGGCAACCATCACGGCCAGCACGCGGCCGGGTTGCGCCGTGACGCTGGCGTCGACCGCCGGCTCATCCGGCAGGTCGGCCTGATCGGCATCCACCACTACGCTGCCATGGACCTGACGCAGCCACAGGGGTTCGGCCGGCAGCGCAGCGCGCACGCGGCGCCGGTTCTCAGTCACCGTGTCCGGATCGTCCCCGGCGCGGCGGCCCAGATTCAAGGTGTCGTGCGGCGCGACGCCCACGCCCCCTGCCCGGGTCGTGCAGAAGTAGTTCACGCCCGGCCATTGCGGGCCCGTCACCACCGGCAAGCCTGCCACTACGCGTTCCATGCAATCTCTTCCTGGACCAAGCTCATGTCGGGAGGCACGGCCGCGGTGAAGTCGACTTCGCCGCGACCGCCCGGATCTTCGAAATGCAGCGCGCGCGCATGCAGCATCTGCCGCTGCGCGCCCGCAATGTTCTTGCCGCCGTAGATGGTATCGGCCAGCAGCGGATGCCCCAGGCTGGCCATGTGCACGCGGATCTGATGGGTGCGGCCGGTTTCCAGGCGGCACACCACTTCGGTGACGCGGCCGCCGGGATCCGCCTCGCCGCGGCGGGCGGGCATGTAATGGGTGATGGCGGGCTTGGGCGCCACCGGGCGCTCCACGCTCATGCGGACCGGCACGCGCGCATCGCGGCCGATGGGACGATCGACCTTGCCGGCCGCGGCCAGCCAGCCGTGGACCAGCGCCACGTACTCGCGGCCCATGCTGCGCGCCTGCAATTGGCGCACCAGGTGGGTCTGGGCGGTTTCGTTGCGCGCCACGACCATCAGGCCGGAGGTGTCCTTGTCCAGGCGGTGCACGATGCCGGCGCGCGCCACCTGCGCCAGTTCGGGATAGCGGTACAGCAGGCCGTTGAGCAGCGTGCCGCTCCAGTTGCCAGCGCCAGGATGCGTCACCAGGCCGGCGGGCTTGTTCACCACGATCCAGTCGGGGCTTTCGGCCACGACCGCGAACTCCACGGGTTCGGGCGCGAAGGCCAGGGTTTCGGGCGCGGGCTGGGGCCAGACGGTGAGTTCGTCGTCGGGTCCGACCGTCTGGCGGATCTTGCCGGGCTTGCCGTTCACGTGGACGTTGCCGGCCTCGATCCAGCCCTGCAGCCGGCTGCGGGAATGCTCGGGCATCAGCCCCGCGAGCACCTTGTCCAACCGGTCGGCGCGCGTGCCGGAAGGCACTGTTACAAATTGCGGTTCCCCCTGCGGGTTTTCTTCGGAAATACCCAGGAGTTCGTCGTCGGAAACGAGATCCGCGCCGGAGGCTGTATCAGACATGGAGACAAATCATATAATCAGCCTTGCATGCTAACACCAAGGATACGATTCTCGTGATTCACCACTCCGCAGCTCCCTCGAATCCCGCCTCCCGAAGCGGGCCGGTCTTGCGCGTGGTTATCGCGCTGCTCGCCGTGATGGTCATCGCCGGTTGCGGCTCGAGCAACAGCAAGTACGACAAGACCACCAACTGGAGCGCCGAACAGCTCTACGCAGACGCCAAGGCGGAAATGGCCTCGGGCGGCTGGAAAGAAGCGCGCGAACGCCTGACCGCGATCGAAAGCCGCTACCCCTTCGGCGTCTACGCCCAGCAAGCCCTGCTTGAGCTTGCCTACGTCAACTGGAAGGACGGCGAAAACGAGCAGGCCCTGGCCGCCATCGACCGCTTCCAGCAGCTCTACCCCAATCACCCCGGCACCGACTACGCCCTTTACCTGAAGGGCCTGATCAACTTCACCCCGGCCAGCGCCTTCATGAGCAGCATCACCGGCCAGGATCCCGCCGAGCGCGATCCCAAGGGCCTGCGCGCGTCCTACGACGCGTTCAACGAGCTGATCAAGCGCTACCCGGACAGCAAGTACACGGTGGATGCCGAGAAGCGCGTCGCCTGGCTGGTCAACACCATCGCCATGAACGAAGTGCACGTCGCCCGCTACTACTACGAGCGCGGCGCCTACGTGGCCGCGGCCAACCGTGCGCAGACCGTCATCACCGACTTCGAAGGCGCCCCCGCCACCGAGGAAGCGCTCTATCTGATGGTCGAGTCCTACGACAAGCTCGGCCTGACCGAACTGAAGAACGACTCGCAGCGCGTGTACGACAAGAACTTCCCCAACAGCGAATTCAAGACCAAGGGCCTGAAGGCCGACAAGAGCTGGTGGAACCCGTTCAACTGACGTAACGCCCGCCGCACCAAGCAAAGCCCCTGCCACGCAGGGGCTTTTTCATGCCGGCGCGCCGCGCCGCAGCGCTTGCGGCGGCTGCCCGTAGATGCGGATGAAGGCGCGGCGCATGCGCTCCGTATCGCCGAAGCCCACCCGGCGCGCGATGGCATCCATGCCGGCCTCGCCTTCCTCGACCAGTTCACGCGCAGCCTCGGCGCGCACGCGCTCCACGGCCTTGGCCGGGGTCTGCCCGGTTTCCAGCTTGAACTGGCGGCAGAACTGGCGCGGACTCAGGCAGGCCACGCCGGCCAGGCGCTCGATGTCCAGGACTTCGTCCAGGTGCTGGCCCACATGGGCCAGCACCTCGCGCATGCGTCCGCTGGCTGGCGCCAGGTCCTGCAATGCAGAGAACTGCGACTGCCCTCCCGTGCGCCGGTGATAGACCACCATCTCGCGGGCGGTGGCGCGGGCGACCGCCTCGCCGTGGTCCGCCTGCACCATGGCCAGCGCCAGGTCGATGCCGGCCGTGATGCCCGCCGAGGTCCAGACCGCGCGGTCCTCGACGTAGATGCGGTCCGCTTCCACCGCAAGCGCAGGATGGCGCTGCTGCAGTTCGGCGGCATGACGCCAGTGGGTGGTCACGCGGCGCCCTTGCAGGATGCCGGCCTGCGCCAGCACGAACGCGCCGGTGCAGACGCTGGCCACGCGCCGGCCGCGCGCATGCGCGGCGCGCAGATAGGCCAGCATGGCCGGGGCCGCCTGGGGTTCGCGCGCGCCCTGGCCACCCGGCACCAGCACGGTGTCGGCGCGCAGACCGCGCCAGGGCCGCGTCAGCACGGGCACGCCGGCCGAACAGCGGACCAGGCCGCCTTCGGCCGACGCCACGGCCACTTCGTAGGCGCCCGGCACCAGTTCGGCAGCGATCTGGAAGACCGACAGCGGGCCTGCCATGTCGAGCAGCTGGAAGTTGGGTACGGGCAGGATGCAAACGCGATGGGTCATGGCATGAAATGAGGGAAAATAGTCATTCTTGCCATAGCTTCCGGCGCTAGAGTGGGGCCTGTCAATCCTCCGGACTCCCACAGCCATGACCTCCTCCACGCGCGGCCTGCGCAATGCCCGCATCCTCGCCGTCTGCCAGGGCCTGTACATCGCGGCGATCTCCATCGACCTGACCCTGACGGCGCTGACCGGCCAGATGCTGGCGCCGCATCCGGCCCTGGCCACGCTGCCGTTCGCGCTGATCACCGTGGCGGGCGCCGCGGTCACCTGGTATGCATCGCTGCTCATGCAGCGCATCGGCCGCCGTGCGGGCTTCATGCTGGGATCGCTGGCGGGCGCGGCCGGCGGGCTGATTTCCGTGGCCGCGGTGTTCGCCAGCGACTTCTGGCTCTTCTGCCTGGGCACGGCGCTGGTCGGCGTGTTCCAGGCGTTTGCGCAGTACTACCGCCTGGCCGCCGCCGACGCGGTACCCGCCGAGGCCAAGAGCCGCGCCATATCCGTGGTCCTGACGGGCGGCGTCATCGCCGCCATCGCGGGGCCGGCGCTGGCGGCCTGGGCCAAGGACATCTTTCCCGCCGCGATCTTCTCCGGCGCCTATCTGATGGTGGCGCTGCTGGGAGCCGCCAGCGCGCTGCTGCTCTTCGCCTACCGCGACCAGGAAGGCGAAGGCGGCCAGCCCGCCGACACGCAGGCCGCAGGCCTGCCGGCCCGTCCTTTGGGCGAGGTCATGCGGCAGCCGATTTTCGTGGCGGCCCTGGCCAACAATGTCGTGGGTTCGGTGTCGATGATGTTTGTCATGACGGCCGCGCCGCTGGCCGCGGTCGCCTGCCAGCACAGCATCGCCGATGGCGCCAGCATCATGCAGTGGCACCTGATCGGCATGTACGCCCCGGCCTTCTTCGCCGGCGCGCTGATCAACCGGCTGGGGCTGCCCCGCGTGCTTGGCATGGGCATGGCGCTGAACGCGGCCTGCTCGCTGATCGCGATGCAATCGACTTCGCTCACGGCCTTCCACGCGGCATTGTTCTGCCTGGGCGTGGGCTGGAACTTCATGTTTGTCGGCGGCACCACGCTGCTGGCGCAGTCCTACCGTCCCGCCGAACGGGCGCGCGTACAAGGAGCCGCCGAAATGCTGCGCTACGCCACCACCGCCCTGGCCACGCTGGCCGCGGGTCCGGCGCTCGTGCGCATGGGCTGGGAAACGTTGAACGCCGCCATGCTGCCCATCGTGGGCCTGGCCGCGGTCATGACCGGGTGGTGGGCGATGTCGCGGCGGACGGAACGGGTCGCGGCCTGAGGCGGCTGGCAGGGGCGCCCGCTGGCGCGGGCAGCCCCCAGGGCTGGCTGATTGTGGCGTGAACGGCCGCTAGTCCTGCGGTTCCTGCTTGCGCCGGTAGAACGCCAGTACTTCTTCCAGTTCGCGCGTCCGCGCGAACGGCGGCAGACCGCGCCACAGGCGCTTGCCATAAGGCTTTTCGACCAGGCGCGCGTCGCCCACCATGAGCACGCCCCAGTCCGATTCCGTACGGATCAGACGGCCCGCGCCCTGCTTGAGCGAGATCGCGGCTTCGGGCAGTTGGTATTCCGCAAAGGGATTGCCGCCATGCGCACGGCAGGCGCGCAGGCGCGCCTCGATGACCGGATCGTCGGGCGGCGCGAACGGCAGCTTGTCGATCGCCACCAGGGTCAGCACGTCGCCGGGCAGGTCTATGCCTTCCCAGAAACTGGCGCTGCCCACCAGTACCGGATGCTCCAGTTTGCAGAAGCGGTCCAGCAGATCACGGCGCGTGCCCTCGCCCTGCTTGAGCAATGGCCATTCATGGCCGGCATCGTCGAAGGCGTCGGCCAGCAGGTTGGCGACCTTGTCCACCGCGCGCAGCGTCGTGCACAGCACCAGCGTGCCGCCGGGGCTGGCCTCCAGCAGCGGCAGCAGGGTCTGCACGAAGCGGTCGAGGAACTGCGGCGATTGCGGTTCGGGCATGCCGCGCGGCACGAACAGCAAGGCCTGTTCGGGATAGTCGAAGGGCGATTCCCATTTGCCCGTGCGCGCCTTCTCCAGCCCCAGCTGGCTGGTGAAGTGCGTGAACTCGCCGTTCACGGACAGCGTGGCCGAGGTCATGATCCAGGCCTGGCCCGGCTTGCGGTACTTGGAAAAAGCCTGGGCCACCGACAGCGGCGCCGAATGCAGGCGCACGTGGTGCTGCCCGTGTTCGACCCAGCGCACCGCCGGGCCGGTCCATTGTTCCGCGGCGGCCGCGCCCTCCAGGATGGCGGCAGGCGTGGGCAGTCCGTCGCCCAGCGCCGATTGCACGACGGGTTCGGACGCCTGGTCGTCGCGGCCCCAGCCTTCGTCGGAATGGTCTGCGCCCGCCCGTCCCGGCGTGGCCCAGCGCTTCAGCCGCACCGAAATCTCGGCGCCGCTGCGCGCGGCCGCCATCAGGTCCGGGTGCTTTTCGGCCACCGCGCCCAGCGCCTTGGCCGCGCCGTCCACGGCCTCGCGCAGCGCCAACAGCGCTTCGTCGAATTCCTCGGGATTGGGGATGGCCTCGAAAGTCGCCTTGCGGCCGGGCATACGGTCCAGCGGCGCACAGACCAGGCGCAGCTCGCGCGCCGCCGTTTCCACATGGCGGCTGACGTCGCTCCATTTGGCGGCTTCGCGCGCGTAGGCCAGGCCGGCCGCTTCCAGCGCGCGGCCGAAATCCAGCAACTGGTGCGTGGACACGCTGCTGCCCAGAAAGCGGGTGGCCGTGTCCGGCAACTGGTGCGCTTCGTCGAAGATCACGGTGTCCGCTTCGGGCAGCAGGTCGGTCACGCCCTCTTCGCGCAGCACCAGGTCGGCCATGAACAGGGCATGGTTCACGACCACCACGTCGGCTTCCTGCGCCTGGCGGCGCGCCTTCACCACGAAGCAGTCGCGGATGCGCGGGCATTCCTGGCCCAGGCAGTTCTCGCGCGTGGAGGTCACGCGCTGCCAGATGTCGGCGTCTTCCGGTACCTGCGCCAGGTCGCCGCGGTCGCCCGTCTTGGAAATGCCCGCGAACACCTGGATCTGGCGCAACTGCTGGATTTCGGTGCGCGACTTCAGCGCGCGCTCGTCGCCCTGCAGGCGATCCAGGTGGTAATGACAGACGTAGTTGCCGCGGCCCTTGAGCAGCGCGGCCGTCACCGGCGCGGCCAACGCCGCGCGCACGCGCGGCAGGTCACGGGCGAAAAGCTGGTCCTGCAGGGTGCGCGTACCCGTGGAAATCAGCACCTTGCCGCCCTGGATGAAGGCGGGTACAAGATAGGCCCAGGTTTTGCCGATGCCGGTGCCTGCCTCCGCCACCAAGGTGGCGCGGTCCTGGATGGCCTGCCCTATGGCCTGCGAGAGTTCGACCTGTGAAGGCCGGGGCTTGTAGCCGGGCAAAGCCGTGGCCAAAGGCCCGTCGGCGTCGAAGAATTCGGAGATATCCAGGTCCAGCATAGCGAGTCAACGGTGAACCGGTGCCGGTTGCGGTTCGGGCGCCAGACACTTGGGTGGGAAAGGACCAAATGATACCCGCTGCCGGGCCGCGGATTGGCCGCCAGGCCGTCGCGAGGGGGACATATCCGTCCACCCTGGCACGTTTTGTAACAGCGGCTTATGGCACAATCCGCCCCTTGTTTTTCCTTTTTGTCGTCGTATCGAGATGTCTGAAACTTCCGCTATCACGTACGTCGCCGCCGGCGTCGACAACGCCCGCATCGTCGCGCAGCTCGCCACCGAGCTGGGCACGCGCGCCTCCCAGATCGCTTCGGCGGTGGAACTCCTGGACGATGGCGCCACCGTGCCCTTCATCGCCCGCTATCGCAAGGAAGCCACGGGCGGCCTGGACGATACCGTGCTGCGCAATCTCGAAGTGCGCCTGGGCTATCTGCGCGAACTCGAAGAGCGCCGCGGCTCCATTCTTGAATCCATCTCGCAACAGGGCAAGCTCACGCAAGCGCTGCAGCAGGAAATCGCCACGGCCGACACCAAGCAGCGCCTGGAAGACTTGTACGCGCCGTACAAGCCAAAGCGCCGCACCCGCGCCCAGATCGCCCGCGAAGCGGGCCTGGAGCCGCTGGCCGACGGCATCCTCGCCGATCCCGCCTGCGACCCCGCCGCGCTCGCCGCGCAATACCTGAATCCCGAAGCGTCCATCAACGACGCCAAGGCCGCGCTCGACGGCGCGCGCGACATCCTGGCCGAGCGCTACGCGGAAAACGCGGATCTGCTGGCCGACATGCGCGAGCACCTGTGGTCCACCGGCCTGATCCATTCCAAGGTGGTCGACGGCAAGGAAACCGAGGGCGCCAATTTCCGCGACTGGTTCGACTTCAACGAACCGCTGCGCACCCTGCCCTCGCACCGTATCCTGGCGCTGCTGCGCGGCCGCCAGCAAGGCGTGCTGGAACTGCGCCTGGGCCTGGAAGCCGAACTGGAAGCGCAGACGCCGCATCCCTGCGTGGCCCGCATCGCCGGCTTCCTCAAGCTGGGCAACGGCCTGTTCGCGCTGGACGCCACGCCGCGCGCGCGCTGGCTGGGCGAAGTCTGCCGCTGGACCTGGCGCGTGAAGCTGCTGACGGCGTTCGAAAGCGAGCTGATCGGCCGCCTGCGCGAAAGCGGCGAAGCCGAAGCCATCCGGGTGTTCGCCGCCAACCTTAAGGACCTGCTGCTGGCCGCGCCCGCCGGCCCCAAGGCCGTGCTGGGCCTGGACCCCGGCATCCGCACCGGTTGCAAGGTCGCCGTGATCGACCAGACCGGCAAGGTCGTGGACACCACCACCGTCTACCCGTTCGAACCGCGCCGCGACCGCGACGGCACCATCAACACGCTGGCCGCCCTGGTGGCGCGCCACAAGGTCGACCTGATCGCCATCGGCAACGGCACCGCCTCGCGCGAAAGCGAGAAGCTGGTGGGCGACATGATGGAACGCTTCCCGGACCTGAAGGTCACCCGCGTGGTGGTCTCCGAGGCCGGCGCTTCCGTCTATTCGGCGTCTGAAACCGCGGCCCAGGAATTCCCCGACCTGGACGTGACGTTGCGCGGCGCGGTGTCCATCGCCCGCCGCCTGCAGGATCCGCTGGCCGAACTGGTCAAGATCGATCCCAAGGCCATCGGCGTGGGCCAGTACCAGCACGACGTCAACCAGCGCGAGCTGGCGCGTTCGCTGGACGCCGTGGTCGAGGATTGCGTGAACGCCGTGGGCGTGGACGTGAACACCGCGTCGGCCGCCCTGCTGGCCCGCGTGTCCGGCCTGAATTCGCTGCTGGCCAAGAACATCGTCGCCTGGCGCGACGAGAACGGCGCCTTCCCGACCCGCGAGATCCTGCGCAAGGTGCCGCGCTTTGGCGACAAGGCATTCGAACAAGCCGCGGGCTTCCTGCGCATTCCCAACGGCGACAACCCGCTGGACGCCTCGTCGGTTCACCCCGAAGCCTATCCGGTGGTCGAACGCATCGTCGCCAAGATCAAGGCCGAGGTGAAGCAGATCATCGGCCAGCGCGAAGCGCTCAAGGGCGTGTCGCCGTCCGACTTCACCGACGAGCGCTTCGGCCTGCCGACGGTGCGCGACATCTTCGCCGAACTGGAAAAGCCCGGCCGCGATCCGCGTCCGGAGTTCAAGACGGCGCAGTTCAAGGAAGGCGTCGAAACCCTGAACGACCTGTACCCGGGCATGGTGCTGGAAGGCGTTGTGACCAACGTGGCGAACTTCGGCGCGTTCGTGGACATCGGCGTGCACCAGGACGGCCTGGTCCACATCTCGGCCCTTGCCGAAAAGTTCGTGAAGGATCCGCGCGACGTCGTGCGGGTGGGCCAGACGGTCAGCGTGAAGGTGCTGGAAGTGGACGTGGCGCGCAAGCGCGTCGCGTTGACCATGCGCCTGAACGACACCGCAGCTCCCGCCCGCCGCAGCGGCGACGCCCCCAAGGGCGGCGACCGCAACCGCCGTCCGCAGGGCGACGGCAGCCGCGGCGGCGCCGGGGCCGGCGCCGGCATGAACAGCGCCATGGCGGACGCGTTCGCCAAGCTCAAGCGTTGAGCGAGACCCGCCCCACGGAAAACCGGCGCCTGATGCGCCGGTTTTTTTTACCTAGGGCTTACCCGTAAAGAGGCGGGTTACTTGTCTTCTCTCAAGCCAAACCTATCAAAAATGATAGAAAATATCTAATTGTGTCCAAATAATAAAACCCGGCGGCGCCAGGCCGCAAGGCGGCACAAGCCCCCCGCGAGCAGGCGAGCCAAGGCGCATAGCGCCTGCCGGGGAGCAGCACAAGAACAACAGCGCCCTGCCCCGAACGACCGGAGATCCGCCCAGCCATGTCCCATACCATCACGCTTGCCGCCAATGAAACGGCAACCCTCACCGCCAAGGAAGCCAACGCCAGCGGCGTCTACAGCGAAATCACCCTGGGCCAGTATTCGCACCTGCTTGTCGATGGCGCCGTAGTCAGTTTCAAGCACATCACGCTGGAGCGGCTGGGCAGCCGCATCATCGAATTGAGCAATGGGGCGCAGTTGCACGTCGGCGCACTGGGATTCGCCAGCATGGGCGCCAGCATCACCTACCGTATCGGCGCGGGTTGCGCGCTGACTTTCGATGCCAGCCAATGGGATCCGGAAGTGGTCGCCAACACCACCTTCGATTTTGCCAGCCAGGGCAGCGGCACGCTCAAGTACTTCCCGTTCATCAACCCCGAATGGCTGGACTGCCCGAATGTCACGGGCTACACGGAAGGCGACATGCTGGAAATCGCCGGACAGGGCAGCGCCCAGCGCTTCCAGGTGCGCGACGGGCGCATCGTAGCCAGCGCCCGCGCGGCCTGAACCGCCGGGCCGGCTGCGCGCCGGCCCCTTGGGTTTATTCCTGCGACAAAGACGACAGCGCGGCGCGCGCGCGTTCCAGCAAGGCGCCGGATTCGTCTTGCGCGCCAGCCGGCGCGGTGGCCACGGCCACGCCGTCGATCATCGCGGCATAGCCTTGCCCGTCGGCCTTCAGCACCGCATCGGCCGGTTCCGCTTGCAGACGGCGCATCAACGCGCCGGCTTCCTTCGGATCGGCGAAACGCTGCGACAACAGCAGTTCCTCGCCATCCGCTGCCAGCAGGCGGAAACGGAAGCTGCCGTCCTCGTCGCGGAAGCTGACGAAGCGCGCGCCCTTGCCCTTTTCCTTCTTGGGCTGCGCGGCCTTGGCGCCCGAGCCGGCTTCCAGGTTGCGCAGGCCCACGGCCTGGCGCAGTTCCTGCATGAAAGGCGTGGCCAGCTTGCGCGCCTTGGCGGCGCCGGCCTGCAGGATGTCTTCGATGCGGCCGGGGTTGGCCATCAGGTCGAAATACTTCTCGCGCATGGGCGCCAGCAGGTTTTCCAGGTGGTCGTACAGCGCCTGCTTGGCTTCGCCCCAGCCCATGCCTTCTTCGAGCTGCTTGCGCAGCGCGGCAGCCTGTTCGTGCGTGGCGAAGGCGCGGTAGATGGTGTACAGGTGCGAGTTCTCGGCGTCCTTGGGTTCGCCCGGCGCGCGCGAATCGGTCACGATGCGCATCACCGCCGCGCGCAGCGCGCTGGCGCCGCCCTCGAACAGCGGAATGGTGTTGTTGTAGCTCTTGGACATCTTGCGGCCGTCCAGGCCCGGCAAGGTCGCCACGTCTTCTTCGATCACCACTTCCGGCAGCGTGAAATAGTCGCGGCCGTACAGGTGGTTGAAGCGCTGGGCGATGTCGCGCGCCATTTCCAGATGCTGGATCTGGTCACGGCCCACCGGCACCTTGTTGGCGTTGAACATGACGATGTCAGCGGCCATCAGCACCGGGTACGAGAACAGGCCCATGGTCACGCCATCGTCCGGTTCCAGACCCTTTTCCGTGTTCTGGTCCACCGACGCCTTATAGGCGTGCGCCCGGTTCATCAGGCCCTTGGCCGTGACGCAGTTCAACAGCCAGGTCAGCTCGGGGATCTCGGGGATGTCCGACTGGCGGTAGAAGGTCACGCGCTCGTGGTCCAGGCCCACCGCCAGCCAGGTCGCGGCGATTTCAAGGCGCGAGCGCGCCACGCGGGCAGGGTCGTCGCACTTGATGAGGGCGTGGTAATCCGCCATGAAGAAGAATGCGTCCACGCCGGGCTGCGCGCTGGCCTGAACGGCGGGACGGATCGCGCCCGCGTAGTTGCCGAGGTGGGGAGTTCCAGAGGTGGTGATGCCGGTGAGGACGCGGGTATTCATGAGGCGAAGAGGCGTTTGCTGGGGGAAACGCCCAGTGTAACTTGCCGGGCGCGCGGCTACAGGACGGCCAACACTGGCGCCGCCAGCGCGCACAGCCCGCCCGCGGTCAGCGCGGCGCGCGGCCGGAACGTCAGGAACCAGATCAGCAGCAGCCCGGCGATGCTCAGAATGCCGATCCATTCCACCGTGCCGTAGCTCCAGCCCCAGACCGCCGCCGAGGCGCACAAGGACAAAGCCAGCGCCCCCCAGCCGAACAGGCGCAAAGGCAACCTGTGACGCCGCGGCAGCGCGCGGTCGAACAGGTCTTCGTAGTGGCGGTCCATGCCCAGGCACAGGGCGGAAAAGCCCGCGTAGGCCAGGCAGAAGGCAGCTAGCGTCATGGCGTATCACCTCTAGGTTCGTAGGCGGGCTGGGACGGCTTGGATGCGGCGCGGCCCTTGGCGGGCGCTTTGGCGCCCGCTTTGCTGGCGCGGGCCGCCTTGCGCGCCATCCAGGCCAGCAGCAGCGCCCCGGCCAGGCAGGTCAGGTCAAAACCAGCCATGACCCAATCGCCCGCAGGCAGCGACACCCCGAGATGGCGCGAGGTCGTCAGGGCGTTGACCACCGGCACCAGCGCCAGGGAGGCCGCGGCCGCGGCCAACAGGTCGCGCCACTTGCTGCGCTGGAACAGGAAGGCGTAGACCAGCGACAAGCCCCAGACGGCGAAGAAGGCGCGCGACTCCCAGAACTGCCTGCCCGCCAGGTCGATCGGCAGGAGGCGGTTGGCCCAAAAAAAGGCGGCGATCGAGATGAACAGGCCAGCGACCGTGCCGGCGTTGAGCGCGTCGACCAGGCGCAACGAAAACGCTTCGCGCGCCCCCGGACGCGCCTTCTGCCGCCGCTTGGCGATCCACAGGACCAGGCCCGTGCCCACCATCGCCGTGCCCGCCATGCTGACCAGGAAATAGAGCCAGCGCAAAAACGGTTCGGCAAACAATCCCAGGTGCAGGCCGACGATGACGCCCGCCGTACGCGCCGTGGCGCCGAGCTCGTCCTCGCCTTCCTGGAATGCGCCCGTGACGCCGTCAAAACGCATGTAGGGCGCCAGCTTGCCGAACGACACGCCATCCGCGGCGTCGCGCACCAGGGTCACGGTCGCGCCGGCATCGCCGGGATGATTGACGGTGATGCGCCCCACCCGGCCGCCTTGCCAGTGCTGCTGCGCCTGCTCCACCAGCGGCGCCAGCGCGGTCAGCGGCGCGGGCTCGTTGCGCGCGGGAGTGATCCTGAAGGACTTGAAGACCTCGTCAGAATACTGCCTGGGGCTCTCGTAGACGGCCAGTATGCCGGCCGGCATCAGCATGGCCATGAACAGCACCAGCCCGCTGAACGTGATCATCAGGTGGAACGGCAGCCCCAGCACGGACAAGGCGTTGTGGCCGTCCATCCAGGCGCGCTGCCCGCCTTTCCCGGGCCGGAACGTGAAGAAGTCGGTGAATATCTTCTTGTGGGTGATGATGCCGCTGATGATGGCCACCAGCATGAACATGCCGGCGATGCTGGCCAGCCAGCGCCCCCAGGGAAACGCGGTTTCCAGTTCGAAATGGAAGCGGTAGAAGAAGTCGCCGCCACGCGTCTCGCGCGCGGCCAGGGCCTGGCCGGTGGCGGGGTCCAGCTTCACGCGCACGAAACCGCGTTCGCCCGGCTTGGGCTTGGGCACTTGGTAGAGCAGTTGGATGAGCGGTTCGCGGTCGGACGGCGGCGTGATGAACCAGCGCGTGGCGTCGGGCGCATGTTCCGCCAGGTAGTTCTGTGCAGCAGTCACGGACTGCGCCGCAGGCGCGGGCCGCGTCTGGATCTCGGGCTGCATCCAGGCCGTGATCTCGGGGCGGAAGAACGCCAGCGTGCCGGTCAGGAACATCGCGAACAGCACCCAGCCGAAGATCAGTCCCGACCAGGTGTGCAGCCAGGACATGGATTGGCGCAGGCCTTCCTCGCCCGGCGCCTTTTCCACTTTCGCCTTCATGCCGCCCCCATCGCGCGGCCGATCGCGAACAGCCCGCCCAGGAGCGCGGCGGGCGCCAGCACGCCGGCCCAGGCGCGCCAGGCATTGCGCGTGGCAAAAACCCAGATCACGCCGCAGGCGTAGAACACAAAGGACAGCATCTGCGCCGTGACCACGGCGTCCGGCCGCCGCATGGGCAGCCAGATCGCCAGGCAGGCGGCTGCCGCCGACGCCAGAACATAGCCGCCCAGGATGGCGGCCGCCGCCCTGGAAAAGACGGCCAGACGGTAGCGCATCATGCCTGCGCCGGCAGCGGGAGCTTTCACTGGGACACGTTGAAGGTAGTAGTGGAAACGTAGCGGATCTTGGCGTATGCCTTGCCGTCGGCCTCGCCCGCCTTGTCTTCGACGTGGGCGGCTTCGAGCACGTACTGGCCGGGCCACGGGGTGGTGATTTCGATGCGGCCGTTCTCATCGCTGTGGAAGCGCTTCTCCCACTTGGGCGGGCCGAATACGGTGACTTCCGTCTTCGCCAGCGGCTTGCCCTTGAACTGCAGCACGAAAGCGTTGGTCCCGGCCGCGACCGGCACGAGTTCCAGGTCCAGCTTGCCCTCGGTGTCCGCGCGGCCGGCCTTGGCGCCGTACTGCACCAGGGTGTCCTTGAACTGGTAGGCCTGGCGCAAGCGCACGTCGCCCTTGCCCGCCGCCGCGAATTCGAGGAAGTCGGCGCCTTCGCCCGAGGCCTTCAGCGGCTTGCCATCGGCGCCCGTAACGACGGGCGCGACCATGATCTTGCCGAGCAGGCCGTCACGCTTTTCGCGCACGTCATCCGCCCATTCCCCGAAATACGCCTTGGCCGGTCCCTCGGCGCTGCGTTCCAACCAAACGAAATGCGCCTGCGCGGCGCCCGCCGTGCCCAACAGGGCAATGGCGGCCAAGGTTCTTGCGAATGTCATTATTGATTTCCTTTAGAGGACCGGATCGGACCAGCCCCGCGGCCCAAGCCCGATTCGGAGGGTTTTAAATTATAACCATTCTCACTTCGAACTAGCAGCAAGACTTACCAGCGATAGCGCAGGCTGGCCTTGATGGAGCGCTGGTAGCCGTACCAGCACCAGGAATCGCCCGAGCACGACGCGATGTATTCCTTGTCGAACAGGTTCTGCACGTTCAGCGCCACCTGCATGCCCTTGAGCGACGGCGACGCGCGGCCCAGGTCGTAGTCCAGCATCAGGTCGAACAGCGTGACCGACGGCACCTTCAGGGTGTTGGTCTCGTTGGCATACGAGGAACCGATGTAGCGCACGCCGCCACCCACTCCCACGCCCGCCAGCGGACCGTCCTGCAACTGGTAGCGGGCCCAGGCGGACGCCTGTTGCGAAGGCACGCCCACCGGCGTCTTGCCCTTCAGGTTCATGCCCGCGGCGTTGGGATAGCCCTTGGAGTACTCGTTATCCATCAAGGAGTAAGCAGCCACCAGCGTCAGGCCGCGCAGGGGCTCGGTCTTGGCTTCGAGCTCGATGCCCTGCGTGCGCAGCTCGCCCGCCTGGATCGAGCAGCGTCCGCCCGCCGTGCCGCAGATGTGGGTCGGATCCGGATCGGTGGTGGTCATGTTCTCGCGGCGGATGTCGAACGCCGCAAACGACAGCAGCGTGGCGCTGCCCGGCGGCTGGTACTTGATGCCGACCTCGTACTGGTTGCCTTCGATCGGCTTGAACGGCTTGTTCTGCCAGCCCGTGCCGGACTGCGGCTCGAACGATTCCGAATAGCTGAAGTACGGCGCCACGCCGTTGTCGAAGTTGTAGATCGCACCCAGGCGGCCCGTGAACTTCTCCGCATTCAGCGAGGACGGCGCGACCCGTCCGGTGGCGATCGTGGTGGTCTCGCCCACGGTGCGCGACCAGTCGTAGCGGCCACCCAGCAACACCGAGAGGCGATCGATCTTGATCTGGTCCTGGAAGTACAGGCCGGTCTGGTACTGCTTGTTGGTCGCATCCGTCGAGAACGCCGGCGTCGGGATGTTCTGATGATTGTTCGGGTTCAGCACATCCAGCGCGGGCGCGGTGCCAAAGCCGGACAGCGTGTCGGTCTTGACGTGCTGATAGTCAAAGCCCAGCAGCGTGGTGTGGGCGAAGGGGCCGGTGTTGAAGCGCGCCTGCACATTGTTGTCCAGCACCAGCGCGCCCACATCCACATCAGTCGCGATCGACGCGCGCTGCTGGTAGCGGTAGGTCTTGTCGGTATAGCCGTAGTTATTGGTCATCGCGCCGTAGATGCTGCGGTACTGCGCTTCCGCGCGCGTCCAGCGCAGGCTTTGCGATGCCTTGATGTTGTCATTGAAGCGGTGCTCCAGCACATAGCCCAGCGAATAGCTCTTGCGGTCGCTCTTTTCGAAATTGGCGTCGCCGTCGTAGTAATCGGCCGGCAGGCGGATGCCGTCGGGCGCGGAAAGCAGCGTGCGCATGGCCGGCACGCTGCCATAGGAACCCATGTCGGGATCGCGCTGGAAGTTGGTCAGCACCGTCAGCGTCGTGTCGCTGCTGGGCTTCCAGGTAAAGGCCGGCGACACGAAGTAGCGGCGTTCCTTGGTGTCCTTGACCTGGCCGTCTGACATGTAGCCCGAGCCGACCAGGCGGTACAGGAACTTGCCGTCTTCATCGACCGGACCGCCGAAATCGAAGTTGGCGCGACGGTAGTCATAGTTGCCGACCTGCACCTCGACCTCGCGCAGCGTCTCTTCCAGCGGGCGCTTGCTGACCTGGTTGACCACGCCGCCCGGGCCGCCCTGCCCGTACATGACGGAGGCCGGTCCCTTCAGCACGTCCACGCGCTCCAGGCGATAGGTGTCCACCTGCGGCAAGGCGTCGCGCCCGCCGAATACTCGCAAGCCGTCCAGGTAGGACGAAGCCTGAAAGCCGCGCACGCTGAACTGGTCCAGGCGCGTGGCGGTGGCGCCGCGCGATTCGGTGGCCACGCCCGCGGTGTAGCGCAGCACCTGGTTCAGTGTCTGCGCGCCCTGCTCCGTGATCTGCTCGCGCGTGACGACCGATACCGACTGCGGCGTTTCGATCAGCGGCGTGTCGGTCTTGGTGGCGCTGGCGCTCACCGTAGCCACGTAGCCCACCGTCGTGATTGCGCTGTCGGACATGCCCGACACGGTCACCGGCGCCAGCGTGGGCGTGTCGCCCGCGGGCGCGGCAACCTGCAGCAGCGTCCAGGTATTGCCCGACTGCGCACGCGCCTGCAAACCGCTGCCCGACAGGATGCGGGCGAATCCCGCGCCCACCGAGTAGGCGCCGTCCAACCCGTCCGAGCGGCGTCCCCGCACCAGCGCCGGGTCGAACGACAGGACCACGCCAGCGCTGCGCGCGAACTGCGTCAGGGCATCGGCCAAGGAGCCGGCAGCGATCTGGTAGCTGCGCGGCGCGTTCGCGGTAGCGGGCGCCGGCTGCGCCCAGGCCTGCGGCATGCCGGCGGCAAGCCCGCCCGCGCACATGGCGGCCAGCAGGGCCATGCGGCCGGCAGACAAGGGGGCGCGCAAGCGCGAGTGAGATGAAGCGGACACAAAACTCTCCCTGTACGGTGGTATCTATCCCTGCCTTCCGTACGGGATCGGAAAACCTGCAAGCCGCAGGCAAAAAAATTTGTAACGCTCAGGCCTCGCGCGGACCGACCTGCAGCCAATACTGCGTATGCCGCGTCACGCGGATGGGCAAGGCGGGCTCCAGTGCCTTGAGCGCACGCTCGGCGTCGTCCAGCGGGAATACGCCCGACAGCCGCAGACCGGCCACCGCCGGATCCACCCGGATCATGCCCAGGCGCTGGCGAGCCAGGTATTGCGCGAAGTAGTCCAGGCGCCAGTCCTTGGCCACCACCAGCCCGTCGGTCCAGGCCAGCCGGTCGGGATCGGAGGCAAGACGGCCGACTTCGCCATGCTCGGAGAATTCCAGGCGCTCCCCGGCTTCCGCATGCGTAGCCACGCCGCCGCGCAGTAGCGTCACGCTGCCTTCGTACACGCCCAAGCGCGCGCCTGCGGCGGTGCGCCGCAGGTCAAAGCGCGCCCGTTCGGCGCGCAGTTCGCCATGCCCGGTATCCACGCGCAGAGCCGCTATAGCGGGCCGCATTTCGGTCCGCACCAGCACTTCGCCGCGCAACAGGTCCAGGCCGCGGGCATCGTCCTGCAAGTGCAGGCGCACCGCGCTGTCGCTGTTCAAGGTGATGTGCAATCCATCAGCCACCGCAACGGCCAGCCGTTCGCCTGTGCCGGTGCTGAGGTCCGCCGCCAGTCGCTGCCACGGCGTATGCCGGTAGCCCGCCCAACCGGTAAAAGCCGTGCCGCCAACAGCCAGCAATCCGCGCAATACCGTGCGACGGCCGGCCGATCGGGGCGAGGACGATGCAGAACGCGTCAGCGCGTCATGCGCCAACGCCGCCGGCACGCGCCGCGCATCCTGACTGATGCGCTGCAAGCGATCCCACGCGCAGCGATGCGCGGGATCCTGCGCCAGCCATGCCTCGCAGGACTGCCGCTCTGCCGCACCGGCCAGGCCGGATTGCAGCCGCACCCACCAGGCGATCGCCTGGTCGGCGACGGGGTCCGCGGCGCTAGTCATCAAAGGCCGCGTAGCACGCGGTCATGGCGCGCACCATGTATTGCTGCACCGAACTCAAGGAGACTTCAAGCCGCTGGGCGATCTCGGGATAGGTCAGCCCGTCGAGCTGCGACAGCAGGAACGCGGAACGCGCCTTGGGCGGCAAGCCGTCCAGCAGGCGGTCCAACCGCGCCAGCGATTGCAGTTGCTCGGTCTGCTCTTCGGGGGACGGCGCATAAGCCTCGGGTATGGCGGCCAGGTAGGCGAGATAGGCCCGTTCCAATGCCGCATGCCGCTGGTGGTCCACCACCAGGCCCTTGGCAATGGTGGTCAGCAGTCCGCGGGCTTCGCCGGCGCGCACCGCCTTGCGGCGCTGGATCACGCGCAGAAACACGTCTTGCGCCAGGTCTTCGGCCCGGTGCTCGCAGCCAAGCCTGCGGCGCAGCCAGCCGAACAGCCAGGGGCGGTGATCGCGGTACAGGCCATCGACGGGCGCGGCGGAAGGGTCGGTGCGCGCGGCCGATGCGGACAAGAGGGTGGAAGACACGTTGGAAACTGCGGTGCTGGACCAGAAGTCTCCAAATCTTAATTGATAATGACTTGTATTACCAATTTCAACCGCGATCTGCCCGGAAAATTCGGACAGATGCGGCGCGACTACAACGACACGGTGTGGCGGCGTTCCGATTCCAGGTACTCGCGCGACTGCATTTCCAGGATGCGCGAGACCGTGCGGTGGAATTCATTGGCCAGCGCGCCTTCCGTGTAGATCTCCTCGGGTTCGCACTCGGCGGACATGATGAGCTTGACGCGGTGGTCATAGAACACGTCGATCAGCCAGGTGAAGCGGCGCGCCTCCGAAGCCTGGCGCGGTCCCATGCGCGGCACGCCCGACAGGATCACCGCATGGAAGCGGTTGGCCAACTCCAGATAATCGTTCTGCGAACGCGGCCCGCCGCAAAGCGTGGCGAAATCGAACCACACCACCGATCCGCCCAGCGCCAGCGCGCGGATCTCGCGGTGCTCGATATGCAGCACCGGATCCTGGGGCGGCGTGTCGGCCAGGCTGTCGAATGCTTCCTGCAATGCTTTCTGGGCGCGCTCGTCCAGCGGCGTGTGATAGCACTGCACCTGTTCCAGCGAGCGGCGGCGGTAGTCCACGCCGGCGTCCACGTTCATGATGTCCATGCGCGCCTGGATCAGCTGGATCGCGGGCAGGATGCGGTCGCGGTGCAGGCCGTCCGGATACAGGGTCGAGGGCTCGTAGTTGGACGTCATCACGAAGGACGTGCCGTACTCGAACAGCTTGAACAGCAGCCGGTGCAGGATCATCGCGTCGGCCACGTCGGATACGTGGAACTCGTCGAAGCAGATCAGGCGGTAGCGTTTGGCCACGCGCCTGGCCACTTCGTCCAGCGGATCCTGCATGCCCTTCACTTCTTCGAGTTCGCGGTGCACGCCGCGCATGAATTCGTGGAAGTGCAGGCGCGTCTTGCGCACCACGGGCACGGTGGCGTAGAAGGCGTCCATCAGGAAGCTCTTGCCCCGCCCCACTCCGCCCCACAGGTACACGCCGCGCGGCACGTCGGGGCGGTTCAGCAGCTTCTTCAGCGCGTTCGAGCGCATTGACTTGAACTTGACCCATTCGTCGAAATAGCGCTGCAGCCGGTCGATCGCCTTTTTCTGGGCTTCGTCGGGCTTGTAGCCGCGTTCGGCCAGGGCGTGTTCGTAGTATTCGCGGACGTTCATGTGGGAGCAGGAAAAGCAGAATGAAAAAAGGGCGGATCCGTGAACCCGCCCCCGTCTTGCATCGGCTATGCGCGTATCAGAAGTTCAATGCGCGCTTGTCCACGGCCAATGCGGCTTCCTTCACGGCTTCCGACAGCGTCGGGTGCGCGTGGCAGATGCGGGCGATGTCTTCGGCTGCGCCACGGAATTCCATGATGGTCACGGCTTCCGAGATCAGTTCCGAGGCCATCGGGCCCACGATGTGCACGCCCAGGACCTCGTCGGTCTTGGCATCGGCGATCACCTTGGCAAAGCCGGTGGTGTCGCCCAGCGCGCGGGCGCGGCCGTTGGCCAGGAAGGGGAAGCTGCCAGCCTTGTACTCGCGGCCTTCGGCCTTGAGCTGCTGCTCGGTCTTGCCGACCCAGGCGATTTCCGGCGAGGTGTAGATAACCCACGGCACGGTGTCGAAGTTGACGTGGCCGTGCTGGCCGGCGATGCGCTCGGCAACCGCCACGCCTTCTTCCTCGGCCTTGTGCGCCAGCATCGGGCCGCGCACCACGTCGCCGACTGCCCAGACGTTCGGCAGGTTGGTCTTGCAGTCGCCGTCCACGGCGATGAAGCCGCGCTCGTCCAGCTTCAGGCCCACGGCGTCGGCGTTCAGGCCGCCGGTGTAAGGCACGCGGCCGATCGAGACGATCAGCTTGTCGACCACCAGCTTCTGCTCGGCGCCCTTGGCGTCGACGTAGGGCACGGTGACGGACTTGGCGGTCGCCTTGATCTCGCCGATCTTGACGCCCATCTGGATGTTCAGGCCTTGCTTGGTGAAGGCCTTCAGGGCTTCCTTGGCCACCTGGCCGTCAGCGGCTGCCAGGAATTCCGGCATGGCTTCCAGGATGGTGACTTCGGAACCCAGGCGGCGCCACACGCT
Source organism: Achromobacter sp. ACM01 (assembly GCF_014851745.1). Taxonomy (NCBI): domain Bacteria; kingdom Pseudomonadati; phylum Pseudomonadota; class Betaproteobacteria; order Burkholderiales; family Alcaligenaceae; genus Achromobacter; species Achromobacter sp. ACM01. The sequence continues at coordinate 416,953 of NZ_JACVAF010000003.1, forward strand.
GCCCATTTCCAGGCCGATCACGCCGGCGCCGATCACGCCCAGCGTCTTCGGCACGGCGCCGATGTTCAGCGCGCCGTCGTTGGACAGCACGACCTTTTCGTCGAACGGCAGGCCGGGCAGCTCGCGCGCCGACGAACCGGTGGCGACCACCACGTGCTTGGCAACCAGGTCTTCCTCGGCGGTGCCGGTGACCTTGATGGCCCAGCCGCCTTCAACCTGGCCGGCGAACGCGCCCTTGCCATGGAAGAACGTGACCTTGTTCTTCTTGAACAGGTACAGGATGCCGTCGTTGTTCTGCTTGACCACCGTGTTCTTGCGGCCGATCAGCGTGTCGAGCTTCAGGCTGACGCCCTTGACTTCGATGCCGTGCTCGGCGAAGTGGTGATTGGCTTGTTCGTAGTGCTCGGACGATTGCAGCAGCGCCTTGGACGGGATGCAGCCGACGTTGGTGCAGGTGCCGCCGGGAGCCGGGCCGCCTTGGCCGTTCTGCCAGGCGTCGATGCAAGCCACCGACATGCCGAGCTGCGCGGCGCGGATGGCGGCGATGTAGCCGCCGGGGCCCGCGCCAATGACGACGACGTCAAATTGTTTGGACATAGTGTTCTCGCGATGAGGTATTGAGTGGAGCACGCCCCGCCCTGCGGGCCGGCAATAAGCCGGCCAGGGCGCCGCAAGACCCAGGGGTCGGGTGGGCGCCGGGCCGGGGCGTCGAGATTACAGGTCCAGCAACAGGCGCTGCGGATCTTCCAGGGCGTCCTTCATGGCGACCAGGCCCAGCACGGCTTCGCGGCCGTCGATGATGCGGTGGTCGTAGGACAGCGCCAGGTAGTTCATCGGGCGGATGACGATCTGGCCGTTTTCAACCACGGCGCGATCCTTGGTGGCGTGCACGCCCAGGATGGCCGATTGCGGCGGGTTGATGATCGGGGTCGACAGCATCGAGCCGAACACGCCGCCGTTGGAGATCGAGAACGTGCCGCCGGTCATTTCTTCAATGCCCAGCTTGCCGTCAGCGGCGCGGCGGCCGAAGTCGGCGATGGTCTTTTCGATGTCGGCGATCGACAGCTGGTCGGCGTTGCGCAGGATCGGCACAACCAGGCCGCGCGGGCTGCCGACAGCGATACCGATGTCGAAGTAGCCGTGGTAGATGATGTCCTTGCCGTCGATCGAGGCGTTGATCAGCGGGAACTTCTTCAGCGCGGCAACGGCGGCCTTGACGAAGAACGACATGAAGCCCAGCTTGATGCCGTGCTCTTTCTCGAACTTGTCCTTGTACTTGTTGCGCAGGTCGATGACGGCCTGCATGTTCACTTCGTTGAACGTGGTCAGGATCGCGTTTTCCTGTTGCGATTGCAGCAGGCGCTCGGCGATGCGGGCGCGCAGGCGGCTCATCGGCACGCGCTGTTCCGGACGGCCGTCCAGCGACAGCGTCGGGGGCGCGACCGGAGCGGCGGCCTTGGCCGGAGCGGCCTTGGCGGGCGCGCTGGCGGCCAGGGCATCGCCCTTGGTCACGCGGCCGTCGCGGCCGGAGCCAGCCACGGAAGCGGCGTCAACGCCCTTCTCGGCCAGGATCTTGGCAGCGGCGGGCGAAGCCACGCCGGCGGCAGCCGACGAAGCGGGAGCGGCGGCCGGAGCGGCAGCGGCTTGCTCGGCGGCCTTGGGCGCTTCGGCGGCGGGCGCGGCGGCGGCAACGGCGGCCTTGCCGGCGGTGTCGATGCGAGCCAGCACTTCGCCGGAGGTGACGGTGCTGCCGTCGCCCTTGACGATTTCAGCCAGCACGCCCGAAGCGGGAGCCGGCACTTCCAGCACGACCTTGTCGGTTTCGACTTCGATCAGGATTTCGTCCGCTTCAACGGCAGCGCCCGGCTGCTTCTTCCAGGTCAGCAGCGTCGCTTCGGAGACGGATTCGGAGAGTTGGGGGACGACGACGTCGGTAATAGCCATTTTGTTTGTTCCGTAAAGTTTGTGTTCTGGTCGCGCTGCGCGGCAAGCTTCGAATCGGAATTCCAGAAACCTGCGCGCGCGGCGCGTGCATCAAGCGAGTGTTACTTCGTCAACATGACCTTGAACTTGGGCGCGAAAGCCGTTTCGATCAGGGCCTTCTGCTGCTCCTGGTGCTTGGCCAGGTAGCCCACGGCCGGCGATGCCGACGCGGCGCGGCCGGCGTAACCCAGCTTCTGGCCTTCGACCATGTTCTCGTACACGTGATGCTGAACGTAGAACCAGGCGCCCTGGTTCTGCGGTTCGTCCTGAACCCAGATCACTTCGGTTGCCTTCGGGTACTTGCGCAGTTCCGTTTCGAACGACTTGTGCGCGAACGGATACAGCTGTTCGACGCGGACGATCGCAACGTTGTCGGCGCCACGCTCGCGGCGGGCATTGACCAGATCGTAGTAGACCTTGCCCGAGCAAGCCAGCACGCGCTTGACCTTGCTGGCGTCGATGGCCTCGTCGACCTCGCCGATGACCGGGCGGAAGCTGCCGCCGGCCAGGTCGGTCAGGGGCGAACCGGCGTCCTTGTTGCGCAGCAGCGACTTGGGCGTGAACAGCACCAGCGGCTTGCGGAACGGACGGATCATCTGACGGCGCAGCACGTGGAAGATCTGCGACGCGGAGGTCGGCTGGACCACTTGCATGTTGTTGTCGGCGCACAGCTGCAGGAAGCGCTCGATGCGGCCCGACGAGTGCTCGGGACCCTGGCCTTCGTAGCCGTGCGGCAGCATCAGGGTCAGGCCCGACTGGCGGCCCCACTTGGCTTCGCCGGAGCTGATGAACTGGTCGATCACGACCTGGGCGCCGTTGACGAAGTCGCCGAACTGGCCTTCCCAGATGGTCAGCGTGTTGGGCTCGGCGCTGGAGTAACCGTATTCAAAGCCCAGCACAGCCTCTTCGGACAGCACGGAGTCGATGACGGTGAACGGAGCCTGGCCTTCCGAGACGTTCTGCAGCGGAATGTAGGTGCCGTCGTTCCAGCGTTCGCGGTTCTGGTCGTGCAGCACGGCATGGCGGTGCGTGAACGTGCCGCGGCCCGAGTCCTGGCCGGTGATGCGGATGGCGTAGCCCGAGGACACCAGGGTCGCGAAGGCGAGGTGTTCGCCCATGCCCCAGTCCAGGTTCATTTCGCCCTTGGCCATGGTGCGGCGGTCGTTCAGCAGCTTGGCGACCAGCGGGTGCACCGTGAAGCCTTCCGGCACGCTGGTGATGCGTTCGCCGATGCGCTTGAGTTCGGCCAGCGGCACGGCGGTGTCGGCCTGGTCGGTCCACTTGGCGCCCAGGAACGGCGACCAGTCGATGGCGTACTTGCTCTTGTAGTCGGTCAGCACCGGTTCGATGGTGCGCTGGCCGTCTTCCATCAGCTGGCGGTAATCCTTGACGAGCTGATCGGCTTCGCCGTCGGCCAGCACGCCTTGCGTGGTCAGCTTGTCGGCGTACAGCTTGCGCGTGCCGGGGTGATGGCCGATGCGCTTGTACATCAGGGGCTGCGTCAGCGACGGGGTGTCTTGCTCGTTGTGGCCCAGCTTGCGGAAGCAGACGATGTCCACGACCACGTCGTGGCGGAACTGCAGACGGTAGTCCAGCGCCAGCTTGGTCACGAACACGACGGCTTCGGGATCGTCGCCGTTGACGTGGAACACCGGCGCTTCGATCATCTTGACCACGTCGGTGCAATACAGCGTCGAGCGCGAGTCGCGGGGGTCGGACGTGGTGAAGCCGATCTGGTTGTTGATGACGATGTGCAGCGTGCCGCCCGTGCCGTAGCCGCGGGTCTGGGCCAGGTTCAGGGTTTCCATGACCACGCCCTGGCCGGCGAAGGCCGCGTCGCCGTGCACCAGCACCGGCAGCACTTGCTTGCCTTCGGCGTCGCCGCGGCGTTCCTGGCGGGCGCGCGCGCTGCCTTCGACCACGGGGTTGACGATTTCCAGGTGGGACGGGTTGAACGCAAGCGACAGGTGGACCGGGCCGCCACGGGTGGACAGGTCGCTGGAGAAGCCGTTGTGGTACTTCACGTCGCCGTCGGTCAGGCCTTCGGCGTGCTTGCCTTCGAACTCGGCGAACAGGTCGCCGGGCATCTTGCCCATGATGTTCACGAGCAGGTTCAGGCGGCCGCGGTGGGCCATGCCGACCACGATTTCCTGGACGCCATTTTCACCGGCGTGGTTCACCACTTCGTCCATCGAGGCGATGAAGCTTTCGCCGCCTTCCAGCGAGAAGCGCTTCTGGCCGACGTACTTGGTGTGCAGGAAGCGCTCGAGGCCTTCGGACTCGGTCAGCTGCTGCAGGATGTGGCGCTTTTCTTCGGCCGAGTAGGCGGGCGCGCCCAGGGTGGCTTCCAGGCGTTCCTGGATCCAGCGCTTGGCGGCGGGGTCGGAGATGTGCGTGAATTCGGCACCGATGCTGCGGCAGTACGTGTCGCGCAGCGCCTTCAGGATGTCGCGCAGCGTCATCGTGCTGGCGGTCGTGAAGTAGGTGTTGGTGGCCGAGTAGGTCTGGTCCAGATCGGCTTCGGTCAGGCCGTAGAAGGCCGGATCGAGTTCGGGGATCGGGGGACGTTCCTGGCGCTTGAGCGGATCCAGGTCGGCCCAGCGCGAACCCAGGGAGCGGTAGGCCGCGATCAGCGACTGCACCGAAACCTGCTTGCTGGCCACGGTCAGGTCGGGTTCGGCCGCGCGTTGCACGAAGGCATTGGCCTTGGCGCGCTGGGCGAACGATTCGACGATGGGAGCGTGGGCCTGGTCGCGGGTGGATTCCTGGCCGTCGGTAGCGGGAGCGTGTTGCAGCTGGTCGAAGTATTCGCGCCAGTTGTCAGGTACCGAACCGGGATTGTCGAGGTAGGCTTCGTAAAGCTCCTCAACATAAGGGGCGTTACCCCCAAAGAGATAAGACGTGGATAGAGATTCTATTTCCGAAGACATATCGCTTCACCTTTACGAGTGCTTCACTCGACACGATGCAGGAAAACCTTCCGCGACACGGGCTTCCCGTTAGGCGGATAGCAGGGGCAGAAGGCGCGTACAAGCCTTAAAAGCCGTATGGGATAAGAGTATAGCCCTTTGAGTTTAAGGACGTCTTCTTGCGTTTGCGTGACGCAAAAGCGCATTCGGAATGCCGTCATGCAGCATTGGAATGTCCAGGCAACCCCTTCCATTGCGCCGTCTACTCACATTCAATTTCCGGTAACCCAAAATGCCGCGCCGCATCATTTTCACTGGCAGAAATTGCAGTGTTGCGCATTAGCCTCGTTCATACGGGCAATTCGGTGGTCGACAGGATCTCTTTCAGGACGAAAAAGGTGCGGATCTGGCGTACGCCGGGCAGCTTGATGATCTCGCCCGCATGCAGCTTGTTGAAGCGTTCCAGATCACGGATGCGCAGCATCAGGAAGTAGTCGAACTCGCCGGCCACCAGGTGGCATTCCAGGCAGCCGCTGATGCCGCGCGCCGCGGCTTCGAAATCGGTGAAGGATTCCGGCGTGGAGCGGTCCAGCACCACGCCCACGATGACCAGGGTGGCCATGTCCACTTCCGCCGGCTCCAGCAGGGCGACCGTCTTGCGGATGACGCCCTCGTTCTTGAGCTTTTCCACGCGGCGCAGGCAGGCGGCCGGGCTCAGGTGGACGCGCGCGCTCAGCTCCAGGTTGGTGATCTGCGCGTCCTGCTGCAGCACGCGCAGGATGTGGCGATCGATGCGGTCCAGCTCAGAATTTGCCGACATTTGATACGTCCCTGAAAATTAAATTTCGATCAAAAAGCCAATCAGGAAATATTAAATATAAATCTGGACGTTTATTTAATTATTTTCCTTTTAAATAATAAAAATACGCAATTGACGGCAAATCCTTGAAATTCCTATGATTTTTCCATCCGCGCCACCCGGCCCGGCCCAGGAGAGTCCCATGGATCTGCAACGATTTCCGCGCCATCGCCTGACCTTCGGCGACACCCCCATCGAAAAGCTCGAGCGCCTGTCCGCGCATCTGGGCGGCAAGGTCGAGATCTACGCCAAGCGCGAAGACTGCAACAGCGGCCTCGCGTTCGGCGGCAACAAGCTGCGCAAGCTGGAGTACCTGATCCCGCAGGCGCTGGAACAGGGCTGCGACACGCTGGTCACCATCGGCGGCATCCAGTCCAACCACACCCGCATGGTGGCTGCGGTGGCCGCCAAGCTGGGCCTGGCCTGCGTGCTGGTGCAGGAAAACTGGGTGGACTATTCAGACGCGGTCTACGACCGGGTCGGCAACATCATGATGAGCCGCCTGATGGGCGCCGACGTGCGTCTTGTGGACCAGGGGTTTGACATCGGCTTTCGCCGCAGCTGGGAAGAGGCGCTGGAAGACGTCCGCAAGCGCGGCGGCAAGCCCTACGCGATTCCGGCCGGCGCATCCGACCATGAACTTGGCGGCCTGGGCTACGTCGGCTTCGCCGAGGAAGTGCGGCGCCAGGAAGCCGAGCTGGGCTTCAAGTTCGACTACATCGTTGTCTGCGCCGTCACGGGCAGCACGCAGGCCGGCATGGTGGTGGGCTTTGCGGCGGATGGCCGCGCGGACCGCGTCATCGGTATCGACGCTTCGGGCACGCCCGAGCAAACCCGCGCGCAGATCCTGCGCATCGCGCGGCGCACGGCCGATATGGTCGGACTCGGGGCTGCCATCGAAGAGCGCGACGTGGTGCTGGACACCCGCTATGCCTATCCGGCCTACGGCCTGCCCTCGGCCGAGACCAACGAGGCCATCCGCCTCTGCGCCCGGCTCGAGGGCATGATGACCGACCCGGTCTACGAAGGAAAATCCATGCAGGGCATGATGGACATCATCCGCCGCGGCGAGATTCCGGCCGGTTCGCGGGTTCTGTATGCGCACCTGGGAGGGGTGCCGGCGATCAACGCCTACAGCTTTCTCTACCGCAACGGATAAGGGCGCCTACGGCGCCTTCGGCTGGCCTTGCGGCGACTTGCGCTGAAAGTCCAGCCTTGCCCCAGGGCTTGCCAGCCCTGGCCGCCAGCGCCCATGATGAGCGCAGGAAGCGCAGCCCAGCCGGCGTGTCCGCCGGCTGGGCTTTTTTCCGTGGCCGGACCTTCCCGACACATCGCCTCCGCAAAATTATGTACATAGTTTGTATACAAAACTAGGATTTCCAGCTATGGTGCTGATCATCAGGAAGTCGTCCGCCCACCCACGCCCGGCCGCCGCGCGCCGTTGCACTCCGCCCGCCTGTCCATGACCGTCTACGATTCCACGCTCCCCTACCCCCGCGACCTGGCCGGCTACGGCCGCAATCCGCCGCATGCCCGATGGCCGGGGCAGGCGCGCATCGCGGTGCAGTTCGTGCTGAATTACGAGGAAGGCGGCGAAAACAGCGTGCTGCATGGCGACGCCGGGTCCGAACAGTTCCTGTCGGAAATGTTCAACCCCGCCAGCTATCCCGAGCGCCACCTCAGCATGGAAGGCATCTACGAGTACGGCTCGCGCGCCGGCGTCTGGCGCATCCTGCGCGAATTCGAGAAGCGCGGCCTGCCGCTGACGGTGTTCGGCGTCGGCATGGCCTTGCAGCGCCACCCCGAGCTGACCGCCGCCTTCGTCGAGCTGGGACACGAAATCGCCTGCCACGGCTGGCGCTGGATCCACTATCAGCACATCGACGAGGCCACCGAGCGCGAACACATGCGCCTGGCCATGGACGCGATCACGCAATTGACCGGCAGCCGTCCGCTGGGCTGGTACACCGGACGCGACAGCCCGCGCACGCGGCGTCTGGTGGCCGACTACGGCGGCTTCGAGTACGACAGCGACTACTACGGCGACGACCTGCCCTTCTGGATGCGCGTACAGAAAACGGACGGCAGCGTCGTGCCGCAACTGATCGTGCCCTACACGCTGGACTGCAACGACATGCGCTTCGCGCTGCCGCAGGGCTATTCGCACGCAGATCCCTTCTTCCAGTACCTGAAGGACAGCTTCGACGCGCTCTACGCCGAAGGCGACGAGGCCCCCAAGATGATGAGCATCGGCATGCATTGCCGCCTGCTGGGCCGGCCCGGCCGCATCACTGCGCTGCAGCGCTTCCTGGACCACATTGCCAGCCATGACCGCGTCTGGGTCTGCCGGCGCCTGGACATCGCGCGCCACTGGAAGACGGCGCATCCCTACACCCCCAACGCCTGAACAGGACGGCCATGGCCCACACCCTAGCCCAACTCAATGCGGCAGCGCCCGCGGACGCCGCCGCCATGCTCGACGGCCTGTACGGCCGCGCGCCCTGGATCGCCGAACGCGCGCTTGGCCACCGGCCGTTCCGCTCGCTGGCCGACCTGGCGCAGCGCCTGCGCCGCGCCGTGAACGACGCGGATGCCGATGCCCGGACGGCGCTACTGCGCGCCCATCCCGAGCTGGCAGCAGGGACGCCCCAGGACGCGGATTCGGCGCGCGAACAGGACCTGGCCGGATTGGCCGCGTGTACGCCCGCCGAATCTGCCCGCCTGCAAGCGTTGAACGCCGACTACCGCGCCAGGTTCGGCTTTCCCTTCGTGCTGGCCGTGCGCGGCCCGCGCGGCGCCGGCATGACGCGCCAGCAGGTGATCGACGAGTTCACCCGACGCCTGGACAACCCGCCGGACCTGGAGTTCGATGAGGCCCAGCAGCAGTTGCACCGCATCGCCGAGATCCGCCTGCGCGATGGCTTCGGCGCCGAACCCGCCATCGGCAACGACATCTGGGACTGGGGCGAGCAACTGGCCGTCCACAGCGATCCCGGCTACGCCGAAAAAGGGCAGCTCACCGTCACCTACCTGACCGAAGCCCACCGCGCCTGCGCCGGACTGTTGTCGCAATGGATGCGCGACTGCGGCTTCGACGAGGTCGGCATCGACGCGGTCGGCAACGTGGTTGGCCGCTACCTGGCCGCCAGCCCCGACGCCCCCACGCTCATGACGGGCAGCCATTACGACACCGTGCGCAACGCCGGCAAATACGACGGCCGGCTGGGCATCTTCGTGCCGATGGCCTGCGTGCGCGAACTGCGCCGCCAGGGCAAGCGCCTGCCCTACCACCTGGAAGTCATCGGCTTCGCGGAAGAGGAAGGCCAGCGCTACCGCGCCACCTTCCTGGGCTCGGGCGCGCTGATCGGCGACTTCAAGCCGCAATGGCTGGACCAGCAGGACGTCGACGGCGTCAGCATGCGCGACGCCATGGCGCAAGCCGGCCTGCGCAGTGAAGACATTCCCAAGCTCAAGCGCGACCCTGCCCTCTATCTGGGCTTCGTCGAAGTCCACATCGAACAAGGTCCGGTGCTCTACGAAATGGGGCTGCCGCTGGCCGTGGTCACGTCGATCAATGGCTGCGTGCGCTACCAGGTGCGGATCAACGGCCTGGCCTGCCACGCCGGCACCACGCCCATGAACCGCCGCCGCGACGCCGCCACCGCCACCGCCGAACTGGCCTTGTACGTGGAGCAGCGCGCCGCCCGCGACGGCGACTCGGTGGGCACCATGGGCATGCTGGAAGTGCCCGGCGGGTCGATCAACGTGGTGCCCGGAGAGTGCCGCTTCAGCCTGGACCTGCGCGCACCCAGCGACGCGCAGCGCGATGCGCTGGCGCAGGACGTGCTGGCCGAACTGGAAGCCATCTGCCAGCGCCGCGGCCTGCGCTACACGCTGGAAGAAACCATGCGCGCCGCCGCCGCGCCCAGCGATCGCGCCTGGCAGCAGCGCTGGGAACGCGCCGTCGATGCGCTGGGACTGCCGGTCCACCGCATGCCCAGCGGCGCAGGCCACGATGCCATGAAGCTGCACGAAGTCATGCCCCAGGCCATGCTGTTCGTGCGCGGCCAGAATTCCGGCATCAGCCACAACCCGCGCGAATCCACCTCCAGCGACGACATCCAGCTTGCCGTGCTGGCGTTCCTGAACCTGCTCGACGACCTTGCCCACGACACCCAATAGCCGACCATGACCGACTACGCCCGACTCGACGCCTGGATTGACGCCCACTTTGACGAGGAAGTCCGCTTCCTGCAGGAGCTGGTGCGCGTGCCGACCGACACGCCGCCCGGTAACAACGCACCGCATGCCGAGCGCACGGCCGAGCTGCTGCAAGGCTTCGGCCTGCAGGCGGAAGCCCATCCCGTGCCCGCCGAGGCCGTGCGGGACTATGGCCTGCAATCGATCACCAACCTGATCGTGCGCCGCGAATACGGCGCGGGCGGCCCGCGCGTGGCGCTCAATGCCCACGGCGACGTGGTGCCGCCGGGCGAAGGCTGGGAACATGACCCCTACGGCGGCGAGATCGACGACGGCAGCCTGTACGGCCGCGCCGCCGCGGTCAGCAAGAGCGACTTCGCCAGCTACACGTTCGCCCTGCGCGCGCTGGAAGCCGTCGCCCGCCCCAGCCGCGGCGCCGTCGAACTGCACTTCACCTACGACGAGGAATTCGGCGGCCTGCTCGGCCCCGGCTGGCTGCTGTCCCAAGGACTGACCAAGCCCGATCTGCTGATCGCCGCGGGTTTCAGCTACGAGGTCGTAACCGCCCACAACGGCTGCCTGCAAATGGAAGTGACGGTCCACGGCAAGATGGCGCATGCCGCCATCCCCAGCAGCGGCGTGGACGCGCTGCAAGGCGCGGTTGCCATCCTGAACGCGCTGTACGCGCAGAACGCACGGTACCGGGAAATCCGCTCCAAGGTGCCGGGCATCAGCCACCCCTACCTGAACGTGGGCCGCATCGAAGGCGGCACCAACACCAATGTGGTGCCGGGCAAGGTGGCGTTCAAGCTGGACCGGCGCATGATCCCCGAAGAAAGCGCGGCCGAGGTCGAGGCCGACATCCGCCGCATCATCCAGGAAACCGCTGCTGCCGTGCCCGGCATCAGCGTGGACATCAAGCGCCTGTTACTGGCCAATTCCATGCGCCCGCTGCCCGGCAGCCAGCCGCTGGTGCAGGCCATTCAGAAGCATGGAGAGGAATTGTTCGGCGAGCCCATCGCCGCCATGGGCACGCCGCTCTACACCGACGTGCGCCTGTACGCCGAAGCGGGCATTCCGGGCGTGATCTACGGCGCCGGACCGCGCACCGTGCTGGAATCGCACGCCAAGCGCAACGATGAGCGGGTAGTGCTGGAAGACCTGCGGCGCGCCACCAAGGTCATCGCCCGCACGCTGGCCGACCTGCTGGACGCCGCCTGAGGCGGCCGCCCGGCAGGAATGGCCAGGCGCTTCACGCCAGTTTCATCACCCGGCGCCAGAACAGGATCGCCACCGCCACGAAGACGGCCAACCCCAGGAACGAGGCCGTGTGCTCGAAGCCCGCGCCGGCGATCGCCAGCGGGGCTTCGGTGCCGGCCGCGCCGATGATGCCGGCCATCAGCACGCCGACCAGGCTTTCGCCCACGATCAGGCCCGAGGCGATCAGCACGCCGCGGCGATTGGCTGCGTCGGCGAACTGCTCGTAGGGCTTGCCGGTGGCGGCCGCGCGGCGGCGCAGGGCGCGTTCCAGCAGCCATGCCAGGACCGCGCCGACCACGATGGGCGCGGCGACGGTGGGCGGCAGATAGATGCCGATACCCACGGCCAGCACCGGAATCCGGGCCACGCGGCAGGTGCGCTTCATGATCTCGTCCACCACGATCAGGCCCACGCCGACCGCCATGCCGATCAGGATCATGGTCCAGTTGAGCTGGTGCGTGAAGATGCCGCGCGCGATCGCCAGCATCAGCGTCGCCTGCGGCGCGGACAGGGCCTGCGCCGGGTCCATGCCCTCGCGCGGCATGGCGTCGGCAAAACCGTAGGCGTTGTAAAGCAGTTCCAGCACCGGCGAAATCACTGCCGCGCCGGCGACGCAGCCGATCAGCAGGGCCACCTGCTGACGCCAGGGCGTCGCGCCCACCAGCCAGCCGGTCTTCAGGTCCTGCAGGTTGTCGTTGGAAATGGAGGCCACCGCCACCACCGCCGAGGTGCTGAAGATCGACAGTGCAATCGCCATCTGCACGCCGTTCTGCGCGCCCAGCAATTCGCCGCCCAGCGCCAGCATCAGCAGCGACACCAGCACGATGGCAACGATGCCCACGCCCGAGATCGGGCTGGTCGACGACCCCACCAGGCCGGCCATGTAGCCGCAGGCGGCGGCCACCAGGAAGCCGAAGACGAAGGCAAACAGCACGGCGTAGGCCACCAGCTTCCAGATGCCGGCAGGCGACAGCGGCGCGCCGGACAGGAACACCTGGAAGGTCACCACCAGGACCGCCACCAGCACCAGCGTCACGGCCGAGATCCAGCCGGCCGACAGGTCGCGCTCGGTGCGCGGCGCGCGTCCGGCGCGGGCCGCGCCCGCCTTGGTCAGCGCCGCGAACGAAGCCTTGACGCCGCGCGCCATCGGCATGAACAGCGTGGCCAGCGTCCAGATGGCGCCCACGCCGATCACGCCGGCGCCGATGAAGCGCACCTGCGAAGCCCACAGGCCGGTGGCGTACTTCGCCAGCGACGTGCCCGCCGGGATGTCGCCCATGGCGGTGAGGATGGGCACGGCGATGCCCCAGGAAATGATCAACCCGGTCAGCATGGCCAGGCCCGCGACGATGCCGATCAGGTAGCCCGCGCCCAGCAGCGCCAGCGAAAAGCCCATGGGCAGCCGGAACACCGCGCCGCCCAGCGCGAACCAGCCGCTGACGCTGTCTCCCAGCACGCGCAGTCCGCTGGCCGCGAAGCTGACCGCGGCGGCGACCACGCCGCCGGCCACGATGTCGCCCATGCCGGTCTCGGCCTTGGCTGGCGCGCGTCCGTTGTCCGCGGCCTCGTCCTGGGCGCGCTCGGCGCTGCCCACCCGCAGGATTTCAGCGGCAGCCACGCCTTCCGGATACGGCAGGTCGCTCTGCACCACCATGACATGGCGCAGCGGAATGGTGAACATCACGCCCAGCATGCCGCCGGCGGCGCAGATGCCCAGCGTCTGCCAGAACGGGAAGCCCTGCCAGTGCCCCATCATGACCAGGGCCGGCAGGATGAAGATGATGGACGACAGCGTCCCGGCCGCGGAGGCCTGGGTCTGCACCATGTTGTTTTCGAGGATGTTCGCGTCCTTGAACAGGCGCAGGACGGACATCGAGATCACCGCCGCCGGAATGGCGGATGAGAACGTCAGGCCGACCTTCAGTCCGAGAAAGACGTTGGAAGCCGTGAAGATGACGGTGATGATTGCGCCCAGGAGGATGCCGCGGAACGTAAGTTCGGGCAACGTGACCTCTGCCGGGACGCTGATGGGTTGGGTCATTGCAGTTATTCCTATCTTGCCAGGCGCGAATTCTAGCGCCTTCGCGTCCACCTGGCGGTCACCCCTCTGATACGACCACCAAGCATATCCTCGGCAGAAGCTGCCGCAAGCGGTAAAACTTGCAAAAGATTATGCTGAATTTTCCGAAGTTTCCCCAGAATTTTGATCACCCATGCCAGGGGCTAGGGTCTAGCATGGACGTCAAACCAGGAGACGACAAGACCATGCGCGACGCCAGTTCCGCCCGCCCCGGGCAAGACATCCAGCACGACGCCGACCCCGCCGAAACCGCCGAATGGCGTGAGGCGCTGGAATCGCTGGTACAGGCGGAAGGTTCTGAGCGCGCGGGCTACGTGCTGGACAATCTGCTGGGTCATGCGGCGTCGCTGGGCCTGCGCGCCAACAGCCAGACCCGCACCGCCTACCTCAACACCATCCCCGCCGATCAGGAGCCGCCCTTCCCCGGCAACCTCGCCGTGGAGGAACGGATCGCCCGCATCAACCGCTGGAATGCGCTGGCCATGGTGGTGCGCGCCAACCAGGCGCATGGAGAACTGGGCGGCCACATCGCCAGCTACGCCTCGGCCGCCGACCTGTTCGAGGTCGGCTTCAACCATTTCTTTCGCGCGCAGAGCCCGGACGGCCCCGGCGACCTGGTCTACATGCAGCCGCACTCGGCGCCCGGCGTGTATGCCCGCGCCTATCTGGAAGGCTTTCTGGGCGAAGAGGACCTGGCGCATTTCCGCCAGGAGATCACGGCTGGCGCGCGCGGCCTGCGCGGGCTGTCGTCGTATCCGCACCCGTGGCTGATGCCGGATTTCTGGCAATTCCCCACGGGCTCGATGGGCATCGGCCCCATCAACGCCATCTACCAGGCGCGCTTCATGCGCTACCTGGAGCACCGTTCGCTGATGCCCGGCGGCGACCGCAAGGTCTGGGGCATCTTCGGCGATGGCGAAATGGACGAACCTGAATCCATCGCCGCGCTGACGCTGGCCGCGCGCGAAAAGCTCGACAACCTGGTGTTCGTGGTCAATTGCAACCTGCAGCGCCTGGACGGCCCGGTGCGCGGCAACGGCCGCATCATCGACGAACTGGAAACGCTGTACGCGGGCGCCGGCTGGAACGTCATCAAGCTGGTCTGGGGCAGCGACTGGGACGCGCTCCTGCGGCGCGACACCAACGGCGCCCTGGCGCGCGCCTTCGCCAATACCGTGGACGGACAGTTCCAGACCTTCGCGGCCAACGACGGCGCCTTCAACCGCGCCCACTTCTTCAACCAGAATCCCGAACTGGCCGCCCTGGTGGCCGACTGGAGCGACGAAGCCATCGACCGCCTCCACCGCGGCGGCCATGACATGGTGAAGATCCACGCGGCCTACCACCGCGCCGTGCGCCATCGCGGCCAGCCCACGGTGATCCTGGCGCAGACCAAGAAGGGTTTCGGCATGGGCTCGGCCGGCCAGGGCAAGATGACCACGCACCAGCAGAAGAAGCTGGATGACGAGGCGCTGCTGGCCTTCCGCGACCGCTTCGCGCTGCCGATCTCGGACGCCGATTGCCTGGCGCTGAAGTTCTACCGCCCGGCCGAGGACAGCGCCGAACTGCGCCACCTGCAGGCGCGCCGCGCCGCGCTGGGCGGCCACATTCCCCGCCGCAATACCGAGGCGCCGCGCCTGGCGCCGCCGGACGCGGAGCACTGGGCGCGCTTCGCGCTGGCCGCCGACGGCAAGGAAATGTCGTCCACCATGGCCATCGTGCGCATGCTCACCGCCCTGCTCAAGGACGCCAACGTGGGGCCGCGCATCGTGCCCATCGTGGCGGACGAGGCGCGCACCTTCGGCATGGCCAACCTGTTCCGACAGATCGGCATCTATTCCGCGCAAGGCCAGCTCTACGAACCCGAAGACATCGGCTCGGTGCTGTATTACCGCGAGGCGCGCGACGGCCAGATCCTGGAAGAAGGCATTACCGAGGCCGGCGCGATTTCCTCGTGGACGGCCGCGGGCACCAGCTATTCGGTCAACGGCCTGCCGATGCTGCCCTTCTATATCTATTACTCGATGTTCGGCTTCCAGCGCATCGGCGACCTGATCTGGGCTGCCGCCGATCAGCGCACGCGCGGCTTCCTTGTCGGCGCCACCTCCGGCCGCACCACACTCGGCGGCGAGGGGCTGCAGCACCAGGACGGCTCCAGCCACATCATGGCCGCCGCCGTGCCGAACTGCCGCGCCTATGACCCGGCCTATGCCTACGAGGTCGCCATCATCGTCGAGCACGGCATGCGCCGCATGCTGGACGAACAGCGCGACGAGTTCTACTACCTGACCGTCACCAACGAGAACCTGGCACAGCCGGACATGCCGGCAGGCAACGACGTGCGCGAGGGCATCCTGCGCGGCATGTACCGCCTGCGGCCCGCGCGCGGGCAGGCCCAGGTGCGCCTGCTGGGCGCGGGCCCGATGCTGCGCGAGGCCGAACTCGCGGCGGAGCGCCTGCAGGCCGATTACGGCGTGGACGCCGAAGTCTGGAGCGTCACCAGCTTTTCCGAACTGGCCCGCGACGGCCGCGAAGCCGAACGCGCCCGCGTGCTCGGCCTTGCATCCGGCGCCGACTGGGTCCGCAGCTGCCTGGGCGCCAGCAACGCCCCGGTAGTCGCCGCCAGCGACTACGTGCGCGCCGTGCCGGAACAGATCCGCGCCTGGGTGCCCGCGCCCTACCGCACGCTGGGCACCGACGGCTTCGGCCGCAGCGATACCCGCGCCCAGCTGCGCGACTTCTTCGAGGTCAGCGCGGATTGGATCGTGCTGTACGCGCTGGACAGCCTGGACCGCCAGGAAGATGCCCAGGCGTTGCGCGCGCGCCTGAATGCCGGCGCGCGGCAAACGCCGCCTTGGGATAGATAGGATTGCAATCCGCAATGCAGCGAGGTTTTGCGCAAAATCGTCCATTCGCTGCAGCGCAACAACCAAGCACCCGCGCTTTCTGTTGAAATACGGGTGTTCCCAAGCATTTCCCAGAAAATACGGCGGGCCGCGAGCCCGCTTTTTGCAATCCCATTTCCTTTCCATTTAGCGCCCGCAAGGCCTGTATCCCATGGACGAAACCCTCACCAAAATGGCGTTGGACTACCACGCCTACCCCACCCCCGGCAAAATCTCGGTCACTCCGACCAAGACGCTGGCCAACCAGGACGACCTGTCCCTGGCCTACTCCCCCGGCGTGGCAGCCGCCTGCATGGCCATCTTCGACCAGGGCGATGACGCCGCCTCGAAGTACACCTCGCGCGGCAACCTGGTGGGCGTGATCACCAACGGCACCGCCGTGCTGGGCCTGGGCAACATCGGCCCGCTGGCCGCCAAGCCCGTGATGGAAGGCAAGGGCTGCCTGTTCAAGAAGTTCGCCGGCATCGACGTGTTCGACATCGAACTGGCCGAGAACGACCCCGACAAGCTGGTCGACATCATCGCCGCGCTGGAACCCACGCTGGGCGGCGTCAACCTCGAGGACATCAAGGCGCCCGAGTGCTTCTACATCGAGAAGAAGCTGCGCGAGCGCATGAAGATCCCCGTCTTCCACGACGACCAGCACGGCACCGCCATCATTTCGTCGGCTGCCATCCTGAACGGCCTGAAGGTCGTGAACAAGGACATCGGCAAGGTCAAGCTGGCCTGCTCCGGCGCCGGCGCCGCCGCCATCGCCTGCCTGGACCTGCTGGTCCACCTGGGCGTCAAGCGCGAGAACATCTACGTGGTGGATTCGCGCGGCGTGATCTGGGACGGCCGCGATGAAAACATGGAAGCCAACAAGAAGCGCTACGCGCAGAAGACCGACGCACGCACGCTGGCCGACGTGGTCAACGGCGCCGACGTGTTCCTGGGCTGCTCGACCGCCGGCGTGCTGACCGCCGACATGGTCAAGACCATGGCCGCCAGCCCGCTGATCCTGGCGCTGGCCAATCCGGAACCGGAAATCCGTCCTGAAGTGGCCAAGGCCGCCCGCCCGGACTGCATCATCGCCACCGGCCGTTCGGACTACCCGAACCAGGTCAACAACGTGCTGTGCTTCCCCTTCATCTTCCGCGGCGCCATGGACGCCGGCGCGTCGCGCATCACGGAAGAGATGAAGCTGGCTTGCGTGAAGGCCATCGCCGAACTGGCGCAAGCCGAGCAGAACGACGAAGTGGCCCGCGCCTACGCCGGCCAGGAACTGTCGTTCGGCCCGGACTACATCATCCCCAAGCCCTTCGACCCGCGCCTGATCGTCCAGATCGCCCCCGCCGTGGCCCAGGCCGCCGCCGACTCCGGCGTGGCCGCCCGCCCCATCGAGGACATCGAAGCCTACCGCCAGAAGCTGATGGGCTTCGTGTACCACTCGGGCCAGCTGATGCGTCCGCTGTTCGCCCAGGCCAAGAAGGCGCCCAAGCGCGTCATCTACGCCGACGGCGAAGACGAGCGCGTGCTGCGCGCGGTACAGACCGTGGCCGATGAGAAGCTGGCGTTCCCGATCCTGATCGGCCGCCCGGCCGTCATCGAAATGCGCATCAAGAAGTTCGGCCTGCGCCTGGCGGCCGGCCAGGACTTCGAGATCGTGGATCCGGAAGACGACAGCCGCTTCAACGAAACCTGGAACGCGTACTACCAGCTGAAGGGCCGCGAAGGCGTGACGCCGGCCATCGCCAAGGCGATGATCCGCAAGCACAACACGCTGATCGGCGCGATGCTGCTGCGTCGCGGCGACGCGGATGCCCTGCTGTGCGGCGTGGCCAGCAAGTACGACAACCAGCTCAAGTACATCGACGAAATCATCGGCAAGAAGGAAGGCCAGACCTACGCCGCCCTGAACGTGCTGATGCTGCCCGACCAGACGCTGTTCGTCACCGACACCCACGTCAACGAGAACCCGACGGCCGAGGAAGTCGCCAGCATCACCATCCAGGCCGCGGACGAAATGCTGCGCTTTGGCGTGGTGCCGAAGATCGCCCTGCTGTCGCACTCCAACTTCGGCAGCCGCGTGACGGAATCCTCGCGCAAGATGGCCGCCGCGCGCCAGATGGTGCAGGACCGCGCTCCCGACCTGGAAGTCGACGGCGAAATGCACGCCGACGCCGCCCTGTCGGAAAAGATCCGCGTCCTGGCCTACCCGGACAGCACGCTCAAGGGCCGCGCCAACCTGCTCGTCATGCCCACGCTGGACACCGGCAACATCACGTACAACATGCTGAAGATGACTGGCAGCAATGGCGTCGCGATGGGCCCGATCCTGCTGGGCGCGGCGCGCCCCGTGCACATCCTGACCACCAGCGCCACCGTGCGCCGCATCGTCAACATGACGGCGCTGGCCGTGGTGGACGCGCAGCAGGAAGCCGCCGAGGCCGCCAAGAAGCGCCGTTGATGATAGTCAGCCGCTGAGCAATGGGCGCCCCTCGGGGCGCCCATTTTCATTGCGCGGGCTCATGCCGCCGCGATAGCCCGCCGGCACGGGCTGATGGTAAAAACCAAGTTCAACCTTGTTTTCTGGAGTCAACATGCTGGCCGACGCCTTGTATGCCTGGTTTCACTACCTGGCCATCTTCCTGCTGGTGGTGGTCCTGACCGCCGAAGCCGTGCTGCTGCGGCCCGATCTCACTGCCGCCGGCCTCAAGCGCCTGGTCATCTATGACCGCCTCTATGCGCTGAGCGCCGTGGTGGTGCTCATCACTGGTGTGCTGCGCCTGACGCTGGGCATCAAGGGCGCCGCGTTCTACATGAGCAATCCCTGGTTCCATGCCAAGATCACGCTCTTCGTCATCATCGGGCTCTGTTCGATCGCGCCGACGATGACCTTCCTGCGCTGGGCCAAGCAGTCGCGGCAGCAGCCGGGCTTCTTGCCTGCGGCCGCCGACATCAAGCGGGCGCGGCGCTGGGTCATGATCGAATCGCACCTGTTCATCTTCCTGCCGCTGTTCGCCGTGCTGATGGCGCGCGGCATCGGCGCGTAACACCCGCCCGCGAGGGCCGTGCGCTCAAGGGCAGGATGCGCGACGGGGGGCCTCGGGTTCCTCGTCGCCCACGACGAAGGTGGCGAAGTGGAAGACGCCCACCGTGTCGTTCCGGACCACGTCCACGACCTCGCCAGCCAAGGTCTGCATCACCGACATGCCTTCCGGCACGTCCGCCTGGCCGTCGCGTGTGGCGGCCTGGCCATTCCAGGGGCTCAGCACCAGCACGCCCGGGAACGGCTCGCGCGCATCGCCGCGGCCGCGGCGCACCGACTTGACCTGGGTGCCGGCAGCATAGCTCACGCCGCCGAATCGCGTCGGGCAGGCCAGTTCCGCATCGCTGACCCGCAGCAGGCGCCGCGCCTCGTCCAGGTACAGCCGGGGCTCGCTCAAGGGCAGCCCGAATATCCGGACCGCCATCGGATCCTTGACCTCGATGCGCCAGCGGTCCGGATCGCTCGAGCCATCGGTGTAGACCGTGCCGCCGGAGCCGTAGACGATGGAACCCGGCGCAAGGTCCAGGGTTTCGGCGCGGTTGCCCGGCCCCAGCACGCACTTGTCCAGCGCCCTCATCGCGCCATCGCGCGCCACCTCGAATTCGATATCCTGCGTGGCGTCGCAC
Source organism: Achromobacter sp. ACM01 (assembly GCF_014851745.1). NCBI lineage: Bacteria > Pseudomonadati > Pseudomonadota > Betaproteobacteria > Burkholderiales > Alcaligenaceae > Achromobacter > Achromobacter sp. ACM01. The sequence goes on from NZ_JACVAF010000003.1 coordinate 436,807, forward strand.
TGCCAGCCCAGCACGGTCTGGCTGCCCGCGCCACGCAGGATGACGTTGCGCGGATAGCGGCCCCGCAAGGCGTAGGTTTCGTCGTCATAGTCCGAATTGAGATAGCGCCGCGCGCTCGACGCCTGCACGCCATACATGGCCACGGGCTGCGGAAATTCCGCTTCGAGATAGGTCTCCAGCTGCCCTTCGTCCTGCAGCTTCAGTCGAGTGCCCGCGGGCATGGCGATGCCGCCGACGGTCGTGACTTCCTGCAGCGTGACATTGCGGGCTGCCTCGGCACGGGCGCCCTCTCGCTCGATTTGCCAGATCACCGTCTGCACCCAGGCATAGAAGGCGAACGGCACGGCCAGCACGACGAACACCAGGGAAGAAGTCTTCCAGTACTTGCGCACCGTACGGCGCGCGCCGCCGCTGGCGACCAGGACCACGGCCCAGGCCAGCAGCGCCAGACCGGCAAGAAAACCCAGGGAAACAAAAATGTAGAAGCCAGCAGAAGGCAGCGCTATCGGAATCATGGCAAGGATGGTACACGCCAAACCATCGCGCCGCGGCCACACGGCGTACAGGCAACAAAAAACCGCCCGAAGGCGGTTTCTTGTTCAAGCCAGACTGCGTATCAACGCTTGTCCATCGGGGGCACGTCGCGCGTGACCGAACCGGTGAACAGCTGGCGCGGACGGCCGATCTTGTAATCGGGATCCGACAGCATTTCGTTCCACTGGGCGATCCAGCCCACCGTGCGGGCCAGCGCGAAGATGGCCGTGAACAGCGAGGTCGGGATGCCGATGGCGCGCTGGACGATACCCGAGTAGAAGTCCACGTTCGGGTACAGCTTGCGCTGGACGAAGTACGGATCCGACAGGGCGATGCGTTCCAGTTCCATGGCCAGCTTGAACAGCGGGTCGTTTTCCAGGCCCAGGGCCGAGAGCACTTCCTTGCAGGTTTCCTGCATCAGCTTGGCGCGCGGGTCGTAGTTCTTGTAGACGCGGTGGCCAAAGCCCATCAGGCGCACGCCCGAGTTCTTGTCCTTGACCTTCTCCATGAACTCGCCGACCTTGGCGATGCCGCCGTTGGCTTGCAGCTCTTCCAGCATCTGCAGGCAAGCTTCGTTGGCGCCGCCGTGAGCCGGGCCCCACAGGCAAGCCACGCCGGCCGAGATGGCGGCGAACGGGTTGGTGCCCGACGAACCGCACAGGCGGACGGTCGAGGTCGAAGCGTTCTGCTCGTGGTCGGCGTGCAGGATGAAGATGCGGTCCAGCGCGCGCTCGACGACTTCGTTCACCTTGTAGTCTTCGCACGGCGTGGCGAACATCATGCGCAGGAAGTTGCCCGTGTAGGACAGGTCGTTCTGCGGGTAGATGAAGGGCTGGCCTTGCGAATACTTATAGGCCATCGCGACCAGCGTCGGCATCTTGGCGATCAGGCGGATGGCCGAGATGTGACGATGCTGCGGGTTCGTGATGTCGGTGGAGTCGTGGTAGAACGCGGACAGCGCGCCGACCAGGCCGGTCAGCACGGCCATCGGGTGCGCGTCGCGACGGAAGCCGCGCAGGAAGAAGTGCAGCTGCTCGTTGACCATCGTGTGATGGGTCACTTGCGAATCGAAATCGGCCTTCTGGTCCTTGTTGGGCAGTTCGCCGTTCAGGATCAGGTAGCAGATGTCCATGAAGTCGCAATTGACGGCCAATTGCTCGATGGGGTAGCCGCGGTACAGCAGTTCGCCCTTGTCGCCGTCGATGTACGTGATGCCCGATTCGCAGGCAGCGGTGGACATGAAGCCGGGGTCAAACGTGAACATGCCCGTCTGGCCGTACAGCTTGCGGATGTCGATCACATCCGGACCAACCGTACCCTTGTAAACAGGGAACTCAATGGGGGCGCTGCCATCCGAGAAGGATAGAGTGGCTTTTTTGTCAGACAGGTTCATGTTCATTCCTCTCAATTAATCAGAGCGCGCGCATCTGGCCAATGATGCTCCGAAGCCTGGGCGTGTCCAGCGCGCCCTCAAGCTCTTTGCGGGCCAGCAGCAGGTCGAGAAGGTCGTTGTCTCCCATCTCGAAAAGCTGCGTCAATGCGGCTACGTCATCATCGGTAAGCTCAGCCTCGTGGGCATCCAGATACCGGGTGATGATCAAGTCGTTTTCGAGCAAGCCGCGGCGCGCCCGCCAACGCAAGCGCGCCCGCTCCAATTCAGTTAGCTTGCTCATCCTTCTTTACACCTTTAAAAGCCCCCACGCCGCACCCGCTACGCGGGCTTGCTGCCCCCCCCTTGGGGGCGTTTTTGCCTTGGGACGGCCCGGCGGCAAAAAATGCCGCCGGAGGCAAAATGCGCTTAATAAAAACTAGACCGTACGGCGAACCATCAGTTCCTTGATCTTGCCGATCGCCTTGGTCGGGTTCAGTCCCTTGGGACAGACGTCGACGCAATTCATGATGGTGTGGCAACGGAACAGGCGGTACGGATCGTCCAGATTGTCGAGGCGGCTGCCCGTGGCTTCGTCGCGGCTGTCGGCGATGAAGCGGTAGGCTTGCAGCAGGCCGGCCGGGCCGACGAACTTGTCCGGGTTCCACCAGAACGACGGGCAGGAAGTGGAACAGCACGCGCACAGAATGCACTCGTACAGGCCATCCAGCTCTTCGCGGGCCTCGGGCGACTGCAGACGTTCCTTTTCGGGCGGCGGCGTGTCGTTGATGAGGTACGGGCGGATCGAGTGGTACTGGTTGAAGAAGTGCGTCATGTCCACGATCAGGTCGCGGATGACGGGCAGGCCCGGCAGCGGACGCAGAACGATGGGTTCCTTCAGTTCGCGCAGGTTGGTCGTGCACGCCAGACCGTTCTTGCCGTTGATGTTCATGGCGTCCGAACCGCACACGCCTTCACGGCACGAGCGGCGCAGGGCCAGGCTGTCATCGACGTCGTTCTTGATGCGCACCAGCGCATCGAGCAGCATCTTGTCGGTCGGCTGGAGTTCGACTTCCAGCTTCTGCATGTACGGGCGCTCGTCCTTGTCCGGATCGTAGCGGTAGATTTCGAACTTGACGATTCTCTTGGTGCTCATAGTGGGCTCAATCCGGACTTAGAAGGTACGCGCCTTGGGCGGGAAGGACTCGACCGTCAGCGGCTTCATCTGCACGGGCTTGTAATCCAGGCGGCTGCCTTCGGAGTACCACAGCGTGTGCTTCAGCCAGTTCTCGTCGTCGCGCGTCGGGTGGTCGTCCAGCGCGTGCGCGCCGCGGCTTTCGGTGCGGTTGGCGGCCGACTTGATCGTGGCGCGGGCCACTTCGGTCATGTTCGCCAATTCCAGCGCCTCGACGCGCGCGGTGTTGAACACCTTGGACTTGTCCTTGAAGTAGATGTTGTCGGCTTGCTTGGCCAGATCTTCGATCTGGGTCACGCCTTCGTTCAGCAGTTCCAGCGTGCGGAACACGCCGCAGTGGCGCTGCATCGAGAAGCGGATGGCGTTGCCGATGTCCTGGGTCTTCTCGCCCGAGGTGCGCGATTCCAGCTTGTTGATGCGGTCCAGCGAGAATTCGACGGCTTGCTGCGGCACGGGCTGGTGCGCGTGCTGGCGTTCCGGATGCGAATTGACGATGTGGTTGCCGGTGGCGCGACCGAACACGATCAGGTCCAGCAGCGAGTTGGTGCCCAGGCGGTTGGCGCCGTGCACCGACACCGCGGCGCATTCGCCGATGGCGTACAGGCCGTTGACGATCTTGTTCTCGCCGTTTTCGCGCGTCAGCACCTGGCCGTGGTAGTTGGCCGGAATGCCGCCCATCTGGTAGTGGATGGTCGGAACGACGGGGATCGGTTCCTTGATCGGGTCCACGTTGCCGAACTTGATCGCGATTTCGCGGATCGAGGGCAGACGCTTGTTGATCACGTCGGCGCCCAGGTGATCCAGCTTGAGGACCACGTAGCTGCCGTCCGGACCGCAGCCGCGGCCTTCCTTGATTTCCTGGTCCATCGAGCGGGACACGAAGTCGCGCGGGGCCAGATCCTTCAGCGTGGGCGCATAGCGCTCCATGAAGCGTTCGCCATCCTTGTTCAGCAGGATGCCGCCTTCGCCGCGCACGCCTTCGGTGATCAGCACGCCGGCGCCGGCCACGCCGGTCGGGTGGAATTGCCAGAATTCCATGTCCTGCAGCGGAATGCCCGCGCGGGCGGCCATGCCCAGGCCGTCACCGGTGTTGATGAAGGCGTTGGTGGAAGCGGCCCAGATGCGGCCGGCGCCGCCGGTGGCCAGCACCGTGGTCTTGGCTTCCAGGATGTAGATTTCGCCCGTTTCCATTTCCAGGGCGGTCACGCCCACGACGTCGCCCGCTTCGTTGCGCAGCAGGTCCAGCGCCATCCATTCGACGAAGAACTGGGTACGCGCGGCGACGTTGCGCTGGTAGAGGGTGTGCAGCAGCGCGTGGCCGGTGCGGTCGGCAGCGGCACAGGCGCGCTGGACCGGCTTTTCACCGAAGTTGGCGGTGTGGCCGCCGAACGGACGCTGGTAGATGGTGCCGTCGGGGTTGCGGTCGAACGGCATGCCGAAGTGCTCGAGCTCGTACACGGCGTTCGGCGCTTCACGGCACATGAATTCGATGGCGTCCTGGTCGCCCAGCCAGTCCGAACCCTTGACGGTGTCGTACATGTGCCAGTACCAGTTGTCTTCGCTCATGTTGCCCAGCGAGGCGCTCACGCCGCCCTGTGCGGCAACCGTGTGCGAACGCGTGGGGAACACCTTGGACAGCACTGCAACGGACAGGCCCGCTTGGGACAGTTGCAGCGAACAACGCATGCCGGCTCCACCGGCGCCAACGACCACCACATCAAACTGGCGGCGCGGCAGGGATTTCATGACAGAGACCACGGCTTAAATGCTCCAGAGGATTTGCGCGAAGTAAACGACCGAACCGACCAGCCAGAGGATCGTCAGCACTTGCAGCAGCAGGCGCACGCCCACCGACTTGACGTAGTCCATCCAGATGTCGCGCACACCAATCCAGGCATGCCAGGCCAGCGCAATGAATGCAAGGGTGGCCAGGATCTGGCCAACCGGAAGAACGCCCACGTAGAAGTTGAACAGCGCGGTCCAGTGCTCGTACGTGAAGGCCGGCATCATCAGGATGCCGATGAGCAGCACCAGCGTATACACGGCCATGATGACGGCGGTGATGCGCTGGATGATGAAATCCATGACGCCGTAATGGGCGCCCACGACCAGACGCTTGGGTCCGTAGTTTTTGACGTCGGCCATTACAGCACTCCGAACAGTTTGAGAGCGAACACCAGGGTCAGCGCCAGGCTCACCCCGAAAACCACGCCGGCGCTCTTCTTGGCCGACAGCTTGTCGATACCGATGTGCAGGTCCAGCAGCAGGTAGCGGATGCCGGCACAGAAGTGGTGCAGATAGCCCCAGATCAGGACCAGGAAGACAAGCTTGACGATCGGGTTGCCGGCGTACGCGGCCACGGCTGCGAACGTCTGCGGTGCGGCCACGCTGGCCGCGAACAGCGGCAGAATGACCAAGGGAAGACAGAGGAACAGCAGCGCACCGCTGACGCGGTGCAGGATGGACAGCTTGCCGGCCAGGGGCAGGCGGTAGCTGGCGAGTTGCGCAATACCAATATTGCGAAACTGCGGACGTGGCTTGGCAGCGGTGTCGGACATGACGGCCTCGGTGTTTCGGAACTAGGGAATCGTTACGGCGGAAATGCCGTAGCCCTTGCGGGCAAACACGGTATTTTCGCCCAGAGATAGGGTCGGTATCAAATCGTAGGTAAAAAACTCATCAATTCAGACTATTGCGGTAGTGGTATCGATCGGTCAAGTACAACCCCCGGCGGATTTCCATGGGGCGGTCACCATACGTATAAGACACCCTATCAACCTGCAACAACGGCGTCCCGGCGGGAACATTAAGCAGCGGACAGACCTCGGCCGGCGCGATCACCGCGCGCAGCTTTTCGTCCGCGCGCACCATGCTCACGCCGAATTCGGATTCGAACAGACCGTAGAGCGGCGCCTTGTTGGCGGTCAACAGCTCCAGGGTCAGTCCACGGAAAATGGAACCGGGCAGCCAGATGTCGTCCACGACGGTGGGCGTCTGCCCCATGGACAGCAGGCGGCGGATCATGACGACGGTTTCGCCAGCACGCAGGTCCAGGGCGCGCGCGATCTCGGCGGGCGCCCGCAGGCGCCGGCATTCCAGGATGCGGCTTTCGGCCCGGCCGGCCTCGCCTTCGTCATCGGCGGCCAGGCGCAGGAAGCGGTAGCGCACGCGCGCTTCGTGGTGGGTGGCGACGAAAGTGCCCTTGCCCTGGCGGCGCAGCAGCATGTGCTCGGCAGCGAGCTCATCGACCGCCTTGCGCACCGTGCCCTGGCTTACCTGGAAACGGGCAGCCAGATCGATTTCGCTGGGGATGAGTTCGCCGGGCTTCCATTCGCCGCGTTCCAGGCTCTGGACAAGCAGATCCTTGATTTGCCGGTAGAGCGGACTGAAAGCGGCCCCCTCGCCCGCCGTGCGGGCGGCGCGAATGCGTAAGGAGGTTTCGGGCCGGGGCTCTGCCATGGATCTTTTTGATTGAGTCATGTTTATCCGGGGAAATGGGAGGGCGGCGCAAGGCAGCGAACCCATCCGCAATGCGCTGCTGCCGCCAGTGTTCTGGCTTGATACAGGCGCGCAACCGAAACCGGGTTGCGGCGCATTCGAATAAACGCGCTATTGTGGCATATCGGCCGGGCGGCTGTCCAACGTCTTATGTCTTATATAAGATAGAAGAGCAATTGACGGACACGTAAATTCGATCTAGGATTCAACGCTGTCCGGGCCCCGCGCCTGCCGCTGCGCACGCCGTTGCACACGCGTTGATTTTCACGCCCAACGATTACACTGCTTGGTGAGATTTTTTCTCGCCAAACCATTACGGAGAACGTCCATGTCCAAGCCTGCCTTGCGTGTCGCCGTCACCGGCGCCGCCGGCCAAATCGGTTACGCACTGCTATTCCGCATCGCCTCCGGCGAAATGCTGGGTAAAGATCAACCCGTCATCCTGCAACTGCTGGAAATCCCCGACGAGAAAGCGCAAAAGGCCCTGAAGGGCGTCATCATGGAACTGGATGACTGCGCCTTCCCGCTGCTGCAAGAAGTCACCGCCCACAGCGACCCGCGCACCGCCTTCAAGGACGCCGACGTGGCCCTGCTGGTTGGCGCCCGCCCGCGCGGCCCCGGCATGGAACGCAAGGACCTGCTGTCGGTCAATGCCCAGATCTTCACGGCTCAGGGCAAGGCCCTGAACGACGTCGCCAGCCGCAACGTCAAGGTCCTGGTCGTCGGCAACCCGGCCAACACCAACGCCTACATCGCCATGAAGTCGGCGCCGGACCTGCCCGCCAAGAACTTCACCGCCATGCTGCGCCTGGACCACAACCGCGCCCTGTCGCAACTGGCTGCCAAGTCCGGCAAGGCCGTCGCCGACATCGAAAAGCTGGTCGTGTGGGGCAACCACTCGCCCACGATGTACCCCGACTACCGCTTCGCCACCGTCGGCGGCGAATCGCTGTCCAAGCTGATCAACGACGACGCCTGGAACCGCGACACGTTCATCCCCACCGTGGGCAAGCGCGGCGCCGCCATCATCGAAGCCCGCGGCCTGTCCTCGGCCGCTTCGGCTGCCAACGCCGCCATCGACCACGTCCGTGACTGGGTCCTGGGTAGCAACGGCAAGTGGGTCACGATGGGCATCCCGTCGGACGGCTCCTACGGCATCCCCGAAGGCATCATCTACGGCGTGCCGGTCACGACCGAAAACGGCGAATACAAACGCATCGAAGGCCTGGAAATCGACGCCTTCTCGCGCGAGCGCCTGGACTTCACGCTGAAAGAGCTCCTCGAAGAGCGCGACGGCGTCAAGGACCTGCTGAAGTAAGCAGCGCATGAGTAAAGAATTGGGCCCGTTTGCGCGGGCCCAATTCCTAGGCAAGACCGAAACATAAACCTGTCCCTTTGCCCCTGCGCAAAGGAATGTCGCGAAGGGGACAGATTTATTTTCCGGGCCCGCTGTAAGGTCAGGAACCAGGACGGGACGCATCCCGGCCTGGCCTGCAACGCGCCAGTCCGCAGTCCAGTCGTTTCATCCGGGGCCCACGAAAACACCCGGTCCAAATTACGGAGACCACCCATGTCCAGACCCGAATCCGCCGGCGCCCTCTTTCGCCGCGCGCTTGCCGAAGAAAGCCCCCTGCAGATCATCGGCGCCATCAACGCCAATCACGCGCTGTTGGCCAAGCGCGCCGGCTACCGCGCCATCTACCTGTCCGGCGGCGGCGTCGCGGCTGGTTCGCTGGGCCTGCCCGACCTGGGCATCAACACCATGGACGACGTCCTGACGGACGTGCGCCGCATCACCGACGTCTGCGACGTGCCCCTGGTGGTCGACATCGATACCGGCTTCGGCCCGTCGGCGTTCAACATCGCCCGCAGCGTCAAGAGCCTGATCAAGTTCGGCGCCGCCGCCTGCCACATCGAAGACCAGGTCGGCGCCAAGCGCTGCGGCCATCGCCCCGGCAAGGAAATCGTCTCGACCGAAGAAATGGCCGACCGCGTCAAGGCCGCGGCCGACGCCCGCACCGATACGGACTTCTACCTGATCGCCCGCACCGACGCGATTGCCTCCCATGGCGTGGACGCCGCCATCGAGCGCGCGCTGGCCTGCGTGGAAGCGGGCGCCGACGCGATCTTCGCCGAAGCCGCCTACGACCTGCCTACCTACGACCGCTTCGTCAAGGCGGTCAAGGTGCCGGTGCTGGCCAACATCACCGAATTCGGCAAGACGCCGCTGTTCTCGGTGGAAGAACTGAAGAGCGTGGGCGTGGGCATGGTGCTCTACCCGCTGTCGGCCTTCCGCGCCATGAACAAGGCAGCCGAAGCGGTCTACACCGCCATCCGCCGCGATGGCCACCAGAAGAACGTGGTGGACCTGATGCAGACGCGCGAGGAACTGTACGACCGCATCGGTTACCACGAATTCGAATCGAAGCTGGACGCGCTGTTCCAGAAGGGCAAGGCCTAAGCCAGCCCACGGTTTCCGGCGTCGCGGCAGCCGCCCGGCGCCTTGCATGCCCACCCCCAATAGCAACGACCATCGCGAAAGGAAGGAGTAGAGACATGAGCACGGCTCCCAAGAAGCAAGTGGCCAAGACGGACGCCCAGCCGGAAGAAAAAGCCGGCTTCAAGCCCAAGAAGTCGGTTGCGCTGTCCGGCGTCGTCGCCGGCAACACCGCACTGTGCACGGTCGGCCGCAGCGGCAACGACCTGCACTACCGCGGCTACGACATCCTGGACATCGCCGACGCCAGCGAGTTCGAGGAAATCGCCCACTTGCTCGTCCACGGCAAGCTGCCGAACAAGGCCGAACTGAAGGCCTACAAGGAAAAGCTGCGCAGCCTGCGCGGCCTGCCCGCCCAACTGCAAGCCGCACTGGAAGCCCTGCCCGCCGCCAGCCACCCGATGGACGTGATGCGCACCGCCGTGTCCGTGCTGGGCTGCGTGCTGCCTGAAAAAGACGACCACAACACCCCGGGCGCGCGCGACATCGCCGACCGCCTGATGGCCAACCTGGGCTCGGCGCTGCTGTACTGGTACCACTACAGCCACAACGGCCGCATCATCGACGTGCAGACGGACGACGACAGCATCGGCGGCCACTTCCTGCACCTGCTGCACGGCGAAAAGCCCAGCGACGAGTGGGTCAAGGCCATGCACATCTCGCTGAACCTGTACGCCGAACACGAGTTCAACGCGTCCACGTTCACGGCCCGCGTCATCGCCGGCACCGGCTCGGACATGTTCTCCGCCATCTCGGGCGCCATCGGCGCGCTGCGCGGCCCCAAGCACGGCGGCGCCAACGAAGTGGCCTTCGACGTGCAGAAGCGCTATGAAACCCCGGACGAGGCCGAGGCCGACATCCGCCGCCGCGTCGAAGCCAAGGAAGTTATCATCGGCTTTGGCCACCCCGTCTATACCGTGTCCGACCCGCGCAACAAGGTCATCAAGGAAGTGGCCAAGAAACTGTCCAAGAAGGCCGGCAGCACCAAGATGTTCGACATCGCCGAACGCTTGGAAACGGTCATGTGGGACATCAAGAAGATGTTCCCCAACCTGGACTGGTTCTCGGCCGTCAGCTATCACATGATGGGAGTCCCCACCGCCATGTTCACGCCGCTGTTCGTCATCGCGCGCACGGCGGGCTGGTCGGCCCACATCATCGAGCAGCGCATCGACAACAAGATCATCCGCCCCACCGCCAATTACGTGGGCCCGGAAGACCAGAAGTTCGTGCCGCTGGAAAAGCGCAAGTAAGCCACGACACCAGGGCGCGGACGAGGGCACGGCATGGCCACCTGTATTCATTCCATGGAGAGGTACCGCTATGTCTGCCCCGATCTCCAACGTCCGTCCCGATCCCGACCTGGTTCTGGTCGATATCGCCGACTACGTCCTGAAGTATGAAATCCAGAGCGGCCTGGCGTACGAAACGGCGCGCAACTGCCTGATCGACACGCTGGGCTGCGGCCTGGAAGCGCTGGAGTATCCAGCGTGCAGGAAACTGCTGGGGCCCATCGTCCCCGGCACGACCGTGCCCCACGGCGCCAAGGTGCCGGGCACGCAATTCCAGCTCGATCCCGTGCAGGCCGCCTTCAACATCGGCACGATGATCCGCTGGCTGGACTTCAACGACACCTGGCTGGCCGCCGAATGGGGCCACCCGTCCGACAACCTGGGCAGCATCCTGGCCACCGCCGACTGGCTGTCCCGCACGGCGGTCGCGGCCGGCAAACCGCCCCTGCTGATGCGCGACGTGCTGACCGGCATGATCAAGGCGCACGAGATCCAGGGCTGCATCGCACTGGAAAACTCCTTCAACAAGGTCGGCCTGGACCACGTCGTGCTGGTGAAAGTTGCCTCCACCGCCGTGGTGGCGCAGATGCTGGGCCTGAGCCGCGATGAAGTGATCAATGCGGTGTCGCTGGCCTGGGTCGATGGCCAGAGCCTGCGCACCTATCGCCACGCGCCCAATACCGGCAGCCGCAAGAGCTGGGCCGCGGGCGACGCCACCAGCCGCGCCGTGCGCCTGGCGCTGATCGCCCGGACCGGCGAAATGGGCTATCCGTCCGTGCTGACGGCCAAGACCTGGGGCTTTTACGACGTGCTGTTCAAAGGCCAGCCGTTCCGGTTCCAGCGCCCCTACGGCAGCTACGTGATGGAAAACGTGCTGTTCAAGATTTCGTTTCCAGCCGAATTCCATGCGCAGACCGCCGTCGAGTGCGCAATGGAACTCCACGCCCGGCTGCAGGCCGCCGGCAAGAACGCCGACGACATCGCGAAAATCACAATCCGCACGCACGAAGCCTGCATCCGCATCATCGACAAGAAGGGACCGCTGGCCAACCCGGCCGACCGGGACCACTGCATCCAGTACATGGTGGCGGTACCGACGCTGTTCGGCCGCCTGACCGCGGCCGACTACGAGGACACGGTGGCGCGGGATCCGCGCATCGACGCGCTGCGCGACAAGATTGTGTGCGTGGAAGACCCGGCCTATACCCGCGACTATCACGACCCCGACAAGCGTTCGATCGCCAATGCGCTGACGGTGGAATTCAAGGACGGCACGCGGCTGGACGAGATCGTCTGCGAGTACCCCATCGGCCACAAGCGCCGCCGCGCCGAAGGCATACCGCTGCTGGAAACCAAGTTCCGCACCAATCTGGCGCGCATGTTTCCAGCCCGCCAGCAAGACCGCATCCTGCAGGCCTCGCTGGACCAGAAGCGGCTGGAAGCCATGCCGGTCCACGAGTACGTCGACCTGTACGTGATCTGAGCCGCCTCCTCGCAAAGCCCTGCCCGCGGGGCTTTGCCTCTTGGCCTGAACGCGTAGTGGCGCAGCTTACAATGCGGCTTTCCTCGACTGGATCGCGCCATGGCCATGCTTTGGGTCAAGACCTTTCATATTGTCTTTATCGCTTCCTGGTTCGCCGGCCTGTTCTACCTGCCGCGCATATTCGTGAATCTGGCGCAGCAATCGGACCCCGCGGTCCAGACCACCCTGCTGGGCATGGCGCGCCGCCTGTACCGTTTCACCACCATCCTGGCCGTGGTCGCGGTGGTATTCGGCATGTGGCTCTATCTGGGTTATCGCATCGGCGTGGGCCCCGGCAACGGCTGGATGCACGCCAAGCTCTTTTTCGTCCTGCTCGTCATCGGCTACCATCACGCCTGTGGCCTGATGCTACGCAAATTCGAACAGGGCAAAAACACCCGTTCGCACAAGTTCTATCGCTGGTTCAACGAAGTTCCCGTCTTGCTGCTCTTGGTGGTGGTGGCGCTGGTCGTCGTCAAACCCTTCTGATACCCCTACCTCTGCACATTCGCCAGGATTTGTATGTCCTCTGATGAACAGGACCGCCCGCGCAAGACGCTGACGATCAAGAAAACGGCGCGCGACGCCTATGCCGAAGACGCCCCCAAGCGCACCCGCAGCGGCGCCCGCGCCCGTCTGGTCGCGCAACAGGAGCGCACCAAGGAAAGCATCGAACGCCAGAAAGATCCCGCCGCCTATCAGCGGCGCAAGGACGAGGAAGCCCGTGGCCCGCGCGGCGCCGGCCGCGGCCAGTCCGCGCGCGGCGCGTCGGACCGGGCGGCGCCGGGACGCGGCGCCTCGGACCGGGCGGCATCGGGGCGACCTGCTACGGACCGCAAGCGGGCCGACAGCCCGCGCCGCGAAACTGAATCCGGCGGCCGCTCCGGCCGCGCCCCGCAGCGCGCGCCGCGCCTGCGCGACGACCAGTACATCGCGCCGGCCACCCCGGCGGGACGCTTCTACGACCCGTTCGAGGACGACGGTCCGGCGCCGGAATATCAGGCTGAACCCGAGCACGAATCGGATTTTGTCGAAGCACGTAACCGGGACCAAGACCACCGCGAACCCGCCGTCGAGGTCCGCAGCCGCCGTCCGCGCGAAACCCGCCAGGCGGAAACATTTCCCATCTTCGCCCCCTGCCCGCAAGGACTGGAAGAGGCGCTGACGGCCGAAATGCAGGCGCTGGGCTTCGAGGACGCCCAGGCCGGCCGCGCTGGCTGCTCGTTCACGGCCGATTGGGCCGGCGTGCAGCGCGCCAACCTGTATTCGCGCCTGGCCACCCGTATCCTGGTGCAGGTCGCCCATGCCGAGATTTCGCACGAAGACGACATCCTGGACCTGGCCCGCGACACTCCCTGGGAGCGCTGGTTCGGCGCGGAGCAGACCCTGCGCGTGGATACCTCGGCCATCAAGAGCCCGGTGCAAAGCCTGCAGTACTGCAATTTGCGCGCCAAGGACGGCATCTGCGACCGCCTGCGCGAACTGGAAGGCGAACGCCCCAGCATCGACACCGTGCGTCCGGACGCCCGCGTGCACCTGTTCCTGACAGGGCATACCGCGACGCTGTACCTGGACACCTCGGGCGAGTCGCTGTTCAAGCGCGGCTGGCGCCTGGACAAGGGCGAGGCGCCGCTGCGCGAGAACCTGGCCGCAGGCATGCTGGCGTTGGCGGGCTGGGATCCGGCCGCCCCGCTGCTGGATCCGTTCTGCGGATCGGGCACCATCCTGATCGAGGCTGCCTGGATCGCCCTCGGCGTGCCCCCGGGCATCTCGCGCCCGTTCGGCTTCGAACGCCTGCGCGGACATGACGCCTACCGCTGGCGCGACCTGAAGGACGATGCCCGCGCGCGCATCCTGCCGCAACTGGACGCGCCGCTGGTCGGCTACGACCTGGACCCGCGCGCGATCGAATTCGCCCGCAACAACGCCGAACGCGCCTGGCTGACCGAAGACTCGATCCGCTTCGAGGTCGGCGATGCCCGCCACGTCACGGCGCCCGCCGACCACGGCTGGATCGTCACCAACCCGCCCTATGGCGAGCGCATGGGGACCGAACAGGACGCGGATCTGTGGCGCGACTGGGCCACCTGCCTGAAGCGCAATTTCGCGGGCTGGCAACTGCACGTCATCACCAGCGACCTCACCTTGCCCAACCAGATGCGCTTGAAGCCCAAGCGCCGCGTGCCGCTGCACAACGGTTCGCTGGACTGCCGCATGTTCGGTTTCGAGCTGGTCGCGGCCGGTTACCGCGACGCCTGAGCGCCCCTGCGCCCCGGGAGGTTCCGGCCCCCGGGCGCCCCCTTCCCCTTGAACAGCGCGTTGTAAAGGCGCCGCAACATGGCGCGCTTATCTTTGCTTATGGTTTTCCCCAGCACTGTTTGAGCGCATCATCGCACCAAGGTGTTGCCAATATGCACCAGGCACTTGCACAAGTTCAGGGTTAACCCCTATAATTCGGGTTATCCCTAGTAGCTAAACAAACAGTGCAAGCCCGTGGAGGCTATTGTGATCAACCCGAACAACACCATCCGCCTGACCGACGAACTCGAGCGCCAACTGATGCTCCAGGCTATCGAAGAACAATTCCGTCCGCACCCGATGCGGGCGTTGGCCGCCGGCCTGCGTAAGCTGGCCCACGGCATCCGTGCCCTGGCTGGCAAGACGAGCGCCAAGAACGCGCACTCCGCCGCCTGAGCAAGGCCCAGGCTTACGGCCTGAACAGTTTTCCCCTTGGGGGCTGCATAGCCCCTTTTAAGACCCGCCCTTACCGGTGGGTTTTTTTTTGCCTTGGAAGGCCTGGGCTTTGTCGGATAATAGCGACCCATGACGACCGACGCCCTCCTCGACCAGACCCCCAACCGGCTGCGCCGGTTCGCCTGCATGATGTACGAAGCCGTGCTGCTGTTTGGCGTGGTGTTCCTGGCTGGCTACCTGCTGGATACCCTGACCCAGAGCAAGAACGCGCTGGAATTGCGCGGCGCCCGGCAGGCCTGGCTGTTCGTCGCCATCGGAGCGTATTTCGTGCTGTGCTGGCGCCGCCGCGGCCAGACCCTGCCCATGAAAACCTGGAACATCCGCCTGGTCGACCGCGACGGCAACACCCCGTCCACGACCCGCCTGATGTTGCGCTACGTCCTGGTCTGGCCTCTGGTGCTGGCCGGCGCGGCGGTCGTGTGGGCGGCCGCCAGCGCCACCGGCTGGCCTTCGATGGACATGTTCATCGTCGCCGCGCCCTTCACCATCTTCGTCTGGTCCTGGTTCGATCCCGACGGCCAGTTCCTGCACGATCGCATCCTGGGCACGCGGCTGCGCAACGCGCCGCGCCACAAGAAGGCCCGCTAGCCTGCGCCGGCAGCGTCAGCCGACGCGCCGTATACATTCTGCGACAAACGGCAACATCGTGCGCCGAATTAGCTGTTTGCTTTCAGAAAGTTGAAAGTCGACCGCAAAGACAATGGGGCCCCTTTTTTCAGACGCCCTAGAACCATCATGCGCGCTTTCCTTTCCCGTGTTGCGCTGGCCGCCGCCAGCGCCCTGTTCCTGCTGCCCGCCGGCGCCCTGGCGCAGAACGCCGCCGCCCAACAGGAAATCGAAGCGGCCACCAAGGCCGCCTTCGCCGCTGCCCAGGAAGGGCCCGCCGACGTCAAACTGGGCGAGCAGGCGGTCGTGCATCTGCCCGAATCCATGTTCTTCGTGCCGCGCCTGCAGGCGGACCGGCTGATGGCGGCCTACGGCAACGGCAAAGATCCTTCCCTGCTGGGCGTGGTGATGCCCAAGAGCGACGATGACGATTGGGTCATCACCGTCAATTTCGACAAGGCCGGCTACATCAAGGACGACGACGCCAAGAACTGGAACGTCAACGAATTGCTGGACAGCCTGCGCGAAGGCACCGAGCAGTCCAACGAAGAGCGCAAGAAGCGTGGCTTCCCCGAACTGATCATGGACGGCTGGGTCGAGGCGCCGAAGTACGACAGCAACTCGCAGCGCCTGGTCTGGTCGGTCGCGGTCAAGCACAAGGGCGAAAGCGCCACCGAGAACCCCACCGTCAACTACAACACCTACGCGCTGGGCCGCGACGGCTACATCACGCTGGACCTGATCACGCAGAAGAGCATGGTGCCCAAGGACAAGACGGCCGTGCTGACCCTGCTGGACAACCTGAACTACGTCGAAGGCAAGCGCTACGCCGACTTCAACTCCTCGACCGACAAGGTGGCCGAGTACGGCCTGGCCGCCCTGGTGGCTGGCGTAGCGGCCAAAAAACTGGGCCTGTTCGCCGTGATCGCCGCCTTCCTGGCCAAGTTCGCCAAGGTCGGCCTGCTGGCCGCGGCCGCGCTGGGCGGCGGCATCTGGAAGCGCCTGCGGGCCAAGAAGGCCAACCCGCAGCAGCCCTGACCGCCGACTCCGGTCGCGGCCCCCCCCGAACCCATGAACCCGATGCACGGCGGTCCGCCGTGCATCGCAGAGCCTCGCCCGCCGTCACAACAGCGTCACGCAGCGTTCACGTTCCGGTCATCGCCGGATGGTTTCATTCCCAGGCATGAGCACAGCCCCTGGGAAAGCGACCGTGAACGAAATCCGCCCCGCGCACTGGCGCGCCCTCTGGATTTCCGATATTCACCTGGGCACCGCCGGGTGCAAGGCGGAATTCCTCCTCGACTTCCTGGACCACAACGATTCCGACACGCTCTACCTGGTGGGGGACATCGTCGACGGCTGGCAGCTGCGCAAGCACTGGCACTGGCCCCGGGCGCACAACGACGTCATCCAGCGCATCCTGCGCAAGGCGCGCAACGGTACCCGGGTCGTGTTCATCCCGGGCAACCATGACGAATTCGCGCGCGAGTTCGCTGGCTATGCCTTCGGCGACATCGAGATCCTGGACGAGGACGTGCACACCACCGCCAAGGGGCAGCGCCTGCTGGTGCTGCATGGCGACCAGTTCGACGGCGTGATCCAGCACAGCCGCTGGCTGGCCCACCTGGGCGACGGGCTCTACCAACTGGCGCTGTGGATCAACCATCATTTCAACCGGCTGCGCCACCGTCTGGGACTGCATTACTGGTCCCTGTCGCAATACCTGAAGCACAAGGTCAAGAACGCCGTGTCCTTCATCACGGACTTCGAAGAGGCGCTGGCGGGCGAAGCCCGGCGACGGGGCCTGGACGGCGTGGTCTGCGGCCATATCCACAAGGCCGAACTGCGCTACGTGGGCGAGATCCTCTACTGCAACGACGGCGACTGGGTGGAGAGCTTGTCCGCCCTGGCGGAGACGCACGACGGCCAGCTCCAGTTGCTGGACTGGGCCACTGTCATGGCGGATCGCGAAGCCGATCCCGCCGCCCGGCCGCCCCGCTCGCTGACGCTGCCGGCCCTGCCCTCCGCACTGCGCCGCCAAGGCAAACACCCGTGATAACCCGTATGCGTCCCCGTTACGCAACGGGGATGTTGCAGTTCACGGCCCTCTAGGTCATGCTTGCATCTGGGGCAACGGGCCAACTTGACCCGTTCACGCTGCAACATGCTCACAACATAGGGCCATGAACGACCAATATCAGGCGCTCTACCAAACATTCCGCTGGCTGGTACCCACCCAGTTCAACATCGCGGAAGCGTGCTGCCACCGCTGGGCATCCAGCAGTCCGGATGCGCGGCGCATTGCCATCTACTACGAAGATGAATCTGGCAACCGCGAGGTCTGGACCTATGCCCGCCTGGCGGAAGCGGCCAATCAGCTGGCCAACGGCCTGGTGAAAATGGGCGTTGGGCGCGGCGACCGCGTGGGTGTGGTGCTGGGGCAACGGCCCGAGACCGTGGTGGCCCATATGGCCATCTACAGCGTCGGCGCGGTAGTGCTGCCGCTGTCCGCCCTGTTCGGCCCCGAGGCCCTGGAAAGCCGCCTGCGCGACTCCGAAACCCGGGTCGCGATCGTGGATTACGCCTCCAGCGCCAACCTGCTGGCCGTAAGCGACAACTGTCCCAACCTGCAGCAGGTCATCGGCATCGGCTTCGCCGACGAACGCGTATTGCCCTGGCGCAGCCTGCTGGCGCGCCAACCCAGCGAATTCAAGATGGTCCAGACCCGTTCCTCGGATCCGGCCATCCTGCTCTATACCTCCGGCACCACCGGCGCCCCCAAGGGCGCGCTGCTGCCGCACAGCGTGTTGATCGGCAACCTGCCGGGCTTCGTGGCCTCGCAGGACTGGTTCCCCAAGCCCGCCGACGTGTTCTGGTCGCCGGCCGACTGGGCCTGGACCGGCGGCATGATGGACGCCCTTCTGCCCACCCTGTACTTCGGCCACCCCATCGTCGGCACGCGCGGCCGCTTCTCGGTCGAGCGCGCATTCGAGCTCCTGGAACGCTACCAGGTCACCAACACCTTCCTCTTCCCCACCGCGCTCAAGATGATGATGAAAGCGGTGCCGGAGCCGCGCGGCCGCTACCAGCTGGCCCTGCGTTCCATCATGAGCGCCGGCGAAAGCGTGGGCGAGACCGTCTTCGAATGGTGCCAATCGGCGCTGGGCGTAACGCCCAACGAAATGTTCGGCCAGACGGAAATGAACTACGTGGTGGGCAACAGCCAGAAGCGCTGGCCCGCCAAACCAGGCAGCATGGGCCGCCCCTACCCGGGCCATAACGTCGCGGTGCTGGACGAGGACGGCAAGCCGGTCGCGCCCGGCGCCACCGGCGAGATCGCCGTCAACCGGCTCGATATCCATGGCTACCCGGATCCCGTGATGTTCCTGGGCTACTGGCGCAATGAAACCGCCACCCAGGCCAAGTTCAAGGGCGACTGGTGCCTGACTGGCGACCTGGCCAAGATCGACGCCGACGGCTACCTCTGGTACGCAGGCCGCGCCGACGACGTATTCAAGTCCGCCGGCTACCGCATCGGGCCGGGCGAAATCGAAAGCTGCCTGATCGGGCATCCGGCCGTGGCCAACGCCGCCGTCGTGCCCAAGCCGGACGCCGAGCGCGGCGCCCTGGTCAAGGCCTACGTGGTGCTGACGCCGGAGTTCGCGCAGCGCGACCGCAACGACATCATCGAGAACCTGCAGGAACATGTGCGCGAGCGCCTGGCCCCGTATGAGTACCCCAAGGAGATCGAATTCGTCGACGAGCTGCCCATGACCACCACCGGTAAAATCCAGCGCCGCATCCTGCGCCTGCGCGAAGAAGAGCGCTCGCGGATGACCGCAGCCATTACAGACGCGCCGCACGCCCCCAAGGCGTGACGCCGCAACCGGAGACCTAGGCATGCCCATTTACCAGCTCGACGACCTGATTCCCCGCATCGACCCGGCGGCCTATGTGGCCGACAGCGCCGACATCATCGGCAACGTAACGCTGGAGGCAGGCGTCAGCATCTGGTCCAACGTGTCGATCCGCGGCGACAACGACGCCATCCTGATCAAGAGCGGCACCAATATCCAGGAAGGCAGCGTGCTGCACGTGGACGACGGCTGTCCCATGACCATCGGCCCCAACGTCACGGTAGGCCATCAGGCCATGCTGCACGGCTGTACCATCCATGAAGGCGCCCTCGTGGGCATGCAGGCCATCGTACTGAACAATGCCGTCATCGGCCGCAACTGCCTGATCGGCGCCGGCGCCATCATTCCGGAAGACCGCATCATTCCCGACAACTCCCTGGTCATCGGCATCGGCAAGATCGTCCGCGAGCTCTCGGACGAGGAAATCGCCAATCTGCACAAGAACACCGCCCATTACGTGGCGCGCGGCCAACACTACAAGACCGCGCTGAAACGGATCGGCTGAGCGCCCCGGGGCGGCGCTTCGACCCTGCTGGCGGCAGGGGGAATAGACGGGCCTGATCGGCTAACATTCCTCCATGACCGATCAGCTCAAGAAATACCTTACCGAAGACCGCAGCGTCCGCATCCAGGCCGTGCGCCTGGACGCGACCTGGAAGGCCGTGCAGGCCAATCACGACTACCCTCCCGCCATCACCCACCTGCTGGGCGAACTGGTGGCGGCGTCCACGCTGCTGGCCGCCAACATCAAGTTCGACGGCTCGCTGGTGCTGCAGATCCAGGGCGACGGCCCCATTGCCCTGCTGGTGGTGGAATGCCGCAACGACCTGAGCCTGCGCGCCACCGTCAAGATGCGCGAAGGCCACGACGTGCCCAGCGACGGCAACATGCAAAGCCTGCTGAACCCGGGCGGCAACGGCCGTTTCATCGTGGTGCTGGATCCGCAGCGCAAGCTGCCGGGCCAGCAGGCCTATCAGGGCATCGTGCCCCTGCAGGGCGACACCGTGGCCGAAGCCCTGCAGCACTACATGAAAGCCTCCGAACAGCTGGATACCCGGCTGTGGCTGGCGGCCGACGCCGACCATGCCACGGGCATGCTGATCCAGCGCCTGCCCTACCACGGCGGCTCGGACGCGCCCGCTCTTACCGAGCAGAACGCCGCCGAAACCTGGGACCGCGCCTGCGCCCTGGCCGGCACCATCAAGCGCGATGAACTGCTAGCCACCGACATCGACACGCTGATCCATCGCCTGTTCTGGGAAGAAACCCTGGTGGCGTTCGATCCGCTGGCGGTGCGCTGGCACTGCCCCTGCACCCGCGAACGCGTGGCCAGCATGCTGCGCACGCTGGGCCAGGAAGAGATCAACAGCATCCTGGCCGAACGCGGCCAGGTCGACGTGGCCTGCGACTTCTGCGGCAAACCGTATAAGTTCGACTCCGTCGACTGCGCCACCTTGTTCTCGTCCGGCGCAGCTCCGGCCGCGGACGAACCTCCCACGGTGCACTGATCCACACCGGCGGCCTGGCCGCCGGGACGTTTCGATCACGCCGGCTTATCCTCATCGACAGGCGGCCATGCCTGCGCCAGACTGCGCAGCCATGACCGCCTTTTTTCATGCACCCTCCTGCCGGCAACGCGGCGCCGCCGCCATCGAATTCGCGGTGGCGGGCGCCGTGGTGCTGCTGCTGGGCCTGCTGGCGATCGAAACGGCCCGCTGGCAGGGCGTGCGCCAGATGGCCTATCTGGCGCTGATGGAGGCGGGACGCGCCGGCGCCACCGGGCACGGCGATCCAGCGCGCATGCGCATGGCCTTTCTGCAGGCCCTGCTGCCGCGGTACGCCGATGCGCAAGGCCAGGCCGGCGCACGCCGCCGCCAGGAAGACGAGCAAGCCGAGCTGGCCGCCATTTCGGGTACCCACCCCTGGCGCATCGAAGTCCTGCTGCCCGACGAGCAATCGTTCCGCGAACACGCCCGCCCGGATCTCAAGGTGCCCGCCGCGTCAGGCCTGCGCGCCATCGACAACGGCTACCAGGACCTGCAGCATGCGCGCCGGCCGCCGCAGCCGGGCGGCCAGACCATATTCCAGGCCAACACCTTGAAGCTGCGGCTGACCTATCTGCACAAGCCGTTGCTGCCGCCCTTGCGGGCGCTGCTGGCCGCGCTGGGCTCCGATCGCGGCAGCTATGCCGGAAACGCGCAGACCCGGGGCCTGTTGCCCCTGCGCATGGAACTGGAAACGGAGATGCATTCGCACCCGGTGGATTGGGCGCGCAGGACGCCGCAACCCGCCGGCATCGTGTACGGAGAGTGCCGCAGCGTGCGCTGCGGTTGAACGGAACGGGGAATGAACAGGAACGGCAGCCGGCGCTCAGTGCCGGGCGTTGGCCTGATTGGCGGGCTTGGGAGGCGTAGCCGCAGGGCGGGCCGCCGGCGCGCTGGCGCGCGCGGGGGTGGCCGGCTTGGCCGCGGCGTCGGCAGCCAAAGAGGCGCCGCCAGCCGGGGCCGGGGTGTTCTGCGGCAGGATGTGCACGAACACCTCGCCGTCGCGCATCATGCCCAGTTCGCCGCGGGCGCGTTCCTCGATGGCGCCGGAGCCGCCTTCGAGGTCGCGCACTTCCGCTTCCAATGCGGCATTGCGCGCGCGCAGGCCTTCGTTGGTCTCGCGTTGCTCCGCCACCTGGCGTTGCAGATCCCAGACCTTGAACCACCCGCCCTTACCCAGCCACAGCGGGTATTGGATCAGGCCTAGCAGCACGAACAGCACCAGGAACAACAGGCGCATACGCGGGAACCCTCAGCAGTCGTGGCGTGGATGCGGCCCCGGGATTGCGCCTGGGGCCGCGCTTCTCATCAACGCAGGTTGTAAAAAGCTTCCAAGCCGGGATACGACGCGACTTCAGCCAGCTCTTCCTCGATGCGCAGGAGCTGGTTGTACTTGGCCATGCGGTCCGAACGCGACAGCGAACCCGTCTTGATCTGCATGGCGTTGGTCGCCACGGCGATATCGGCGATGGTGGAGTCTTCGGTTTCGCCCGAACGGTGCGACACGACGGCGGTGTAGCCTGCTCGCTTGGCCATTTCGATGGCGGCGAAGGTCTCGGTCAGGGTGCCGATCTGGTTGATCTTGATGAGGATCGAGTTGGCGACGCCCTTCTGGATGCCTTCGCGCAGGATCTTGGTGTTGGTGACGAACAGGTCGTCGCCCACCAGCTGCACCTTCTTGCCCAACTGGTCGGTCAGGAGCTTCCAGCCTTCCCAGTCGTTTTCGGCCATGCCGTCTTCGATCGAGATGATCGGGTACTTGTCGCACCAGGTGGCCAGCAGATTGGTGAATTCCTGCGAGGACAGCGAAATGCCGCCTTCGCCGGCCAGCGTGTACTTGCCGTCGCGATAGAACTCGGAGCTGGCGCAATCCAGGCCCAGGGCGATCTGCGTGCCCGGCTCGTAGCCGGCTTCGGTGATGGCCTTCAGGATCAGCTGGATGGCGGCTTCATGGCTGGCCACGTTGGGCGCGAAACCGCCCTCGTCGCCCACTGCCGTGGACATGCCCTGGCCGTGGATCAGCTTCTTGAGCATGTGGAAGACTTCGGCGCCCCAGCGCAGGGCTTCGCGGAAGCTGCCTGCGCCCACCGGCAGAATCATCAGTTCCTGCAGGTCCAGCGTGTTGTTGGCGTGCGCGCCGCCGTTGATGACGTTCATCATCGGCACGGGCATGCTCATGGGGCCGCTGCCGCCGAAATAGCGGTACAGGGACAGGCCCGATTCGTCGGCGGCGGCGCGGGCCACGGCCATGGAGGCGGCCAGGATCGCGTTGGCGCCCAGGCGTTCCTTGGATTCGGTGCCGTCCAGCTCGATCAGGGTGCGATCGACGAAGGTCTGTTCCTGGGCGTCCAGGCCCATCAGGGCTTCCGAGATTTCCGTATTCAGGTTCTCGACGGCGCGCAGCACGCCCTTGCCCAGATAACGGCTCTTGTCGCCGTCGCGCAGCTCGATGGCTTCGCGCGCGCCGGTGGACGCGCCCGACGGCACGGCCGCGCGGCCCATGGCGCCGGACTCCAGCAGCACATCGCATTCGACGGTGGGGTTGCCGCGCGAATCCAGAATCTCGCGGCCGATGATATCGACGATAGCACTCATGACTTTACATTCCCTGAACGATAAACATATTCATGACAGCCGCGCCTTCGCGGGCATTGCGGGCGCGGCGGTACTGCCAGGAGTCGTAGAAAGCCTGGGCCGCGGTCATGGAGGGGAATTCCATGACGACGGTACGGCCAGGCTCACGGCCCTCGAGGTGCCTGGAATCGCCGCCGCGCACCAGGATCTTCGCATCGTACGCGCGCATTGCGAGCGTGGACAGACGCTTGTAGTCCTCGTACTGCGCGGGCTTGGTCACTGAGACGTCGGCGATGAGGTAGGCACTCATGGGATTCCTTCAGAGCAGTTGCGTTGGTTTCGGTCTGACGCCGGATACGGCGACGCCGCCAGTGTCGCGCAAGGCGGCCGGGCGACGCATATCCGATGCTAATTGGTTGTATCCGAAAGAAGCGCCGCCGTATAGGGCGGCGCTGAGGCGGTGGCCCGCGGTCCCGAAGATCCGCTTACGGAACTCCAGACCGCAGACGCGCATTACGCCTCCTGACCGCGGCGAGCCTTCTGCTCGATGGCGGCGCGGATATAGCTGGCGAACAACGGGTGGCCGTCACGCGGGGTCGACGTGAACTCCGGGTGGAACTGCACGCCCACGAACCACGGGTGGTCGGGCAATTCCATCATTTCCGGCAGGTTCTCGGTCGGCGTGCGGGCGCTGATCACCATGCCGGCTTCTTCCAGGCGCGGCACGTAGACGTTGTTGACCTCGTAGCGATGGCGGTGACGCTCGTTCACTTCGTCGCCGTAGATCGACTGCGCGCGGGTGCCCGGCTTGATCGGCACGCGCTGCGCGCCCTTGCGCATGGTGCCGCCCAGGTCGGACGACTGGTTGCGCTTTTCGACCTTGCCTTCGCGGTCCATCCATTCGGTGATCAGGGCCACCACGGGGTGCGGCGCCGAGGGATCGAATTCCGTGCTGTTGGCGCCGCCCAGGCCGGCGACGTGGCGCGCGAACTCGATCACGGCCAGCTGCATGCCCAGGCAGATGCCCAGGTACGGCACGCCGTTTTCACGGGCGTAGCGGATCGCGGCAATCTTGCCTTCGGTGCCGCGCTTGCCGAAGCCGCCCGGAACCAGGATGGCGTCCAGGTGCTTGAGCTGGTCGGTGCCGCGGGTTTCGATGTCTTCGGAGTCGATGTACTCGATGTTGATCTTCGAGCGCGTGTGGATGCCGGCGTGGACCAGGGCTTCCGTCAGCGACTTGTACGACTCGGTCAGGTCGACGTACTTGCCGACCATGCCGATGGTGAGCTGGTGCTGCGGGTGCTCCAGCGCCTCGACCAGGTTGTCCCACATGGACAGGTCGGCCGGCGGCGGGGTCAGGCCCAGCGCTTCGCAGACGATGTTGTCCACGCCCTGCGCATGCAGCATCGCCGGGATCTTGTAGATCGAATCGGCGTCCCAGACGGAGATGACCGCGTCCAGGGGCACGTTGGAGAACATCGAGATCTTGGCGCGCTCGTCGTCCGGGATGCGGCGGTCGGCGCGGCACAGCAGCGCGTTCGGGTAGATGCCGATTTCGCGCAGCTTCTGCACCGAGTGCTGGGTCGGCTTGGTCTTGAGTTCGCCGGCCGACGCGATGAAGGGCACCAGCGTCAGGTGCACGAAGGCGGCGTTGTTGCGGCCCATGCGCAGGCTCATCTGGCGGGCGGCTTCCAGGAACGGCAGGGACTCGATGTCACCCACGGTGCCGCCGATCTCGACGATCGCGACGTCCGTGTTGCCGTTCCAGGCGGCTTCGGCGCCGCGGGCGATGAAGTCCTGGATTTCGTTGGTGATGTGCGGAATGACCTGGACGGTCTTGCCCAGGTAGTCGCCGCGGCGCTCCTTGCGGAGCACGGATTCGTAGATCTGGCCGGTGGTGAAGTTGTTCACCTTGTGCATGCGAGCCGAAATGAAACGCTCGTAGTGGCCAAGGTCCAGGTCGGTTTCGGCGCCGTCTTCCGTGACGAACACCTCGCCATGCTGGAACGGGCTCATGGTGCCCGGATCGACGTTGATGTACGGGTCGAGCTTCAGCATGGTGACTTGCAGGCCACGCGACTCGAGGATGGCGGCGAGCGACGCAGCGGCGATGCCTTTGCCCAGGGAAGACACCACACCGCCGGTGACAAATACGTATTTGGTCATCGTAATGAGCACCCGGGACGAGCGGGCGCGTGCGGGAAATTTGGATTATAGCCGGGAGGCGGAGCTTATTTGGGTTTTCCCCTAGCTCCGGGGCGTAACATTTGGCAGCACTCGAATCGCCGAAAGGGGCATCGCCTTGTGTGGCGCGGCGCAGCGCCGTGCTATGTTCGATCCCTATTTTTTTGCTTGCTGTTTTTTCTCAACACTCCCGCTTCCGCCGATGACCGATCCCGCCCGATCCTCCTACTCGCTCGCCTGGCGCCTTGCGTTGACCGCAGTTTTCCTGCGGCTTGCTTACTCGGCGCTGGTCCAGTCGTACAGCCTGCTGGCCCTGCCCCAGTTCGAGCAAATGCAGGAGATGTACACCCAGCCGCAGTTCCTGGCGCCGCTGCTGGTCCATATCGTCGCGGGCGCGGTGATCGCCGGATTGACCGCCTGGGGAGCCATGCGAGGCTGGCTGGCGCGCCATGACACCCAGGCGGTGACCGAGCCCCGCAAGCTGTTCGGCACCTTCATCGCGCTGTTTCTGCTTTACACCCTGGCCGTGGCGGCAGGCATCGCCTTCCTGCAGAACACGCTGATGCGCTTCGTCATGGACCACCGCGACGTGCTGCAGGAACGGCTCGGCTTCGGCATGATCGGGCAATTTCTGGCCCTGAACATCATCACCAAGCTCGTGACCATCGTGCTTGAGATCATCGGCATCTGCGTCATCGTGCGCATTGCCGCCTGGACCGTGCAGCCTGCGGGCCCGGCTGGCGGCCCCGCCTATGAACGGCGCCATGCCGCCTGGACTACCGCGCTGACCGTGCTGGTCTGGCAACTGACTGTTTCGATCTGGTTGGGCGGTTTCCTGCAGATGCAGGCTCAGGGCGCTGGCTGGACGGCGTACGCGCTGGGCTATCTGGTCCTGCCTGCGGCCCTGCTGGGGCTATGCACCCTGGTCTGCCTGAACATCCTGCCGCGCCCGATCGGCGCGGCCCGGTTCGGACGGGCCGTCGCCCACGGCACCATCGCCTTCTGGCTGGCGCAGGCGCTGGGCATAGGTTTGGGATTCCTGGCCGTCCGGGCGATGACCTGGGGACAACTGATGCGCGCGGCGGAGTCCCATGCGGCCGCCGGCCTGACGCTGCTGGCCTATGGCGCGCTGCTGGCCTTGGGCTGCCTGATCGGCAGGCTCGCACTGTATCCCCGCGCCAAGACGGCCACGCCGGCAAGCTGACCCGACTTCGCGCGAAGCAAAAGGCCGCGGGCATTGCGCCCGCGGCCTTTTTTCATGCACTCACGCAGCGGTTCAGATCGCGGCGGTGCGGCGCTCCAGCCAGGCCAGCGCCTCGCCTTCGACCAGCGGCGACAGGCGTTCGTACACCGTCTTGTGATAGTCGTTGAGCCAGGCGATTTCGTCGGCGCGCATCAGCGACGGCTCGATGCAGCGCGTGTCGATCGGGCACAGCGTCAGCGTTTCGAAGCACAGGAATTCGCCAAGTTCCGAGGTCAGCCAAGCGCGGTTGGCGACCAGGTTCTCGATGCGCACGCCCCAGCGGCCCGGGCGGTAGATGCCCGGCTCGTTGGAGGTGATCATGCCTGGCTCCATCGCCGTGTGCGGACCCGGCACGGCGCGGTAGGAAATGACCTGCGGGCCCTCATGCACGTTCAGGAAGTAACCCACGCCGTGGCCCGTGCCGTGGCCGTATTCCGCGCCGCCTTCCCAGATAGGGGCGCGCGCGATGGCATCCAGCATGGGCGAAGGCGTGCCGCGCGGGAACGAGGCGCGCGACAGCGCGATCATGCCCTTGAGCACCAGCGTGAAATCCACCTTCTGGTCGGCGCTGGGCGAGCCCACCGCGACCACGCGGGTGATGTCGGTCGTGCCGCCCAGGTATTGGCCGCCCGAGTCGATCAGCAGCAGGCCGTCGCCTTCGATGGTGGCGTGCGATTCCTGGGTTGCGCGGTAGTGCGGCATCGCGCCGTTGGCGTTGAAGCCGGCGATGGTGGCGAAGCTGGGGCAGACATAGGCCGGCCGGCGCGCGCGCGCAGCGGTGATCTGCTCGTCGATGGTCAGTTCGGTGATGGTTTCATTGCCCAGCGCGCCTTCGAACCAGGCGAAGAACTCACAGAGCGCGGCGCCGTCCTGCGCCATGGCAAGACGTACGTTCGCCAGCTCGGCATCGGTCTTGCGGGATTTCAGCAGCGTGGACGGATTGA
Organism: Achromobacter sp. ACM01; assembly: GCF_014851745.1. NCBI lineage: Bacteria > Pseudomonadati > Pseudomonadota > Betaproteobacteria > Burkholderiales > Alcaligenaceae > Achromobacter > Achromobacter sp. ACM01. The sequence continues at coordinate 464,480 of NZ_JACVAF010000003.1, forward strand.
TGGCCTCGACGCGCGGCACGGCCGGGTCCATCGCATGGAACACGCCGCAGGTCACGCGGGCCGGATCGATCAGCAGCTTCTGATCGAGTTCCAGCGAGGCCAGCGCATCGGCGGCCTGGGCATATGCGGCGACTTCCACGCCATCGGCCGCCAGCACAGCACGCAGGGCGTCGTCGATCTTGCCGTCGGCCACGAACAGCGTGGCATGGTCCTGTCCGACCAGCGCGTGGCCGACGAACACCGGGTTGTAATCCACGTCCGCGCCGCGCAGGTTGAAGAGCCAGGCAATGTCGTCCAGCGTGCTGATGAAATGCACGTCGGCGCCATGCGTGCGCATGGCGGCGCGCACCTGCGCCAGCTTGTCTGCGCGGGTCACGCAGGCTTCGGGCGCCACATGTTCATAGATGGCGGCGCCGGGCAGCCCGGCGCGTTCCTGCCAGATGTCTTCCAGCAGATCCTCGCGGATTTCAAGCGCCGCGCCGGCCGAGGCCGCGGCCGCCGACAAGGCGCGGAAAGCGCCCAGGCCCAGCACCTGTCCGTCCACCCCGATGACCTCGCCCGCCTTGGCATTGGCCGCCAGCCAGTCCACATGGCCCGGCGTCGTGGCCAGCGCGATCTTCATCAGCTGCACGCAGGTGCCGGCCAACTGGGCTTCGGCCTGCACCCAGTAGCGGCTGTCCACCCACAGGCCGGCGAAATCGGCCGTGACCACCAGCGTGCCGACCGAGCCCGTGAAGCCGGACAACCAGCGCCGTCCCTGCCAGCGCGCGGGCAGGTATTCGGACAGGTGCGGGTCCGAGGACGGAACGACATAGGCGGACAGGCCGCGGCGGCTCATGGCCTGCCGCAATTGGGCAATACGGGCGTCGGTGCTAGACATGGGGGATGGGATCCTTAGCGCAACATGAAAGACATGGCGGCCAGGCTGTTCAGCGTGCGGACGGCGGACTGCATGCTATCCGTGGTGAATCGCAAGGTCACGCCGTCCACGCGTTCCAGCGTGGGCCACATGCAGAACAGGTCGGCCAGGGCCGAGCTCTGCGTCTGCAACCGGCATTCTATAGGGGCGGGAATGCGGAAAGGAACCACTCCCCCTTTCTTCAAATTGCGCACGGCGGTTTCGGCGGCGGACGCAATCGCGCGGCGCGATGCAGCGGGCGACAGGGTCACGCCGCTACCCTGCCCATGGGCCACCTTGGTCTGCACCCATTCGGCGCCCGGGAAGGTATCGCGGGTCTCCTCGATGAAGGCATCGTCGCCGGTGCCCAGGATGACGGGCACGCCCAACTCGCCCGCCAGCGCGCCGTACAGGCCGGCCTCGCCCAGCTCCATGCCGTTGATGAGCACGCGGGCGAAGGCGAAGCTGTTGATGGTGTGGGCCAGGATGCCGCGGCCCTGCGAACGCGAGTGGTAGCCGATCATGAAGACGGCGTCGCAGCCCTCTTCCAGGCCGCCCATCATGCCGAGGTAGCGCGGCTTGCCCAGCACCAGGCGGGCGCGCTCGTCCAGGCCGTCAGGCAGCAGGTTGCGAAAGCCGCCGTGCGAATCGTTGACCAGGATCTCTTCGGCGCCGCCGGCGATCGCGCCTTGCACGGCCGCGTTGGCCTCGGCGGTCATCCAGGCGCGGGCGCGCTCGTATTCGCCGTTGCCGGCGCGGACTTGTTCGGAATGAAAGACGCCGGCGACGCCTTCGATATCGGTGGAAATCAGGATCTTCATGGGATCAGCCTCGGAGGATTTCAGAATTCGGTTTCGGACAGCCACTGGCGCCACTGCGGCGCCGCGTCGCGGATCGCGGCGCGGTGGTTGCCGTCGCGCCCCGTCACGCCTTCGGCATGCCACAGCGCGGAAATGATGGCCTGTTCGCAGGCTTCGGCGGCGGCTTCGAACAAGGGATCGATGCGGGCCTCGTGCAGCATCGCCACCGCCGGCATGGGCTGCTCCGGCAGTTGCGGCACCGTATAGGCCGTGGAAAACGCCAGCGCGATGTCGCCGCTGCCATGGCCGTACACCGAACCGGTGCGGGCCAGCCCCGCCCCGGCCCGCAGCGACAGGCGGCGCAACTGGCGCGAGTCCAGCGGCGCATCGGTCGCCAGCAGCAGGATGATGGAACCCTTCTCGGGCACGATGGCGGCGTTCTCGCCCGCCTGGGCGAGGCTGCTGTCCAGTTGCTGCGCCAGCCGGCGGCCGAAGGGCCTGCCCGCCACGGTCAGGTTGGGCAGGCGGCCGAAGTTCGCCAGCACCAGCGCGCCAACCGTGTATTGCGGTCCGGCCTGAATGGATGCCAGGCGCGAGGCCGAGCCGATGCCGCCCTTGAACGAGAAGCAGGACATGCCCCGGCCCGCGCCGACGGCGCCCTGCTCGAACGGCTTGCCCGCGGCGGCCAGCGCCTCGGCGTAGTGCGATTCCTGCACCGCCAGCGCCTGGATATCGTTCAGATAGCCATCGTTGCATTCGAAGACCAGCGGATTGACGGTAGCCATGCCGCGACCAATGCCAGGGTTCGCGGCGACCGCGGCGCGGATCTGCGCATTGGCCACCGTACCCACGCCAAACGTATTGGTCAGCGCAATGGGCGTTTCCAGCACGCCCAGCTCCTGCACCTGAACCAGGCCGGTGCTCTTGCCGAAGCCGTTCAGCACGGTGGCGGCAGCCGGCACCTTATCCAGATAGGGATCGCCGGCATGCGGACGCACCACGGTTACGCCGGTCTGCAGCGGGCCCTCGGCCAGCGTACGGTGGCCGACGGCGACCTCACCCACGTCGCAGATCGAATCCAGCGGTCCCGATGGCAGTACGCCGATGCGGGGGATGTCCAGCGCTTGTTTGTCCATGTTCGCTGCGTGTCGCCACGCTCCTGAATGTAAAACGCCGCCGCCCTGGGGCGACGGCGCAAAGATTCGCCCTCCACGCCGGCCCTCCAGGGAGGGCCGGCGGCAGGATTACTTGCGGTCGATCTTGGGATCGAGCGCGTCGCGCAGGCCGTCGCCCAGCAGGTTGAACGCGAGCACCGTGAAGAAGATCGCCAGCGCCGGGAAGATTGCCACGTGCGGCGCGATCACCATGTCGGCGCGCGCTTCGTTCAGCATCGCGCCCCACTCCGGCGTGGGAGGCGAAGCGCCCATGCCCAGGAACGACAGGCTGGCCGCGGTGATGATCGAGGTGCCGATGCGCATCGTGCCGTAGACCACGATCGGCGAGATCGTGCCGGGCAGGATGTGGCGCATGATGATGGTCCAGTCGGACGCGCCCACGCTCTTGACCGCTTCGACGTAGGTCATCTGCTTGATCGACAGCGTGTTGCCGCGCACCAGGCGGGCAAACGCCGGCACGCTGAACACGGCCACGGCCACGATCACGTTGACCATGCTGGAACCCAGGATGGCGACCACGCCGATGGCCAGCAGCATGCCGGGGAACGCCAGCAGCACGTCGGAGATGCGCATCGTGATGCGTTCCCACCAGCCTTCGTAGTAGCCCGCCATCAGGCCCATGAAAGTGCCGACGACGGCGCCCATGGCGACGGACAGGAAGCCCGCGGCCAGGGAGATGCGCGCGCCCATGATGATGCGGCTGAAGATGTCGCGGCCCAGCGAGTCCACGCCCAGCCAGTGGGTCGCGGAAGGTCCGGCGTTCAGGGCGTCGTAGTCGAAGAAGTTCTCCGGGTCGAACGGCACGATCCACGGCGCGAAGACCGCGACGACGACGAGCAGCAGGACGAAGATGCCCGCGCCGACGGCGAGCTTCTGCTTCTTGAATTTGCGCCAGAACTCGGTGGCGGGGGTGCGCACGTCGTTCTTGGGAGCGGCGGCGATGGTCGTGGCGGGTGTCGTATTGCTCATGGCCGCCTCACTTGTAACGGATGCTGGGATTGATGACGCCATAGAGCACGTCGACAATCAGGTTGATCAGGATGAATTCCAGCGAGAACAGCAGCACCAGGCCCTGGATCACCGGATAGTCGCGCTGGGTCACGGCGTCCACCAGCAGGCGGCCGAGGCCGGGCCAGTTGAACACGGTCTCGACCACGATGGAGCCGCCCAGCAGGAAGCCGAACTGCAGGCCCATCATCGTGACGACGGGAATCAGCGCATTGCGCAGCGCGTGCTTGATCACGACGCGGCGCTCGGTCAGGCCCTTGGCGCGGGCGGTCCGCACGAAGTCTTCCTGGATGACTTCCACGAAGGAAGCCCGGGTAAAGCGCGCCATCACGGCCGCCACGGCGGCGCCCAGCGTGATGGACGGAAGTATGTAGTGTTGCCAGGTCGAGGCGCCCACGGTAGGCAGCCAGCCCAGATTCACGGAGAAGACCTGCATCAGCATCATGCCCAGCGCGAACGCGGGGAACGAGATGCCGGACACCGCCAGCGTCATGCCGAGACGGTCGGGCCAGCGATTGCGCCATACCGCCGACACGATCCCGATGATCATGCCGAAGGTCACTGACCACACCATGCTGGCGAGCGTGAGCCACAGGGTAGGCATGAAACGGTCGGCGATTTCGGTCGAGACGGGGCGCTTGGTACGCAAGGAGGTACCCAGGTCGCCTTGCAGCATGTGGCTGAAATAGCGCACGAACTGCTGCGGCAGCGGCAGATCCAGTCCCAGTTCCTTGCGCACGAGCTCGACGGTCTGCTGGTCGGCCTCCTGGCCCGCGGCCAGTCGCGCCGGGTCGCCCGGAAGCATGTGCACAAACAGGAACACGACCACGGCTACCAGCAGCAGCGTGGGGATCATGCCCAAAAGACGTTTGACGATGTAGGTCAGCATTGAAATTCCTGCAACATCGGCGGGGACACCGCGCCCCCGCCGTATGTGGCCTTACAAGGGCGACTAGGCCCCGAGAGTTACTGCCAGATTTACTGCTTCAGATCGATGTCACCGAACCAGAACGAGGTGTCCGGCTCAACGTACACGCCCGACAGGTTCTTCGACTTCACGTACAGGTTGTTCTGGGTCACCAGGAAGGCCCACGGGGCGTCCTTCCAGATGGTTTCCTGAACGTTCTTGTAGATTTCGGTCTTCTTGGCGCGGTCGGTCGTGGCCAGGGCTTGCTGGATGCCATCGTCCACCGACTTGTTCGAGTAATACGACACGTTGTTGAGCACCGGCGGGAACGCGGCGGTGGTCAGCAGCGGACGCAGGCCCCAATCGGCTTCGCCGGTCGAGGACGACCAGCCGGCGTAGTACATGCGGACCTTGGCGTCTTCAGGCTTCTGCACCTGTTGGACGCGCTGCACGCGCTGGCCCGATTCCAGCACTTCGACGGACACCTTGATGCCGACTTGCGCCAATTGCTGCTGCAGGAACTGCACCACCTTCACCGAGGTGCCGTCGTTATAGGCGGACCACAGCTGGCTTTCGAAGCCGTTGGGGTAGCCGGCTTCGGCCAGCAGGGCCTTGGCCTTCTTGATGTCGTACGGCCACGGGCCGGTCTTGTGCGCGTAGTCCACGCCTTGCGGCACGACGCCGTCGACGATGGTGGCATAGCCCGAGAAAGCGACCTTGGCCAGGGCTTCCTTGTTGATGGCGTAGTTGATGGCTTCACGCACCTTGACGTTGTCGAACGGCTTTTGCTGCGTGTTCATCGACAGGTAGCGCGCCATGATCGAGTTGTGGTGATCGACCACGTCCAGCTTGTCGTTCTTCTTCAGCACGGCGGCCTGCTCGAACGGCACCGGGAAGGCGAACTGCGCTTCACCCGTCTGCACCACGGCGGCGCGGGTGTTGTTGTCCGTCACGGTACGGAAGGTCAGGGTGTCGACCTTGGGGTAGCCCTTCTTCCAGTAGCCGTCGAACTTCTTGACCTTCAGGTATTCGGCCGGCTTCCATTCGACGAATTCGAAGGGACCGGTGCCCACAGGGTGGAAGCCGATTTCCTTGCCGTACTTGGCCAGCGCGGCGGGCGAGATCATCATGGCGGCCGGGTGGGCCAGCGCGTTGATGAAGGCCGAGAACGGCTTCTTCAGCGTGATCTTGACGGTCATCGGGTCGACCACTTCGGTCTTGTCGATGACGCTGAACTGGATGTAGCGCGACAGGCGGTTGTCCGGATTGGCCGGACGGTCGAAGTTGATCTTGACGGCTTCGGCGTTGAAATCGGTGCCGTCATGGAACTTCACGCCGGGACGCAGCTTGAAGGTGTAGACCAGGCCGTCTTCGCTGACGGTGTAGTCGGTGGCCAGGACCTTCTGGACCTTCAGGTCCTTGTCGAACTCGAACAGGCCTTCATAGTAGGCCTTGCCGGCCGCCTGGTTCAGCGTGCTGTTGGTGTTGTACGGATCGAGCGTTTCCAGCGCGATGGAGACGGCGAACGTCACGTCCTTGGCGGCATGCGCCAGCGGCGACGCGATCACGCCGAAGGCCAGCGCAGCGGCGGCCATCAGTTTGGTGGGGCGCAGAACTTTCATCATTGCAACTCCTGGTTCCAAAAAGGAATTAGGGGGTTTGGTGGAAGAAAAACAAGTACGACAACTGACTCAATACGCTCCGCCGACCGGATGCCGGGCGACGAAGTGATCCGTTCCGACCTGCACCAGCGGCTGCACCACGGGCTCGTCGCCGAGCTTGCGGATGGGGCTGGGGATTTCGTCGGACAACAGCGTGCGCTTCATGTGGCGGCGGGCCGGATCGGCGATCGGCACGGCGGACATCAGCTTCTTGGTGTAAGGGTGCTGCGGATTCTCGAAAATGGCGCGGCGCGGCCCGATCTCCACGATCTGGCCCAGGTACATCACGGCAACGCGGTGGCTGACGCGCTCGACCACGGCCATGTCATGCGAAATGAACAGGAAGGAAATGCCCATGTCGCGCTGCAGGTCGATCAGCAGGTTCACGATCTGCGCCTGGATCGACACGTCCAGCGCCGACACGGATTCGTCCGCGATCACGACCTTGGGGTTCAAAGCCAGGGCGCGCGCAATGCAGATGCGCTGGCGCTGGCCGCCCGAAAATTCGTGCGGATAGCGCTGCGCCATTTCCGCCGGCAGGCCCACGCGTTCCAGCAGTTCGGCCACGCGGCGCTCGGCATCGCGGCCACGGGCCACGCCGTGCACCAGCAGCGGCTCCATGATGGAAAAGCCGACCGTCACGCGCGGATCCAGCGAGGCGAACGGGTCCTGGAACACGAACTGGATGTCGCGGCGCAGGGATTGCAGTTCGGTGTTCTTCAGGCGCACGATGTCGCGGCCGCCGAAGCGGATCTCGCCGCCCTGGCTGTCGACCAGGCGCAACAGCGAGCGGCCGGTGGTGGACTTGCCGCAACCGGACTCGCCCACCAGCGACAGCGTTTCGCCGGGGAACAGGTCGAAGCTGACCTGCTCCACCGCATGCACGCGGCGCTGCACGCGGCTCATGATGCCGCCGCGCAGATCGAAGCGGGTGACCAGCTTGCGCACGCTCAGGATAGGCTCGCGCTTGGCGTCCGGCGCGGCGGGCGCGCTGACCGGAGCTGCCTCGGGCTGGGCCTGGCCTTCGGCCTGCAGCAGCGGGAAACGCGCGGGCAGGTCCGTGCCCTGCATGGCGCCCAGCTTCGGCACGGCCGACAGCAGCGCCTTGGTGTAGCGGTGCTGCGGCGAGGCGAATACCTGCTCGGACGGGCCTTCCTCGACCTTGTCGCCGCGGTACATGACCAGCACGCGGTCGGCCACTTCCGCGACCACGCCCATGTCGTGGGTGATGAACACCACGCCCATGTGCATTTCTTCCTGCAGCTGGCGGATCAGTTGCAGGATCTGCGCCTGGATGGTGACGTCCAGCGCGGTGGTGGGTTCGTCGGCGATCAGCAGCGCCGGCTTGCAGGCCAGCGCCATGGCGATCATCACGCGCTGGCGCATGCCGCCCGACAGTTGGTGCGGGTAGCGGTCCAGCACCGACTTGGCTTCCGGAATACGGACCTGCTCCAGCATGCGCAGCGCCTCGGCGCGCGCGGCCGCGGCGTCCTTGCCCTGGTGCTGGCGGATCGATTCGGCGATCTGGTCGCCGGCGGTGAAGACCGGATTCAGGGAGGTCATCGGCTCCTGGAAGATCATGGCCATGTCCGCGCCGCGCACACTGCGCATTTCGCGTTGGCTGGATCCGACCAGGTCGATCACGGAACCGTTGCGCCGCCGCAGGGCCATGCTGCCCTGGGCGATGCGCCCGCCGCCGTGCTCCACCAGACGCATGAGCGCCAGGGACGTCACCGATTTGCCCGAACCCGATTCGCCCACGATGGCCAGGGTCTCGCCCCGGTCCACATGGAACGACAGATTGCGCACGGCTTCGACCGTGCGCTCCGATCCCACGAAGCGCACCGTCAGGTCGTCGACCTGGACCACGCGGTTTTCCGGCAGCGCCAGGCTGTTTGCGCGATCAACCATCTCTTTTGATTCCCCAAATACTGAAAAAACGAACCCGCCGCCGCTTATCGGTAGATAGCGGTGACCGGCTTCTCGCCGACGCGGGCGTAACCCCGATACATGCCTTCCGTGTTGAACGGCAAGGCCACATTGCCCTGGGCGTCGACGGCCACCAGGCCGCCCTTGCCATCGATGGTGGGCAGCTTTTCATGCACGACGCGGTCGGCGGCCGCTTCCAGCGACGCGCCGCAATATTCCATCTGCGCCGCCACGTCATAGGCGGCGACCATGCGGATGAACATTTCGCCGGTGCCCGTGGTGGACACCGCGCAGGTCTTGTTGCTGGCATAGGTGCCGGCGCCGATCAGCGGCGCGTCGCCCACGCGGCCGACCTGCTTGTTGGTGATGCCGCCGGTCGAAGTGGCCGCGGCCAGGTTGCCCTGGGCGTCCACCGCCACCGCGCCCACGGTGCCGAACTTCTTGTCCGAGTCCAGCGGATCGGCCGGTGCGGGCTGGCCGCGCGCGACCAGCGCCTGGCCGTCATGGTCCAGCACCGCCGCTTCCGGCGTTTCGCGCTGCACGCGCAGCAGCTGTTCGCGGCGGGCTTCGGTGGAGAAGTAGGAGGGATCGACCAGTTCCACGCCTTCTTCCTTGGCGAAGGCTTCGGCGCCCTCGCCCACGAAGAACACGTGCTTGCTGTTTTCCATGACCTTGCGCGCGGCGAAGATCGGGTTGCGCACGCGGTGCACGCCGGCGATCGCGCCCGAGCGCAGCGTGGCGCCGTCCATGATGGCGGCGTCCAGTTCGTGGGTGGCGGCGCTGGTGAACACGGCGCCATGGCCGGCGTTGAACAGCGGACAGTCTTCCAGCAGGCGGACGGCTTCGGTCACGGCGTCCAGGGCGCTGCCGCCACGGGCCAGCACGGCCTGGCCGGCGGTCAGGATGGATTCCAGCGCGCTCAGGTACTCCTGTTCTTTCTCGGGCGACATGGCCGCGCGGGACATCGCGCCGGCGCCACCGTGAATCGCAATCACGGGTTGAATCATCGTTTACCTACTCCATGGATGAGCCACGGCATCACGGACTGGGTCACCCCAGCGGCGGCCGCGACGGAATTCTTGGCCCGATAGGCCACCGCGGCCGACAGGGCTTCGATCAGCCCCAGCGCAGCGGTTTCGGAATTGGGAATCAGCTGGCGCGCGGAATACGCATACAGCAACACGGAAGCCGTGGGCGCCAGCGGCGAGGTGGGCTTGTCGGTCAGCACCAGCACCGGCACGCCGGCCTGCTTGGCGGCGCCGGCCAACGTCACCGTGTCGGCCAGGTAGCGGGGAAAGCCGATGGCGATCACCAGGTCCTTGGACGTCATGCGCGCCATCTGGCGCGCCGCGTGCGACACGCCGCCGGGACCGGCCAGAGATTCGACGGAATGCAGATGCATGCACAGGCCGCGCTGCAGGAGGCCGGCCAGGAAGCCGCTGGCGCCGAAACCGATGATGAAAACGCGGTCGGCGGCCAGGATGGCCTCCACTGCCTGCTCGCAGGCGGCGGCGTCCAGCGACTGCAGGTTGCGCTGGGCATTGCGGATGTCTTCTTCCAGCGTAGCGGCGAAGATCTGCACGGCGCTGGCGGAATGCGCCAGCTCTGTGCGCAGCTTTTCCACCGGCTCCAGCGCCGCCTCGAAGCCGCGCGCGAGTTCGGCGCGGAACTGCGGATAGCCCGGCAGGTCCAGGGCGCGCGCGAAGCGGTTGGCCGTCGCCACCGACACTCCCACCGCCGCAGCGAACTCATCGATGGTCATGGTGGCGGCGCGGAACTGGTGCGCCAGCACGTACTCGGCCATCTTGTGCTGAGTACGGCTCAGCGCGGGCTGGGCCCGGGCGATCCGGTCAGCAATCGTGAGTGCGGCCTTGGTCATCGAGGGGGGGAGATGTAGCGGGAGTTTATGTAAATCTGTTTACAAACAAATTTTAGAGAAGAAAATAGATTTTCATACTAAGGGTATACCCGTGAAAACATGTAACAGTGCATCGAATAAAACGGGGTCGGTTTGAGGTACGCTAAGGCCCGCCCTAATGGCCCCCACCCCGCCACACCGGATTGACGCTATGCCCGATTGGATCTGCAAGCCGCACCAGGAACTGACCGTGACCGAGATCTACGCGATCCTGCGGTTGCGCACGGAAGTCTTTGTCATTGAACAGAATTGCATCTTCCAGGACATGGATGGCAAGGATCTGATCGGGCAGACCTCGCACCTGATGGCCTGGCAGGACGGCAAGCTCGCCGCCTATTGCCGCATCCTGGATCCGTCGCTGAAGGACGGCCAGATCGAGATCGGACGCGTCATCACCGCCCCCTGGACCCGCGGCCAGGGCCTGGGCCACGAGCTGATCCGCCACGCGATGCAGGAAGTACGCCTGCGCTGGCCCGGCCGCGCCATGTACCTGGGCGCGCAGGCCCGCCTGCGCAACTACTACGGCGGCCACGGCTTCGTGCAGGTCACCGAGGAGTACATCGAGGACGGCATCCCGCATGTGGGGATGCGGCTCGACGAAACGGCATAAAAAAACGCCCCGGAGGGGCGTTTTTCATGGGTGCGGCGCAAGGATTACTTGACTGCCGACACGTCCAGCTTGGCCTGGGTCTTGGACTTGATCTCGTCCACCGTCACGCCCGGCGCCGTTTCCAGCAGCTTGAGGCCGTTTTCGGTGACTTCCATCACGCCCAGGTCGGTGATGATCAGGTCGACCACCCCCACGCCCGTCAGCGGCAGGTTGCATTCGGACAGCAGCTTGATGTCCTCGGTGCCGTCCTTTTTCTTGGCCACATGCTCCATCAGGACCACGACGCGGCCCACGCCCGCCACCAGGTCCATGGCGCCGCCCATGCCCTTGACCATCTTGCCCGGAATCATCCAGTTGGCCAGGTCGCCCTTTTCGGACACCTGCATGGCGCCAAGAATGGCCAGGTTGATCTTGCCGCCGCGGATCATCGCGAACGAATCCGCCGACGAGAAGATCGAGGAGCCGGGCAAGGTCGTGACCGTCTGCTTGCCTGCGTTGATGAGGTCGGCGTCGACTTCATCGTCGGTGGGGAACGGGCCGATGCCCAGCAGGCCGTTCTCGGATTGCAGCCACACTTCCATGCCCTTGGGCACGTGGTTGGCCACCAGGGTCGGCAAGCCGATGCCCAGGTTCACATAAAAGCCGTCTTGCAGCTCGCGCGCGGCGCGTGCCGCCATTTCATCGCGGGACCATGCCATGTCTGTTCTCCTTAGGCCGGGCGAGTGGTGCGTTGTTCGATGCGTTTTTCGGGCGTTGCATTCAGCACGATCCGATGCACATAGATGCCGGGCAGATGGATCTGATCGGGATCCAGGCTGCCGGTGTCAACGATTTCCTCGACTTCGACCACCGTGAACTTGCCCGCCATGGCGACGTTCGGATTGAAGTTGCGGGCGGTCTTGCGGAACACCAGGTTGCCGCTGCGGTCGGCGATGTGCGCCTTGACCAGCGACACGTCCGGCACCAGCGAACGCTCCATCACGTACTGCTGGCCATCGAACTCGCGGATTTCCTTGCCGTCGGCGACGATGGTGCCCACGCCGGTGCGGGTGAAGAAGGCCGGGATGCCGGCGCCGCCGGCGCGCAGCTTCTCGGCCAGCGTGCCCTGGGGAGTGAACTCCAGCTCGAGTTCGCCGGACAGGTACTGGCGCTCGAATTCCTTGTTCTCGCCCACGTAGGACGCAATCATCTTGCGGACCTGGCGCGTATTGAGCAGCTGGCCCAGGCCAAAGCCGTCGACGCCCGCGTTATTGCTGATGCAAGTGAGATCCTTTACGCCCGAATCGCGCAGCGCGGCGATCAGTGCCTCGGGAATGCCGCAAAGGCCGAAACCGCCCACGGCAATCATCTGGCCGTCCTTGACGATGCCTGCCAGCGCCTCCTGGGCGCTTGCAAAAACCTTGTCCATCGCTCCAACTCCTAGTTAAGGTCGAACTTGAAGAGGGCGCGGCTGCCGGCGCCGGTCCCAGCAACACCGTACGGAGTCCTGTGCGGCTGGCGCCTAGGGTGGCGCGCCCTTATTGCTTTTTTGATTTTGCGCTGATTTTACCGGCATGGCCGGCCAACGCACGCGCTATTTTGGCCGGCGCCGATTCAAGCCCCGGGCTTGAACATGGCGCCCAGCTTGGACAGCACCTCTTGCGGCCACGGGGCGGACGCATTGACCACATAGTCCATCCAGACTAGCACGTTGCGCGCGCGGGCATACGGACCGCCTTCGTCGCCCGCCTTCTCCAGCAGCAATTCGAATTCGGCGCTGGATCGGCCTATGCGCATGAGTTTGTGCGTCACGAGCACATTGGCGGGATAGGTCAGCGGCCGCAGAAAATCGCAGGACGCATGCGCCAGGATGAGCCCCTGATCTGCGGGGAGCGCGAAACCCGCGCCATAAAGTATCTGTATCCGGGCCTCTTCCATGAGGCGGAAATACATCGCATTGTTCAGATGATTCAGAGCGTCCGAGTCGCCCCACCGCAAAGGCAGTTCGACTTGATGGATATCTCCCACGGCCAGGATCCGCGCTGAGGTTTTGTCCGCGTTCACCAATTACTCCTGATGGCTAAAAGAAATACGAAGGCAACCATGGCCTCCGCCTGCAATACAATCGCCGATAATACTTCCAGCCATATATGGAATACATACGGGGAGCTTTGCAATGTCTGAACGCGAGTCGATGGAATATGACGTGGTCGTGGTTGGCGGTGGACCCGCCGGCCTGGCCACTGCTATCCGTCTTAAGCAGTTGGCCGCTGAGAAGAATCAGGAAATCGGCGTCTGCGTACTTGAAAAGGGCGCGGAACTGGGTGCACACATCCTGTCCGGCGCCGTCATGGACCCGCTGGCGCTGACCGAGCTCATCCCCGACTGGAAGGAAAAAGGCGCGCCCCTGAACGTGCCCGTCACGCATGACAAGTTCATGTTCCTGTCCGAGACCGGCGCGCGCACCACGCCCAACTGGCTGCTGCCGCCCTGTTTCCACAACGAAGGCAACTACATCGTCCGTCTGGGCGATGTCGTGAAGTGGATGGGCGAGCAGGCCGAGGCCCTGGGCGTGGACATCTTCCCGGGCTTCGCAGCCGTGGAAGTGCTGTACGACGAAAACGGCGCGGTCCGCGGCGTGGCCACCGGCGACATGGGCGTGGCCCGCGACGGTTCGCACACCGACCATTACCAGCCCGGCATGGAGCTGCACGCCCGCTACACCGTGTTCGCCGAAGGCGCGCGCGGCCAGCTGGGCCGCCAGCTGATCGAACGCTACAAGCTGGACGACGGCCGCAATCCTCAGTCCTACGGCATCGGCATCAAGGAAATGTGGGAAGTCGATCCGGCCCAATCCAAGCCCGGCCTGGTGATCCACACCGCCGGCTGGCCGCTGGACGCCGACACCTACGGCGGCTCCTTCCTCTATCACCTGGACAACAACCTGGTGGCGGTGGGCATGATCGTGGGCCTGGACTACGCCAACCCCTGGTTGTCGCCGTTCGACGAATTCCAGCGCTACAAGACGCACCCCGCCATCCGCGGCACCTTTGAAGGCGGCAAGCGCATCGCCTACGGCGCGCGCGCCATCACCGCGGGCGGCCTGCTGGCCCTGCCCAAGCTGACTTTCCCGGGCGGCGTGCTGGTCGGCTGCGAAGCCGGTTTCCTCAACGCCTCGCGCATCAAGGGCAGCCACGCCGCCATCAAGTCCGGCAAGCTGGCCGCCGAAGCCGCGTTCGACGCGCTGGTCGCTGACCGCCGCCAGGACGAGTTGGCCGCCTACCCCGCGGCCTTCGAGTCTTCCTGGCTGCATGCAGAACTGAACAAGGCGCGCAACTTCAAGCAGTGGTTCAAGAAGGGCCGCACCATCGCCACCGTGATGACCGGCGTCGAACAGCTGCTGCTCAAGGGCAAGATGCCCTGGACCCTGCGCCACAACAAGCCCGACCACGCCTGTCTGCAACCCGCATCGCAATGCGCGCGCATCGACTACCCCAAGCCCGACGGCAAACTGACCTTCGACAAGCTCAGCTCGGTGTTCATCTCGAACACCAACCATGACGAGAACGAACCCGTCCACCTGACGCTGAAGGATCCGTCCGTGCCAGTGCAGGTCAACCTGGCCAAGTATGGCGGCCCGGAATCGCGCTACTGCCCGGCGGGCGTGTACGAATTCGTCAAGGACGACCACGGCGAGGACCGCCTGCAGATCAACGCGCAGAACTGCGTGCACTGCAAGACCTGCGACATCAAGGACCCGACCCAGAACATCGTCTGGGTGGCCCCGCAAGGCGGCGAAGGGCCCGTGTACAGCGGCATGTAACGCTACCGGACGCCCGCGCCCGGCCACCGAAGGCGCCCCGCGGGGCGCTTTTTTTTTCGACAGGCAGAACTCTCCATGACCGAACGCGTACTCCTTATCGGCTGCGGCGACCTGGGTCAGCGCGCGGCCCGGCGTTTCCTGGCGCGCGGCGACGAAGTCTACGCGCTGCGCCGCAATCCACCGGTAGGGGATGCGGACGGCATCCACTGGCTGCGGGGCGACATCTCCCGCGCCGACGGGCTGCCCGCCCTGCCCCCGGGTGTCACGCGGCTCATCCACCTGCCCGCGCCCGGCGCGCGCGAAGCCGCCGCCTACCGCGCGGTGTTCGTCGATGGCCTGAAACACGTGCTGGACGCGCTGGACGCCACACAGCTCAAGCGCATCGTGTTCATCTCGTCCAGCGCGGTCTACGGCGAACACGAAGGCGGCTGGGTCGACGAAGACACGCCGCCCGCGCCGCTGGGCGTCAATGGCCGCATCCTGCTCGAGGCCGAAGCCGCGCTGGCGGCCCGCGGCCTGCCCTCGACCGCCTTGCGCCTGGCGGGCCTCTACGGCCCCGGACGCCTGCACTTGATCGAACGCCTGCGCCAAGGCGCGGCAGGCGCGCCGACCGCTCCCGAACACTGGGCCAACCGCATCCACATCGACGACGCGGCGGGGGCCGTGGTCCATCTGGCGCTGCTGCCCGACGTCGCGCCTGTCTACATAGGCTGCGACGATACGCCGCTGCCCCTGCACGAGCTCTATGCCGACCTCGCCAGGCTGATCGGCGCCCCCGCGCCGCGCGAGGCGCCGGCGCCGGCCAACGTCGGCAGCAAGAAGCTGAGCAACGCTCGCCTGCGCGCCAGCGGCTTCACCCTGCAATGGCCGGACTCGCGGCTCGGCTATGCCGCGCTGCTGGCGGCGGCAGGCAACCCGGACGCGCCGCAGGCATAGTTCGCCGCGCATCGAATCGTGGCCGTCAAGGCTGGCGGATACTGGCGGCCGTATCCATTACCGGCCATCGCCATGCATCCTGCCCATCCCCTGCAGGCGGTCACTCACCCCGACCCCTACCCGTACTACGCCGCGCTGGCGCGCGAGCGGCCGCTGTATCGCGAGGCGGCGCTGGACCTGTGGGTGGCCAGCCATCCGGACGCGATAGCGGCCATCATGCAGCATCCGGCCGCGCGCGTGCGCCCGGCCGCGGAGCCCGTGCCCAAGGCGCTGTGTCCAGGCCCGGCGGGCGAACTCTTCGGCCGCTTCGTGCGCATGAACGACAGCGCAACGCACACGCAGGTGAAGGCCCTGCTGAGCGCCTACCTCCGCGAACAATCGGCGCGGCCCTGTACGCCCGCGTGTCCCGATCCCGGCCCCCTGGACGCCGCCGCCGTCGACCGTTACCTGAGCGCCGCGCCGGTGCATGCGCAAGCCGCCTTCCTGGGGCTGCCGCCTGACCTGCATGCGGATTGCGCCGCCGATATTGCGGCGTTCCTGTCCGCGCTGCCCGCCGCCGCAGCGGCGGATCGCATCGAAGCGGGACACGCCGCAGCGCAGCGCCTGCAGACACGCCTGGAATCGCATCTGCAAGCCCCCGACGCCGCGCCGGCCCTGCGCCGGCTGCGCGAAGACGGCGCGCGGGCGGAGATAGCGCCCGCGGTGCTGGCCGCCAACCTGGCCGGCCTGCTGTTCCAGTCCTGCGAGGCGGGCGCCGGCCTGCTGGGCAACGCCATCGTCCTGGCCGGACGGCGCGGCCTGCGCGCGGATCTCACGGACGCTGCGGCGCTGGCCCTGGTGGACGACGTGGAACGCAGCGACCCGCCGTTGCACAACACGCGGCGCTTTCTCGCCGCGGGCATGGACGTCTGCGGCTTGCGCATCGAAGCCGGCCAGACCGTGCTGCTGGTGCTGGCCGCGGCCGCCACGGTGCAACCCGAGGCGCACTGGACTTTCGGCGCTTTCGGGCATGCCTGCCCGGGCCGCCTTCCGGCCCGCCTGCATGCGGCGGGCGCGCTCACGCGCCTGCTGCGCGCAGGCCTGGATGCCGCCGCGCTGGCGGCCCGTTTCCGTTACCGGCCGCTGCCCAACGCGCGCGTGCCGCAGTTTGATTTTTCCGAGGAACAAGCACCATGATCGCAGTGATATTCGAAGTCGAACCCGCCCACGGCAACCCCGATCCCTATCTGCACATCGCCGCCAGCCTGATCGACGAGCTGAAGGCCATTGACGGCTTCATCTCGGTCGAACGTTTCCAGAGCCTGAGCGATCCGGGCAAGCTGCTGTCGCTGTCGTTCTGGCGCGATGAAGCGGCGGTCCAGCGCTGGCGCACGCTGGAGTCGCACCGCCGGGCCCAGGAAGCCGGGCGCGGCGGTGTCTTCGCCAATTACCGCTTGCGCGTGGCACAGGTGCTGCGCGACTACGGCATGAACCAGCGCGACGCGGCGCCCGTCGACAGCCGCGAGCGGCACGGCTGAGGCCCCCGCCTCAGGCCCCGGCCGCGGCTGCCGCCAGCGCCACCCGGTGGGTCGCGCCTGATTCGAGTACCGCCGTCATTGCGGGCAGGCCCGGCGCGGACGAGGGATCGAAGTAATCGGCCTCGTCGCGCCCCGGGCCCGCCGGCAGGTCGCGCACTTCCACGCGAAAGCCCTCGGTCCGGTTGCCGCGCAGTTCCGGCACCGCCTGCAACAGGCGGCGCGTGTAGGGATGCGTGGGCCGGTCGAACACTTCGTCGCGCGTGCCTTCTTCGACGATATGGCCGCGCAGCATCACCACCACGCGGTCGGCGATCTGCTCGACCACGCCCAGGTCATGCGAGATCAGCAGGCAGGCAAAGCCGTGTGAACGCTGCAGCGACATCAGAGTCTCCAGCACCTGCTTCTGCACGGTGACGTCCAGCGCCGACACTGGCTCGTCCGCGATGATGACCTCGGGCCGCAGCACCAGCGCCCGCGCGATGGCCACGCGCTGGCGCTGGCCGCCGGACAGCTCGTGCGCATAGCGCTCGGCGTAGTCCTCGCCCAAGCCCACGTCCCGCAACGCGTCGGCCACGCGCTTGCGGCGGATGTCCGCCGTCATGCCGGCTTCCAGCCGCAGGCCCTCCCCCACCAGGTCGCCGATGGTCATGCGCGGATCCAGCGATGAATAGGGATCCTGGAACACCATCTGCACCCGCCGGCGCGCCGCCTGCCACGACTGCCCCGAACCGCCCGCGGGCAAGGCCTGGCCGTCCAGTTCGATGCGCCCCTGGGCCTGCGGCACCAGTCCCAGGATGGACATCATGACCGTGGTCTTGCCGCTGCCCGATTCGCCGACGATGGCCAGCGTTTCCCCCGGCGCCACCGCGAACGTCGCGCGGTGCACGGCGCGCACCGCGCGCTTGCGGAACCAGCCCTCGCGGACCGAGTAGTCGATCGCCAATCCGTCCACCTGCAGGATGGGCGCCGCTTCGACGGCAGGCCGGGCCGGACCGCGCTTGGGCAACGCGTCCAGCAGGCTGAGCGTGTACGGATCCGCCGGCCGCGACAGCACCTCGGCCACCGGCCCGGTCTCGACCGCCCGGCCGCGGCACATCACCAGCACGCGCTGCGTGTACGCGGCCACCAGCGCCAGGTTGTGGCTGATGAAGATCAGCGCCGTGCCCTGCTCGCGCGTCAGTTCGCACATCAGGTCCAGCACTTCCTTCTGCACCACGCAGTCCAGCGCGGTGGTGGGTTCGTCCGCGATCAGGAGGCGCGGCTTGAGCAGCATCACGCCCGCCAGCAGAATGCGCTGGCGCATGCCGCCGGAGAATTCATGCGGATAGCGCTTCATGCAATCCTGCGCGTCGCGCACGCGCACCCGCTCCAGCATCCGGACGGCTTCGTCCCAGGCCTCGCGGCGCGCCATGCCACGGCGCAGAACCAGCGCCTCGATCAGTTGTTCGCCCACGCGGAACGCCGGGTTGAGCGACACCATCGGCTCCTGGAACACCATGCCGATGCCGGTGCCGCGCTTCGCCAGCCAGTCGCGCGGCGCCTGCTGCAACAGGTCCTGGCCTTCGAACAGCGCCTGTCCGCCGGTGATGCGCGCCGAATCGGGCAACAGGCCCAGCAGCGTCTTGCCGATCAGCGTCTTGCCGCTGCCGGACTCACCGACGATGGACAGCGATTCGCCTGCGTGCAGATCGAATGACACCCGGTTCACCACCGGCGCGGCGTCGCGCTTGCCCGGAAAGCGGATCTCCAGGTCGCGCACGGACAGCAAGGGTTGCGCAGCGCTCATGCCATCACCCCCCGCATGCGCGGATCCAGCAGATCGCGCACCGCATCGCCCAGCAGATTGATGCCCAGCAGGCTCAACGAAATCATGGCGCCCGGAAACACCGCCAGCCAGATGGCCTGGTCCATGGCGTTGCGGCTTTCGGACAGCATGCCGCCCCAGGTGGCCAGCGGCGGCGGCACGCCCAGGCCCAGGAAGCTCAGCGCGCTTTCCGCCAGCAGGGCGGAACCGAAGATCGAGGTCGCGAAGATCAGCAACGGCGGCAGGCAGTTGGGCAGTACGTGGCGGAACACGGTCCATAGCCCCCCATGGCCGGTGGCGCGCGAGGCAATGACGAAATCGCGCTGGCGCAGGGACAGCGCCGCGCCGCGCGCGATGCGCGACACCGACGGCGAATACGCCAGGCCCAGCGCCAGCACCACGCCCCATTTGGACGGCCCCAGCACGGTCATGATCCCGAGCGCGAGCAGGAGGCCCGGAAACGCCATCAGCGATTCCACCAGCACGGTGATGCCGCGATCGACCCAGCCGCCCGCATAGCCGGCCGTGACGCCTATCGTCGTGCCCAAGAGCAGCGCCAGCAGCACGGAAAACACGCTGACCGCCACGCTGACCCCGGCGCCCGCCATCAGCCGCGACAGCACGTCGCGGCCGAATTCATCGGTGCCCAGCCAGTACTCCGCCGACGGCGGCGAAAAGCGCGCCAGCAGATCGCCTTCCAGCGGATCGTGCGGCGTGTACACCAGCCCGACCAGGGCCAGCAGCACGACGCCCCCGACCAGCGCGCCGCCCAGTACGGCATTGGTATGTTTAAAGCCCATGATGATCCTATTGAAGCTTCACGCGCGGGTCGAACAGCGGATACAGCAGATCCACCACCAGGTTGACCGCCACGTACAAGAGCGCGATGAACAGCAGGCAGCCCTGCACCACGGGGTAGTCCCGCGCATAGATGCTTTCCACCAGCAGCCGCCCGATGCCCGGCAGCGTGAACACGGTCTCGATCACCGCGGCGCCCGACAGCAGATGGCCCAGCATCAGGCCGATCACCGTCAAGGTGGGGCCGAACGAATTGGGCAGCACATGGCGCAGCATGACGCGCTTTTCCGGCAGGCCCTTGGCGCGCGCATGCGCCACGTATTCCAGCCGCAGCGTCTCGATGGTGCTGGCGCGCATCATGCGCGTGATGGCCGCGATTTCCGTCAGCACGATGGCGCAGACCGGCAGCACCAGATACCGCGCCGCGCCCAGTCCGCCCTGGGCGATGGATTCGAAGCCATACACCGGCAGCCAGTTCAGCTTCACGCCAAACAGCCAGATCAGCAGGATGCCGACCCAGAAGCTGGGCATGGATACGAACAGGATCGAGGTCGACACGATGGCGGTGTCGGCGCGGCGGTTCTGGCGCCAGGCGGCCACCATGCCGGCGGGCACCGCCACCAGGCAGGCCAGCAGCGTGGCGGTCAGCACCACCTGGGCCGTCACCGCAAAATGCGTCAGCACCAGATGCATCACGGGTTCGCGCCGCGCGATGGACATGCCCAGATCGCCCTGCAGCGCGTTGCCCACCCAGATCAGGAACTGCTCGCCTACAGGACGGTCCAGTCCCAGCGCGTGGCGCATTTCCGCCAGCAGCGCCGGGTTGTCGATATCGCCCAGCATCAGCGACGCAGGATCCCCGGGGATCGCGCGTATCAGCGCGAACACGAGCACCGTGACGACGATCACGGTGGGCACCGACGCCGCGATGCGCTTGAGTAGATAGCCCAGCACGGCGCCTCAGTTCTTGGTCACGTTGAAGAAACGCGGCTTGCGCAGCGGCCAGCCGGTAAAGCCCTGCAGCTTGCTGGAAACGACCACATAGCCGGGCTTGTTGTAGTACATCAGCAGCGGCGTGTCGCGCAGCATCAGGGCATGCAGCTTGTCGAAGGCCTGCTTACGCACGGCAGGATCGGATTCGGCTTCTATGCCTTCCAGGATGGCCGCGGCCTCCGGACTTTCCCACTGGGCCATGGGCGTTTTGGACTTATCGCCGATCACGTCGCGGAACATCAGCGCCGGCTCCGTGCGCGCGGAATACGCGAATGCCATCAGCTGGAACTTGCCTTCGCGGAAGTTGGTCACCTGGGTGCCCCATTCCAGCATGTCCAGCTCGGCCTTGATGCCGGCCTTGCCCAACAGCTGCTGCGTCACCACCGCGACGCGGTACAGGTAGGGATAGCGCTTGTTGGCCTGCAGCTTCAGGGGCTCGCCGCGGTAGCCGGCGGCATCGAGCAGGCGCTTGACCTCTTTCAGGTTCTTCTCGTAGCCGGCGCGGTCGGCCTCGGAGTAGTAGACGCTGGCCGCGGGCACCAGGGACGGGTTATAGGCCGCCTGGCCGTTATTCAAAGCCTTGGCGATGCCGGGAAAGTCCAGCGCCAGCGCGATGGCGCGGCGCATGTTCACATCCGACAGCAAGGGCGCGCGCGTCTGCATCAGCAGGTTGACGGTGTCCAGGCCCTGCTCGGTGACGATGTTCCAGCGCGGGTCCTTGGCCGGCAGATTGTCTTCGTCCGCGTTGTAGGCGTCGACCTGCCCCGCCATGAGCGCCGCCTTCTGCGCGGCCGCATCCGGAATCACCACGAAGCGCACATTGGCCCGCGCCACTTTCTTGCCGGCCATGCCGCTGGGCGCTTCCTCGCGCGGCTTGTAGGCGGCGTACGGCGTCAGCAGCAGGTACTGTTCCTTCTTCCATTCCGCCAGCACGTAAGGACCGGTGCCGATGGGCCTGGCCCACTTGCCGTCGGCGTCGACGCTCTTGGCGCTCAGCACCGGCATCGGGCACTGCACGCTGGCCATCTGGTCCAGGAACAGCGCGTAGGGCTGCTCCAGCCTGAACACCACGGTGGCCGGATCGGGCGTCTCCACCGCCACGACCTTGGCGCCCTTGCTGCCGTCGTAGAGGTTCTTGCAGGAGTACTCGGACTGGGCGCCGTTGAGGTAGTCGTAGGTCCATTTGACGTCGGCCGAGGTCATGGGCGTGCCGTCATGGAAGGTGACGCCCTGGCGCAGCTTGAAGGTATAGGCGCGCTTGTCGTCGGACAGCGTCCAGCTGTCGGCCAGCATGGGGGCCACGCTCATGTCGGCGCGCAGCGCCACCAGGGACTCCACCACGTGCGCCAGCACGTTGTCGGTGGAAGTGTTGCGGGACCGCCCGCCGGGCAGCGTGGTCGGCGTGCCCGACCCTTCGGCGTAGCGGATTTCTGGCGCGGCGGCCTGCGCCCGCACGGCGGCGGGCAGAGCGGCCACGGCGGCGGCCAGCGCGGCGGACAACAGCAGCGCGTTCTTGGCGCGCGTAGCATGCGAATTCATAGGGATCACTCCAGGCGCGGCGCTCGCCGCATACGGGTCTGGGGGCCGGCTCAGAAGAGCCGGTACTCCGCGAAGTTGCGTCCTTCGTAGGGCTTGCGCGCGATCCACATCACGCCGCTGGCCGGCTCCATCAAGGTGGTGGCCACCGTGGCCGAGATGCTGTCGAAACTGGCCGGCTTGGGCGAACGCAGCACGCCGTCGGGCGCGGCGAAGTCGTCGGCCAGGATGCGCTTGACCGTGTCCCAGTCGATGCCGCCCGTGGCGCGCGCCAGCATGTCCTGCACACGGCGCTGGCGGTAGATCGAATCCGGATTGGCCGCCAGCCCTTTGTCGAACAGCTTGGCGCGCGCGGGCGGGCTGATCCAGTGGTTGGCATGTGCCAGCAGGCCGTCCTCGGGGGTGATCCAAAAGATTTCGTCGGGCGAGCACTCCAGGTCGACCGCCTCGCCCTGCGCCTGCGCCAGCATCAGGTTGTTGGAGCAAAAGCGGCGCGAGGCCCACAGCACCTTCATGGCGTTGCAGATGTTGCTGGCTTCCAGCATCTTGCGCCGCACCAGCACCAGCGGCACCTCGGCGGGGCGCTGATAGTCGTGTTCGCAAGACAGGAAATTGCCGGACAGGGAAACGCCCGCGCTGTTGAAACCGTGGCGCGCGAGGCTGCCGGCTTCCGTGAACACCAGCAGGTCGGGGCCGTCTTCGCGGCGCATGCGCAGCACGATGCCGGTGTCCACGCATTCCTCGCGCCAGTCCCAGTTATGGGCATGCATGAGCTTGCCGCCGGCGGCGGCCTCGGGCAGCACGACCAGGCCGGTGCAGCCATCGTCCAGCCCCTTGCGGGCGCGGCCCAGCTCGGCATGGCCGAACATCATTTCGGTGCGGCAGTTGATGACCACCACATCCTCCAGCGCCTGGCCCGATCCGTCGGCGATGCCGCGCAGCTCTTCCAGGTAGGCCGCGTCATAGTCGCCCACCACCGGCACCATGGCGGCGGCCAGTTCCTTCAAGCGGTCCGCGGCAACGCCGCGCCGCTCCAGCTGCCCGCGGTAGAGGGCCACGCTGCGCGCCACGCGCTCGGGGACGGCGGCGCCATGCTGGCGGCCCCGCTCGTATGGGCTGCCCTGTACATCGACCAGGGGGAAGGGGGTGGGCAAAGTCACGGCTCAAGGCTCCGGAGCAAGGTTCAAGACGGGCAAATTTTGTACTAATATAAGAAAAAGTTCAATACAAGGGTTTCCCCGGGGCCACTATCGCGAACGTTGCGCGCGTAGCTCTCCGGTACCATTCCGACTCCGTCGCCCTTCGCGCCCATCCTTCATGTCCAACGCCGCTCCCGCCCGCCCCACTCCGCTGCAAGTCGACCTGGCGCGCCTTATCGCGGAAGACATCGTGGCCCGGCGCCATGCGCCCGGCGACCACCTGTCCGAGGAAACGTTGGCCGCGAGCTACGAGGTGTCGCGCACGCCCGTGCGCGGCGCGCTGAAGCTGCTGGCCGCGCAGGGCCTCATCACGCACCGCCCCAACAGCGGCTACACGGTAGCGGCGCATGCGGCGGCCGCGCCCCCCGCCATCGAGGGCGCCGGCCCCACCCAGGACGAGCTATACCGGCGCCTGATCGATGACCGCGCCTCGCGCGAGCTGCCGGAAACCTTTACCGAGCGCGACCTGCAACAGCGCTATCCAGCGCCGCGCAGCGTGCTGACCAAGACCTTGTTGCAGCTCTCCGCGGACGGCCTGATCGAGAAGCGCAAGGGCCATGGCTGGCAATTCGCGCCGTCGCTGGAAAACCGCGACGCGCTCAACGAGAGCTACCGCTTCCGCATGACGATCGAATGCGCCGGCCTGCTGGAACCCACGTTCCGCCTGGACCGCGAGGCGCTGGCCCGCATGCGCGCCGCGCATGAAGCGCTGGCCGCGCGCAGCGACGCCGACATCTCGGCCACCGAGTTCTTCAATCTCAACGCCTCGTTCCACGAGATGCTGGCCCGCTTCTCGGGCAACCGCTACATCCTGCAGGCGGTGCAGCAGCAGAACCAATTGCGCCGGCTGGAAGAGCATGCCGCGTTCTACCGCGACGCGCGCTTCATCAACTCCAGCAGCGAACACCTGCAGATCATCGACGCGCTCGAGGCCGGCGACCAGGAGTGGGCTTCGCAGCTCATGCGGCGCCACTTGAAGACCTCGCTGCAAGTGTCCTGACACCCTTTCCGCTTTCATTCATCCGCCAGCCCGCCGTCGCGGGCCCTCGGCACGCATGGCGTCCTCGTTGCGGCGTACCTTCGGGTCTTCTTGTATTGTATTTATCAATTGATTAATACAAAATAGAAAGCCCGAATATCTCTTCACGCCGGAACACCCATGCCATCGTCAGCGCCTCATCCCACTCCCGCCATCAACGCCGAAGCCTATTGGATGCCCTTCACCGCGAACCGCCGCTACAAGCGCGCGCCCGTGCTGTTCAGCGCCGCCGAGGGCATGCACTACATCCGGCCGGACGGACGCCGCGTGCTGGACGGCATTGCGGGCCTGTGGTGCGTGAACGCCGGACACCGCCGCCCGGAAATCGTCGAGGCCATCGCCCGCACCGCCCATGAACTGGACTACGCGCCGTCGTTCCAGATGAGCCATCCCCTGGCCTTCGAGCTGGCCGAGTCCTTGCGCCAGGAAGCGCCCGCCGGGTTCTCCAACGTGTTTTTCTCGAACTCCGGATCCGAAGCGGTGGACACCGCGCTGAAGATCGCGCTGGGCTATCACCGCGCGCGCGGACAGGGCCAGCGCGTGCGCCTGATCGGGCGCGAGCGCTCGTACCACGGGGTGGGGTTCGGCGGCCTGTCGGTGTCGGGCATCGCCGGCCACCGCAAGCCTTTCGGCAATCTGCTGCCCTACGTGGACCATCTGCCGCACACCTATGACCGCAGCCAGATGGCCTACACGCGCGGCCAGCCGGACTGGGGCGCCCACCTGGCCGATACGCTGGAGCGCATCGTCGCGCTGCATGACGCCTCCACCATCGCAGCCGTCATCGTGGAACCCGTGGCGGGCTCGACCGGCGTGCTGGTGCCGCCCAAGGGCTATCTGCAGAAGCTGCGGCAGATCTGCGACGCGCACGGCATCCTGCTGATCTTCGACGAAGTGATCTGCGCCTTCGGCCGCATCGATGGCGCGTTCGCCTCATCGCACTTCGGCGTCACGCCCGACATCATCACCAGCGCCAAGGGGCTGACCAACGGCGCCATCCCCATGGGCGCCACGCTGGTGCAGCAGCATGTCTACGATGCGTTCATGCAGGGGCCGGACAGCGCCATCGAGCTGTCGCATGGCTACACCTATTCCGGCCATCCCGTGGCTTGCGCCGCCGGCCTCGCGACCCTGGACATCTGCCGCCGCGAAGGCCTATTCCAGCGCAGCCGCGAACTCTGGCGCTATTGGGAAGACGCGGCGCACAGCCTGAAGGGACTGCCGCACGTAGTGGACATCCGCAACATCGGCCTCCTGGCCGCCATCGAACTCGAACCGCTGGAAGGCAAGCCCGGCCAGCGGGCGTACGCCGTGCACCAGGCCTGCCTGGAACGCGGCTGCCTGATCCGTTCGGCGGGCGACACCATGCTGTTGTCGCCCCCGCTCATCATCGAGCGCGCGCAGATCGACGAATTGTTCTCGGTCTTGTCGGACGTGCTGCGCGCGGACGCCTGAGCGCCCGCCCCGCTTATGCCAGGTGCCGGGTCACCGCCTGGACCACCTGCCGCACGTCAGCGGCGGACACGTCCAGGTGCGTGACCAGGCGGGTCGGGCCGCCATACACAGCCCGCATCTGGATACCGTCAGCCGCCAGCTTGGCGGTGAGTTCATCGCAGCGCGCGGGCTCGAATTCCGCGAACACCATGTTGGTGTCCTGGCTCAATACCTTTACGCCCGGAATGGCGCGCAGCCCTTCTGCCAGCAGCCGGGCGTTCTCGTGGTCTTCGGCCAGGCGCTCCACGTTGTGCTCCAGCGCATACAGGCAGGCCGCGGCCAGCACGCCAGCCTGGCGCAAACCGCCGCCCAGCATCTTGCGCCAGCGGCGGGCGCGGGCGATGAGTTCGACGCTGCCGACCAGCACCGACCCCACGGGCGCGCCCAGGCCCTTGGAAAAACAGATGGACACCGTGTCGAAAGGCGCGCACAGGTCCGCCACCGGCTTGCCGCTGGCGACGGCCGCGTTGAACACGCGGGCGCCGTCCAGATGCGTCGCCAGGCCATGCTGGCGCGCCCAGTCGGTCGCGGCCTGCACGTAGCTGGCCGGAATCAGCTTTCCGTGGAAAGTATTCTCCAGCGCCAGCAAGCGGGTGCGGGCGAAATGCGCGTCGCCCTCGGGCTTGAGCGCCGCGGTCAACTTGTCCAGCGGCAAGGAGCCGTCCGCCGCATGTTCTATGGGCTGCGGCTGGATGCTGCCCAGCACGGCCGCCCCGCCCCCTTCGTACTTATAGGTGTGCGCAAGCTGGCCCACCAGGTACTCGTCGCCGCGCTCGCAATGGGCCATCAGAGCCCCCAGATTGCTTTGCGTGCCAGAGGGGAAAAACAGCCCGGCCGCCTTGCCCGTGCGCTCGGCAACCGCCTCCTGCAGGCGGATCACGGTCGGGTCATCGCCCATCACGTCATCGCCCAGGGGCGCGCAGACCATGGCCTGCAACATGGCTGCGGATGGCCGGGTGACTGTGTCGCTACGCAGATCGATCATGGAAAATCCCAGGATAGGAAAAGGAATATGGAAAGCGCTTATTCGGCGCGCGCCGCCGGCGCCGCGCGGCTCACTACCCAGATGCCGGCCAGGATCAGCGCCATGCCGCCCAGCTCAGCCGCGGTAGGCTGCTCGGACAGCAGCGCCCAGGCGAACAGCATGGCCACGACTGGCACGCCCAGGCTGGACAGGCCTGCGATCGACGCCGGCACCAGTCGCACCACCAGCAGCCACAACAACCAGCCCGCGGCGGTCGCGATCAGCACGATGTAAGCCATGCCGGCCCAGAGCTGCCAGCCCCACTGGGCCGGCATCTGCGGCACCAGAAAGGCGACCGGCGTCATGACCAGTCCGCCCAGCAGCATCTGCCAGGCGGTGAATGTCATCACATCGGGCGCGTGCCGCTCGAACATGCGCTTGGACAGCACGGTGCCCACGCCCCAGCACAGGCCGCTGCCCAGCCCCAGCAACACGGGCCGGATATCGCCCAGGCCGTTCCAGGGTTCGACGAAGCAGACCAGCCCGATGGCGGCCAGCGCAATGCCCACCCCATGCCGCGCCGTGGGACGTTCGCCCAGCAGCCACCACGCGAAGAGGATCACCCAGAACGGCATCGTGTACGCCATGAGCGAGACCTTGCCCACGCCGCCCGACACCAGCGCCGTCTGTACAAAACCCTGGAATCCGGCCGTCTGCGTCAGACCGATCAGCAATGTCAGCTTCCAGGGCGGCATCGCCAGCGGCCGCCGCATCGCGATGGCCAGCGCGAACAGCACCAGGCCGCCCGAAACGTAGCGCAGCGCCACGAAATCGAAGGGACCGATGTAGGGAACGATCAGTTTCATCGCGATCCAGCTGCCCGCCCAGACCAGGATGGTGCTGAACATCAGGGCTAGCCCTGCTCGATCGAAACTGCTGCGGCTCACTGGCACGGCTCCGTGGGAAAAAATTCTGGGCGCGAAAAAGCAAATACGCCCGTACCGGCGGTTCCGATACGGGCGTATGACATTATGCGCCTGCCTTGCCTCCCGCGGAGGCTGCAGGCGGGCCGTTCCCGTCCATCAAGTGGACGGGAAGGATCACAGCGACTTGGCCAACTGATCCAGGATGGCCGGATTCTCCAGCGTGGAAACGTCCTGCGTGATTTCCTCGCCCTTGGCGACCACGCGCAACAGGCGGCGCATGATCTTGCCCGAGCGGGTCTTGGGCAGGTTGTCGCCGAAGCGGATGTCCTTGGGCTTGGCGATGGGGCCGATTTCCTTGGCCACCCAGTCGCGCAGCACCTTGGCGATGGCTTGCGCCTCTTCGCCTTCCGGACGCGAACGCTTGAGCACCACGAAGGCCACCACGGCTTCGCCCGTCGTGTCGTCCGGACGGCCCACCACCGCGGCTTCCGCCACCAGTTCGTGCGCCACCAGCGCGGACTCGACTTCCATCGTGCCCAGGCGGTGGCCGGACACGTTCAGCACGTCGTCGATGCGGCCCATGATCCAGAAATAGCCGTCGGCATCGCGCTGCGCGCCGTCGCCGGCCAGGTAGTAGCCGCGCAGTTCCGAGGGAAAGTAGCTCTTCTTGAAACGCTCCGGGTCACCCCAGATGTTGCGGATCATGGCGGGCCACGGACGCTTGATGACCAGGAAGCCGCCATTGCCCTGCTCCACGTCGCCGCCGGTCTCGTCGACGATGGCGGCGGCGATGCCCGGCAGCGGCAAGGTGCAGGAACCCGGCTTGGTCGGCGTGGCGCCAGGCAGCGGCGTGATCATGTGGCCGCCGGTCTCGGTCTGCCACCACGTGTCCACGATGGGGCAACGTTCGCGGCCGATGTTCTTGTGGTACCACATCCAGGCTTCGGGATTGATGGGCTCGCCCACCGTGCCGATGATGCGCAGGCTGTCCAGGTCGTAGTTCTGCGGATGCGCTTCGGGCGCGGCCTCGGCGGCCTTGATCAGCGAGCGGATCGCGGTGGGCGCGGTGTAGAAGGTGGTGACCTTGTGGCGCGCGATCATGTCCCAGAAGCGGCCGGCGTTGGGATAGGTCGGCACGCCTTCGAACACCACCTGCGTCAGGCCGGCGGCCAGCGGACCGTAGGTGATGTAGGTGTGGCCGGTGACCCAGCCCACGTCGGCCGTGCACCAGTACACGTCGTCCTTGCGGGCGTCGAAGGTCCACTTCACCGTCAGCAGCGCCCACAGCAGGTAGCCCGCCGAGGAATGCTGCACGCCCTTGGGCTTGCCGGTGGAGCCGGAGGTATAGAGGATGAAGAGCGGATGCTCGGCGTTGACCGGCACGGGTTCGCAGGTGTCGGGCTGGCCGGCTTCGACGTCGTGCATCCAGAGGTCGCGGCCTTCGTTCCATTGCACCTTGCCGCCGGTGCGGCGGTACACGATGACCTTGCTCACGGCCTCGCAGCCGCCCATGGTGAAGGCTTCTTCGACCGCGGGCTTGAGCGGGATGGTCTTGCCGCCGCGCACCTGCTCGTCGGCGGTGATGACCAGGGACGCGCCCACGTCCATGATGCGCTCCTGCAGGCTCTTGGCCGAGAAGCCGCCGAACACCACCGAGTGCGTCACGCCCAGGCGCGCGCAGGCCTGCATGGCCACCACGGCTTCGATCGACATGGGCATGTAGATGATGGCGCGGTCGCCCTTCTTGTAGCCCAGCGCCTTCATGCCGTTGGCGAAGCGGCAGACGCGCGCCAGCAGTTCGCGGTAGCTGACCTTGTTGACCTTGCCGTCGTCGGTTTCAAAGATGATGGCGGTCTTGTCGGCATTGCCGTTGGTCAGGTGCACGTCCAGACAGTTGGCCGACACGTTCAATTCGCCATCGCCGAACCAGCGGTAGAACGGCGCGTCCGATTCGTCCAGGACCTGCGTGAACGGCTTGGTCCACTGCAGGTTGTCGCGCGCCTGCCCGGCCCAGAATCCGTCGAAATCGTTTTCGACCTGCGCGCACAGCGCGTTGTAGGCCTCCATGCTGGGAATCGCGGCGCCTTCTGCTGCGCGCTCGGGCGGCGGGAACACCCGGGTTTCCACCAGTACGGACTCAATAGCGTTCGACATGATCTTTGTCTCCAATCGGTAATTCTGTTTGTTTGTGCCGCTTGTTCATTACCCAACCGCAACCGTATCGCCGCGCTCTTACGGGCACCTTACGCAAAATGCGGGCCGGAGCCCGCGGCGCAAGGCCGGCGCCGGGTAATCAAGGCGTGCCGCCGCGCCCTCGACGCGGCGGCACCGGACAGTCCATAAGGATAGCAGCCTGCGCGAACCGCGCGCCTCAGGCGGCGCGCCGTTCCAGCCCGCGCTTCACGTCCACGCGCGACAAAAGGATGAGGCCGCCCACGAAGAACAGGCCGGTCACCAGGATCGCAAGCCGGTGGTTGCCGTGCGTGGCCCAGGTCACCAGGCCGTAGGTCAGCGGACCGATCACCGCGGCCAGTTGCACCGCGAAGGTCCACAGCGAGTAAAACTCTGCCAGCCGGCCGGCGGGCGCCAGCGCGCCGGTCATGGCGCGGCCCGCGCTCTGCGTGGTGCCCATGCACAGCCCGGCCAACGTGGCCGCGACCCAGAACACGGGCGCGGTCACGGCGGCGTAGGCCACCAGCACCATCACGATCCAGCCGCACAGCGTCAGGGCCAGCGCCGGCTTGTGGCCGATGCGGTCCTGCACGTAGCCGAACGAAAACGCGCCGGCCGCCGCGCCGATGTTTACGGTGAACACCAGCAGCATGATCTGCGGCGTGGTGAAGCCCATGACCTCCGAGGCATAGACCGCGGCCAGCGTGATCACCACCGAAATGCCCGCCTGGTAGCAGGCGATGCACATGAGCAGGCGGCGGAACTCCGGAAAATGCTGGCCGGTTTCGCGCCAGGCATAGGCCAGGCGCTTGAGCATGTGCAGCGCCTCCTGCTTGCCGGCCTGCGGCTTCGCGCGTTCGCGCAGCAGGAAGAAGGACGGCAGCGCCGCCAGCGCGAACACCGCGCACGTGACCACGATGACCCACGGCACGAAATGCTCGGCCGTCTCGCCACGCCCCTCGGCCAGCGTCACGACCACCAGCGACAAGCCCAGCGTGAGCATGCCGCCGCAATAGCCGAAGCTCCAGCCCCAGCCCGAAACGCGGCCCAGCGCGGAGGGCCGCGCGAGTTCCGGCAGGAAGGCCGCGACCACGGATTCGCCAACGCAATAGCAGTAGTTGGAAATGACGATGGCGGCCAGCGCCAGCCAGACGTCCCCGGGCCCGGCCTGCGTCAGCACCAGCGTAGCGGCCACGCAACCCACCGTGCTCGAAAACAGCAGGCGGCGCTTGCTGGCGCGCGCATCGGCGCGGGCGCCCAGCGTGGGCATGGTCAGCATGATGAGGAGGTAGGACAGCGACAGCGCCGCGGTCCAGGCCAGCGTGGCCCAGGGCGCGCGCCCGCCGACCACACCGACGAAATAGGTGCTGAACACCGCCGTGAGGATCACGGTGGTGTAGCCGGAATTGGCGAAGTCGTACATGGCCCAGGCCCAGACCTCGCGTTTGGCCACGCCGGGATTCAGGGGGCCGTCGCCCCCTGCTCCAGCGTTCTGCGCGGATGCGCCGGCCGGCGCATCCGACGGCTCGCCGTGGCTCATAGGCCCAGGGCGGCGATGCCAGCTTGAGCGATCAGCGCATCTTCGGTCGACTTCACGCCCGACACGCCGACGGCGCCGACGACATGGCCATTCGCCACGATAGGGACGCCGCCTTCCAGCATGCCTTCGAGGAGCGGCGCCGACAGGAACGAATAACGCCCGTTATTGATGATCTCTTCGTAGATCCGCGATTCGCGGCAGCCCATGGCGGCAGTCTTGGCCTTGGCCGGCGCAATATGGGAAGAAATCGGCGCCACGCCATCCAGGCGCAGCATGCCCATCAGATGCCCGCCATCGTCGACAACGGCAATGGCGACCGCCCATTTGTTCTGCAGGGCGTGTGCTTCGGCCGCAGCCAAGATCTTCTTGACGTCTTCGGCGGCCAGCACGGGTTTGGTATTCATTGCAGCGACTCCTTTATTTGTTCCAGGGCGGTGGGATCTTCTATGGTGGTCAGATCGCCGGGATCACGTCCTTCGCATACCGCGACGATCGCGCGGCGCAGGACCTTGCCGGAACGGGTCTTGGGCAATGCGCCCACGAACCGGATCCTGGCGGGCCTAGCCACCGCTCCCAGCTGCTCTTCCACCAGCCGCATGATATCGCCTTCCAGGCGCTTTGCCCCTTCCTCGGTTTCGGCTCCGGCGGGATTCTTGAGCACGGCGAACGCCATCGCAACCTGGCCCTTGAGCGAGTCCGCCACGCCCACGACCGCGCATTCGGCAATCGCGTTGTGGCTATTGACGGATTCCTCGATCTCGCGCGTGCCCAGCCGGTGGCCCGCCACATTGATCACATCATCCGTGCGCCCCAGGATGAACCAGTAGCCATCGGCGTCCACCAGGCCCCAGTCGAAGGTCGAATACACCTGGCGGCCGGGAATGGAGGTGAAGTAGGTCTGCACGAAGCGCTCGTCGTCGCCCCAGATGGTGGACATGGCGCCCGGCGGCAGCGGCGGCACGATGGCCACCACGCCTTTCTGGTCGGGGCCCAGATCCTCGCCCGTGGACTCGCTGACGATGCGCGCGTCAAAGCCATATACCGGGAACGACGGGCTGCCGAAGCGCGTCGGGACCTTTTCCACGCCAGGCTGGGCCGACAGGATCGGCCAGCCCGATTCCGTCTGCCAGTAGTTGTCGATGATGGGCTTGCCCAGGCCGCCCGAGATCCATTGCGCGGTCGGCTCGTCCAGCGGTTCGCCCGCCAGATAGACCGCACGCAACGAGGACAGGTCGTGGCGCTTGAGCAGCTCCGGATCCTGGCGCTTGAGCACGCGCACCGCGGTCGGCGCCGAGAACAGGGTGTTGACGCCGAACTCCTCCACCAGCTTCCACAGGATGGCGCCGTCCGGACGCACCGGGGTGCCTTCATACAGCACCGTCGCCTGCCCGCCGATCAGGGGGCCGTAGATGATGTACGAATGGCCCACCACCCAGCCGATGTCGCTGGTGCAGAAGAAGGTGTCGCCGGCGCGGCCGTCGAACAGGTATTCCATGGACGAGGCCAGCGCCACGGCATAGCCGCCGGTATCGCGCTGCACGCCTTTGGGCCTGCCGGTGGTGCCCGAGGTATAGAGGATATAGCTGGGCTCCGAGGACTCCAGCCATTCCACCGGCACCCGCGCGCCCAGGTGGCGCTGGCGCAGCGTCTCGTAATCCAGGTCGCGTCCTGCGACGGGTTCGAACGGCGCCAGGCCGCGGTCGAACACCACCACCGAGGCCGGCGGCGTCTTGGCCAGCGCCAAGGCACGGTCCAGCAAGGGTTTGTAGGGCACGACCTTGCCGCCGCGCGAACCGCCGTCGGTGCAGACCACCACTTTGGGCGCCGCGTCGTCGATGCGCTGGGCCAGATTGACCGAGGCGAAGCCGCCGAACACCACCGAATGTACCGCGCCGATCCGCGCGCACGCCAGCATGGTGAACACGGCTTCCGGCACCATGGGCATGTACAGCAGCACCCGGTCGCCGCGCCCCACCCCGAGCTCCTTGAGCATGGCAGCGGCGGCGTTGACCTCTTCGTACATTTCCTGGCGCGTGTAGACGCGCTCGCGGTCGACCTCGGTGGACACCCAGATCAGGGCCGGCGTTTCGGCCTGGGTCGGCAGCCAGCGGTCGACGGCGTTGTAACAGAGATTGGTGCGCCCGCCCGTGAACCACTTGGCGAACGGCGGCCGGGAGAAGTCCAGCACGGACTCGAAGGGCGTCTCCCAGTGGATGCGGCCGGCCTCTTCCCGCCAGAACGCGTCGCGGTCATGTATCGAGCGGTAATGGAAATCCCGGGTTTTTTGCATTTATGTCTCCTGTTATCTTTCTTAGGCCTTAAGGCTGATTGATTTCTTCTCTGATCCTTCGGTCATTCTGGTAGGCAAACCTTGCACGAGGCTTGCCGCAAGTCAAAATGTTCTACCAAATGTCCACGCTGCATGGACATTAACGCCGGTTTCGTAACTAACTGGTCTTAAAAGTTTGGTAGAATCCCCGCGAAGTTGTAGAACAATGTTGATTTTGCTGACATCTCGGCCACATTCACGGCGAATTCCGTGTTTTTTGCCGTTATCTGCAAATCACCCCCAGGCGCATGCATCGACACTCCAACCACGCGAGACTGAATTCATCCTCCGGCCAAGCAACTCGCGGTCTGCGCTTGCTGGCGTTGGTTGCATGCGTGGTGGGTCTGGCAGGTTGTGCCGCTACAAATCAAAAGTCAACCGCCCATACGTCCGAGATTGACCCCTACGAGACGGAATGGGTCGCCACCTCCGATGATCCCATCGGCGTACTGGTAAGCCAGAAATTCAAGCGCGAACGCCAGAAGACCCACTCCGGCGTCAGCAGCGACAACGCCCTGGTCAGCGAAGCCCTGAACCATCTGGGCATCCGCTACCGCTTCGGCGGCAATTCCCCCGATACCGGATTCGACTGCAGCGGCCTGGTGACCTACACCGCCGAACGTTCGCTGGGCCTGAAGCTGCCCCGCAACGCCGCCGAGATGGCGCAGCAAGGCGTCTCGGTCGCCAAGAACGAACTGAAGGCCGGCGACCTGGTCTTCTTCAATACGCTGGGCCGCCGCTACTCGCACGTGGGCATCTACCTGGGCGACGACCGCTTCGTGCACTCGCCCAGCGCTGGCGGCGTGGTCCGCGTCGAAAACATGACCATGGCCTACTGGTCCAAGCGCTACAACGGCGCGCGCCGCCTGGACAACAGCCTGATGGCGTCCGCCCGCGCCTCCAACTGACACATTCCCAGGATAGCCGCCAGGCTCTCCCCGCTACAAGCAAAACGCCGCCGGACTTTCCAGTCCGGCGGCGTTTTTCCATCTCTTCGCGGCGCTTTGGGCCGCAGGCCGTTTCGGCCTCCCCAGTTTTTTGTTTGGCGGCGGCAGACCGTGTCTTCAGTGCACAGAGCCAGCCCGCTGGCACAGGCCGCATTGCTGCAGGGCCTGCTGCATGCTGCATACCGAACGCCGACAAGCGACGACTCGGATACCGCCACGTTGCGCGGCGTTGCGGAAGGTTTTCATGACGTTGTGGCCCAGGAAGTCGGTCAGCAGGATGACCAGCTGGGTGCCCGAGGGCAGTTGCAACGTCTTCTTTTGATGCGAGGGATCACGCCCGCTGATGTGGTGCGTGATCGAAATATTGTGCCCTTTGAGCAGATCCGGGATGTTGCCAAGGCGGTCGGCGCCCACTACCACTGCACTTAATCCTGCCGTCATGATGAACCTCACTGGGTCGTTGAGACTGGATGTAATGATAATGATTCCTATTTTTTAGTCAACTCAAATGAGATCAGTTCTTATTTAATTATTTTTATGAGCCCATGAAAAGGGATAGCGCGGACCGCGACGCATCAAGAAAAAAGGCGCGCCGCCCAATGACGCCGCGCCTCTCGCCCCGTGAAACGGATGCCTACTTGGGCGTGCCCTGCACCGCTTCGGTCACCACCGCGCGGGTCAGCGAAGGCGCCAGCATCTCCAGGAAGGTGTAGACGTAGTCACGCAGGAACACGCCTGCCTTCACGCCGACGCGGGTCGTATGCGTGCCGAACAGATGGCCCACCGGCAGGCCCACCAGGTTGCTGTCGCGGCGCGGATCGTAGGCTACGCCGGCGATGATGCCAATGCCCAGGCCCACGTCGACATAGGTCTTGATGACGTCGGCGTCGATGGCTTCCAGCACGATGTCTGGGTGGATACCCTGGTTGGCGAAGATCTCATCGATGGTGCTGCGGCCGGTGAAGGCGCGGTCGTA
The DNA here is from genome assembly GCF_014851745.1 of Achromobacter sp. ACM01. Lineage (NCBI taxonomy): Bacteria > Pseudomonadati > Pseudomonadota > Betaproteobacteria > Burkholderiales > Alcaligenaceae > Achromobacter > Achromobacter sp. ACM01. Next base: position 500,358 of record NZ_JACVAF010000003.1, read on the forward strand.
GGTCACGATGGGATACTCGGCCAGCTGCGCCAGCGACAGGCGCTTGGCGGCGCTGGAGGTCAGTTCGGCCAGGGGATGGTCCGGGCGCACCACCACGGTGTGTTCCCAGGCATAGACCGGCAAGGTCGCCAGGCCCGGCGTCAAGGCCAGCGATTCCGTCGCCAGGGCCAGGTCGGCCTGCTCATGCAGCACCATTTCGGCCAGTTGCGCGGGGCTGCCTTCGGCCAGCGACAGGTGCACCTTGGGGAATTGCTTGCGGAACGCGGGAATCACGCGCGGCAGCAGATAGCGCGCCTGAGTGTGGGTGCAAGCGATGACAAGGCCGCCTTCGTCGCGGCGCGCGAACTCGTCGCTGACCTTCTTCAGGTTGTCCACTTCGCGCATGATGCGGTCGATGACCTGCGACACCGCCAGGCCGGGCTTGGTCAGCCCCTTGATGCGCTTGCCGTGCCGTTCGAAGATCTTGATGCCCAGTTCGTCCTCGAACTCGATGATCGCCTTGGAGACGCCGGGCTGCGAGGTATAGAGCATCCGGGCGGCTTCGGTCAGGTTGAAGTCGCGCCGGATGGTTTCGCGGACAAAACGAAATTGCTGCAGGTTCATGAATTGGCCCCTGTTAGACGGGCCAATTATAAGCAATAAGGACGCCTTGTTATATAACTTATTTGTATAAGCTTACATGCAAGGCGCCCCCAGTTCAGCGCATCGAGATTGTGGTGTTCACGCTCTTGGCATGGGCCGACCAACGCGCCGTGACGGTCTTGGTCTGCGTCCAGAACTGCACGGCCTGCTTGCCATTGGGGCCCAGGTCGCCCAGTTTGGAGCCGCGCGAGCCGGTGAAGCTGAACCAGGCCACCGGCACCGGGATCGGCACGTTGATGCCGACCTGGCCGACGTCGATGTTGTTCTGGAAGTAGCGCGCCGCGCCGCCATCCTGGGTGAACAGCGCCACGCCGTTGCCGTTGGGATTGCGGTTGATGAACGCAACCGCGTCCTCCAGCGTTTCCACGCCCACCACGCACAGGACCGGCCCGAAGATTTCCTCGGTGTAGATGGTCATGTTTTCGGTGACGCCGTCGAAAATCGTCGGGCCCACGAAGTTGCCCTGCTCAAAGCCGGCGACCTTCAGGCTGCGGCCGTCCAGCAGCAGCTTGGCGCCTTCGTCCACGCCCTTCTGGATCAGGCTTTCGACGCGCTTCTTGGCGTTGGGCGAAACGAGAGGGCCGAGATCCGCTTCGCGGTCCATGCCGGAATTGACCTTGAGCTTCTTCGAGCGTTCGACGAAGTCAGGCAGCCAGTTGCGGGCTTCGCCCACCAGCACGGCCACGGACGAGGCCATGCAGCGTTGGCCGGCCGCGCCGAAGGCGGCGCCCACCAGCTGGTTCAGCGCGACCTCGGGATCGGCATCCGGCAGGATCACGCAGTGGTTCTTGGCGCCCATCATGGACTGGCAGCGCTTGCCGGCGGCGGAGGCACGGTTGTAGATCTCGGTGCCGACGCGGGTCGAACCGATGAACGAGACCGCCTTGATGTCGGGGTGTTCGCACAGGCCGTTGGCGGTTTCCGGGCCGCCGTGCACCACGTTCAGCACGCCCGGCGGCAGGCCGGCTTCCAGCGCCAGTTGCGCCAGGAACAGCGAGGACGTCGGATCCTGCTCGGAAGGCTTGAGGATGAAGGTGTTGCCGCAGGCCACGGCGATCGGGAACATGAAGCAAGGCAGCATGACCGGGAAGTTGAACGCGGTGATGCCCGCGCACACGCCCAGCGGCTGGATCAGCGTGTAGACGTCGATGCCGGAAGCGGCATTCTCGGCGTACTCGCCCAGCTGCAGGTTGGCGATGGAGCATGCGTGCTCCACCACTTCCAGGCCGCGGCCGACTTCGCCCTCGGCGTCCGGCAGGGTCTTGCCGTGCTCGCGGGTGATCATTTCGGCCAGCTTGCCGGTATTGGCGCGCAGCAGTTCCTGGAACTTCAGCATGACGCGCATGCGAGCGCCCTGCCCGCTGTTGCGCCAGGTCTTGAAAGCCTCCTTGGCGTTGGAGACGGCCAGGTCCAGTTCTTCGCGCGTGGCGAAGGGCACCTTGGCAACGACCTCCTGGGTAGCGGGATTGATCACGTCCCGCCATTCGGTGGTTTTGGACTGCACGAGCTTGCCGCCGATCAATAGCGGAACGCGGGGGACTTCACTCATTTGATGCTCCTCACACTGCATGGTCGATGCGGATGGAATCCGCATACATGGATGGTGAGGCGCCGGCGGCAAGGGCCTGCCGGCGCCCCGGGTTTACTTCTTGACCAGCGGGCAGCTCGAATCCGCCAGCGGCTGGAAGGCTTCGGCGGCCGGAATGGTGGCCACCAACTTGGAATAGTCCCAACCGCCCTTGGACTCGGACGGCTTTTTCACTTCATACAGGTACATGTCGTGGATCACGCGGCCGTCGGGACGGATGGACGCGTTGCGCATGATCGGATCCTCGATGGGCAGCGCGCGCATCTTGTCGGCCACCACCTTGCCGTCGGTGCTGCCGGAAGCGGCGACCGAGCGCAGGTAGTGCCGCACGCTGGAGTACACACCGGCCTGCGTCATGGTGGGTTTCAGGCCGCGGAACGCTTTCTCGAAGCGCCCAGACCACTGGCGCGTGGCGTCGTCGTAATCCCAGTAGAAGCCGTCCACGTACGACAGGCCCTGGGCGCTTTCCAGGCCCAGCGCGCGCAGGTCCGACAGGAAAATCAGCAACGAGACCAGGCGCTGGCCGCCGGCCACGATGCCGAATTCGCGCGCTTGCTTGACCGCGTTGACCGTGTCCTGGCCGCCGTTGGCCAGCGCCACGACCTGGGCCTTGGAGGCCTGCGCCTGCAGCAGGTAGGACGCGAAGTCCGGCGCGTTCAGGGGATGGCGCACGCTGCCGGCGACGGTGCCGCCCAGCGCTTGCACGGCCTTGGCCGTGTCGGCTTCCAGCGAGTGGCCGAAGGCGTAGTCCACGGTGATGAAGTACCAGGATTTGCCGCCTGCCTTTACCGTGGCCTTGGCGCCGCCCGCGGACTGCGAGTAGGTATCGAACATCCAGTGGAATCCCACCGGCGAGCATTCCTTGTTGGTCAGCGCCGTAGTGGCGGGACCGGAGAACATCACCACCTTGTTCTTTTCGCGCGCAATGCCCTGCACCGCCAGCGCCACCGCGGAATTGGTCAGGTCGGCGATGGCGGTGACGCCGTCGCGGTCGAACCATTCGCGCGCTTTGGCCGCGCCCACGTCGGCCTTGTTCTGGTTGTCCGCGGACACCAGCTCGATCTTCATGCCCTTGCATTCCGCGGCCAGGCAGTCGTCGATGGCCAACTGCGCCGCCGCCACCGAACCAGGCCCACCCATGCCGGCGTAGGTGCCCGACATGTCCGTCAGAATGCCGATCTTCACTGGCGGCTTATCCGCCGCCTGCGCCTGGCCGACCAATGCGGCGCCCAGACACAAGCCTACGGCCAGCCCGCGTGCGTGCAATTTCATGGATTTGTCTCCTGAGTTTTATTCGTTATGGCGCCGTCTACGCGGCCTGCGGTCCCGGGGTTCAGACCCCGGAGAGCCTGGCTACAGGCCCCAAGCCCGCCGACCCAGTGTAGATGTGTGAAAATCAACAAGCAACACTAGAAATGCACATTCCTTGTGCATTCATGCACAAGCAAAATTTGCCCGGCGGCGCAGCGCGCAGCCGGGCCTGGAGAGCCGGAAAGTGCTTGATTGGGACAGCCTGAGATATTTCCTGGAAGTGGCCCGCACCCAGCGGGTGAGCGCCGCGGCGCGCAAGCTCGGGGTCGAGCACACGACCGTGTCGCGGCGCATCCGCGCGCTGGAAGCTGAGCTGGACACCCTGCTATTCGAAAAGTCGCGCGGCGCGGGCTTCGTGCTGACCGAAGACGGCCAGCGCCTGTTCGTCCATGCCGAACAGATGGAAAGCACGGTGCATTCCGCCCGCGAAAACCTGTCGGGCATCGGCCAGGCGCTGTCGGGGCACTTGCGCATCGGCGCCACCGAGGGCTTCGGCAGCTATGTGCTGACGCCGTTGGCGGCGGACTTCCAGCGGCGCTATCCGCACATCACGCTGGACATCCTGCCGGTGCCGCGCTTTGTCAGCCTGTCCAAGCGCGAAGCCGACCTGGCCATCACCATCGAGCGCCCCCAGCGCGGCCCCTATGTGTGCAGCAAGCTGTGCGACTACACGCTGCGCCTGTACGGCACGCCCGGCTATCTGGCCAGCCATCCGCCGATCCGCGAGCGCGCGGACCTGGCCGACCACACCTTCATCGGCTACGTCGACGAACTGCTGTTCAGCGAGCGGCTGCGCTATCTGGAAGACCTGCTGCCCGCCAGCAGGGTGGTATTGCGCAGCACCAGCGTGGTGGCGCAATACCACGCCGCGTTGCAGGGCCAGTCGCTGGCGATCCTGCCCTGCTTCATCGCCGCGCAGGACCCGCGGCTCACGCCCGTGCTGGCGGACGAGGTCGAGATCACGCGCTCGTTCTGGATGTACTGCCATGAAGACCTGCGCAAGCTCAAACGCGTGACGGCCCTGTGGGAATTCATTCGCAAGTCAGTGCTGAAGAACGCCGACCTGCTGGCCGGCAAGGGCGGCACGATGAAGTACCTGCCCTGAAAAAGCCGCGGCCCGCGCTGGGCGGGCCGCAAGGCGCTGGATGTGCCGGCGTCAGGCGCTGTTCTTGGGCGCTTTCACGCGCAAGCGCCGCATCAGCAGGAAGACCGTCAGCATCGCCACCAAGGCATGGATCGCCCACACGCCCACGCCAAAGCTGAGCTTGCCGTTGGAGATCCAGGCGCGCGACAGGTTCATCAGGTTCATGTAGAGCAGGCCCACCAGGCCGGCGATGAGCAGGTCGCCCGAACGTCCCAGGCGCGGGTTGACGGCGCCCAGCGGAATCGCCAGCAACGCCAGGTTCAGCGCGGCCAGTGGCAACGAGACCCGCCACATCACTTGCGACCAGCTGCTATTGGTGTTGTCCGCAATCAATTGCGAGGTCGTGCGCGCCTTGGCGGAACGCTCCGCGTTGGCGCGCGCTTCGGCCACGGGATCGCCGCCGGACTTGCTTTCGAGGCGCAGGCCGTACTTGTCGAAGTGCACCAGCCGGATCTCGGGCGTGCCCGGCTTCAGGTCATAGCGATGGCCTTCGCCCAGCACCAGGAAGCGGTCGCCGTTGGGCATGGTTTCGCTATGGGCCTTGCTGGCGGTCAGCACGCTGAGCCATTCGGGACCATTTTCGCGCGCGAATACGTTGCCCAGTTCATCGCTGGGTTCCAGCGGATCTTCGGCGAAGAACACGCGGTTGCCGCCGGACGATTCCGCGAACTGGCCGGCCGTGACCTTGGACAGGTCGGAGCGCTGCTCGAAGCGTTCGTGGTATTCGCCGATCTGGCGGTACGCCCAAGGCGCCGCCACCAGCGTCAACCCCGCCACCGCCAGCGCCACGGGGATGGCGACGCGCAGCACCGGCCGGAACCAGTCGGCCAGCGAGAGGCCGCTGGCGAACCACACCACCATTTCCGATTCACGGTAATTGCGCGTGACGGTGGTGAGGACCGCAATGAAGACGGAGACCGCGAGAATGGTCGGCAATGCGGTGATGGTCGACAGCGCGGCCAGCACCACCACGACGTCCGCCCCGATGTTGCCGCCCGCTGCTTCACCGAGCAGGCGCACGAGCAACACGCTGAGCCATACGATGAGCAACGTGGAAAAGACAACGCCAGCGTGACTGGTGATCTCGCTGACGACAGAGCGTTTGAATAGAGACATGGGAGAATATGCGGGATAATCGACCGCATTCTACACAGACGTACACGGGAAACCCTCATGGAATTTAGCACACAGACCACTGCTTCCCTGCACCAAGTCAAGACCGCCGCCCTGGCCGTCGGGGTCTATGCGGAAGGCGTGTTGAGCCCCGCCGCCGATCTCATCGACCGCGCTTCCAATGGCGCGGTGCGTTCGGTGGTCAAGGCCGAGTTCCGCGGCCGCGCCGGCTCCACACTGACCCTGCGCAACCTGCCCGGCGTGTCCGCGCAGCGTGTGGTGCTGGTGGGCCTGGGCAAGCAGGAAGAATATTCTGCCCGCGCCCACGCCTCGGCCGAGCAGGCCTTCGCCGCGGCTTGCGTATCGGCGCAGCTGGCTGAAGGCGTGTCCACGCTGGTCGCCAATCCGATCGCCGACGTGGCTGTCATCGCGCGCGCCCGCAGCGCCGCCATCGCAGCCGGCAACGCCACCTATCATTACGACGCCAGCTTCGGCAAGCCCGACCGCGACGCCCGTCCCAAGCTCAAGAAGATCGTCCAGGTCGTCGAGCGCGCTGACGCGGCCCAGGCCCAGAAGGGCCTGCGCGAAGGCGGCGCCATCGCCAACGGCATGGACCTGACCCGCACGCTGGGCAACCTGCCCGGCAATATCTGCACGCCGACCTACCTGGGCGAGACGGCCAAGCGCCTGGCCCGCGAGTTCAAGTCGCTGAAGGTGGAAGTGCTGGACCGCAAGCAGGTCGAAGCGCTGGGCATGGGCTCGTTCCTGTCGGTCGCGCGCGGCTCCGAGGAAGCGCTGCGCTTCATCGTCCTGCGCCATGCCGGCAACAAGGCCGCCAAAAAGACCGCCAAGGGCGCGCAAGGCCCCATCGTGCTGGTCGGCAAGGGCATCACCTTCGATGCCGGCGGCATCTCGCTCAAGCCCGCCGCCACCATGGACGAAATGAAGTACGACATGTGCGGCGCCGCCAGCGTGCTGGGTTCGTTCCGTGCCCTGGCCGAACTGGAGCTGCCGCTGGACGTGGTGGGCCTGATCCCGGCTTGCGAAAACCTGCCCAGCGGCAAGGCCAACAAGCCGGGCGACGTCGTCACCAGCATGGCTGGCCTGACCATCGAAATCCTGAACACCGACGCCGAAGGCCGCCTGGTGCTGTGCGACGCGCTGACCTACGCGGAACGCTTCAAGCCGTCCGCCGTGATCGACATCGCCACCCTGACCGGCGCTTGCGTGGTGGCCCTGGGCAACGTCAATAGCGGCCTGTTCTCCAAGGACGACGCGCTGGCCGATGCGCTGGCCGCGGCCGGCCGCCAGTCGCTGGATACCGCATGGCGCATGCCGATGGACGACGCCTACCAGGAACAGCTCAAGTCCAACTTCGCCGACCTCGCCAACATCGGCGGTCCTCCGGCGGGCGCGGTCACGGCGGCCTGCTTCCTGTCGCGCTTTGCCACCTCGTACCGCTGGGCCCACCTGGACATCGCCGGCACCGCCTGGCGCGGTGGCAAGGACAAGGGCGCCACCGGCCGCCCCGTGCCGCTCCTGATGCAGTACCTGCTGGACCAGGCTTGAAACGGCAGCAACGGAACCCGGCATGACGCGCATCGACTTCGCCTTCGGCGCGCCCGACCGCTTGCGCACCGCCTGCCAGGTGGTGCGCAAGCGCTACCTGGCAGGGCAGCGGCTGGTGGTGTACTGTAGGGATGGCTCCCGGCTGGCCGCGTTCGACCGCATGCTCTGGGCCTTCGACGACACTTCTTTCGTGCCGCACGTGCTGGCCAACGATCCGCTGGCGGGCGAGACTCCTGTAATTCTCACTGCCGGCGATCCGCAACAGGCCGCGGCCGCGGCGGGCCAGGGCGGACAGCCCCAGCCGTCCTGGCTGCTGAACCTGGACCTCGACTGCCCTCCGGGTTTCGAAGCCTTCGAGCGCCTGCTTGAAATCGTCTCGGACGACCCCGACGACAAGCAGGCCGCCCGCCAGCGCTGGCGGACCTACCTGGCGGCGGGCCACACGCCGCAAAGCCACGACCTCAGCCGCCAGCAGCCGGACGGCTGAACGCGCCGGCCTTGCGGCGCGCCACCTCGATCACCCGGGAGCCATCATGCCCTCTCGCCACGCCGACCCCGGCATCCCTACCCTGACCCAGCGGGCCGAGCCCGCGCTCTACCCGCCGGCGTCCCCGGACGACGCGGACATGCCCGTGCTGACCGACCTGGCCGACGATGGCGAGCAGGGTCATGACGACGACGCCTTTCCGCTACTGACGGAAGTGGCGGACGACGCAGATGCGTCCCCTGATATCATTCCGCCGGCAGCCGCCGTCCTGGCTGCGCCTCCCGCGGCGCCGGACGCCGCGGTCCTGAGCGCCCGCCTCCAGGCCGAGGTCGAGCAGCTGATGCGCGAAGCCCTGGCCGAAGCCATCGAACAGATCCAGGCCCGCATGGACGCAGAATTGCCGCGCATCGTCGCCAGGGTGCTGCAGGACGTCAGGCCGGGTTGACCCGTCTGGAACCTATTTCGCGCCTCTGGTCTAATCCTAGGCAGAACTGGATTCTTCAGGGAACTGTAAGGTATCCTTCCCATCTAAGCCTTCTAGGCAACCATTACTCTGCCGCACACAGGAGTTCTCAATGAACGAATATCGTCCGTCCCCTTTTAACCGTTCCGGCGCCGTAGCCGGCGCGCCGGGCGAGGTCGCGCGCAACCAGGTGCTGCGCAACACCTATTGGCTCTTGGCGCTCTCGCTGATCCCGACCGTGCTGGGCGCGGCCGTCGGCATGTACACCGGCATCAACCGCATCATGGGCGCAAGCCCCGGCCTGTCCGCCATCGTGTTCCTGGTGGGCGCGTTCGGCCTGATGTTCGCGATCGAAAAGAACAAGAACAGCTCGCTGGGCGTGGTCCTGCTGCTGGCCTTCACGTTCTTCATGGGCGTGATGCTGTCGCGCCTGCTGGGCTTCGTCATGGGCATGAGCAACGGCTCGCAGCTGGTCATGACGGCCTTCGGCGGCACCGCGATCGTGTTCGGCACGATGGCCACGCTGGCCACCACCATCAAGCGCGACCTGTCGGGATTGCAGAAATTCCTGTTCATCGGCGCGGTCGTGATCCTGGTGGCGGCCCTGGCCAACATCTTCCTGCAACTGCCCGCGCTGATGCTGACCATCTCGGTCCTGGCCATCGTCATCTTCTCGGCCTTCATGCTGGTCGACCTGCAACGCGTGGTCAACGGCGGCGAAACCAACTACGTGTCCGCCACGCTGGCCATCTACCTGGACGTCTACAACGTCTTCTCGAACCTGCTGATGCTGCTGGGCATCTTCGGCGGCAACCGCGAGTAATCGCAACGCTGCCAAACCGGCACAAAGAGCCTACATTCACGTGTAGGCTCTTTTTTTACCTTGGGCCTGCATTCACGTGTAGGCCCTTTTCTTTGCCCCTCCCGGGCGCCCTTTCCCGCTGGAGCCACGCCATGCCCGACCGCCGCCGCTTCCTCCAGACCGCTGCCGCCGCCGCCCTGACCGGGCCGGCCTGGACGGCCCGCGCCCTCAGCGTGGTAACTCCCATGCACAGGCGGAACATACCCGCCTCCGGCGAGGCGCTGCCTGTGATCGGCCTGGGCACCGCCGACACCTTCAACGTGTCCCCCGCCGACAAGGCCGCCATGGCGCCGCTGGCGCAGGTGCTGGATACGCTGCTGCAGAAGGGCGGCAAGCTGATCGACACCGCGCCCAGCTACGGGCAGGCGGAAGCGGTCACCGGCGCGCTGCTGGCGCGCGACGGCGGCGTGCGGGCCAGGACCTTCCTGGCGACCAAGATCAGCACGCAGGGCCACGAGTCAGCCATGCGCCAGGTGCGCCAATCGCAACAGGCGCTGGGCAGCGACAAGCTCGACCTGGTCCAGGTGCACAACCTGATCGACACCGCCAACCAGCTGGCGCTGCTGCGCGAACTGAAGCAGCAAGGCATGATCCGCTATCTGGGCATCACGCACTACACCGATCATGCCCACGACGAACTGACCGAACTGGTCGAACGCGAAAAGCCCGATTTCCTGCAGATCAACCTGTCCGTAGCCGACCGCAGCGCCGAAAAACGCCTGTTGCCCGCCTGCCAGGCCCACGGCGTCGCGGTGCTGATCAACCGCCCGTTCCAGGACGGCGCGCTGTTCCGCCGGGTCAAGGGGATGGCGCTGCCCGAGCTGGCCGCCGAGATCGATTGCGGATCCTGGGCGCAGATCTTCCTGAAGTTCATCATCGGCCATCCCGCGGTCACCGCCGTCATTCCCGCCACTTCCAAGCCGGCCAACATGGCGGACAACGCGCAGGCCGGCTTCGGGCCGCTGCCGGACGCCGCCATGCGGGAACGCATCGCCGCGCTGCTGGCCTGACGCCATGGCGTCCGCCCCCGGCAGCTTGCCAGGCCGCGCCGCGCAGGCCTTGGGCATTCCGCAGGAAGAACTGGCGCCGGCAGCCTGCGGCTTCGCGTTTTTCTTCTTTCTGTTCTGCGGCTATTTCATGCTGCGGCCGATACGCGAGACCATGGGCATCCAGGCGGGCGTCGACCAGCTGCAATGGCTGTTCACCGCGACCTTCATCGCCATGCTGGCCGTGGTGCCGCTGTTCGGCTGGCTGTCGGCGCGCGTGCCGCGCGCCATGCTGGTGACCTGGGTCTATGCCGCCTTCGCGCTCAGCATGGCCGGCTTCGCCGCCCTGCTCCATCTGCGCCCCGGCAGCGTCTGGGCGGCGCGCAGCTTCTACGTCTGGCTGTCGGTCTTCAACCTGTTCGTCGTCTCCATCGCCTGGAGCCTGATGGCCGACGTATTCCGCATGGAGTCCGCCAAGCGCCTGTTCGCGCTGATTGCCGCGGGTGCCAGCGCCGGCGGGCTGGCAGGCCCGCTGTTGGGCGGCCTGCTGGCCGGCGCGCTCGGTCCGGCCGGCCTGTTGCTGCTGTCGGCGCTACTGTTGACCGCCACCCTGCCCCTCAAGCGCTGGCTGCTGCGCTGGCGCGCGGCCCACCGCGAGGACGCGGCGTCGGACGACATGCGCCGACCGCTGGAAGGTTCGATCCTGGCCGGCCTCTCGCGCATCTTCCAGTCACCTTACCTGCTGGGGATTTCGCTGCTGGTGATCCTGCTGGCCACGCTCAACACGTTTCTCTACATGGAGCAGGCGCGGCTGGTGGCGCATGCCTTTACCGACACGGCCCAGCGCATCCGGGTCTTCAGCGCGCTGGACTTCACGGTGCAGGCGCTGTCGCTGCTGTCGCAGCTCTTCATCACCGGGCGCGTGGCCACGCGTCTGGGGCTGCGCTTCCTGCTGACCGCCGTGCCGCTGACGATGACGGCCGCTTTCCTGGCGCTGGCGGCCTTTCCCGTCTTCGGCGTGCTGGCCGCGGCCATGATCGTGCGCCGGGTCGGCGAATACGCGCTGATCCGTCCGGGGCGCGAAATGCTGTTCACCGCAGTCTCGCCCGAAGACAAGTACAAGACCAAGAACGTCATCGACACCGTGGTCTACCGCGCGGGCGATGCGGCCAGCGGCTGGGTCAAGGCGGGCGTGGACATGCTGGGCTACGGCCCGGCGCTGATCGCCGCGCTGGGCGCCCTGTGCGCGCTGGCGGCCGCCGCCGTGGGCCACGGGCTGGGACGGACCGCCGACCGGCGCAATGCGGACAGGTCTTAGGTTTTATTGAACATCCATCTCATTGAACCAAACGTATTCCCCAGGCCGCGACCGCACAATGGCGCAGCTCTCAATGCCTGGGGAAACGTCATGAAACGCACCGCCTGTCTTGCCGCCGTGTTGCTAAACCTGGCCGCGCCCGCCGCGCTGGCCGCCTATCCGGAACGCGCCATCACCCTGATCGTGCCGGCCGCAGCGGGCGGCAACGCCGACATCACCGCGCGCCTGGTGGGCCAGGAAATGAGCCGCCAGCTGGGCCAGCCCGTGGTCGTGGAGAACCGCGTCGGCGCGGGCGGCCGTATCGGCACCCAGGCCGTGGCGCGCGCGCCGGCCGACGGCTACACCATCGGCTATGCCCACGTCGGCACGCTGGTGCTGCACCGGTTCCTGTTCAAGCAGCAGCTCTACGACCTGGACCGCGACATCGCCGCCATCGGGCTGGTGGCCGAAACGCCCAACGTCATCGTGGTGAACGCGTCCTCGCCCTATCGCGACCTGAAGGGGTTCATCGAGGCCAGCCGCGCCCAGCCGGAGCGCCTGACGATGACCTCCGCCGACCCGGGCACCACCAGCGAGGTCGGGGTCAAGCTCTTCATCGCCCAGACCGGCGCCGCCGTGCGCCAGATCCCGTACAAGGCCACGGCCGCGCAGTTGTCCGACCTGCTGGGCGGCCATGTCGATTCCATGATGGAAAACCTGCCGCCACTGATCGGCAACCTGAAGGATGGCCGCTTGCGCGCGCTGGCGGTCACGACCAAGACCCGCGCCGCCTCCAATCCGGACGTGCCGACGGTGGCGGAGCAAGGGTATCCCGACTACGAGCAATCGGCCTGGAGCGCGCTGGTCGCGCCCGCCGGCACCCCGCCCGAGGTCATCGCGCGGCTGAACGCGGCAATGAACGCTGCGCTGCGCTCGGACGGCGTCAGCAAGGAACTGCGCAGCCGCTCCCAGGAACCGCTGGGTGGCACGCCGCAGGACGTACAGAACCAGATACGCAAGGAGCTGCCCAAATGGGAAGGCATCATCAAGGCCGCCGGCACGACGCTGGATTGAACCGGATCGTCACATCAGCAGGAGCCGCCGCATGGCCACGGTAAGCCGCGAGGACTTTTCCTGCGCCGCGGCGACCAACGCGTCGGCCTACCGGCGCGTCACCATACCGATGCTGCGGATCGAGGCGGGGCCTGGCCCCGCCGTTGCCTTGATGGCGGGCGTGCATGGCGACGAATGGGAAGGCCAGGCCGCCATCCTGGAGCTGTGGCGCCTGCTGCCCGGCATCCTGCAACGCGGCACGGTCTACCTGCTGCCCGCGGCCAACGCCGAGGCCTCGCTGGCGGGCACGCGCCTGTCGCCGTCCGACGGCGGCAACCTCAACCGCGCTTTCCTGGGCGCCCCCGCGCGCGGCTACACGGAAAGCGTGGCCGCCGCGCTGGAAGCCCGGCTGCTGCCGCGCATACAGGCGCTGGTGGACGTGCACAGCGGCGGCGCGTCGCTGCGCTACCTGCCCTCGTCGGTCATCACGCGCTACGGCGACGACGCCTACGACGAACGCCTGCCCGCCCTGGCGCGAGCCTTCGGGCTGCCCGATTGCATGTACTTCCGCGGCACGGAGTCCGGCTCCATGCCGGCCGCCGCCAGCCGCCATGGGGTGCTGCGCCTGAGCGCCGAGATCGGGGGCGGCCGCGAAACCAGCCAGGCGCTGGTCGACCGCTGCCGCGACGGCCTGCTGGGCTGCCTGGGCGAGCTCGGCCTCCTGCCCGACCGCCCGCCCGCGCGCCGCCCCGAGGTCCGCCTCTATGACCTGGACGCTCCCGCCGCCACCCTGCGCGCCAGCGAGGCTGGCGTGTTCGTGCCCGCTGTCGAACTGGGACAACTGGTCAATGCGCGCCAGCGCATCGGCCAACTGCTGGAACCCGCCCGACCCGACATGGCGCCGCGCGCGCTGACCAGTCCGCAGGCCGGTACTGTCGTGTGCCTGCGCGCCATCGCCCGCAGCGACGACGGCGATTGCCTGCTGCAAGTCGCGCCCGCCCTTCCCCTCGATTCCCTTGCCTCGAAGTATTGACCCATGCAGATGAACCCTAGCTTGTCCGGCCTGCGCTGCATCCGTTGCGCCAGCCTGTGGCCGCCGGCCGATTACCCCGAAGGCTGCCCCAGCTGCCTGGAAGCCGGCCACCCCGCCAGCCTGGAATGCCTGTACGAACCCTCGGCCGACGGCTCCATGCCCCTGCCGGTGCTGGACGCCGTCACGCTGGGCGAAGGCGCCACTCCCTGCCTCGCCGCGCCCGCGCTGGCGCAGACCGAAGGCGTGGGCCAACTCTGGTTGAAATGCGAAAGCGCCAACCCCACCGGCAGCCACAAGGACCGCATGGCGGCCCAACTGGTGTCGCGCGCGCGCCTGGCCGGCGCCACCCGCGTGGCGGCCGCCTCCAGCGGCAATGCCGGCGTCTCGCTGGCCGCCTATTGCGCCGCCGCGCGGCTGGAAGCCGACATCGCCATCACCACCAACTGCCCGCCCTTGCAGCGCGAGGCCATGCAGCGCTTCGGCGCCCGGCTGACCGCCTTCGAGGACAGCCTGAGCCGCTGGCCCCATGTCGAGGACCTGTGTCGCAACCACGGCGCCTTCGCCGGCACGAACTATCTGAATCCGCCCGTGGGCACCCACCCCTACGGCGTGGAAGGCTACAAGCCCATCGCGCAGGAGATCCTGGAAAGCTGCGGCGTGCCCAGCGACATCGTGGTGCCCACCGCGCGCGGCGATCTGCTGTGGGGCATCTTCCTGGGTTGGCAGCATCTGCTGCAAACCGGCCGCATCGCGCGTTTGCCGCGCCTGCATGCGGTGGAGCCGTACGCCCGCCTGTCGCGCGCGCGCGCCACGGGCGACGCGCGCAAGCAATGGGACGGCGTGACGGACCAGTATTCGATCGCGGGCAGCACCAGCACGCTGCAATCGCTGGAAGCCTTGACGCGTTCCGGCGGCACGCCGGTGGAGATCTCGGACGCCGCGGCCGCGCAAGCGCAGCAGCGGCTGGAACGCATTGGCCTGGCGACCGAGCTGTCATCGGCCGCGGCGCTGGCTGCCGTGTCGCGGCTGCGGCGCTCGGGCTTGTTGGATGCGGAGTCGTCCGTGGTGTTGATCGTGACCTCGGACGGGCGCCGCGGCTAGCGCCCCGGGGCCGGCTTCGGCGCGCTAGACGCCAAAGCTTTCCACCAGCGGCGCCAACGCGCCGCGCAGACAGGTCGCCCAGAACTTGCCCGCCTCGGACAAGGGGCGGCTGCCATGCAGGATCATGTGGCATTCGAAATGCACCGGCGCGGCCAGCGGGCGATAGCACAGGCCCGCCGCCGCCATGCCGACTGCCGTGGCCGGGTTGGCGATGCCCACGCCATGCCCCGCCAGCGCCAGTTGGCACACGGTGCTGGAATAAGGCGTCTCGATGGCCACCTTCAGGCTCTGCCCCGCTTGCGCCAACAGCGCGTCCAGGCGCTTGCGCGAGCCGTCCTCGGCGTTCAGCGCGATCACGTCGGCGTCGGCCAGGTGCGAAAAATCCACTTGCTCCAGCCGCGCCAGCGGATGCCCCTTGGGAAAAACCGCCACGGCGCGCAAACTGGCCAGCCGGTGGCCGCGCAAGCCTTCGAGTTCGGATTCGTCGGCCACAGCTGCCAGGTCCAGCTCGCCCGACACCACCATGTCGCGCAAGGTATTGGAATCCCGGATCTGCAGATACAGGCCGGTATCAGGATAGCGCTCGCGAAAGCGAGCAATAGTGTCGCTGATGATGGCGCCGCTATAGGCATGGATGCAGCCAATGCGCAGCCGTGGCTGCGCCGCGCCGCGGATGGCGCGGATCTTGCGGCCCAGGCTTTCCAGCCCGACGTTCAGGCGGCGGATTTCTTCATACAGCAGGGTCGCCTCGGGCGTGCGCTGCATGCGCTGGCGTACGCGCTCGAACAGACGCAGCTCGATGCTGGCTTCGAGCGCGGCCAGGGTCGCGCTGACGGTGGCGGGCGACACGTCCAGCCGTCTGGCAGCGGCGGTGACGCTTTCCGTTTCATAGACGGTGCGGAAGGTCTCGACCTGCTTGAGCGTGAAGGTCATGGCCGGATCGCGCTGCGCTCAGATGCGTTGCAGGTCCAGCAACACGCGGCGGGTCGACAAGGGACGGCCCGCCAGGATTTCGGCCAGCCGTTCGCGCAGATCGCGGCGCAGGGCCGGCTCGATCGCCGGGTCGTCGAAATCGGGGGGATCCTCGTCCACGCCATAACCGGTTTCGCGCAGCAGCGTCCATTCGAAGCGGCGCAGCGCGCCCGCGGCGCGGGTGCCGCCGGACAACTGCTGCAAGGCGAAGTCGTAGGCGTCGAACAACAGCGGATGGGCGTCTTCGCGCGGCAGCAGCCGCAGCAGCAGTTCGTTCATATACCAGGCCGACATCAGCGCGGTGCCGGTCAGCGGCCGAATGCCCGCGATCTCGGCGCGCGTCAGCGTCTTGACCTCGCCATTGCCGGTCCACGACAGCAGCAGCGGCTGGAACGCGGACAACACGGGACGCAGGACGGAATACGGGCGCTTCGCGCCCTTGGCGACCATGGCCACACAGCCGTGATCGCGTGAGAAAGTCTGAACGATGAGGGAGGTTTCACGCCACGCGGTGGCGTGCAACATGTATCCGGGGCGATCCTGGACGCGAGGCGCCCGTCTACTCATAGCCCAGATCGCGGAGCGCACCCTCGCGGTCGGACCAGCCCTTGCGCACCTTGATGTAGACCTCCAGGTGCACCGGCTTGTCCAGCAGCTTGGCGATGTCCTGCCGCGCCTCCGTGGCGATGCGCTTCATGTGCATGCCGCCCGCGCCCAACAGGATGGGCTTGTGGCTGTCGCGCTCGACCACCACGCAGGCATTGATGCTGGCGCCCTTGCTGGTTTCTTCCCATTGCTCGATGACGACGGTACAGCCGTAAGGCAGTTCGTCGCCAACCAGGCGGAAGATCTTCTCGCGCACCAGTTCGGCGGCGATGAAGCGCATGGGGCGGTCGGTCAGCGTGTCTTCCTCGAACATCGGCTCGCCTTCCGGCAGGCGCGACGCGATTTCTTGCAACAGCTGATCCAGCTGCTGGTTCTTGGTGGCGCTGACGGGCACCACGGCGCCGAACGGATGCAGCGCCATGATCTTGGACACGAAGGCGAACAGGTCGTCGCGGTTCTTCAGTGCGTCGATCTTGGAGACGACCAGGATGGTGCGTTCCGGCGCGGGCAAAAGCGGCAGCAGCTTGGCGTCGCCCTCGGACCATTTGCCGGCTTCCACCACATGCACCACCACGTCCACGTCGGCCAGGGCCTGCGTGACCACGCGGTTCATCATGCGGTTCATGGCGCCGCCATGGCGGGTCTGGAAACCCGGCGTATCGACGAATACGAACTGCTCGTGCTCGCGCGTCAACACACCGTGGATGCGGTGGCGCGTGGTCTGCGCCTTGCGCGACACGATGGAAATCTTGGAACCGATCAGGGCGTTCGTCAGGGTGGACTTGCCCACGTTGGGGCGGCCCACGATGGCGACGAAGCCGGTACGAAAAGGGGTATCGCTCATTTAGTCTCTTGAGCCACTGCCACCGGCAGCGACAATTGCGCGGTTTTGCGCGCCTTGCCCGACTTGCGGGCAGCCTTGGTCGCCGGGCTGACGGCCAACGCGGCCTCCAGCGCCAGCTTGGCCGCCGATTGCTCGGCGGCGCGGCGGCTGGCGCCGGGCGCCATCACCTTGATCTCGAGCGCCGGAATGGCGCACTCGACTTCGAACTGCTGGCTATGGGCCGCGCCATGCGTGGCCACCACCGTGTACACCGGCAGCGCCAGCTTGCGGCCCTGCAGGAATTCCTGCAGCAAGGTCTTGGCGTCCTTGCCCAGGGTCTTGGGATCGACCGAAGCCAGCACCGGCTGGTACTGGCGCACGATCACGCGACGGGCGGCGTCGAAACCCGCGTCCAGGAACACGGCGCCGAACAGGGCTTCGACCGTGTCCGCCAGGATGGAAGGCCGGCGGAAACCGCCGCTCTTCAATTCGCCTTCGCCCAGACGCAGGTATTGCGACAGTTCCAGCCGCTGGGCGATATCCGCCAGCGAGGCCTGCTTGACCAGATTGGCGCGCAGGCGCGACAGATCGCCTTCGTCGATTTTGGAATAACGCTCGAACAGCATCGCCGCAACGACGAAGTTCAGCACGGAATCCCCAAGGAATTCCAGGCGCTCGTTGTGGCGCGCACCGTGGCTGCGGTGCGTCAGCGCCTGTTCGAGCAATGCCGAATCACTGAAGTGGTGATCCAGGCGGTTTTCTAGCGTGGCTAGCGACATAATCAGTTGAACCGGCCGATGCGGCTGAGATCGCTGAAATTCATCCAGATGAAGAACGCGCGGCCGACGATATTGGCTTCCGGTACGAAGCCCCAGTATCGGCTGTCGGCGCTGTTATCCCGATTATCGCCCATGGCGAAATACTGCCCCTCGGGTACTTTGCAGCGTACCCCATTACGGCTGTATTGGCAGTTCTGGCGGTTGGGAAATTGCCACATCGGGCCATACTCCTGCGGCTTGCCCTCATCCAGCAGGATTTTGTGCTCAACGTCGCCCAACTTCTCTTTATATTGCGCAATATATGACACACGATCCGGCTCGAAGTAGTCGCCGTCGCGCTCATGCGGCACCAATTCGCCGTTGATGTAGAGCTTTTTGTCCAGGTAGGCGACCTCGTCGCCCGGCAGGCCGACCACGCGCTTGATGTAGTCGACGTCCGGATCCACGGGGTAGCGGAACACGAACACGTCGCCGCGCTGGGGCTTGCCCACCTCGATGATCTTCTTGTCGATGACCGGCAGGCGCAGGCCGTAGCTGAACTTGTTCACCAGGATCAGATCGCCCGATTGCAGGGTCGGCAGCATCGAGCCCGACGGAATGCGGAACGGCTCGACCACGAACGAGCGCAGCATGAACACGAACAGGATGACGGGGAAGAAGCTGACGGCGTATTCGATCCACCACGGCATGCGGCGCGCGGCGTCGCCGGCTTCGCGGCGCAGGCGCTCGGCTTCCTGGGCGTCGCCGACCAGGGCCGTATCGTATTGCGCCATTGCCGCCTGGGCCCGGCGTTCGCGGCCCTTGCGCAGCACTGCCAGATCAAGCACCCAGATAATGCCGGTCAACACCAGCAAAACAAAAAGAATCAGGGCAAAGTTCCAACTCATCAGCTAACCGCCTTTTCGGGTTCTATTTGTCTTCCACTTGCAGGATGGCCAGGAACGCCTCCTGCGGAATTTCCACGCTACCCACCTGCTTCATGCGCTTCTTGCCGGCCTTCTGCTTTTCCAGCAGCTTCTTCTTGCGCGAGATGTCGCCGCCGTAGCACTTGGCCAGCACGTTCTTGCGCAACGCCTTGACGTTTTCACGCGCGATGATTTCGGCGCCGATGGCGGCCTGGATCACCACGTCGAACATCTGGCGCGGAATCAGGCCGCGCATGCGCGTGACCACGTCGCGGGCGCGATGGCGCGCGTTGCTGCGGTGGACGATCACGGCCAGCGCGTCGACGCGGTCGTTGTTGATCAGCAGGTCCACGCGCACCACGTCGGCCGAGCGGTACTCCAGGAACTCGTAGTCCATCGAAGCGTAGCCGCGCGACACCGACTTCAGCTTGTCGAAGAAGTCCAGCACGATCTCGGCCAGCGGGATCTCGTACACCAGGTGCACTTGGCGGCCGTGGTAGCTCATGTTGACCTGCACGCCGCGCTTGTTATTGCACAGCGTCATGACAGGACCCACGTAGTCCTGCGGCATGAACAGCGTGACCTTCACGATGGGTTCGCGGATGTCGGCGATCTTGCCGATTTCCGGCATGCGCGACGGGCTTTCCACGGTGATCACGGAACCGTCGCGCTGTTCGACTTCGTACACCACCGACGGCGCGGTGGTGATGATGTCCATGTCGAATTCGCGCTCCAGGCGCTCCTGCACGATTTCCATGTGCAAAAGACCCAGGAAGCCGCAACGGAAGCCAAAGCCCAGCGCCTGCGACACTTCCGGCTCGAACATCAGCGCGGCGTCGTTCAGCTTGAGCTTTTCAAGCGAATCGCGCAGCTGGTCGTATTCGGAGCTTTCCACGGGGTACAGGCCCGCGAACACCTGCGGCTTCACTTCCTTGAAGCCGGGCAGCGGTTCGGCTGCAGGCTTGTTGGCCAACGTGACGGTATCGCCCACCTTGGCGTCTTCCAGCTGCTTGATGCCGGCGATGATGAAGCCCACTTCGCCCGCCGACAGATGCGGACGCTGTTGCGACTTCGGCGTGAACACGCCGGTCTGCTCGCAAAGGTGGGTGGCGCCGGACGCCATCAGCAGGATCTTGTCCTTGGGCTTGAGCACGCCGTTGATGATGCGCACCAGCATCACCACGCCCACGTAGTTGTCGAACCACGAATCGATGATGAGGGCCTGCAGCGGCGCGTCGGGATCGCCCTTGGGCGGCGGCACGCGGGCCACGACCATTTCCAGGATCTCGTCGATGCCCATGCCGGTCTTGGCGCTGGCCAGCACCGCCTGCGAGGCGTCGATGCCGATCACATCCTCGACTTCCTGGCGGGCGCTGTCGGGATCAGCCTGCGGCAGGTCCATCTTGTTCAGCACGGGCAGCACTTCCACGCCCAGCTCGATGGCGGTGTAGCAGTTGGCCACGGTCTGCGCTTCCACGCCCTGCGAAGCGTCCACCACCAGCAGCGCGCCTTCGCAGGCCGACAGGGAGCGGCTGACTTCATACGAGAAGTCCACGTGCCCCGGGGTGTCGATCAGGTTCAGGTTGTAGACCTTGCCGTCCTGCGCCTTGTAGTGCAGGGCCGCGGTCTGGGCCTTGATGGTGATGCCGCGCTCGCGTTCGATTTCCATGGAATCGAGGACCTGCGCCGACATCTCGCGATCCGCCAATCCGCCGCAGCGCTGGATCAGGCGATCGGCCAGGGTCGATTTGCCGTGATCGATGTGGGCAATGATGGAGAAGTTGCGAATATGCTGCATGCTTGAAGTTATAAGGGACGGAACACTCGGCACTGGGCCGGAAGACACCGCCGCCGGAATACGCACGGCTGACGAGGAGGGTGCCAACGGGCCTGGCCCGGGCAAAACAAGGGGGCGCCATGCGCCCCCTCTTGCGGCAACCAGGCATTTTAGCCGGTCTTGCGCCTTTTTTCTGCGGACTCGGAAGACGGGCCCGGCATTACTTCGATGCCGGCACCGCCACCCACTGCGTCTGGTCGCCGCGGCGCACCAGCAACCCTGCGGCGCGGCCCTTGTCCAGCTTGGCCACGAGTTCGCCGAACTGCTTGGCGCCCGTGACGTCGGTGTCGTTCAGGGCCAACACGATGTCGCCTTCCTGCAGGCCGGCCTTGGCCGCAGCGCCTTCGGCCACCTTGACCTGGACGCCGCCCTTGATGCGCAGCTTCTTCTGCACGTCGGCCGGCACGTCGACCACGCCCAGACCCAGCGCATTGGTGACTTCCGGGACTGGCGGCGCGCCCTTCTTGCTGGCGCCCGCGGCCTTCTCGGTCGGGATCTCGCCCACCTTGACCGTCAGCGTCAGGTTCTTGCCCTTGCGCCACACTTCCATGTCGGCGCGCGTGCCCGGCTTGGTTTCGCCCACGATGCGGGGCAGGTCGGACCAACGCTTGATGGGTTCACCGTTGAACTTGAGGATCACGTCGCCCGGCTGCACGCCTGCCTGCTCGGCAGGACCATCGGCTTCCACGCTGCTGACCAGCGCGCCTTCGGCCTTGGGCAGGCCGATGGCTTCGGCCACGTCCTTGCCCACTTCGCCGATCTGCACGCCGACGCGGCCGCGCGTGACCTTGCCGGTAGCGCGCAACTGGTCCACCACGCGCATGGCTTCGTCGATCGGAATGGCCAGCGAAATGCCCATGAAGCCGCCGCTGCGCGAAATGATCTGGGAATTGATGCCCACCACCTCGCCTTGCAGGTTGATCAGCGGACCGCCCGAGTTGCCCGGGTTGACCGCCACGTCGGTCTGGATGAACGGCAGGTATTCGCCGGTATCGCGGCCGATGGCGCTGACGATGCCGGAGGTCACGGTGGAATCCAGGCCGAACGGCGAACCGATGGCCAGCACCCATTGCCCCTTCTTCAGCTTCTTGGGATCGCCGATCACCAGCGGGGTCATGTCCTTGGCTTCAATCTTGATCAGCGCCACGTCGGTGCGCTCGTCCGTGCCGATGACCTTGGCCTTGAACTCGCGGCCGTCGGTCAGCGTGACGTAGATGTCCGTCGCGTCCACCACCACGTGGTTGTTGGTCAGGATGTAGCCGTCATCGGAAATGAAGAAGCCGGAACCCACGCCGCGCGGCACGGTGCGCTCTTCGGGCTGGGATGGCTGCGGACGCTGACGCGGCGAGGGGCCGGGCTGAGCGCCGCCGCCGGGCGGCTGAAATTCGGGGCCGAAGAACCAGCGGAACAGTTCATAGGGATCATTGCCGCCGCCGGGGCCCATGCCGCGCACCGGCACCGTGGCCGTGGTGCGGATGTTGACGACCGCGGGGTCGGCCTTTTCGACAATGCTAGTGAAATCAGGCAGCGTCACCGTCGGCGCCTGGGCGACGGCGGCAGGCACATAGGCGCCGGCCAACATGACGCTGGCCGCGGCCGCCACCAGAAAGCGCCGGAAAAAAGCATTCGACACTGTCATTGCTTTCATAAGTGTTACTCCGAAATTGCTGCTTGCCACACCCGGCCGATCACTTGGACTCGGCCCCGGGGGCTGCTGCCGCAGGCGCGGCGGGCACATATTCAGTGGCTTGCGCCAGCTGCTCCAGCGTCGCGATGGGCACTTCGCCCACGGCGGTCAGCCAGAAATCAGCGATGCGCGTGCCATAGACCGTGATCGCCCCGCGCTGCGCGGCGCCGTGGGGAGGACGGTGGCCGCGCTGGCTGTCGTAGGGTTCGATGAACACGGAAATGGCCGCCAGTCCGTCGGACAATACCATCTGGTTGACCGTAATGCCCTTCCCCATCGAACGGGCCACCTGCATGACGGCCTTGAAGCCCTTGGGCGCCGGGATGCGCCACCCCTGGGCAGCCAGATCCACCGGTTTCATCGAGGGTTCCAGCACCTTCCAGTCGCGCGTGCTCCAGCGCGAGCTCAGCAACTGGGGATCGACTTCCGAGCCCAGCCGCAGCGAGGTGAAGGACACCTGCTCGACCACGCCGCGGGCGGCGTTCAGCGTCTGGGCCTTGAGCAGCAGATTGGTTTCGACGTCCGCGCACAGCCGGTAGCCGTAGCGCAGCTTGTCCAGCGGCTCGATCGTGATCAGGCGGCATTCGCGCCCGGCCACGCGGTGCAGCGCGGACTCGGCGTGGATCTTGTAGTGCTCGGACAGGTTGGCCGCGTCGCCCAGCAGCAGACCGGGGAAGCGGTCGCCTCGGCGGCGCTCCAGCAACACGGTCTTGCGCTCGGGCAGCAGACACTGCACGTCTTCGTTGTGACGCAGGTACTCGCGGGGCTGGCCGTCGAGGATTTCCAGGCGTTCGCGTTCACCGGTGCCGTCCACCACGTGCACCAGGCGCGAGGACTGGATCGTTTCGCCCTGCTGGTACATGAAGACGCCCGCGTAGTCCTGCTTGCGGGCGGCTTGTTGGATGCGGGTCAGCAGCTGGACCACGTCATCGGTGACGGCAGGCGCGGCATCGGCCGCGCGCGCGGGTTCGTGCGCAGCCAGGAAAGCGGTCAAAAGCGTGGCGGCAAACCAGCCGGCGCGGTGGGCCTGCAGCGTGGCGGCCCGGCCCAGCACCGGCCAGCGCGATGGAAGCACCAACGCCATCAGCGCCCCACCCCGGTGTCAAAGGACACCTGGCGCACGGCGCTCGGGCCAGCCATCTGGCGATGCGCTTCCAGGTAGTCGCGCAAGCCCGAATCGTCGGCAGCCGCGGCGGGCGAGCTGGCATCGGCCAGTACCCGGACTTCGGTCGCCGGTTCGCCGGTCAGGTAAGGCTGCGCCACCCAGGCGACGGTCGCCACGGCAGCGGCCACCGCCAGGCCGGACAGGCCGACCCGCAATGGCGAGCGGCGCCGAGGCGCCGCAACGATGGGCAATTCCGCGTCCAGCGCCCGTGCCAGGCGGGCCTGGAAGGCCGCGCTGGGGGTCAGCGCCAGATCGGCGTTGCGCAGGGAATCACCGATCAGATGATAGGTGTCCCAGGTCTCGCGCCCCTCGCGGGACAACAAGCCGGGAAAGATGTCGTCGGATTCCTCTCCGTCCATCCAGGCGGAAACCGACTCCTCCCAGGAGGACTCGGCGATCACAACGGATTTGGCTGCTGTTTGCATGACTGCCACTCCTTACCAGCGACGCTCGGCATCGGTGCCTAGCAACGGACGCAACTTGGTGGCGATGGCTTCACGCGCACGAAAAATGCGGGAACGCACCGTACCTATCGGGCAATCCATGCTCTGGGCGATGTCTTCGTAACTCATACCTTCGATTTCACGCAGGACAATTGCGGTACGCAATTCTTCCGGCAATTCCTCAATAGCCGCGTTCACCGTCTCGGCGATTTCGCGGCTGGCGACCATGGATTCCGGCGTGCTTATATCGGTTAGGTTGTCGGTTTCGTTAAAAGTTTCACCGTCTTCCGTTTCTATCGCATTGGGCGCGCTGGGACGCCGGCCCTGCGAGGCCAGCCAGTTGCGCGCCGTGTTGATGGCGATCCGATACAACCAGGTGTAAAAGGCGCTCTCCCCACGGAATTGGGGCAAGGCGCGGTAGGCCTTAATGAAAGCCTCCTGGGCCACGTCCTCGATTTCCGCGGGGTCGCGGATCATGCGGGCCAGCAGACGGAGAATCTTGCGCTGGTACTTGAGCACCAGCAGGTCGAAAGCCTTCTTGTCGCCCCGCTGGACGCGTGCGACAAGCTCGGCGTCGACTTCGCGCTCGCTCATGACGCCTCCCGCAGGCTGGGCGCCGGACGGGCAGGCCGCGCCGCGCCGGCCAGCAGGCACAGGCGCCGCCAGGACTCGGGGCGCAACGTCCGCTGCCAGACGGTGAGGGTGATTGTGCTGTTGGTAAAGGCCGTACTCCCGGTGGACAAGGGCTGCAAAGTGAGCGTCAGCCAGCGGGGACCACGCTGTTCTCGCAACAGCCTTGCGTCCTGCCAGCCTTGCGGCAGGCGTACCTGCCAGCTCCCTGCCCCGGCTGCCGCGCGCAACGCGGATACGGGGGACAGGCTGCTCCGTGCCGAGTGTAACAGCCCGGCCAGCACAAGCAGGAGCGCAATCGCCGCGCCCGCTGCCCATGCCATGCCGTGCCAGGACGCCGCCGTCAGCACGCTGGCGCCAGCCGCGGCCAGCGCCAGGCCAAAAAGCGCCGTGGCGCTTCCTGGCCGCCTGACGGGCACGCGAAACGCCCAGCGTTCCCCGAGCGCCTCTTCCAAATCAGACCCGGCGAACGGCCATCGAGCCGTTGGTGCCGCCGAAGCCGAACGAGTTGGACAGGCCGACATCGATCTTCATCTGCCGCGCCTCATTGGCGCAGTAATCCAGATCGCATTCCGGATCTTGATTGAAGATGTTGATCGTGGGCGGCGACACCTGGTTGTAGACCGCCAGGGTGGTGAACACCGCCTCGATACCACCGGCCGCGCCAAGCAGGTGCCCGGTCATGGACTTGGTCGAATTGACCACCAGCTTCTTGGCGTGATCGCCGAAAGCCAGCTTCAAGGCGTCGGTTTCGTTCTTGTCGCCCAGGGGCGTCGAGGTGCCATGCGCGTTGACGTACTGCACGTCTTCGAGGTTCAGGCCGCCGTTGCGCAGCGCATTCACGATGCCGCGACGCGGACCGTCCTTGTCTGGAGCCGTGATGTGGTGCGCATCGGAACTCATGCCGTAGCCCACGAACTCGCCGTAGATGCGCGCGCCGCGCTTCTTGGCGTGTTCGTACTCTTCCAGCACCAGTACGCCCGCACCCTCGCCCAGCACGAAGCCGTCGCGATCGCGGTCCCAGGGACGCGAAGCCGTCTGAGGATCGTCATTGCGGGTCGACAAGGCGCGCATCGCGGCAAAACCGCCGATGCCCAGCGGCGACACGGTGGACTCGGCGCCGCCGGCAACCATGACGTCGGCATCGCCGTACTCGATCAGACGCGCAGCGTCGCCGATGCAATGCAGGCCGGTGGTGCAGGCCGACACGACCGCGTAGCTCGGGCCCTTCATGCCATATGCGATGGACAAATGACCGGAGATCAGGTTGATCAGCGAACCCGGCACGAAGAACGGCGAAATGCGGCGCGGACCCTTGGCCAGGTATTCAACCTGCGTTTCCTCGATGCGCGGCAGACCGCCGATGCCCGAGCCCACGATCACGCCGATGCGTTCCGCGTTGGCTTCGGTGACTTCCAGGCCGCTGTCGCGCCATGCCTGCATCCCGGCGGCCAGGCCGTAATGGATGAAGGTATCCATCTGGCGGGCTTCCTTGGCCGAGATATAGGTGCTGATGTCGAAGTCTTTGACTTCGCCGGCAATATGCGTGGTGATGGCCGAGGGATCGAAACGGGTGATGCGGCTGATGCCAGAACGTCCGTTGACGATATTGTCCCAAGCGGTGGTCAAGTCGTTCCCGACGGGAGAAACGATACCCAGGCCAGTGATGACGACACGTCGCTTCACGGATGACTCCTCAAACAGACAAAAGAAAGGCGGTTTTCGGGATGCGCTGCACGTGCGGCCCACGCGAAAGCGGGTCGGGCATTACTACGCCCTTCCCGCATGCGGACCGCACGGCAAATTCCTGAAACCGCCCCGATTTTCCGGCTGGCTGCGACGGACGTCGCGAGGCAACCAGAAGGGTAAAAGCCCAGCTTACTGCTTGCCGTGCGAATTGATGTAGTCAATCGCTTGTTGCACGGTCGTGATCTTTTCGGCCTCTTCGTCGGGGATCTCGGTCTCGAATTCGTCTTCGAGCGCCATGACCAGTTCGACCATGTCGAGCGAATCGGCACCGAGGTCGTCAAGGAAGGAGGATTCGTTCTTGATCTCGGCTTCGTTGACGCCAAGTTGTTCAGCGACGATCTTCTTGACGCGCTGTTCGATGCTTTCCATGCAGATCTCCAATTGGGAAAAATCCCGCGAATTATAGCCAAGCGCGGAGTTTTGCGACGCCTGGCCGTGACAAAAATAACACCGCGCACTTGATCTGTCGCCGGGAATGGCGCAGGAAACCGGTGTGCGGCGTTTCCGGTTGAACCTCGCGTTGCCTCGCCGTTTGTGTCCGGCGGCGGCATGGCGGAACTGGCCGCCTACGCGCGATTCGTGACTTATTGCATGTACATCCCGCCGTTGACGTGCAGGGTGGTGCCGGTAATGTAACCCGCCTGCGGCCCGGACAAAAACGCCACGGCGTGGGCGATGTCGGCAGGCGAACCCAGGCGGCCCAGCGGAATCTGCTGCAGCAAGGCCGCAGTCTGATTTTCGCCCAGCGCGCGCGTCATGTCGGTATCGATGAAACCGGGCGCGACGCAGTTCACGGTGATGTTGCGGCTGCCCAGTTCACGCGCCAGGGCGCGCGACATGCCTGCCACGCCGGCCTTGGCCGCGGCGTAGTTGGCCTGGCCCGGGTTGCCGCTGGAACCCACCACGGACGTGACGTTGATGATGCGTCCCCAGCGGGCCTTCATCATGCTGCGCAGCACGGCGCGCGACAGGCGGAAAACCGAAGCCAGGTTGGTATCGATGACAGCCGACCAGTCCTCATCCTTCATGCGCATCGCCAGCGTATCACGGGTGATGCCTGCGTTATTGACGAGGATGTGGGGACCGCCGCCCTCCTTGCCCAGCGCGTCGATCAGCGCATCGCAGGCAGCGGCGTCGGTCACGTCCAGCACCACGCCGCGGCCGCCCAGGGGCGCCAGCGCTTCGGTGATGGCGGCAGCGCCCGATTCGGACGTGGCGGTGCCGACGACGGTGGCGCCGCGCGCAGCCAGTTCCTGGGCGATGGCGCGGCCAATGCCACGCGTGGCGCCGGTCACCAGCGCGATCTTGCCCTGCAGTTCGATCGAGGTGTTGTCCATGTTCTTAATTTCCGTTGACGGCGGCCAACGCTGCTTCAAGCGAAGCAGGATCGGTAATGGCCATGCCCGTGAGTTCGGGATCGATGCGCTTGGTCAGGCCGGCCAGCACCTTGCCGGGACCGCATTCGATGACGTGCGTGACGCCTTGCGCCTTCATCGCGCGCAGGGTTTCGACCCAGCGCACAGGATGCCATGCCTGGCGCACCAGCGCATCCCGGATGGCATCGGGTTCGACAGGCGAAGCCACGTCGACGTTGTTGATCACTTGCACCTGCGGCGCGGACACGGTCACGCCGGCCAGCGCGCCGGCCAGCACGTCTGCGGCGGGCTTGAGCAGGCTGGAGTGGAACGGCGCGGACACCGGCAGCAGCAGCGCGCGCTTGGCGCCTGCGGCCTTGGCCAGTTCGCAAGCGCGTTCGACCGCGGCCTTGTGGCCTGCGATCACGACCTGCGCGGGCGCGTTGAAGTTCACGGCCTCGACAACCTCGCCCTGGGCGGCGGCTTCGCAGGCCGCGCGCACGGCGTCGTCGTCCAGACCCAGGATGGCGGCCATGGCGCCGGTGCCTACCGGCACCGCGGCCTGCATGGCGTCGGCGCGCACGCGCACCAGACGCACGGCATCTTCAAGCGCGAGCGAGCCCGCGGCCGTCAGCGCGGCGTATTCGCCCAGGCTGTGGCCGGCCACGACGTCGGGCTTGCGGCCGCCAGCAGCGCACCAGGCCGCGTAGAACGCAGCGCCAGCGGTCAGCATGGCGGGCTGGGTGTTGGTGGTCAGGTTGAGCTGTTCCGCAGGGCCTTGCGCGATCAGCGCGCCCAGGTCCTGACCCAGCGCCTGCGAGGCGCGCGCCACGGTGTCCGTGACGGCCGCGACGCCGGACCAGGCGTCCAGCATGCCGACAGCTTGGGAACCTTGGCCAGGAAAGACAAAAGCGATTTTCATGTTTGACCGTTTGGATTGATTCAGTGTCTGTGTGGAATGCCAGGCACATCATTCCGGCGGCCGCGGCGCCGAGCGCCACGCCGCGCCGGAGCGCGCCCTTACATGCGGGCCAGTACCGAGCCCCAGGTGAATCCGCCGCCCACGCCTTGCATCAGGATCAACTGGCCCGGCTTGACGCGGCCGTCGCGGCGCGCGGCGTCCAGGGCCAGCGGCACGCTGGCTGCAGAGGTGTTGGCGTGGCTGTCGACGGTGACGACGACCTTCTCGACCGGCACGGCAAGCTTGCGCGCCAGGAAATTCAGGATGCGCACGTTGGCCTGGTGCGGGATCAGCCAATCGACGTCGGCGATCTCGACGCCCGCTTCGGCGCAGGTGTCGCGCGCGGAACGGTCCAGCACGGTAACGGCCTGCTTGAACACGGCCTGCCCGTCCATGCGCAGGAACGGATCGCCGGTCACGTCGCCATAGGCTACGTTGCCCGCAGCGTTCAGGATCTTGGCCTGGCTGCCGTCGGCGTGCAGTTGCGCGGCCAGGATGCCAGGCTTGTCGGAAGCCTTGAGCACCACGGCGCCGGCGCCGTCGCCGAACAGCACGCAGGTGGAGCGGTCGTTCCAGTCCAGGATGCGCGAGAAGACTTCAGCGCCGATGACCAGCGCGCAACGCGCGCGGCCGGCACGGATGAAGCTGTCGGCGGTGGTCATCGCGTAGACGAAACCGCTGCACACGGCCTGCACGTCGAATGCCGCCGAACCCTTGGCGCCGATATTGGACTGCACGATGCAGGCGGTGCTCGGAAACACGAAGTCCGGCGTCGACGTGGCCAGGACGATCAGGTCGACCTCGGAGGCGTCCACGCCGGCATCGGCGAGCGCGCGGCGCGAGGCCTCGGTCGCCAGCACGCTGGTGGTCACGCCGCGCTCGGCCAGATGGCGCTGGCGGATGCCGGTGCGCTCGACGATCCATTCGTCGGAGGTGGCGATGTCGCGCGTCGCCAGCTCCGCCGCCAGTTCGTCATTCGAAACCACGCGTTCCGGCAGGAAGCTGCCGGTGCCCGCGATCACGGAATATTTCATTGCGGTATCCATCAAGCGGTGTCCCCAGCCACGTTTGGCGACGACACCGAGGGGCCTTCGCCAGATTGAACGCGCTTGGTAATCTGAGCGACCGTCTCAGCGGTGCGCTCCAGCAGTTTACTCACTACGGCTTCACGGGCGCGCTGCAACGCAAATCCATAGGCGTAGACGTCCGCGGAACCATGGCTCTTGATGACCACGCCGCGCAAGCCCAGCAGCGCGGCGCCGTTATAGCGCCGGTTGTCGACGCGGGTGCGCAGGCGGTTGAGCACCGGCTTGGCCACCGCGCCAGCCAGCAGCGTGATCAGATTGCGTTTGAACTCTTCGCGAATGACGCTGGACAACATCTTCGCCAGCCCTTCGACGGACTTGAGCACGACGTTGCCGACGAAACCGTCGCAGACGACGACGTCGACCGTGCCTTTGAATATGTCATTGCCTTCCACGTTGCCGTAGAAGTTGAGCGGGCTGCTGCGCAGGAGCTCGGCGGCTTCCTTGACGACTTCGTTGCCCTTGATGACTTCTTCGCCGATGTTGAGCAGGCCCACCGAGGGGCGCTCGCGATGGTCCACCGCCTGCGACAGCGCGGCGCCCATGATGGCGAATTGGAGTAGATGCTCGGCCGTGCAGTCCACATTCGCGCCCAGGTCCAGCACCGTGGTGGCGCGGCCCGTCTGGTTCGGAATGGACGTGGCGATCGCGGGGCGGTCTATGCCGTCCAGCGTCTTGAGCACATAGCGTGAAATGGCCATCCACGCGCCGGTATTGCCCGCGGAAACGCAGGCGTCGGCGCGCCCGTCCTTGACGGACTGGGCGGCCAGGCGCATGGAGGAGTCTTTTTTGCGGCGCAGGGCGACCTCGACCGGGTCGTCCATGGTGACGACTTCGGAAGCCGCCACGATCTCAATGCGATCACGCGCCACGCCGCGGTGCTCGGAGAGCGCCGCTTCGATGGCGTCGGGAAGCCCGACCAGCAATAGCCGGGTATCCGGAAATTGCCGGGCGAACTCGATCGCAGCCGGAATCGTGACGGGCAGACCGAAGTCTCCGCCCATACAGTCTATGGCGATGCGTATCACGGGTGCCAGGTATCAGCGCTCAGCCGAAATGGTCCGAGTACGAGTTCGGCCCGGGGGCCTTATTCGTCGGCCTTGGTCTTCAGGACCTTGCGGCCGCGGTAGAAGCCGTTGGGGCTGATGTGGTGACGCAGATGCGCTTCGCCCGTGTTGGGTTCGATCGCGGTCGGCGGGTTCACCAGAAAATCGTGCGAGCGGTGCATACCGCGCTTGGACGGGGACTTCTTGTTTTGTTGAACGGCCATGATGACTCCTAGAAACGGGGCGCATTGTACGCGATGCGGCCCGATGTTGATCTCAATCTTTGTGCTTCAGTTGTTCCAGCACCGCAAACGGCGACGGACGCTTGACAGCGGGCTCCTCGGGAGAAGCTTCGCTGACCTTGGCCAGCGCGCCCGGGCATACATCATGCTTGGGCACATACGGAACGCTCAGAATGAGCTCATCTTCGATCTGGGCCAGCAGATCAAAATGATGCGAACCCACCACCTTTTCAGGCAGGTTGGACACAAAACCATTTCCTTCTTCGTCCTCGTCGTCCTCGCCGGATGGATCCCCGTAGGAAGCATCGTCGTCGAGATCGGCTTCGGACTTGACCAGCTGCAAAAGGACTTCGCTGTCGATCGGATACACGAACGGCTCGTTGCACCGTTGGCACACCAGCACCGGATTCGCCTGCACATGGATATGCAGTAGCGGCCGGCCCATCAGCAGGCCGGTTCTACCCATTTCGCCGCGCACGGACCACGTCACGAGTACGGCATCGCCCTGCGGTTGTTCGGGCAGCCCGTCAACCACGCGCGTAAGCCGCACAAGAGGTATGGTTCCTTGCGCTTCCTTGCCCATCTGGGCAAATGCGTATGCATCGATGCGCTTGATGTTCAGTCCTTTGCATTCGCGGGGCTGTTCACAGAGCCCGAACTCGCGGGTTTAAAACCCCGGGGGTTTAAACCCCGGAAAACCCAGAACCCATGATTTTGCCGAGGCCGCCAAGCTTCGCCACCGGCTTGCTCGCGCGTCCATTCATGCAAAAATCCCGCAAAACGTTAGATAATACTGTGACTTACGCCTTAACGTCAAATATCGCATGCCTTCCAAGCCCAGCCTGATCCTCGCGTCCAGCTCGCGTTACCGCAAAGAACTGCTGTCCCGCCTGCGCCTGCCTTTCACGGCGATTTCCCCCGATGTAGACGAAACGCCACACTCCGGCGAAACGCCCGAAGCCCTGGCGCTGCGCCTGTCCGTGGCCAAGGCCATGGCGGTCGCGGCCAATTACCCCGGCAGCATCGTGATCGGCTCGGACCAGGTGGCCACCATCGACGGACAGCCCATCGGCAAACCGGGGGATTTCCCGCGCGCATTGGCGCAATTGCGGGCCCTGTCGGGTCAAATCGTGGAATTTCACAGCGCCTTGGCGGTCACGGACGGCCAGCGGGTGGAAAAAGCCGACATCGTCACGCGCTGCCGTTTCCGCCAGCTGTCGGACCGCGCGATCGAAGCCTATCTGCGCGCCGAAGAACCCTACGATACCGCAGGCAGCGCCAAGGCGGAAAGCCTGGGCATCGCCCTGATGGAAAGCATCCAGAGCGACGACCCCACCGCCATCATCGGGCTGCCGCTGATCGCACTGACCGGCATGCTGGCGCAGTTCGGCCTGGATCCGCTGGACGCCCCCGGAGCATCCGCATGAGCGGCGCGCTGCACCTGATCCCGGTCGGCCTGGGTGAAGCCCCGCCCGAGCGCTGGCTCCCCGCCGAGGTCCGCACCCTGGCAGGCCAGCTGGACACCTACATCGCCGAAAACGCAAAGACCGCGCGCGCCTTCCTCAAGCTGATCGGCACAACCCGGCCACTGCAGGAAATCACCATCCACACCCTGAACGACAAGGTAGACGCCGCCCAGATCAAGGCCTGGCTGGAACCGGCGCTCAAGGGCGCGGAAATCGGCCTGGTCTCCGAGGCGGGCTGCCCCGCGGTCGCGGACCCGGGCGCCAAGGTCGCGGACGCCGCACACCGCCTGGGCATCACGGTAAAACCCTGGGTCGGCCCCTCTTCCATCCTGCTGGGCCTGATGGCCAGCGGACTGGACGGCCAGCGCTTTGCCTTCCATGGCTACGCGCCGGTGGACCCCACGGAACGCGCCAAGCAGCTGCGCGCCTGGGAGCAGCACTCGGCCAAGCACAACCAGACCCAGTTGCTGATCGAGACCCCCTATCGCAACGCCGCCATGTTCGCCACGCTGCTGGCCAGCCTGAAGGGCGACACCAAGCTGTGCGTGGCGCGCTCGGTCACGACCGCCGACGAATGGATCGTCACCCGCAGCGTGGCCGACTGGAAAAAGCAGCCGGCGCCCCAGCTCGACAAGCTGCCCACGCTATTCCTCTTCCTGGCGCGCTGATCCATGCGCCGCCTATTCCTTGTGCCGCTTGCCGCGGCCATCCTGGCGGGATGCGCCGCGCGCGGCCCCGCCGGCCTGGACCTGGACACCTCGATCACTGCGGTCAGCCAGGCCAGCCGGGTACGCAGCATCGTGCTGCACTACACCAGCGTGGACGACGCCCGTTCCATGGAATTGCTCTCCAAGGGCAAGGTCAGTTCGCACTATCTGGTTAACGACGCCGGCCGCGTCTACCGGCTGGTCGACGAGAACCGCGCCGCCTGGCATGCCGGCGCCAGCTCCTGGTATGGCAACATCGCCATGAACAGCACGTCCATCGGCATAGAAATCGTCAACCCAGGCTGGACGGAGGGCTCTGACGGCAAGCCTGTCTGGCATCCGTACAACGACCAGCAATTGCGCGCACTGACCATATTGCTGCGCGATATTGCGCAACGGCATGGCGTCACGCCCGAGAACATCGTGGGCCACAGCGACATCGCGCCCCAGCGCAAGGTGGATCCCGGCCCTCTTTTCCCGTGGAAAACGTTGGCCGAGGCGGGAATCGGACGCTGGTACGACGAGACCGGAGCCGCCGAACACCTCGCGCGCCTTCAGGTCCAGGGCATCCCGGATGTTGCATGGTTCCAGAAACAGCTGGCACGGTTGGGCTATGCGTGTCCGCAGGACGGCACACTGAGCCCGGCCACGATCGGCGCGCTGGCAGCCTTTCAGATGCACTACCGGCCGAGACTATACGACGGCCAGCCGGACGCGGAGACTGCCGCCATCATGCTGGCGATGCTGTAGGGACGCGCAGCGCTACCGCCTGCCGCGCAACCAGGCGACCAGCCGCCAGCCCAGCAACAAGGCCAGCACGGCGGCGTACAGGGCGGGCTGCGTCAGGTCGTTCTTGCCGGCCTTGTGCCACCAATAATGCAGCACCGCCAGCAGGCCGATGGCATAGATGGCGCGGTGCAGGCTTTGCCAGCGCTTGCCCAGCTTGCGCATGGCCCACTGCGTGGAGGTAGCCGCCAGAGCGGCCATCAGCACGAACGCCACAAATCCCACCATGATGAAGGGGCGTTCGCCGATATCGCGCAGCATGCCCGCCGGATCGAAGCCGCGATCCCACCAGACCCAGGCCATGAAGTGCATGGATCCATAGAAAAACGCGAACAAACCGCACATGCGCCGCAGACGCACCAATGCCGGCTGGCCAGTCAGCCGGCGCAGCGGCGTGATGGCCAGGGTCACGAGCAGACAGACCAGGGTCCAGGTGCCCGATGAACGGGTCAGGAACTCGACCGGGTTCGCCGTCAGCCCGTTATTCACGCCCAGCCAGATCCAACGCGCGAACGGCGCCAGCCCCAGCAGGAACAGGAACGGTTTGAAGCGCCCCACAGTCTTGGCGGAAAGCTGGGTCTTGCGCGGCGGCGTGGCCGGAGCCACCTGCGGAGTGCCGTCAGGCATGGAATCGCCTCAGTAGTTCGCCTTCAGGTCCATCCCCTGGTAGAGCGACGCCACCTGTTCGGCATAACCGTTGAACATCAAGGTCTTGCGCTTGGGGGAGAACAGCCCGTCCTCGCCAATGCGGCGTTCCGTGGCCTGGCTCCAGCGCGGATGAGGCACCTCGGGATTCACATTGGCGTAAAAGCCGTACTCCTGGGGCGCGGCCTTGATCCACGACGACACGGGCGGCTTTTCGACCAGACGGATCTTGACCAGGGACTTGGCCGACTTGAAACCATACTTCCAGGGTACCGCCAACCTGAGCGGCGCGCCGTTCTGGTTCGGCAGCACCTTTCCGTAGACGCCGAACACCAGCATGGCCAGGGGATTCATGGCTTCGTCGATGCGCAGGCCCTCCACATAAGGCCATTCCAGGATCGCGGCGCGTACGCCCGGCATGTTCTCGCGCTGCACGGCGGTGACGAATTCCACGTACTTGGCGTTGCCCGTGGGTTCGACCTGCTTGAGCAGCGCCGACAGCGAATAGCCCATCCACGGAATCACCATGGACCAGCCCTCGACGCAGCGCAGCCGGTAGACGCGTTCTTCCATCGGCGCCAGCTTGAGCAGCTCTTCGATGGAAAAGGTGCGCGGCTTGCCGACTTCGCCCTCGACGCTCACGCTCCAGGGGCGTGTCTGCAATTTGCCGGCATTGGCGGCCGGATCGCCCTTATCCACGCCGAACTCGTAGTAGTTGTTGTAGGAGGTGACGTCGGCCAGCGTCGTCTGCTTGTCCATGACGCTCAAGGTGGGGTTGAGCTTGCCCGGCAGAACGCCGGCCTCCTGGGCGTGCGCGCTGCGCATGGCCCACCCCGGCAGGCCTGCGGCGGCCGCGACCAGCCCCGCGCGCAGCATCAGTTCGCGGCGCGAACGCCAGACGCCCTCGGAGGTGATCTCGGACGGAAGAATATCGTCGGGCTTGCGTATCAACATCATGGTCTCCGGTGTAGCGCCCGCAGGATCATGGACGCGCCCTGCGCAAGCCATGGACGCCGCGCCGCCCCATGATATTCCGCGGCAGCCGGCGCTTGCGGGTATTTCCTATAGACCCGCGCGTACGGCGGGCGTTCCGCGCCCGGACTGCGCACGCCCGGAGAATCCCGGGCGCCAGGCCGCTAGATACGCGGCAGCAGCCATTCGCGCACCTTCGGCACGCTGTCCAGCACCGCCTGGGGCGAACAACCCTCAAGTTCCTTCAGGGTATGTGCGCCATAGGTCACCCCCAGGCCATGCACGCCGGCATTGATCGCCATCTGCAGGTCGTGCGAGGTGTCACCCACCATCACGACGCGGTCCGGATCCACGTCCAGCTCCTGCATCAGCTCGTGCAGCATCGCCGGATGCGGCTTGCTGAAAGTTTCGTCGGCGGTGCGCGTGGCATCGAACAGCGGCCCCAGGCCGGTCGCGGCCAGCGCGCGGGTCAGGCCCACGCGGCTCTTGCCGGTAGCCACCGCCAGGCGCACGTTCTGCCCGGCCAGTTCGGCCAAGAGTTCCTGCACGCCCTCGAACAGGCGCAATTCCGGATCACGCAGCAGATAGTGCGTGCGGTAGCGCTCCAGGAAGCGCGGCAGCATCGCCTGCGTCAGTTCCGGCACCGCGCGGCGCAGGGCGCTTTCCAGGGACAGGCCTATCACCCAGCTGGCATCGGATGCCGAAGGCACCGCCAGCTCCAGGTCGCGGCAGGCGCCCTGGATGGCGGCCACGATGCTGTGCGTGGAATCCATCAGGGTGCCATCCCAGTCAAAAACGACCAGCGAATACGACATAATCAGACCGACTCCAGTTGTTTCAGTATTTTCCGGCAAGCTGGGGGCAGCTCGGCGGTAAGCGTCAGGGACTCGCCCGTCACCGGGTGGGCCAGGGTCAATTGGTGGGCGTGCAGGAACATCCTGCCAAAACCCATGCGCGCGAACTGCGCCCGTACTTCGTCGTGGCCGTACTTGTCGTCGCCCACGATGGGGAAGCCGCTGGCGGCCAGGTGCACCCGGATCTGATGGGTGCGACCGGTACGCAATTCGGCGTCGACCAGACTATAGCCACCAAAACGCTGCTTGAGCGTGACGATGGTGTGCGCCGACTGGCCGTCCGGATCGACCTTGACCCGGCGCTCGCCGGACTGGGTGGTCCACTTGGACAGCCCCAACTTGATGTGCTGGCGGTCATTGACCCAATCGCCCTCGACCAGGGCCAGGTAATGTTTGTCCCCTTTTCCTTCGCGCAGCATGGCGTGCAACGCCAGCAGGGCGCTGCGCTTCTTGGCCACCATCAAGAGACCCGAGGTCTCCCGGTCCAGGCGATGGACCAGTTCCAGGAACTTGGCGCCGGGCCGGGCCGCCCGCAGCTGTTCGATCACGCCGAAGGACACGCCGCTGCCCCCATGGACCGCCACGCCGGCGGGCTTGTCCACGACAAGCAACGCCTCGTCCTCGAACACCACGGGGAATTCGGCGCCAGGCACCGGCCGGGGCTTGCCCGGGTCGGGCAGCCGCAGCGGCGGAACGCGGACCACGTCGCCCTCGGCGACGCGGTAGTCGGCCGAAGTGCGTCCCTTGTTTACCCGCACTTCGCCGCCGCGTATGGCCTTGTAGATATGGGTTTTGGGGACGCCCTTGCACAGCCGCGCAAGGTAGTTGTCCAGACGCTGGCCGGCATGCTCGGCATCGACTTCCACCATCCGGACGGCAGGGGGAGCTTTAGAGAGGGAAAGCGAGGGGGAAGTTTCTTTGCGCATTGCGAAAAGCGACATATAATCGGGACAGCCTAAAGGGGCTGAACTAGCCGCCTGACGTAGAGATGCAACGTTACGCAACTCCGTCGAGCGCGCGGGCCGCCATTGTACTGCCTGCTCATTCAACCCCCGGGGTCATTTGGTCGCCGGCGCAACCGCGCCCTGCCGGATAGTGGTGTGGCATTCATTTTGCCCGCTGTCCCAGCAGGTCCGTTGCATGCCGCAAGCGGCTCTGAAGCACCGCAAGAATCGTCGCATATTTAAAGCACCAGCTGCGCGTGGGCAACCAATCCGACCGCAACTGCCGTTCACAGCACTTTTCCGTCAAACCACATTCAGTGAAGCTGACCCTCCTGCTGACAGAACCCCGAGCCCCACGGCTCGACGTGCCCGCCTGACCCGCGGCGGATACGCCTGGGCGCCGCCCAGGTACGGTCCGCAACTCTTGCCCGCTTCAGCCCGCAGCCCGAGTGACCCGAGGTCACGCGCCGATATCGGCGCGTCATGACAACGGAGAACCCCTCTCATGAAGCGCATGCTGTTCAATGCGACGCATCAGGAAGAATTACGCGTCGCTATCGTCGATGGGCAAAAACTCATCGACCTCGACATCGAGACTGCCGGCCGCGAACAACGCAAAGGCAATATCTACAAAGGTGTCATCACCCGGATCGAACCCGGCCTCGAAGCTTGCTTCGTCAACTACGGTGAAGACCGTCACGGTTTCCTGCCTTTCAAGGAAGTGGCCCGCAGCTACTTCAAGGAAGGCGTGGACGTCCGCAGCGCCCGCATCCAGGACGCCCTGCGCGAAGGCCAGGAACTGATCGTCCAGGTTGAAAAGGAAGAGCGCGGCAACAAGGGCGCCGCCCTGACCACGTTCATCTCGCTGGCCGGCCGCTACCTGGTCCTGATGCCCAACAATCCCCGTGGCGGTGGCGTTTCGCGCCGCGTCGAGGGCGAGGACCGCCAGGAACTGCGCGACACGATGGAGCAGCTCGATCTGCCCCAGGGCATGAGCATCATCGCCCGCACCGCCGGCATCGGCCGCAACGTCGAAGAGCTCCAGTGGGACCTGTCCTACCTGTTGCAGCTCTGGACCGCGATCGACGGCGCCGCGCGCGACAACTCCGCGCCGATCCTGATCTACCTGGAATCCAGCCTGGTCATCCGGGCCATCCGCGACTACTTCTCCCCGGAAATCGGCGAGATCCTCATCGATACCGACGAGATCGCCGACCAGGCCACGGCCTTCATGAGCGTGGTGATGCCGGACAACGTCCAGCGCGTCAAACGCTACCGCGACGATATCCCCCTCTTCTCCCGTTTCCAGATCGAACACCAGATCGAAACGGCGTACTCGCGCACGGTCACGCTGCCCTCGGGCGGCGCCATCGTCATCGACCACACCGAAGCCCTGGTTTCCGTGGACGTCAACTCGGCCCGCTCCACGCGCGGCGCCGACATCGAGGAAACCGCGCTGCGCACCAACTCGGAAGCAGCCGATGAAGTGGCCCGCCAGTTGCGCCTGCGCGACCTGGGCGGCCTGATCGTCATCGACTTCATCGACATGGAGGACAGCAAGAACCAGCGCGCCGTCGAACAGCGCCTGCGTGACGCCCTCCACTTCGACCGCGCCCGCGTCCAGATGGGCAAGATTTCGCGCTTCGGCCTGATGGAACTGTCGCGCCAGCGCCTGCGTCCCGCCCTGAACGAAGGCTCGCACATCACCTGCCCGCGCTGCAACGGCACCGGCGTGATCCGCGACGCCGAGTCCAGCGCCCTGCATGTGCTGCGCCTGCTGCAGGAAGAGGCCATGAAGGAAAACACCGCCGCCGTGCACGCCCAAGTGCCGGTCGACGTTGCGACCTACCTGCTGAACGAAAAGCGCGCCGACATCACCAAGATGGAAGCCCGCCTCAAGGTCAACCTGATGCTGATCCCCAACAAGCATCTGGAAACGCCGCACCACCACATCGAGCGCCTGCGCCACGACGATCCGCGCCTGGAAGAACTGAAGACCAGCTTCGAACTGGTTGAAGCCCCGGCCACGGACGCCCCCTGGCAGCCGCGCGAGCACGAAATCAAGTCGCGTCCGGAAGCGCTGGTCAAGGGCATCACGCCCTCGCAGCCCGCTCCGGTTTCGACCCCGGCTCCCGCTGCGCCGGCTCCCGCGCCGGCAGCAACCGGCGGCCTGGGCGGCCTGTTCAAGCGCCTGTTCGGGTGGCTGGGCGGCAGCTCCGAAGCGGCCAAGCCCGCTCCCGCTGCCCAGGAAGACAGCGCCAAGCGCGCCAGCTCCGGCCGCGGCAAGGGCCGCAGCAGCCATGACGGCCAGGAACGCCGTGGCGAACGCCATGGTTCGGACCGCAACCGCAACCGCCGCGGCGAATCCCGCGGCGAAGGCGCCGAGGGCAGCGAAGGCGGCCGCCACCACGTCCGCGGCAACCGCCGCGCCGAGGGCGAGCGCCAGGAACGCGGCGACCGCAACAACCGCAACGACGCCCGTGGCGAACGCGACACCCAGGCTGCGCAAGCTGCCCTGGCGTCCAACCGCCCCGAGCAAGCCGTGGAAGCTGGCGGCGAGGACAGCGGCGCCGGCCGCAACCGTCGCCGCGGCCGTGGCCGCAATCGCCGCGAGGAAGGCCAGTCCGACGCCCCGATGAGCGAACAGGAAAGCATGGTCGCCGCCCTGGCGCAGACGGTCGCCACCGCCCTGCCCGAAACCAAACCGGCTCCTGAAGCCGCCGCGGTGACCGCCGAGGCCGGCGAAGCCGAAGCCGTGCTCGAACAGACCGCCGATGGCGTACCCGCCGTGGAAGGCGCCGAAGGCGCCGCCGATCCCGAGCGCAAGCGCCGCCGCCGCCGCAGCCGCCGTGGCCGCCGCAGCCAGGAAGAAGCTGGCTTGGCCGGCAGCGACGACCAGCAGGAAGATGGCGCCGACGACGACAGCATCGAACAGTCGGAAGAAGCCGCTGCCCAGCCCGCCGTGACCGCTGCGCAAACCGAGGAACCTGCCGCACATGTCCAGGCCGCTCCGGCGCAAGCCCAGCAGCCCGAAACCACGACAGCCGAGCCCGTCCAGGTTGCCGCTGCTCCGGTTGAAACCCAACCGGCAGCGCCCGTGCAGGCCCAAGCCGAGCAAGCCGTCGAACCCGTGGCCCAGCCCGTGCAGACGGCTGCCGCCGAAGTGACCCAGCCGGTGTCCGTGCAGGCCGCGAGCGAGGTTTCCGCCCCCGCAGCGACCGAGCCGGCGCCGGTGGAAGCCGCCGCCGTCGAGCCCGTGGTTGCTCCCGCCCCGGCACCGGTCGCCCCGGTTGCTCCGGCCGCGCCTGTCGCACAGGAAGCGGCTGCCGCGACGCCCGCAGCCAGCCAGCCCATCGTGGTGCCGGCTGTCGCCCCGTCGGCCAAGGCCCAGGCCCTGCACGACGTGGTCAATGCCGCCGGCCTGCAGTGGGTGGAGACCGATCCGGACCGCCACGCCCAGACCCAGCTGCGTATCGCCGCTGCGCACACGCCGGTCCGCCTGGGCCGCGAGCGCAAGCCGGTCGCGCCCGTTTCCAACGAGCCGCTGGTTCAGGTCGAAACGCGCCACTAAACCGCAGGCCCGCAAGGGCTTGCGACTGGCAGCACATCGCACCCCGTACGCTGGATACCGATCCAGCGTACGGGGTGTTTTTCATGGTGGGTCCGCAGGGCAGCGACGCCCCGCGCGATTCGCAGCGCGCCCCCTCGGCCGCTCACTCGTCCTCTATCGGCTCCGCGGGCAGGTTCAAAGCCAGGCCGGCCTCTTCGACGAACGCTTCCGCCAACGCCGAATGCGGCATATGCCGGGCCCAGATGATCCCCATGCAGCGCAGAGGCGCGCGCCCCGGCAGCGGCACTCGCTTGACGCGCCGGCTGTCCACCCAATCCGGCGCCCAATCGGGCACCAGCGACACGCCCAGCCCTTCCGACACCATGCAGGCGATGCCCATCAGGCCGTCGACCTCCAGGCGCTCGCGCGGCACGATGCCGTGCTGGCGCAGATACTGGTCCGCCAGCCGGCCGCCCCAGACGTTGCGGTCATAGCGTATGAAAGGCTGCGTGCTCATCAGCTCGTGGGCGTCATTGCTTACGGTATCGGGCGGCGCCAGCACCACCAGCGGCTCTTCCGCCACCAATTTCCAGGCGTAGCCCTTGGACAGGTTGAATTGCGGTTTGACGATGAAGGCCGCGTCCAGGTCGCCGTTGATCACCCGGTGGTACAGGTGATTGGAGGTGCCTGGCTCCACGAAAACGGCCAGCTTGGGCAGGCGCCGGTACAGGCGCGCCAGCACGGTGGGCATGATGCCCGTCAGCGCCGACACCGACACGCCCAGCCTCAACTCGCCCAAGGGCGCGTCGTCGCTGGCGCTGGCCCGCAGGTCGCGCACTTCGCGCAGCACGCTGCGGGCTCGTTCCAGCACTTTCAGGCCCGCTTCGGTCGCCTTGACGCTGCGGCCCACGCGCTTGATGAGCGTGGCGCCCAGCTCTTCCTCCAGGGTGCGCACCCGCGCCGCAATGGCAGCGGGGGTCAGGTCCAGCCGGCGCGCGGCCTCCGCCAGCGATCCGCATTCGACCACCGACACAAAGCTCTGCACATATCGCGTATCCAAAGCGTCCCCCCTTTTTCTGCAGGCATGGTTTGCGCCAGG
The DNA here is from genome assembly GCF_014851745.1 of Achromobacter sp. ACM01. NCBI lineage: Bacteria > Pseudomonadati > Pseudomonadota > Betaproteobacteria > Burkholderiales > Alcaligenaceae > Achromobacter > Achromobacter sp. ACM01. Next base: position 542,315 of record NZ_JACVAF010000003.1, read on the forward strand.
GCAAACCACAACAATTTTATGGATTGAAGCAATTAAACAGCAGATGTTCACTGGCCGCTTCGGTGCCAGAATCAGACGTTGCCGCTGCGCCCCGTGGCGCGTCCTTTTCATTCATCAGAAAACGAGTAGAGACAATGAGCACCCAAGCCAGCATTCCCGGCGTTTTTTCTCCGGTCCTGACGCCATTCGACGCAGCCTATCGCCCGGCGCTGGGACGCTATGTGAAGCACTGCCGCTGGCTGCGCGAACAATCCGTCGGGCTGGCCATATTCGGCACCAACTCGGAAGCCAACTCGCTCGCCCTGTCGGAAAAGCGCAGCCTGCTGGACGCGCTGCTGGAAGCGGGCGTGGAACCGTCGGCGCTGATGCCCGGCACGGGCGCCTGCGCGCTGCCCGACGCGATCGAGTTGACACGCCACGCCGTGCGCAGCGGCAGCATGGGCGTGCTGGTCCTGCCCCCCTTCTATTACAAGGGCGTGAGCGACGAAGGCCTGTTCCGCTACTACGCCGAACTGATCGAAGGCGTAGGCGACGACCGGCTGCGCATGTACCTGTATCACATCCCTCCCGTGAGCCAGGTGCCGCTGAGCCTGGACCTGATCGACCGCCTGCTCGACCGCTATCCCGGCCAGGTCGCCGGGGTAAAGGACAGTGGTGGGGACTGGAACAACACGGCGGCCATGATCGAACGCTTCGCGCCGCGCGGCTTCAAGGTCTACGCGGGCAGCGAAGCCTTCCTGCTGCAGACCCTGCGCGCGGGCGGCGTGGGCTGCATCACCGCCACCGGCAACGTCAATCCGGGCCCCATCGTCGCCCTGCAGCAGCGCTGGCAGGAAGCCGACGCCGACGCTCGCCAGGCCGGTCTGAACGCGACCCGCAACGTGTTCGGCAGATTCCCCATGATCCCCGCGATGAAGGCCGCGATTGCCTGGAAATCCGGCGATCCGGCCTGGGCGACGGTACGCCCGCCCCTGGTGGAACTGAACGCTGAACAGCGCACCGCCTTGCAGGCCGCCCTGGATGAGAACGGCTTCGACATGCCCGGCGCGCAGACCCTGGCGGACAACTAGCGCCCAATCCCGCGGGCGCTAGTTGTCCGCGGGATTGAACAGCGCAATATCCGCAGCACGAAGCGCCCCGGCGCACGGCGACCTGAAGCCGTGCGCCGGGGCGCTTCTTTTGGCGGTGCCGCTCAGCTCACCACGCCGATGTTCCAGGGCACGAACTCGTGATCGCCCAGTCCCAGCAGCTCGCTCTTGCTGCGCGTGCCGGAGGCCACCAGCAGGATTTCCTCGAAGATGCGCTGCGCCACTTCCTGTAGCGTCGCGGTGCCGTCCAGGATGTCGCCGCAATTGACGTCCATGTCCTCCGTCAGCCTTTCATACATCGGCGTATTGGTCGCCAGCTTGATCGAGGGCACGGGCTTGGCGCCGAACATCGAACCGCGCCCGGTGGTGAAACAGATCATGTTGGCCCCGCCGGCGATCTGTCCGGTCGCGGACACGGGGTCGAAGCCCGGCGTGTCCATGAACACCATGCCGGGCTGGCGCACCGGCTCCGCGTAGCGGTAGACCTCCATCAACGCCGTGGTGCCGCCCTTCATCGAAGAGCCCAGCGACTTCTCGAAGATGTTGGCCAATCCGCCCATCTGGTTGCCCGGACTGACCTTGCCGTTGATCTGCACGTCGCGCCCCGGCGAGTACTCTTCCTTCCACCAGCGGATGCGCTGCACCAGCTTTTCGCCGACCTCGCGGTTGCGGGCGCGCGAGGTCAAGGTGTGCTCCACGCCATAGATCTCAGGCGTTTCGGACAGGATGGCGGTGCCGCCGTGGCGCACCAGGATGTCCATGGCCGCCCCCAATGCGGGATTGGCGGTGATGGACGAAAAGCCGTCCGAACCGCCGCATTGCAGGCCCACCGTCAGATGCCGCGCCGGCACCGGCACGCGCTCGACCCGATTGGCCTCGGGCAGCAGCGCCTGCACCGCGGCGACGCCCGCCTCGATGGTTTTGCGCGTGCCGCCGGTCTCCTGCATGATGAAAGTCTTCAACCGCGCGCCCGCCTCCAGGCCCTGGTCCTTGAGCAAGGCATCCAGCTGATTGCGCTCACAGCCCAGCCCGACGATCAGCACGGCGGCGAAGTTGGCGTGACAGGCGTAACCGCCCATCGTCCGGCGCAACAAATCCATGGGTTCGCCGGACATTTCCATGCCGCAGCCCATGCCATGGCTCAGCGCCACCACGCCGTCCACATTGGGATAGGCGGCCATCAGCTGCGGCGTGAAAGCTTCGGCAATGCGATGCACCACCGTCGCCGAACAGTTGACCGTCGCCATGACCCCGATGTAGTTGCGCGTGGCGACCTGTCCGTTGGCGCGCACGATGCCGAGAAAGCGCGCCTGCTCGGACTCGGGCAGGACCGGCGTCGCCACGTAATCGCGGGCGTGCGCGTAGTCCCGGTCGAACTCCTGGAAGTCCATGTTGTGCGAATGGACGTAGGTGCCGGCCGGAATGTCGCCCGCTGCAAAGCCGATGCAGACGTTGTACTTGAGGATGGGCTCGCCGGCGCGCAGGTCGCGCGCCGCGATCTTATGCCCGGCCGGGATCTGGCTGCGGCTGACGATGCCTTCGGAGGGTACGGCCATGCCTATGCCGATGGGCACGCGCGCCACCACGACGTTGTCCGCGGAATGCAGCCGGATGACGGGGCCGGCTGCACGTTTTTCAGTGAAATCGATCATGTCTGGATCTCGTAGGGATAAAGGCTCGCCCGCGCGGGCTGGACGCCTATTCGGGTTTGATGCCTATGTCGCGGATCAGCACCGACCAGCGCGGCAGCTCCGAACCCACGAAACGCGTGAAGGTATCGGAATCGCTGCCCACCACCGTGAAGCCCTGCTCGCTGAGCTTGGCCTGCATATCGTTCTGCTGCACGGCGGCGCGGATGGAAGCGGAAAGCTTGGCCACCACGGGCTTGGGCGTATTGGCCGGCGCGAACACGCCATACCAGGTCGACACTTCGAAGTCCTTGAACCCGGACTCGGCCAGGGTCGGGATTTGCGGTGCCTTGGGGTCGCGCTTCAGGCTGGTAATGGCCAACGGCCGGACCTTGCCCGATGCGATGTGAGGCAAGGCCACAGGCAGATTGGCGAACATGTACGGCACGTGCCCGCCCAGCACGTCGGCCATGGCGGCCGATTCGCCCTTGTACGGCACATGCGTCACCTTGGTGCCCACCATGTGCGCATACAGCTCGCCGGCTATGTGCTGCGGGCCGCCCTGGCCGGACGAGGCATAGCTCATTGCGCCATCCCCGGCCTTGCGGATCTGTTCCGTCAGCTCCTGTACGGTCTTGGCATCCACCAAGGCTGGATTGACCACCAGGATCAGCGGCATGGTCACGATCTGCGATACCGGCGCAAAGTCCTTCTCGGGCTTGAAGGGCAAGGACGGGAACAGCGAAGGCGCCACCACCATGGTGGACTGCGAACCCAGGAACAGCGAGTAGCCATCGGCAGGCGAACGGGCGACGTTGTCGGCGGCGATGGTGCCGGTGGCGCCGGCCCGGTTTTCGACCACCACCTGCTGCCCCAGGCTTTCGGCCATCTTGGCGCCGACCAGGCGCGCCACGATGTCCGCGCCGCCTCCCGGGGCAAAGCCCACGACCATGCGCAGCGGCTTGTTAGGAAACTCCTCGGCCATGGTGGCGGATGAGCCGCAGGACAGCGCGAGGCCCAGGCCTAGGGCTACCGTCATGCGCGTCAGGGGACGCGCGGGCGTACAGGGGGTGTTCATGCGTTGGTCTCCGTATGCCATCGTCGCGCCCCTCCCCGGCCGCAGCCAAGCGTGCCGGGAAGCGGAGCCGCGCGGCGGCTCGTTGTGTGTTGTGCAGTGCCAGAGCATTCTGGCGATTGCACTCCCTACCAACAAGTATGTATACGCAGCGTCAGAACATAATATTTTTGAGGTATCAAATTGGACTTGCCGCAATGCAGCACAGCAGCCCAAAAAAAATCCACCCCTGAGGGTGGATCTGTCTGTGCGGCGGGCCCTTGGGGCCGCGCCACGCCCACATACATGGCGTGATCAGAACTGGTAGGTGTACGTCAGCTGCACCACGTCCAGGCCCGGGTTCGGGCGCTTGATGCTGGCGTTCGAGAAGTGCGAATAGCGCAGGCCGATGCGATTGTTCGGCGTCACGAGAAAGCCCATGCCGATGTGGTCGCCAAACTGGAAAGCGGTGCTGATGTTCTCGTCGGCGAAACGCGTGCTGGAGAAGAGCGTGGCGCCAATACCCGCTTCAATGTAGAAGCGTTCGCCGGTCCACCAGCGGAACATCGGGATGGCATTGAGCTGCCAGACATGGCCCGGGGAGCGCGAGCCGCTCGCCTTCCAGTACGACGCGCCGAGTTCGGGCGTCAGGTCCAGCCGGCCCCAGTTGCCACCGAACTGGTAGGTCCAGACCGAAGCCGTTTCGTAGTTGATCGTCAGGCGCTGATAGTGGTCTCCAATGCCGTAATGCACGCTGACGCCGCCCTGAGTACCCTCGGACGATTGGGCGCTTGCCAGCGACGCGGTTGCAGCCAGGGCAAGTCCCACAAGGCCGGTAAGCATCTTCTTCTTGGTCAACTGCATTGGAAAACTCCGTAGATTTCAAACCTAGTACGCAACATAGCAAAATCCGGGCCGGAAGGCTCAAGCTTTGTCGCACGCAGGCAACATCGCGGATGGAAAACACTGTTCCGCAAATTGTTCGTCATATGCGGCCCCGGGGCCGCATATGACAATGCCGCCGGAAGCCCTGGGCTGCCGGCGGCATCTTGGCGCTGTTCGTCTGGCCCGTCCCCTCAGGCGCAGGCCGGGGCAAACTCAGGCCGTAACCACGTCCGCCGGTTGATTGGTCAGCAAGGCCAGCAGGCGGGCGATTTCCTCGCGCAGCTGGCGGCGGTCCACGACCATGTCGATGGCGCCCTTCTGCAGCAGGAACTCGGCGCGCTGGAAGCCTTCCGGCAGTTTTTCGCGCACGGTCTGTTCAATCACGCGCGGGCCGGCAAAGCCGATCAGCGCCTTGGGTTCTGCGATGACCACGTCGCCCATGAAGGCGAAGCTGGCTGACACGCCGCCCATGGTGGGGTCGGTCAACACGCTGATGAACGGCAGGCCGGCCGCCGACAGGCGGGTCAGCATGGCATTGGTCTTGGCCATCTGCATCAGCGACAGCAGGCTTTCCTGCATGCGCGCGCCGCCCGAGGCAGCCACGCAGATGAAGGGCGTCTTGTTGTCCAGCGCGGCCTGGGCGCCGCGCGCGAAGCGCTCGCCCACCACCGAGCCCATGGAGCCGCCCATGAATTCGAATTCAAAGCAGGCCAGCGTTGCGGATACGCCGCGGATCGAACCGCTCATGACCACCAGCGCGTCGGTTTCGCCGGTCTGCTTGACCGCTTCCTGCAGACGCTCGGGGTACTTGCGGGTGTCCTTGAACTTCAGCGTGTCGACCGAACGCGTGGTCTGGCCGATCTCGACGCGGCCCTCGACATCCAGCAGCGAGTCGATGCGGGCACGGGCCCCGATGCGCATGTGGTGGTCGCACTTGGGGCAGACGTGCAGGTTGGCCGCGAGGTCTTCGCTGTACAGCACCGATTCGCACGACGGGCATTTCACCCATAGGCCTTCGGGAACGCGGCGGGGGCCGCTTTCGCTGGTTTTATTGATGCGAGGAGGCAGGAGTTTTTCGATCCAGCTCATTGATTATTCATCCCGTATGAGGTCACGCCCGCCGCTCAGGCCGACGCGCTTGCTCGTTTTACTTGATCCAGCGCTTGCCGGATGGTGCGCAGCCAGCCGCTGGCGGCGGTGACTGCGGCGTCGGTTTTCTGGGCCGCGGGGGCATTCGCCGCCGCCTGCTCCATGGTTTCAATCAGTTTGCTGCCGATCACGACGGCATCCGCCGCGCGCGCCACGCGTTGGGCGCTTTCGGCGTCGCGGATGCCGAAGCCCACGCCCACCGGAATGTCGCGCACGTGGCGGCGGATCACGGCCAGGCGCTCGGCAACGTCGTCAGTGTTGAGCGAGCCCGAACCCGTGACGCCCTTGAGCGACACGTAGTACACGTAACCCCGCGCCACTTCGGCGACGGCCTTGATGCGCGCTTCCGTGGACGTGGGCGCCAGCAGGAAGATGGGCGCAATGCCGTGCCCGCCCAGCGTGGCGGCGAACTCGACGACTTCTTCGGGCGGATAGTCCACCACCAGCACACCGTCCACGCCCGCCTGCTCGGCGCGACGCGCGAACTCGGCCTGGCCCATGCGTTCGATCGGGTTGGCATAACCCATCAACACCACCGGCGTGGATGCGTCGCGCTGGCGGAATTCAGCCACCAGCTCCAGCACGCGGGCCAGGCCCACGCCTTGCGCGATGGCGCGGTCGGCGGCGCGCTGGATCACCGGGCCGTCGGCCATGGGATCGGAGAACGGCACGCCCAGTTCGATGACGTCGGCGCCGGCCTCGACCAGCGCATGCATCAGGGGAACGGTCGCGGCGGGCGAAGGATCGCCGGCGGCAATGTAGGGAATCAGCGCCGCGGCGCGGCCGGATTCGGCGGTGCGCGCAAAAGCGGCGGCAATGCGGTCGATGCGAGTGGTCATGGACAGGGCCTCAGAGCTCGATGCCGGCCTGTTCGGCCACGGTATGCATGTCCTTGTCGCCACGGCCCGACAAGTTGACCAGGATGACGGCGTCGCGCGGCAGCGTGGCGGCCATCTTCACGGCTTGCGCGATGGCGTGCGAGGACTCCAGCGCGGGCATGATGCCTTCGATGCGGCAGCAATCGTGGAAGGCCTTGAGGGCTTCCGCGTCGGTGATGCCGACGTACTCGGCGCGGCCGGAGTCCTTCAGCCAGGCATGTTCCGGGCCCACGCCGGGATAGTCCAGGCCGGCGGAGACCGAATGCGTTTCCTGAACCTGGCCGTCGGCGTCCTGCATGACATAGGTGCGGTTGCCGTGCAGCACGCCCACCTGGCCCGCGGCCAGGGAAGCGGCATGGCGGCCGCTGTCCATGCCCTCGCCCGCCGCCTCGACGCCGATCAGGCGCACATTTTCGTACGGAATGTAGGGATGGAAGATGCCCATGGCGTTGGAGCCGCCGCCCACCGCCGCCACGACGTAGTCGGGCTGGCGGCCGGTGGCCTCGGGCATCTGCGTCAGGCATTCGTTGCCGATGACGGTCTGGAAATCGCGCACCATGCGGGGATAGGGGTCGGGACCCGCCACCGTGCCGATGATGTAGAAGGTGTTTTCGATGTTGGTGACCCAGTCGCGCATGGCTTCGTTCAGCGCGTCCTTCAGGGTGCGCGAACCGGACGTGACCGGCACCACCGTCGCGCCCAGCAGCTTCATGCGGTAGACGTTCGAGGCCTGACGGCGGACGTCTTCGCTGCCCATGTAGACCACGCATTCCATGCCGTAGCGGGCCGCTACCGTGGCGGTGGCCACGCCGTGCTGGCCGGCGCCGGTTTCGGCGATGACGCGCGGCTTGCCCATGCGCTTGGCCAGCAAGGCCTGGCCGATGCAGTTGTTGACCTTGTGGGCGCCGGTGTGGTTCAGGTCTTCGCGCTTGAACCAGATCTGGGCGCCGCCCACCATTTCCGACCAGCGGCGTGCGTGGTAGACCGGGCTGGGCCGGCCGACGAAATGCTTGAGTTCGTAGTTGAACTCTTCCTGGAAGGCGGGGTCGACACGGTAATGGTCATAGGCCGCGCGCAGCTCGTCGAGCGCGTGCATCAGCGTTTCCGCCACGAAAACACCGCCATAAGGGCCAAAATGGCCCTGGGCATCCGGAAAGTCGTAAGGTTTCACCAAGCATCTCCCCCGGGTATCGCGGCAGGCCACTGCCGGCCGCAAATCCGGTTTGCAACCCGTCATTTTACCTGACGCCGGCAGCGGCCGGGGGCAACGCCCCAGCCGCCCCGGGAACCGTCAGCCTGCCCTCAGAGCGACTGCCCCAGGCGGCGCAGGAAGGTGTCGCAGGCAGCCAACTGGTCCAGCGCGACGTACTCGTTGGGCTTGTGGGCCTGTTCGATATGGCCGGGGCCGCAGACCACGGTGGGGATGCCGATGCCCTGGAACAGGCCGGCCTCGGTGCCGTAGGCAACCTTGCGGGTGGCGCGGTCTTCGGTCAGGGCGCGCACCAGCTGGGTGATGGCGGCTTCCTCGGACGCTTCCAGGGCGGGCGCGGCCGCGCCCGTCTCGATTTCGATGCTGGCGCCGTCGAATTCGGCCTTCATGCGCGGCAGGAGCTCTTCGCGCACGTATTTTTCAACTTCTGCCTGGATCTCGTCGGGCTGCATGCCGGGCAGGTTACGGAATTCGTAGGTGAATTCACACAGTTCGGGGATGGTATTGACCGCGATGCCGCCCCGGATCTGGTTGGTGGTCATCGTGGAGAACGGCACGTCGTAGAACTGGTCGTAGGGGCCGTTGGCCTTGAAGCTGTCGGCCAGGTCGCGGATGCGGCAGATCAGGCGGGCGGCATATTCGATGGCGTTGCAGCCGCGCGGGGTCAGCGACGAGTGCGCCGCCTTGCCGTGCACCTTGCAGCGGAACAGGTTGATGCCCTTGTGCGCCACCACCACCTGCATGCCGGTGGGCTCGCCCACCACGCAACCTTCGGGGCGGATGCCGCGTTCGTGCAGGTCGGCCAGCATGTAGGGCGCGCCGGCGCAGCCGACTTCCTCGTCATACGAGAACGCCAGGTGCATCGGCTTCTTGCGCGGCATGGCCAGGAATTCCGGCACCATTGCCAGCGAGCTGGCGATGAAACCCTTCATGTCGCAGCTGCCGCGGCCATAGAGCAGGCCGTCCTTTTCGACGAGCTTGAACGGATCCGTGCTCCATTCCTGGCCGTCGACCGGCACCACGTCGGTGTGGCCGGACAGCACGATGCCGCCCTGCATGCCGCCGTCCTGGGCGGGCAAGGTCGCGAACAGGTTGGCCTTGGTGCGCTCCGGATTGTGCGCCAGCCATGCGTCGACGCCCTGGCCCTTGAGCCAATCCCGGACGGTTTCGATCAGGGCAAGATTGGAATTGCGGCTGGTGGTGTCAAAGCCAACCAGCGTTTCCAGCCAGGTGCGCGCGTTCATGTCACTACTCTCTTGGGGAAAAACAGGAGTGTAAGGCCAGCGCGCCTTCGCGTCTCGGCGTGGTCCGGCGCGCGAAGCGCCTAGAATGTCGCCCGGTTAGGCAAACCCCAAGGAGAAACCGTGCAGCACAAAGCAGTTCCCACACGCAACATCGTGGCGGCAGTAATAGGCAATGCCCTCGAATGGTATGACTTCCTGGTGTTCGCGTTCATGACGCCGATCATCTCGAAGCTGTTCTTCCCCACCGACCCAAGCGTTCCCGGCAGCGAGCTGAACGCCATCCTGATGACCACCGCCATTTTCGGCGTCGGCTTCTTCATGCGCCCCGTGGGCGGCATCATCCTTGGCCTGTACGGCGACAAGAAAGGCCGCAAGGCCGCCATGGTCATGGTGACCTCGCTGATGGCCGTGTCGATCGCGCTGATCACCGTGGCCCCCACCTACCACGCGGCCGGCATCCTGGCCCCGATCTTCATCCTGATCGCCCGCCTCTTGCAGGGTTTCTCCGCCGGCGGCGAATTCGGCACCTCGACGGCGCTGCTGATCGAGATGGCGCCCAACGGCAAGCGCGGCTTCTACGGTTCCTGGCAGATGGCCGGCCAGATGCTGGCGCTGCTGATCGGCGCGGCCTGCGGCACGCTCATCACCGAGTTCTTCACCCCGCAACAGATCGCCGACTGGGCATGGCGCCTGCCGTTCGCGTTCGGCCTGGTCATTGTCCCCATCGCCATCTATATCCGCCGCAACGTCGATGAAACCGACGCGTTCAAGCAGATCAAGGAAGAAGAGCGCCAAGCCGCCGCCCGCGGCGACGTGCAGCGCCTGAGCCTGGGCCAGATGCTGAAGACGCATACCCGCGAAGCGCTGATCGGCGTGGGCCTGGTCGTGACCGCGACCGTGTCCATCTACATCACCTTCACGTATCTGGTGACCTACTCCACGCAGATCCTGAAGCTGCCGCTGAACCAGACCTTCCTGGTGCAGATGGCGGGCGCGGCGCTGATGGTGCTGCTGACGCCCTTCATGGGCGCCTGGTCCGACCGCATCGGCCGCCGCCCCCTGGTGATCGGCTCGCTCATCGGCTACCTGATCGTGCTGTATCCGCTGTACTACTGGCTGTCGGACGCGCCGTCCATCGGCCGCCTGCTGGCCGTGCAGGTCGTGGTCTGCCTGTTCGTGTCGGCATTCTTCGGCGTGTTCAGCACGGTGATGGCGGAACTGTTCCCCGCGCGCGTGCGCTCGGTGGGCCTGTCCCTGGCCTACAACGTGGCCGTGATGATCTTCGGCGGTTTCGCGCAGTTCATCGTGACCTGGCTGATCAAGACCACCGGCTCGCCGATGGCGCCCGCCTATTACGTGATGTTCGGCGTGGCGCTGGGGCTGATCGCCGCGTTCTACATGCGCGACCGCGCGCACGAAGAGCTGGACAACTGAGTCCTGCTCCCGCCCGGGCCGCCCGGCCCGGGTTTCCCGCCTAGCGGCGTGTCGCCGACGACACGCCCGGCACTTCGGCCAGGGCGTCCAGCGCGCGCGACAGCGATTCCCCGCCGCGCACTTCCACCGTGAACACCATATGGGCCAGCGACTGCTTGCTCTGTGTGTTCACGCCCACCACGTTCAGGCGCAGCCGCGCAAAGACTTCGGACAGGTCCCGCAACAGGCCGGAACGGTCGTGCGCGCGCACACTGATGTCCACCGGGTAGAACGTGTCGGCGGTTTCGCCCCAGGCCACCTCGATGACGCGCTCCGGCTCTCGCGCGGCCAGCGCCAGATAGCTGTGGCAATCGCTGCGGTGGATCGACACCCCGCGTCCGCGCGTGACAAAGCCGGCGATCGGATCGGGCGGCGCCGGACGGCAGCAGCGCGCCAGCTGCGTCAAGAGCGACCCCACCCCCACCACCAGCACGCCGCTCTTGCCGCTTTTCTCGGCGCTGCCGGCGCTGGCATGGCGCAAGGCGGCCGGCTGCGGCTCGACGACCGGCCCGGGCTGCTGGAACAGGGTGTCGATCTGCCGGAGGCTGAACTCTTCCTTGGCCGCCGCCACGTACAGGTCGTCGGCGCGGGCGAATCCCAGGTTCTGCGCCAGCTGTTCCAGATTGACGGCAGTCTTGCCCAGCCGCTGCAATTCCTTTTCGACCAGCGCCTGGCCCTGCGTGATGCGCTGCTGCAATTCGATCGCGTTGAACCACATGCGCACCTTGGCGCGGGCCCGCGGACTGGCCAGAAAGCCCAGCTGCGGGTTGAGCCAGTCGCGCGACGGCCCGCCGGACTTGGCGGAGATGATCTCCACGGTCTGGCCGGTGGACAGATGGGTCTGCAGCGGCACCATCTGCCCGTCGACGCGGGCGCCGCGGCAACGGTGGCCAAGGTCGGTGTGCAGGTGATAAGCGAAATCGACCGGCGTGGCGCCGGCGGGCAGTTCGATCACGCGCGCCTGCGGCGTCAGCACGTAGATGCGCTCATCGGTATGGGCCGGCGCCGCCGCCGGGCCGCGCTGCCTGCCCGATGCCGGCTTGGCGGGCGCGGGCTGGGCGGGTTCGCCGCCGCCCTCGACATCGCTGTTCCAGGCCAGTAGTTGCCGCATCCACGCCAGTTGCCGGTCGTATTCGCTGGAGGCCGCCACCTGGCCGCCCTTGGCGCCCGCTTCCTTGTAGCGCCAATGCGCGGCCATGCCGTATTCGGCGAACTGATGCATTTCGCGCGTGCGGATCTGCACTTCGAAGGGACGGCCGTCGTCGTCGGCCACCACCGTGTGCAGCGAGCGGTAACCGTTGGGCTTGGGCCGCGAAATATAGTCGTCGAATTCTTCCGAGATCGGCGTCCACATTTCGTGCACCATGCCCAGCGCCGTATAGCAGGCGCGCACGTCGTCAACGATGATGCGCAGCGCGCGCAGGTCGTACATCTGCGAGAAATCCAGCCGCTTCACGCGCATCTTGTTCCAGATGCTGTAGATGTGCTTGGGCCGGCCGCTGACCTCGGCCTCGACGCCCGCCTTGGCCAATCCCGTCTGCAGGCGCTCGATGGCGCCGGCGATGAAGGCTTCGCGCTCCACCCGCTTTTCTTCCAGCAGGCGGGCGATCTGTTTGTACTTGTCGGGCTCCAGGAAGCGGAACGCCAGATCTTCCATTTCCCACTTGATCTGCCAGATCCCCAGGCGGTTCGCCAGCGGCGCATACAGGTCCAGGGTTTCGCGGGCGAAATCGGTGGAGCACGGCGCCTTGCTTTCCGCGTGCCAGCGCAAGGTGCGCAGGCGCGAGGCCAGCCGCATCAGCACGATGCGCAGGTCGGCCGCCATGGCCAGCAGCATCTTGCGCTGCATTTCCTTTTGCGAGCCGCTTTCGGCGGCGGCGTCGCTCGCCTGCCGCGCCACCACGCCCAGGCGCAGCAGCGCGCGCGTGCCCTGCACCAGCCGCGCGATCTCGGGACCGAAGGCGGCCGCGACCGGATCGCTGCGCAGGGACGGCGCGGGCGCCATCAGGTCGGTCGGCAAGGCAGCCAGCAACGCCGCGGCGCGGGTGGCGGCATCGGTATGCAAGGCCGCCAGGATGCGGACCACGCCCGCGCCGTGTCCGGCCAGGGGTTCGCCGGTCAGCGCCTGCTGCCCTTCGAAACGCGGTTCGGCCCAGGCCACGGCCTGGTCGATCAGCGCCACGCCCTCGGCATCCAGGCCGGCGCCTACCTCCTGGCGCCAGGTAGCGTCGAAAGGCGTAGGCGCGTCGGGAACAGGCGGGGCGGACATGACGGACGGCAGGCGGATGTAGTTTGATATCCCGACACTCTACACTAGGGTTTGTAGACACCAAAAGCAGCCGCTAGCCCCGGCATATGGAAGGAACCGAAGCTTATGTTGCGCTGGCTCAAGGGCCGGGGCGCCCGCCCCTCCGCGGTGGCCGAAATGCAGGCCCGCATCTCCCCGGAACTGTGGCAACAGGTGCTGGACGCCCACCCGTTCCTGGCGGCATTGAAAGCCGATGAAGCGGCCCAGTTGCAGGCGCGTTCGGCCTGGCTGCTGGCCAGCAAGCACATCAACGGCGCGCAAGGACTGGAGGTCTCGGACTTCATGCGCCTGAGCATCGCGGCCCAGGCCAGCCTGCCCATCCTCAACCTGGCGCCCGAACTGTATGAAGGCTGGGACGAGATCATCGTGTACCCCGCCAGCTTCCGCATCCCGCGCTCGCGCCAGGACGATGACGGCGTGGTGCACGAATACCTGGAGGACGCCGCCGGCGAAGCCTGGGAAGGCGGGCCGCTGGTGCTGTCCTGGGAAGACACGCAGTTCTCCGACGGCGGCTTCAACGTGGTCATCCACGAGTTCGCCCACAAACTGGACCTGCGTTCGGGCTATGCCGACGGCATGCCCTCGCTGGCCGCGCACCCCGAACTCAAGCCACAGGCCTGGCGCCGCATCCTGGACGACAGCCTGGACCGCTTCATCGCTGCCGTGGACGCGGTCGAGGCCGCCATCCCGCATGATGTGGATCCGGAAAGCGAGGCCGCCGACGCCTGGTACGGCCAACTGCCGATGGACCCGTATGCCGCCACCGACGAAGCCGAGTTCTTCGCGGTCAGCTCGGAACATTTCTTCGTGGATCCCTACCCCATGCACGAAGCGCTGCCGCAATGGTATGGGCTGCTGCGGGCCTACTACCGGCAGGATCCGCTGGAACGCTACGCATGAAACAGCTGCTGATCGTGTGGCATTCGCGCACCGGCGCCGCGCGGCAGATGGCCGAAGCCGCTGCGCGCGGGGCGTGCGCGGCCGCCGCGCAACTGGAACAGACGGCAGACCTGGACGTGGTCTTGCGGCGCGCCGCCGACACGCAGGCCGAAGAAATGCTCGCCAGCCAGGCCTACCTGTTCTGCGCCCCCGAGAACCTGGCCTCGCTGAGCGGCGAGATGAAGGAATTCTTCGACCGCAACTATTACGCGGTGCTGGACCGGATACAAGGCTTGCCCTACGCCTGCGCCATCAGCGCGGGCAGCGACGGCGCGGGTGCGGCGCGGCAGGTCGAGCGCATCTGCACGGGCTGGCGGCTCAACGCGCTGGCGCCGGCGCTTATCGTCAACATGGGTGCGCAGACGGCGCAGCAGATCCTGGCGCCCAAGATCGTGGCCGGCGCGGATATTGCGAAATGCGAGGAATTGGGCGGCCTGCTGGCCGCGACGCTGTTGCTCGGGCAGTAGCCGGCACAACGCGGGATGATGAGACGGGTGGCGCACGCGCCAGCCCGCCCCGTGCACGCATCAGGCGCCCGGGGCGCCCGACGCGGCAGGCGTCTTAGACGGCAGCCGTCACGACGATTTCGACCTTGTAGTCCGGATTGGCCAGGCGGGCTTCGACGGTGGCGCGCGGAGGCGAATTGCCGTCGGCGACCCAGGCGTCCCAGGCCTTGTTCATGCCATCGAATTCCTTCATGTTGGCCACGTAGATCTGGGCCATCAGGATCTTGGTCTTGTCGGTGCCGGCTTCGGCCAGCAGGCGGTCGATCGTGGCGAGCACCTGTTCGGTCTGGCCGGTGATGTCCAGCGTGGAATCGTCCGGCACCTGGCCGGCCAGGTACGCGACGCCGTTGTACACGGCCATGTCGGACAGGCGCTTGGCCACGTGGAAGCGCTTGATGCTGCTCATGAATAGTCCCCTAGATTCGAGTGGGTTGGGTGGAACGATACTGAAGAACCCGCAATTTACCCCGAGCCGCCGTCAGGCGGGGGGCAGCTGGAATACCTGGCGCAGATAGGCCAGGTAGGCCGGATCGTCGCACATGGTCTTTTCCGGCGCGTCGGACACCTTGGCCACCGGCTGGCCATTGCAGCGGACCATCTTCATGACGATCTGCAGGGGCTCGTGGCCCAGGTCGTTGGTCAGGTTGGTGCCGATGCCGAAGGACACCTTGCAGCGACCGGAAAACTGGCGGGCCAGCTCGATGGCGCGCGGGAAAGTCAGCGAATCCGAGAACACCAGCGTCTTGGCGCGCGGATCCACGCGGTTCTTGCGGTAGTGCTCGAGCAGGCGCTCGCCCCAGACGAAGGGATCGCCCGAATCATGCCGCGCGCCGTCGAACAGCTTGCAGAAATACATGTCGAAATCACGCAGGAAGGCATCCATGCCGTAGACGTCCGACAGCGCAATGCCCAGGTCGCCACGGTATTCCTTGGCCCAAACCTCCAGCGCGTACACCTGCGAATCGCGCAGCCGCGGACCCAGCGCCTGGCAGGCTTGCAGGTATTCGTGGCCCATCGTGCCCAGGGGCAGCACTTCGTGTTGCTTGGCCAGCAGCACGTTGCTGGTGCCGGCGAAATGCACGCCCATCTGCGACTTCATGGTGGACACGATTTCTTCGTGCCAGATCTTGGAAAAGCGGCGCCGCGTGCCGTACTCAGCCACGCGGAAATCGGCCAGCGCCGGATCGTCCAGCACCAGGTGCATCTTGGACTGCAGGCGCTTGCGGCCCTCTTCCCAGTCGGGATTCTTGCGAGTGTTGCGGAAATAGACCTCGTTGACGATGGCCAGCACCGGGATCTCGAACAGGATCGTATGCAGCCAGGGGCCTTTGACCTCGATGCTGATTTCGCCCGGCCCATCGCCCACGCCGATGTGAATGCAGCGCTCCGGCAGATGGAACAGTTCGAGGAAATCGACGAAGTCGCTTTTGATAAAGCGCAAGCCGCCCAAATATTTAAGTTCGTCCTCGGTGAAGCGCAACTGGCATAGCTGATGCACTTCCTCGCGGATTTCGTCCAGGTAGGGACGCAGGTCGACCCCGGGCGTGCGGCATTTGTAACGGTACTCGACCTGGGCAGCGGGAAAATGATGCAGAACCACCTGCATCATGCTGAATTTATACAGATCGGTGTCGAGCAGCGAAGTGATTATCATGATGGCGCGTTTCGTTTCGCGACACCATAGCATAGAGCTCCCGCTGTTCAGGGCGAAGGGCCACTATGTCAATACGGGTATTGCCGGCACATCGGCGCGGCATTGGGTAAAATCCGCCCAACAAGACACAAAAGCCGCCGCTCCCGGAGTTCCTGAATGACCCACGTTGTCACCGAAAACTGTATTAAATGCAAGTACACCGACTGCGTAGACGTGTGCCCGGTGGACTGTTTTCGTGAGGGTCCGAACTTCCTCGTGATCGACCCTGACGAATGCATCGACTGCGCCGTCTGCATCCCGGAATGCCCGGCCAATGCCATCTACGCCGAAGAAGACGTGCCGCAGGACCAGTTGAATTTCATCGCCCTGAATGCCGAACTCTCGCCCGAGTTCGCCAGCATCAGCCGTGCCAAGAAGCCCCTGCCCGACGCCGACGAATGGAATGGCAAGCAGGACAAGCTGCAATACCTGGAAAAATAATCCGCGAACGCCGGCCCCGCCCTGGCGGCCGGCCTCGCGCGATGTACCGATGACCGACGACTCCAAATACACGCGCCAGACCGTTACCCACGTCCACACCTGGGTGCCTGACAAGCTGTTCTCCGTGCGCGTGACGCGCGACGACGCGTATACGTTCCAGCCGGGCCAGTTCGCCCGGGTCGGTCTGCCGGAAGCCGGCGCCTCGGAAGGCGAACCCACGCTGTGGCGCGCCTATTCCATGGTGTCGGCGCCGCACGAACCCTGGCTGGAGTTCTATTCCATCGTGGTCCCCGAAGGCCTGTTCAGTCCGCGCATGGCGCGGCTGCAGCCTGGCGACTCGCTATATGTGGAAAAGACGCCCTACGGATTTCTGACCCTGGAGCGCTTCGCGCCGGGCGGCGATCTTTGGCTGCTGGCCTCGGGCACGGGCCTGTCTGCCTACCTTTCGATCCTGCGCGACCCGGCAGTCTGGCGGGCCTACCGCCGCATCATCCTGGTGCACGGAGTGCGCACCGCCGCGGAGCTCGCCTATCGCACCGAAATCGAATCCTGGCGCAATCAGCCGGCGCTGGCCGAGTTCTTCGCGGCGGATCCGCAGAAACTCGTCTACCTGCCCATCGCCACCCGCGAAGCCCTGCCCGGCATGCCGCAGGAACGCCTGACCACGCTGATCGCCGACGGCCGCCTGGAGCAGCTCGCAGGCCAGCCGCTGGACCCCGAGCAGGCCAAGATCATGCTTTGCGGCAATCCCGACATGCTGGCCGACGCCCGCAAGCTGCTGGGCGAACGCGGCTTCAAGCCTGGACGCCGCGGCATCCCCGGCAACCTGGCAGTGGAAAACTACTGGTAGCTTCGGTCCGTCCGACTTAGTGCATAAATCCTTCTTTTGGTATGACAGCACGTTGTAAAAAGCGCCCTAAACTGGTGCTCAATGGGTATTGGGTCGCTTTTTAGCAACAGATTTGCTTTTTTTGTCGGCGTTTCTTCAGGCTGTTTAGAAATATCGTTAGTGCCCGGAGCAATAATCGGGACACACGCACGACCCAGAAGGACTTTTCTCAAATGCTGTATCAATTGCACGAAATGCAGCGCGCCTTCCTGACTCCGTTCGCTGCATTTACGGACGCCGGTTCCCAGCTGTTTTCCAGTCCCTACAGCCCTCTCGCCTATACCCCGATCTCCCGCCAGATGGCAGCCGGGTATGAGCTGATGACCCGCATCGGCAAGGAATACCAGAAGCCTGCCTGGAACCTGCCCACCACCGAAATCAACGGCAAGTCCGTCCGCGTCATCGAAGGCGTGGCCATCGACAAGCCGTTCTGCCGCCTGCTGCACTTCCAGCGCGATGTCCGCCACACGGGCCGCGACGATCCCAAGGTCCTGTTGGTGGCGCCGCTGTCCGGCCACCACGCCACCCTGCTGCGCGACACCGTGCGCGCCCTGCTGCCGGCCCACGACGTCTACGTCACCGACTGGGTCGACGCCCGCATGGTGCCGCTGTCGGCCGGTCCGTTCCATCTGAACGACTACGTGCGCTACGTGCAGGATTTCATCCGCCACCTGGGTCCGGACGTGCACGTGATTTCCGTGTGCCAGCCGACGGTGCCGGTGCTGGCCGCCGTCTCGCTGATGGCCTCCGCCAACGATCCCTGTCAGCCGCGCAGCATGGTGATGATGGGTGGTCCCATCGACCCGCGCCAGTCGCCCACGCAGGTCAACCGCCTGGCCACGACCAAGCCCTACAGCTGGTTCGAGAACCAGGTCATCCATCCGGTGCCGCCGCGCTATCCGGGCGCGGGCCGCAAGGTCTACCCGGGTTTCCTGCAGCACGCGGGGTTCATGGCCATGAACCCCGACCGCCACATGAAGTCGCATTACGACTTCTACCTGGACCTGCTGCGCGGCGACGACAGCGACGCCGAAGCGCACCGCCGCTTCTATGACGAATACAACGCCGTGCTGGACATGCCGGCCGAGTTCTATCTGGACACGATCCGCATGGTGTTCCAGGAGTTCCAGCTGCCCAACGGCACCTGGGAAGTGGACGGCAAACTGGTGCGTCCGGCGGACATCAAGAAGGTCGCCCTGCTCACCATCGAAGGCGAACTGGACGACATCTCGGGCCAGGGCCAGACGCGCGCCGCCATCAAGCTGTGCAAGAACATCCCGGCCGAGCGCAAGACGCACTACACGGCGCCCAATTGCGGCCACTACGGCATTTTCTCGGGCCGCCGCTGGCGCGAAATGATCTGTCCTAAAATTGCCGAATTCATCCGGCAATCTGCGTAGGATGGGTGTAGCGCGAGTCAAGCCGGACTAGAACCCGGACCTCCGACGCGCGCAACCCATCAAACAGCGGTGACTGGAAATCTCAGCGCTGTTTGATGGGTTGCGCGCGATTCGCGTTTGGGGTCCCTGATTCCTGCCTTTCGCGCCCCCGTCCCACGATTTCATCTTCACATCCATGTCCTGTCGCTCATTGGCCGACCGCATCGATGCCTTGCTACCCCAGACGCAATGCACCAAGTGCGGATACGACGGCTGCCGGCCCTATGCCGACGCCATCGCGGACGGCTCCGCCCCGATCAACCGCTGCCCGCCCGGCGGCGACGACGGTATCGCCGCGCTGGCGGTCCTGCTCGATACCCCCATCCTGCCGCTGGACGCCACCCGCGGCGAACCCGGCCCGCTGCTGGTCGCGCGCATCGACGAAGCGCACTGCATCGGCTGTACGCTGTGCATCCAGGCCTGTCCCGTGGACGCCATCGTGGGCGCCAACAAGCATATGCATACCGTGCTGGCCGACTGGTGCACCGGCTGCGACCTGTGCGTGGCGCCCTGTCCGGTCGATTGCATCCAGATGGTGCCGGCAGGTCGCGCCTGGAATTCGCAGGATGCTGCCATCAGCCGCCAGCGCCACCGCAGCCATCTGGCACGCACCGAACGCCTGGCTGCCGACAACGCGCGCCTGATGGCGCCCGAAGCGGCTGCCGCGCCCAGCGCTTCCGCTCCCGCCGCCGACGAGGCGCGCAATGAGGACCGCAAGCGTTCCGCCATTGAATCCGCGCTGGCCCGCGCCCGGGCCCGCCGCAACCCCACTCAATCATGAACGCAGCCAAACGCCGAGAGATCTTCGCCCGCCTGCAGGCCGCCAACCCGCATCCGACCACCGAGCTCGAATACGACACGCCGTTCCAGTTGCTGATTGCCGTGCTGCTGTCGGCGCAGGCGACCGACAAATCGGTCAACATCGCCACGCGCAAATTCTTCCCCGCTTACGGCACGCCGCAAGCCCTGCTGGCGCTCGGCGAAGAAGGCTTGGCCGACTACATCAAGACCATCGGCCTGTATCGCACCAAGGCGAAGAACACCATCGCCACCTGCAAGATCCTGATCGAGCAGCACGGCGGCGAAGTACCGCAGACTCGCGAAGCGCTGGAAGCCCTGCCCGGCGTTGGGCGCAAGACCGCCAACGTGGTGCTCAACACGGCGTTCGGACAACCCACGATGGCGGTGGACACGCACATCTTCCGCGTGTCGAACCGCACCGGCATCGCGCCCGGCAAGAATGTGCTGGAAGTCGAACAGAAACTCGAAAAGTTCGTGCCGCGCGAATACATGCAGGACGCTCACCACTGGCTGATCCTGCTGGGCCGCTACGTCTGCGTGGCGCGCAAACCCAAATGCCCTCAATGCGGCATTTCCGACCTCTGCGAATTCAAGCAGAAGACGCCCGCCTGACGGCGCGTTAGCTTACGCGCCGACACGGCATTCGGTGCACGCAAATCGGGTTTTCCCTCCCTCTCAAATCCATCAGGCGTTGATGACGATCAACGCATATTTGCTGCATTGCATTTCCATTATGGAAAGCCTTTATTCCCTTGTGGCGCAAGCATTGTCGGCCTGCCGACAATTGCCCATTCCGCACTGCAAAACCTATGACAAACCCTCATGGAATTTTGATAAATAGGTGCGCATACTCGCCGGCAACTCATAAGAAAACTGCGATTTCCTGAACAGTTTTCCGGACCCTGCGGGGACCTGGCGCAACGACGGCAGGTGGAGACCGAAATAAATACAACGCCGGTGCAGCGAACATGGACGACACGATCCTGGAGACAAAAGGCCTCACCAAGGAATTCCGCGGATTCGTCGCGGTCAATGGGGTCGATTTGCGTATCAAGCGGGGCGAGATTCATGCCTTGATCGGGCCGAACGGCGCCGGCAAGACCACTTGCTTCAACCTGCTTACCAAGTTTCTTTCTCCCACGTCGGGAAGCATCAAGTTCAACGGTATCGACATTACCGGCGAGCGGCCCGCGCAGATCGCGCGCCGCGGCGTGATCCGTTCATTCCAGATCTCGGCGGTGTTTCCGCACCTGACCGTGCTGGAGAACGTGCGCATCGGGCTGCAGCGCAGGACCGGCCTGTCGTTCCACTTCTGGAAAAGCGACAGGCAGCTCGCCGTGCTGAATCAGCCGGCGCGCGACCTGCTGGAGCAGGTGGATCTGGGCGCCTTCGCCAACGAAACCACCGTAAACCTGCCCTATGGCCGCAAGCGCGCGCTTGAAATCGCCACCACGCTGGCGATGGAACCCGAGCTGATGCTGCTGGACGAACCCACACAAGGCATGGGCCACGAGGACGTGGACCGCGTCACGCAACTGATCAAGCGCGTCAGCGCCGGACGCACCATCCTGATGGTGGAACACAACATGAATGTCGTGTCCTCCATTGCCAACACCATTACTGTGCTGGCGCGCGGCAGCGTGCTGGCCGAAGGATCGTACGCCGAAGTCTCCCGCCATCCGGCCGTGATGCAGGCTTACATGGGCACCACCGACGGCGAACTTCAAGGAGCGCACGCATGAGCACCCCGGCACTGGAAATTTCGGGCCTGCAGGCCTGGTACGGGGAATCGCATATCCTGCACGGCGTGGATATGCGCGTTGGACAAGGCGAAGTGGTCACGCTGCTCGGACGCAACGGCGCCGGGCGCACCACCACCCTGCGGGCCATCCTGGGCCTGACGGGATCGCGCAAGGGCTCGGTGCGCATCCATGGCACCGAAGCCATCGACCTGCCCACCTACAAGATCGCCCATCTGGGCGTGGGCTATTGCCCCGAGGAACGCGGCATCTTCGCCAGCCTGTCCTGCGAAGAAAACCTGCTGCTGCCTCCGGTCGTCGGTTCGCTGGGCGGCGGCATGTCGCTGGCAGAAATCTACGACATGTTCCCCAATCTGCAGGAGCGCCGGAATTCTCCCGGCACGCGCCTGTCTGGCGGCGAACAGCAAATGCTGGCCGTGGCGCGCATCCTGCGCACCGGCGCCAACCTGCTGCTGCTCGACGAAATCTCCGAAGGCCTCGCCCCTGTCATCGTGCAGGCGCTGGCTCGCATGATCACGGCGCTGAAGCAGCGCGGCTACACCATCGTCATGGTGGAGCAGAACTTCCGCTTCGCAGCGCCCCTGGCCGACCGCTTCTACGTCATGGAGCACGGCCAGATCGTCGAGCACTTCGAAGCCGCAGAACTTTCAGAAAAACAGGACACGCTCAACGAACTGCTGGGCGTCTAGAACCTGTGTCATCCGCCGGAAATCCGGCAACACTACACCGTAGGGAAGAGAGGAGTCATCCCATGAAGCTGCACACCATCACTGCTGCACTGGCCATGGCGGGCCTGGGATTTGCTGGGGCAACCGCCCACGCGCAAGGTATCTCCGACGATGTCATCCGCATCGGCTTCATCACTGACATGTCCGGCGTGTATTCGGACATCGACGGCAAGGCCGGTCTGGAAGCCGTGCGCATGGCGATCGAGGACGCCGGCGGTTCGATCAACGGCAAGAAGATCGAAGTCGTCTCCGCAGACCACCAGAACAAGGCCGACGTGGCTTCGGCGCGCGTGCGCGAATGGTTCGACGAGCAGAAGGTGGACGTCATCATCGCCGGCACCAACTCGTCGACCAGCCTGGCCATGGCCGGCGTGGCCGCCGCGAAGAAGAAGCCCTTCATGGCGATCGGCGCGGGCGCGTCGGACCTGACCAACGCCCAATGCTCGCCCTATACCGTGCACTACGCCTACGACACCGTGGCGCTGGCGCGCGGCACCGGCTCCGCCGTGGTGAAAGACGGCGGCAAGAGCTGGTTCTTCCTGACCGCTGACTATGCCTTCGGCCACGCGCTGGAGCGCGACACCATGGCCGTGGTCAAGGCCGCGGGCGGCGAGGTCAAGGGCCAGGTGCGGGCGCCGCTGGGCGCGTCGGACTTCTCGTCCTTCCTGCTGCAGGCGCAATCGTCCAAGGCGCAGATCCTGGGCCTGGCCAACGCGGGCGGCGACACCATCAACTCGATCAAGGCCGCCAATGAATTCGGCGTGACCAAGACCATGAAGATGGCCGGCCTGCTGGTCTTCATCAACGACGTGCACGCGCTGGGCCTGCAAGCCACGCAAGGCATGTACCTGACCGACGGCTGGTACTGGGATCAATCCGACGCCTCGCGCGCCTGGTCCAAGAAGTTCGAAGCCAAGGTCGGCCGCAAGCCCTCCATGCTGCAGGCGGGCGACTACTCGGCCACGGCTTTCTACCTGAACGCCATCAAGGCCACCGGCACGGACGACGGCGACGCCGTCATGAAGTGGATGAAGTCGAACAAGGTCAACGACTTCTTCGCGCAAGGCGGTTATGTGCGCGAAGACGGCCGCATGATCCACGACATGTACCTGATGCAGGTCAAGACGCCGGCCGAATCCAAGGCCCCGTGGGACTATTACAAGGTCGTGGCGACGCTGCCCGGCGACGAGGTCTACACCAAGTTGTCCGAGTCCACCTGCAAGCTGGTCAAGAAGTAATCCAGCCCATGTGCCCCAGACGCGACCCGGCGATCCTACCCGTCGGGCCGCGTTTTGATTAGCTCGCTTCCCTCCGTACGCGCAGGATTTTCATAAGATGACTGACATTTTCGGCATCCCCATACAGGCCTTGTTCGGCCAGCTTTTGCTAGGCCTGGTCAACGGCTCCTTCTACGCCATGCTGTCGCTCGGGCTGGCCGTCATCTTCGGGCTGCTGAACGTCATCAACTTCGCGCACGGCGCGCTCTACATGCTGGGCGCGTTCATCGCCTGGATGGGGCTGTCGTACCTGGGGTTGAACTACTGGGTCATGCTGATCCTGGCGCCGCTGGTCGTCGGGCTGTTCGGCATCATCATAGAAAAGCTGTTGCTGCGACACCTGTACAAGCTCGATCACCTGTACGGGCTGCTGCTGACCTTCGGCCTGACGCTGCTCATCGAAGGTCTGTTCCGCAGCTTCTACGGCGTCTCGGGTCAGCCCTACCCCACGCCTGACGCCTTGCGCGGCGCCACCAACCTGGGCTTCATGATCCTGCCGAATTACCGCGGCTGGGTCGTGGCAGCCTCCCTGGTAGTGTGTCTGGCAACCTGGTTCGTCATCGAACGCACCCGCCTGGGCGCACTGTTGCGCGCCGGCACCGAAAACCCCCGCCTGGTCGAGGCCTTCGGCGTGAACGTGCCGCGCATGATCACTCTGACCTATGGCTTCGGCGTGGCGCTGGCGGGCTTTGCCGGCGTGCTGGCCGCGCCCGTGCTGCAGATTTCCCCGCTGATGGGCTCCAACCTCATCATCGTCGTGTTCGCCGTGGTCGTGATCGGTGGCATGGGGTCCATCATGGGCGCCATCGTGACCGGTCTGGGCCTGGGCGTGATCGAAGGACTGACCAAGGTGTTCTGGCCCGAGGCCTCCAGCACGGTCGTGTTCATCATCATGGCCATCGTTCTGTTGATCCGCCCGGCCGGGCTGTTCGGAAAAGAAAAATGAATCGTCAATTCCTGGGCTATGCGGTACTGGCCATCGTGGTGGCCATTCTTCCCTTTATCGGGGTCTATCCGATCTTCGCCATGAAGATCATGTGCTACGCGCTCTTCGCCTGCGCATTCAACCTGCTGCTGGGTTTCACCGGGCTGCTGTCGTTCGGCCACGCCGCCTTCCTGGGCAGCGCGGCCTACGCCACCGGCCACGCGCTCAAGGTATGGGGCTTCCCCACCGAGGTCGGCCTGCTGTTCGGCGTGGCCGTGGCGGGGCTGCTGGGCCTGGCGATGGGCGCCATCGCCATCCGCCGCAGCGGCATCTATTTCGCCATGATCACCCTGGCGCTGTCGCAGATGGTGTTCTTCTTCTTCCTCCAGGCGAAGTTCACCGGCGGCGAGGACGGCCTGCAAAGCGTGCCGCGCGGCACCCTGTTCGGGCTGATCGACCTGTCCAAGGACCTGAACCTGTACTACGTGGTGATGGCCATCTTCGTCATCGGCTACTTCATCATCTGGCGCACGGTGAATTCGCCCTTCGGCCAGGTGCTGCAGGCGCTGCGCGAAAACGAACCGCGGGCCATCTCGCTGGGCTACGACGTCGACCGCTTCAAGCTGCTGGCCTTCGTGCTGTCGGCCGCGCTGGCCGGCCTGGCGGGCGCCACCAAGACCCTGGTCTTCGTGTCGGCCACCTTGTCCGATGCCACCTGGCAGATGTCCGGCCTGGTCATCCTGATGACGCTGATCGGCGGGCTGGGCACCTTGACCGGTCCCATCCTCGGCGCCTTCATCGTGGTGCTGATGGAAAACAAGGTGGGCGACTTCGGCCAGATGATGGCCAACCTGACCGGCGTGGACTGGTTCCTGCGCCTGGGCGAATCGGTCACCATCGTGATCGGCCTGATCTTCGTGATCTGCGTGCTGGCCTTCCGCCGCGGCATCGTCGGCGAGGTCGGCGCCTTCATCGATCGCCGCCGCGCCGCCCGCGCCTGATCCTGACAGCGCAAGCACGGGGCCGCTTTATGCGGCCCCGTTTTCATTTGGCGCGGCGGCTGCCGCCCGTACAATGAACGGCACCCAACCAAACAGGTGCCTGACCATGCGCAAACCGCATCCGCTCGCCCCCGGCCTTGGCGCCCTGGCGCTGGCCGCAGCCCTCCTTCCCGCGGCTGCTCAAGCCGCGGATTCCGCCGCGCCGGTATGCGAAGTCAAACGGCCCGTCCGCTTCAGCGGCCTGAACTGGGAATCCAACCTGGTGCTGGCCGGCATCGAACGCTATGTGCTGGAACACGGCTACGGCTGCAAGACCACGGTCGAAATCGGCGAAACCCTGCCCATGCTGGCGGCGCTGCAACGCGGCGATGTCGACGTCACGCCGGAAGTGTGGCCCGGCCAGATCGAGGGTGCATGGAAGAAGGCCCTGGCCAGCGGCAAGGTGCTGGGCGTGGGCCACGTCTACGACGCCGGCGAAGGCTGGTACGTGCCTCGCTACACCGTCGAGCGCCATCCCGAGCTGAAGTCCGCGGCCGACCTGGCGCGCTTCAAGGACGTGTTCGCCGATCCCGAAGAACCCGGCCGCGGCCGGATCTACGGCTGCCCGGCGGGCTGGGCCTGCGGCACCCTGAACGAGAACCTGCTGCGCGCCTTGAAGCTCGATAAGGACTACGCGATGTTCGCGCCCGGCTCCGGCGCCGCGCAAAAAGCCGCCATCGTGTCCGCCTACAAGCGCAAACGCGACATCGTCTTCTACTACTGGACGCCCACCTCGCTGGTCGGCGCGCTGGATCTGGTGAAGCTGGAACTGCCCGCGTTCGACCAGGCCGCCTACACCTGCATGACCGATCCCAAGTGCGCGAATCCCGTGCCCACCGAGTTCAAGCCCAACCCCGTCGTCACCGGCGTGAACGCCGAGTTCGCGAAACAGGCGCCGCAGATCGCCGAATTCCTGGGCAAGCTGACTGTGCCCAGCGACGCCATCGACGCCACCCTGGGCTGGCTGGAAAACGAAGGCAAGGAACCCGAGGACGCCGCGCGCTATTTCCTCAAGCAGTACGGCCCGGTCTGGCGGCAATGGATGCCGGCGCAGGCAGCCGACCGCGTGCAGGCGGCGCTGGCGCGCGAATGACGGCGCGAAGCCGGCCGCTGCCTCATGTATCCTGACGTTTCGGCGCGCCGATAGCGCCACCCCAATTCAAGTGAAGGAAGACAACCATGGATGCCTTGTTCTGGCACAACGGTCACTGGACCACTGAAAACCCCAAATTGCTCGGCCCGGCCGACCACGCCTTCTGGATGGCCAGCATGGTGTTCGACGGCGCGCGCGCATTCCGCGGCCTGACGCCCGACCTGGATCTGCATTGCCAGCGCGTGGTGCGCTCGGCCGAAAAAATGCTGATGAAGCCCCAGATCGGCTGGGAAGAGATCCAAAAGCTGTGCCTGCAGGCTGTAGCCAAGTTCCCGCAAGGCAGCGAACTCTACATCAAGCCCATGTTCTATTGCGCCGACGGCTTCCTGCTGCCGGACGCCGACAAGACCCAGTTCGTGCTGCACGTGTTCAAGGTGCCGATGCCGGGCGACCAGGGCTTTTCCGCCTGCTTCTCCAGCTTTGCGCGTTCCTGGCCCAACATGGCGCCCACCGACGCCAAGGCGTCCTGCCTGTACCCCAACGGCCAGCGCGCCATCCGCGAGGCCGCCGAAAAGGGCTTCGACAACGCCATCATGCTGGACGGCGCGGGCAACATCGCCGAATTCGCCACCAGCAACCTGTGGATCGCCAAGAACGGCGTGGTGTCCACGCCCGCCGACAACGGCACCTTCCTGAACGGCATCACGCGCCGCCGCGTGCTGGCGCTGTTGAAGGCCGACGGCGTCGACGTGCAGGAACGCAGCCTGACCCGCGCCGACATCGAGGAAGCCGATGAAGTGTTCTCGTCCGGCAACTACGGCAAGGTGGTGCACGTGAACCGCGTGGAAGACCGCCAGCTGGAATACGGCCCCATGGCTCGCCGCGCGCACAAGCTGTACATGGATTACGCGGAAAGCACCGGCGCGAAGTAGGAACGCCGCCGTTTCAGCCCCCTCCCTGCTGCCCGCCCCTGTGCGGGCAGCGTCGTTCTCAGGAATGCCTCATGCAGACCCGACGTGATTTTCTCCGCAGCGGCGCGACGCTGGCCGGCGCCGGCAGCGCCCTGGCCCTGCTGCCCGCCTCCATCCGCCGCGCGCTCGCGATCCCCGCGGCGCGGCGCACGGGCACGATCCGCGACGTGGGACACATCGTGATCTTCATGCAGGAGAACCGCGCGTTCGATCATTACTTCGGCGCGCTGGCCGGCGTACGCGGGTTTGGCGACCGCTTTCCCATACCCGTGCCGGATAGCCCCGACGCGCGCCATCGCACCGTCTGGGCGCAATACAACGACAAACCCGATGAAGGCGCGCCGCGCACGGTCCTGCCCTTCCATCTGGATACGCGCGAGGCCTTCGAAACCATGCGCGTGGCCAGCACGCCGCACACCTGGTCCAACGCGCAGGACGCCTGGGACGCGGGCCGCATGGGCAACTGGCCGGCCGCCAAGAAGAACCATTCGATGGCGTACTTCACGGACGAGGACATGCCCTTCCAGTACGCCATGGCGCGCGCCTTCACGGTCTGCGACGCCTATCACTGCTCGTTCACCGGCGGCACCAACACCAACCGGCTGTTCGTCTGGACCGGCACCAACGACGGCCTGGGCCGCGGCAACGGCCCGGCCTTGGGCAATACCTACAACAAGCTCACGGGCGGCGATCCGGCGCGCGCCTACACCTGGACGACCTATCCCGAACGCCTGGAGGCCGCCGGCATCAGCTGGCGCATCTACCAGAACATGGCGGACAATTATTCGCTGAACCCGACCGCCGGCTTCAAGGCCTACCGCGACGCCTATCATGGCGCGCCGGGCGCGGCGGCCGCGCTGAAGGAAAAGGCGCTCACCACCCGCGGCCTGGACCTGCTGCGCCAGGACGTGCTGGACGGCACGCTGCCGCAGGTCTCGTGGATCTGCGCCACGAAGGCCGGCTCCGAGCATCCCAGCCCGTCCAGCCCGGCGCAAGGCGCCGACTACACGGCCCGGGTGCTGGATGCGTTGACGGCCAACCCGGAGGTCTGGAGCAAGACCGTCCTGTTGCTGATGTTCGACGAAAACGACGGCTTCTTCGACCACATGCCGCCGCCCGCGCCGCCTGCGCGCGATGCATCGGGCGCGCTGGCCGGGGCGTCCACGGTAAATACGCGCGGCGAGTATCACGAGATCGTCGCCGGCGCAGAGAAGGACGACACGCTGGCGCATTTGCACGGCGTCTACGGCCTGGGTCCGCGCGTGCCCATGTACGTGCTGTCGCCCTGGACCAAGGGCGGCTGGGTCAACTCCCAAGTGTTCGACCACACTTCCGTGCTGCGCTTCATCGAGCAACGCTTCGGCGTGGCCGAGCCCAATATCTCGCCGTGGCGGCGCGCGGTCTGTGGCGACCTGACCTCGATCTTCGATTTCGCCGCGCCGGACGGCGCAGGCCTGCCCAGCGGCTTTCCAGCCACCGCCGAACGCGCCGGCCTCGCATCGGCGCTGCCGGGCACCATCACGCCGCCCGCGCCGCTGCAGCCGGGGCCGGCGCGGCAGCAGGCGGGCACGCGCCCGTCGCGCCCCCTGCCCTATGCGTTGCAGGTCCACGCGCGCGCGGACGCGGCAAGCGTCACGCTGCGTTTCGAGAACAGCGGCACGGCGGGCGCGGTGCTGCACGTCTATGACCGGCTGCATCTGGACCGCGGCCCGCGCCGCTACACCGTGGAAGCCGGCAAGCACCTGGAGGGCGCATGGCAGACCGCCGCTGACGATGGACGCTACGATCTGTGGGTGCTGGGTCCCAACGGTTTCCATCGCCATTGCACCGGCCGCGCCGGCCTGCCGGCGCTGGAGGTCTTGGCCGCCTACCAGGGGCCTGGCGCATCGCTGCAATTAACGCTGCGCAACCCCGCCCCGCAGGCCCGTTCATTCCGGGTGGAAGCCAACGCCTACGGCTATCCCCAGGAAGAGGATGCCACGCTCGCTCCCGGCGAGACGGTCAGCCTGTCCTGGGACATGACCCGCAGTGCGGGATGGTATGACCTGACCGTGCGCGAAAGCGGCGATCCGACCTACACGCGGCGTCTGGCCGGCCGCATCGAAACCGGCGCCCCCTCCACTTCCGATCCCGCGATGGGACAGGAGCTGATATTGCAATGGATACCCCAGGCATGAAACCACCTGCTCCCTATGAAAACGCCGTGACCTTCCAGTTCGGCGACTCGCCCGAGTTAGCCGACGAATTGCTTGCGCTGGTGCTGGCCGGCACGAAGACCGCCACCTGCGGCGCGTTGCGCGACTTCAACGAACAGGAACCTGTGCCCGAGGCCGGTCGGCGTGACGTGGTGCTGGACGGCTCGGGCCGCCCGGCTTGCGTGATCGAGACGCTCAGCGTGCTGATCCAGCGCTTCGATCAGGTGGACGAGGCGTTCGCGCTGGCCGAAGGCGAAGGCCCGTACGAGGCATGGCGCGATGCGCACATCGCTTATTTCGACCGCAACGGCGGCTATGCGCCGGACCTGGTGCTGGTGTGCGAACGGTTCCGGGTGGTCGAGGTCTTCGAACGATAAAAAAAAGCCGGACACCCTGCGGCGTCCGGCTCTTCGTGTGCTCGGGGTCGGTCAGCTTTGCTCGCCGCCCTTGCCCAGGCCCAGATAGCTTTCGATGACCTTCGGGTCGCCGGCCAGCTCGCGCGCCGGGCCGTGCAGGATGACTTCGCCGGTTTCCAGCACGTAGCCGTAATCGGCCACCTGCAACGCGGCGCGCGCGTTCTGTTCCACCAGCAGGATTGCCACGCCGGTCTCGCGCAGGCGCGCGATGATGTGGAAGATCTCGCGCACGATGCGCGGCGCCAGGCCCAGGCTGGGCTCATCGAGCATCAGCAGGTTGGGCTTGGCCATCAATGCACGGCCGACGGCCAGCATTTGGCGTTCGCCGCCCGACAGCGTGCCGGCCTGCTGGGCGCGGCGCTCGCGCAGCCGCGGGAACAGGTCGAAGACTTCGTTCAGCGTGTCGCGCCAGCCGCTTTCGCGGGCGCGGTAGCGGCGGAACCCGCCCAGCAGCAGGTTGTCTTCCACCGACATGGTGCCGAACAGTTCGCGGCGCTCTGGCACCAGCGACATGCCAGCCGCGACGCGGCGCTCGACCTGCCAGCCCGATACGTCGGTGCCGGCGTATTGCACGGTGCCGGCCGCGTGGCCGGTCTGCGGCAGCGAGCCCATCATGGCGTTCAGCATGGTGGACTTGCCGGCGCCGTTGGCGCCGATCACCGTGACGATGCTGCCGGCGGGCACGGTGAGCGAGGCGCCCACCAGCGCGCCCACCTTGCCGTAGCGGGCGGACAGGTTGCTGACTTCGAGTACGGGAGCGCTCATCACACGCCTCCTGCCGACACGGGCTTGGCCTGGTCCGCTTCGGGCAGGTCATCATCGATGCCGCCCAGGTAGGCTTCCAGCACCGCCGGGTTCTTTTGCACGTCGGCCGGCACGCCTTCCGCCAGCTTGGTGCCGAAATCCATCACCACGAGGTGGTTGGTCAGACGCATCACAAAATCCATATCGTGTTCGACGAGCAGAATGCTCATGCCCTCGGCGCGCAACTGTTCCAGCACGCGCGCCAGGTCCTGCTTTTCCTTGTAGCGCAGGCCTGCGGCGGGTTCGTCCAGCAGCAGCAGCACGGGGTCGGCGGCCAGGGCGCGCGCGATTTCCAGGATGCGTTGCTGGCCCAGCGCCAGGTTGCCGGCCTGCTCGTACAGGTACTCGCCCAGGCCGACGCGCTTGATCTGTTCGGCGGCCTCGTGCAGCAGCTGCGCCTCGCGGGCGCGGTCCGAATGCAGGGCGCCCGCCAGCACGCCGACGTCGGAGCGCAGGTGCGCGCCCAGCGCCACGTTTTCCAGCACGGTCATGCCGGGCAGCAGCTGCACGTGCTGGAAGGTGCGACCCACGCCCAGCTTGGCGATGTCGCGCGCCGAACGGCTGTCGATGCGCTGGCCCATGAAGGTGACCTTGCCGCGCGTCACCGGCAGCACGCCGCTGATCAGGTTGAAGGTCGTGCTCTTGCCGGCGCCGTTCGGACCGATCAGGCCCATGATCTCGCCGGACGCGACCTTGAAGGAAATATCGTTGACGGCGACCAGCCCGCCGAATTCCTTGCGGATGGCGTCGACTTCGAGCACCACCTGGCCGGCTTGCGGGCGCACGCGCGTCGGCAGGGCCGGCGCGGACGCGGGCGGCGCCAGATTGCGGCGCGAGCTGTCGGCGCCGGTGATGCTGTCCCACCAGCCCGCCAGGATCGGCCACAGGCCGTTGCGGGCGTATTGCAGCATCAGGATCAGCAGCACGCCGAAGACGATCATCTCGAAGTTGGCGTTGGTGTCCAGCAGCTTGGGCAGCAGGTTCTGCAACTGGTCCTTCAGCACCAGGATAACGCTGGAGCCCAGCAGGGCGCCCCAGACGTAGCCGGCGCCGCCGACCACCGCCATGAACAGGTACTCGATGCCGTAGTTGATGCCGAACGGGCTGGGGCTGACGGCGCGCTGCATGTGCGCGTAGAGCCAACCCGAGACGCAGGCCAGCAGCGCCGCCCAGACGAAGATCACGACCTTGTAGGCGGCGGTGTTCACGCCCATGGACTCGGCCATGCCGGCGCCGCTCTTGAGCGCGCGAATGGCGCGGCCCGGACGCGAGTTCAGCAGGTTGCGGGTCGCCCACAACGCCAGCAGCACGAACACCCAGATCAGGTAATAGATGTGGCGGCCGCTGGCCAGGGACATGCCGAAGATGCTGATGGGCTCGATGCCGGCGATGCCGTCATGCTTGCCCAGCCAGTCGATATTGCCGAACAGGAAGTACAGCGACAGGCCCCAGGCGATGGTGCCCAGCGGCAGGTAGTGGCCCGACAGGCGCAGGGTGATCGCGCCCAGCAGGTAGGCCACGACGGCCGTCAGGATCAGCCCGGCCGGCAACGCCAGCCAGGGCGAGACATCGTATTGCGTGGTCAGGTAGGCGGTGGTGTAGGCGCCCAGGCCCACGAACGCCGCCTGGCCGAACGAGGTCAGGCCGCCCACGCCGGTCAAGAGCACCAGGCCCAGCACCACCAGGCTGGCCAGCCCGATGTAATTGAGTTGCGTCACCCAGAATTCGGGCGTGACCGGCAGCAGTGGCAGGCCCGCCAGGACGACGATGAAGACGGCAAGCAGAATGCGGTTCATGACGTTTATTCCTCTTCGTCCACGTGATGGGTGCTGAACGAACGCCAGACCAGAACCGGGATAATCAGGGTGAAGACAATCACTTCCTTGTAGGCGCTGGCCCAGAAGGACGAGAAGGACTCCAGCACGCCCACCAGCAGCGAGCCCGCGGCCGCCACGGGGTAGCTGGCCAGCCCGCCGATGATGGCGCCGACAAAGCCCTTCAGGCCGATCAGGAAGCCGGTGTCGTAGTACACGGTGGTGATGGGCGCGATCAGCATGCCGGACATGGCGCCGATGGCGACGGCCAGCGTGAAGGTCAGGCTGCCGGACATGGTGGTGCTGATGCCGACCAGGCGGGCGCCGCGGCGGTTGACGGCCGTGGCGCGCAGCGCGCGGCCATACAGCGTCTTGCCGAAGAACAGCCACAGGCCGATGATCAGGATGGCGCATGTCGCCACCACGAACAGGCTTTGCGCCGACCAGGTCATGAAGCCCAGGTCGACCTGGCCACTGACGAAGGCCGGAGTGCGCCAGCCTTCGGCGCCGAAGAAGACCAGCGCCAGGCCGGTGAGCGCGAAGTGCACGGCCACGGAAACGATCAGCAGCACCAGCACGGTGGCTTCGGCCAGCGGCTGGTAGACGATGCGGTAGACCATCGGACCCATCGGGATCACCAGCAGCAGCGTCAGCAGCATGTTCAGCCACAGCGAATTGCCGGGTGCGGTGTAGGTCACGGTCAGCCAGAGCAGCGCCAGCGGCAGAACCACACAGGTGGCGATGGCCTTGGGCAAGGCGACTGCGCTGCGGGTGCGCAGCGCACGCAGCAGCTCGAGCGCCAGGCAGACGATGCCCAGCAGCGGCAGGAGATAGGCAGTGCCCGGCACTTTGCCGTCCACCAGCATGGCCAGGGTCAGGGCGCCGAACGCCACGAACTCGCCCTGGGGAATGAAAATGACGCGCGTAACGGCGAACACCAGCACCAGAGCCATGCCCAGGAGGGCATAGATGGCGCCGTTGACGACACCGTCTTGCAGCAGGATCAGCGCAATTGAGGAATCCATCTAACAACCTTATTTATTCTGGTGTTCCGGCCGCACCCGGGACACTGATACGACACACCGGCCGGAAAGGCCGGTGCGAAGCATTGCTAGGGTGCCGCGCGGCGGGCGCCGCCGCGCTTTGCACACCCTTGGATCGGGCGATCCTGGAGGATTACAGGCCGGGCTGGTAGACCCACTTGCCGCCTTCGACCTTGACGATGACGCGCGAGCGCTCGTCAAAGCCAGCGTGGTCCGTGGGCGACATGTTGAACACGCCTTGCGACGCGGCCAGGTCCTTCACGCCTTCCAGGGCATCGCGCATGGCGACGCGGAATTCCGGCGTGCCGGGCTTGGCGCCCGACTTCAGCGCCACGGGCAGCGCGGCCACGACCAGCTGGCCGGCGTCCCACATGTGGCCGCCGAACGTGTTGGTGGAGCCGGCGCCGTTGGCCTTTTCATAGGCTTCGACGTAGGCCAGGGCCGACTTCTTGACCTGGTTGCTATCGGGCAGCTGAGCCGCGACCAGCAGCGGGCCGGCCGGCAGCAGCATGCCGTCGCAGTCCTTGCCGCAAACGCGCAGCACGTCGTTGTTGGCGGCGCCGTGCGTCTGGTAGATGGTGCCGCCGTAGTTGCGGGCCTTCAGTTCCTTTTGCGGCAGGGCCGACGGAGTGCCGGCGCCGGCGATCAGGATGGCGTCGGGCTTGGCGCCGACCAGCTTGAGCACCTGGCCCGTCACGCTGGTGTCGGTGCGGCTGTATTTCTCGATGGCGACGATCTCGATGCCCTTGGCCTTGGCGGCCTTTTGCATCACGTCCAGCCAGCCGTCGCCGTAGGCGTCGGCAAAGCCGATGAAGCCCAGGGTCTTGACCTTGGACTTGGCCATGGCGTCAGCCAGGGCGCCGGCCATCAGGGCGTCGTTCTGCGGGGTCTTGAAGACCCAGCGGCGCTTGTCGTCCACGGGTTCGACGATCTTGGCGCTGGCGGCCACGCTGATCATCGGCACTTTGGCTTCGGCAGCCACGTCGACCATGGCGAGCGAGCCCGGCGTGACCGAGGTGCCGATCAGCACGTCGACCTTGTCGTCGGAGGCCAGCTTGCGCGAGTTCTTGACGGCTTGCGTGGTGTCGGTGGCGTCGTCCAGGACGATCCATTCGATCTTCTGGCCAGCCACTTCCTTGGGCAGCAGCGCCACGGTGTTGCGCTCGGGGATACCCAGCGAGGCAGCCGGGCCGGTGCTGGACACGGTCACGCCAACCTTGACCTGGGCGTTCGCCAGTAGCGGCAGGGCCAGGGCAATGGCGGCAGCCGCCGCGGACAAGCCGAAGTGCTTGCGCATGTTTTTGTCTCCTGTGGTGGCTCTGAGGCGCCTCGGTCGAGGCAGGGCGAGCCTAGTTAAAGTTATACAGAAAAAAATATTATAGGGTTAAAACAGTATCAAATGACGATGCGCAACTCCGGTAATTCCCTGATGTGCTACGAAAAACGCAATTCAGCAAACGCATTCGTTAATGGCGAACTTGTACTAGAAAAGCTTTGCGGCCGTCAGTTGGGGGATTCCCTTGGACTGCGGCGCGCCTCTCAACGCCCCAACATCGGCCACACGCGCTCCACCCGCGACGCCACCCAGGCGGCAACCACGGCCTTGGCCAGGTCGCCGGGCAGGAACACCGCGACCGCCATCGCAGCCTTGGCCAAACCCATTTTCGTCACGGCGGCCAGCCAGGGCACGCCGCAGGCGTAGACCACCGCGATGCCGCCCACCACGCATGCCGCCAAATAGCCGGCGAACTTCGCCCAGCCGCCCGCGGCGCGGCCGGCCAGGCTGCGCGCCAGCCAGCCCGTCACGAGGGCGCCCGCCACCAGGCCGACGAGAAAGCCGCCGGTAGGCCCGAAAAAGGCGCCCAGCCCTCCCCGGCCTCCCGGCAGGACGGGCAACCCGACCGCCGCCAGCGCCAGGTACAGCAGGCAGGCCAGCGCGCCACGGACGGGTCCGAGCATTGCGCCCGCCAGCATGGCACCCAAGGTTTGCAGCGTGACCGGCACCGGTATGGCGGGCAGTGGAATCGGCGGGATCAGGCTCAGGACGACGATCAGCGCCGCGAACAGCGCAATCAGCACGGTATTACTGGATTTCACGGTTTTCCCCTTTGGGAGATGGAACTGGGCGCGCGGGCCTCAGTGGCTGCGCGCGTCTATCGCTTCGGATACTTCCTGCGCTCTTTTCAGCGTCAGCACGATCAAGGGCACGATCAGCGCGACCGGATTGGCGCCCAGGCCGCGCGCGGCCTGCGCTTCGCGGATTTCCTGGAAGTTGCGCCAGATCTCCGGCACGAAACGCAGGGCCAGCGCCAAGGCCAGCGCAACCTTGCCGGCATCGACAAGCCTCAGGCGTTCCAGTGGCATCAGCGCCTTTTCGCAGACGGCAATCAGATCCGAGGTGCGCGTGGCCAGCGTGACGGCCAGGGCCAGTCCCACCATCGCGCCTACGCGCAGCAGCACGGCCAGCGCCTCCAGGCCGCCCTGGAACCAGGCCGTGAACACGCCGACGGCCAGCAGCACCCAGGCCAAGCCCTTGACCTGCCGCCAGACGGCAGCCGCGGCCACGCCCGTGGACCAGACCAGCGCGGCGGCGGCCAGGAAGGCAGGCGCCAGCCAGCGCGGGTCGCGCAGCAGGAACAGGCCCGCGCCCGCCGCCATCAGCGCCAGCAGCTTCAGCCAGGCGGGCAGGCGGTGCAGAAAGGTATCTCCCGCGACGTAAAGCGGCTCCATCATGCGCAGTGCTCCCGGTACCAACGCAGCGCGGCGGCCGGCTGGTCATCGGCCGCGACGTTACCGTCGCGCACCACCACCACCCGGTCGAAATCCTCCAGCAGCTCCAGGTCGTGGCTGACGACGATGGCATCATGGGGCAGGCCCGCAATGGCGTCGCGCACGCGATTGCGATTGCGCAGGTCCAGCTGGGTGGTGGGTTCATCGAACACGATCAGCGCCGGTTCCATCACCAGCACTGCCGCCAGCGCCACCAGTTGGCGTTCGCCGCCGGACAGCGTGTGGCTGGTCCGGTCCGCCAGGTGACCGACGCCCAGGCTGCCCAACTGCGCATCGATACGGGCTTCGCGCTGCTGGCGGTCCGGGGACAGATGCTTCAGGCCGAACGCCAGGTCCTCGCGGACGATGGGGAAGACAATCTGGTTTTCAGGGTTCTGGAACACGAACCCGACCTGGCGGCGCACGGCCTTCAAGTCGCGCCGGGTGTCCAGCCCGCCCACCCGCACATTGCCGGCCGAGGGCAGGAC
Organism: Achromobacter sp. ACM01; assembly: GCF_014851745.1. NCBI lineage: Bacteria > Pseudomonadati > Pseudomonadota > Betaproteobacteria > Burkholderiales > Alcaligenaceae > Achromobacter > Achromobacter sp. ACM01. The sequence goes on from NZ_JACVAF010000003.1 coordinate 579,263, forward strand.
CAGCCCATTGATCAGGCGCGCCAGCGTGCTCTTGCCGGCGCCATTGGGGCCGACGATGCCAATGCGTCGTTCGGCCAGCGTCAGGCTCACCCCATTCAGCACTTGCGCCTGGGGCGTGGAAACAACCGCCTGGTCAAACTCGATTAACATGGGGCGGGATTATGCCCGAACCATTTCGGGCATCGGGACTCCAAGAGCTCATATGGACAAAGTACGAAAATCCGACGCCGAATGGCGGGCCCAGCTTTCCCCCGAAGAATACGTCGTCGCCCGTGAAAAGGGTACCGAACGGGCATTCACCGGGCGTTACTGGAATACGTTCTCTCACGGCATCTACCGCTGCGTGGGCTGTGGCACGGCGCTGTTCGCTTCCGACACCAAATTCGACGCCGGCTGCGGCTGGCCCAGCTACTTCCAGCCGCTGGACCCTGAACTGGTGCGCGAAGAGCGCGACACCACCCACGGCATGGTCCGCACCGAAGTGCTGTGCAACGTCTGCGACTCGCATCTGGGACACGTCTTCCCCGACGGCCCCGAACCCACCGGACTGCGCTACTGCATCAATTCCCTGTCGATGACGTTTGAACCCATAGAAGACTGAATGAAGAAGTTCCTGTTCGACCTGTTTCCGCTGTTCCTTTTCTTCATTGCGTATCGGTACACGGACATTTTCATCGCCACGGGCGTCGCCATGGCGGCGGCCGTGCTGCAGATCGTCTGGCTGAAAGCGACGGGCCGCGCCACCGAGGCCATGCATTGGATCAACCTGACCGTCATCCTGGTGTTCGGCGGGGCCACGATCTGGCTGCACAGCGACGTGTTCATCAAGTGGAAGCCCACGGTGCTGTACTGGCTGTTCGGCGGCGCGCTGGTCTTTGCGCGCTTGCTGTTCGGCCGCAACCTGATCCGCCGCCTGATGGAAAAGCAGATCCAGCTGCCCGACGCCGCCTGGGAACGCCTGAACCTGGTCTGGGCCGGCTTCTTCCTGATCGCGGGTGCGCTCAACCTGTATGTGGCGTTTTCCGGCCACTTCACCGAATCGCAGTGGGTCAGCTTCAAGGCCTTCGGCCTGATGGGCCTGATGGTGGTCTTCGTGATCGGCCAGTCGATCTGGCTGGGCAAGCATATCCAGACGGAGGAACAGGCCCCCTCCTCCGACACCCCGCCCCGCCAGCCCTGATCTCTTCCGACATCCATGGCCGGCGCGCCGCGCCGGAACCAACCCTCACTCCTCATGTCAGACACCACCGACCGCATTTCCCTGATCCGGGAGCGGCTAGCCGCCCTGGAACCTGTCAGTTTGGACATTCTGGACGACTCGCATTTGCATGCCGGCCACGAAGGCAGTAAAAACGGCGCCGGCCACTATCGCGTGATCATCGTAGCGCCTTGCTTCGCGGGGCTTTCGCCCGTTGCGCGGCATAGGCTGGTGTATCATCATTTGCAAGATTTGATCCCTTATCCGATTCATGCGCTTGCGCTAGATGCCCAGGCTCCCAAATAGAAAGTAAAAGGATATTCATGAAACGCATCGTCATGCTGGCTGCGGCCTGCGTCATCGCCGTGCCGGCTTTCGCTCAGAACGTGGCTACCGTCAACGGCAAGGCCATCTCGCAGAAGAGCCTGGATCAATTCGTCAAGCTGCTGGTCAGCCAGGGCGCCACCGATTCGCCGCAACTGCGCGAACAGGTCAAGCAGGAAATGATCAACCGCCAGATCTTCGTGCAAGCCGCCGAATCCAGCGGTATCGCCAAGCAGGCCGACGTCCAGACCGAAGTCGAACTGGCCCGCCAAGGCATCCTGGTCCGCGCCCTGATGGCCGACTACCTGGCCAAGCACCCCGTGTCGGACGCCAAGGTCACGGCCGAATACGAGAAGATCAAGAAGGAACAGGCCGGCAAGATGGAATACAAGGTCCGCCACATCCTCGTCGAAGACGAGAAGACGGCGAATGACCTGCTGGCCCAGATCAAGAGCAACAAGAGCAAGTTCAACGACCTGGCCAAGAAGAACTCCAAGGACCCCGGCAGCGCCGAAAAGGGCGGCGACCTGGGTTGGGCTCCCCCGACCAACTACGTCCAGCCGTTCGCGCAAGCCGTGACGCAGCTGAAGAAGGGCGAAATGGTCGACAAGCCGGTCCAGACCCAGTACGGCTGGCACATCATCGTGGTCGACGACACCCGTCCGGTGGAATTCCCGCCGCTCGACCAGGTGCGCCCGCAACTGGAAGAAATGCTGCGCCAGCAAACCCTGGCCGACTACCAGAAGGAACTGCGCGAAAAGGCCAAGATCCAGTAAGCCTTGCCGCACAGATGAAAAATGCCCGCGCAAGCGGGCATTTTTTCGCCCGGGTTTTCCTGCGCCGGGGTGGCACAGCCTCTGCTATGCCAGCGCCTGCCGCAGCTGGGCATCCCACAGACGGCCTTCCAGCAGCGGCGACAGATGGCCGTAGCGCCCAGCCACGCTGGTCTGGACAATATGGGCGGGATACGCGATCCGCGCCCCCGCGCCCGGATCGTCGGGCGCAAAGAGTTCGTCGGATACGCAGCGCAGCCAACGCACGGGCGTAGCGGTTTCCAGCAGCGCGTCGCGCACGTCGTAGCGGCAGGCGGACGTCCTGAGCGCCGCCATGGACCACGGTGAAAAACGCGCCGCCCAGGCCTGCGCCTCGGCCCGCAAACGCTGCTCCGCGGCGGGTTCGCCCGCATCGGCCAGCCATTGCGCGTAGCCATAGCGACGCAGGGTTGCGCAGCGCAATTCGACCCATTCGTTCCAGGCATGCGCATCGCCCGCGTCGAGGGCGGCGGCGATGCGGCGCAGGCGCTGCGCGTCCGCCATGCTGCCGCCGCCGCGCGGCGCCGACGCCAGCGCCACCACCCGCCCGACGGGCAGCGGCGCGGCCACGGCCCACTGGAAGGCCTGATAGCCGCCGTAGGAATAACCCACCACCGCATCCAGGCGCTCGACGCCGATCGCGCGCAGCCATTCCCCCTGCAGGCGCACGCCATCGGCAATCGATATGTCAGGAAATGCGCTGGCGGCCGCCCCGATCGGCGCGCTGCTGCCGAAACAGGATCCCAACGCGTTCGGCGCCAGCACGCAGGTATCGCGCGTGTCCAGCGCCGCTCCCGGCCCCAGCCAGGGACTGGCCCAGCCGGCATCGGGATGGACCTCTCCCTCGGCCGCAAGCAAGGCCTGGTGGCTGCCGGATATGCCATGCAGCAGCAACACCACGGCGCGCGCGCGCTCCGGCGGCGGACCGTAGCGGGCCCAGGCCAGCCGGACCGGCGCCAGCGTTCCCCCGCCGTCCAATGGCAAGGCTTCCAACTGCGTCACGCCACCGGCGCGACCTGAGGGCTGACGGGTGGACATCGGCAGCGCCTAAACGGGACGTTCGCCCATGACCGTGGTGCGGTAGATCGTGCGCCGCATGCTGGCCGGCAGTTCACGGGTGGTGGCCTTGTGCATCACGCAGCGGTTGTCCCACATGACCACGTCGCCCGGCTCCCATTGCAGCGCGTACTGGTACTGCTCCTGCGTGCAATGCGCGAACAGGCGGTCCAGCAATTCCTGGCTGTCCGCCTCGCCCCAGCCAGACACCTCGGCGGTCATGCCGGGATGGACGTAGAGCGCCTTGCGGCCCGTCTCGGGATGCGTGCGCACGATGGGATGTTCGACGTCAGGCGTGCCGGCCAGTTGGCTGGCGTCCATCTTCACCTGGGTGCCTTCGTCGGCCCTGGTGTTCTTGCGCCGGTAGCGGTGCACCGCCCGCAGGCCCGCCAATTGGCTTTGCACGGCGCCGTCCAGTTCCTCGTAGGCCTGGTACATGTTGACGAACAGGGTGTTGCCGCCTTCCGGTGGAATCTGTTGCGCATTCAGAATGGTGGCCTTGGCCGGGCATTCGCGGAAGGCGAAATCCGAATGCCAGTACGAACCGCCGTCGGCGATGCCCGCCGGCACGCCGTTCTTGACCTCGTTGGAAAGCACGAATATCTCGGGATACTCGGGATGGTTGTACTGGGCCAGCACGTGGATATCCAGCTCGCCCAGGCGGCGGCTGAAGCGCAACTGGCCCTCGGGCGAGAGGCGCTGGTTCTTGAAGACCAGCAACTGGTGGCGCAGGAACAGCGCATTCACATCCGCGAAGGCGGCGTCGTCCAGGGTTTCCAGATCCACGCCATGGACGGCCGCGCCGATCAGCGGGCTCAGGGGTATCGCTTTCATCATCAGGCTCCGGCAGAGGTTCAGGGAAGGCGGTGCACGCGGGCCTCGGTGCGCACCAGCGGCTCGGCGCCGCGCTCTCCGATCAGCACCGGATACTCCAGCCGCATGCCGCCCACGCCCGGGCGGTACAGGTGCGTGCCCAACGCCACCACCATGCCAGGCGTCACGACGTCGCGGCTGCGCAGGTTGATGAAGGGCCGGGTACGCGCGCAGGTGCCCAGGCCGTGGCCGAACAGGGGCAGGCCGAACTCGCTCAGTCCGTGCTTTTCGAACACGGCAATGCCGCGGCTGGCGCACTCCGCTATCGGCCGGCCCGGCGTCAACGATGCCAGCATGGTCTGCACGGTCTCTTCCCAGCAATCGATCAGCTTGCTCTGGACCGGGTCGGGCTTGCCCAGGAACACGGGCAATGCCGTATCCGCCATGTAGAGGTCCAGCAAGGGATGCAGGTCCAGGATCACGAATTCGTTCGGCTGGATGACGCGGTCGGTCGCCTGCTGAGTCACGCCGCGCAGGAATCCCGTGCGCTCGCCGGCCCCGACTTCGGTACCGCCCGTCACCGCCCAGGACCAGGTGCTGCCCCGTTGCCGGATCGCACGCTCGATTTCGCCGGCGATCTCGTTCTCGGTCGCTCCGACCCGCACCGCATTCATGCCCTGCTCGAAACCGTAGTCCGAGACTTCCGCCGCATGGCGCAGGCGCTCGATCTCGGCAGCGTCCTTGATCAGCATGACGTCGTCGATCACGTCCACGCCGTTCGCGAAACGGATGTCGGGCAGATGGCTGGTGAGGTCGAAGTACTCGGCCGCAGTCAGCATGCCCGGCGCCACCTGCGCCGCCCCGGGGTGCGACAGGTCCAGCGCCACCTTGCCACGCGTCAGTCCGTGATGCTCCAGGCGCTGGCGTATCAGTTGCGGAAAGTCGGAAAACTCGAACTCGTACATTTCCATCTCATGGCCTTCCACCCGCACTCGCGAGGCGTCCATGGCCCAGTAGATGAATTCGCAGTGGCCGTCAGCCGTGACCAGCACGGCGCCGCGCCAGGGCATGAATGCACCGCTCAGGTAGTGCAGCGCGCCCTGGCGGGTGCCCAGGTAGGCATCGAAGCCGAGTTCGCGCGCGTGTTGGGCGACGCGCTTGCGGCGCGCCTGAAAATCGATGGACTGCATGTGTCACTCCTCCTTGGGGATTCAGGAAACGGATGCGCCGGAAGCCTTGACGACAGGCGCCCATTTCTCGGTTTCATCGGCTGTGAAGCGCGCAAAGTCGTCGGGCTTGCTGGCCACCGGATCCGCGGCCTGCGAAACAAGTTGTTCGCGCACGCGGGGATCGGCCAGCGCCTTGGCAATTTCCTGCTGCAGGCGTTCGACGATGGGACGCGGCGTGCCGGCGGGCGCGAACACGCCGATCCAGGACGTCATGGCATAGCCCGGCAGGGTTTCGGCCACGGTGGGGATGTCGGGTGCGGCTGGGGAACGTTCCGGCCCGGTCACGGCGATTGCGCGCAGCTTGCCGGACTTGATCAGGGGCTGGGCGATGACCAGGCTGTCGAAGGCCAGGTCGGCCTGTCCGCCGATCACGTCCGTGAGCGCGGGCAGGCTGCCCTTGTACGGGATGTGCTGCATCTGCACGCCGGCCATCTCGTTGAACAGTTCGCCCGACATGTGCATGGACGTGCCGCTGCCGCCCGAGGCGCGGTTGAGCTTGCCGGGGTTGGCCTTGGCATAGGCGATGAGGTCTGCCACCGAGTGGATCGGGAGCTTCGGGTTGACCACCACCACCAGCGGATACGACACGACCTGCGTCACCGCCGTGAAGTCCTTCAACGGCTGGAACGGCATGGACTTGTACAGGGTCTGGTTGATGGCGTTGGTGCCTATCGTGCCCATCAGGATCGTGTAGCCGTCCGGCGCCGCCTTGGCCACGGCGTCCGCCCCGATATTGCCGCCCGCCCCGGGCTTGGCCTCGACGATGACCGATACGCCCATGCTCTGCGTCATGCGTTCGGCCAGCAACCGGGTGACGATTTCAGTGGGTCCGCCGGCCGCGGCGGGCACGACGAAGCGGATGGGTTTGCTGGGATAGGCCTCGGCCGCGCCGGCGACGGAACTGGCCGCCGCCCCCGCCGCCAGGGCGCATGCGCCCAAGGCGCGCAATAGTCTCCTGCACATGGCATGTCTCCGTTGTTGCGGGACGTACCGGGCGGGTGCCCTGGCCGACCCATCTAATTAACGAACAATTGTTCGCTAGTTGGCATTTTATGAAGATTGCCACGGATGTCAAACTACAATCGAGCCTCCAACGACAAGACTGCCGATACATGGACACGACATTGCCGGAACCGAAAGAAAGGAAAGAGGAGTTTCTCGACAGCCTGGCCAACGGCCTGCAATTGCTGCAGATCTACGCCACGGGCGTGGCCAGCGTGACCGTGCAGGAGGCCGCGGAACAACTGGACGTGACGCGCGCGGCGTCGCGGCGCATTCTGCTGACGCTGGAAAAACTGGGCTATGTGCGGCAGGACGGCAGGAATTTCTCGCCCACGCCCAAGGTCATGGACCTGGGTTATGCGTATTTCGCTTCGCTAAGCCTGCCCAAACTGACTCGCGCGACCATGCGCGAAGTCGCGCAGACCGTAGGGGAAACCTGCTCGCTGGGCGTGCTGGACCGGCAACATGTCGTGTTCCTGGCGCGCGAAGAAGGCCCCAAGCTGCTCAAGCTGGACCTGTCGGTGGGCAGCCGCCTGCCCGCCTACGCCCACTCCCTGGGCCGCACGCTGCTATCGACGCTGGACGACGAGGCGCTCGACGCATATCTGGAAAGCGCGGACCTGAAGCGCCTGACGCCCTACACGACCGTGTCGCGCAGCGCCCTGCGCAAGCTGATCCGGCAGGTGCGCCAGGACGGCTACTGCATTTCGGTCAGCGAATTGGTGGATGGTTTCGCGGGCGTGGCCGTGCCGCTGTACAACCACGAAGGCCGCGCGGTGGCGGGCCTGAGCGTCAGCATGGTGCTGGGCTCCCGCCAGCCCGACGAATTGAAGCAACAGCATCTGCCGGCCTTGCAGCGCGCCGCCGCCGCCATCCGCGACATGATGCCGCGCAGCACCATCTGATTCTGTGCCTGGGCGGGCGGCCTCAGCCGCCCTGTTCGCCCAGCAAGGCTTTCAGGCCGTCCTCGTCCAGCACCGCCACGCCCAGTTCCTGGGCCTTGGCGAGCTTGCTGCCGGAATCCTCGCCGGCCACCAGATAGGCCGTCTTCTTGGACACCGAACCGCTGACCTTGCCGCCCGCCGCCTGGATGCGCATCGAGGCTTCTTCGCGCGTCCAATTGGGCAGCGTGCCGGTCAGCACGAAGGTCTTGCCGGCCAGCGTCGTAGCCTGCGGCGCAGCCTCGGCCACGGGATTCACGCCCTGCGACTTCAGCTGTTCGATCACGTCGCGATTGTGCTGCTCGGCGAAGAAACGGCGGATCGAGGCTGCCACCACCGGCCCCACGTCGGGCACGGAGGACAAGGCGTCTTCATCGGCGTCCATGATGGCGTCGATGCTGCCGAAATGGCGCGCCACGTCGCGCGCCGTGGTCTCGCCCACATGGCGGATGCCCAGCGCGTACAGCAGGCGGTTCAAGCCGGGGGCGCGCGCCTTGTCGATGGCGGCCACCAGGTTGTCGGCGGACTTCTGGCCCATGCGGTCCAGGCCTACCAATTCCAGCGGACGCAGGCTGTACAGGTCGGCCAGGGTCTTGACCCGGCCGCTGTCGACCAGTTGATCCACCAGTTTTTCACCCAGGCCTTCAATGTCCAACGCCTTGCGGCTGGCGGCGTGCCAGAGCGTCTGCTTGCGCTGCGCGCCGCAGAACAGGCCGCCGGTGCAGCGCGCGATGGTCTCGTCTTCCAGGCGTTCGATGGCCGAGCCGCAGACCGGACAGGCCGTGGGCATGACGAATTCACGGGCGTCGTCCGGGCGCTTGTCCAGCACCGGGCCCAGCACTTCGGGGATCACGTCGCCCGCGCGGCGCACGATGACGGTATCGCCGATGCGCACGTCCTTGCGGCGGATCTCGTCTTCGTTGTGCAGCGTGGCGTTGGTGACGGTGACGCCGCCCACGAACACGGGCTTCAGGCGCGCGACCGGCGTGATGGCGCCGGTGCGGCCCACCTGCACTTCGATATCGACCAAGGTGGTGGTGGCTTCCTCGGCGGCGAACTTGTGCGCCAGCGCAAAACGCGGCGCGCGCGCGACGAAACCCAGCACCTTCTGCGCCGGCAGCGAATCCACCTTGTAGACCACGCCATCGATGTCGTAGGGCAGCTCAGGCCGCAGTTTGCCAACCTTGGCGTAGAAGGCCATCAGGCCCTCGGCGCCGCTGGCGCGGTGGTTGTGCTTGACGTTGACCGGCAGGCCCAGCGAGGCCAGCCAGTCCAGCATGGCGCCATGGGATTTCTCGGGCAATTGCGAGGCTTCGGCCGCCCCCGCCGAGGCTTCGGCGAACAGCCCTCCCTGGGAGCCCGCCAAGCCCTGGACCTCGCCCCAGCCATAGGCAAAGAAGCGCAGCGGCCGCTTGGCGGTGATGCGCGGATCCAGCTGACGCAGGCTGCCCGCGGCGGCGTTGCGCGGATTGACGAAGACTTTTTCGTCGCGCTTGGCCTGGGCCTGGTTCAGTTTTTCGAAGTCGGCGCGGTTCATCAGGACTTCGCCGCGGACTTCCAGCACCTTGGGGTATGCCCCTTTGAGCTGCAGCGGAATCGCCTTGATCGTGCGGATGTTGGAGGTGACGTCTTCGCCCGTCTGGCCGTCGCCGCGGGTCGCGGCCTGCACCAGGCGGCCGTCCTCGTAGCGCAGGCTGATCGCCAGCCCGTCCAGCTTGAGCTCGCAGAAGTAATCGGCTTGCTGCGCCGGCCCCAGCAGGCCCGCGCCGCGCAGCGTGTCGGTGACGCGGCGGTCGAAGGCGGTCACGTCTTCTTCGTCGAAGGCGTTGCCCAGCGACAGCATCGGCACGACATGGCGTACGCTGCCAAAGGCCGAAACAGGCGCCGCGCCCACGCGTTGCGTCGGCGACTCAGGCGTCACCAGCTCCGGATGCTCGGCCTCCAGCGCCTGCAGTTCGCGCATCAGCCGGTCGTACTCGGCGTCCGAGATCGACGGATCGTCGTAGACGTAGTAGCGGACGTTGTGCTGTTCGATTTCGGCGCGCAAGCGCGCCGCGGCCTGCGCCGCGTTTTCACCGCCAGTCGCGCCGCTCATTTATGCAAACACCCTTAGGGCGCGCTCGCTGCCAGCGGGCAGGCCCGCTTGTTCGAGCTGGCCGAACAGCACCTGCAGACGCTCGTCGATGACCGTTTCCGAACCATCGGCCAGCGGCTTGCCCTGGTCGTCCACCAGGTCCGCGCGCAGGCGAGCGGCCAAGTCGCGGCCCACGTCGACCATGCGGCCGAAAGCGCGCTCGTCCGCCGGGCTGCAAGGCACGTCCAGTAGCAGGTACAGACGTTCGATGCCGCCCATGCCGGCATCGAATGCCGCACCGTCGCCGCGCGCCAGCGTGAAACGGGCTACGCCGTTTTCCGCCAGCCAGGCCAGGCGGCTGCCGTCGGCAACGAAGCCCATGTCGCGCGCCACGGACAGGACCTCGGCGGCGGGCTGGGCGGCGCCCAGCAGCAGGGTCAGGCCGACCTGGGTGTCCAGGGCGGCGCAGGTGTCGTCCAATCGGGCGCCCTGCTCCAGTACGGCCTGCTGGTCCGGACCTTCGATGGTGGCGTCGAAACGCTCGGCCATGTCCTGGGCGCGAGCCCAGGCCTGCGACCATTCGATGGCGGTCAGCGGGCCGCTGCGATTGGCCAGCAGCACGGCCAGCTGCATGGAGGCGTAGGATTCGCCGGCGTGGACGCGCGCGCGGTGGCGGCGCTGATCGGTTTCGGCGAACACGCGCATGGGCTTGCGGCCCACGTGGCGCAGGCTTTGCATGTAGGGCAGCAAATCGGCGCCGCGCACGGCGTCGGCGAAGTTGATCTCGATGACCACCTCGCAAGCGGGATCGGGTTCTTCGGTATCGTCGGCATCGCTGCCGGCATCGACCGGGGCCGGCTGACCGGGCTGGGCACGGGCGCTCTCGCCGCCCATGCCAGGCTCACGGCGCGCCGCCGCTGCGCCCGCGGTTGCAGACGCGCCGGCTGCCGCGCCCGCCCCCAACAGCGGATCCTGCTCGGTGGAGGGGAAATGGGTCTGCATCTTGCGCCGGACGCGCCGGTCCTGCCACCAGTTGAATCCCAGCACCAGCAGTATCAGCAATACGCCCAGGGCTATCAGCCCGATCTGCAAATCACTCATGTATCAATCCCGCGCCGAAACCCCGACGCCCTTCTGAATATTGGGTTTATGCCGCTTCGGAGGCCATCATCTGGACGGCCGAGTCTATGTCTACCGCAACGATACGCGAAACCCCTTGCTCTTGCATGGTTACACCGATCAGTTGCTTGGCCATCTGCATCGCGATCTTGTTGTGCGAGATGAACAGGAACTGGGTCTGCTCGCTCATGTTGGCGACCAGGTTCGCATAGCGTTCGGTGTTGGCGTCGTCCAGCGGCGCGTCCACCTCGTCCAGCAGGCAGAACGGCGCGGGGTTGAGCTTGAACAGCGCGAACACCAGGGCGGTCGCGGTCAGGGCCTTTTCGCCGCCGGACAGCAGGTGGATGGTGCTGTTGCGCTTGCCTGGAGGCTGAGCCATGACCTGCACCCCGGCATCGAGGATTTCCTCGCCCGTCATGGTCAGCTTGGCCTCGCCGCCGCCGAACAACTTGGGGAACAGCTCGCCGAAGTGGCCGTTGACGACGTTGAAGGTTTCTTGCAGCAGCTCGCGGGTTTCGCGGTCGATCTTGCGGATGGCGTCCTCGAGGGTCTCGATGGCGGTCATCAGGTCCTGATGCTGCGAATCGAGGAAGCCCTTGCGCTCGCGCGAGGTATTCAATTCGTCCAGCGCCGCCAGGTTGACCGAGCCCAGGGCTTCGATCTGGCGTGAAATACGGCTGACTTCGGACTGCAGCCAGCTGGCGCGGCGCCATTCGTCGGGCTGATTGGCCAGATCCTGGGCCAGCGCCTCGCGGTCGACCTCGCGCGCGTTCAGCTGTTCGGTGAACTGCTCTTCAGCCAGGCGCGCGGCCTGTTCCTGCAGCTGCAGTTCCATGATGCGGGCGCGCCGCGGCTCCAGCGTCTGTTCCTGCTGCAGGCGGTCTTCGTCCGCGCCGCGCAGCAGGGCCGCCAGATTTTCCAGTTCCTGGCGGGCGCGCGACAGCGCTTCCTCGCGCTCGGCGCGCGCTTCCAGGGCGTCCTGCAAGCCAGCCTGGGACGCCGAGGCGTCCAGCTCGGCCAGGTCCACCAGCAGCTGTTCCAGCTCGACGCTGCCGCGCTGGCTTTGGTCGGCCGCCAATTGCTGGTTGCGCTGCAGATCGGTGATACGCACCTGGATGCCGCGCTCGGCGAATTCGGCTTCCTGGGCGGCGCGTTCCAGTTCGCGCAGGCCGGCGCGGGCTGCTTCGGCCTGCGCCGCCAGGGTTTCACCGTCGATCTCGGCGTCGGCGAAACGGGATTGGTGTTCGGCCAGCTCTTCGTCCAGCGCCTCGAAGCGGGCTTCCGCCTCTTCGCGGGTGGCGCGCAAGTCTTCTTCCTGGACCTTGATCTCTTCCAGGTCCTGGCGCAGACGCGAGGCGCGCTCGCCGGACTGTTCGGCCTGCTGCTGCAGGCGCGAGTGTTCCAGCTGGATGTCGTGCACCCGGCGCGTGACCTCGGCCACGCGCTGGCGCGCCGGGGCGATGGCCTGGGACACTTGCTGCCAGGCGGCTTCGGCGCGGGCGACCGCGGCGCGCGCCTGGTCGGCGATCAGTTGCTGGGCCTTGATCTCGCGTTGCAGGTTCTCGATTTCCTGCTGGCGCGCCAACAGGCCGGCCTGCTCGGAATCCGGCGCGTAGAAACGCACGCTGTGGGCGTCGACCAGATGGCCGGCCTTGACCACGCAGGCGCCGCCCGCGGGCAGGCTGGCGCGCATGGCCAGCGCCTGGGTCACGTCGGTAGCCGTGTAGATGCCGCCCAGCCACTCATTCAGCAGCGTGCGCAGGTCGGGATCGGTGATGCGCAGCAGGCTGGCGAGCGACGTCAGGCCGGCGGGCGCGGCGGGCGTCGGCGCCGCGGCGGGCAACTGGTAGAAAGCCAGCCGGGCCGGCGGCGCATCTTCGGCGAAGGCGCGGGCCCAATCCAGGTTGCGCACTTCCATGGAAGCCATGCGCTCGCGCAGGGCGGCTTCCAGGGCGGTTTCCCAGCCGGGTTCGATGTGCAGCTTCTGCCACAGGCGCGACAACCCGGCCAGTTCATGCTTGGCCAGCCAGGGTTCCAGCGCCCCCTGCTTCTGCACGTCTTCCTGCAGCTTCACAAGGGCCGACAGGCGGGCTTCCAGGCGCGCCAGGTTCTGCACGTCGGTCTGGGCGGCGGCCTGGGCGCGGCTGCGCTCGGCGTCCGCTTCGGGCACGCGGCCTTCCAGGGTGGCCAGTTCTTCCTGGGCTTCCTCGAGCTGGTCCTCGCCGGCGGCTCGGTCGCCAGCCAGTTGCTCCAGGCGCACCGGATCGGGACTGTGCAGTTCGCGCAGTTCCTGTTGCAGGCGCTCGCGGCGCTGGTCCAGGGCCTGCATCTGGCGGTCCGCGTCGCGCTGCGACTGGGCCACCAGGGCAAGATTCTGCTCGACGCGGGCCAGCGCGGCGCGCATCTCGTCGCGCCCCGAGGCGGCTTCGCGCACGCGCTGCTCCACGGCCGGCAGCGCGGCCTGGGCGTCCTCGGCCTTGGCGCGCGCCTCTTCGGTGCGGGCGGCGCCGGCGGCCAGGTCTTCCTCGGCCTGGGCGATCTGTTCGGTGCAATGCTCGCGCTGGGCGGTCCACTCGCCGATCTGCTGCTGCAGCTGATCGCGACGCGCCTGCAGGCGGTTGCGGGAATCCACCACGTGACGGATTTCGGCTTCCAGGCGGCTGACCTGCGCATTGGCTTCGTACAGCCCGCCCTGGGCGGTGTGCACCGCGTCGCTGGCGGCGTAGTGGGCCTGGCGGCGGGATTCCAGCGCAGCTTCGCCCGCCCGCAGGCCGGCGATGGCGGCTTCCAGTTCATTCTGGGCCTGGGCCATCTCCTGGGCTTTCTTGGCGCGCTCTTCGCGCGCGCCGGTTTCCTTCAGGAACCACAGCGCATGCTGCTTCTTTTCGCCGTCGGCCTGGAGTTCGCGGTAGCGCGTGGCCACTTCGGCCTGCGCTTCCAGCTTTTCCAGCTGATTGTTGAGTTCGCGCAGGATGTCTTCGACGCGGGTCAGGTTTTCGCGCGTGTCGGACAGGCGATTCTCGGTCTCGCGACGCCGTTCCTTGTAGCGCGACACCCCTGCCGCCTCTTCCAGGAACACCCGCAGTTCTTCGGGGCGCGCCTCGATCAGGCGGTTGATCATGCCCTGGCCAATGATGGCGTAGCCGCGAGCACCCAGGCCGGTGCCCAGGAAGATGTCGTGGATGTCGCGGCGGCGGACCTGCTGGTTGTTGACGAAGTAGCTGCTGGTGCCATCGCGGGTCAGCACCCGGCGCACGGCGATTTCCGCGTAGGTGCTCCACTGGCCGGCGGCGCGCCCCTCGCTGTTGTCGAACACCATTTCCACCGAGGCCCGCGCCGCGGGCTTGCGGTTGCCGGAGCCGTTGAAAATGACGTCCTGCATGGACTCGCCGCGCAGTTCCGAGGCCTTGGCCTCGCCCAGCACCCAGCGCACGGCGTCAATGATGTTCGATTTTCCGCAGCCATTGGGACCCACCACGCCCACCAGTTGGCTGGGCACGGGAATCACGGTGGGATCGACGAAGGACTTGAAGCCGGCGAGTTTTAGCTGAGTAAGACGCACAGTACGATGACGACGGGGTGGGTTGAACGAAAGGCGTTAACGGACCTGCCGCACAGATTGCAAACCGGCCCCTGGAGGGCCGGCGCACATATGGGTCGTATGATACCGCAGGCAGTCTGTCCCCAAACGTCAGCAAGGGTCAAGGCGTGTTGTCCCTGAGGCTTGCCGGCGGTCAATCCGCGGGCAAACGCTCAATGGCCGCCGTCTGGGGTCCGGCTATACTCCCTGACACTTTTTTGCACGACACATAAATTTTCACGCGGACTGGCCGGGGCCAGGCCTGAGAACGGGGACATTCTTGAAACGTGGTTTCTATCTGGTCATGGCCGCGCAGGCCTTCTCGTCATTGGCGGACAACGCGCTGTTCATCGCAGCCATCGCCTTGATACAGGAACTGCATGGGCCGGACTGGATGGCGCCCATGATGAAGTGGTCGTTTGCGCTGGCTTATGTCGTGCTGGCCGCCTTTGTCGGGGCACTGGCGGACTCCTTCCCCAAGGGCCGCGTGATGTTCTCCACCAATGCCCTGAAAGTGACCGGCTGCATGCTGATGTTCTCGTATGCCAGCATCGGCGTCGCCCCCGAATACCAGACCTACCTGGTCTGCGCGGCCTACGGCATCGTCGGCATCGGCGCCGCGGCCTACTCTCCCGCCAAGTACGGCATCGTCACGGAAATGCTGCCCCCGGCCATGCTGGTCAAGGGCAACAGCTGGATCGAGGGCCTGACGGTCTTCTCCATCATCCTGGGCACGGTGCTGGGCGGCCTGCTGATCTCGTCCTCGGTTTCCACCGCCCTGCTCAGCCATTCCTTCATCGGCAAGCTGGTCCACACCCCGGCCGAAGCCGCGATCCTGGTCATCGCCTTCGTGTACCTGCTGGCGGCGCTGTGCAACCTGCTGATTCCGCACACCCACGTGCGCTACCCGCCGCAACAAAAGAACCCGGTACGGCTCATCCGCACCTTCTGGGGCTATGTCTGTGTGCTCTGGAAAGACAAGCTGGGCCAGATCTCGCTGGCCGTCACCACCCTGTTCTGGGGCGCGGGCGCCACGCTGCAGTTGATCGTCATCGAATGGGGCCGCAGCCATCTCGGATACCAGCTGGACAAGGCCTCGATGCTGATGGGCGTGGCCGCGCTGGGCACCGTCGTCGGCTCCATCCTGGCCGGCCGCATTCCGCTGCGCCGCGCGCTGGCCGTGTTGCCGGTCGGCGCCGCCATGGGCCTGGTCGTGCTGCTGATGCCGCTGGTCTACTCGCCCTGGAGCGTCTACCTGCTGCTGCTGATCACGGGCGGCCTGGCCGGTTTCTTCGTCGTGCCGATGAACGCGCTGCTGCAGCACCGCGGCCACGTGCTGCTGTCGGCCGGCCACTCCATCGCCGTGCAGAACTTCAACGAACAGCTCAACATCCTGCTGATGGTCGCCATGTACACGCTGCTGCTGTGGCTGCAGCTGCCCATCAACATCATCATCGTGATCTTCGGCACCGTGGTCGCCGTGCTGATGGTGGTCTTCATGCGCTGGAGCAAGCGCAACCTGCAGGCCAACCCGGAACTGCACGACCAGATCGGCCAGGAAGGCCATGGGCGCGCGCTGGACTCCACGCACTAGGCGCGCGATTCCGCTGCCATGGAAAAACCGGGCTGACGCCCGGTTTTTGTTTGCCCAAAGATAGCGGAGCCAGGCTCAGGCCAATTGCGCCACGGCCAGGCGCAGGTCCTGCCAGGCGCGCGCCTTCTCGCTGGGACTGCGCAACAGATAGGCGGGGTGGTAGCTGACGATTACCGGAATCTCCCGCCCTTCGTCCGTCTTCAACTGGTGAACGCGGCCGCGCAGGCTGCCGATCGTGGCGTCCGTGCCCAGCAGCGTCTGGGCCGCGAAACGGCCCAGCACCAGGATCCGCTCCGGCTTGAGCAGCGCAATCTGGCGCATCAGGTACGGACTGCAGGCCGCGATTTCCTCAGGCTTGGGATTGCGGTTGCCGGGCGGCCGGCACTTGATGACGTTGGTGATGAACACATCGCGCTCGCGGCTCATGGACACCGACGACAGCATGGCGTCCAGCAACTGGCCCGAGCGGCCCACGAAGGGCTGCCCCTGCCGGTCCTCTTGCTCGCCAGGCGCCTCGCCCACCACCAGCCAGCGCGTAGGTTGGCCGCCGTGGCCGAACACCGCGTTGCGGCGGCCCTTGCACAAGCCGCAGGCGGAACAGGCCACGACCTGGTCGTGCATTTCTTCCAGTGTGGAATTCCGGATCGCTTCTGCCACAGGCACGGGCGGCGGAGGCGCCGCCTCGGCCTCGGCCTTGGGAGCCGGCGGCGGCGGCGGGCCTTTGCGGTTCAGGATCGACGTCGGTATGCCGGGACGGCCGGGAGCGGGTTCCGCAGGAGCCGCCGCGGCGGCGGGTGATGCCTCGCGCGCCGGGACCGCCGGGACCGCCGCGACCGGAGCGACAGGCTGCGGCGCAAGCGGCGCCTCGGCGACGGGATCCTGGGCCGCAGCCGGCAAAACCGGCTTGGAAACAAGGGCTTGCGCCTCGGCCGTCGGTTTGCCGGGCGCAGGGGCTGGACGCAGCCACAGCCGCTCCATGCCGATCTCGCGCAGCCAGATGCGCTGCAGCGGATTGACCCGGGGCGCGGCCGGCGGCGGCGCTATGTTGGGCTGGCTCATGCCGCCGCTCCATCCGCCGCAAAGCGCTTCTGCATGACCAGGGCATCTTCCCTGCCGCCTTTCTCGGCCGGGTAATAGCCCCGGCGCACGCCAATCTGCAGATACCCGTGCCGTTTGTAGAAGCTGACGGCCGACTCGTTGGACGGGCGCACTTCCAGCAGCACGCCCTCCATGCCGCGCTCACGCGCCTGCTGCTCGCACCAGTCCAGCAGCACGCCGCCCAGGCCCTGGCGGTGCAGCGGCTTGGCGACCGCGATCACCAGCAGGTGCGCCACGTCGGGCGCGAACATGAGCACGCAGAACCCCGCCAGCTTGCCCTCGCGCCTCAGCGCCCAGGCGCCGTAGCCTGCCGCCAGGGCGTCCGCGAAATTGCCACGGGTCCAGGGGAAGGCCTGCACGTGCGCTTCCAACGCCACGACCTCGTCCAGGTCGGCGTCGGTCATCGGTTGAGGCACCGCGGGAACCAGCGAAGGCTGGGCTTTCGGATTGCCGCCCTCGCCCCGCATGCGCTCGGCAGTGGTGAACGCCACCTTGTCGCGCACGTACAGCGGCGCGGCCAACTCGGGCGCCACGGCTTCGCCCCGCAGCCAGCCCTGCCGGCCCAAACGGGCAACGCTGGCCGCTTCCGGACGCCTGGCGTCGGCGCGGCGCCAGGCGCCGGGATATTCCATTTCGGACGCGTAGGCGTCCCAGGCATCGCCGGCCAATACCGGTTCCAGCGGCCGGCCCGCGCGCGCCGACCATGCCGGCAGGTGATGGGCGGTCCATGGCACCACTTCAGCCGCCGCGATCAGCAACGGCGCCTGCAGGACTTCCCAAGAGATTTCGCCATCTGAAACGTCCGTCTGGCGGTAGACGGCCAGATAGACCTCATTCATGCGGGCGTCCAGCGCCACCACGATCGCGTCCGCCGGCGTGGCCTCCACCTGTGCGGCGACCGCCTGATGAGAGACAATGGGAAGTACGGGGATGCCCAGGCCGAGGCCCATGCCTTGCGCCACTCCGCAGGCCACCCGCAGGCCGGTAAATCCGCCCGGCCCCTGGCCGAAAGCCACTGCGTGCAAGGCGGCTGGCGCCAGTCCGGACGCCGCCAGCAGTTCGTTGGCCATGGGCAAGAGCCGTTCCGCGTGCTCCTGGGAACCCTCGTGTTCCCTGACGCTGACCTCCAGGCGGCCATCGGCCGCCCGCAACAGGGCCACGCCGCAACGGGACGAAGAAGTTTCCAAAGCCAGCAGGTTTAGTTCCATAGATGCAGATTGTACGAAATACCGCGACTCCGCCCCCGGTTATCAGGGGGATGCGAGGGGGATTTCAACCATGGTTCGCAATGTGTAATATCTTGTGAACGCCCACTAGCCGCTGGTTCTTGCCACTGTTACATTTCCGGCCATGAATACGCAAAACACCACCCCCACCCGAAAAATCCTCGTCGTCGACGATGATCCGCGCTTGCGCGATTTGCTGCGTCGGTACTTATCCGAGCAGGGATTCAACGTTTTCGTTGCCGAAGACGCCAAAGAGATGGGCAAACTCTGGCAACGCGAGCATTTCGACCTGCTCGTGCTGGATCTGATGCTGCCTGGAGAAGATGGCCTGTCCATCTGTCGCCGGCTGCGCGGTGGTCACGACAATACCCCCATCATCATGCTGACGGCCAAGGCGGAAGAAATCGACCGCATCGTCGGCCTGGAAATGGGCGCGGACGACTACCTGTCCAAGCCGTTCAACCCCCGGGAACTGCTGGCGCGTATCAACGCGATCCTGCGCCGCCGCGGCACCGAGGAACATCCCGGCGCCCCCAGCCAGGAAAACGAGTCCATCGCCTTCGGCCCCTACACGCTGAACCTGTCCACCCGCACGCTCACGCGCAACGGCGAACAGGTGCCCATCACCACCGGCGAATTCTCGGTGCTGAAGGTGTTCGCACGCCACCCCAAGATCCCGCTGTCGCGCGACAAGCTCATGGAACTGGCGCGCGGCCGCGAATACGAAGCCTTCGATCGTAGCCTGGACGTGCAGATCTCGCGCCTGCGCAAGCTGATCGAACCGAATCCGTCCAAGCCCGTATTCATCCAGACCGTCTGGGGTCTCGGATACGTGTTTGTGCCGGACGGTGGTAGCTGACCGACTCGCCCGCCCCGGGCAGGAGCGCAGCCTCGTGCCCCGCTTGCGCAGAACCTTCAGGAACCTGACATCACGTTTGCGGCTCGGCTTGTTCGGCCGCACGTTCCTGTTGCTCGCCGCGCTGATGCTCGTCAGCCTGGGCGCGTGGCTACAAGTATTCTTCAGCATGGAGCTGGGACCGCGCGCCAACCAAATGGCGCAGCGGGTGATCACGGCCGTCAATATCACGCGCACCGCGCTGATCTACTCGCATAACGACGAGCGCAGCAAGCTGCTGCTGGATCTGGCCACCAACGAAGGCATCCAGGTCTATCCGCGCGAAGTCACCGACTTCGCCGAAGCCCTCCCCGACGACGATTACTGGCAACGCGTTGCCCAGCACATCCGCACGCGCTTCGGCCCGGAAACGCAGATTGCCTGGGGCGTCAACCAGGTACCCGGCTTCTGGGTCAGCTTCCAGATAGAAAAAGACCTGTATTGGCTGGTGTTCGAGCGCGAGCAGATCGGCCTGACGGGCGGGATCGAATGGCTGGGCTGGGGCGCCACGGCGCTATTGCTGTCGCTGGTGGGCGCCGCAGTCAGCGTGGGCTTCGTCAACCGGCCGCTGTCGCGGCTGGCCCGGGCCGCCCAGGTGCTGTCGCGGGGCGAAACTCCCGCCGCCCTGCCCGAGCAGGGACCACTGGAAATCCGCGACCTGAACGCCTCGTTCAACCGCATGGCCAAGGACCTCAGACAGGCGGAGGCCGACCGCGAGCTGATGCTGGCGGGTATCTCGCACGACCTGCGCACGCCACTTGCGCGCATGCGGCTGGAGATCGAGTTGAGCGGCGTATCCGAGGACGCCCGCCAGGCCATCGACGAAGACCTGGGCCAGATCGACCACAGTATCGGCCAGTTGATGGAGTACGCGCGTCCCGCCGGCACGTTGCCGCAGCTGGCCACGGACATCTCCGCGGTGCTGGCCGAGCTCTACGAACGCGAACGCAGCCATACCGCATCCCTGGGCGGGGAGCTGGACGCCACGCTGGAGCCGGGCCTGCGCGCCCGCATCACGGCGCTCGACCTCAAGCGCATCGTCAGCAACCTGATCGAGAACGCCCGCCGCTACGGCCGTTCGGCCGATGGCATGGCGCATCTCGTCATGACACTGCAAGCTGAAGGCTCCATGATCGTGATCGAGGTGTCCGACCGCGGCCCCGGCATCGCGCCGGAAGACGTCGACCGCCTGTTGCGGCCGTTCTCGCGCGGCGAAGCCGCGCGCACTGGCGTCAGCGGTGCGGGGCTGGGCCTGGCCATCGTCGAACGCCTGCTCAAGCATGTCGGCGGCTCGTTGCGCATGCTGCCGCGCGAGGGCGGCGGCCTCACCGCAAGGATAGAGTTGCCCAAAGCAAAGTTTAGGAATTATCAATTAGACAACGAGAATCCATAGCGTAGAATTAAGGTTTGAGGCGCAGCCTTAATTCCACCAACAACTGGGAGTAAACATGAAAACTGTTGGCGACAAACTCGAACCCTTCAAGGTCACCGGCGTCAAGCCCGGCTTCAACCAGCACGAAGAAAACGGCGTGTCGGCGTTTGAAGACATCACCGAAAGCTCGTTCCCCGGCAAGTGGAAGGTCATCTACTTCTACCCGAAAGACTTCACGTTTGTTTGCCCGACCGAAATCGTCGGCTTCAACAAGCTGGCCAAGGATTTCGAAGACCGCGACGCCGTCCTGCTGGGCGGCTCGAGCGACAACGAATTCGTCAAGCTGGCATGGCGCCGTGAGCACCCGGACCTCAACAAGCTGGGTCACTACCAGTTCGGCGACACCACCGGCGCTCTGATCGACCAGCTGGGCGTGCGTGAAAAGGGCGCTGGCGTTGCCCTGCGCGCCACCTTCATCGTTGATCCGGACAACACGATCCAGCACGTTTCGGTGAACAACCTGAACGTCGGCCGTAACCCGGAAGAAGTTCTGCGTCTGCTCGACGGTCTGCAAACCGACGAGCTGTGCCCGTGCAACCGTACGGTTGGCGGCGCCACGCTGTAATTTCCAGCCCGGCCCGGGACCCGATTGCGGGTCCTGCGCTGGGCTTTAACTGCTCTAGATTATAGGTAAAAGCTATGGAATTTCTTACGACCATTAAGGAACAACTGCCGGATTGGGCCAAGGATATCCGCCTGAATCTGGACGCCGTGATCGCCCGCTCGACGCTGGCTCCTGAAGATGCCGTCGGCGCCGCGCTGTCCGCCGCCTACGCCGCGCGCAGTCCGGTGCTGGTCGAAGCCTTCAAGAGCGGCCTGTCCGAAGGCGACGCCAACGCCGCGCTGACGGCCTCGGCCCTCATGGGCATGAACAACACCTGGTATCCGTACGTCGAAATGACTGGCGACGCCCAATTGAAGAGCCTGCCGGCCCAGTTGCGCATGAACGCCTACGCCACCCACGGCGGCGTGGAAAAGAAGCGCTTCGAGCTGTTCGCCCTGGTGGCCTCCATCATCGGCAAGTGCCACTTCTGCGTGGCTTCGCACTACGAAAACCTGAAGAATGACGGCCTGTCGACCGAGCAGCTGCGCGATGCCGGCCGCATCGCCGCCGTGGTCAACGCTGCCGCCCTGGCGCTGGCTGCCCAAGGCAAGTAAGCCTCCGTCCGGCAAAAAAAAGCCCGCCTGCGTAACCGCAGGCGGGCTTTTTATTTACGTCGCCGACCGTTTATTTCTTCGGCATGCTCGACGTGGTGGGCAGGCCGTTCGCGACCCACGCCTCGACGCCGCCGCGGTACCAGTACACGGTCCAGCCCAGCGTGCCGGCGCGCAGCGCCGCGTTGTAGGCGGAACGATCGTTCATGCCGGCGCCCAGGACCACGACGGGCGCCTTGCGATCGCCACCGTTGTTCTTCAACAGCCAGGCGTCGAAGCCTTGCTGCAGGTGATCCGTAACGCTGCCGTCCGAACCCGCATCGGTCAGCGGATAGCCGATAGGCACCGTGTCGCGCAGCCCGCTGGTATCGACGATGAGGAGATTCTTGTCTTTCTTGATCATCCCGACCAGGTCGGCGGTCGTGATCACCTGGGCCCGGTAGATCTTGTTGGGCGTCGGCCCCTTGTACGGCGCGGTGAACAGCATGGTCGTGGCCGGCACGCCAAAGTCCTTCAGCTCGTCGATGGCGCTGGCGGGCAGGCCCTGCCCCGGCTGCGCCGGCTGCTGCCGCGGCGCAGCCGAGCCCGGAGCCGCCCCTGCCTGAGCGACCTCGCCGCCCACGGTGCCCATCTCGATGTCGGAAATCATCACCGCGATGTTTTCGATCAGCTCATAGCACATGGTGATCGAGCCTTCGCGCGGGCTGTACCAGGCATTGAGCTGGCCGCAGTCCTTGAACACCACGTTGACCGGGCGCGGCAGCACGTAGCGTTCGCCCAGCAGCTTGATGTTGTTCGAGATCGCTTCGGACAGATTGTTCGCAAACAAGTTGCCGATCTTGCGCTTGGACGGCTGGAACACCACCTTCACCGGCGCGCCGGGCGCATTCGCCGGCTGCTGGCCTTCGGGCGTCCAGGTGCCCACGCGCGTGTGAGGCGCCAGGATCTTGTTCCAGGCGCGGTTCTGCTTGTTGAATTCATCCGCGCAACGCGCCCGGGTCCGGTCCTCCAGCCCGACGTGTTTGGCAATGGACTCGAACACGGCGGGGTTGCCGCCGTACATGATGCAGAGCATGTTGCGAAAACGCTTCAGGTCGCCAGTGTGCTCGTCTTGCCAGGCCGAGGAGGCGTCGGCCCCCCTGCGCTCGGCCACCTTGCCGCTGTAGTACCACTGCAAGGCCGCGTACTTTGCCGCGTCCTGCGCCATGGTGTTCACTTCCTTGTTGTCCGACGGATACATGGTCGGCTCGACGATCTGCAGCGCCGAATAGATGTCGACCGCGTCCTCTTCCGCCCCCGTCGAGGGCAGCTCCAGCTCGCCGATCAGGGCGTGCCCGAACTCGTGCATGAAGATGCTGCGCATGATGCCGATGTACACCGACACAATGCGCATGGTGTCGCCGCCAAAGCGCGGATAGGGGCCTTCCCCCGGCAAGGCAGGGTTGTAGTCACCGCCACCCTGTCCAGCGGCCGGAGCCTGCGCCTGGGGCTTTTGCGCCGTGCCCCCGCCTGCGTTGCCGCCGCGCGCGGGCAAGGTGCCGGCCGCCGGCGCCGCGGCGGATTGGCCGCCGGTCATCGTGATCTTGAAATCGGCAACGCCGAAGGTGCCTACGTCGTAGGCCATGATTCCCAGCTCGGCGCCCGTGGCGGGCTCATTGCTGACATCGCCGATCTGCTGGCCGTTGACGATGAAACGGGCCGCGCCGGGCAGCTCGACCACTCTGATGCGGTCGGTACCGTCCAGCTTCGCTACGTTGGGCAGCGCAGCGATGTCGCGGCGATCCTTCCCCTGCAGACAGAACAGCAGCGTATTCTTGTCGGCCGTGAGTTCGAGCAGGCACAGGCTCTTGTTGGCGCGGTTGCTCAGTGCCACGCCGATGGACGCTTTCGGATTTGGCGACTTGACGACCACATTGACGTCGGTCACCCGGCCCGATTCCGGCGCCGGCCCGACATTCATGTACAGCGTCTGTTCGCTGTCGGCCTTGTTCGCGTTGTGCAGGGTGAACCATCCATCCTGCACGCCGGCGGTCCAGCCCTCAAGCATCTGCTGCTTGACCGCGCCGGCCAGCGGGCCGAGCTGCTGCTCGTACTGCGCATGCGCGGGCAGGCTTACCGCGCCGAAGATGGAAGCCAGGGCGATGCCACGTAAATGCATCCGAATGTCTCAGTAGTCGAAATGAAGTAGCGCAGAATATGCCAGATCAATCCGACCCGCTTATTCATTTGTTAAAGATGTATCAAAACCAAATGAATTGCGGAGAATATGCGAAAGCCCCTTGCCCGCGGGCCCCGCGGCGGGCTAGGAAATCCGCCCCAATAGCGCCACCACCGTCGCCGCGATGCCTTCCTTGCGGCCCAGGTACCCCAGGCCTTCGTTGGTCTTGGCCTTGATGTTGACCTCGGTCTCGGCCAGCCCGGTATCCGCGGCGATGTTCTTCACCATGGCCGGCGCGTGCGGACCGATCTTGGGCGCCTGCGCGTGCAGCGTGGCATCGATGTTCACCGGCGTCCAGCCCGCGGCGCGCACGCGCGCCATGGCCTCGCGCAGCAGCACGCGGCTGTCGGCGCCCTTGAAGGCCGGGTCGGTATCCGGAAAGTGGCGGCCGATGTCGCCCAGGCCGGCGGCGCCCAGCAGCGCGTCGGTAATGGCGTGCAGCAGCACGTCCGCGTCCGAATGCCCCAGCAAGCCATGCGTGTGGGGAATCGTGACGCCGCCGATGATCAGCGGGCGGCCCTCGACCAGCGCGTGCACGTCGAACCCCTGGCCGACGCGAAAAGGAATACTCATAGCCATTTTTCCATCAGTTCAAAATCGTCCGGCCACGTCACCTTGAAATTGCGCATGGCGCCGGGCACCAGCAGCGGCGCATAGCCCGCCGCCTCGATGGCCGAGGCCTCGTCGGTGACGGCCGCGCCGCTCACCGAGGCCGCCGTCAGCGCATCGCGCAGCACGCCGGCCCGGAACATCTGCGGGGTCTGCGCCAGCCACAGGCCATTGCGGTCCAGCGTGCGCTCCACACGCTCGTGGCCGGCCTTGACGGTGTCGGCCACGGGCAGCGCCAACAGGCCGCCCACGGGATCCGCCAGGCAGGCGTCGATCAGGCGGCCCAGCGCCGCCGCCGGCAGCCCGGGGCGCGCGGCGTCATGCACCAGCACCCAGGTATCGTCGGCCACGCCGCTGTCGGCCAGCGCGCCCGCCACGGTATCCGCGCGGGTCGCGCCGCCGCAGGCGCGCCACACCGTGCGCGGCAGGCCGGCCAGCGCGGCATCGACCCAGCCGTCTCCAGGCGTCACGGCCACCCGCACCTGCGAGATGCGTTCATCGGCCAGCAGCGCGCATACCGCATGGCGCAGCATGGGCTGTCCGGACAGCGGACGGTACTGCTTGGGCACGGTTTCATGCCCGGGCCGGCTGGCGCGGGCCCCTACGCCCGCAGCGGGCACGATTGCAATGAGGGAGGCAGACATGGTGCGGTGATTTTATAATCTTCCGCTTGATGCCTGCTCCCAGCCTGATGCCAGCCCCCTCCGCCCCCGCCACCTTCGCGCCTCCCGTCCCCGCTACGGCCCCCACCCTGTCCGCGCTGAAGGCCGGCGCGCGCTATGCGCAGCCGCGCCCCCCAGGGTCCGGCGACGCCTGGCTGCTGGCGGACCTGGCGCGGCAGGCCTCGGCGCCGCTGGTCATCCTGACCGCCGAGCCGGTCGAGGCCCAGCGCCTGGCCGAGGAAATCCAGCTGTTCGCACCGGACCTGCGTGTGCGCCAGCTGCCCGACTGGGAAACGCTGCCCTACGACGCCTTCTCGCCGCACCAGGACCTGATTTCGGAACGCCTGCACACGCTGCACTCGCTGATGACCAAGTCGGTGGACGTGCTGACGGTGCCGGTCACCACGGCGTTGTACCGGCTGGCGCCGCCCTCTTTCCTGGCGGCCTACACCTTTTCCTTCAAGCAGAAGGACAAGCTCAACGAAGCCGCGCTGCGCGCCCAGCTGACCCTGGCCAACTACAACCACGTCACCCAGGTAACGGCGCCCGGCGAATTCTGCCTGCGCGGCGGCCTGATCGACCTGTTCCCGATGGGCTCGGTGGTGCCCTACCGCCTGGACCTGTTCGACGACGAGATCGAGACCATCCGCAGCTTCGACGTGGACACGCAACGCAGCCTGTACCCGGTGCGTGAAGTGCAGCTGCTGCCCGGCCGCGAATTCCCTATGGACGAAGACGCGCGCAACCGCTTCCGGGCGCGCTTCCGTGAAGTCTTCGAGGGCGACCCCTCGCGCGCGCTGCCCTACAAGGACATCGGCAACGGCATTCCGTTCGCTGGCGTCGAGTACTACCTGCCGCTCTTCTTCGAGGAAACGGCGACGCTATTCGACTACCTGACGGAAGGCACGGTCACCGTCACCGTGGGCGACATCGACGACGCCATCCAGCGCTTCAACCAGGACACCTCCAGCCGCTACGGCTTCCTAAAGAGCGACCGCGAACGGCCGGTGCTGCCGCCCTCCGAACTGTTCCTGGACAACGAGACGCTCTACGCACGGCTGAAGGATTTCCGCCGGCTGTCGCTGACTGCCGGCCAGCCGCATCCGGACTTCCGGGCGGCGCCCGACGTGAGCGTGGCGCGGCGTTCTGAAGATCCCATCGCCAAGCTGCGCGCGCTGGTGCAGGCCGGCCAGACGCGCGTGCTGCTGTGCGCCGACTCCGCCGGCCGGCGCGAGACCCTGGTGCAGATGCTCAACGAGTTCGGCGTCACGCCTGACGCGCAGCCCGACACCATCGAAGCCTTCCTCGCTTCGGACGCCCATTTCGGCATCGTCGCCGCACCGCTGTCCACAGGCTTCGGGCTGCCCCAGGCCAATCTGGCCTTCCTCACCGAAAACGACCTGTACCCGGGCCTTGCCACCACCGGCCGCCGCGGCAAGCGCGACCAGGAACGCGCCAGCAACGTCGAAGCCATGGTGCGCGACCTGTCCGAGCTGCGCGCGGGCGACCCAGTGGTCCATGCGCAGCATGGCATCGGCCGCTACCACGGCCTGGTCAACATGGACATGGGCGAAGGCGGGATGGAGTTCCTCCATCTGGAATACGCCAACGGCAGCACGCTTTACGTGCCGGTGTCGCAGCTGCACGTGATCGCCCGCTACAGCGGCGCCGATCCGGAGGCCGCGCCGTTGCATCAATTGGGCTCCGGCCAATGGGACAAGGCGCGCCGCAAGGCCGCCCGGCAGGTCCGCGACACTGCCGCCGAACTGCTGGCCCTGTACGCCCAGCGCGCCGCACGCGAAGGCTACGCCTTCAACCTGCCGCTCAACGACTACCAGGCCTTCGCCGAGGGCTTCGGCTTCGAGGAAACGGCCGACCAGGCCGCCGCCATCGAAGCCGTCATCGCTGACATGACCTCCGGCCGCCCCATGGACCGCCTGGTCTGCGGCGACGTGGGCTTCGGCAAGACCGAGGTCGCGCTGCGCGCCGCCTTCCTGGCCGTGGCCAATGGCAAGCAGGTCGCCCTGCTCTGCCCCACCACGCTGCTGGCCGAACAGCATGCACAGACCTTCTCTGACCGCTTCGCCGACTGGCCTGTGAAGGTCGTGGAGCTGTCGCGCTTCCGTTCGGCCAAGGAAGTCTCCGCCGCCATCGAAGGCATCAACGACGGCCGCGTGGACATCGTCATCGGCACCCACAAGATCCTGTCCAAGGACGTGAAGTTCAAGCGCCTTGGCCTGGTCATCATCGACGAAGAGCACCGCTTCGGCGTGCGCCAGAAGGAAGCTTTGAAGGCGCTGCGCGCCGAGGTCGACGTGCTGACGCTGACCGCCACGCCCATTCCGCGCACGCTGGGCATGTCGCTGGAAGGCATACGCGACTTCTCCGTCATCGCCACCGCGCCGCAAAAGCGCCTGGCCATCAAGACCTTCGTGCGGCGCGAGGACGGCAGCACCCTGCGCGAAGCGCTCTTGCGCGAACTCAAGCGCGGCGGCCAGTGCTACTTCCTGCACAACGAAGTCGAGACCATCCACAACCGCCGTGCCCGCCTGGAAGAACTGGTGCCCGAAGCCCGCATCGCCGTGGCCCACGGCCAGATGCCCGAGCGCGAGCTGGAACAGGTGATGAAGGGCTTCTACCAGCAGCGTTACAACGTGCTGTTGTGCACCACCATCATCGAAACCGGCATCGACGTGCCCAGCGCCAACACCATCGTGATCCACCGGGCCGACCGCTTCGGGCTGGCCCAGTTGCACCAGTTGCGCGGCCGCGTCGGGCGCTCGCATCACCAGGCCTACGCCTACCTGCTGACGCCCGGTGAAGACGCCATCACCAACAACGCCAAGAAGCGCCTGGAAGCCATCCAGGCCATGGAAGAGCTGGGCTCGGGCTTCTACCTGGCCATGCACGATCTGGAGATCCGCGGCACGGGCGAAGTGCTGGGCGATTCGCAGTCCGGCAACATCCAGGAAGTGGGTTTCTCGATGTACAACGAGATGCTCAACGAAGCGGTGCGCGCGCTGCGCGCCGGTGAAGAGCCCGACCTGGACGCGCCCTTCAACCTGGCCTGCGAAGTCAATCTGCACGCCCCGGCGCTGCTGCCGTCCGACTATTGCGCCGACGTCCATGCCCGCCTGGGCATCTACAAGCGCCTGGCGCACGCTGCGGACGAAGACGATCTGATCCACATCCAGGAAGAACTGATCGACCGTTTCGGCAAGCTGCCCGAGGCCGCGCAGACGCTGCTCGCCACGCACCGCCTGCGCCTGGCCGCCCAGCCCCTGGGCATCGTCAAGATCGACGCCAGCGAAACCCAGGCGCTGCTGCAGTTCGGCCCCAAGACCTCGGTCGATCCCGGCAAGATCATCGAACTGGTGCAACGCCAGCGCCACATCAAACTGGCGGGACAGGATAAATTGCGGGTTGAGATCAAGGCCGCGCAGATTCCTGCCCGCGCCGATGCCGTGCGCGCCGTGCTGCGCGCCTTGAAGTAACCGTCAAACCACACTGATTTCTATGACCACCCATCACCTTGTCGTCCAATCCCCCGGCCTGACCGTGGAACATGCTGAACAGTTGGCGGCCCTGGCCCAGGCGCAAGGCGTCGCGCGCATCAGCGCCACTGCCGCCCGCCTGCTCGACGTGCAGCACGACGACTCGACCCGCGCCGACGTCGTGGGCTGGGCAGAACGCCATGGCGTCGACACCGCCTTCCTGCCCGCAGGCCTGAAGCTGTCCGGGTGCAAGGTGCTGGCCATGGACATGGACTCCACGCTGATCAACATCGAGTGCATCGACGAGATCGCCGGCGTGGCGGGCCTGAAGGACAAGGTCTCCGAAATCACCGAGGCCGCGATGCGCGGCGAGATCAAGGACTTTTCCGAAAGCCTGCGCCGCCGCGTCGCCCTGCTCGAAGGCGTGCCGGCCGATGCGCTGGAACAGGTCTATGCGGACAAGCTGCGTCTGAACCCCGGCGCCGAACGCCTGATCACCACGGCCCAGGCGGCCGGCATCAAGGTGCTGCTGGTCTCTGGCGGTTTCACTTTCTTCACCGAACGCCTGCGCCAGCGCCTGAACCTCGACAGCGCGCACGCCAACACCCTGGAAATCGCCAATGGCGTGCTGACCGGCAAGGTCTTGGGCGACATCCTCGATGCCGACGCCAAGGAAGCCCACCTGCGCGAGTTCGCCCGCCAGCACGGCGCCTCCCAGGAGCAGATCATCGCCATGGGCGACGGCGCCAATGATCTGAAGATGCTGGGCATCGCCGGCTTCCCCGTCGCGTACCACGCCAAGCCGCTGGTGCGTCAGCAGACGCGTTATGCGCTGAATGTGTCGGGGCTGGACGGGGTGCTGAACTGGTTCGAGAGCTGATCGCGCCACGCCCGGCGCCTGTGCCCGCAGCCAGCGGCCAAGCATGAAAAAAGCCACCTCGCGGTGGCTTTTTCATTGCAGCGGCGTATCAGTACCGCACGCGCAGCGAAAGCAGCGCAGCCCGGCCAGTACCCAGCGCCGCATAGTGCGCCGCATAGGCCTTGGTGTAGTACGTTTCGTCGAAAATGTTCAGCACGTTCAACTGCGCCGACATGTGGTCGTTGAATTCATACGCGGCCATGGCGTCGAAGCGCCAGTAGGAAGGCACCCAGCGCGCCTTGGGCGAGCCGTCGGCGTTCTTGGTCGCGTCCGAATTGCCGTACACCTTGTCCACGTAGTAGGCGCCGCCGCCGACCGTCAGCTTGGGCAACACCTTGTAGGTGGTCCACAGGCTGAAGGCATTGCGCGGGGTATTGGGCAGGTCCTGGCCCACGGCGCCGCTGTTGTAGGCGCCCTTGGTCATTTCGCTGTCCATGAAGGTGTAGCCGCCGAACACGTTCCACTTGGGCGTGATGCTGCCCGAGAAGCCCAGTTCGATGCCGCGCACCTTGGCTTCGCCGACCTGTGCGGTCTCGGTGGCCGAAACGGCCACGCTGGTGTTCTTGCGGATGTCCTGGAAGGCCGCCGCCGACAGCGTCAGGCGGTCATCGAACACCTGCCACTTCGTGCCCAGTTCCACCGTACGGCTCTTCTCAGGCTCGAGCGACTGGTTCGAGACGGACACGGCGTCGCTGATCGCGCTGGAGGCGATGGCCGACGGCGTGGACGAAGTGCCATACGTCGCGTAGATGGTGCCGTTGGGCGCCGGCTTGTAGGCCAAGCCAATCTGGTAGTTGAAGAGATTGTCCTCGCGGCTGGTGCTGTAGAACGCCGGGGTGCTTGCCGGGTCGTTACGGCCCTTGGCGATGTTGCTGCCGCTGGTGCGGTAGTTGTCCCAGCGCAAGCCCAGGCTGGCCTGCCATTGTTCGTTGAACTTGATCGTGTCGAAGCCGTAGAGCGCGACCGTATCCGTGTTGTAGCGCGCGGGATTGTTGTTGCGCTGCAGATGGCCAGGGTAGTAAGTACCCGGGTCCGGATCCCACAGCGAAGCGCACAGCGCCGGGTTGGCGTAGGTGTTCTTGCCATTGGCCGTGCCAGTCACGCAACCGCTGGTGCCGGCGGGAACGCCCGACTCGGTGTAGCCGTCCTTGTCTTGCTTGATATTGCTGTACTCGAAGCCCAGGTCGAACGAGTGCTTCAGGCTGCCGGTATCGAACTCGCCCGTCAGGTTGGTCTGGTTGGCGAAGCTCTTGGTGACGTAATAGCCCGACTTGAGCGCCCGGTACACCAGGCCATTCGGAATGTTGCCCTTGCTGTCGTCGGGGTTGGTCGCAGCAAAGTCGGTCGTGCCGCGGCCGTAGCGCGTCACGTTGCGCAGCTGCAGCTTGTCGGAGAAGTCGTGCTGGAAGTCCACCGTCGCAACGTCGTCGCGGGTCTTCATGAAATCGCGGCCCTTCAGGCCATAGAAGCTCTTGCGGCTCACGCCCATGGTCTCCGTCACCGGCTGACCCGTTTTCGGGTCATACGGGATGGAGTAATCCGGCATGCTGTCGTCTTGGTAGTGGTAGTAGCTCAGCGTGATGCGGGTCGGCGTGCCCACGCCCAAGGTCAGCGAGGGCGCCACGCCCCAGCGCTCGAAGTCCACCGCGTCGTCGCGGCCCGGCGCATCGCCCTTGTTGCCCATGACGTTCAAGCGGAACGCGGCCTTGTCGGCCAGGCGCCAGTTGCTGTCGATCGTCGCGCGGTAGTTGTTGTCCGTGCCGATCTGCGCCGTGGCTTCCGTGAAGTCGGCGGCCTTGGGCGTCTTGCTGACCATGTTGATGCTGCCGCCCGCGCCGCCCCGGCCCGAGTAGACCGAGTCCGGCCCCTTGATGACTTCGACCTGTTCCAGGTTGAAGGTGTCGCGCACCTGCGTGCTGGAATCGCGGATGCCGTCCAGGAAGATGCTGCCGGCGGAGTTCTGGCCACGGATGATGGGCAGGTCGCCGCCCGGGCGGCCGCCTTCGCCTGCGCCAAACGTGATGCCGGGGGAGTTGCGCAGGACGTCCTGCAGCGTGGACGCGGCCTGGTCCTGGATCACCTGCTTCGGCACGACCTGCACCGTGCGCGGGGTGTCCAGCAGAGGCGCCGTGAACTTCGGCGACTGCGCCGTGGAGGTCTGGTACGACGACCCCTCACCCTCCACGCGCACGGGCGCAAGTTGCGTCACGCCCGAATCCGCGGATTGGGCGGCGGCGTACGGGCTGATGAACAACGCGGGGGCCGCGATCGCGGCGGCCAGGGAGGTAGTGAGCGTATTCAGCGAATACGTATCTTGGGGCTTCAAACCAGCTTCTCCGAATGTGAATAGCAACGATTCTTGTTTTTTTAACGTTTGCGATTCTGAACTCAGCGGCTGAATGAAACCTGAATGAAAGACCCAAACCCATCCAAAAGATGAAAAAACAACACCATAAGCGGGTTATCCCCCACAGGTCTTCGCAGGAATCCCGACGGGTATCCGCTAGAGCAAGATGCCGGGCAGCCCCACCCTCCCGAATACCCGCGAACGGGCAAAGAAAGGTATCAGTAAGCTCAGACGACACAGGCTAAGGTCCTTCATGCACCTGCGAAAAAAAACGCCCCACAGGGCGTTTTTCTTGCATGAACCATGCCTGCCTTCAGGTGCGCAGGCGCGGGTGCCGTTTGAACAGATAACGGTACACGAACCCCGGATAAGCCAGCACCAGATACAGGCTCAGGGTGATCGCGTAGAACTCCCAGGTCTGGGAAAACCGGTTGCCCAGCGTGGATTCGAACGCGAAACCGAGCGCGCCGACGATGGCGTAGAACACCAACACTTCGATCAGGCGCATCCAGAACGGCTTGACTGCCGCCACTCCGCCCTGCTTCCAGGGCATGACGGCGAAAACCCGCTCCGTCAGGAACGGGAGATTCGCGCTGACCAGGGCCAGCGCGATCAGCAGCCATACCGCCAGAGTCTGGTTCATGGCCCCGTTTTCCGCTTACAGGCTGAGCGAGCTGCGGATGGCCTGCACGCACAGGGCCATCAGGCCGCCCGGCAGGATGCCCAGGATCAGGATCAGTGCGCCGTTGACCGACAGCACGCCGCGCTGGCCGCAGGTGGCGACCATCGGCGCGGCATCGGCGGCCGGCTCGTCGAAGTAAACGACCTTGACCACGCGCAGGTAGTAGAACGCGCCGATCAGCGAGAACAGCACCGCGATCACGGCCAGCGTCACGTGGCCGGCGCTGACCAGCGCCTGCAGCACTGCCAGCTTGGCGTAGAAGCCCACCAGCGGCGGAATGCCGGCCAGCGAGAACATCAGCAGCAGCACGATGGCGGCATGCCAGGGGCTGCGGCGGTTCAGGCCCTTCAGGTCGTCGATGTGTTCGCACTCGAAACCTTGGCGCGACAGCAGCAGCACGATGCCGAAGCTCGCCAGCGTGGTCAGCACGTAGGTCAGCATGTAGAACAGCGAGGCGCCGTAGGCGGCCGACGACAGTTCCGGCTTGCCCGCGACCGAACCGGACATCAGGCCCAGCAGCACGAAGCCCATATGCGAGATGGTCGAGTAGGCCAGCATGCGCTTGAAGTTGGTCTGCGCGATGGCCGTCAGGTTACCGATGGCCAGCGACAGCACCGCCAGGATCATCAGCATCGGCTGCCAGTCGGCGGCCAGGCCGTGCAGGCCATCGACCAGCAGGCGCAGCGTGATGGCGAATGCAGCCAGCTTGGGCGCGCCGCCCAGGATCAGGGTGACGGCGGTGGGCGAACCTTGGTAGACGTCCGGAACCCACATGTGGAACGGCACGGCGCCGAGCTTGAACGCCAGGCCCGACACCAGGAACACGATGCCGAACACCAGGGCCAGCTTCTCGGCCTTGCCCGCGGCGATGACCTTGGACACTTCGGCCAGATCCAGGTGGCCGGTGGCGCCGTAGATCATGGACATGCCGTACAGCAGGAAGCCCGAGGCCAGCGCGCCCAGCACGAAGTACTTCATGGCGGCTTCGGTGGCGACGACGTTGTCGCGGCGCAGCGCGATCAGCGCGTACAGCGCCAGCGACATCAGCTCCAGGCCCAGGTAGATGGAGATCAGGTTCCCGGAGGAGATCATGACCATCTGGCCCAGCAGGGCGAACAGCGTCAGGACGTAGAGTTCGCCGCCGCGCATCATGTCGCGCAATTGCGCGTAGACGCGGCCATAGACCAGGGTCGCGGCCACGGCGATGTAGGACGCGATCTTGAGCAGATGCGACAGTTCGTCGGTAACGTACAGGCCGTTGAAGGTCGAACCAACAACGCCGTTCTTCCATTGCAGGGCCGACACGACGGTCAGCACGCCCAATGCAAGCATGGTCAGCAGAAACGTCGGCTTGCGCTCGGGGTGATTGCTGACCGCGTCGACGAGCAGGATAGCCAGGCCGAAAACCAGCAGGAGGATTTCCGGTGTCGCCAGGGCGAAATCGATTTGGGATTGCATCATTGTCTTGTCTTACAGTTTCGAGACGGCAACGTGTTGCAGCAGGGCCTCCACCGAAACGTGCATCACGTCGGTAAAGGGCTTGGGATAGATCCCCATGTACAACACGGCGATCGCCATCACGCCAAGAATCACAAACTCGCGGCGGTTGATATCGGTCAGCTCGCGCACGTGGTCGTTGGCGACGTCGCCCAGGACCACACGCTTGACCATCCACAGCGAATACGAAGCGCCCAGAATCAGCGCGGTCGCCGCCAGCAGGCCGATCCAGAAGTTGTGCTCGACCGCGCCCATGATCACCATGAACTCGCCAACGAAACCGCTGGTGGCCGGCAGGCCGCTGTTGGCCATCGAGAACAGGATGAAGAAGGTGGCGAAACGCGGCATGACGTTGACCACGCCGCCGTAGTCGGCGATGCGGCGCGAGTGCATGCGGTCATAGAGCACGCCGATACACATGAACATGGCGCCCGACACGAAGCCGTGCGAGATCATCTGCACGATGGCGCCTTCGACGCCGGCCGTGTTGAAGATGAAGAAACCCAGCGTCACGAAACCCATGTGGGCGACGGACGAATAGGCCACCAGCTTCTTCATGTCGTCCTGGACGATCGCGACCAGGCCGATGTAGATCACGGCGACCAAAGACAGCGTGATCATCAGGCCGGCCAGGCTGTGCGAGGCGTCGGGAGCGATCGGCAGCGAGAAGCGCAGGAAACCGTAGGCGCCCAGCTTCAGCATGATCGCGGCCAGCACGATGGAGCCGCCGGTGGGAGCTTCGACGTGAGCGTCGGGCAACCACGTGTGGACCGGCCACATCGGCACCTTGACGGCAAAGGCCGCCAACAGGGCCACGAAGATCAGGATCTGCGGGGTGTAGCCCAGCTTGGTCTGCTGCCAGGTCAGGATGTCGAACGAGCCGCCCGACACGTTCCACAGGTACACGAAGGCGACCAGCGTCAGCAGCGAGCCCATCAGCGTGTACAGGAAGAACTTGAACGCCGCGTACACGCGGTTCGGGCCGCCCCAGACGCCGATGATGATGTACATCGGGATCAGCGTGGCTTCGAAGAACACGTAGAACAGCATGCCGTCCAGCGCGCAGAACACGCCCACCATCAGACCCGACAGGATCAGGAAGGCGGCCATGTACTGGGACACGCGGCTGGTGATGACTTCCCAGCCGGCCAGCACCACGATGATGGTGATGAAGGCGGTCAGGAGCACGAACCACATCGAGATGCCGTCGATGCCCAGGTGGTAATTGACGTTGAAGGCCTCGATCCAGGAGGTCTTCTCCACGAACTGCATCTTGGCCGTGGTGGAGTCGAAACCGGTGTACAGCGGGATCGTGACGAGGAAACCGGCGATTGAGCCGACGAGCGACAAGCCGCGCGTCAGGCCGGGACGGTCGTCACGGCCCACCGCCAGCACCAGCAGGCCGAATACGATCGGGACAAAGATCGCAAGCGTGAGCCAGGGGAAAGTGTTGGATGCCATCTCGCTTGCCATCATTGGGGAATCAGCACAAAGAAAGTCACCAGCGCCATGATGCCGATGATCATCGCGAACGCGTAGTGATAGATGAAGCCGGACTGCAGGTGACGGCTGACCGCTGCCACCCAGCCCACCACACGGGCGCTGCCGTTGATCAGCAGGCCGTCGATGATGCCGCGGTCACCGGTCTGCCACAGGCCACGGCCCAGGCAGCGCAAGCCACGGGCGATGATCTGCTCGTTGACCCAATCCACGTAGTACTTGTTCTCGAGCACCTTGTTGATGCCGGACAGGCTGGACTGGATCTTGGCCGGAACCTTGGGATTGATCAGGTAGCAGTACCAGGCGATGACCGCGCCAGCCACGACCAGCCAGAACGGAACCGTCTGGAAGGCGTGCAGGCCGAAGGCCACCCAGCCGTGCCACTCTTCATGCAGCTCGTGCATGGCGGGATGCTGCGGCAGGACCTTGATGACGCCGTCGAAGAACTTGCCGAACAGCATCGGATCGACCACCAGGGCGCCGATGATGACCGACGGGATCGCCAGCAGCACCAGCGGCAGCGTGACCACCCAGGGCGACTCATGCGGCTTGCCGCCATGATGGCCGTGGTCGTCGTGGCCGTGATCGTCGTGGCCATGACCATGGCCGTGGTCGCTGGTGTCGAAACGTTCCTTGCCGTGGAAGACCAGGAAGTACACGCGGAACGAGTACAGCGAGGTCACGAACACGCCGATCAGGGTCGAGTAGTACGCGAAGTTCGCGCCCCAGACGTTTGCGGCGCCGGCGGCCTCGATGATGTGTTCCTTCGAGTAGAAGCCCGAGAAGAACGGCGTGCCGACCAGGGCCAGCGTGCCCAGCAGGAAGGTGATCCAGGTGATGGGCATGTACTTGCGCAGGCCGCCCATGTTGCGGATGTCCTGGTCATGGTGCATGCCGATGATGACGGAGCCAGCGCCCAGGAACAGCAGCGCCTTGAAGAACGCGTGCGTCATCAGGTGGAAGATCGCGACCGAGTAGGCCGAAGCGCCCAGCGCGACCGTCATGTAGCCCAGCTGCGACAGCGTGGAATACGCGACCACGCGCTTGATGTCGTTCTGGATGATGCCCAGGATGCCCAGGAACAGCGCGCCGATGGCGCCGATCACGATGATGAAGGACAGCGCCACGTCGGACAGTTCGAACAGCGGCGAGAAACGCGCGACCATGAAGATGCCGGCCGTCACCATGGTGGCGGCGTGGATCAGCGCGGAAATCGGGGTCGGGCCTTCCATCGAGTCAGGCAGCCAGGCGTGCAGCGGAACCTGGGCCGATTTGCCCATGGCGCCGATGAACAGGCAGATGCAGGCGACCGTCAGCAGCATCCAGTCGGAACCGGGCAGCGTCAGCGTGGCCAGCTTGTCGGCCTGGGCGAAGACTTCGCCGTAATGCATGGTGCCGGCGTAAGCGAACAGCAGGCCGATGCCCAGCACGAAGCCGAAGTCGCCGACGCGGTTGATCAGGAACGCCTTCATGTTGGCGAAGATCGCCGTGGGACGGGTGTACCAGAAGCCGATCAGCAGGTACGACACCAGGCCCACCGCTTCCCAGCCGAAGAACAGCTGCACCATGTTGTTCGACATCACCAGCATGAGCATGGAGAACGTGAACAGCGAGATGTACGAGAAGAAGCGCTGGTAGCCGGGATCATCCGCCATGTAGCCGATGGTGTAGATGTGCACCATCAGCGACACGGAAGTCACCACGACCATCATCATGGCCGACAGAGGATCGATCAGGAAGCCGATTTCCAGCTTGGTCTGGCCGATCAGGCTCCAGGTGTAGACCGCGCCGTCGAAGCGCAGGCCGTTGAGCACGTCGTTCAGCACCACCACCGAACCGATGGTGGAGATGAGCACGCCCAGGATGGTGATCATGTGCGAAGCACGGCGGCCGATGGGACGGCCCAGGAACCCGGTGCCGAAGAGGCCCGCGAGAATCGCCCCGGCCAGCGGAGCCAGCGCGATGAGCAAGTAGAGATTGGGTGAGCTAGACATTTTCTTCCAATACCCCGTCAGCCCTTCAGGCGATCGAGTTCGTCAACGTTGATCGTGTTCAGGTTGCGGAACAGCAGCACCAGGATGGCCAGGCCGATCGCCGCTTCGGCGGCGGCCACGGTCAGGATGAAGAACACGAACACCTGGCCGGCGGTATCGCCGAACCAGCTGGAGAACGCCACGAAGTTCATGTTGACGGCCAGGAGCACGAGCTCGATGGACATCAGGAGAATGATCAGGTTGCGGCGGTTCAGGAAGATGCCGAAGATCCCGATGGCGAACAGGATCGCCCCGAGGATCAGGTAGTGGGCCAGCGTCAGCGTCATTTTTGTTCTCCTTGGGGCGCGGCGGCGGTCGGGGTGCCGTTCTGCGCCTGGGCACGCTCGCTCTGGGCGGGCATGCTCACCATGCGGTAACGGTCCTTCGAGCGCACGCGGACGGCGGCCACCGGGTCGTTGTACTTCACGTCGCGGCGGCGGCGCAGGGTCAGCGCGATGGCGGCGACCATGCCGACCAGCAGCAGCGCGGCGCCCACTTCAATGGCGTAGATGTACTGGGTGTACATGGCCTCGCCCAGCGCGCGGGCGTTGTTGTAGTCGCCGGCAACCGGGGCTTGCGGGCCCGCGCCGTACCAGGTCGAACCCAGCACGAAGGCCATTTCGACCACCATCACCAGGCCGATGACCAGGCCCAGCGGCAGGTAGGTCTTCATGCCCTGGCGCAGGGCATCCATGCGGATGTCCAGCATCATCACGACGAAGAGGAAAAGCACCATCACGGCGCCCACGTACACCAGCACCAGCAGCAGCGCCAGGAACTCGGCGCCAAGCAGCATCCACAGCATGGCCGCGTTGACGAAGGCCAGGATCAGGTGCAGGACGGCGGTGACCGGGCTGCGCGCGGTGATCACGCGGAACGCCGCGATCACCAGCACGGCGGCCAGTATGTAAAACAGGACAGTGGTAAAAGTCATGGATCAGGTCCTGGGCTTCAACGATAGGGAGCGTCTTCGGCCCGGCGGCGGGCGATGTCGGCTTCGTAGCGGTCGCCCACGGCGAGCAGCATGTCTTTGGTGAAATACAGGTCGCCGCGCTTTTCACCGTGGTATTCGTGGATGTGCGTTTCCACGATGGAGTCCACGGGGCAGCTTTCCTCACAGAAGCCGCAGAAAATGCACTTGGTCAGGTCGATGTCGTAACGCGTGGTGCGGCGGGTACCGTCATCGCGCTGGTCCGACTCGATGGTGATCGCCAGCGCGGGGCACACGGCTTCGCACAGCTTGCATGCGATGCAGCGCTCTTCCCCGTTGGGGTAGCGGCGCAGCGCATGCAGGCCGCGGAAACGCGGCGACGCAGGCGTCTTTTCCTGGGGGTAGCGCAAGGTGACCTTGCGCTTGAAGAAATACTTGCCCGTCAGGCGCATGCCCTTGAGCAATTCGGTCAGCATCAGACTGCCGAAGAAATCCTTGATCGCTTCCATATCCTGCCTCTGCCTGGCGGCTTAGCGCCAAATGTTCCAGGGCGTCTGCATCCAGATCGCCACCACGACCAGCCAAACGCCGGTCAGCGGGATGAAGATTTTCCAACCCAAGCGCATGATCTGGTCATAGCGGTAACGCGGGAACGACGCGCGGAACCACACGAACAACGAGACCACGACGAACGTCTTGAGACCCAGCCAGATCCAACCCGGAATCCAGGTCAGCGGCGCGATGTCGATCGGGGAAGCCCAGCCGCCCAGGAACATGATCGAGGCCATGCAGGACAGCAGGATCATGTTGGCGTATTCGCCCAGGAAGAACAGCGCGAACGCCATGCCCGAGTATTCGACCATGTGGCCGGCCACGATTTCCGATTCGCCTTCGACCACGTCGAACGGGTGGCGGTTGGTTTCGGCCACGGCCGAAATCACGTAGATCACGAACAACGGCAAGAGCGGCAGCCAGTTCCAGGACAGGAACGTCAGGCCCTTGTCGGCAAACCAGCCGCGGTTCTGCACGTGCACGATCTCGGACATGTTCAGGCTGCCGGACACCAGCAGCACCGTCACCAGCACGAAGCCGATGGCCAGTTCGTAGGACAGCATCTGCGCGGAAGCGCGCAGCGCGCCCAGGAAGGCGTACTTGGAGTTCGACGCCCAACCCGCGACGATCACGCCATACACGCCCACGGACGTGATGGCCATGATGTACAGCAGGCCGGCGTTGACGTTGGCCAGGACCACGTCGGGACCGAACGGCACCACCGCCCAGGCCGCCAGGGCCGGCATCAGCGTGACCACCGGGGCCACGATGAACAGCACCTTGTTGGCCTGCGACGGAACCACCACTTCCTTGGTCAGCAGCTTGAACACGTCGGCGAACGGCTGCAGCAGCCCCTTGAAGCCGACGCGGTTCGGACCCATGCGCACGTGCATGGCGCCGATCATCTTGCGTTCCCAGTAGGTCAGGTACGCCACGCACAGAATGATGGGCACGGCGATGACCACAATCTTGACGAGGGTCCAGAGGACCATCCAGACCGTCGGGCCCAGCAATGCCGTACCCTGGCTCTCAAGAACATTAAGCCATTCCATCAGGCACGCTCCACGCTGATTTGACCGAATGCGCCACCCAGGGCTGCGGTGTTTTCAAAGGCTGCGGAGATGCGCACGGCGCGGTCGGCCACGGCATCGTCCTGCACGGTTTCGAGTTCGACGGCGCCCTGCCCGCTCGACACGCGCACCTTGACGCCGGCCGTCAGGCCCAGGCTGGTGAGCGTGCGGCCGTTCATGGCGGCAGCCGGCTTCTTCGAGGCCGGGGCCGCTTGCAGCGGCTCCGAGCGGCGAACCATCGCGTCGGTGCGGTAGATCGGCACGTCGGCGACGCGCTCCAGGCCGCTGGCGGCCTGGCCCAGGCCCAGCGGGGCCTTGATCTCGTTGGACAGGCGGCCTTCGATGCCGCCAGCCAGCACGGCGTCGCGCACGGACTCGGAAGTCTCGTCGTCAAAGCCAGCCAGATGCAGGACGTTGCCCAGCACGCGCAGGACCTTCCAGCCCGGACGGGTCTGGCCGAACGGCGTGACCGTGCCCTTGAAGCTCTGGGCCAGGCCTTGCGCGTTGACGTAGGTGCCCGAGGTTTCGGTGAACGGCGACACCGGCAGCATGACGTCGGCCCATTCGGCGGCGGCCGAACGGTAAGGCGTCAGGGCCACGGCGAACTGCGCGCCGCGCAGCGCGGCGATGGCTTGCTGGCCGTTGTCGGCATCCAACAGCGGCTCGGCGTGCAGGACCACGTAGGCCTTCAGCGGCTCGGCCAGCATGGCGGCTGCGTTCTTGCCGCCCTTGCCCGGAATGGCGCCGGCCAGGTAACCGCCGACGGTGTTGCCGCCGGAGGTCAGGAAACCGAACTTGCCGCCGGCCAACTCAGCCACGGCGCGGCCGTTGGCGGCCAGGGTCGAGGCCTGGGCGCTGGCCACTGCCAGGTTGCCCATCAGCACGGCGGTGTTGGCGCCGGAAGCCAGGCTGGCAGCGATGAGCTTAGCGTTTTCGCCGGGCGTGACCGAGGCGAACTCGGCCGGCACGGCCTGTTCCTTGGCCTGGGCCAAGGCGACTGCCACTTCGGCCAGCGCGCGCGCCAGCTCGGACGGAGCCACGGTGATACGGGCAGCCACGGGCATCAGGGGATCGTCGGCAGCGCTGTCGACCATCAGGATCTGCGTGCCGCGCTTGGCAGCTTGGCGCAGACGCTGCGCCATCAGCGGATGATCCTTGCGCAGGAAGGAACCGACCACCAGGACGCGATCCAGGTTGTCGAGTTCGGCGATGGGCATGCCCAGCCACGGCGCGCCGGTCAGGGCGGCGTCGAAGGCGGCATCGGTCTGGCGCAGGCGGAAGTCGATGTTTTCGGAACCCAGCGCGCGGACCAGGCGGCCCAGCAGCGCGTATTCCTCGGTGGTGGCGTATTCGGACGCCAGGGCGCCGATCTGGCCGGCGCCGAAGCTGTCGCGCACGCGGGACAGGCCCTGGGCCACGGCGGCAAGCGCGTCGCTCCAGGAGGCTTCCTGCCACTTGCCGTCGGTACCCTTGATCATCGGGGCCGACAGGCGGTCTTCGCTGTTCAGGCCTTCATACGAGAAGCGGTCGCGGTCGCTGATCCAGCACTCGTTGACGGCTTCGTCTTCGAACGGAACCACGCGCATGACGCGGTCGCCCTTGACCTGGACCACCAGGTTGGCGCCCAGGCTGTCGTGCGGGCTGACCGAACGGCGGCGAGCCAGTTCCCAGGTGCGCGCGCTGTAGCGGAAGGGCTTGGAGGTCAGCGCGCCCACCGGACAGATGTCGATCATGTTGCCCGACAGTTCGGACTCGATCGAGCGGCCGACGAAGGTCGTGATCTCGGAGTGTTCGCCACGGCCCAGCATGCCCAGTTCCATGACGCCGGCGATTTCCTGGCCGAAGCGCACACAGCGGGTGCAGTGGATGCAGCGGCTCATTTCCTCGGCGGAAACCAGCGGGCCCAGGTCCTTGTGGAAGACCACGCGCTTTTCTTCCTGGTAACGCGAGGAAGAACCGCCGTAGCCCACGGCCAGGTCCTGCAGCTGGCATTCGCCGCCCTGATCGCAGATCGGGCAGTCGAGCGGGTGATTGATGAGCAAGAATTCCATCACCGACTTCTGAGCGGCGCGAGCCTTCTCGGAGCAGGTGTGGACGACCATGCCGTTGGTCACGGGCGTGGCGCAGGCGGGCAGCGCCTTGGGCGCCTTTTCCACTTCAACCAGGCACATGCGGCAGTTGGCCGCGATGGACAGTTTCTTGTGGTAGCAGAAATGCGGCACGTAAAGCCCGACTTTCTGGGCGGCATGCATGACCATGCTGCCTTCGGGCACTTCGACCTTGTTGCCGTCGACGGTTAGTTCAACCATTGCTGTTCCTGAGACCTACAGATATTGCGGGACCACACAAGACTTGTGCTCGATGTGGTGCGCGAATTCGTCGCGAAAATGCTTGAGAAAGCCACGGACGGGCATGGCGGCGGCGTCACCCAGGGCGCAGATGGTGCGGCCCATGATGTTGCCCGCCACGTTGTCCAGCAAGTCCAGATCTTCCGGACGGCCGTGACCGTTTTCGATGCGATGCACCATGCGGTAGAGCCAGCCGGTGCCTTCGCGGCACGGCGTGCACTGGCCGCAGCTTTCTTCGAAATAGAAGTACGACAGGCGCAGGAGCGACTTCACCATGCAACGCGTTTCGTCCATGACGATCACGGCGCCCGAGCCCAGCATCGAGCCGGCCTTGGCGATGGAGTCATAGTCCATCGTGCATTCCATGATGATGTCGGCCGGCAGCACCGGCGCGCTCGAACCGCCGGGAATCACGGCCTTCAGCTTCTTGCCGCCGCGCATGCCGCCCGCCAGCTCCAGGAGCTTCGAGAACGGAGTGCCCAGCGGGATCTCGTAGTTGCCGGGACGCTCGACGTCGCCGGTGATCGAGAACAGCTTGGTGCCGCCGTTGTTCGGCTTGCCGACTTCGAGGTAGGCCTGGCCGCCGTTGCGGATGATCCAGGGCACCGCCGCGAACGTCTCGGTGTTGTTGATGGTGGTGGGCTTGCCGTACAGGCCGAAGCTGGCCGGGAACGGCGGCTTGAAGCGCGGCTGGCCCTTCTTGCCTTCCAGCGATTCCAGCAGCGCGGTTTCTTCGCCACAGATGTAGGCGCCATAGCCATGGAACGCGTGCAGCTGGAAGCTGAAATCCGAACCCAGCAGCTTGTCGCCCAGGAAGCCGGCGGCGCGCGCCTCTTCCAGCGCTTCTTCGAAGCGCTCGTAGACTTCGAAGATTTCGCCGTGGATGTAGTTGTAGCCGACGCTGATGCCCATGGCGTAGGCCGCGATCGCCATGCCTTCAATCACGATGTGCGGATTGAAGCGCAGGATATCGCGGTCCTTGAACGTGCCAGGCTCGCCTTCGTCGGAGTTGCAGACCAAGTACTTCTGGCCCGGGAAGGCGCGCGGCATGAAGCTCCACTTCAGGCCAGTCGGGAAGCCCGCGCCGCCGCGGCCGCGCAGGCCGGAGGCCTTGACCTCGGCGATCACGTCTTCCGGCTTCATGCCGGTGGTCAGGATCTTCTTCAGGGCTTCGTAGCCGCCGCGCTTGACGTAGTCGGCCAGGCGCCAGTTGGCGCCGTCGACGTCAGCCAGGATCTGCGGCTGGATGTGCCGGCCATGCAGGCACATCGAATTGGAAACATCGTTCAGCGGGTTGGGGTCCAGCCCCTGCGCGAACTGTTTGTACAGGTCGGGCGCGTTCATGCCGACTCTCCTTGCACCTTGAGGGCCGCGACCAGCGCGTCCAGCTTCTCTTCGGTCATGCGCACGCACATATGCTTGTTGTTCACGATCAGCACGGGCGAGTCACCGCAAGCGCCCATGCACTCGCCTTCCACCAGCGTGAACTGGCCGTCGGGAGTAGTGCCGCGGTAATCGACGCCCAGCTTGCGCTTGAGGTAGTCGCCGGCGCGTTCGCCGTCGCGCAAGGCACAGGGCAGGTTCGTGCAGACGGCGATCTTGTTCTTGCCGACGGGCTTGACGTCGAACATGTTGTAGAAGGTGGCGACTTCCTGGACCGCGATGGGCGGAACGCCAATGTAGTTGGCCACATCTTCAATGATTTCGGTAGCCAACCAGCCCTTCTCTTCTTGCGCGATGGCAAGCGAGGCCATGATGGCGGACTGCCGCTGGTCGCCCGGGAACTTCGCGAGTTCTCGGTCGATTTTCTGGTAGGCCTGTTCGGAAAGCAGCATAGTTTGAATCCGGGTTATGCGGGCGTGCTCGTGACTGTCTGGGCGGATCAGCGATCGATCTCGCCGAAAACGATGTCCTGCGTGCCAATGATGGTGACGGCGTCGGCAATCATGTGACCGCGCGACATTTCATCCAGCGATTGCAGGTGGACGAAGCCGGGGGCCCGAATCTTC
This sequence comes from Achromobacter sp. ACM01, assembly GCF_014851745.1. NCBI lineage: Bacteria > Pseudomonadati > Pseudomonadota > Betaproteobacteria > Burkholderiales > Alcaligenaceae > Achromobacter > Achromobacter sp. ACM01. Next base: position 623,682 of record NZ_JACVAF010000003.1, read on the forward strand.
AGGCGGTAAGGCTTGTTGGCGCCGTCGGACACCATATAGATGCCGAATTCGCCCTTGGGGTGTTCCACCGAGGCGTACGCTTCACCGGGAGGCACGTGGAAACCTTCAGTGAAGAGCTTGAAGTGATGGATCAGCTCTTCCATGTTGGTCTTCATGGCGGTGCGCTTGGGCGGGGCGATCTTGTGGTTCTCGATCATGACCGGGCCCGGGTTGTTGCGCAGCCATTCCACGCACTGGCGGATGATGCGGTTGCTCTCACGCATTTCGGCGATACGGACCAGATAGCGGTCATAGCAGTCGCCATTGACACCCACGGGGATGTCGAAATCGAGCAGGTCGTAGACTTCGTAGGGCTGCATCTTGCGCAGGTCCCAGGCCACGCCGGAACCGCGCAGCATCGGGCCGGTGAAACCCAGCGCCTTGGCGCGATCGGGGTCGACCACGCCGATGCCCACCAGACGCTGCTTCCAGATGCGGTTGTCGGTCAGCAGAGTTTCGTACTCGTCGACGCAAGCCGGGAAGCGGTTGGTGAAGTCTTCGATGAAATCCAGCAGCGAACCCGAACGCGCGTCGTTCATGGCGCGCACTTCCTTGTCGCCGCGGTACTTGCTGGTGTCGCCGTATTGCGGCATCGAGTCCGGCAGGTCGCGGTAGACGCCGCCCGGACGGTAGTAGGCCGCGTGCATGCGCGCGCCCGAAACCGCTTCGTAGCAGTCCATCAGGTCTTCGCGTTCACGGAAGGCGTAAAGGAACACCGCCATGGCGCCCACGTCCAGCGCGTGCGAACCCAGCGACATCAGGTGGTTCAGCAGACGGGTGATCTCGTCGAACATCACGCGGATGTACTGCGCGCGCAGCGGCGCTTCGACGCCCAGCAGCTTCTCGATGGCCATGACGTAGGCGTGCTCGTTGCACATCATGGACACGTAGTCCAGGCGGTCCATGTAGGGCAGCGCCTGGATGTAGGTCTTGTGTTCGGCCAGTTTTTCGGTGGCGCGGTGCAGCAGGCCGATGTGCGGGTCGGCGCGCTGGATCACTTCGCCGTCGAGCTCGAGCACCAGGCGCAGCACACCGTGCGCAGCCGGGTGCTGGGGACCGAAGTTGAGCGTGTAGTTCTTGATTTCTGCCATGATTTAACGCCCCAAGCCGTAAGAGTCTTCGCGGACCACGCGCGGAGTAACCTCGCGCGGATCGATCGTGACCGGCTGGTAAATGACGCGCCGCTGTTCCGGGTCGTAGCGCATTTCGACGGTGCCGGACAGCGGGAAGTCCTTGCGGAAGGGATGGCCGATGAAGCCATAGTCGGTGAGGATGCGGCGCAGGTCCGGGTGGCCTTCGAAGACGATGCCGTACAGGTCGAAGGCTTCGCGTTCGAACCAGCCCACGGCCGGCCAGCATTCCATCAGCGAGGCGACCATCGGGAACTCGTCGTCCTCGGCCCAGGTGCGCACGCGCAGGCGCCAGTTGTTCTCGATCGAGAGCACATGGGCAACCACGGCGAAACGCGAGCGGTGGATCTTGGCGTTGGTTTCCTCGGGCAGTTGGCGCGTGCCGTTGCCCCAGGTCAGGTAGTCGACGCCGCAGAGGTCGATACAGGTTTCAAAGCGCAGGCCGGCTTCGGTGCGCAGCTTGTTGCAGACGGAGAACCACTGCTGCGCGGGTACTTCGAGCGTCAGCTCGCCCAACGCCTCGGTCAGCGCGATATCCGCGCCGAGGGTGGTCTGCAAATTGTTTTTCAGGGTTTCGAGCCTGGTCATCATCTTGTACGCTTAGGTGAACCGATATGCTGGTTTCGCGGGGCCGGCTGCAAAGGCTGCTGCCTGGCGCGGCGGAACTCAGCGCGCAATCGTGTTGGTCAGACGGATCTTGTTCTGCATTTGCAGCAAGCCGTAGACCAGCGCCTCGGCCGTGGGCGGGCAGCCTGGCACGTAGACGTCTACCGGTACGATGCGATCGCAGCCACGGACCACCGAATACGAGTAGTGGTAGTAACCGCCGCCGTTGGCACAGGAGCCCATGGAAACCACCCAACGCGGCTCGGGCATCTGGTCGTAGACCTTGCGCAGCGCCGGCGCCATCTTGTTGCACAGCGTGCCGGCCACGATCATCAGATCGGACTGGCGCGGGCTGGGGCGGAAGATGATGCCGAATTGGTCCAGGTCGTAGCGGGCCGCGCCCGCGTGCATCATCTCAACCGCGCAACAGGCCAGACCGAAGGTCATGGGCCACATGGAGCCGGTCTTCGCCCAATTAAGGAACTTGTCGGCGCTGGTTGTGATGAACCCTTGCTTGAGAATGCCGTCTATAGCCATATTCGTCTCTGATAGCGTGCTGTGAAAAAACCCGGCGGGTTATTCCCAGTCCAGCGCGCCCTTTTTCCATTCGTAGATGAAGCCGACCGTCAGCACGGCCAGGAAAACCATGACCGTCCAGAAACCGACGAGACCGACCGTGCCTTGGGCGATGGCCCACGGGAACAGAAAGGCGATTTCCAGGTCGAAAAGAATGAACAGGATCGCCACCAGGTAGTAGCGCACGTCAAACTTCATGCGGGCGTCTTCGAAGGCCTCGAAACCGCATTCGTACGGCGAGAGCTTCTCGGCGTAAGGACGCCGCGGACCAAGGAGGGAGCCGGCCGTTAGAAGCGCGAACCCGATAAGGGTGGCCACTACGATAAACAGCAGGACGGGAAAATACTGTTGCAGGTTCATTCAGGCGTCCGTCAAATGCGCAAACCTTAGGATTGTAGCATTCGCGCGGTTACTTCTGGCTGAACTCTGTAGCTCGAACAGCAGGCGAAAGACAGCATTCCTTAAATGGAACAATGGCTGCTTTCAGCACCGGTACGCAAGCATACAGCAGCCTGCCGATGCACGCACAAACACACGCAAAAACACAGGCGCGCAAACGAAAAAAACCACCCCGGAGGGTGGTTTTATACAAACGGGCCGAAGCCCGTTTGTGCACTTTAAATCCAGGCAGGACTTGCGCCCTGCTTTGGATTAGAAGCGGTGACGGATACCGACGCCGACGGCGGTCGACTTGACGTCTTCGATGAAGGCGTAGTTCTTGGCGTACGAACCGTAAGCGTACAGGTTGGTGCGCTTGGACAGGTCGTAGGTGTAGCCCAGCGAGAAGACGTTCATCGTCTCAGCACCGTTGATACGGTCGTTGCTGGGGTCAACCATTTGCCACGAACCGAACAGCTTGCTTGCGCCGCCGATCGGGGCGGACAGGCCGACCATGTACGAGTTGGCCTTGAAGCCGTCAGCAAAGATGTTGGTGCCGATGCTCAGGGAGCCCGAACCGGTGTTCACGCCTTGGCCAGCGAACCAGCCGTCGGTCGTGCGAGCGTAGGCCAAGGCCAGCTTCACGACTTCGAAGTCGTACGAACCGCCGATGGCGTACATACGCGGGGTCGCGTCTTGATCAGCAAACACCGACTTGTTCGAAGCGTTCAGCTGGTCGTACGTGAGGGCCACGTTCAGGGGGCCGTTCACGTAACGCAGACCGGTCGTGATGGCGCGGGTGTTGTCAGCCGTGCGCCAGCCGGTTTGATCAGCGTTGTTGTCGTCAGCGTTGAACGAGTAGCCAACGCCGAACTGGAAGCCGCTGAACGACGGGGTCTGATACATGACCATGTTGTCGTAGCGTTGCGTGTTGGCAGCGCTCATCGAAACGCCGATGTTGGCTTGACCGAAGCCAGCGCCGAACGGATCGATCGAGCCGAAGTACTTCGACGCGATGTTGGTTTGACGACCGAAGTCCAGTTGACCCCAGCTGTCGCTGGCCAGACCGATGGTGGCTTGACGACCGAACAGGCGGCCACCTTGGGCCGACTTGCCGTTACCCGAATCAAAGCCGGATTCCAGTTGGAAAACAGCGCGCAGGCCGTCACCCAGGTCTTCCGAACCACGCAGACCCCAGCGCGAACCGTTCTGGACGCCGTTGATCATGCCGAAACGGCTGCCGTTCATGGCATCGGGACCACCGCTGATCTTGTTGTAGCCGATACCCGTGTCGATGATACCGTACAGGGTGACAGACGTTTCTGCCTGGGCGACACCGGCAAAACCGGCGAGCAGGGCGGCAGCGAGCAGAGTCTTTTTCATTTAAGAAATCTCCGTTGATTTGAGTGACAAGAGCAGCAATCCAGCAAACCAGCCTGCCGCCCCCCTAACTCCGCGAAGGGAAGTTGACGCTATTGCATCAAAAATCAGGGGGGCTGGCTATGGTCGGCGCCAGAAAAGTGCAGGTTTACGACAGGCTTGTTGGGATATTGCAACAACTCAGCGAAGCCTGGCCGGACACGCTAGGGCTTACCCTTGGTTTTTAGGCCAAGCACCTATTCATGCGACTTTCAGCCCTGCCCCTAATTATCCGGATGCTCCGGATACCATCCTCGCCATCAAATACAGCTCCCTTCCGAGCCCTGTTTCCGCGTCGCCGCGGCCTCCAACCAGCCATCGGAATCGCACCTTCGCCATAAGGCCCCCACAGCAGGAATGCGCCGACTCGTCCACTATCAATAACATTGTTATTTATAAAAATCGCCGATATGATCGAATCGTCGTCTCACCATTCAGCCATATGCCTACGCCCACGTCCCGCGCCGACCGTTCCGAAAGACTGAATGCGTTGCGCCGCCAGCTGGTTCTGGACGCCGCCCAGCGCGTGTTCGAGCGCGACGGCCTGGAGAAGACCACGATCCGCGCGATCGCCAAGGAGGCCGGCTGCACCACCGGCGCCATCTATCCGTGGTTCGCCGGCAAGGAAACCATTTATGGCGCACTGCTGGAGGAATCGCTGGAACGCCTGCATGCGCATCTGGCCGAGGCGGCCTCCAGCGGGCCGGCGCCGGCCGCGGCGCGCACTGCGATCCATGCGTTCTTCGGGTACTACGCAGAGCGGCGGACCGACTTTTCGCTGGGCATGTACCTGTTCCAGGGGCTGGGGCCGCGCGGCCTGGGCCGGGAAATGGACGAACGGCTCAACGCCCGCCTGCGCCAGTGCATAGATCTGCTGGGCGTGGCGCTGGCCCGGACCAAGTCCTGGGAGGCCGCGACCGTCGCCGTCGAACAGATGAATCTCTTCACCTATTTGATGGGGTTGCTGCTGCTGCTGCACACCCGCCGCCTGAAATCCCTGGGCCAGCAAGCGGAAACGCTGCTGGACAACTACTGCCTCGCCCTGGAGCAACGATGACCGCAACCGACCTGGACACCCCGGCCGACGCCCCGCTGATCAGCCTGGCCGACTTCCATATATTGCTGGCCGACCAACATCCGTTTTCCATGCTGTTGGGCATAGACGTAATACGCATCGGCCGCGGCACGGCGCGCGCGGTGCTGCCGGCGCGCGACGCCCACCAGCGGCTGGGCGGCATCGTTGCCGGCCCCATGCTGATGGGCCTGGCCGACCTGACCATGTACGCGGCGGTGGTGGGCGCCACCGGACAGGCGCACGCTGTGACTGCCAGCCTGACGATCAATTTCCTGCGCAAGAGCCCCGCGGGCGCCATCTATGCCGACGCCCGGTTGCTGAAAGTGGGCCGGCTGTCCGCGGGGGAAGTCATCCTGACCGGCGAGGGTTCGGACGAACCTCTTGCCCATATCGTGAGCACGTGGTCCGTGCCCAAGCCATGAGCATGCGCGTGAGCATCGTCGGCATGGGCAGGATCGGCACGCAGGCCGCACAGCGCCTCCTGGCGGCCGAGCCGGACATCGCGCTGACCCTCTACGACATCGAGCCCGGGCGTTGCGAAGACTTCCGCGGCAGCGCGACGCTGGCCACCTCCGCGCGGGAAGCGCTGGAAGAATCCGACACCATCGTGCTGGCCCTGCCACGCGAACGCGAGATCGACCGCACGCTGGAGCGTTTCAGCGACGGCAACGTGACGGCGCCGGTGGCAGGCAAGCTGATCGTGGATCTGGAGCCGCCTTGCGCCGAACGCGCGCGCAGCCTGGACCAGGCCATCGTCGCGGCGGGCGGCCGCTACACCTGCGCGCCCCTGGCCGCGGCGGTGGACGCTCCGCTCGCCGAGACGCGCTTACTGAACGCGCTGGCCCGCGGCGCATGAGGGCCGCAGGCGCTGCGCCGCCGCCACGCACAGCGCCAACCAGGCCAGGCTGACCGCGAAGCCCGCCAGCACGTCGCTAGCGAAATGGACCTGCAGCAGGATGCGGCTGAGTCCGATCGCCATGATGAGCGCCGCCAGCAGCGCAATGCCGGGCAGGCGCCAGGCAGGCGGCGCCAGACGCCACAACAGATAGCAGGCCATGCCGTAGACGGCCATCGCGGCAGAGGAGTGGCCGCTGGGAAAGCTCCATCCCGCCACGCTGGCGTAGCCATGATCGTGCTCCGGCCGCACCCGTTCGAAGGCGTGCTTGAGCAGCCAGTTGAGCGCGCCGCCCACGCCGGTGGCGACGGCGCAGACCAGGGCCAGCCGCCATTCTCCGCGCCACAACAGGAACAGCGTCATCAGCACGCTGACCCCGGTCAGGAATTTCCGGTCGCCCAGGTAGGTGAACCAGGACAGCAGCCACAGCAACGGCGTGGACATGGACATGCTCAGGGAATTGGCCAGGGCCCGGTCGAACGCCACTACCCTCCCCTCGCTTTCTATCGCGAAAGCCAGGACCAGGAAGAGTACGAGCGCGGCGCACGTACCCGTCATGAAGAGGGCGTCGCGGCGACGGCCGCGCAGACTCAGGCCGCAGCGCGCAAACACGAGCGCCACCCCGCCGGCCAGCAACGGCAGCGCGATGAACAACTGCAAGGCATGGGCCGCGGCCCATGCCGCGTACGCGTCCGTCATGAATAAGAGCCCGCCACGATGAAACTCCCGATCCTTCTCAATTACAGCGCGACCAAGGTCCCGTCTACCGGTGCAAAAGCATGCGCCCCGGCGGCGTAGTCCCAACGCTCGATATGGCACTCGCCTGCCCCCTCGCAGGTGATGACATTGACCGAATTGGGCACATTGCCGCGCACGCGGCGCGAGCAGGTGGTTCCGGCCTGGACGACCCAGCCGCCGGAAGGCGCCGCCGGGTTCGCGGGCAGCACATAGGGCAGATGGATATGCCCCCCCAGAATCAGGTCCACGCCCGCCTGCGTCCAGGCTTCGAGAGCCCGTTCGCGCCCGTTCAGCAGATTGGACAGGTCCGACTCGACCTTGGCGCGCACGGGATGGTGCGCCACCACGACGCGCAACTGCCCGGGCCTGGCCTGGCGCAGCCTCTCGGCGACCCGGGCTATCTGCGCGCCGGATATCTCGCCATCCTTGCGGCGGCGCGGGCGTGTCGTGTTGACGCCGATGGCGAGCAGGCCGGCGTTCTCGAACACGGGTTCGAGCACTGGCCCCAAAGCCCGCTTGTAGTTGCCGTAAGGATTGAGCGCGCGCGCAAACACGTTGAACAGCGGAATGTCGTGATTGCCCGGCACGGTCAGCACCGGCAGCGACAGGCGCTCGATGAACCTGCGGGCGGCGGCGAACTGGCCGCGCCGCGCGCGTTGCGTGATGTCACCGCTAAGCACCACCAGGTCAGGCGCAAGCGTGCAGGCCAGGTCCAGCGCGGCTTCGACCACGGGTTTGCGTTCCGTGCCGAAGTGGGTATCGGAAAAATGCAGGATACGGGTCATGAACGGTCCAGATATTGCGAGTCCGCCGGCACCACCAGCGGCAGCCGTTCGTCGGCCACTTTGAATTCCAGCGGCGTATCCATCCAGGAGATTTCGCCGTCCATCGCCACCTTGACGCGGCGGCGCCCGCGCACGGCCACCGTCAGACGGTCGAAGGCGAAACTCACCACATGCTCGGCTTCGCCCAGGCGGCTGAACAAGCCGCGCAACAGCAGGCCATAGAGCGCCAAGGTGCCGACCGGCCGCGCCGCCATGGCGATCAGGCGGTTCTGATCCAGCTCCGCCGATTCGATGCCGATGTGCTCCAGCTGGAGCTTGTTGTTGCCCACCACCAGGGTGGGCGAGCGCAGATTGCGGGCCTGCCCGCCATGATCCAGCAGCAGGCTCAACTGGCGCGGCGCGCGCAGCAGGGTGACCAGGCCGGACCACAGCGCCACCATCCGGCTGCGGCCGTACTTCTGTTTATAGGCTTCGCGGTCCTCGAGCAATTGCGGATACAGACCCAGGCTGGCATTGACCAGGAACAGCCGGCCGTTGAGCATGCCGACTTGCACCGGCCTGGGCTGGCCTTGCAGAAAGCCGCGCAAAGCCACCTCGGTATCTTGCGAGATGCCGTAGCTGCGCCCGAAGTAATTGAACGTGCCCTGGGGCAGGATGCCGAACGGCACTCCTTTGCCAAGCACCACACCCGCGACCGCATTGAGCGTGCCATCGCCGCCTGCCGCGATGACCACGCCCTGCTGTTCCTGCGCGCGCGTGACCGCGGCCTCGGCCGTGGCGGTCAGGCGCGACGGATCCTGCACGGGCATCAATTCGTAACGGCGCCCGGCCTCGTCGAGTATGCGACGGATCGTGTCTTGGAGGATCTGCGCGTCGCCGCGTCCCGATCCGGTATTGAGGACGATGAAGAGGGGTTCTTGTCCCGTCAGGGAATGGGCCGCTGTTGCCGGTTTATGCTGGGTTGGCGTCATGCGACAAACATACCCCATGCCGGCAAAGCGCCGCAACAAGGCTGGCGGCGGACGCGCCAGGCGCGCCCGCCGCCGCCGTTCAGCGGCCGATGGCGTAAGCCTGCATCAGGCGCGGCGTGGCTGCCGCGTGCAGCAGGCCGTCGGCATCGCGCGAAGCCGCGGTCAACCTGCCCACCGACCACTCTGGCACTTCCTCGATCTGGTGCCCGCGCTGGCGCAGCGCCGCGATGACCTCGGCGCCGAAGCTCGCCTCCACCGCCAGATGCCCCGGCTTGCGGTCGCGCGGATAGAAGGACGTGGGGAAATGCATGGTGTGGGACATGGGCAGGTCGATCGCTTCCTGCAGGTTCAGGCCGTGGTGCACGTGACGCAGGAAGAACAACAGTTGCCATTGCTCCTGCTGGTCGCCGCCCGGCGTGCCGAAGGCCAGGTAGGGCTTGCCATCGCGCAGCGCCAGCGAGGGCGTCAGCGTGGTGCGCGGACGCTTGCCGGGCGCCAGCGTGCCAGGCAGCCCTTCTTCCAGCCAGAACATCTGCGCGCGGGTGTTCAGGCCGAAGCCGAGTTCCGGGATCACCGGCGAAGACTGGAACCATCCGCCCGAAGGCGTGGCCGAGATCATGTTGCCCCAGCGGTCGATGACGTCCACGTGCGTCGTGTCGCCGCGTTTGGCGGAGGCGCGCATGTCGGCAAGCGTGGGTTCATTGGTGGCGCTGCCGGGCGCGGATACCTTGGACAGGCGCTCCAGCGTGTCCATGACGCGCTTCACTTGCGCCTCGAAACCCGGCACTTGGCCGGGCAGCAGATCTTGCGAAGCCGACTCGCCGATCAACGCGCGGCGTTCGGCGTTATAGGCGTCGGACAGCAGATGGTCCAGCGGCACGTCGACGAAGGCCGGATCGCCGTAATAGGCCTCGCGGTCGGCGAAGGCCAGCTTCATGGCCTCGGTCACGCGGTGCACGAATTCGGCGCTGGTCGGGCTCACGCCTGCCAGATCCATCTCCTTGAGCAGCGCCAGGGTCTGCAGGAAGACCGGACCTTGACTCCAGGAGCCGGCTTTCGCCACGGTGTAGCCGTGATAGTCGTAGGTGACCGGCGTGTCGTAGCTGGCCGACCAGCCCGCCAGGTCCTCGGCGGTAATGACGCCGCGGTGGGTGGACCCGCTCTCGTCCATGACATCGGTGTTGCGCGCAAACTTGTCGATTTCCTCCGCAATGAAGCCACGGTAGAAGGCGTCGCGCGCCGCTTCGATCTGGCGCTCGCGGTCTGCGCCGGCGCTTTCGGCCTGCTTCAGCACGCGGGTCCAGGTGCGAGCCAGCGCCGGATTGCGGAACAGTTTGCGGGCCTCGGGCACCTGGCCGCCCGGTACGTAGACCGCGGCCGTCGTGGGCCAATGGGTCTGGAAGAAGTCCTTCAGGCCGGCGATGGTGTTGGAGATGCGCGGCATGAGCGCGTGGCCGTGCTCCGCGTAATAGATGGCGGGCTCCAGCACGTCGCGCACGCGCATGCTGCCGTGATCACGCAGGAGCAGCATCCAGGCGTCGAAGGCGCCAGGGATGACAGTGGCCAGCAGGCCGTTGCCGGGAATGAGCTTGAGGCCTTCGGCGCGGTAGCGTTCGAGCGTGGCGGCAGCGGGCGTGGTGCCCTGGCCGCACAGCACTTCGACGCGGCCGGTGCGCGCGGAATAGAACACCGCGGGCACTTCGCCGGCCGGGCCCACCAGATGGGGTTCGACCACCTGCAGCACGAAGGCTGAGGCCACGCAGGCGTCGAAGGCGTTGCCGCCGCGCTCCAGCAGCGACATGCCGGCGGCGCTGGCCAGCCAATGGGTGGAGGTCACGACACCGAAGGTGCCAAGGATTTCCGGGCGAGTGGTAAACATGATGATTCCTATAGGGCTGCCGCTGAAACGCGGAACACTTCCTGCACGGCGGGCGCCTGGCGATCAAAAGAACAGGCACGCTGGAGAGGCCGGCGGACGCCGCCAGCCGGGGCACCGCGGATCCGGCTCCGCCGGTCCGCCAGCGCCGCCCCCTGGGGGGCCCGCGCCAACGGGTAGGGGGGAGCCTACTTTTTTGCCACAGTGACGCCCTTCAGGCGGATCAGGCCGTCGGGGTAAGGCACAAAGCCCTCCACCTTCTTCTGCACGCCAAAGGTCCACGGCAGGTAGAACAGATAGACGATCGGGCGCTGGTCCTGCATCGCCGTCAGCACCTGGTCATACATGGCGCGGCGCTTGGCGGTGTCCGATTCGGCGCGGGCGTCGTTGAGCAGCTTGTCCACGGCGGCGTCGCAGAACTTGCCGTCGTTCAGGTTGCCCTTGCAGCTCAGGTACTGGTGGATGTTGCCGCTGGGATCGACGCGGCCCGACCAGCCGCTCTGCCCTACTTCGAAGTCGCCGCGCGCGAGCGAGGATTGCAGGGACGCGAACTCCACCGGACGCAGCGTGATGTCGAAGCCCGCTTCGGCGCCCATGGCCTGTACCAGCTCGAACACCTGTTGCATGGTGGTGTTGTTGCCAAAGGTGATCTCGAACTTGACGCGGTCATAGCCCGCTTCCTTCAACAGCGCCTGCGCCTTCTTGGGGTCGCGGCCCTTGTGCTCGAAGGCGGTGTTGTAGGCGAAGCTGGCCGGCGGGAACGGCTGATAGGCGGGCTGGAACATGCCTTCGCCGATCACCTGATTGAGCACGTCACGGTCGATCGCGAGGTCCAGCGCCTGACGCACGCGCTTGTCCTTGGCCAGGGGGTTGTTGGCGCGCGCGCCATTGGCCAGGTTCACCGAAATGGCCTGGAAGCCCAGGCCGGTCACCGGCGCCAGGGTCAGGTTCTTGTCGTCCTTCACCGCCTTGGCATCGCTGGGCGCGACGCGCTCGATGATGTCCAGGTCGCCGGCGCGCAGGTTGTTCAGGCGCACGGTGTTGTCGGGAATCGGGGTGTAGACCAGACGGTCGAAGTGATAGTTGGCGGCGTCCCAGTACTTGGGAAATTTCTCGAGCACGATGCGGTCGTTCTGCACGCGCTCCTTGAACTGGTAGGGGCCGGAGCACACCGGCTTGCCGCCAGGGTCCTTGTCGAAGCTGGCGGGAGACATCATCATCCCGGCGCGGTCGGACAGCTGCGACAGCAGCGAGGCATCGGGTTCGGACAGCGTCAGCACCACGGTGCTGGCGTCCGGGGCCTCGACGCTGGCGACGGTGGCCAACTCGCTCTTGCGGTTGCTGTCAGGCAAGGTGCGGGCGCGGTCCAGGTTGGCCTTGACGGCGGCGGCGTTCACCGGCGTGCCGTCATGGAAAACGGCGTCGGTGCGCAGCTTGAAGGTCAGGACCTTGTTGTCGGGGCTGAAGGTCCAGGATTGCGCCAGCTGCGGCACGATCTTCAGGTCCGGCGTGATCTCCACCAGCTTGTCGCAGAGGGAAGCGAAGACGATGCGGCCCACGAAGGTGCGCGCGCGCACCGGGTCCAGCACGTCGGGGTCGTCCTGCAAGCCGATACGCAGGGTGGATTGCGCTTGCGCCAATCCGCTGGCCAGCATTCCCGCCATGGCCATGGCGAGGCAAAGTTTACGCATGAAAGATCTCCGTCGGTTCAGGTCGGCCTGGTTCCCCACGCGGACGCGCCGCCCGGCATGAGGGAACAGACCCGAGCCGTGCTGCATCCGGGTCCATCCCCCGCTGCGCACGTTCTTGTTGGATTCTGCGCCAGGCGCGCGGCGATTGTATAGAGCGGCGGCTGTCGTAAGCCTAAATGCGCGCCGGACGGCCGCCTTGCGGACGCACCCTCAGGGGATGCGGCAAGGGGCCGCGAAGTCCACGGCGGCCTGGACCTCGGCGCGCAGCTTGGCGACCAGCGGCCGGGCATCATCGCGGCGGTACTGGAATGCATAAGGCATGGCCGCCAGCGGCGTATCGCCTTCCAGCACGCGCAGGCTGCCCTCGGCCTGCAAGGCGCGGGCCCAATGGCTGGGCAGCAGGCCGACCCCGGTGCCTTCTATCAGAAGGCCGACCACCGCCCCCCAGTTGTTGCAGCAGAGGCGTTCGCCGCCGGCATCGCGGCCCGCCAGCCAGTCGTCGATGATGCGCGTGGTGCCGGCCCCCGCCGGCAGCGTGACCAGCGGCAGGCGGGCAAGCAGCTCCGGCGTCATGCGCGTGGCGCCGTCCAGCAGCGCCGGCGCGGCGACCCAGGAAAAGTCGGCCTGGCCTATGGCCGTGGAAGCGATATTGGGCCGAGAGGAACGGCCGGCGATCACGGCAAAGTCCAGTTCGCCGTCGGCCACGCGCTGCTCCAGCACCTGGCCGATGTCCACATAGGGTTCCAGCACCAGGTCCGGATAGGCGGCGCGCACGCCCCGGATCAGCCGCGGCAGCCAGGTGAGCGCGGTCAGCTCGCCCACGCCGAAGCGGCAGCGACCGCTGAGCCCCGCGCTTTGCGCCAGCGACGCCCGTATCTGCTCCGCCGAGGCCAGCAGGTCGCGCGCCTGCGGCAGCAGGCGCTGGCCGGCGTCGGTCAGCACCGCCTTGTGGCCGCTGCGATCGAACAAGGACTGGCCCAGGCCTTCCTCGAGCTCGGTGATGCGCTTGGACAACGACGATACCGACAGATGCAGGCGCTCGGCCGCCACGGCGAAACTTGCGCAGGTGGCGGCCCAGTAGAAGGCTTCGAGTTGCTTGAGGGTCATGCGCGGATTGTAGGGGCGTCCGGCATGGGGATGCTCAGTTCAGGAGCATCCCGTTGAAAAGCGCCCGCCGCGGAATCAGGCGGCTTTCGGCGTCAGCAGGTGCGCGGAAAACCGGAGGGTATCGATGGCGGCGCGGAGCATGCGCTCGACGCGCGGCCACATGTCGCCCTTGAGGCGATCGGACCAGCAGATGCTGTCAAACACCCCGTCGACCAGGGCGTGCAGATAAAGATTGGACAGGCGCACGTCCAGCGCGCGCGGCAGGTCCTCGCGCTTGACCGCGGCGCGCAGCAGTTTCTCCGAGGTGCGCAGGGCGTGGCGCTCCCACAAGTCACGGCGGCGCAGCAGCGGCGCGTTCTCGTCGCTGCGTTCGCATTTGAGGTACAGGATTTCCAGCACGCGCTGCACCGAGCCTTCCTGCGCGTAGATCTGGATGTATTGCCGCATGGAGGTGTAGAGCGATTCCAGCGCCTCGCCGTCGGTCGAGACATGAGTCAGGGGAGCAGCCTCGCCCAGCGCGCGGTCGCACATGGCGATGCAGACGTCGATCTTGTTTTTGTAATGGCCGTAGACGGCGCCCCGGGACACCCCTGCGTGGTCGGCGATGTCGCTCATGGTGGTGGCGGCCACCCCCTTGGACAGGAACACGTGCTCCGCGGCATCCAGGATGCGGTCGCGGGTGCGTTGGGACTCTTCTTTCGTCTTGCGGGCCATGCGGGGGACCTCCTTCTTAAAAACCGGCTGCAAAAAAACGGCGGCTTCAAAACAAGAAGCCGCCTCTTTCGTCACTGTGAATAAGTGTGAAGCGGGGAGCATACTTCCGAACAAAATAATTAATCAAGCGTGACGGATTAAATGATAGACTCGCTTCCCCACGCGGGAAAGTCGGCGCCTTTCCCCACCTCAGCCCTCTGCGGGCCCATCAGAAATTTTAAAAATGAAGCAAAGAGTCTCTCTACGCACGCTCGCCCTTTCTTCCGTACTAATTCTTATTACCGGTTGCTCGAAACCGGAAGCCCAACAAGCCACCGAGGCTCCCGCCGAAGTCGGCGTCATCGTTGCCCAAGCCACGCCCACCAGCGTCGCGACCGAATTGCCGGGCCGGCTGGAGCCCTACCGCGAAGCCGAAGTGCGCGCGCGCGTGGCCGGCATCGTCACCGCGCGCCTGTACGAAGAAGGCCAGGATGTGACGCGCGGCGCCGCCCTGTTCCAGATCGATCCCGCGCCGTTGCAGGCCGCCTACGATTCGGAAGCCGCGAACCTGGCGCGCGCGCAGGCCAATCTTTCCGCCGCCGCCGACAAGCTGCGCCGCTACGCTGACCTGGTGTCGGACCGCGCCATCAGCGAACGCGACCACGCCGAAAGCGTGGCGCAGGAACGCCAAGCGCGGGCCGAGGTCGCCCTGGCCCGCGCCAACCTGCAGAGCGCCAAGCTGAAGCTGGATTACGCGCGCGTCACTTCGCCCATCGACGGCCGGGCGCGGCGCGCGCTGGTGACCGAAGGCGCACTGGTGGGCGAAGGCCAGGCCACGCCGCTGACGGTGGTGCAGCAGATCGATCCCATCTACGTGAACTTCGCCCAGCCGGCGGCCGAGGTGATGCAGTTGCAGAAGCAGATCCGCGCGGGCGCCCTGGAAGGCGTGGCGCCGGACCAGGTGCGGGTGCGGCTGCTGCTGCCCGACGGCTCGGAGTACGGGCGCGGCGGCACGCTGTCGTTCGCCGATCTGGCGGTGGATCCCGGCACGGACAACGTCACCATGCGGGCGCTGTTCGAGAACCCGGGCCGCGATCTGCTGCCGGGCATGTATGTGCGGGTGCGGCTGGAGCAGGCGATCAACCGCGACACCTATCTGGTGCCGCGCAACGCCCTGCTGCGCAATGCCGAAGGCGCGCACGTGCTGGCCGCGGGTGCAGACGGAGAGCTGAAGAAGATCGCCGTCACCGCAGAGCGGCTGCAGGGTCCGAACTGGATCGTCACGCAGGGATTGGCAGGCGGCGAACGCATCGTCGTCGAGAACGCCGCACATATGGCGGCGGGACAGAAAATCAAACCGGTGGAGCGGGCCGCGCCCAGTGCGCAGGCCACCGCCGCCGGCAACCCGGAGGCCGGCGTCCAGGCTAGGACGTCCGCGCCGGGCCAAAAAGGATAAACCGCAATGGCGCGTTTTTTTATCGATCGCCCCGTCTTCGCCTGGGTGATCTCGCTGCTGATCGTGCTGGTCGGCATCCTGTCGAGCCGTGCGCTGCCGGTGGCCCAATATCCGGACATCGCTCCGCCCGTGGTCAATGTCGGCGCCAGCTACCCCGGCGCCTCGGCCAAGGTGGTCGAAGAGGCCGTCACCGCCATCATCGAACGCGAGATGAACGGCGCGCCGGGACTGATGTACACCTCGTCCAGCAGCGACTCGACGGGCTGGGCCAGCATCAACCTGACTTTCAAGCAAGGCACCAACCCGGACCTGGCGGCCGTGGAAGTGCAGAACCGCCTGAAGGCGGTGGAGCCGCGCCTGCCGGAATCGGTGCGCCGCGACGGCGTGCGCGTGGAGAAGGCGGCCGACAACATCCAGCTGGTGGTGTCGCTGAAGTCGGATGGCGGGCTGGATGACATCCAGCTGGGCGAACTGGCAGCCTCCAACGTGCTGCAGGCGTTGCGCCGCGTGGAAGGCGTGGGCAAGGTGCAGTCGTTCGGCGCGGAAGCCGCCATGCGCATCTGGCCGGATCCGGCCAAGCTGACGGCCATGTCCCTGACCCCGGGCGACATCGTCTCGGCCCTGCGCAGCCACAACGCCCGCGTCACCATCGGCGAGCTGGGCAACCAGGCCGTGCCCAAGGACGCCCCGCTGAACGCCAGCATCGTCGCGGGCGAGTCCCTGCGCACGCCCGAGCAATTCGGCAACATTCCGCTGCGCGCGCAGCCGGACGGTGCCACTTTGCGCCTGAAGGATGTGGCGCGGGTCGAGTTGGGCGGCACCGACTACATGTACCTGTCGCGCGTGAACGGCATGACCGGCACAGGCCTGGGCATCAAGCTGGCGCCGGGTTCGAACGCGGTCGAAACCACCAAGCGCATCCGCGCGACCATGCAGGAGCTGGCCCAGTATTTCCCGCCGGGCGTGACCTGGGACATTCCGTACGAGACATCCACCTTCGTCGAAATCTCGATCAAGAAGGTGCTGATGACCCTGCTGGAAGCCGTAGCCCTGGTGTTCTGCGTGATGTACCTGTTCATGCAGAACTTCCGCGCCACGCTGATTCCGACGCTGGTCGTGCCGGTGGCGCTGCTGGGCACGCTGGGCGTGATGCTGGGGCTGGGCTATTCCATCAACGTGCTGACGATGTTCGGCATGGTGCTGGCCATCGGCATCCTGGTCGACGACGCCATCGTGGTGGTGGAAAACGTCGAGCGCATCATGGCCGAGGAAGGCTTGTCGCCGCGCGAGGCCACGGTCAAGGCCATGGGCCAGATCAGCGGCGCCATCGTGGGCATCACGGTGGTGCTGGTGTCGGTGTTCGTGCCGATGGCCTTCTTTGACGGCGCGGTGGGCAACATCTACCGCCAGTTCGCCGTGACGCTGGCCGTGTCGATTGCCTTCTCGGCCTTCCTGGCGCTGTCGCTGACGCCGGCGCTGTGCGCCAGCATGCTCAAGCCGATCGCCGCCGGCCACCACGAGAAGCGCGGCTTCTTCGGCTGGTTCAACCGGGCCTTCGCGCGCCTGACGGCGCGCTACACCGCCCGGGTGTCGGGCGTGCTGGCCCGTCCGGTGCGCTTCGGCCTGGCCTATCTGGCGGTGATCGCCGCGGTGGCGCTGCTGTTCGCCCGGCTGCCCTCTTCCTTCCTGCCGGACGAAGACCAGGGCAGCTTCATGGCCATGGTCATCCTGCCCCAGGGCTCGCCGCAAGCCGAAACCATGGCGATGGTGAAAGAGGTCGAGCGCTACATGATGGAGCATGAGCCCGTCGAATATGTGTATTCGGTCAACGGCTTCAGCAACTACGGCAGCGGACCGAACTCGGCCATGTTCTTCGTCACGCTAAAGGACTGGAAGCAGCGCGGCGGCGCCGACCTGCACGTGAACGCGGTGGTGGAACGCATCAACGCCGCCTTCGCCGGCCGCAAGAACGTCATGGTGCACGCGCTGAACTCCCCGCCGTTGCCGGACCTGGGCTCCACCTCGGGCTTCGACTTCCGCCTGCAGGACCGGGGCGGCCTGGGCTACGAGGCCCTGGAGCAGGCACGCCGGCAATTGCTGGCAGCGGCGGCCAAGCATCCCGCGCTGACGGAGGTTGTCTTCGCCGGCCAGGAAGAAGCGCCGCAGCTGGAGCTGCGCGTCGACCGCGACAAGGCGCAGGCCATGGGCGTGCCACTGGACGAGATCAACACCGCCCTGGCGGTAATGTACGGTTCGGACTATATCGGCGACTTCATGCTCAATGGCCAGGTGCGGCGCGTGACCGTGCAGGCCGACGGCAAGAGCCGTGTCGACATGGAAGACGTGTCGCGCCTGCATGTACGCAACCTGCAGGGCCAGATGGTGCCGCTGTCGGCCTTCGCCACCCTGAAATGGTCGATGGGACCGCCGCAGCTCAACCGCTACAACGGCTTCCCGTCGTTCACCATCAACGGCTCGGCCGCGCCCGGGCACAGCAGCGGCGAGGCCATGCGCGCCATGGAGGCGCTGGCGGCCGAACTGCCGCGCGGCATCGGCTTCGACTGGTCGGGGCAGTCCTACGAGGAACGGCTGTCCGGCAACCAGGCGCCCGTGCTGTTCGCGCTGTCGGTGCTGGTCGTGTTCCTGGCCCTGGCCGCGCTGTATGAAAGCTGGTCGATACCGCTGGCGGTGATCCTGGTGGTGCCGCTGGGCGTGATCGGCGCGGTGCTGGGCGTGACGCTGCGCGGCATGCCCAACGACATCTACTTCAAGGTCGGCCTCATCGCCACCATCGGGCTGTCGGCCAAGAACGCGATCCTGATCGTGGAAGTGGCCAAGGACCTGGTGCGCGACGGCCAGGGCATCGTGTCCGCCACGCTGGAGGCCGCCAGGCTGCGGCTGCGGCCCATCGTGATGACCTCGCTGGCCTTCGGCGTGGGCGTGCTGCCCCTGGCGCTGGCCACCGGCGCGGCCTCGGGCGCCCAGGCCGCGATCGGCACGGGCGTGCTGGGCGGCATCGTCACGGCGACGGTGCTGGCCATCTTCCTGGTGCCGCTCTTCTTTTTGATCGTGGGCCGCGCGCTGGGCATGCGCGTGCGCCCCTCGCGTCCGCAAGGCCGCGAAACGCTGGAGACCACGCCATGAAGGCTATGGCAATGACCCTGCTTGCGCTGGCCCTGGCCGGCTGCTCGCTGGCCCCCACCTATGAGCGACCGGCAGCGCCGGTCCCCCTGGCCTATGACACGGTCGCCGCGGACGGACTGGCGGCGATGCCGCAGGACTGGCGCGATTACTTCAACGACCCGGCGCTGCAGGCCTGGATCGCCGCCGCGCTCGAGAACAACCGCAACCTGCGGGTGGCGGCGCTGCGCATCCAGGAAGCGCGGGCGCTGTACGGCGTACAGCAGGCCGACCGCCTGCCGTCCATCGACGGCACGGGCGAGTTCAGCCGCGGACGCGGCGCGGAGCCCGGCCAGCCGCGCATGCCGGTGGCCGACCGCTACCGCGCCGCGGTCGGCATCGCCGCGTTCGAACTGGATTTCTTCGGCCGCGTGAAGAGCCTGAGCGACGCGGCGCTGTCGCGCTACCTGGCCAGCGAGGAAGCGCACCGCGCTGCCACGCTGTCGCTGGTGTCAGAAACGGCCACGGCCTACTTCAACCAGCGCTCACTGGCCGAACAGCTGCGCCTGACCGAAAGCACGCTGGCGCTACGCGAGGCCTCGCTCAAACTGACCCAGCGCCGTTACGACGCCGGGCTGGAAACGGCCGTGGGGCTGCGTACCGCGCAGATGCTGGTGGAATCCTCGCGCGCCACGCATGCCGAACTGAGCCGGGAATACCGGCAGTCGGTGCACACGCTGGGCCTGCTGGCGGGCGATTTTTCGCTGCCGCCCGACACCGATGCCGTCACGCTGGAAAGCCAGAGCCTGACACCGCTGGCCGCGGGCCTGCCTTCAACCCTGCTGGTCCGTCGCCCGGACTTGCGCCAGGCCGAGGACATGCTGCGGGCCGCCAACGCCGACATCGGCGCGGCGCGCGCGGCGTTCTTCCCGTCGGTGCAGCTGACGACCGACATCGGCACCACGGCGGGCAGCTTCTCGGACCTGTTCGGTTCGGGCACGGGCACCTGGACCTTCGCGCCCAAGCTGACGCTGCCCATCTTCAACGCCGGACGCAACAGCGCCAACCTGTCGCTGGCGGAAGCGCGCAAGGACATCGCGGTGGCCCAGTACGAGGGCAGCATCCAGCAGGCCTTCCGCGAAGTGGCCGACGCGCTGTCCGCGCGCGACACGCTGCGCGCCCAGATCGACGCCCAGCGCAAGGTCCGCGACGCCGACCGCGACCGCCAGCGGCTGACCGAAAGGCGCTACGAACGCGGCGTGGCGAGCTACCTGGAAATGCTGGAAGCGCAGCGCAGCCTGTTCGAATCCGAACAGGAGTTCATCCGGCTGCAGCAGCGCCGGCTGGTCAATGCGGTGGAGTTGTACAAGGCGCTGGGCGGCTGGGAGCAGCCCCGCTCATGACTGGTCAGCCAGCCTTGTCGATGCGGTAGGCGCAGCGGCGGGCGCCCGCGAGGATGTGTTCTTCGCGGCGCACCCGGACTTCTGCTCCTAGCACCTTGTGGAAGAGCTCCAGCTCGCTGCGGCAAAAGCCCATACAGGCTTTGGCCGCGGAGCAGATCGGGCAGTGGTTCTCGATGAACAGGAAGTCCGCGCCATCCTTGCGCAGCTCGGCCATGTAGCCTTCGGCAGAGCGGACTTCCACCAGCCGCTCCAGCCTTTCCTTCAGGCTGCGGGCGCCCTGCATGGCCTGGCGGTAGCTGCTGAGCATGGCGGCTTCGCGCGCCTGGATCAGCTTTTCGATGCCCTCTTCGCCAAACACCTGGCGCACCGCGCCCAGCATCTGCACCGTCATTTCGGCATGCGTGTCCGGGAAGCGCCCGTTTCCGGCATCGGTCAGGAACCAGATCTGCGTGGGCCGGCCCCGGCCCGCGCTGTGGCTTTCGGAATCCACCAGTCCTTCCGCATGCAGGCGCGTCATCTGCTGACGCACGGCCTCGGCCGTCACGTCCAGGGCCTTGGCAATGACGGCGACGGATTGCGGGCCCCGCGTCTTCAGGGTCATGAGCACGCGATCGGCGGGCTGATGCTCCCAGACCACGGGATGGGACGGACTGTCAGACATGGATGTGCATACTCCGGTTGTTTGCCTATGGTGCCATGAACCTGGCCTGCCGGTCAGCCCGAAGCGGCCGGCGGATCCATCGAGGGCGCCTCCCATCCGCCCCCCAAGGCTTTGTACAGCGCGATCAGACGGGTGTAGGACTCGGTTTCGGCCACGGCCACGGCGTCCTGGGCGCGCAAAAGCGTACGCTGCGCGTCCAGCACCGTCAAATACGGCGTACTGCCCTCGCGGTAGCGCAGCTGCGCCAGTTCCGCCGCCCTGCCGCTATGCGCGGCCGCCTGCGCCAGGCTGCCCAGGCGCTGCTGGGTCTGGCCGTACTCCGTCAGCGCCGATTCCAGTTCCTCGACCGCGCGCAGCACGGTCAGCTCGTAGCTGGCGACGGCGCCGTCCGCGCGCGCCACCGCGCCACGCTTGCGCGCCAGCGCCGTGGGCAGATGGAAGGCAGGCCAGTTGGCCGTGGCCGCCACGCTGAACGCGCGGCTGGCCGATGAGCCGAAATCCGCGCCGCGCAGGGCGACGAAACCCAGGAACCCGCCCAGGTCGATGCGCGGATAGAGCTCCGCAGTCGCCACGCCCACATCGGCGTTGGCCGCAGCCATGCCGCGTTCGGCCGCCAGCACGTCCGGGCGGCGCGACAGCAAGGCGCTCACGTCTCCGATCGGCAGGCGGGTATCCAGGGGCGCCAGCGCCTTGCCCGCATCGAGCTCGCCCAGCTCCACCGGCCGCAGGCCCGCCAACACCGCGATCCGGTACTGCGCCAGCCGTCGGGCCGCGATCTGCAACGGCACGCTGGCCTGCACGGTCTCCAGTTCGGCGCGGGCGCTGGCCAGGTCGCCTTCGTCGCCGCGGCCGGCCGACACCATGGCCTGGATCACGCGCAGGCTGTCGCGCTGGCTTTCCAGGTTGGCGCGCGCCACGGCCAGGCGCTGTTCCGCGCCGCGCAGCTCGAAGTAATTGCGCGCCACTTCGGCGGCCACGACGATGCGGGTCTGGGCCAGGTCCGCGGCCTGCGCCTCGCTGCGCGCGGCCGCGCCCTCGGCCGCCCGGCGCAGCCGGCCGAACAGGTCCAGCTCCCAGGTGGCGTCAAAGCCCGCCCGGTAGCTCTCGGCCAGATTGCGCTGGCCCGCGACGCCGGCATTGGCCTGCGACAGACTGCGTTCATAGCCGCCGCCCAGCGTGACCGCCGGCAACTGGTCCAGTTCCTTCTCGTCCAGCACCGCGCGCGACTCGGCCAGGCGCGCCTGCGCCATGCGGATATCCAGATTGCGCGACAGCGCCAGATCGATCAGCCGGTCCAGCTGGGGGTCCTGCAATTGCTTCCACCAGTCGCGCTGCAATTGATCGGTTGAGAACAGGGCCTGTTCAGGGCTGGCCAACGCCACCGGAGCAGCCTGGGGTTTCTGGTAGTCGGGTCCGACGGCGCAGCCGGCCGTGGCCAGCGCGGCCAGCAGCACGGCCGCGCCGCGGCGCATGCGTATGGAAAGTTGTGAGTGCTTCATGATGGTTTCCTTCGGCTAGGCGGAGGCGCCGGGCGCCGCGGCGTCCTCGGCCTGGGCCAGCGCCAGTTCCCGGGCGCGCGGCGTGTCGTGCGCTGCGCGGTGGTCGCGGGCGAATACGGTGTAGACGGTGGGCAGCACGAACAACGTAAACAGCGTGCCCACCAGCAGGCCCACCACGATGACCAGGCCCAGGCTGTAGCGGCTGTGCGCGCCCGCGCCGCTGGCGAACAGCAACGGGATCAGGCCCATGACCATGGCGGCGGTCGTCATCAGGATGGGACGCAGCCGGATGCGGGCGGCCTGCTCCATCGCGGTGCGCCGGTCCAGCCCGTGGCTGACCTGCATTTCATTGGCGAACTCCACCATCAGGATGCCGTGCTTGCTGATCAGGCCGATCAGCGTCACCAGCCCGATCTGGGTATAGATGTTGACGGTAGCCATGCCCAGCGCCAGCGGTATCAGCGCGCCGCAGATCGACATGGGCACGCTCACCAGGATGATGAAGGGGTCGCGCAGGCTCTCGTATTGCGCCGCCAGCACCAGGTAGATCACGATGATGGCGAAGATGAAGGTGATCATCAGCGCCGAGCCTTCCTGGCTGTACTGGCGCGCGTCCGACTGCCAGTCGTAGCTGAAGCCCGCAGGCAGGAACTGGGCTTGCCGGGTCAGGAACTGCACCGCATCGCCCATGGTCACACCCGGCATCGGAATGGCCTGGAAGGTGGCCGCGTTGAGCTGGTTGAACTGCGTCAGCTTGTTGGGCTCCACCCCCATGGACACGGTCACAAGGTTGGACAGCGGCACCTGCGCGCCGCTGGCGCTCTTGACGTAGTAGCGCGCCAGCGACTCCGGCGAAATACGCTGTTCGCGCAGGCTCTGCGGAATAACGTCGTAGGAACGGCCGTCCATGCCGAAGCGGTTCACGTAGTTCTCGCCCACCAGCACGGCCAGCGTGTCGCCGATGGCCTTCATGGTGACACCCAGGCTGTTGGCCTTGGCGCGGTCCACCTTCAGTTGCACCACCGGATTGTTGTAGTCCAGGTCGCTGTCGACCACCATGAACAAGCCGCTTTCACGCGCCGCCTTCTTCAGGCCCTCCATGGCCTCATAGACCACCGGATAGTCGGACGCGCTCATGATGACCATCTGTACCGGCAGCCCGCCGGTGGAGCCCGGCAGGGACGGCAGCTGGAAGGCGAAGATATTGCTGCCCTCGACCTGGTTCACCATGGCCTGCATGTCGGCCTGGATCTGGTCGGCCGAACGCTCGCGCTTTTCCCAAGGCACGAAGTCCACGCCGCCGATGCTGTTGGAGACGCCGTCGGAACCGTTGATCAGCCAGCGCCCCTGCTGTTCCGGCAGGGTCTTCATGACGTCGTCCCACTTGCGGCCGAATTTCTCCACGTAGTCGATATTGGCGTGCTGCGGCGACTTGATCGCGGTCAGCACTGTCGACTGGTCTTCGACCGGCGCCAGCTCGCGCTGCGCGGCGTTGTAGAGGAACGGCAGGCTCGCCAGTACCGCCACGGCAATCAGCCCGGTCACCCATCGGTGATGCAGCGAGACGTCCAGCACGCGGCCATAGGCATCGCCCAGGCGTCCGAAGAAATGCTCGGCGCGGCGCGCCATCCAGCCCTCGGAGACCCGGCTGTTGAGCAGGAACGAGCTCATCACGGGCGACAAGGTCAGCGCAATGACGCCCGACACGACCACGGACCCGGCCAGGGTGAAGGCGAACTCCTTGAAGAGCGAACCAGTAAGCCCGCCCATCAGGCCGATCGGCGCGTAGACCGCGGCCAGCGTGATGGTCATCGCGATCACAGGCCCCGCCACTTCGCGCGCGCCGATGAGGGCCGCGCGCACCGGCGACTTGCCCTCTTCGATGTGGCGGTGCACGTTTTCCACGACCACGATGGCGTCGTCCACCACCAGGCCGATAGCCAGCACCATGGCCAGCAAGGTCAGCAGGTTCACGCTGAAGCCGAACAGCGCCATGATGGCAGCCCCGCCCAGCATGGACAGGGGAATGGTCAGCACCGGAATCAGCACGGCGCGCAAGGAACCCAGGCACAGGAAGATCACCACCACCACGATGGCGATGGCCTCGATCAGCGTATGCACCACGCCATCGATGGAAGCGCTGATGAAGCGGGCCAGCTCGAACGGCACCTGTACGCTGGTGCCGGGCGGCAGGTTCTGCTTGATGTTGGGCAGCAACTCGTTCAGGCGTTTGACGATCACCAGCGGATTGCCCACCGGCGTGGCGTTAAGGCCGAAGTACACCGCCGGCTCGCCGTCCATCAGGCCGCTGGAATCGGTGGATGCCGCGCCCAGTTCCACCGTGGCCACGTCGCCCAGGCGCACGATCGCGTCGCCCTCGCGCTTGACCACCATGTCGCGGAATTCCGCGACGTTGACCAGGTCCGTGTTGACCTGGATGTTGGACACCACGTACAGGCCCTTGGCCTGCCCCGGCGCCGCCTGCACGTTGTTGTCGCGCAGCGCGTCGGCCAGTTCGCCCGCGGAAATGCCGCGCGCCGCCATCCGGTTCGGGTCCAGCCACACCCTCATGGCCAGTTTTTGCCCGCCGTAGAGTTCCACGCTGGCCACGCCGTCGATGGACGAGAGCTGCGGCTGCACCACGCGCGACAGATAATCCGTCAGGGACGCCAGCGACAAGGTGCTGCTGGAAAAGCCGACATAGGCCACGGCGGTCGCCTCGCCGGCGGACTTGACCAGCACGGGGTCGTAGACGTCCTGCGGCAGGCGGTACTTGACCTCGTTGACCTTGGCCATCACCTCCGTCATGGCCTTGTTGGAGTCGGCGTTCAGCTTCATCCGCACCGTGATCACGCTACGGCCTTGCGTGGAGGAAGACGACAGGTAGTCGATGCCTTCCACCGTGGCCACGGACTGCGCGATGGGCTGGGTGACGAAGCCTTGCATGAGGTCGGGCGAAGCGCCCGGATACTGGGTGGTGATGGTGATGGTGGTACTTTCGGTCAGCGGATACTGCCGCACCGGCAGGCCGCTCAGGGCCTTGATGCCCAGCAGCAGGATCAGCGTGCTGACCACCAGCGCCAGCACTGGCCGGCGCACGAAGAGATCGGTGAATTTCATGTTCTGCTCCGCGCCCTTACCGGACTTGCGCCACGGTCTGCTGCGCGGCGTCCAACGCCACGGTGTCCTCGGCGCCAACCTCGACCGCCGCGCCGTTGTGCAGGCGCAGCTGGCCTGAGGTCACGACCTGGTCGCCCGCCTGCAAGCCTTCGGTCACGACCACGCGGCCGCGCACGCGCTCGGCCGTCTTCACATAGGCCTGGCGGACCGTCGGGCCGGCGGACGCCTCGCCCGCCTTGGGCGGGTTCAGCACGTAGACGGAATCGCCATAGGCGCTGTAACTGACCGCGGTTTCCGGCACGGTGATCACGCCGGGACGCGCGGGCAGGCCGATCTGGCCCTGGGCATACATGCCGGCCGCGAGCGCGCCGTCGGCGTTAGGCAGGGTCGCCTGCACGCGCACGGTGCGCGACCCTGCGTCCACTTGCGGCTCCACGGTGGTGATCTGACCTTCGAAGACGCGTCCCGCATGGGCGTCCACGGTCACCGCCACCGGCTGGCCCGCGCGCAACGCGCCCATGGCCTGCTCGGGCAGGGTGATGTTGGCGTACATGGCGGAAGCGTCGGTCAGCGATACCAGCGGATCGCCGGCGCGGGCGAATTGCCCCAGGTTCACGCGGCGCACGCCCAGCACGCCGTCAAACGGCGCCTTGACGCGCTTTTGCTCGATCAGCGCCTGCACCCGCTTGATGTCGCCCGCGGCCTGGTCGTAGTCGGCCTGCGCCTGGTCCAGTTGTTCGCGCGTGGCGGCCTGTTGCGGCAGCAGGCGGCGGGTGCGGTCCAGCAAGGCGCGCGCATTGCGCGCCTGGGCCTGCAGCCGGGCCAGTTCGCCCTGCTCGGGCGCGTCGTTCAATTGCACCAGCAACTGGCCGGCCTGGACCTGCGCGCCCGAGGCGAACAGGATACGGTCGACCCGGCCGTCCACTTCGGCCGCCACCTGCACCTGGCGCGCCGCCTCCAGCGAGCCGATGCCGCTCAGCGTGACAGGGAAGTCCGCCTGCCGCGCGGCGGCCACCGCGACCTTGGCCGGCGCCATGGCCCAGCCGCCCTTTTGCTGCGCGCCGCCGTACTTCCAGTACAGTCCGCCGCCCGCCAGCGCCAGCGCCACGACCCCGGCCGCCCACGCTCCTGATTTCGCCTTCATGATTGACTCGCTATTTATCAAAGAATGTTCTTGGATAATCCACGATATCGGGCATTTCGTCAAAAGGGTTAATCCAATCCCCTGCATAGCGGCGGACTATGGCGCGCAAGCCCCTGCGGGCCGTGTGGGCAAAAAAAAACCGCCAGCAGGCTGGCGGTTTCGTGGAGCGCAACGCGGCTAGGTCCGCACCATGTGCAGATAGTGGCGATGCCGTTCGTACTGGTCCAGAATGTCGCCGATGACGGCGTCGCGGCTCCAGCCCATGATGTCGTAATCCTGCCCGCCTTCGCGCAGGTGGACCTCGGCGCGGAAGTACTTGCGCTCGTCCTCGTCGGCCGCTTCCTCGGGCGTGAGGCTGGGACGCACGAAAGCCTCGGGCTGCACCGCGTAGGAAAAGTCCAGGTGCTCGCCATGGGAGACTTCCATGATCACGCCCTCGTCGTTGCCGTGTTCGCGCACTTCCACTTGGTAGCCCTGCTTGCGCAGTTCGTCCGCCACGTCTTCCATGGCGGGCCGCACCACGTCGCTGATGAAGCGCTGCACATGGGCGCGGCGCGGCATCATGACCATGTTGCGCAGGCGCCGCTCCCATGACTGTCCGCCGCGCGCGGGGCGTGACAAGGTCAGCGACTGGTAGCGGATGCCGCGCTTGGTCGCGTCCAGCTTGAGCGCCTTGAACAGGCCCCACAGCGACAGCAGCAGAATGATGGAGAAAGGCAGCGCGCTGGCGATGGTCGCGGTTTGCAGGGCCGTGAGGCCATCGGCCAGCAGCAGCGCGATCGCCACCGCCCCCATCAGCACCGACCAGAAGATGCGTTGCCACACGGGCGTGCGGTCCGAACCGCCGGAGGCCAGCAGGTCGACCACCAGCGCGCCCGAGTCGGCCGAGGTCACGAAGAACACCGCCACCATCGCGATCGCGACGACGGACAGCACCCCGCTCCAGGGCAATTGTTCCAGGAAGGCGAACAGCGCCAAGGAAGAATCGGCCTGCACCACTTCCGCCAGGCCCTGCACCTTGTCGACCAGGATCATGTGGATGGCGGTATCGCCGAACACCGTCATCCAGAACAGCGTGAAGCCGGCCGGCACCAGCAGCACGCCGGTGACGAATTCGCGGATGGTGCGGCCGCGCGAGATGCGCGCGATGAACAGGCCCACAAAGGGCGACCACGCAATCCACCAGCCCCAGTAGAACAGCGTCCAGCCGCCGATCCAGTCGGTGGGTTCGTAGGCATACAGGTTGAAGGTCTTGTTGACGATGTCAGACAGGTAGGCGCCGGTGTTCTGAACAAAGGTCTGAAACAGGAACACCGTCGGGCCGACCACCAGCACGAACAGCAGCAGCACCGCCGCCAGCACCAGATTGGTCTCGGACAGGATGCGGATCCCCTTGTCCAGGCCGCTGGCCACCGATAAGGTCGCCAGGCCGCAGGTGACGATGACCAGGATGATCTGCGTGGTCACGCCCACCGGAATGCCGAACAGATGGTTCAGGCCGCTGTTGATCTGCGCCACGCCCAGGCCCAGCGAAGTCGCCACGCCCAGCACCGTGCCGATGATGGCAAAGATGTCGACGGCATGCCCGATGGGCCCGTGGATGCGGTTGCCGATCAGCGGATACAGCGCCGAACGCAGGGTCAGCGGCAGCCCGTGCCGATAGCTGAAGAATGCCAGGATCAGCGCCACCACCGCGTAGATGGCCCAGGCATGCAGGCCCCAGTGGAAGAAGGTGATCTTCATGGCTTCACGGGCCGCAAGGGCGGTGCCCCCCTCGCCCACGGGCGGCGCGATGAAGTGCATCACGGGCTCGGCCACGCCGAAGAACATCAGGCCGATCCCCATGCCCGCGGAGAACAGCATCGCGAACCAGGTGAAGTTGCGGTAATCGGGTTCACTGTGGTCGGGTCCCAGCTTGATGTCGCCATACCGGCTGACCGCCAGGAATACCACCGCGATCAGGATGATGGCCACGACCAGGATATAGAACCAGCTGGCGTTGCCCAATATCCAGCCCTGCACGGACTCGAACAGGCTTTGCGCGACCTTGGGCGCCAGGATCGCGAACCCCACCAGCAGCAGCGTGAACACGGCCGCCGGAAAGAACACTGGGCGATTGATGGTGGATGGTCGGGTTTCTGAAGTCATGCTGCCGCTCCTTTCGCCCGAGGGTTGGAAATTCCAGCGCGCGTCCCCCCTCAGTCCGGCCGCGCGCCGCAAGTATTACTATCACGGCCTAAGGCCGTCTGACAATCTGAAACCGCAAGCCGGGCCGGCCAGAGGAGAGATATCCCATGATCGATCACCTGGACCATCTGGTCCTGACCTGTACCGACCCCGACGCCACGGTGGACTTCTATACCCGGATCCTGGGCATGCGCCTGGAAACCTTTGGCGAAGGCCGCCAGGCGCTGCGCTTCGGCAACCAGAAGATCAACCTGCACGTGCGCGGCCATGAGTTCGAACCCAAGGCCCACCTGCCCGTACCGGGCGCGCTGGACCTGTGCTTCATCGCCGATCGCCCGCTGGAAGACGTGATCGCGCATCTGAACCGCGAAGGCGCCCGGATCATCGAAGGCCCCGTGCCGCGCACTGGCGCCACCGGCAAGATCCGCTCGGTCTACCTGCGCGACCCGGACCTGAATCTCATCGAAATCTCGGAATTGCTGGCCTGAGGCCGGGAACCGGCCGCCTTAGTCGGTCTTCGGTTCGCCGAAGACCACGCTGCGGAAGAAACCGGCCAGCACGGCCTCGGTCATTTCCGGCGTGACGGCCTGCGGGTCGAAGGCATAGCTGAACTGCATGCCGTCCGACAGGGCCAGCAGGCCCAGTGCCATCTGTTCCGGCGGCATGCGTAGCGGCGTGCCGACCCGCGCGGAAAACTGGCGGATGTATTCCGTGGTGGCTTCGCGCAATTCCCGCATGCAAGCCACGAAGCCAGCCCGGAAATCCGGATCGCGCGCCGCCTGCAACTTGCCTTCCATCCACAGCAGGAAACAGTCGTTCTCGCGGTAATGCGTGGAGTAGTACTCCAGCACGCGGGCTTCCATCTGCGGACGCGATTCGCCGTCCTCGAAGATGGCGCGCATGTCGCTCATCACGCTCTCGTGATCGCGCCTGAGCAGTTGCAGGAACAGTTCAGACTTGCTGGTGAAGTTGGAATAAAAGGCCCCGCGCGTGTACCCCGCCTGCTCGGCGATGTCCTCCACGCTGGCAGCCACGAATCCCTTGGCAAGAAAGATCGATTGCGCAGCGTCGAGCAGACGCTGGCGCGTCTGGTCACGGCTTTGCTCTCGCGTAAGGCGGACTTTTGACATGGCGGGAGTTTAGCACTGGGGAGCATTTCAGATTCAATATTGAATTCGAATTCATACCTGTATTAGAATCCAGGCCGTATCGGGTCGAAACCGGCCCTTATTCCCGAATCTCCGCGCCGCGAGGTGTTCCGTGACTTGCCCTGGCCCTGCCGCGCGCTTTGCCGCGCGCGCCGCCGCGGCCGCCTCTGCGGCGCCGCTTTCACCCTCCAACCGCTCCCGCCATTGGCCGCGCCTGTGGTCGCTGCCTGCCGCCGCGTCACTCGCTCTGCTGCTCGCTGCCTGCGGCCGCAATGAAGCGCCGCCGCCCGCGCCGCGCCCTGTGGTCGCCATGCCCGCCCAGGCCGATGAACGCCTGCCGGCCTGGACGCTGCCTGGCGAAGTGCAGGCGCGCTACAGCACCCCGCTGTCGTTCCGGGTCAATGGCAAGATCATCGAGCGCCAGGTCCGGCTGGGCGATGCCGTCACCCCCGGGCAGATCGTCGCCAAACTGGATCCGGCCGACGCCGCCAAGAACGCGGCCAGCGCCCGCGCGCAGCTGTCGGCGGCCCAGCACCAGCTGGACTACGCGCGCCAGCAGCTGGACCGCGACCGCGCCCAAGCCCGCGAAAACCTGATCGCCGCGACCCAGCTGGAACAGACCCGCAACGCCTACGCCGCGGCATTGGCGCAACGCGACCAAGCTCAACAGCAGGCGGCGTTGGCGGCCGACCAGCTCAAATACACCACGTTGCAGGCCGACCATGCTGGCGTCATCACCGCGGAGCAGGCGGACACCGGACAGAACGTGGCCGCCGGCGAACCGGTCTACAGCCTGGCCTGGTCCGGCGACATCGACGCCATCTGCGACGTGCCGGAAAGCGTGCTGGCGGGCCTGGCCATCGGCCAACGCGCCAGCGTCACGCTCGGCCCGCTGCCCGGCCAGACGTTCTCCGCGGTGCTGCGCGAGATCGCGCCGGCCGCGGATCCGCAAAGCCGCACCTATCGCGCCAAGCTCACGCTGGAATCCCCGACCCCGGACGTGCGCCTGGGCATGACGGCCAATATCAGCTTCGACAACCGCTCTGGCGAAAACCTGACGACCTACACCGTGCCGGCCACCGCGCTGTTCCATGACGGCCCCGCGCCCGCCGTGTGGATCGTCAAGCCGGACGCCGACACGCTGGAGCTGCGCCGCGTCGAGGTGCTGCGCTACGACGCCCGCACCGTCACCCTGTCCAAGGGCCTGCAGGCGGGCGAACGCGTGGTCTGGCAAGGCGTGCATGCGGTGGCCGCCGGCGAGAAAGTCCGCGCCGTGCCGCCGCTGCATCCCGAGGATTTCGCCTCATGAGCGGCCCGCAGCATGACGCTTCCGTGCAGGCGCATCGCCACGAGGAAGGCCGGTTCAACCTGTCGGCATGGGCGCTGCGGCACCAGCCGCTGGTCATCTTCATCATCACGCTGATCACGCTGTTCGGCGTCCTGTCGTACTCGAAGCTGGCGCAATCGGAAGATCCGCCTTTCACCTTCCGCGTCATGGTCATCAAGACGCTATGGCCCGGCGCCACTGCGCAGCAGGTGCAGGAGCAGGTCACCGACCGCATCGCCAAGAAGCTGCAGGAAGCCCCCAACACGGACTTCATGCGCAGCTACTCGCGGCCGGGCGAATCGCTGATCTTCTACACCATGAAGGACTCCGCGCCCGCCAGCACCGTGGCCGAACAGTGGTACCAGGTGCGCAAGAAGGTCGGCGACATCGCAGCCACGCTGCCACCGGGCGTGCAAGGCCCCTTCTTCAACGACGAATTCGGCGACGTCTATACCAACATCTACACGCTGCAGGGCGACGGCTTTTCGCCCGCGCAGCTGCATGACTACGCCGACCGGCTGCGCACCGTGCTGCTGCGCGTGCCGGGCGTGGCCAAGGTGGACTACTTCGGCGATCAGCCTGAGCACATCTACGTCGAGATCTCCAACACCCAGCTCACGCGGCTGGGCGTGTCGCCGCAGCAGATCGCCCAGGCCATCAACAGCCAGAACGCCGTGACGAGCGCGGGCACGCTGACCACCGCCGACGACCGCATCTTCGTGCGGCCCAGCGGCCAGTACGCCAACAGCCGCGTCCTGGCCGACACGCTGATCCGGGTCAACGGCAAATCGATCCGGCTGGGCGACATCGCCACCATCCGCCGCGGCTACCAGGATCCGGCCATCGAGCAGATGCGGCTGGGCGGCAACGCCGTACTGGGCATAGGCATCACCATGCAGCCGGGGCGCGACGTGGTCCATCTGGGCAAGGCTTTGAGCGCCAAGTTCGAGGAACTCCAGGCCCAGTTGCCCGCCGGGCTGACGCTGAAGGAAGTCTCCAGCATGCCCAAGGCGGTATCGCATTCGGTCGACGACTTCCTGCGCTCCGTGGCCGAAGCCGTGGCCATCGTGCTGGCGGTGAGCCTGGTGTCCCTGGGCCTGCGCACCGGCATGGTGGTGGTCATCTCGATCCCGGTGGTGCTGGCGGTCACGGCGCTGTTCATGGACATGTTCGGCATCGGCCTGCACAAGGTATCGCTGGGCACGCTGGTGCTGGCGCTGGGCCTGCTGGTGGACGACGCCATCATCGCGGTCGAGATGATGGCGGTAAAGCTTGAACAGGGCTGGAGCCGCGCGCGCGCCGCCGCATTCGCCTACACCAGCACTGCCTTTCCCATGCTGACCGGCACGCTGGTCACGGTGGCGGGCTTCCTGCCGATCGCGCTGGCCAAGTCCAGCACGGGCGAATACACCCGTTCCATCTTCCAGGTGTCCGCCATCGCGCTGATCACCTCGTGGTTCGCCGCCGTGGTGCTGATCCCTTTGCTGGGCTACCGCATGCTGCCGGAACGCAAGCGCGAAGCCCATCTGCCCGACGACCACGAACACGACATCTACAACACCCGCTT
This sequence comes from Achromobacter sp. ACM01, assembly GCF_014851745.1. Lineage (NCBI taxonomy): Bacteria > Pseudomonadati > Pseudomonadota > Betaproteobacteria > Burkholderiales > Alcaligenaceae > Achromobacter > Achromobacter sp. ACM01. Next base: position 656,293 of record NZ_JACVAF010000003.1, read on the forward strand.
TTATCAGCGCCTGCGCGGCTGGGTGGGCTGGTGCGTGGACCGCCGCTACCTGGTGCTGGGCGCCACGGCGCTGATCTTCGTCGTGTCCATGGCCTGCTTCCGCTTCGTGCCACAACAGTTCTTCCCCAGTTCCGACCGCAGCGAACTGCTGGTGGACGTGCGCCTGCAGGAAGGCGCCTCGTTCGCGGCTACGCTGCGCCAGGTCGAGCGGCTGGAAAAGGCGCTGGAGGGCCGTCCGGAAATCGATCACTCGGTCAGCTTCGTTGGCACCGGCGCACCGCGCTTCTACCTGCCGCTGGACCAGCAGCTCGCCACCCCGAACTTTGCCCAGCTGGTCATCACCACGCATTCGGTGGAGGACCGCGAGAAGCTCGCGCAATGGTTGCAGCCGGTGCTGCGCGAGCAGTTCCCGGCCATACGCAGCCGCCTGTCGCGCCTGGAGAACGGCCCGCCCGTGGGCTTCCAGGTGCAGTTCCGCGTGAGCGGCGACAGGATCGCCGACGTGCGCGCCGTGGCCGAGCAAGTGGCCGCCGAGGTCCGCGCCGATCCGCGCTCGACCAATGTGCAGTTCGACTGGGACGAACCGTCCGAACGTTCGGTGCGCTTCGAGATCGACCAGCAAAAGGCGCGCGAGCTGGGCGTCAGTTCCAGCGATATCTCGGACTTCCTGGCCATGACCCTGTCGGGCTACGCGGTCACGCAATACCGCGAACGCGACAAGCTGATCACCGTGAGCCTGCGCGCGCCGCAAGAGGAGCGGATCGATCCCGCGCGCCTGGCCACCCTGGCCATGCCCACGCCCAACGGCGCGGTGCCGCTGGGCAGCCTGGGCCACGTGCGCTATGACCTGGAGTATGGCGTCATCTGGGAACGCGACCGCCAGCCCACCATCACGGTGCAGGCGGACGTCGCGGCGGGCGCGCAAGGCATAGACGTCACCCGCGCCATCGATGCCAAGCTCAACACCCTGCGCGCCGGGTTGCCCGTCGGCTACCGCATCGAGGTGGGCGGCCCGGTGGAGGAAAGCGCAAAAGGCCAGTCCTCGATCAATGCCCAGATGCCGCTGATGGCGGTGGCCGTGCTGACCCTGCTGATGCTGCAGCTGCAAAGCTTCGCCCGCGTGCTGATGGTGGTGCTGACCGCGCCGCTGGGGCTGATAGGCGTGGTCGCGGCGTTGCTGCTGTTCGGCAAGCCCTTCGGCTTCGTGGCCATGCTGGGCGTGATCGCCATGTTCGGCATCATCATGCGCAATTCGGTCATCCTGGTGGATCAGATCGAACAGGACATCGGCGCCGGCCACAAGCGCGTGGACGCCATCGTCGGCGCCACGGTGCGGCGTTTCCGCCCGATCACGCTGACGGCCGCGGCCGCCGTGCTGGCGCTGATTCCGCTGTTGCGCAGCAACTTCTTCGGCCCCATGGCCACCGCCCTGATGGGCGGCATCACCATCGCCACCGTGCTGACGCTGTTCTTCCTGCCGGCCCTGTATGCCGCGTGGTTCCGCGTCCGCCACGACGAGCGCGACGAACCCGAAGGCGTGCCGCCGGGCGCCAACGCCGGCGACACGGTGGAACGGGGAGCATGACGATGACCCAACTTTCCTTGCGCGTGGCCGCCCTGCCCTTGATGCTGGCGCTGGGCGCCTGCGCCTTCGCGCCCAGCAGCAAGCCGCCCGCAGTCGCGCAACCGACGCAGTACGGCGTCGAAGCCACGCCCCCCGCGAGCGCCGCCGCCCAGGGCGTTGCGCAGCGCTTCGAGCAAGGCGCGCGGCCCGTGCCCGAATGGTGGAAGCGCTATGAATCGGAGGCGCTGAACGCGCTGGTGGCCGAAGGTCTCGCCAACAGCCCGGACCTTGCCGCCGCCGAACGCAACCTGGCCGGCGCGCGCGAACAGCTGCGCGGCCAGGTGAATTCATCGTTACTGCCTTCGGTGGACGCGGGCGCCGATGCCTCCCGCCGGCGCGCGCTGACCATGCCGAACCTGCCCGAACCGACGGCGCAATACAACGTCTTCACCGGCCAGGTCCACGCCAAGTACGACCTGGACCTGTTCGGCGCGGCGCGTTTTGCCAACGCCTCGCTCGCGGCCCAGGTCGAGCAGCAGGCCTTTCAGCTGGAGTCGGCCCGCCGTTCGCTCGCCAGCAACATCGTCACAGGCGCCATCACTGCTGCGGCGCTGGCCGAACGCGTGGCGTTGACGGAGAAGCAGGTGGTGCTGGCGCGGCAGGTCGCGCGCGACACGCAGCGCCGCTACGAACTGGGCTCGGCCTCGCAGAACGACGCGCTGGACGCGGACCAGGACGCCGCCACGCTGGAAGCGTCGCTACCCGGCCTGCGCGCGCGCTGGCATGCGACGCGCCATGCGCTGGCGGTGCTGCTGGGCCGCAATCCGGACCAGGCTCCGCCCGATCTCGCCTTCAGCATGCTGGCCGTGCCGCAACAAGTGCCGGTGGTGGTGCCGTCCGAACTGCTGGCCGCGCGCCCGGACATCCTGTTCGCCGATGCGGTGGTGCAGGCCGCGGCGGCCGACGTGGGCTTGGCCACCGCGCAGCTGTTCCCCAGCCTGTCCTTGTCCGCGTCCATGGGCAAGAGCGGCTTCAATTGGCCCGCTGCGATGTCGGGCGCCGGCGCCGTCTGGGCCATCGGCGCTTCGCTCACGCAGCCTATCTTCCATGGCGGGGCGCTACTGGCCGAGCGCAGCGCGGCCAAGGAACGCTACGAAGCCGCGTTGCTGCAATACAAGCAGACCGTGCTGACCGCCTTCCGCGACGTGGCCGACACGCTGTCGCGGCTGGACGCCGACGGGCAGGCGCTGGCCTCCGCCGAAGCGTCGCGCCGCGCCGCGGAGCAGTCCTACCGCAACACCGCCAGCCGCGTGCGGCTGGGCGCGCTGGCGCCATATACCGAGTACGCCGCCGAGCAGTACTACGTGGCGGCCCGCCTGCGCGAGATCGAATACGCCAATGCGCGCCTGACCGAAACGGCGGCGCTGTTCCAGGCCATGGGGTCGCCGGCCCGCGCCGCGCAGCAATAGGCGCATCCGGCCACATCCGGCGACACGCGGCCATGGCCGCGGCGGATCGGCAAGCAAACCCTCGCGCTCACGGCGCGGGGGCTTGTTCCTTCATGCGCGTGGCCAGCGCCAGCGATTCGATGCGGCGGGCGGCCGACTGCAGCAAGGCCGTGGTCTTGTCCTGCGCGATAGTGTTGAGCCGAGCCGCAAGAAAGGTGACGGTCAGCGCGCCGAACACGCGCCGGTCTTCCTGGAACACCGGCACCGCGATGCCCGCCCGTTCTGGCGAGATCTCGCCCACTCCCAGATAAAAACCCTGCACCCGGATCCGGTCCAGCTTGCCGGTGAATTCGGCCTGCGTCGCCCCCAGGCCCAGGTCGCGGATCTCGTCCGCATGGGCCTCGTACAGGCGGCGCTGATCCTTGCGCGGCAGGAAAGCCACGATGGTCTTGGCCGTGGCGCCGCGGAACAGCGGATGGGCGCGGCCGCGGCCGTGCGGAATGCCCAGTTCGTCGGGTCCGCGCTCGTGGTGGATGTTGAGGATGCGCAGGCCGTGGATCACGCTGAGCAATACGTCGCCGCCCACCTGATCCACCACCTCGCGCATGATCGGACGCGCCACGCCCAGCACCGGATCGCCGTCGATGATGAGGTGGTCCAGTTCGATGATGCGCGGCCCCAGCTTGTAGCCTTCGCCGGTCACGCGCAGCAGATAGCCCAGGTCCGTCAGGTCGCGGATGTAGCGGTAGCCCGTGGGCGCCGAATACGACAGGCGCGAAATGATCTCTTCCGCCGACAGCACCGGGGTTTCCAGGCTGAAGAGGTCAAGTATCGCTAGGGCTCGCTTCAGGGTGGACATGGCGGTCGTGGGACGGGGAACAACGCGGGATCGGGCGCAGCGTATCACAGGGATGCCCGCGGCGCGCCTGGGCCATAGGCGCTGACTACCAGATCCTGACTCCCCTCCAGACGCAAACTATCGTTTTTCTATTTTTTATCATTTATAGATAAAAACTAATTGGATTAGATAATTTTTTATCGAATAATGATATTCAAGCAATGGGCAGATTGACGTCCAACACGCCACTGCACCTGCGGAAAACATCAGGGGAAAATCCATGAAGCAGTCTTGCGGCACCAAGGGCGGCATCAGCCGCCGGCATTTCCTGGGGGCTTCGGCCGCCACCTTGGCCAGCGCGGCGCTGGCGCGGCCCGGCCGCGCCTGGGCGGCCGGTTATCCGGCCGAACGCGCCATCCAGTTCATCGTGCCCTTCCCCGCTGGCGGCGGCACCGACCTGGTGGCGCGTCCGCTGGCCCAGGGCATCGGCGAAGCGCTCAAACAAAGCGTGGTCGTCATCAACAAGGGTGGCGCCGCAGGCAACATCGGTACCCAGCAGGCCGCGCGTTCGGCGCCGGACGGCTACACCATCGCGCTGGGCTCCACCGGTACGCACACGGTGAACCAGAGCCTGTACGAGAACATCGGCTATGACCCGGTCAAGGACTTCGAACCGGTGTCCATGGTCTGCTACTACAACAACGTGCTGGTGGTGCATCCGTCGTTTCCGGCGCGCACGCTGCAGGAGCTGGTCGCCATCATCAAGGCCAATCCGGGCAAGTACTTCTATGGCATCACGCAGAACGGCAGCTCTGCGCACCTGGCCATGGAACTGCTCAAGGCCACGGCCGGCCTGGACCTGCCCGGCGTGCCGTACAAGGGCGCGGCAGCCGCGGTCAACGACTTCCTGGGCGGACAGTTCCCGATCCTGATGGATGTGGTGATCAACCAGCAGCAATTTATCCGCGGCGGCAAGTCGCGCCCGCTGGCCGTGACCTCGGCGCAGCGCGCGCAGGCGCTGCCCGACGTGCCGACCGTGGCGGAATCGGGCTTTCCCGGCTATCAGGCCATAGGCTGGAACGGCGTGTTCGCGCCCGCGGGCACGTCCGCCGCCATCATCCAGACGCTCAATGGCGCCGTGCAAAGCGCGCTCAAGCAGCCCGCCCTGGAGCAATTGACGCAGAACGGGCTGGAGCTGCACGGCAGCACCCCGCAAGAACTGAGCCGTTTCGTCGCCACCGAAAGCGAAAAGTGGCGCACGCTGATCAAGAGCGCCAACATCAAGGCCACCTGATGCAACGCATACCCTATGGCGTCCCCGTGGACGCCCACTCCAATCCCTGGCTGGCGCTGGACCGCGAGCTGCGCGCGCAGGGCCTGCGCGCCGCGGGCGCCGCGCCGGTGCGCGCGGTGGTCTGCGTCACCGTCCACGTCGACGGCCCCGCCGTCGAGGTCGGCCGCAAGCAGTTCCCGGCCGGTCCCCACACCGCGGGCCGCTATGCCATCCGCCGCGGCGTGGCGCGGCATCTGGAGATCCTGGCGCGCCACGGCATGCCGGCCACGTTCTTTGCCTGCGGCTATGACGTCGAGCACTATCCGGCGACCTTCCACGACATCCTGGACGCGGGCCACGAGATCGCCGCCCACGGCTATCTGCATGAAGCCTGGGACCTGGGCGATGACGAGCCCGCGCTGCTGGAAAAGACCCACCGCATCATCCAGCGCGAGCTGGGCGTAACGCCCGCGGGCTGGTGCTCGCCCTCGGGCCGCAAGAGCCATCGCACCCTGCCCGCGCTGCGGCGGCTGGGTTACTGCTACGACGCCAGCGAAAAGGACCAGGACCGTCCCTACCTGCCGGCGGACACGACGGACTTCATCATGCTGCCGAACAACACGGTCTCGCTGGACGACTATCCGTTCTACTTCTCGGGACACAGCCTCGCCGCGGAAGCCTGTGACAACTGGGTGCAGGAATTCGAGGCGCTGCGCGCAGCCGAAGGCTATGTGCACCTGACCGTACACCCCAAGGCCGCCGGCGGCTCCGGCACGCCGGCCCGCGCCGCGGCGCTGGACCGCTTCCTGGCCTATCTGGCCGCACAACCCGATGTGCATGTCATGACGCTGGAAGCGCTGGCGCGGCACTGCCTGGCCCGCCCCGACGCCTGGAGAAGCGCATGAGCGCCGACAAAACCGTACTGGTCACCATCAATGTGCAGGGCATCGGCCCCGAAGCCGCGACCCAGCCCGAAACCTCGCTGCACGGGCGCGACGCGCATGGCCGCTACACCTACGGCGGCGGGCTGGCGCGCGTGCTGGACATGCTGCGCCGCCAGGACATCCGCGCCACGCTGTTCTGGCCGGTATTCGAAGCCGAACGCTGCCGCGGCCTGCTGGAGCAGAGCCTGCGCGACGGCCACGAGGCCGCCTCGCACGGCAATGCCTACGAAGACCTGCCCGCGCTGGGCGAGCGCGAAGGCGAAGTGCTGGAACGGGCCCGCGACCGGCTGGCCGAACTGACCGGCTCCGCCCCGCAAGGCTTTCGCTATGCCAGCGCGTTTACCGCCAATACCGTGCCGCTGCTGCACCAGCTCGGCTATCGCTACGACAGCAGCGCCATCGACGACGACGCCCCCTACGCGCTGGACGCGGACGGCGGCCCCGGCATGGTGGAGCTGCCCTGGAGCGAAGGCCTGTGCGACGCCACCCATTTCAGCCGCCGCGTGACGCAGGACCGTGCCTATGCGCACTGGGTGGAGCAAGGCGATGCGCTGCTGGCGACCGATGGTTATGCCTGCCTGACCCTGCATCCGCGCGCCGACAACGGCGTCGGCCGCGCGGCCAGGTTGGTGAAAGTCGAGCAATTGCTGGAGCGCTTCCGCGCCGCAGGCGCCAGCTTCAAGACCTGCTCCGAGCTGGCCGCCTCCCCCCATACGCGCTGAACGCAAGACGCCCATGGCGTGCTTGCACTGGTAAACCCTGAGCAATATTGGCGCCAAAATAAGCTAACATTTTTTCGCCATCCAATTCCCACCCCCAGATTGCGGCGCGGCGCGCCGCCCAAGTCCATGACCCAGATCACCCAATTTCCCTTCGTATCGGTTTCGGGCGCGCCCGAGGCCCGCGGCCGCTCGTATGGCCAGCAAGCCGCCGACCGCGTGCGCAAGAGCGCCAAGATGTACGGCCAGACCCTGGTCGACCTGGGCTATGACGCCATGGCGCGCACCCAGCTGATCAATGGCTTCGCCCGCGAGATCGAGAACTTCGCGCCGCACTACCTGGAAGAAATGCGCGGCATCGCCGCGGGCGCCGACGTGCCTTTCGAAGACATCGTGATGGTGAACGCGCGCACCGAAGTCATCGCCAAGGCCCGCGCCGAGAAGAAGAAGGCCGCCGAGCTGGAGCCGGGCGACGGCTGCACCGGCGCGCTGATCCTGCCGACCCGCTCGGCCAACGGCCGCCTGATCCATGGCCAGAACTGGGACTGGCGCGCGGAATGCGCCGAGACCGCCATCGTGCTGCGCGTGCGCAACGACAACGGCCCCGACATGCTGACCTTCGTCGAAGCGGGCGGACTGGCGCGCAGCGGCCTGAACAGCGCCGGCGTCTCGATCACCGCCAACTACCTGGAGTCCGACCGCGACTTCCGCCAGCTGGGCGTGCCGCTTTCGTTGATCCGCCGCAAGGTGCTGGAACAGGAACACTTCGCGCTGGCGATCAAGGCGGTGGCGACCACGCCCAAGTCCTGCTCGAACAACATCATGATCGGCATGGCGGCGGGCTTCGGCGTCGACTACGAATGCACCACCGATGAAGCCTTCCCCATCTACCCGGGCAGCGACGATCTCATCGTCCACGCCAACCACTGGGTCAGCGAAGTGGCCCTGAGCAAGCTGCGCGACACGGGCCGCGCCAGCACGCCGGAAAGCGCTTACCGCGACTGGCGCGTGCGCCGCCTGCTGAACGAGGAATCCAAGCTGACGCGCGAAGACTTGAAGCGCGCGCTGTTCGATGACTTCGGCGCGCCCTATTCCGTGTGCCGTCCGCCGCGCCCCGGCAGCCACGACAATCTGTCGGCCACGGTGGCGATGGTGATCATGGAGCCCGAGGCCGGCCTGATGGAAGTGGCGCCGCTGCCGGCGCTGAACCGCAGTTTCACCCGCTACAGCCTGACCGCCGAACCCGAACTGCTGGCTGCCGCCTGAAGCGGCGCGCCCGCGCAACCCCAGGAAAACGTATCGATGAAAAACCATTTGTTGAGCGCCGCGGTTGCGCTGGCGCTGGGCTCCATGGCCGGCGCGGCCTGGGCGCAATCCGCCCCGCCGCTGCGCATTTCGTTCACGGCCGATATCCGCTCCACCGAACCCGGCGTGAACCGCGACAGCAACAGCGACGCGGTGGTGCTGCACATCGTCGAGGGCCTGGTGGCCTACGGAGAGGACGCCGAGGTGCGGCCGCTGCTGGCCAAGTCGGTGGATATCAGCGCGGACGGCAAGACCTATACCTTCAAGCTGCGCGAAGGCATCAAGTTCCACAACGGCAAGCCGATGACGTCGGCCGACGTGCTGTGGACCTGGCAGCATTACACCGCGGCCAATTCGGGCTGGCGTTGCGCCAGCGAGTTCGACGGGCGCGGCACGGTCAAGGTGACGGGCGTGGAAGCGCCGGACGCGCAGACCGTGGTCTACCACATCGAAAAGCCCAGCAGCCTGTTCCTGGCGACGCTGGCGCGCGCCGACTGCGGCGGCACTGGCATCCTGTCCAAGGATTCGGTGCGGGCGGACGGTTCCTGGGACAAGCCCATCGGCACCGGGCCGTTCGAATTGGCGGAATGGAAGCGCGGCGAGTACGTGCGGCTGACGAAGTTCGCGGGCTATTCGAACCTGGACGGCAAGCGTGACGGTTATACGGGATCGAAACGGCCGCTGGTGGACGAGGTGCGCTTCCTGATCGTGCCGGACGATTCCACCGCCAAGGCGGCCCTGCAGCGCGGCAACATCGACATCATCGAGGACGTGTCCAATAGCGACGTGCCGGTGCTGCAAGGCACGCCGAACGTCAAGGTGGCGCATGCGCCGGTGATGAGCATGACGGCATTGCTGATGCAGACCAAGGATCCGGTGCTGGCCAATCCGAAAATGCGGCAGGCGCTGGCGCACGCGATCGATTACCAGCAACTGGCGGCGGCGGTGACGGAAGGCCTGGCTCAGCCCAACAATTCGATCGTTCCGCTGGTGTCGCCCTACTATGACGCGGCGCAGAAGCAGGGCTGGAACTACGATCCGGCGCTGGCGCAGAAGCTGCTGGGCGAAGCGGGCTACAAGGGGCAGGATCTGACGATCCTGACGACCAAGCGCTATCCGCAGTCGTACAACTCGGCGGTGATCATCCAGGCGATGCTGCAGGCGGTGGGGATCAAGACGCAGTTGTCGGTGGTGGAATGGGCGACGCAGCTGGACCGCTATAACGCGGGCACTTACCAGATGATGACGTTCCCCTATTCGGCGCGGCTGGATGCGGCGCTGAACTACGAGATGGTGACGGGGGACAAGGCGAAGCAGCCGCGCAAGGTCTGGGACAATCCGCAGGCGCTGAAGCTGATCGAGGCGGCGTCGTCGGATACGGATCATGCGAAGCGGCAGGCTTCGTTTGATCAGCTGCATAGGCTGTTCCTGGCGGATGTGCCTAGTATTCCTTTGTATAACGGGTTGGATATTGGGGCTTATCGGGCGGATATCAGGGGGTATCAGCCTTGGGCGGTCAAGAAGCCGCGGGCTTGGGAGGTGGAGCGGGTTTCGGCGCCTTGATGTTGGTTTTGTTGTCTTTGTTGGTGCCTTCGTTGTCTTCGTAGGTCGCCCGGCGGCGCGGGCCCTGAGGCTGCTCGCGCCCACGATTGCGGTCCGGAGCGTTCGCTCCGGACTGCCCCGTCGTCATCGTCGTCACCGCCTGCGGCGGCTCCTTCCGATTCCCTCGGGCGCATCGAGGTTGCTCGCAGCCTCAGGGCCCGCGCCGCCGGGCTACGAGTTTCTTGGTTCGCTGCGCGGTTAGACCCGTGGGTAGTGGCGAGGTTTGCGGGGCCCGCCGCTTGCGGCCGCGCAGGCGGCCGCAAGCAGCTTACGTGGTGGTGGGGCGTCGGGGCGGTGTGCGCTGGCGCGCTGGCGTGGGTCTTGTTTTTTCTCTACTCGCAGTTTCCTCTCCCCGCAGTTTTCCCTCCGCTTTTTTCTTCTTCTCCCCGTCTCACTCCTCTCAGATTGGCTGGCAGCATCAGTCCGGCCTATTAGGGATACTACTGGTATCTCTTTGGGATACCAGTGGGGTACCTTCTCGTCCATTGCGCCGGACGGCAACTCGGAGTCTCTGCCGTCCGCGCCTTTTTCTTACGCTGCAATACACATGAACGCTACGCAACGCACCTATCAAACCCTGCTGGACCAGATCGTTTCGCGCCGGATTCCGGCGGGGGAAGTGTTGGAGGAACGCCGACTGGCGGATGAGCTGGAGGTGTCGCGCACGCCTTTGCGCGCGGCCATGAACCGGTTGTTGGGTGAAGGGATGCTGGAGCGGCTGTCCAACGGGTCCATCGTGGTGCGCTCGTTTGGCGTGACGGACCTGCTGGAGCTGCTACAGATCCGCAGCCTGCTGGAGAGCGAAGCCGCGGCGATGGCGACCGGGCGGATTCCGGCGGAGCCGTTGGAAGGGCTGCGGGCGCGGCTGCAGGCTTTGCTGGATGCGAAGACGCCGGACGAGAAGTCGGATTGGGAGGTCGACAACGCGCTGCACGATCTGGTGGCGGCGTATTGCGGCAACCGGAATCTGGCGACGATGATCACGGCGACGCGGCGGCAGGTGCGGATGTGCGATGTGGAGCGGCTGCCGCAGCGGCAGGTGCAGGCGCGGGAAGAACATCTGGCGATTGTGGAAGCGCTGCTGTCGGGGGAATCGACCCGGGCGCGTCAGGCGATGGCGGCGCATCTGGAGAACGTGCGGCGCAGCTACGTGAATTCGCTGGGGTATCTGAGCCATGGCGCGTGACATGGATGTCTCCCCGCTCGTGATCCGCCCGCGGCCGCTCACGCCGGAGGCCTTCGCGCCTTATGGCGAAGTGATCGCGCACCAGGGCGCGGAGCGCCGTCACCATCTGACCGAGCCCATGCGGCACAGCCCCGAAGTTGTGCGGCACGCCAGCTGGGTCAGCCGGGTGCAGGCGGCGCCGCCCGGGCCGGTGGAGATCCGGCTGATGGAGCGCCACCGCTATGCGGCGCAGAGTTTCGTGCCGCTGACGGACTCGCCCTATCTGGTGGTGGTGGCGCCTACCGGGGCCGACGACCTGCCCGACATGGCGCGGCTGGAAGCGTTTCTCGCAACCGGCAGCCAGGGCGTGTGCTACCGCGTGGGCGCCTGGCATCACGGCCTGACCGTGCTGCGGGGGCCGGCGGAGTTCCTGGTCCTGATGGGCCAGACCGGCCGCGGCGATGACGACGAGTTCTGGCAGGCTCCGGCTCCGCACGCCCTGGTTTCGATTTCCGATTGACTCTATCCCGATGGCTAGCCCGCTATGACTACCGATCATCCCCACTTGCGCCGCGATTTCGTCGGCTACGGCGCCAACCCGCCCGATCCCCGTTGGCCGGGCGGCGCGCGCCTGGCGTTGAATCTCTGCATCAACTACGAGGAAGGCGGCGAGCCTTCGGTGCCGGACGGCGACGCTGAATCCGAAACCGGACTGACCGAGGGCGGCGCGGGCGGCTTCGCCGGGCGCGACCTGGCGGCAGAGTCGATGTTCGAGTATGGCAGCCGGATCGGCTTCTGGCGCGTGCACCGGCTGCTGCAGGAGCGCGGCATGGCGGCCACGATACTGGGCTGCGGCCTGGCGCTGGAACGCAATCCGGAAGTCTGCGAGGCCATCAAGGCGGCGGGCTATGACGTGTGCGCGCACGGCTGGCGCTGGGAACGGCACCAGAACCTGACGCTGGAAGAGGAACGCGAGCGCATCCGCCGCACCGTGGAATCGATCACCCGCACGGTGGGCTCGCGGCCGCTGGGCTGGTATTGCCGCTACGGCCCCAGCCTGAACACCCGCGCCCTGCTGGCCGAGGAAGGCGGATTTCTCTACGACTCCGACACCTACAACGACGAGCTGCCCTACTGGACCGAAGTTGCCGGCAAGCCTCATCTGCTGGTGCCCTACGGCCTGGCCAACAACGACGCCAAGTTCATCCGCGGCGGCATGGCCACGGGGCAGGACCTGTTCGAGTACCTGTGCGACGCGTTCGACATGCTGTACGAGGAAGGCGCCACGGCTCCCAAGATGATGTCCGTGGGGCTGCATCTGCGCCTGGTCGGCCAGCCGGGCCGCGCGGCGGGCCTGGCGCGCTTCCTGGACCACGTGGCGGCGCACGGCGACGTCTGGGTCTGCCGGCGCGCCGACATCGCGCGCCACTGGCATGCGCACCATCCGGCCGCCCAGGACGCCGCGCGCTGATTCATTTTCTGCATCGCCCACGTTTTCTCATCAGGAGAGCAGCATGTCGAAGTACCAGAAAATCAATCGCCGCGGCCTGCTGGCCACGGCCCTGGCCGGGTTGCTGGCGCTGGGCCTGAGCCCGGCGGCGCAAGCCGAGGCCTATCCCAGCAAACCGATCCGCATCGTCGTGCCCTTCCCGCCCGGCGGCGCGGCCGACACCCTGGCGCGTGCTCTGTCGCAGCAGTTGAACGACACGCTGGGCAAGCAGGTCATCGTGGAAAACCGCGCCGGCGCGGGCGGCACCATCGGCACCAATGCGGTGGCGCGAGCGGAGCCCGACGGCTACACGCTGCTGCTGGGCAACGTGTCCACGCTGGCCATCGCGCCCAGCCTGTATCCGAACCTGAACTACGACCCGGTCAAGGACTTCACGCCGATCACGCTGGTGGGCAAGAGCCCGCTGGTATTCGCGGTCAATCCGGGCCTGCAGGCGAAGAACCTGCCCGAGCTGATCGCCCTGGCGAACAAGGATCCGGGCAAGCTGACCTTCGGCTCTTCCGGCGCGGGCAGCATCACCCACCTGACCGGCGAAGTACTGAACCTGGCCACGGGCGGGAAACTGGTGCACGTGCCTTACAAGGGCAGCGCGCCCGTGCTGCTGGCGGTGGCCTCGGGCGAGTTGAGCATGGGCGTGACGCAGGTGGTGGAGATGCTGCCGCAGTACAAGGGCGGCCGGGTCGGCGCCGCGGCGGTGACGGGTATCGAGAAGTCGCCCGCCCTGCCCGAAGTCACGACCGCCGCATCGCAAGGCGTGAAGGGACTGGAAGCCACCACTTGGTACAGCCTGATGGCGCCCGCCGGCGTGCCGGCGGAAGTGGTGCAGCGCCTGCAACCGGCGCTGGAGAAGGTGCTGACCAACGCCGAGCTGCGCAAGCGTTTTGCCGACGAGGGCCTGATCCTGGCGCCGTCCACGCAGGCCGAGCTGAGTGCGTTCCTGGGCAATGAAGTGCGCGATTGGGCCGCGGTGATCAAGCAGGCGGGCGTGAAGCTCGACTAGCGATTCAGGCCGGGCCGCACTGGCGGCCCGGCGCCGTCAAGCGTCTTACTTGCCGTCGCGGACCTTGGTTTCCCAGGCCCGCGGCTTGCCTTCCCAGACCGAGAATCCTTCCACGCGCTTGCTGGATGCCCATGCGTCCGCGCCGTTGTACAGCATCAGCATGGGGGTCTGTTCCAGCATCAGGGCGTGCAGCTGGTCGAACAGCGCCTGGCGCCTGGCCGGATCGGATTCGAGAAAGCTCTCATCGATCAGCTTCTGCGCCGCCGGATCATCCCAGACCTTGCGCGGCTGCTTGGCCTTGTCGCCCGAAAATTGCTCGAAGCTCAGCGACGGATCCAGGCGCGAAGAGAACGAGAACGAGCTGATCTGGTACTTGCCGGTGTTGTAGCGGTCCAGCTGCGTGGCCCATTCCAGCACCTCGATCTTGGCGTTGATGCCCACCGCCTGCATCATGGCCTGGGCGATCACCGCGACTTGATAGCTCGGTACGTGGGCGCGCTTGTTGGCGTAGATGACCACGGGCTCGCCCTTGTAGCCGGCTTCCTTCAGCAATTGCTGCGCCCGGGCCGGATCGTATTTGTAGCCGCGCTTTTCCGCGTCCTTGTAATAAGCCGACCCCGCGTAGACGGCGGAATTGTTCAGCTGGCCCAGGCCTTCTGAGGCGGCGGCCACGACCTGCGGAATATCCAGCGAGGCGGCGATGGCCTGGCGGATCTTCACATTCTTCAGGACCGGATCCTCGGTCTGGAACAGCAGCACGTGCTTGACCGCGTCATGCGGGCTGAACACCGTCAGGTTCTTGGCGTTCTTCAGTTCGCCCACGTCGGTGTTGGTGATCTGCGCGGCGTCGATCGCGCCCGACAGCAGGCCTGCCTTCGAAGTGGAAGGATCCGGCACCACCAGGAATTTGACCTCGTCGGCCAGCGGACGCTTGGACCCCACGTAGCCGTCCGGTTTGTCGCCGGCGGGCGAGACGTAGTCCTTGTAGGCCGTCAGCAAGGTGTATTCGCCGCGCTTCCAGTCCTTGAACATGTAGGGGCCGGTGCCCACCGGCTTGATCCAGGAACCGTCGGCCGCGACCGAATCCTTGGAGATGATGGCGGTCATGCCGCAATCGGTGCGGGCCAGCGAATCCAGGAACACGGCCGACTTGCGGTCCACCTTCATCACCACGGTCTGCGCGTCGGGCGCGGACACGTCCGTCACTTTCAGGCCGTTGCGGCCGTCGAAGTCGCTGCGGCAGCGCCAGTCCGTCTTGGGATCCATGTAGCGCTGCCAGCTCCAGATCACGTCGGCCGAGGTCAGTGCGGCGCCGTTGTGAAACTTGACGCCGTCGCGCAGCTTGAAGGTGTAGGTCAGGCCGTCTTCCGACAGGTCCACCGACTTCGCCAGCAGAGGGCCCACAGTGCCGTTCTCGCGGTAGCCGACCAGACCTTCCACGATGTTGAGCACCACGCCGTCAGTAGTGTTGTCGCGGTTGACGCCGGGGTTGGTCGAGCGGATGTCGGCGGGCTGGGCGATGGTCAGCAGCGCGGCCTGGGCCGAACCGGCGGCGGCCAGCGCCAGGCTGAGCGCGAGCGCTCTGGGTACGAAAACGTGGTGCATGCAAAAACTCCCCGGCGTGCGGCGCAAAATTCACGCATATATTGGCGCCAAAATTAGCTGCCCATTATGAGCGGAATGCGCCGCTCCGCTATCGGGGGTATCCCTGAAGACGCCGCCGGAATGAAAAACGGCGGCCTTCTTTCCGAAGGCCGCCGCATGCGTGCAGCGCGGGACACGCTGGCAGCGTCAGGAGATGTCCTGCCCCACGTGCTGGGCAATGATTTTTTGCAGACGCTTGACGTCGCGGGCTTCCAGCGCGTCCACCATGTCGAAATGCTCGCGCGCGGAGATCTCGATGCGCGAACGCGTCACCCATTCCTTGGCTGGCGCCGCCGGGCCGCGGGCGCGCGTTTCGTGGATCAGCGCGACCAGTTCGCGATTGCGGCACATGTCGTACATGCCCGCGTGGAAAGCCAGGTTGACCTCGTACTGTTCCAGCAGCGTGCCGTCCTGCAACAGCTTGGCGAAGCGTTCGGCCAGGGTGCGCAGTGCCTTGACTTTGCCCGCGGTGACGTTGGGCATCAGGTCCGCCGCCGCGCCCGTTTCCAGCAGGATGCGGATGTCGCGGATCTGCAGATGCTGGTCCGGATCCATGGCATAGACGTGATAGCCCCGGTTCGGGATGTGCGCGATCAGCCGCTTGGCGGCCAATTGGTCTAGCGCCCGCCGGACGTCCAGACGCTTGGCGTCGTAGCGTTCCTGCAGGTCGATCTGTTTCAGCCAGGCGCCGGGACCGTAAACGCCCGCCTGTATATCGTGGGCGATGCGATCAACCAGGCCGGGTTGCGCCGTTGCCGCTTTCGGCATGGACCACTCCCGTCTATCAAATCCGAAGCGCGTATTTTATGCGTAAGTATCCCTGGGGTACGGCGCCGTCGCCCCCTGGGATACCCGGCCCTCAGGCGCTGGCCCGCAACGGCTCCTGTTGGTCCAGCCGCCAGCGCAGGCGCACGCCGCCGGTATCGGTGGATTCCAACGCCGGAATCGCCGACAGCAGGCTGCGGGTGTATTCCTCTTGCGGCTGGTCGAACACGGCGTCGCGCGAGCCCTGCTCGACGATGCCGCCGTCGCGCATCACCACCACGCGGTCGGCCACCTGCTCCACCACGCCCAGGTCGTGGCTGATGAACAGGCAGGAAAAGCCGTGGCGTTCCTGCAGGTCGGCAAACAGGTCCAGCACCTGCGCGCGCACGGTCACGTCCAGCGCGGACACCGGCTCATCGGCGATGACGAAGGCCGGACGGCGCACGATGGCGCGGGCGATCGCCACGCGCTGACGCTGCCCGCCCGACATCTCGTGCGGATAGCGCTTGGCGTACTCGGAGCCCAGGCCCACTTCGGCCAGCACTTCGTCCACCCGGCGTCGCTTTTCCGCCGCGGGCATGTCGTCCAGCATGCGCAGGCCCTCGCCCACCAGTTGGCCGATGGTCATGCGCGGGTCCAGCGAGGAATACGGATCCTGGAACACCATCTGGCAGTTCAGCCGGTAGTCGCGCCAGGACGCCGACCGGCGGTTCACCGGTTGGCCACGGAACAGGATCTGGCCCGAAGTGGGCGCCAGCAGTCCGGCAATGGCCCGGCCCAGCGTGGTCTTGCCTGAACCCGAGCCGCCCACCACCGCCACCACTTCGCGCGGCTTGACATGCAGGTCGATGCCGTTGAGCGCGCGCTTGGCGCCGGTGCGCGAGAACAGCCGCTGGTGGCCGGCGTAATCGACCACCAGGTTCTTGACCTCGACGATGGGCGGCTCCTTGCCCAGTTGGCGCGCCGGCAGCCGGCGCGGCATGGCGTCCAGCAGCTTGCGCGTGTAGGGATGCTGCGGCCGCTCCAGGATGCTGGCGGTGGCGCCGGTCTCCAGCACCTTGCCATGCTGCATCACCACCATGCGCTCGGTGTAGCGCGCGACCATTGGCAGGTCGTGGCTGATCATCAGCACCGCCGTATGGTGTTCGCGGGTCAGGTCCACCATCAGTTCCAGCACGTCGCGCTGCACCACCGCGTCCAGCGCGGTGGTGGGCTCGTCGGCGATCAGCAGCGCTGGCTCCAGCAGCATCACCGATGCCAGCATCATGCGCTGGCGCATGCCGCCGGAGAACTCGTGCGGCCAGGCTTCCATCGCTCCCTTGGGATCGCGGATGCCGACCCGTCGCAGCATTTCCAGGATGCGTTCGCGGCGCGCGGCGGCGGACAGGTCCTTGCGATGCAGGCGCAGGCCCTCATCCAGCTGGCGGCCGATTGGCATGGACGGATTCAGCGAGGTCATCGGCTCCTGGAACACCATGCCGATGCGCGCGCCGCGCAGCTTGCGCAGCGCAGCCGGCGACGCCTGCGTCACGTCCACGCCTTCGAACTTGATGGAGCCGCCAGCCACCACCAGCGGCGACGGCGTCAGGCCCATGATGGCGCGCGCGGCCTGCGTCTTGCCGCTGCCGGATTCGCCGACGATGCCGACCATCTCGCCGGGCGCCACCTCGAAGGACACTCCGCTGACGATCTCGCGCCCGCCGGGGCCGACGGTCAGCGACAGATTCGATACCGATACCAATGCGCTCATTACACGCCCCTCATGCGGGGATCGAGGCGGTCACGCACCGCGTCGCCCAGCAGATTGATTCCCAGCAGCGCGAGCGCGATGGCCAGGCCGGGAAGTATGGATAGATAGGAAGCCTGCGCCATGAACGGTCGGGCAGCGGCCAGCATGTTGCCCCAGGTGGGCGCGGGAGGCGGTACGCCCAGGCCCAGGAAGGACAGCGCGCTTTCCGCCAGGATCACCCAGCCGAACATCGAGGTCGCCAGCACCGTCAGCGGCGCCACGCAATTGGGCAGCACATGGCGGAACATGGTGTAGAGCTCGGAGTTGCCCAGCACGCGCGAGGATTCGATGAACTCCTTCTCGCGCAGCGACAGCACCGTGCCGCGCACGATGCGCGTCACCGAGGGCGTGTAGGCCAGGCCCAGCGCCAGGATGATGCCGTATTTGTTGGCGCCCACCACGGCCAGCAGGCCCAGCGCCAGCAGCAGGCCGGGAAAGGCCAGCAAGGCATTGTTGAAGGCCATGATGATGCGGTCGGTCCAGCCTCGCACAAAGCCGGTCAGGGTGCCGATGATCGTGCCCGCGACGATGGCGAAGCTTACCGTCAGCAGGCTGATCCAGACGCTGCTGGAAGCCCCCGCCAGCAGGCGCGACAGCTCGTCGCGGCCGAATTCGTCCGTGCCCAGCAGGAACTCGCCGCCAGGCGGCTTCAGGCGCGCCACGAAGTTGATCTTGAGCGGGTCATGCGGCGTCCAGAAGGCGCCCATGACGGCCGCCACCAGCATCAGCGCCACGATGACGCCGCCCAGTAGCGCGTTGGCTGCAATTCGCTTTTTCATTCGGCGGTCACTCTCGGGTCAAAGAGGGGATAGCAAAGGTCGATGAACAGGTTCACGATCACGTAGACCACGCCCACGAACAGCAGACAGCCCTGGATCACGGGGTAGTCGCGGGCGAAGATGGAGTCCACCAGCAGGCGCCCCAGGCCGGGGATGGTGAATACCGTTTCCACCACCGCGATGCCGCCCAGCAGGTTGCCCAGCACCAGGCCGATCAGCGTCCAGGTGGGTCCGAAGGCATTGCGGAACGCGTGGCGCATCAACACCGCGGATTCCGACAGCCCCTTGGCGCGCGCATGGGTGATGTAGTCCAGCCGCAGCACTTCCAGCGTGCTGGCCCGCGCCATGCGCATCAGCACGCCGATCTCATGCAGGAACAGCGTCAGGATGGGCATGGCCAGGTACAGCAGGCCGGCCTTCCAGTCCTCGCCGATGGACACGTAGCCCACCACTGGCAGCCACTGCAGCTTGAGGCCGAAGAAGATCAGCAGCAGCAAACCCAGCCAGAAGGTCGGAATCGACACCAGCAGCGTGGCCGTGCCGACCAGGAACAGGTCAGGCGCCTTGTTCTGCTTCCAGGCGGCGATCATGCCGGCCGGCACCGCCACCAGCGCGGCGAACAGCACCGCCACCACCACCACGCGGCCGCTGATCAGGAAGCGGTCCCACACCAGCGGCAGCACCGGCTGGCCGGTATTGATGGACGACCCCAGGTCCCCGTGCAGCATGTTGCCGAACCAGATGCCGAACTGGGTAAGCCAGGTCTGGTCCAGCCCCAGCCGCTCCCGCAGGTCAGCCAGCGCGGCTGGCGTCGCCAGGTCACCCAGCAGCAGTTGGGCGGGGTCGCCCGGGATGAGCCGGATCATCACGAATACCGCCACCGCCACGATCAGCAGCGTCGGTATGGCCATGACGATCCGGGATAGCGCGAAACGCAGCATGCCCCTCTCCTATTCCTGGTCACGGACTCGCGGATGCCCGCAAGCGCCGCGTCCGCCGGTCTCAGTTGTCTTCATGTCGCAGCTTGCGCAGGGCGGAGGCCAGGAAGTCCTGCACCTGGCCCACACACTTCAAGCCGTCATGCGGCACGTTTTCCACCACGTCCAGCACCGCGTTCACGCCTTGCGCCTCGAACGAACGGCGCAGCGACTCCAGGCGCTCCGGGCGGGTATTGCCGGCCGAGTTGGCGCCGGGCATGAAGAACTTTCCGCCTTCGCGGTGAGTGATTTCCCAGGTTTCCAGGTCGGCCTTGCCCACGATCATGTGGACCGCCACCTGCTTGAGCGCTTCGATGTCGATGCGCTTGCCGAAACGGGTCTCGGCATCGCGCACGCCCACCCACCAATCCTGGCTGGGATCCAGCAGCGTGACCGAGCCCGGCGCGCCGATCGACACGGCCCACAGGCTTTCCGGGTGCAGGTAGGCGAATCGATTCACGAACTGGCCGCCGCCGGAGTAGCCGAACAGGCCGAACTTCTTGAAGTCGCAGCCGAACTTCTCGCCCACTTCCGCCACCATGTCCAGCAGGATCTCGTCGTAGCGGATGTTGCCTTCGCGCAATTGCTTGAAGCCGTCGCGATTGCCGTCGCCCAGCGGGCTCACGGGGAACAGCGGGCACAGCACGATGCAGTCGTTCCAGCGGGCGAACTCGGCGAACGCGTCGCGGTATTCCACGAAGGCGCGGCCGGTGCCGTGCATGATCACCACCAGCTGCATCGGATGCCTGGCGCTGTCGATGTGCGGCGGGACATAGGTGCAATAGGAAAAGCGCGGATCGGAGCGGGCGGCGAAGACGGTGCTGTGGCCCAGGTCGTACATGGCCCGCGCGCGGGCGGCGTCGGGCTGGATGGCAAGTGCTGCGTTGGACTGCATGATTTCCTCGTTTCCATGGCCGCAGAGGCCGATGGTCTGTGCCGGTGGTCAAAATAATGATCACATAAATTGGCGCCAATTTTAGGCGCACGTATTCCGGCCCAACAAGGCAGGGGATTCCCTAGGAACGTAAAAAGGGAGCGCCGCGGCGCTCCCCTGGATGGCTCGGGGCGCGTCCCGCCGGGCGGGACGACGCCTGCCCGCTTCAACCTTTCTTGAACAACCGCTTGGCGAGGCTGACCGCCCCCAGCACCACGGCTCCGGCCACGATGCCGAACAAGGCGTTGAGCAAGGTGGCCGTAAGCGCCTGCACCACCCCGCCCCCGCCGACCGCTGCGGCGGCCTGATCGACCGCGGCCTGCACCGGCGGGATGCCGTGAGTCAGGATGGCGCCGCCCACCATGAACATGGCGGCGGTGCCAACCACCGACAGCGTCTTCATCAGATAGGGCGCCGCGCCCACGATGCGCCGGCCCAGCCAGGCCATGGCCTGGGACGACTTCTGGCTGAGGTAGAGGCCCAGGTCGTCGAGCTTGACGATGCCGGCCACCAGGCCGTAGACCCCGACCGTCATCGCGATGGCGATGACCGACAGCACCAGCACCTGACGGGTGAAGTCCGCATCCGCCACCGCCCCCAGGCTGATGACGATGATTTCCGCCGACAGGATGAAGTCCGTGCGTATTGCGCCTTTGATCTTGTCGCGCTCGAACGCCACCATATCGACCGAGTCGTCCTGCAGGGCTTCGGCCCGCGCGGCGTGATTGCCTTCGTCCGAATCGCCGTGCGGCAGGAACTTGTGCGCCAGCTTCTCCACGCCTTCGTAGCAGAGAAAGGCCCCGCCCACCATCAGCAGGGGCGTCACGGCCCAGGGCGCGAAGGCGCTGATCAGCAGCGCCGCCGGCACCAGGATCAGCTTGTTGATGAAGGAGCCCTTGGCCACCGCCCAGACGACCGGCAGTTCCCGGTTGACCGGCACGCCCGTGACCTGCTGGGCGTTCAATGCCAGGTCGTCGCCCAGCACCCCGGCCGTCTTCTTGGCCGCGACCTTGGTCATCACGGACACGTCGTCCAGGATGGTCGCGATATCGTCGAACAGTGCAAAGAAGCTGCTTCCAGCCATCAAGAACCCCCTGTGCCTCGAAAGGATTTTCGAGTGTACAGGCGGCAGCCGCCCGCCAAGCGTAACCAGCCTGGCCGTTTTCACTTCTTTTCTGTCCGTAATGCCAATGGCGCCGCCGGCCATCCCGGCCTACCCTGGCGCCAGAACCCGACACTCGCCCCAGGAGGCCACATGCTTGCCTTGCGACCCAGCTGCGAACACTGCGATGCGGCGCTGCCGCCAGACTCCACCGCCGCCCGGATATGCAGCTTTGAATGCACCTTCTGCGCTGCCTGCGCCGAAGGATTGCTGGGCAATGTCTGCCCCAATTGCGGCGGCGGCTTCGCGTCCCGGCCCGTGCGCCCGGCCAGCGACCGCAAAGGCGGGAATTTCCTGGGCAAGTACCCAGCCAGCGCCGAGCGCAAGCACCGCCCGGTCGATCTGGCCGCGCACGAGGCCCTGCGGCGCAGCCTGGACGGCATTCCGCCGGAACGCCGCTAGCTGTTGCGGCGCCCGGACGCGGACACTAGCTGCGCGCGTGCGCCGCCGGACTGGCCGCGTTCTCGAACAGGATGTTGTTTTCCAGGTGGATGTGCGCCATCAGGTCTTCCTTGAAGGTGCGCAGCCCCAGGTACAGCGCCCGCCAGGTGTTGCAGGCGGCGCGCGGCAGCGTGATGTCGTGGGTCAGCGCCAGCAGCCGTTCCAGCGCCACGCCGTGGTCGTCGTGCTCGGCGCGCATGACCATGATGGGCATGCCGGCCATGGCGCCATGGCCGCGCGCCAGCATCGGGAACAGCACCTGTTCCTCCTTCTGCATATGGCTTTCCAGTTCCTGCTGCATCACGCGCAGGTGATCGGCCAGGCCGGTCGGGCAGTCCGGGCTGTCGGCGTGCACCTGCTCCACCTTCAGCGCCAGCCGGATCAGCTCGGGCAGTTGCTGGCGATGCACCTCGTGGTAGCGCGCCAGGATGTGATCGACCAGTTCGGCCGGCGAGGCCAGCCCCCAATCCGTCTCGTGGGACGGGCTGCGCGCCAGCTCCATCAGGCGCGCCTCGATCTGTGCCGCGTCCAGCGAGCGCTGGGCCGCCGCCTCGGCCAGGCTCTTCTTGCCGCCACAGCAGAAGTCCAGCTGGTACTCATGAAACACCTGCGTGGCGCCAGGGATGCTGCGGGCCAACTGCCCCAGGGATTGCTCAACCATGCTCATCGCGTCTCTCCATAGTTCGTGACGGGTACAGAAAGCAATGCGAAATCCGTGCCAGGAAAAACTTGCTATTTATCAATGAACTGCAAATTAAAGGGTGAATATCACCCTGCAAACGTGAGGTTTAAACCACCCCGAACGGTAAAATTCACCCCATGCAAAACCTCCTGCTTGCCGATCTGGTCGCCGACCTGCCCCCCGCCGTCCGCCTGCAGCGGCTGGTGTCCAGCCTGCGCACGCATTTCCGTTGCGGCGCGGTGGCGCTGCTGCAACTGGAGGAAGACCATCTGCGCCCCATCGCGGTGGACGGCCTGACGCAAGATGCCCTGGGCCGCCGCTTCGCCGTGCAGCAGCACCCGCGGCTGGCGGCCATCCTGGCGCGGCGCGGCGTCACCTGTTTCCACCACGACAGCACCCTGCCCGATCCCTATGACGGCCTGATCAACGGCATGGCCGGGGAACCGCTGCCGGTGCACGACTGCATGGGCACCAGCCTGCACATCGAGGGCCGCCCCTGGGGTGTGCTGACGCTGGACGCGCTGGAAGTCGGCACTTTCGACGCCGAGGCCCAGTCGGACTTGCGCGACTACATCGTGCTGCTGGAAGCCGCCTTGCGCACCACGCGCCTGGAAGCGGAAATCCGCGCGCTGCGCGTGGCGCGCGGCGCCGAACCGGCCGACAGCGCCGTCGCCGACAACAACGAGATCCTGGGACAAAGCGAAGCCATCGGCCGACTGCTGCATGAGATCCAGGTGGTGGCGGACTCGGAGCTGCCCATCCTGCTTCTAGGCGAGACTGGCGTCGGCAAGGAACTGTTCGCGCATCGCGTGCACCGGCTCTCCCGCCGTCGCGACAAGCCGCTGGTGCACGTGAATTGCGCGGCCCTGCCCGAATCGCTGGCCGAGAGCGAACTGTTCGGCCACGCCAAGGGCGCCTTCTCGGGCGCCGTGGCCGACCGCCCCGGCCGCTTCGAGGCCGCCAACGGCGGCACGCTGTTCCTGGACGAAGTGGGCGAACTGCCGCTGCTGGTGCAAGCCAAGCTGCTGCGCACCTTGCAGAACGGCGAAATCCAGCGCCTGGGCGACGACCGTCCGCGCCGCGTCGACGTGCGCATCCTGGCTGCCACCAACCGCAGCCTGCGCGACCTGGTGCGCGCCGGTGATTTCCGCGCCGACCTCTATCACCGGCTGTCGGTCTATCCCATCCCCATTCCGCCGCTGCGCGACCGCGGCAATGACGTGCTGCTGCTGGCGGGCCGCTACCTGGAACTGAACCGCGCGCGGCTGGGCCTGCGCAGCCTGCGGCTGTCGCCCGAGGCCGAGGACATGCTGCGCCGCTACCGCTGGCCCGGCAATGTGCGCGAACTTGAGCACGTCATCAGCCGCGCCGCGATCAAGGCCGTCAGCCACGGCGCCACGCGCAATGAAATCGTGACGCTGGGCGCCAAGCTGCTGGACCTGTCCGACGGCGACATGCCGCTGGCCGCGCCGCAGGAGGATGCCGACGCGCCCGCCGGTCCAGGCCAGACGCTGCGCGAGGCGGTGGACGCCTGCCAGCGCCAGGCCATCCGCCGGGCGCTGGAAACGCACCAGGGCAACTGGGCCCATGCGGCGCGCGCGCTGGGCGTGGACTCCAGCAATCTGCACAAGCTGGCGCGACGCATCGGGCTGAAGGGCTGAGGCGCGGCGTGGGGCGCCGGCAGCCCCCGCAGCCCTGCCCATGCCAGGCCGCTATTCGATCTTTATGCCGGTGTCCTGTATCAGCTTGCCCCAACGCTGCGATTCGGCCTGCACGCGCTGTTGAAATTCCTCCGGCGAGCTGGACACGATGTTGAAGCCGCCCTGCTCCATGCTGTCTTTGACCTGCGGGGTCGCCAGCGTGTCGCGCAGCGCCTGCTGCACACGCTTGCGCACCTCGGGCGGCAGGCCCGCCGGCGCCAGCATGCCAACCCAGGAATAGGCTTCGAAGCCGGGCACCAGCGTGGCGATGGGCGGCACGTCCGGCAGCGCGGGCGCGGGCTGCGCCGTGCCGATGGCCAGCGCGTTCAGGCGCCCGCCCTGCACGAAGCCAACGATGGTCGGCAGGCTGGCGATGACCACGTCCACCTCGCCGCCCAGCACCGCGTTGAACATCGGGCCGCCCCCGCGATAAGGCACGTGCGTCACCTTGATGCCCGTGCGCGCCGCCAGGGCGGCCAGGTTCAGGTGATTGGAGCCGCCCACGCCTGAAGAACCGTAGTTCACCTGCCCCGGATGCGCGCGCGCATAGTCCAGGAACTGCTGCAGGGTGGTGATGCCGGTCTTCTTGGCAGTCAGCAGCACTGCGGGCATGGTGCCGATCAGGCTGATGTAGTCGAAGGACTTGATCGTGTCGTACGACAGATTCTTGTACAGCGAACCGTTAACCGCGTGCGAGTCGAAAGCCAGCATCAGCGTGTAGCCGTCGGCCGGCGCGCGCGCCAGCTCGGCGGTGCCGATGGTGCCGGACGCGCCGCCCTTGTTGTCCACCACCACGGTCTGGCCCAGCTTCTGCGACAACACGGGCGCGATGTTGCGCGCCACGTAATCCACCGAACCGCCAGGCGGAAACGGCACGATCAGCCGCACCGGCCTGTCCGGATACCCCTGTCCCCATGCCGCGCCAGCGGTGGCGCAAAGCGCCGCCGCAGCGATGACGGAACGCCATCGTTGCTTCATCATGCCCAGTCTCCTTTGGTGGTATGCGGGTCGCTATGCTGCGGCCCTTATCGATTCACGTCGACGACGATGCGGCCGCGTATCCTGCCCTCCAGCAACGGCGCGGCGGCGGCCGCGATTTCCGACAGGCCCAGCTCCTGCGTATTGGCCTCCAGCATGCCGCGCGGCAATTCATCGGCCAGCCTGCGCCAAGCCTCCGCGCGCAGCGCCATGGGCGCATACACGCTGTCCACGCCGATCAGCGTCACCCCGCGCAGGATGAACGGCGCCACGGTGGCCGGCAGGTCCATGCCCTGGGCGAGTCCGCAGGCCGCCACGGGCGCGCCGTACCGCATGCCGGCCAGCACGTTGGCCAGCGTGTGACTGCCGACGCAATCGACCGCCGCCGCCCAAGCCTCTTTCTGCAGCGGCTTGCCCGGCGCCGACAACGCGGCGCGGTCCAGGATGCCGCTGGCGCCCAGGCTCCGCAGGTAGTCCGCTTCCTGCGGACGTCCGGTGCTCGCCGTGACCGTGTATCCCTTGCCCGCCAGCAGCGCGATGGCGACGGTGCCGACGCCGCCGTTGGCGCCTGTCACCAGCACCGGCCCGCCTTCGGGCGTGGCGTTGTGGCGTTCCAGCGCCATCACGCACAACATGGCCGTGTAGCCCGCCGTGCCGATGGCCATGGCCTGGCGGGCATCCAGGCCCGCCGGCAAGGGCAGCAGCCAGTCGGCTGGCACGCGCGCGGCTTGCGCCAATCCGCCCCAGCGCGTCTCGCCCAGGCCCCAGCCATTGAGCAGCACCGCGTCGCCCGGCTTGAAGCGCGGATCGGCGCTGCGGCGCACGGTACCGGCGAAATCGATGCCAGGCACCATGGGAAAACTGCGCACCACCGGCGACTTGCCGGTGATCGCCAGGGCGTCCTTGTAGTTCAGCGACGAGTACGCCACCTCCACCAGCACTTCGCCCTCAGGCAGCTCGTCTTGCGCGATCTGTGTCAGGCGCGCCTGCGTGCCGCCGTCCTCGCCTCGCGTCAGCTTCAAGGCCTGATACGACATTCCTTCCTCCCTGTGCATCGTTGCGCCAGCCACCGTGGCAGGCGCCGTCCCTGCGAACCGCAAGGCCAGGCCGGCCGCGATACGCTCGTTCATCATTTCGGTGGTGCCGTCGGCAAAACACAATGCCTTGGCCGCCAACAGCCGCCGTCCCATGCCCTGCGCCGGCAGCAAGCCCGTTGCGCCCAGCGCCTGGATGCAGGCGGAAACGCCGTCCAGGCATTCCTCGCCGGCGTATTTCTTGGCCATGGCCGCGGCCGGGACCGCCTCGTCCGAACCGGCATCGATCAGGCCCGCGGCGCGGTCCGTCAACATGCGCAGGATCTGCAGCCGCATCGACACGTCCGCCAGCGACCAGCGCAAACCCTGCTGTTCGATGATGGGGCGGCCGAAAGCCTGGCGCGCGGACGCGTGGCGCACCGCCAGCCTCAACGCGCTGTCCAGCAGGCCCGCCGCCATCGCCGCGATGTGCGTGCGCGCCTTGTTCACGCCGGCCAGCGCCATTTGGAAACCCTGGCCCGGCGCATACAGCATGTCGCTGTCCTCGGCCCGATAGCCTTCCAGGCGGATGCCGGCGATGCCGGCCGCCCCCAGGCCTTCCAGCGCCGCGCCCGTCAGACGCAGACATTGCGGCGCACGCAGGTCGACGATGAAGCAGGCGATGCCGGCCGGCCCGCGCGCCGGATCGGTCTGCGCGAACACCAGCGCCAGCTCGCCGCCCGCGGCATTGGCCACCCAGGCCTTTTCGCCGTCCAGGATCCACCCGCCGCCATCCTGCCGCCGCGCCCGCGTGGCGATGGCGGCGAAATCGCTGCCCGCGCGCGGCTCCGACATGGCGGTGCCCCCGATCAGGTCGCCCGCCAGCAGCCCCGGCAGGTAACGCTCGCGCGCCGCGGCGCTGCCATGTTCGGCAATGCGCAAGGCCACGTTGTGCTGATTGATGAACGCGAAGGCGAAGGCAAAATCCGTCGCCGCCAGCGTCTCCGCCGCCCGGGCCCGCATGCGGTAGGACAGTCCCAGCCCGCCGTCCCGCGCCGGGATCTCGATGCCGCCATATCCGCGCCGGCATGCGTCGCGGATCTGGACGCCGGCCCAATCCTGCGCGCCGCTGCCCGCCACGGCCAGCGGCGCTACCGCCTCCTGCGCAAACGACGCCAGGCCGCGCAGCAGCGCGCGCTCGTCCTCGCGCAAGCCTGCGTCGCGCTCGTCCGCGGCGGCGGTCATTGCATTGCTCCCGCTGTCGCGGCGCCAGTCCGGATCACGCCCGCCGCCTGCAAGGCGGCCAGGCTGGCGTCGTCATAACCCGCCATGGCGCGCAGCAACGCCTCGGTGTCCTGCCCCAGGGCCGGCGGATAGTCCAGCCGCGGCTGGCCTGCGAACTTGAAGGGATTGCCGAGCATGCGAACGGGCTCGCCGCCTTGCGGCCTGGCCACCTCTTCCACCATGCCGCGCGACGCCGCCAACGGATGCGCCAGCGCCTCGTCCACGCCCAACACCAGCGCGGCGGGCACGCGCCGCGCCTCGAAGATATCCAGCCATTCCTGCGCGCTGCGCGCGCCGATGGCGCCTGACAAGGCCTCGGTCAGCGCATCCACGTTGGCCACGCGCGCCGCGGGCGTGGCGTAGCGGGCGTCCGTGGCCAGTTCCGGCAGCCCGATCGCGGCGCACAAGGCCTGCCAGAACGCATCGCCGGTGGGCGCCAAGGCGATCCAGCGCCCGTCCGACGTGCGGTAAATGTCGCTGGGCGCGATCATGCCGTGACGCGCCCCGCTGGCGCGCGGCACGGGACCGCCCTGCAGATAGCCCTGGGCCTGCCAGGTCAGCATGGCCATCTGCGCATCGAACAGCGACACCTGCACCTGCTCTCCCACGCCGCTGGCCTGCGCCTGCACCAGCGCAGCGGCGACACCCAGCGCCAGGTACAGCCCGCCCGCCAGATCCGCCACCTGATAACCGACGCGCACCGGCTTGCCGCCGGCCTCCCCCGTGATGCTCATCAAACCCGACATGGCCTGCAGCATCAGGTCGAACGCTGGCGCGCCTGCATAGGGACCTCGGTCGTCCAGCCCGATCAGCTGGCCGACCACGATGCGTGGATTGATTGCGGCCAGGGTGTCGTGATCCAGTCCCAGCCGTGCCGGCACGTCCGAGGCGAAGCCATAGATCACCGCATCCGCCTCGCGCACCAGATCCTGGAACGCCTGGCGGCCCAAAGGATGCTTCAGGTCCAGCGCCACGCTGCGCTTGCCCCGGTTCACCGACAGGAAGAACGGCGAATCCTGCACGTCGGAAACGGGAGGCACCGAGCGCGCGTAATCGCCGCCCACCGGTTCGACCTTGATGACCTCGGCACCCAGTTGCGCCAGCAATTGGCCGGCAAACGGCCCGCCCAGCACCCACGTCAGATCCAGTATGACCTTGCCCTGCAGCATGCCTGCTCCCTTTCCGGTGAGTTAAATTCACAGCGTGTTCCGGGACGGCATCCGCCGCCCCGATTTCCCGGTATGCAACCTTGCGGCGTATTCCAGCACGGGGCGGACGCCGGGGCCAGGCATCATTTCTAGCGACTGTTGTGAGGTAATTTCACAATGAAACCCAGACTGCCGCCGCTGACGTCCATCCGCGCCTTCGAATCGGCGGGCCGCCAGTTGAGCTTCACCCAGGCCGCGGACGAGCTATCCGTCACGCATGGCGCCATCAGCCATCAGATCAAGGCGCTGGAAGACTGGTTGGGTGTGAAGCTGTTCCGCCGCCTGGGCAAGAAGATCGAACTGACGGATCAGGGCCGGCTCTATCTGGACACCATCAGCCCGGCGCTGGACGCCATCGCCTCGGCCTCGCGCAGCCTGCGTTCGCGCGAGGTGCTGCGGGTCAATGCCCTGCCCACCTTCACCATGCGCTGGCTGTTTCCCCGGCTGGCCCGGTTCCGTGAGCAGTATCCCGAGGTGGAGGTGGAGATATCCACCGGACTGGAGCCCTTCAGCCGCCTGCCCGCGAATCTGGACGTGGTGATCCGGCGCGAGGCCGAGCCCACCCCCGGCCTCTACAAGCGCCGTGTGCTGAACGAGAGCTTCTTTCCCGTATGCGCGCCCGGCCTCCTGCAGCGGCTGCCGCTGGAACGCATCACCGACCTGTCGCGCCACACCTTCCTGCACTGCCGCGCGCGGCGCAGCGCCTGGAACGACTGGCTGGCCAGCGTGCAGCACAGCCGGGTCGTGCCGGCCGAATCGCTGGAGCTCGAACACCTGTACTTCGCCCTCCAGGCCGCACTCGACGGCCTGGGCATGACCATAGGCTATTCATCGCTGGTGGCCAGCGACATCGAGGACGGCCGGCTGCTGGCGCCCTTCGGACCGCTGACGGTGCAGTCGCCGGGCTATTTCCTCATCATCCGCGAAGAGCGCCGCCACGACCGCTTGCTGAAGACCTTCTGCGACTGGCTGATGGTGGAAGGCGAACGCTTCAACAAGCATATGGAGACGCTGGTGCCTGGCGGGTGAAAGCCTCCAACACGATATCCGCCACCAGCTTGCCGGCCTCCCATTGCGGCATGTGGCCGGCATCCGGCAGCAGGTGCAGCGCGGTCCTGGCCGGTGCGTTCAGCGCGTGGCGCCATGGGATGACGGCGTCGCGCCGGCCGTGGATCAGCGTGCAGCGGCATTGCAGGCTGGCCAGGTCGGCCGCGATGCTCAGTTGCTGCACGCCGTTCCAGCCTACTTCCCGGCATAGCTCGATCAGGGGCTCGCGCCGCGCCTGCGTGCTCTGGCGCAGGGCGTCGATGAAGTTTCCCGACGGCGTCATGCCGGAGACGGTGAGTTTCTGCAGCTCGCGCTGTGCCGCTTCGTTGGTGCCGGCATGCGTCATGCCCGTCAGAAAGCTCTGGTCGATTTCAGTGCCCAGGCCGACCGGCGCGATCAGCACCAGGCTGTCCACGGCCATGCCGGGGCGGGACGCCGCCCGGGCCGCCACCGCCGCGCCAAAAGAATGGCCGATCAGGTTCACGGGGCCGATGCACTGGGATGCGACCGTGTCGGCCACCGCATCGACGATATGCTCGAAGCGCGTGGCCTGCGAACGCGTGGCGCCATGGCAAGGAAGATCCATCGCCAGCACGCGCAGTCCGGCGCGGCTGAGCGCATGCGCCAGGCTGGCCCAGGCGTCGCGGTCGCCGAACATGCCGTGGATCAGCACCGCCGTCTGGCTGTCCGGACGGCTCCCCTCCCACACCGTGAACCGTATGTCGCCATGGCGGGTAGCCGCCCAGGCTTCGCGCTTTGCTCCTGGCGCGCCGCGGGCCAGCATGCCCTCCTGTCCGTTGCCGCTTGCCAGGCCGACATCCGCCACCGTCACGCGACCGTTGGGCCCGGTCCCCGCAACCGCGTCCAACGCGATACCGCGCTCGGCCGCGACGCGGCGGGCGGCAGGGGTGGCGAACTTGCGCTCTCCTGAAGGCTGCGCGAGTGGACGCGCCAACGACGGCGACGCCACCGGCGCCCGCGCGGCGGCCGGGGCGGCAGCGGCCGCCGCAGGCGTTGCCGCTGTGGATTGAGCCGGCACGCCGGCCGCACTCGCCGCCGGCGCAGCCTCGCCTTCCATCTGCACGCGTGCGATCACCGTATCCGCGTTGACGATGCCGTCCACCGCGACCAGATGCTCCACCATGATCCCGTCGTCGTGCGCGGGCACCTCGATGATGGACTTGTCGGTCTCGATTTCGACCAGCACGTCGCCCGTCTTGAAGGCCTGGCCAGGCGCCACGATCCAGGCGACCAGGCGGGCGGCGTCCAGGGCCTCGCCCGTCGGCGGGACGACCATATCCAGCGTTCTCGTCATGCTTGTTCCTCAGAAGATCGATGCGCGCGCCCCGGCCGGCGGAGCGTGACGCAGCGCGGCGTCAGGCCGCCGGATTCATAAACTGGATGAACTCCGTGATGGCGCCTTCAGGCTCCATCAGATAGAACACCTTGGTGCGCCCTTGCCGCATGACGCGCGGCGAAGACACGCTTTCATAGCCGGCGCGCGTGGCCTGCTCGTATACGGCATCCACGTCCTCCACCTCGAACGCCATGTGGCTGTAGCCGAAATCGCATTGGCGGCGCGGCTGCCTGTCGCCGTCCGGCGTGTAGTACTTGAACAGTTCCACCCGGTGTCCGCCGTGGCGCAGCATGGCCCAGCGTATGGTCGCGCCCGGCAGGCCGACCACTTCGCCCAGCGCAGGCTCGCTGCGGTGGTCCATCTCGCCCTCCAGCTCGAAGCCAAGAAAGCCGGTGTAGAAATTGCGCGCGCGTTCGAAATCATTGACGCAGACAGCCGTGTGATGCGTGGCAAGCAGTTTGTCTTTGAGCATTTTTCTCTCCGATGGCGTCCGGTTCAGCGGGCGCCGCCGCGGCGGCTGTCCATGGATTTCAGGGCCGTCTCCACGGCCTGCGCGTCCGCCAGCGCGGCGCGCTCCAGCACCTTGGAGACCACGGGCGAGGAATTGGCGCCCGTGACGTGCACGATCTCGTGGTCCAGCCAGTCGAACAGCCTCGACTGCGCCTCGCTCGCGACCCGCGAGCCGATCGAGGTGCCGCGGGTAGTCTGCTCCACGATCATCAGCGCCTGCGTACGCATGACGCCGGCCGCGATGGTGTCCCAATCGATGCCCAGCGGATCCAGCGTGCGCAGGTCTATCACCTGGGCATCGATGCCCGTGCGCTCCGCCGCCTGGCAGCAGACCTCGACCATGACGCCATAGGTCAGGATGGTGCAGCGCGTGCCCTCACGCGCCACCCGAGCCCGGCCGATGGGCACGATGTAGTCCCAGTCCTCGGCCGGCACCTTGCCCACCGTCTTGAACAGGTCGTTGTATTCCACCATCAGGACCGGATCGTCGCAGCGCAGCGCGGCATTGAGCAGGCCGATGTAATCGTAGGGACGCGACGGCGCCAGGATGCGCCACCCTGGATACTGGGCAAACAGGCCACTGGCGTCCATGGAATGCTGCGAACCGTAGCCGGTGCCCGCCGTGACCCGGCTGCGCACCAGCACCGGCACCGCGAATTTGCCGCCGAACATGTGGCGCACCTTGGCGATCTGGTTGAACAGCTGATCCGCCGCCACCAGCGCGAAGTCGGGGTACATGATCTCCACCACCGGCCGCATGCCGTTCAACGCCGCGCCCAGCGCCAGGCCGGTGAAGCCGTTCTCGCAGATGGGCGTGCCGATGAGGCGTTCCGGAAAATGGTCGCCGATGTCCTTGGTAGCGCCAGCCGTGCCGCCTTTCAGGCGATGCACATCCTCCCCCAGGATGAAGATGCCGTCGTCGCGCTGCATGTTCAGCAGCATGGCGCGCGAAATCACGTCCTGGAACTTGGCGTCCGCCAGACTCGCTGGCGTCTGCTCCTCCAGCTCGATGGCGCGCTGACCGGCGAGTTCGCCCAGGTTGCCGCGGATGCCGCTGTCCACGCTGGCCGGGTCCGGCCACAGTTCGGGCCGGATGCGTTGCGCCGCCTCGTCGCCGTAGTGCTCCAGCAGCCGCCCTAGCGCGCCGTCTATCAGTTCTTCCGCGCGGCGCTCCAGGCGGGCGATGCCGGCATCGTCGATCAGGCCCAGCGACTTCAGCTGCTCGGGAAACGTCGAAATGGGATCGCGCGCGCCCCAGGCTTCTTCCTCGTCCTTGTCGCGGTAGCGGAAGGCGCTGCCCTTCAGCGCGCCCGACTGGTGCAGGTAGCGGTAGGTCTGCGCCTCCAGCAGCACCGGCCCGCCGTCGCGGCGGATGATGGCCCGGGCTTCCTGCATGGCCAGGCGCGCAGCGACCACGTCCATGCCGTCGAATTCTATCGCCGGCACGCCCAGGGACAGGCCGCGCGCCGACAAGCGGGTTTCGCGGGTCTGTTCCGACACGTGGGTGGACACGGCGTACAGGTTGTTTTCCACGAAGAAAATAGTGGGCGTGTTGTAGAGCGCCGCAAGGTTCATGGCCTCGTAGGCCGCCCCGCTCTGCATGGCGCCGTCGCCGAAGAAGGCCACCGACACATGGTCGCGGCCGCGCAGCTTGTCGGCAAAGGCGTAACCCACCGCATGCGACGGATTGCCGCCCACGATGGCGTTGGACCCATAGATGCCGGCCTCGGGATAGCGCAGATGCATGGAACCGCCACGGCCGCCGCAATAGCCAGGCGTCAGGCCCAGGATCTCGGCATAGGTCCGGTAGACCACCTCACGGTGCGAATCCAGCGTTTCCGAGTCCAACGGCGAATAGTCCGCCGGTGTGGCGTGGTTCAGCGCCTTGGCAAGAAACTGGTGGTGCATGCGGTGGGTGCCGTTGATCTTGTCGGCCGACTCCAGCGCCGACATGGCGCCCACAGCGCCGCCGTCCTGGCCGATGCTGGAATGCGCCGGACCATGCAGGATGCCGGCCACGCTGAGCTTCAGCAGCTTCTCTTCGAAGCGCCGGATCAGTATCAACTGCTCCAGCATGCGGACCATCTCGCGCGGCGCGATGGCCCCCGCATCCGCGGCGGTGGCGGTAAGCCGCCACCACGGCGTGTCGGTGTGCAGGGCGGCAAGCCGCGAGGGTTTCGCGGCAGGCGCCGCGCCTTCATTGATGTGCTTCATCTACGCTTCCCTTCAGTGAGCCGCGGCCAGGGCGGCATCCAGCGGTTCGGTTTCCTGCGCCCGCAGCAGCTTCCAGATGTGCGTGCGCAGGTGCACGAATGCCTCCATGTCCATCACGTCCTCGATCCGCTCCATGCTGTCCCAGTCCTCGCGCTTGCGCACGTCGGCCACGTTGATGATTTCCTTGATCTGTCCCGGGCGGCCAGTCAGCACCACCACGCGGTCGGACAGATACACCGCTTCTTCCACGCTGTGGGTGATGAACAGCACGGTGCGCGGATTGAGGCGGGACAACTTGACCAGTTCTTCCTGCATGACCACGCGGGTCTGGGCGTCCAGCGCGCCGAAGGGCTCGTCCATCAGCAGCACGTCGGGATCCAGCGCGTAGCTGCGGGCGATGGCCACGCGCTGCTGCATCCCGCCGGACAGCTGGTGCGGATAGGCCTGCTCGTAGCCCGCCAGGCCCATCAGTTCGATGTAGCGCGCCACGGTCCGCGCCCGCGCCTCGCGCGAGGCGCCCTTGCACTTCAAGCCGAAGCCGATGTTCTCGGTCACGGTCTTCCAGGGAAACAGCGCAAACTGCTGGAACACGACGGCGCGGTCCGGTCCCGGTTCCTCGACTTCCTTGCCACCCACCCGCACGCTGCCGGCCGAGGGAAACTCCAGGCCGGCTGCCATGCGCATCAGCGTGGTCTTGCCGCAGCCAGACGGTCCGACGATGGAAACGAACTCCCTCTCGCCCACCTCGAAACTCACGTCGTCCAGGGCCAGGAAGCTTTCCCCGCCCCGGCTGAAAGTGCGCTGCACCCGCTCGAAAGTAATCTGACTCATGCTTGCGTTCCTTTGTTGAGAGCCGCGGCCGCCGGCTTACCTGGCGACATCGGCGACGAAAGCCCTGAGTTTGGGATCGTCCTGGATCATCTGCAGATACTTGCCCGTGACCATGGTCTTGGGATCAGGGATCTTCTTGACCACGCCCACGGACACCATGAATTCCCCCACGCTGTTCCACCACTCCACGATCTCCGAGGACCCGCCGGGGCCCGGCGCGAACAGCTTGGTCTGCTCCGCCAGGTCGAAAGCCGGACGGTCGCGCAATTCCTGCGCCAGGTACTTGTCGGGGAACTTCACGCCCACGCTGCCGAAAAAGGCTTTCAGATACGCCTTGGCCTCCTCGGGATGCGCGCGCTGCCAGGCCACCGCGCGCAGGTAAACCGCCAGGAAGCGGGCGACCTTGTCGGGATGCTTCTTGGCGAAGGCCGGCGTCGTGAACAGGTAGCTGTGGATAGGCATTTTCAGCTCGGCGCCAGTACAGATCACCTTTGCGCCTATGGCCTCTTCCAGGATGTAGGTGTTGGGCGCCCACACCGAGGAAATGTCGTACTTGCCGCTCATTACCGCGGCATTGATGTCGGGCGGCGACAGGTTCACGAAGCGGTAGTCGTCGGGCTTGAGGCCGAACTTCTGTGACAGGCATTGCGCCGCGCCCCACTGACCCGTGGAGTTGCTGGTGACTGGAATGGTCTTGCCCTTGAGCAGCGCCGGGTTCTTGAGGTACTCATCCGCCCGGTCCTTGGTGGCCATCAGCGTGATGATGGCGGCCTCGCCGTCGGCGATGCCTATGGTCTGCAGGCCGTACTTCGACGCGCCCAGCAGCGACGGAATATTGCCCGCCCCGCCCACGTCCCATGAACCAGACGCGCCCGCCGCGATTTCGACCGCGCCGGAAGCAAAGGTCGAGATCTCAGGCTTCAGTCCCACCTCCTTCCACCACCCCTTCTCGCTGGCGATGTACCACTCCAGCGCCCACCGCTGTGGCTGCTGCCCGATGCGGATGGTGAACAGTTCCTCGCCCGCCGGCGCGGCCTGGGCCGTCGCCTGTCCGGGTCCCCCCAGCCAGCACCCGATCACGAGCGCTGCCAAGGCCTTGAGGCCTTTGTAGTGTTTCATCTGTCTCTCTCCAGTATGAAATGACGCTGCCTGCACTGCCTGCCTGTACTCCCTCCTTTTTTCCCGGGTCAGCGCGACCAGTCGCGCTGCACCCTGCGCTGCAAGGCGCGCATGCCGTAGTCGATGCCCGCGCCTATCAGGCCGATGGTGATCATTCCGCTGATCACGATGGCGGGTTCCAGATTGCTGCCGCCCTGCACGATCATGTAGCCCAGTCCGGTCGAACCCACGATCAGTTCCGCGCCGATCAAGGACTGCCAGCCGAACCCCGCGCCGACGCGGATGCCAGCGACGATGTGCGCCAATGCGGCCGGCAGCAGAATTTCCGTCAACGTCGCCCAGCGCCCAGCCCCCAGCATCTGGCCGGCCTCGATCAAGGCGCGGTCGATCTGCCTGGCGCCGCGATAGGCGTTCAGTACACAGGGCGCGAAGGCGCCGGCGAATATCACCAGGGTGGGCGACAGGAAGCCCGTGCCGAACCAGAAGATCGCGAACGGCACCCAGGCGATTGGGGGAATGAAGCGGAAGGCTTCGAACACCGGCGTCACCGCCCAATCCAGCGCCTTGAAACGCCCCATGAACAAGCCCAGCGGGACACCAAGCAGGACCGCGATGGAGAAGCTGATCAGGAATTTCTCCAGGCTGGCCAGCAGATGCATCTGCAGCACCGAGCCCGCATAGGGTTCGCGCGTGTGCTCGGCCATGCTGCGCAGCACCGTCAGCGGTCCAGGCAGGAAGGCCGGCGATACCAGGCCCAGCCCGGACAGCAATGCCCAGCCGCCGAACAAGGTGGCGATGCCCAGCGCCGGCATCAGCCAGCGTTCGAGCACGCGGCGCGACACGAGGGCGTGCGCGCGCGACGGGCCGGCGCGGTTCAGGCTTTCCATGGCATCACCTTGCGTTCGACCTGCGCCAGCAGGGCCGACATCAGCATGCCCATGCCGGCCACGGCGGCCATGGCCACCACGATCATTCCCGAGTTCAGGTCGCGGGTGGCGATGATCAGCACGTGGCCCAGGCCGACGAAGGAGCCGACCAGCTCGGCCGCCACCAGCACCATCCAGCAAGCCTGCAACGAGGTCCTCAGACCCGTGAAGATGGCGGGCAACGCGCCTGGAACGATGACGTCCAGCAGCATCAGGCGGCCCGCCGCGCCATTGACGCGCGCTGCCTGGAGCAGCGTGTCGTCGATGTTGCGCACGCCGGTGTAGGTATTGATCACGGTCGGCGCGAAAGCTGCCAGCCAGATGACGAAGACCTTGGCGCTGGTGCCCAGCCCGAACCACAGGATGGTCAGCGGAATCCAGGCGATGGGCGCAATGGGACGGACGATCTGGAACACCGGATTGACGTAGGCCTCGACCAGCCGGTTCTGCCCCATGAGGATCCCCAGCGGCACGCCCGTCAGCGCCGCCGCTGCGAACCCGTACAGCACCAGTCCGGTGCTGGCCACGATGTGCTGCCACAGCGTGCCGTCGGCATAGCCGTCCCCTGCGATCTCCAGTAGTGCGTCCCAGGCATCGCTGGGCGACGGCAGCTGCACCGGACTCAACAATTCCAAAGGGCCGGTGGCCAGGTACCAGGCCAGGAGCAGCGCCGCGACCGACGCGCCGCTGACCAGCCAGCGCAGGGACAGGCGTCGACGCACCGGCGCGGGTGGAGGGGCGGGAGCCCTGGCGACGGTCATGGCGGCACTCCGATCGAGCAGGGCCAGGGCGGCCGGTACGCCCCCGACGACGGGCGGGGAAAGAGGATGGCGGGCCATGTCAATGCGTCCTCAGCACGATCTTTGCCGACGCCGCGCGTCCGCCATCGAGGTCAGAGAAAGCCCGCGCGCCCGCGCCCAGTTCGCGCTCCTCGATCCAGGACAGGTCGCCGAAGACGCCGCGATGCAGCGCGTCCACCGTGGCGCGCAGATCCGCGCTGGTGTAGGTATAGGCGCCGATGAGGGTGATCTCCTCCAGCGTCAGCCGCCGCATGTCGATCTCGCTGGCCCAGTCCTGCAGGCCGATGTGCAGCATGACGCCGCCCGGCTGCACCGCGGCCAGCGCCGCGGCGCGCGTGAGCTTGCCGCCTACCGCGTCCACCACCAGTTCATATGCGCCCGGTTCGGGTGCCGCCTCGCGCGGATCGAAGGCCGTGCAGCCCGCGTGCTGCTGCGCCGAAGCGCGCCGCAAGGGATTGGTCTCCGCCAAGCTGACGCGGCAGCCCTGGCTGCGCAGCAGCAGCGCCGTCAGGAGGCCTATGGCGCCGCCGCCCACGACCAGTGCGCGGGCTTCGGCCAACGGCCGGAACAACGCCCGCTGCGCCAGCGCCACGCCGTGCAAGGCCGTGGCCGCGGGTTCGGTCAGCGCGGCCGCGGCGGCCGGCATGTCCTGCGGCACGGATATCAGGCAGCGTTCGGGTATGGCCATGAACTCGGCGAAGGCGCCGGGACGCGTCATGCCCACCATGCCGCGGTTGCGGCAGAGATTGTTGCGGCCCTGCACGCAGAAATCGCACTGGCCGCAGTGGATCAGCGGATTGCCGGTGACCCGCTGGCCGGCGCGGCTGCCGCCCACCAGCGTGCCGACGAACTCGTGGCCCAGGATCAGCGGCGGATTGCGGCGGGGATCATGCCCATGGTAGGCATGCATGTCCGAGCCGCAGATGCCCACGGCCTCGATGCGCAGCAGCGCATCGCCATCCGCTGGCGCGGGATCGGGTTCATCGCGGAAGGTCAGCTGGCCGGGCGCGGTGTAGACAAGGGCTTTCATGGCGAGGCTCCATGGAGATGCCGGTCAGCGGGCCGAAAAGCCGCCGTCGATGAACAGGGTCTGCCCGGTTATGTAGGCCGACGCCTCGCTCGCCAGGAACACTGCCGCGCCGTGCAGGTCCTCCAGTCGGCCATTGCGGCCGATCATGGTGCTGCCCGCCAGGGCCTGCACGCGGGCCGGGTCGCTCATCACGGGCGCGGTCAGCGGCGTCTCGAAGAAGCCCGGCGCGATCGCGTTGCAGGTGACTCCGTGGCGCGACCAGTACTCGGCGATGGCTCGGGTCAGCTGCATCAGGCCGCCCTTGGACGCGCCATAGGGCGCGCTGTCGGGAAAGGCGCGCACGCACTGCAGCGAGGTAATGTTGATGATGCGGCCCCAGCCGCGTTCGCGCATGGCCGGCGCCAGCGCGCGGGTCAACAGGAACGGTGCGGTCAGGTTGATCGCCAGCGAGCGGTCCCAATCCTCGTCAGCCGTGTCCTCGAAGGACTTGCGCACGTTGATGCCCGAGGCATTGACCAGGATGTCGGGCGCGCCGAAAGGTTGCGCCGCGCGGTCGGCAAAGTCGCGCAACGCATCACGGTCAGCCAGATCGCAGGGCAACGCGCGCGCACGCAGGCCTTGCGCTTCGAATTCGCTGGCGGCGCAAGCCAGCTCGTGCTCGCGCCGCGCCACCAGCACCACGCTGGCGCCGGCCCGCGCCAGCGCCAGGCCAATGGCCCGGCCTATGCCGGAACTGCCGCCGCTTACCAGCGCGACGCGGCCGTCGAGGTCGAACAGGCGGGACATGTCATTCTGCATGATGGCTTTACTCCCGCACGGGTTCGCCCAGTTCGAAGGACTCTTTGGGGAAGTACTTGGCCAGGCGGTCGTCAGCCGTGCGCGCATGCGCTTCCATGCCTTCCAGGCGCGAGATCCGCGCCGTCACCTGGGCGGTGTCACGGCTGGCCTGGCGCGTCATGCGCTGCCAGGTGACGGTCTTGATGAACTTGTGCACGGATAGGCCGCCCGAATAGCGCGCCGCGCCCTTGGTGGGCAGGATGTGGTTGGTGCCGCTGGCCTTGTCGCCGAACGCCACCGTGGTTTCCTCGCCCAGAAACAGCGAGCCATAGCAGGTCAGATGCCGGAACCACCAGTCCAGGTCTTCGCAATGGACCTCCAGGTGTTCGCTGGCGTAGCGGTCCGAGACCTCGACCGCCTCTTCGCGCGTATCGCACAGCACCACCTCGCCGTAGTCGCGCCAGGCGGCGCCGGCCGCGTCCCTTGCGGTGGGCGGCAGGGCCGCAATCAGTTCGGGCACTTGCTTGAGCACCGCTTCGGCCAGCTTGCGGTCGGTGGCGATCAGCCAGGCCGGCGACTCGTGGCCATGCTCGGCCTGCCCGACCAGATCCGAGGCGACGATAGCCGGGTCCGCCGACGCGTCGGCGATGATGCAGACCTCCGAAGGCCCGGCGAACACGTCGATGCCCACGCTGCCGAAGAGCATGCGCTTGGCTTCCGCCACGAACTTGTTGCCCGGCCCGACGATGATATCGGCCGGTTTGCCGGTGAACAGGCCATAGGCCATGGCGGCGATCGCCTGCACGCCCCCCAGCGTCATCACGGCATCCACGCCCGCCACCTGCATGGCATACAGCACTTGCGGATGTATGCCCTCGCCGCGGTACGGCGTGGAGCAGGCGATGACCATGGGCACGCCGGCCGCCTTGGCGGTGGCAATACTCATGTAGGCCGAAGCGATGTGCGCGTAGCGCCCGGTGGGCACATAGCAGCCCGCCACGTTGACCGGTATCAGGCGCTGGCCTGCGACCAGGCCCGGCGCGAGTTCCAGCTCGAACTCGCGCACCGAAGCCATCTGGGCCTGCGCGAACTTGCGCACCTGGCCGGCGGCGAACTCGATGTCGCGCTTGATGCCGTCGGGAATGGACGCGGTGCGCCGTTCCATCTCGGTGGCGCCGACCAGGATGTCCCCCTCCCATTTATCCAACCGCCGGGCGTAGTCGCGCACCGCGGCCTCGCCGCCCGACTTGATGTTCGCCAGCATTTCGGCGGCGACCTCGCGCGCGGCGGCCTCATTGGCCTGGGGCTGCCTGGACGCGGACTTGAGCTTGCTTACTGCCATGGTATGGCCTCGCGGAAGAATGGATGAAGCTCAGTTGGTCTTGTTGGCGAAAGTCTTGAGCGCCGGGGTCTGGTCGACGCGCTTCATGTAGTCGTCCGTGATATAGGCCTTGGGGTCCGGCACCTCGGTGAGCGTGCCCACGCTCTTCAGGTAGCCCGACAGCGCCTCGTAGGCGTTGTCCAGCGTGGACTTGCCGCCAGTGCGCGACATCAGCTTGAGCTGCTCGTCGAGCGTGAAGATCGGCCGTTCCAGCTCCTGTCCCAGGTAACCGTCGTTGAGCTTGATGCCGTTGGCCTGGAACAGCTTGCGCAGGTAGCCCATGGCTTCCGCCTTGTTGTTCTTCTCGAAGCTGACAGCCCGCAAGTACACCGCCAGGAACTTGGCGACCGCGTCCGGATTCTGCTGGGCGAATTCACCGCGGGCCACCAGCGCGCCAGGAATCATCACGCCCGCGTCCTTGCCGCTGCACACGACTTCCGCGCCGATCTGTTCGTTGAGCGTATAGAAATTGGGCGCCCAGGTGCCGGCCAGCATGCCGTTGCCGCCGGTGTAGGCGGACACCAGCTGCGCCGGGGCCAGCGTCACCACGCTGACATCGCTGCGCTGCATGCCCCATTTCTTCAGGCAGGCCATGGTGGCGTATTCGCCCGTCGAGTTCGGACTGAGGAGGATCTGTTTGCCCTTCACTTCCTTGGCCGCGTTGCTGCGCACGGCGGCGGCGTTTTCCTTGCGCGCCATCACGCCGTTGGCGGTCGATTCGTCATTAGTGACGCCGAGGGTCACGATGCCATAGCGCTGCGCGCCCAGCACCGCGGGCGGCGACCCCGTTCCGCCCACGTCCCAGGACTTGGATGCGGCGCCGGCAATCTGCTGCGCTCCCGCCGGATACACCACGAACTCCGGCTTCAGGCCGGCTTCCGCCCACCAGTTCTTTTCCGTGGCGATGTAGATCGGCAGCGCCCAATAGGCAATCTGGTAGCTGACCTTGATGGGAGTCGGCGTCTGGGCCGACACGGACGGGCTCAACAACAAGGCGCCCAGCGGCGCCAGGCACAGACCCAGGATGCGGGGGATTCTCGACATGCTTAGTCTCCGATAGTGGATTCCGGTCTGCATGCGCGAGCTGCCGCGACATTCCCCGGATAGCAGGCCCGGATCTGCGTTCGGGCTCGTTTTTTGAAAGCGCATACAAAGAATAAGCGCGGAAGAATCTCGTTCAACCCCGAGAAAACCCTAGAGATAGACCATCGCGTTTCAATAACTGTATATTCACACCATCAAATTTCTGAAAGCGCTTTCAAAACATGAAGCGAAAGTCGGCTCCCCTATCCGGGGACACCCTGAAGTCCATCGCCGCCGCCGGCGGCATCTCGTCGGCAACGTTGTCGCGGGTGTTGAACCACCCGGAAAAAGTGCGGCCCGACCTGCGCGCGCGCGCCATGGCCCTGCTGGCCGAGGCTGGCTACGTGCCGCACGGCGCAGCCCGTTCGCTCGCTTCCCGCAAGACCCGGACCATGGGCGCCATCATCCCCACGGTGGACAGTGCCCTGTTCGCCAAGCTGGTCGACGGCATGCAGCAAGCGATCCACGAACACGGCTATCAGCTGCTGCTGGCCAGCACCAACTACAGCCCCGCGCGCGAAGCGGGTGAAGTGCGCGCGCTGATCGAGCGCGGCGTGGACGCCATGATGCTGGTCGGGCGTAGCCGCGACCCGGAACTCTACGAACTGCTGCACTCCAAGGGCATCCCCTTCGTCACCACCTGCCATTACGACGCCGCCGATTCCTGGCCCATGGTGGGCTGGGACAACGCCGCGGCTGCGCAGCGCATCGCCGACTACCTGCTGGACATCGGCCACCGCCGACTTGGCGTGATCGCCGGCATCTCCAAGGACAACGACCGCGCCGCCGACCGCGTCGCCGGCTTCACGCGCGCCCTGACGCGCCGCGGCATCGAACTGCCGCCGCAATACATCATCGAAAAGCCCTACACCGTGCCCGAAGCCCGCCGCGCCATGGCCACCCTGCTGCGCCTGCCCGAGCCGCCCACCGCGGTCATGTGCGGCAATGACATCCTGGCCTATGGGGCGCTGCAGGAATGCCTGTGGCAAAACCTGCGCGTGCCCGAGCAGATTTCGATCACGGGCTTCGACAATATCGAAATGGCGGCCCATTGCCGGCCCGGCATCACCACCCTGAACGTGCCGGCCTTCGAGCTGGGCCAGCGCGCCGCCCAGATCCTGCTGGCCGCCGATGCCGACACGCCGCCCGAAAACGTCTGCATCGAACTGGAATTGATCGTCCGCGACACCACCGCGCCGCCGCGCAGCAGCACCAGTGCGCGGCTAGGCCGCTGACCACAACGGAGCAAGCCCCATGGAACACATCGAATCACCCCGCATTGCATTCCTGGGCCTGGGCGTCATGGGGAGCGCGATGCTGCGCAACCTGGCCGCGCAAGGGTATGCAGTATCAGGCTACGACGTCGTTCCCGCAGCCATGGAGCGCCTGGCCGACACCGGCTTCCGGCGGGCCGCCACGCCACTGGACGCCGCCCGCGGCTGCGACGTGGCGATCACCATGCTGCCCACCTCGACCCACGTCCGCGACGCCTTGTTCGGCGCCGATGGCGCGGCGGCGGGCTTGAATCCGGGCGCCCTGGTCATTGAAATGAGCACGGGCGACGCGGTCGAGACGGACCGCATCGCCGCCGATCTCGCAGCCCTGGGCCTGCGTTGCATGGATGCCCCCGTGGGGCGCACGCCGCGCGAGGCGGCGCAGGGCAAGGCCTTGATCATGGCCGGCGGCGCGCAGGCCGACTTCGACCAGGCCGCGCCCATCTTCGCCGCCATGGCCAACGAGATCGTGCACGTGGGCCCTTTCGGTTCGGGCATCCGGCTCAAGCTGGTCAACAACTACATGTCCATGGTCGGCATGGTACTGACGGGCGAAGCGCTGATGTTCGCCGCCAAGCTCGGGCTGGACCGCGCCACTGTCGTCAAGGTGCTGTCCAACACCACTGCGGGGCGTGGACAGCTCCTGACCAATTTTCCCGGCAAGGTGCTGGCGGGCGACATCAGCCCCGACTTCCCCATGCGCATGGGCTACAAGGACATCAACCTGGCCATGAACCTGGCCGCCTCGGTGGGTGCGCCGCTGGGCCTGGGCGGCTACGCCCGCGAGATGTTCGCGCTGGCCAAATCATGGGGACGGCAGGAGCAGGACTGTACCGCCATGCTGCTGCTGCTCGAGGACGTGGCCCATCTGGACCGCCAGGCGACGGGGTCCGGCCATGAGTGAGCACATCGCAACCCTGCCCGCGCGGCGGCCGCGCGCATCGCGCCGCCGAATCACCGTGGGCGTGGCGGCCGTCGCCATCGCCTTTGCCGCCTGGTGGATCGTGTCGGCGCTGGGCCTGGTCAATGGCGCGCGCTTTCCCACCCCGCTCACCACCTGGCAGGCCGCGGTGCAGCTCTCGCGCGATTCCGGCTATGCCGGCGGCACGCTGTTCCAGCACATCGGCCACAGCCTGCGCCTGGTATTCCTGGGATTCCTGGTCGCGATCGGCACCGGCGTGCCGCTAGGGCTGCTGATGGGATTCAGCAAGCGCATCGACGCGCTGGTCGGGCCGGTGTTCTCGCTGCTGCGCCCGATTCCGCCACTGGCCTGGATCCCGCTGGCCATCC
The DNA here is from genome assembly GCF_014851745.1 of Achromobacter sp. ACM01. NCBI lineage: Bacteria > Pseudomonadati > Pseudomonadota > Betaproteobacteria > Burkholderiales > Alcaligenaceae > Achromobacter > Achromobacter sp. ACM01. The sequence continues at coordinate 700,656 of NZ_JACVAF010000003.1, forward strand.
TGTGGCTGGGCCTGGGGGATCCGGCGAAGATCTTCCTGATCTGGGTGTCCTCGTTCACACCTGCCGTCATCAACACCTACGCAGGCGTGCGCAACATCGACCCCACGCTGATCGAGGCCGCGCGCGTGCACGGCGCGGGCAATCCCGTCCGCATGCTGCGCGAGGTCCTGATACCCGGCTCCATGCCCATGATCTTCACCGGCCTGCGGCTGTCGCTGCAGACCGCGTGGATGACGCTGGTGGCAGCCGAACTCATCGGCGCCTTCATCGGCCTGGGCAAGGTGCTGGACACCGCGGCACTGGACATCCGGCCCGGCATGATCCTGTACGCAATGGTCTGGGTGGGCCTGTTGGGCGCGGTGATGACACGCGGACTGGAATGGATCGAAAAGAGGGCCTTGCCATGGCTACGCTGACACGCGCCTCGGGCGACCCGCCCGCCTTCACCTTCGGCTTGTCCTGCCTGGGGCTGGCCGGCTTCTTCCTGGCCTGGCATCTGCTGAGCGTGGCGGGCGTGTTCCCGCCCAACTACCTGCCCGGCCCGCTGACCGTGCTGCAGACCATCGCACAGTACAGCAGCGAACCCTATTCCGGCGCCACGCTCTGGACGCACCTGGGCGCCAGCCTCTACCGCTTCGCCTGCGGCTTCCTGCTGGCCGCGGCGGTAGGCATACCGCTGGGCCTGCTGATGGGCTGGTACCGCTGGCTGGACGACGTGGTCAGTCCGTTCTTCGATGCGTTGCGCTTCGTGGCGCCCATCGCCTGGGTGCCGTTCGCCGGCCTGTGGTTCGGCACCGGCATCGGCGGACCCACCCTGATCATCTTCGCCGGCGCCTTTCCGCCCTGCCTGATCAGCGCCTACCGCGGCGCCAAGTTCGTCGACACGCGACTGCTGGAAGCCTCGCGCACGCTGGGCGCCAGTGGCCCGCGCATCGTGGCCGAAGTGCTGCTGCCGGCGTCGCTGCCTTCCATCCTGGCCGGCCTGCGCGTCAGCGCCGGCATCGGCTGGCAATCGCTGGTAGGCGCGGAACTGATCGTGGTGGGCAACGGCATCGGCTACATGATGGTCCAGGGGCAGCTCAACGTCGCCACCAATATCGTCATGGCCGGCATGATCGCCATCGGCATCGTCGGCATCTGCATCGACGTTGCGCTGCGCATGTTTGAACAGCGCCTGAAGGCGCGCTGGGGACGTTGATGGACCACGCAACGCCAGACTCAACCTTGTCGGTCATTGTCACGGGCGGCGCAAGCGGCATCGGCGCGGCGGTATGCAGGCGGGTGATCGAAGCGGGCGGCCACGCGGCCATCCTTGACCTCAACCAGGAAGCCGCGCATACGCTGGCGCGGGAACTGGGGCCGCGCGCGGTGGCCGCCCCGGGCGACGTGCTGGACGAGGCCGGACTGCGGGCCACTCAGGAACGGCTTGCCGCCCTCCTACCCGCGGTCAACGGACTGGTGAACTGCGCCGGTATCGCCCAGGTTCCAACCGCCATCGAAGACTATCCGGTGGAGGCCTGGGCCCTTGTGGTGGATTCCCACCTGAAAGGCACCTATATCGCCTGCCGCGTATTCGGCAGCGCGATGGCCGAACGCGGACGCGGGGCGGTCGTCAACGTGGCGTCCGTGCTGTCGTTCCGCCCCGGCCCGGTACTGGCCTACGGTCCGGCCAAGGCCGCGGTGGTCAACCTGACCGAAGCCCTCGCGGTGCAATGGGCGCGCCGCGGCTTGCGCGTCAACGCCATCGCGCCCGGCTGGACCGACACGCCCTTCCTGAAACCCAAGGAACGGCAGGGCGAGCGCGACATGACGCCGATCCTGAACGCCACGCCGCTGGGCCGCCTGATGCAGCCGCGCGAGATCGCGGAAGTGGTGTTCTTCCTGCTGTCGCCGGCGGCCTCGGTCATCACTGGCGCCACCATCCCCTGCGACGGCGGCGTCATCGCAGGATCTGGATGGGCGCCCTACGGGGGCTTGCCGCAAGCTGGCTAAGCGCGGGGCGTGGCCTCCAGCACCGCGGCGCGGAACTCCTGCATCAGCGGCGACCAGGTGGCGCCGTGCCGCGTAACCAGCGCCATGCTGCGCCGCAGGGGCCGGCCCAGCGCCACCGGCAGTTCCGCAATGCCTGGACCCAGCGCACTATGCGGCATCAGCGCCAGCAGGTCCGAGGCCGCCAACAACGCCAGCGCGCCCCCGGAAAAATGCTGCACCTCCAGCGCCGCCGCAGGTTGCGCCAGGCCCGCCTCGGCATAGCGGGCCTCCAGCGCCTGGCGCGCCACCGACCCCTGCATGGGCAGGATCCAGCGTTGGCCTGCCAGGTCGCGCAACGCCAGCTTGCGCCGCGACGCCAGCGGATGCTTGCGGCTGGCGGCCACGCACAGGCCGTCCTCGCGTATCGATTCCTGATGCAGCGAGCCCGGCACGTCGGCATAGATCGGTGTCACCGCAAGGTCCAGCCTGCCGCCCGCGACCTGCTCGTTGAGATCGTCCGACTGGCCTTGCGTCAGCTGCACCCGCAGCGCGGGCCGGCGCGGCAGCAGGCGGCGCAGCGCCGGCATCACCACGCTGTCCACGGTAGCGCCGGTCGCGCCGATACGCAGCAGCCCGGCCTCGCCCAGGCGCAGCTCCATCGCATTGCGCACGGCGTCGCGGTACTCCGCCCAGAGCCGCTGCGCATGCTCGCGGAACGCCAGGCCCGCCGAGGTCAGGCGCAGCCCGCGGCCGCCGCGGTCCAGCAACGCCAGCCCGGTATCGGCTTCCAGCCGTTGCAGGGACTTGGACAGCGCCGGCTGGCTGACGCCGCAGGCGGCCGCGGCGCGGTCCAGGTTGCCGTGTTCCACCACGGCCAGGAAGTACTCGATGTCGCGCAGGGACAGATTCATAATCGTTGGTTATGCATAGACTTAGCTTCAGGAATATTAAGCCGGGCCTGCGCTCCTAGAATCCCTGGATAAACCCGCAGACAGGAGACGCAGCGCGTGGACAAGAAGCCCAATATCGTATTGATCGTGGCCGACAACCTGGGATGGGGCGAATTGGGCTGCTACGGCGGCGGCGCGCTGCGCGGCGCGCCCACCCCCAACATCGACCGGCTGGCCTCGGAAGGACTGCTGCTGCAGAACTTCAACGTGGAAAGCGACTGCGTGCCCACGCGCTCCGCGCTGATGAGCGGGCGCCATCCCATCCGCACCGGTTGCCTGCAATCCGTCCCTCCCGGCCTGCCACAAGGCCTGGCGCGCGACGAAATCACGCTGGCCCAGCAATTGTCCGGCCAGGGCTACGCCACGGCGCATTACGGCAAGTGGCACCTGGGCGACATCCCCGGCCGCTATCCGTCCGATCGCGGCTTCGACGAGTGGTATGGCATCCCGCGCACCACGGACGAAAGCCAGTTCACCTCGTCCATCGGCTTCGATCCCTCGGTCGCCGACATCCCGCACATCATGCAGGGCCAGGCCGGCTCGCCCTCGGAAAACGTCAAGGTCTACGATCTGGAGACCCGCCGCGGCATCGACGCCGAACTGGTCGACCGGTCCATCGGCTTCATGCGCAAGCATGCAGAGGCCAGCCGCCCCTTCTTCCTGTACCTGCCGCTGGTGCACCTGCACTTTCCCACCCTGCCGCACCCGGACTTCGCGGGGCGCACCGGCGCCGGCGACTTCGCCGACTCCATGGTGGAAATGGACCACCGCGTCGGCCAGATCGTGCAGGCGGTGGATGAACTGAAGCTGCGCGACGACACCGTGTTCATCTTCTGCAGCGACAATGGCCCGGAATTCCGCAAGCCCTACCGCGGCACCGCCGGTCCCTGGACCGGCACCTACCACACGGCCATGGAAGGCAGCCTGCGCGTGCCCTTCATGATCCGCTGGCCGGGCAAGGTCCAACCCGGCCAGGTCTCCAACGAGATCGTGCACGTCACCGACCTGTACACCACGCTGTCGCGCATCGGCGGCGCGTCCATGCCGCAGGACCGTCCCATCGACGGCATAGACCAGACCGACTTCTTCACCGGCGCCAGCCCGACCTCGCTGCGCGAGGGCTTCCTGTTCTACATCAAGAACGACCTGCGCGCGGTCAAATGGCGCGACTGGAAGCTGCATTTCTACTGGGAGCCCGAGGTCAACGAAGGCAAGGGAAAACTGGAGTCGCCGTACCTCTTCAACCTGAAGCAGGACCCCAAGGAAGAAAGCGACATCCTCATCTTCAATACCTGGGTACTGGGGCCCATCCTGAAAATGGTGCAGTCCTTCAATCAGTCCTGCGCCGCGCATCCGAATACGCCGCCCGGCAAGCCGGATCCGAGCTGAGACGCGCGGCGGCCTGAGCAAAAAAACACAAAGGGGAAACCATGAAATTCGCTATCCGCTGCTGCGCGCTGCTGCTGGGCGCCGCGCTGACCGCCACCGCCGGCGCGGCAGACGCCAAGCTGGAATGGCCCGGCAAGCAGATCACCTGGGTGATCGGCTTCGTTCCGGGCGGCACCGCCGACGTGCTGACCCGCATCGCCGCGCAGGAACTGGCGCGGCGCAGCGGCTTGAACGTTATCGTGGAAAACCGCCCCGGCGCGGCGGGCGCGATTGCCCTGCAGCTGGTGGCGCGCAGCAAGGCCAGCGACGGCTATCTGCTGACCGTGCCCGGCCCGCTGATCTACCCCACGCCCCAGCCCGAGATCGGTCGCGAACTGGCGCCCGTCATCCTGATGGCCCAAGGCCCCATGGTCATTGTCGGTCCCGCCAAGGATGCCCGGGCATCCCTGCAGGACGTGCTGGCCGATGCCCGCCAGCGGCCCGAAGCATGGAGCTACGGCAGCTCGGGCAACGGCACATCGCAAAACCTGGCGGGCGAACTGCTCAACCAGTATGCCGGCACCCGCATCGTGCATGTGCCCTACAAGGGCGGCGGCCAGGCGGTGGCCGACGTGGCCGGCGGCCAGATCCCCCTGGCGATCCTGGGTTCGGCCCCGGTCATGCCGCAGATCAAGGCCGGCACGCTGAAGGCCTACGCCGTCACCACGCCCTACCGCCTGGACAGCCTGCCCGACGTCCCCACGGTGGAAGAGTCCGGCTTCAAGGGCTACGCCGCCACCCAGTGGTTCTCGGTCGCGGCCAGCAAGGACATCCCCGCCGCGCAGCTGGACCAGGTCAACGCCGCGCTGCGCGCCGCCGTCGCCACGCCGGAATTCAAGGCCGCCCTGGACAACGCCGGCATGATCGCCGGCGGCGGCTCGCGAGAGGAATTGCAGTCATTCATCCAGGCGGACAGCGCCAAGTGGCAGAAGCTGATCGATAGCGGGGCGGTGAAGCTGGCGAATTGAGGACCTTCCCTCAACTCATATACACGCCGCCATTGATGGCGTAGTTGGCTCCCGTCACGAACGCCGCCTCATCCGACGCCAGCCACGCGCACAGCCCCGCCAGATCCTTGGCAGTACCCAGCCGGCCCACCGGCACGCTTTCGACGATACGGTCCAGCAGCGCCGGCGGGAACGCCTTCACGGTGTCGTCGGCAATGAAGCCCGGCGAGGCCAGGTTGACGGTCACGCCGCGGGCCGCGACTTCCTGGGCCAGCGAACGGGTGAAGCCGATCACGGCGCCCTTGGCGGTGGCGTAGTTGATCTGGCCGATCTGGCCCTTCTCCGCGGCCACGGAGCCGATGTTGATGATGCGGCCCCAGCCGCGATCCGCCATGCTGTCGACCACCTGCTTGGTGGTGTTGAACAGCGTGTCCAGATTGCTGCGCAGCACCGCCGACCAGTCCGCCTGGCTCATCTGGCGAAAGCGCATGTCCAGCATGGCGCCGGCATTGTTCACCAGCACGTCGATCTCGCCGACCTCGCGCCGCACCTTGGCGAAGGCCGCCTCGGTCGAGGCCCAATCCGTGGCGTCGCCCTCGGAGGCGACGAAGTCGTAGCCCAGGGATTTCTGTTCCTTCAGCCAGTGGTCCTTGCGCGAGGAGCGCGGCCCGCAGCCTGCCACCACGCGGTGTCCCGCGTTGTGCAGCGCCTGGCAGATCGCGGTGCCCGTGTGGCCCATTCCGCTGGTGACGTAAGCAATGCGCAAAGCCATGTACTTCCCCTTTTGAAAAGACGGTATCGCGCCGCCGCTCAGCCGATCTGGCCGACCAGCGGGAACAGGCCGAACGCCAGCGCCGCGGCCAGCATCACCAGGCAGACCATCGTGGCCCACTTGAGCGAATAGCGCTGGTGGTCGCCGAAGTCCACGCCGGCCAGGCCGACCAGCAGGTAGGTCGAAGGCACCAGCGGGCTCAGCAGGTGCACGGGCTGGCCGATCAGCGAGGCGCGCGCCATCTCGACCGGCGAAATGCCGTAGCCCTGGGCCGCTTCGCTCAGGATGGGCAGCACGCCGAAGTAGAAGGCGTCGTTGGACATGAAGAAGGTGAAGGGCAGGCTCACCAGGGCGGTAATGCCGGCCAGGTACGGGCCCATGGCGTCGGGAATCACCGCCAGCAGGCTGCGCGACATCGCCTCGACCATGCCCGTGCCCGACAGGATGCCGGTGAAGATCCCGGCCGCGAAGATCAGCGACACCACCGACAGCACATTGCCCGCGTGCTGCGCGACGCGGCGGCGCTGCTCGGCCAGGTCCGGATAGTTGATGACCAGCGCGATCGCGAAGGCGATCATGAACAGCACCGGCAGCGGCAGCACGCCCATCACCAGGCTCACCATCAGGGCCAGCGTCAGTCCGGCGTTCACCCACAGCAGCTTGGGGCGGCGCAGGTCCTGGTCGACCTCGATCTCGGGCAGGTTCTTGGGACCGTCCTCGTCATAGCCGGCGTGCAGCGAAGCGCCGTCCGGCAGCGACAGCACGCCCAGGCGGCGGCGTTCACGCAGGCCCAGGCAGAACGCCAGGATCAGGATGGCGACAATGGCCACGCCCATTACCGGCACCAGCGGCACGAAGATGTCGCCCGCGTCCACGTGCAAGGCGCTTGCGGCGCGCGCCGTCGGGCCGCCCCAGGGCGTCAGGTTCATGACGCCGCTGGCCAGCATCGCCAGACAGGTCATGGACAGCGCGTTCATCTTCAGGCGGCGATACAGCGGCAGCATCGACGCCACCACGATCATGTAGGTGGTCGAACCGTCGCCGTCCAGCGAAATCACCAGCGCCAGTACGGTCGTGCCCACCACGATCTTCAGCGGATCGCCCTTCACCGCGCGCAGGATGCGGCCCACGATGGGATCGAACAGGCCGGCGTCGATCATGACCCCGAAATACAGGATGGCGAACATCAGCATCACGCCGGTGGGCGCGATCTTGCGGATGCCGTCCAGCATCATCTTGTCGATGCCCGAGCCGAATCCGCCCAGCAGGGCGAAAATAATGGGGACAAGGATCAGCGCCACCAGCGGCGACAGGCGCTTGGTCATGATCAGCGTCATGAACGTGATCACCATGCCGAAGCCAAGCAGGGTCAGAAGCATGAGGGTTATCTCCGACTAGTCGTTGTTATGCGTAAACGCGCCTCCGGCTGGGGATGCGCGACCGCAAGACTAGAAATAAAAGCTGTCGGCAACCTGTCGTTTTTGAACGCGGGTGCGGCGCGGGGGGGCTAGTCCAGCCATGCGACAATCGCCCCTATGCGCATACTGGTGATCGAAGACGACGCGGACCTGGCCGACGCACTCGTGCGCCGGCTGCGCCGTCTCGGCCATGCAGTCGACTGCCAGAACGACGGCCTCAGCGCTGACGGCGTGCTGCAATACGAAACCTTCGACCTCGTCATTCTGGACATCGGCCTGCCCCGCATGTCGGGCTTCGACATCCTGCACCGCCTGCGTGACCGCGGCAGCAAGACGCCCGTGCTGGCGCTGACCGCCCGCATCGACATCGAAGACCGCGTCCACGCCCTGGATACCGGCGCCGACGACTACCTGGCCAAGCCCTTCGATTTCCGCGAGCTGGAAGCCCGCTGCCGCGCCCTGCTGCGCCGCCCCAGCCCCCAGGCGTCCGGCATGCTGCGCTTTGGCGAGCTGGTCATCGACAGCGCCGCGCGCCAGGTCACGCTGGCCGGCCAGCGCATCGAACTGCCCAAGCGCGAATACAGCCTGCTGGAAATCCTGCTGGCCGGCATGAACCGCGCCGTCAGCAAGACCGAAATCGCCAACAAGCTGTTCGCCTTCGACGACGATGCCGCGCCCAACGCCATCGAGGTCTACATCGCCCGGCTGCGCCGCAAGCTCGAAGGCTCGCCGCTGCGCATCGAAACGCAGCGCGGCACCGGCTACCTCCTGACCGCCACCGATGACCACGACCGCCCCGCCGCGCCCGGCCCCGGCCGGGAGTGACCCCGCCACGCCCGCCGCCGCGCAGGGCCGCCTCTCGATCAAGCGCCGCCTGCTGGCCATGCTGCTTGCGCTGTTCGTCGCCGCCCTGGCCACGCTGTATCTGCTGGTGCGCGGCTACGCCAATCAGACCGCCGACACCACCTACGACCAGTTGCTGCGTTCCTCGGTGCTGTCCATCGCCGACAGCCTGCAGCTGGTGCAGGGAGAGTGGCGCATGGACATGCCTTATGCCTCGCTGGCGCTGCTGGAGCAGGCGCCGCGCGACCGCGTGTTCTATCGTGTCGGCGACGCGGGCGGCGCACTGATTTCCGGCTATGCGGACCTGCCAGCGCCGCCCGCCCGTGGCAGCGAAGGCCCGGCGTACTCGCCCCGCCTGTACGACGCCAGCTACCAGGGCGAGCCGGTGCGCATCGCCTGGATGGAACGCAAGATCGCCGGTCCCCGCAATGCCGAGACCGCCCTCATCCAGGTCGCGCAGACCCGCGAAGCCCGCAACGCGCTGGCAGCGGGCATCTTGTGGCAAGGCACGCTGGCGCTGATCGGCTTTACCGCCGCGGCGCTGGCGCTGGCCTACTGGGGCCTGCTGCGCTCGCTGTCGCCGATCCGCCGTATCGAGCGCGAACTGGCCGCCCGCAGCGCGGCGGACCTGCATCCCATCGCCGCTCCCGTGCCGGAGGAACTCGACACGCTGGTGCACTCGCTGGATGGCTTCATGGCGCGCCTGTCGGAAAACCTGGACACCCTGCGCCTCTTCATCGCCGAAGCCGCGCATCAGCTGCGCACGCCGCTGGCCGCGCTGCACGCACAGATGGAAGTGGCGCTGGACGAGGAAGATCCCGCCGAACAGCGCCGCAGCCTGCTGGCCGTGCTGCGCAACGCCGAGAAACTCTCGCGCCTGGTCAACCAGCTGCTGAGCGACGCCAGCGTCATCCACCGCAGCAACGTGCGCCAGTTCCAGCCGGTGGACCTGGCCGAGCTGCTGCGGCAGGCGGTGTATGACACGGTCCCGCAAGCCGATCCCCAGCCCGACGTGCGCCTGCATCTGCCCGCCACTGCGCCCGGCAATCCGCCCACCGTGCTGGGCGACAGCCTGATGCTGCGCGAAGCGTTCAAGAACCTTATCGACAACGCTCTGCGTCACGGCGCCACGGACGACGGCCACATCGACGTGCGGCTGGAGCCGGAGGACGATGGCTGGCGCATATCCGTATCCGACCAGGGTCCGGGCATACCGCCGGCGCTGGCCAACGCCGCCTTCGAGCGCTTCGTGCGCGGTCCCAACCCGCGCGCGTCCGGCGCCGGCCTGGGCCTGTCCATCATCAAGCGCGTGGTCGACATCCATCAGGGCCGGCTGGCCCTGAGCAACCGCGTGGGCGGCGGCCTGGACGCCGTGGTCACGCTGCCGCCCCGCCCCCATGAAGCTTGATCTCCTGAAACCCCTGCGCCTGCTGGCGGCGCTCACCGCGCTGCTGCCCTTTGCTGCCGGCAACGCCGCGGAAACCAGCGCCGACGGCCTGACGCTGGGGCCCGCGGACAGCAGGAACGTACTGGTCGTGCACGCCTCCAACAGCGTGCAGGTGTTCCGCGGCGTGCTGGAAGACTTCAGCAGGCTCAACCCCGGCCTGCGCCTGGAATACACCGAGCTGTCCACGCAGGAGCTGTATGCCGGGACGGTTTCCCGCGCCACGCAGGCGCCGGCAACCAGATCCGGCCCCGACATCGTCATCAGCAGCGCGATGGACCTGCAGACCAAACTGGTCAACGACGGCTACGCGCAACCCCACATCTCGCCGCAGACCCGCGCCCTGCCCGCCTGGGCCAACTGGCGCGACGAGGTCTTCAGCATCGGCACCGATCCCATCGTCATGGTCTACAACACCAGCAAGCTCGCGTCCGCAAGGGCACCGCGCACCCGGCGCGAGCTGCTGTCCCTGCTGCAGGCGCCGGACCAGCCCCTGGCCGGCGCCATCTCCACTTACGACGTCGAGGGCAGCGGCATCGGCTACCTGGCGGCCACGCAGGACACGCGGCTGGACAGCATGGCTGGCGCGCTGCTGGCCGAACTGGGCCGCAACCGCGTGGCCGTGCACGCGTCCACCGAAGACGCGCTGGACAAGCTCGAACGCGGCGAGATCACGCTGGCCTACAACCTGCTGGAGTCCTACACCCGGCACCGCATCGACCTGGGCGCGCCGCTGGCCATCGTCTATCCGCAGGACTACACGTTGATGCTGTCGCGCTCCGCCATCATTCCCCGACAGGCGCCGCGGGCGGATCTGGGCGCGATGTTCCTGGACTATCTGCTGTCGCCGCGGGGCCAGGAAATGGTCGCGCGGCAATCGGGCATGCGGCCCGTGAGCGCATCGGCCAACCCGGAAGCGGGCGTGCGGCCGGTGGCGCTGGGCGTAGGACTGTTGGTGTATCTGGATGCACTCAAGAAGCGGCATTTCCTGGATCTGTGGCGCGCGGCGGTCCGTCCGCCCGGCGGCCCCCACCACTGACGCGATCTCCCCGCCCGCACTGGTATACACAACCCGGTACACCAAGACCACCTCTGAATCCGGACCCTTTTTGTCCGGACAATGCACCCACTTTTTTTATCCGCCCCGGGGTTTTGCGAGGATAATTTCCTTGTGGCAGCGCCGCGGCAATCCAGGCCGGCCAGCCTCTCCCATGCCGGCAAATCACCGCCGCGCAGCGCTCCCCCGATCTGGCCGGAGCCACCTCTACAACGATCTGTGATACGTGACAGCGTTTGCGTCTGAACCAGAGTTGGAGGCACGAAATGGCCGAACACCAGATTGCCGTCCGGCGCGCGATCGAAGCCCTGGACCGTCTGGCGGATCCCGATCCGCCCTGGCATGACATCCTGCTGACCGCCCGCGACATGGTGGGCGCGGACAGCGGCACCTTGATCGTCTTCGATGCCCGCCACAAGCTGCTGGACCTGTCCACCGTCAGCTTTCCCGAAGCCGCCGCCACGGACTACCGCAACCATTACTACAGCTGCGACATCGTCGAACAGGATTCGCGGCTGCTGCCCGTGGGCACGTGGCTGGATACCGCCAACATGTGCGGCCACAAGCAGCTGCAGCGTTCCGAGTTCTACACGGACTTCATGCTCAAGCACCGGATGGCGCAAGTGCTGTGCCTGGTAATCGAATCCAGCGCCATGCTGCGCGCCGCCATCGCCTTCCAACGCTCGACCGTGGACGACAAGGCCAGCGAACGGCTTCAGTCCGGCGACGTAGCCCATTACTTCCGCCTGCTGAAAAGCCGGTTGGCCCAACGCGAAAAGGCGCTCGCCATCGGTTGGACAGCCATTGAAAGCGCACTCTCGGATGTCGGCGAAGCCGTGCTGCTGGTCAGCCACGACGCGATGGTAGACAAGAGATCGGCCCTCGCCATGCACTATCTGAGCGACGGCCATGGCTGGAACGTGCGCGGCGGCAAGCTGCGCCATCCCGACGCGAAGATACAGGCCTTGTTCGACGCGTATTGCCAGGCGGTCGCGCGCGACGGCAAGGCGCGGTCCCTGGCGGCAGCCGCCGGATGGGGCGAATTGACCTGGATCGACATCAGCGCGGCCCCGCAAGCGCTGAGCCTGATCGGCAGCCGCATGCTGCTGGTGCGCATGCGCAGAAAAAGCGCCTTCTCCCAACCGGACGTCGACAGACTGGAATCCGTGTTCTCGATCACGCACGCGGAAGCCGCTGTGCTGGCCGGTCTTGCGATGGGACACAGCGTGGAGGAAGTCGCGACCCTGCGCCACGCCTCGGTGCTGACCGTGCGTAAACAGGTGGCGTCCCTGCTCAACAAGATGGAATGCAATCGCCAGTCCGAACTGGTCAGGCTCGCCTCGCTGCTCTGAGCGCGCGCCATCGGTATGACGTACCCAATATTGAGTATGTGGCGCCCACCCGCGCCGTCCTACGATGAGCACAAAGGCATGAGGCCCGGACGCCCGGTCCGGCCCGAGTCGTAAACCTGGCGGTGGAACCCAGCGCCAGGTGCGTGTCCGCGCGCGCCGCGGGCCGGGCCGGCCTGCCCAAGAAAAAAACCAATGCGCCAATCCGGTTGCGCAGCTGTCCCTGCACCGGGCTGCATTGCCGCGAGCCCCCATGGACACCGGTCTCCAATGCTGCGGTCACTCTCGTCATCAGGAGCATTTCATGAAAACTGCCCTAACCGTCCGCGCCATGATTCCCGTCGTCCTGGCGGCCTGCGCCCTGCTCTCCGGCCCCGTGGCCGCGCAAATGTCCGCCGCCCCAACCACCGCAGCTCCGCCCTCCGACGTCCAACTCAGCCGCGATCAAGTCGAACGCGACCTGGCCGCCTGGAAGCAATCCGGCGTTGAAAGAAACTGGGACAGCGACAGCACCCCTGACATCAATAGCCCCGAGTATGTCGCCGCCTACCGGAAGTATGTCGACACGGTCAGGCCTGCCAACGCCCCGCAGATGCAGCAGTCGCAGGGCCAGGGCAAATGGTGATGCGCGCTATTGAGCCCGCAAGGGCGCACCGCCGCGCTCGCTGCCTGGCGAGCGGCCATAGTGCGCGCGGTACGCCCGATTGAACGTGGAAACTTCCTCGAATCCCCAGCTGGCGGCGATGTCCGCGATGGAGCGGCCAGGCTGGGTCTCGATGGCCAGGCGGCACCTTTCCAGCCGGCACTGCCGCACGTAAGCGCTGAAGCTCAGGCCATGCTCGGCCATGATCTTGAACAGATAGCTGCGGGAGATGCCGAGCTCCTCGCTGGCCGAAGCCGGCGTCAGGCCGCGATCGGCCAAACGCCGCTGCACCAGCGCCAGAATGCGGTCCAGGACTTCGTGGCGCACCCGTTCGGCGATCTGCGCGCCGGCATCCGCCCCTTCGAGCTGCGTCCGCGACAGCAGTTCGCTGCAATGCCTGACCATCAGCGCCTGCACCTGCTGCAACTCGTTTGCCGGCAGTTCGCTGACCAGGCGCATGTAGCTGGCCAGCACCCGCCCTGCCCCTGAACTTCCGTCCAGCACCGGCATGGCCAGTCGCCCGCGCCGGCCCAGTTGCGGCCGCAAGAGGCCTTCCGGGATTTCTATGCAGAACATGCGGAAATCGGTGCGGAAGTCGACTTCCCAGGGCGAAGCGCAATCCACCACGTAGACGTCGCCAGCCCGCGCCCGCATGGCGCTTCCGTCCTGCGAAACCAGGGCCTCTCCCGCGCACAGCAAATTGGCGAAGAATGGGGATTGCTTGCGGGCCGAGAGACCGGCCGCGGACAGCCTGACCACATGGGATTGGGCGGTGATGGTCGAGCCGTGCAGGTCCGGCAGCAGCAGGCCGTCGATCTGGCCGCGAAAGCTGCGCGCGGCGTCACGCTCGGGTTCGAGCGGCACGTAGGCATCGCAGATTGCATCGCGCCAATACGCGAACTGCTCCTGCGGCGCTATGACATCGGTGGTGTGGTGGTAGGCCTGCGCGCTCATGTTGAGTACCGGATCATGCCGACTGGGGCCGCCATCTTCTAGGGGATGGACGCTTTGCGCCACTGCCGTGGACGCTACGCGCTGGCAGGGCGAAGACTACCGGCCGATTATACGCACAGACCTATATCGCCGGACTCAGATCCAGGCCCAATCAGGAGACAAAAGATGTCCACGCCCGAACCGCTCGACGAGCGGATCGCAGCCTTTGAACGCGACGGATTCGTGGTGCTGCCGGGAATCATCCCGCCCGAGCAGGTCAGCCAGTTGCAGGAAGCCCTGATCCGGATCGAGGCCGAGCACAACCTCGGTTACGCCCAGACCTCGTTCGAAGGCCGCAAGACGGTGCGCATCAACAACCTGCTGGTCTACGATCCACGCTTCTGGGACGTGCCGCTGCAGCCCGACGTGCTGAGCCTGGCCGAACGCCTGCTGGACCGCGAGCTGCTGCTGTCGTCGCTGTGCTCACTGACGCTGGCGCCGGGCCAAGGCGCCCAGCCCCTGCACGAAGATACCCAGCAACTGGCGCTGCCGCGCCCGCGCCCGCCGCTGGCGGTCAATGCCATCTGGGCCTTGAGCGATTTCACGGCCGAGAACGGCGCCACCCACATCGTGCCCGGCAGTCATCGCTACGATTCGTCTCCGCCCTACGGCGCGCAGGACATAGACACCGTGCAGGCCACCATGAAGGCGGGCAGTGTCATGCTGTTCGACAGCGCGCTGTGGCACAAGGGCGGCGCCAACAACAGCAACGCCCGCCGTTACGCGTTGTCGTGCTACTACTGCGCCGGATGGATGCGGCAACAGGAAAACCTGCAGCTCGGCATTCCGGCCGAGGTGGCGAGAAGCTTCCCGCGCCGCCTGCAGGAATTGTGCGGCTACAGCATCTACAAGGGGCAGTACGGCCACATCGACAATGCCGACCCCATCACCCTGCTGGGCGGTGCTGGCCGGCCCACGGTCTGGCAGGCCAGCGACGCCAAGGCTGCCCGCAAGGCTGCCGAGCGCAAGGCATGATGAACGCCCCCGCCCTGCCCAGGGTCCCGGATTCGGTGATCCATCTGCTGCGCGACGCCGCTCTCGAAGCGCCCGATCTTCCCGCGCTGTCCTTCGAAGGCGTGCGCCTGAACTATGCGCAATACGCCGGCTTGGCTGGAGCTTTGGCACGCCGCCTGGGCGAACGCGTGCGGCCCGGCGACCGGGTGGCCCTGTTGATGCAGAACTCGCTGGACCTGGCCGTTGCCACCTTTGCAGTGCATGCGCTGCGCGCGCAGGCCGTGCCGCTGAACCCAGGCTATCGCGAGCGCGAGCTGGCCTATATGCTGGAAGACGCCGAGCCTTGCATGCTGCTGCATGACGACAGCGTGAAGCTGGATCTGAGCGCCGTGTGCCCGGGCCTGGATGCCGGCGCCATTCTCCGCACAGGCAACGGCGCCGGCCTGCTGGAGATGCTGCCGCAGGCCTGCGCCCTGCCCGAAGACCTGCCGCGGCATGAAGATCTGGCCACGCTGCAATACACCGGCGGCACCACCGGACGCCCCAAGGGCGTCAACATCCTGCACCGGCAGATCGCCTACAACATCGCGCAGCGCGAAGCCTGGCTGCCGACGCGGCGCGATTCGGAGGTGGTGCTCTGCGTGATGCCGCTATTCCATGTGTCGGCCGTCTCCATGTCGCTCTACTTGAGCTTGCATGCCCGCGGCGAGCTGGTGGTGATGCGGCGCTTCGATGCCGCCCGCACCATCGAGGCCATCGCCGCCCACGGCGTGACCCTGCTGCCGGGCGCGCCCGCAATCTTCCATGACCTGTTGCTGAGCACGGCCTTCCAGCCTGAAAAACTCGGCAGCCTGCGCGCCTGCTTCTCCGGCGCGGCGCCGCTGCCGCGCGAAACCCTGACGCGTTTCGAGTTGCGCGCCGGTTGCCCCATCCATGAGGGCTACGGCATGAGCGAGGCGGGTCCCTGCCTGGCCTTCAATCCCATGCACCGTCCACGCAAACCCGGTTCGGTGGGCTTGCCCGTGCCAGGCGGCGAACTGCAGGTGGTGGACCTGGATGGCGCCAGCCGCGTCATGCCGCCGGGCCAGCCCGGCGAAATACGCGTGCGCGGGCCGCACGTGATGGCAGGTTACCGCCAAGCGGCGCCGGAGTCCGCGCAAGCGCTGCGCGAAGGCTGGTTCTACACCGGCGACGTCGCCATCCTGGACGACGAGGGCTATCTCCATCTGCGGGGTCGCCGGCACGACTGCATCAACGTGGGCGGCTTCAAGGTCTATCCGCTGGAAGTGGAACAGGTGCTGTTGTCGCGCCCCGAAGTCGGCGAAGCGGCCGCCTTCGGCGTGGCCGACGAGCGGCTGGGCCAGGTGGTCCACGCCTGGGTCACGCCCGCCCCCGGCCAACGCCTGGACATGGCCGCCCTGCAGGCGCATTGCGCCGCGCACCTGGCCGGCTACAAAGTGCCGCGCCGCATCGGCGCGACGGCAGCCTTGCCGCGCACCAGCATAGGCAAGCTCGCACGCAGCGCGCTCGCGCCCGTGGCCGTGCCCGGCCCGAATTCGCAGTGACATTCCACATAAAAGGGGAGGAACATGAAGCAACTCGATCTGCAGGCTTTGCAACACCAGCTCGCCGAAGAAGGCTACGCCGTCATTGAAAACGTGCTGGACGCCGCACAGCTGGAACAGGCGCGCGAATGCGTGGCCGGACTGATGGCCGCGGAACGCGCCGATCCGTTCCCGCTGGACGACGAACGGCACGAGGACGATGACGACATCCTGGCCTACTATAAGCGCCACTACACGGTGAGCGACATGGAAGCGCAGCGCATGGTGGCGCGCGTGCACCAGTATCGCCGCGACAACGAAAACACGCGCTGGCCGGTGCCCATCAACAAAGTGTCGAAGAACTTCCTGCACTTGCCCACCCTGTTCGACGACGACAAGTCGCAACGCGTCTGGAACCTCCTGAACAAGGCGCCCGACATGATCCCGCTGATCGAGCACCCGGCGGTGTTGCCCATGGTGCGCAGCGTGATGGGCCAGGACTGCAACCTGCACGACTTCCAGGCCACCAGCATCGGCCCCGGCACAGGCGGCGGCGCCTGGCACGTGGATGCGCCGCTGGGCCAGATCGCCGAGCCGCTGCCGGAGTTTCCGCTGACGCTGCAGAACGTCTGGATGCTGGACGATTTCACCGCCGACAACGGCGCCACGCGGGTCATGCCGCGCAGCCACAAGCTGCGCAAGTCGCCACCGTGGGGCAGCGGCCCGCTGGACGGCGAGGTCACGCTGACCGCACCCGCCGGCTCGGTCGCCATCTGGCTGTCCAACACCTGGCACCGCTCCGGCCCGAACCATACCGACCGCGAGCGCCGCGCCATACTCTGCAACTACAACGTGTCCTGGTTGCGCGGCTTCGCCGACTTCACCAGCACGCTGCCCGAAGGCGTCGCGGCCGCGCTGTCCAACGACGCGCGCTACCTGCTGGGCTACGGCGCGCGCGCGCCATTGACGCGCTGACCATGGCCGCCGCAACCTCGTCTCCGGCGCTTGCAGCCGCGGCGCCGGCCATACACGGCTACTGCGATCCCGCCTTCGAACCAGTACGCGCAGCATTCGCGCGCAACTTCCAGGACGGTGGCGAGCTCGGCGCGTCCGTCGCCATCGAAGTCGACGGCTATCCGGTGGTCGACCTGTGGGCAGGATGGGCCGACACGGACCGCGGCCAGCCCTGGCAGCGCGACACGGTCTGTATCGTGTTCTCCAATACCAAGCCGGCCACGGCGCTCTGCGCCCACATGCTGGCCGAAGCGGGAGAGCTGGACCTGGACGCCCCTGTCGCCCGCTACTGGCCCGAATACGCCGCAGCAGGCAAGGCCGCCACCACCCCGCGCATGCTGCTCAACCATACCGCTGGCCTGCCCGCGCTGCGCGAGCCGCTACCCGCTGACGCCGCTTTCGACTGGGAGGGCATGACCCGCCGGCTGGCCGGGGCCGCGCCTTTCTGGGCTCCGGGCGAACGCGTGGCCTACCACGGCCTGACCTACGGCTGGCTGGTCGGCGAGCTGGTGCGCAGGCTGGGCGGCTGCATGCCCGGCGAATTCTTCCGCCGCCATATCGCGCAGCCGCTGGACCTGGACTTCTGGATCGGCTTGCCGGAAACGGAGGAAGCCCGGGTCGCACCCATCGTGCCGCCGCCCGCGCCGCAAGCGCCGTTCAGTCCCTTCGAGCAGTCCCTGAAGGATGAGCCCGAAAGCCCTACCGCGCTGTACGCCAAGAACACCGGCGGCTGGCGCCCTTCCGGCTTCAACAGCCGCGCCGGCCACGCAGCCGGGCTGTGCGCGGCTGGCGGCATCGGCAATGCGCGCAGCCTGGCGCGTCTGTACGGCACACTGGCGCTGGGCGGCCAGCGCGACAGCGTGCGCCTGCTGCGCGAGGACACGCTGGCCGCGGCCACGGCCCTGTCGGCGCGCACGGACGACGACGCCTGCCTGCGCGTACCCACGCGCTACGCCAGCGGCTTCATGCGCCAGATGGATAACCGCGCGCAAGGCCTGGACAGCGCCTGCTTCGGCGACGAGGCCTACGGCCACACGGGCGCTGGCGGGTCGCTGGCTTTCGCCTGGCCGCAGCGACGGCTTTCCTTTGCCTACACCATGAACCGCATGGGACGCACGGTGCTGCTCGATGAACGCGCCCATCGCCTGGTGTGCGCGACGCACGCGGCACTCGGCGCAGGGCCGCCAGGCTGAAGCCCGCGCCGCACTCTCGAATCACAAAAAAACCTGGAGACAAATCCTCATGAACACGAGCAACCCCTATCGCCCCGCCGCCCTGCGGCGTCTGTTCGCCGCGGCCGGCGCCACGTTGCTGGTCCAGGGCGCCGCCCTGGCTGCCGAGCCCGTCAAGATCGGCTATCTGATTCCTCTGTCGGGCAGCGCCACCGCTTCCATTGGCAAAGACATGTCGCGCGCCACGCATCTGGCCGTCAAGCACATCAACGACGCCGGCGGCATCAAGTCGCTGGGCGGCGCGCAACTGCAGCTGGTCGAGGTGGACACCCGGGGCGATGCCAAGGTCGCCATGACCGAGGTCGAACGCCTGATCACCCGCGAGAAGACCCCGGTGCTGCTGGGCGCTTTCCAGAGCGGCGTGACCTTCCCCGCCACCGCCGTCGCGGAAAAGAACCGCGTGCCATGGGTGGTGGACCTGGCCGCCAAGGCCGACATCACCGAACGCGGCTTCAAGTACGTGTTCCGTCCCACGCAGATCCCGGCCTCGGGCAACGCCGAAAGCATGGCGGACTTCATCGACTACGCGGGCAAGACCACCGGCAAGCCGGCCAAGACGGTCGCCATGGTCTACGAGAACACCGATTGGGGCCAGGACATGGCCAACACGTTGCGCGCCAAGTTCAAGGCAGCCGGCATCGATCTGGTGCTGGACGAGGGATACCCGCCCAACTCGCCTGACCTGCGTCCGCTGGTGCTGAAGATCAAGGGCAAGAAGCCCGACGTCGTCACCGTGACCTCCTATGGCGCCGACGCCGTGCAGCTGCACAAACTGCTGGCGCAGATGCGGGTGGGCTCGACCTACGTCGGCAGCGCGGCCGGCCAGATCGACAGTACCTTCATCCCGCTGGTCGGCAAGGACATCGCGGGCAATGTCTACACCACCAATGGCTGGGCCGGCTACGAGTCGTCCATCACCACGCCGTTCGCCAAGAAGTTCTGGGACGACTTCGTCGCCGCCTACAAGGTCGATCCCAACGAACTGTCGGTCAGCGCCTACGCCGCGGTCTGGGTCATCAAGGACGCGCTGGAGCGCGCCGGGAAGGCGGATCCCGAAGCCATCCGCGACGCCCTGGCCCAGACCAAGCTGCAAGGCACCGACCTGAACAAGCTGGTGGGCTATGACATCGTGATCGACGCCAAGGGCCAGAACCCCGAAAAGCGCTACGTCATGCAGCAGATCACGCCCGACGGCCAGTACCGCACCGTGTGGCCGGAGAACCTGGCCTCCAAATCCTACAAGATGGTCTGGCCTGCCGCTCAGCCCTGACCGACCTGGCGTCGCCGCGCCACGCCCTGCGCGTGGCGCCGGCGCCCCGTTACCGCTAGGAGCCTCCACTTGACCACTACCCTACTCCAGGCCTTGCTGGGCGGTATCGCCAGCGGCGCCGTCTACGGCCTGATCGCGCTGGGCCTGAGCCTGCAGTTCGGCGTCATGAAGATCATCAATTTCGCCCATGGCGCCTTCCTGATGATGTCCATGTACGTCTGCTTCGCGCTCACCAGCCACTTCGGCCTGCATCCGCTGGCCGCCATGCCACTCACGGCGGCCGCGCTGTTCGTCGTCGGCTATGCCTGCCAGCGCTGGCTGATCGACGGCATCTACCGCAAGGAAAGTTCGCGCGAGCCGATCGGCGTTCTGATCTTCACCACCGGCCTGTGGATCTTCCTGGACAACGCCTTCCTGGCGCTGGCCGGCCCCGACAGCCGGACCATCGACGCGCCTTGGGCCAACGAAGTCTGGATGCCCGGCGACCTGATCTTCACCTATCCGCAGATCGCCGGCCTGTTCTTCGCCTGCCTGATCACGGCGGCCCTGGTGCTGTTCCTGCGCCACACGCGCACAGGCCGCGCCATCCGCGCCACCGGACAGGACCGCGAAGCCGCCAGCGTGCTGGGCATAGACAGCGCCCGCGTCTACCGGCTGTCGTTCGCCATCGGCCTGCTGGTGCTGGGCGCGGCCGGCGCGCTGCTGCTGCCGCTCTATCCCGTCAACCCCTTCGTCGGCGACATCTTCGGCCTGCGCGCCTTCGTCATCGTCGTGCTGGGCGGCATCGGCTCGGTGGCGGGCGCATTCTGGGGCGGCATCCTGGTCGGCGTGCTGGAATCGGTCGGCAGCCAGCTGATCCCCATCACCTATGCCGAAGCGCTCATCTTCCTGCTGTTTCTCGCCACCATGTATTTCCGGCCCAGCGGGCTGTTCGGCGTGGAGAACGAATGATGGCCAAGACCACAAAGACTTCGGCCGCCGGCATCGCCGCACTGGGCCTGTTGGCGCTGCTGCCGCTGGCCAGCGGCAACCAGTACCTGCTGTCGGTTGGCGCCATGACGCTGCTGTACGCCTATCTGGCGCTGTCATGGAACATCCTGGGCGGCATCGCCGGCCAGCTCTCGCTGGGCCATGCCGCCTATTTCGGGCTGGGCGCCTATACCTCGACCTGGCTGTTCGTGAACCTGGGCATCAGTCCCTGGCTGGGCATGTGGGCCGGCGCCGTCGTGGCCATGGGCGCGGCGTTGATCGTGGGGCTGTCTTGCCTGCAATTGCGCGGCGCGTACTTCGCGCTGGCCACGATCGCCTCCTGCATGGTGCTCAAGACGCTGGTGGAAAACGCCGACACCCTGCTGGGCGGGCCGCGCGGCATGGAGGTCACGCTGCTGCGCGACGCTCCGCTGTACTTCCAGCATACCGGCAAGGCCTACTACTACATCGTGGCGCTGGCCTTCACCATCGCCGCGTTGCTGATCAACCGCCATGTATTGCGCAGCCGCTTCGGCTACTGCCTGACGGCCGTGCGCAACGACCAGGACGCGGCGATGGCGCTGGGCGTGCCGGTGCGGCGCTACAAGCTGACCGCAGCCATGCTGAGCGCGGCCATGACCGCGCTGGGCGGCACCTTCTATGCGCAGTTCGTCCTCTACATCAGCCCCGATAAGGTATTCGGCGCCAATCTCAGCGTCGTCATCGCCGTGGTCTGCATCATCGGCGGCCGCGGCACGCTTTGGGGCCCGGTGCTGGGCGCGCTGCTGCTGCTGCCTGGCGAAGAGCTGGCGCGCTCCCTGACCGGGGGCATGGTGGGGGCCGACATGATGCTGTATGGCCTTTTGCTGATGATCATCATCCGCTGGGAGCCGCGAGGACTGATGGCGATACTGTCCCGACGCGCCAAGGCGCCTGCGCGCGCGGCCGGCACGCCAGCCAAGACCGCCGGTCCCGCGATGGGGGGCACACAATGAACCTGCTCGAGTTCCATAATGTCAGCCGCAATTTCGGCGGCGTGCGAGCCTCCGACGAGGTCAGCTTCGCCGTCGGCGCCGACGAGATCGTCGGCCTGATCGGCCCCAACGGCGCCGGCAAGACCACGCTGTTCGCGATGGCATCCGGCTTCGTGCCGCCCAGCAGCGGCGACATCCGCTTCAATGGCAGCCGCATCAACGGCCAGGATCCGGCGCGCATCTGCGCCGCTGGACTCGCACGTACGTTCCAGATCGTGAAGCCATTCGGCGACATGACGGTACTGGAGAACGCCATGATCGGCGCCTTCCTGCGCCACCGCGCTCCAGCCCAGGCCGAGGAAGTCGCCCAGGCCGTGCTGGCGCGCGTCGGCCTGGCCGGACGCGAGCATCAGATCGCGCGCACTCTCACGCTGTCGGGCCGCAAGCGCCTGGAAGTCGCCAAGGCCTTGGCGACCCAGCCCCGCCTGCTGCTGCTGGACGAAGTGATGGCGGGCCTGACGCCGGTGGAGACCGAGGAAATGGTGGCGCTGATCCTTTCCCTGCGCGGCGACGGCATCAGCGTCCTGGTGATCGAACACAACATGAAGGCCATCATGCAACTATCCGACCGCATCGTCGTCATCCAGCAGGGGCGCAAGATCGCCGATGGCCTGCCGCAGCAGGTCGCCCGCGATCCGCAGGTGGTGCGCGCCTATCTCGGGGAGGCCGCGTGATGCTGGAGATCCGTCAACTGGACGCCGGCTACGGCGACGTGCAGGTGCTGCGCGGCGTGGACATGCACGTGGGCGAAGGCGAGATCGTCAGTCTGGTCGGCGCCAACGGCGCCGGCAAAAGCACGCTAATCCGCACCGTCATGGGCTCCCTGCCCGCGCTGGCCGGCGAGGTCCGCTTCCTGGGCGAGCGCATCAGCGGCCTGCCCGCGCACCTGGTGGCGCGCCTGGGCATGGCCCAGGTCATGGAAGGCCGCCGCCTGTTCGGCCACATGGACGTCGAGGACAACCTGCTGGTCGGCGCCGACGTACTGCGCGACAAGCGCCGCAGCCGCGACAACCTGGACTGGGTCTATCAGCTGTTCCCGCGTCTGCGGGAACGGCGCCGCCAGCTGGCTCGCTCGTTTAGCGGCGGCGAGCAGCAGATGCTGGCCATCGGCCGCGCGCTGATGACCTCGCCCAAGCTCCTGCTGCTGGACGAACCGTCCATCGGCCTGGCGCCCATCATGGTCAAGGACATCTTCGACAAGCTGCCGCTCATCAACGCGCGCGGCATCACCATCCTGCTGGTGGAGCAGGACGTGCACCGCTCGCTCAGCATGGCCGCGCGCGGCTATGTGCTGGAGCACGGTGAAATCGTCATGTCCGGGCCGGGCGCTGAACTCCTGGCCGATGAGGGGCTGCGCCGCGCCTACCTGGGCGTGTGATTACGGGGCGGCACGCGTCTGAGCCAAACGCGCGCCGCTCAGAACGTCACTTTCACCGAAGGCGCGCTGCGCTGCGCCTCGCCATGGAACACGGCCTCGATGTTGTTGCCGTCCGGATCCAGCACGAAAGCGCCGTAATACCCTGGATGGTAGTCCCGAAAGCCCGGCGCGCCATTGTCCGTGCCGCCATGGGCCAGCGCCGCCTTGTAGAAGGCAGCGACCATGGCCTGGTCCTGCGCCTGGAACGCAAGATGATGGCGTCCGGTCAACTGCCCCGCCGCAGCCTTGTTGTCGGGCGTGGAAACGAATAGCTCGTCCGCCCAGAAATAGCCGTCGCCCGTGCCGCCCATCGGCACTTTCAGCGCATCGAAGACTGCCTGATAGAACCGCTGGCTGGCTGCCAGGTCCCGCACCACCAGCTGGATGTGGTCGATCAGCCGGCCCCGATGGATTTCATTGGTCTGCATGTGGCGCTCCTGTTGAGAGGGGAGCTTTCGAATATACCGCCCGCCATGCGGCCCCGTCCGCGCCGGATCAAGCCAGATACGAAGCCACCTCGTCACGCGTGAGATAGCGCGTGAATGTCATGGACGGTTGCTGCGCTTCATGCATGGCGCCGTTGAACCCCGACCAATTGCGCTTCATGCCCTCGGCCGTTTCCAACGCGATGAGCACTCGCTTGCCGTGGCGGGACAGGTTGTGCCGCAACGCCGCCTCGCCCCAGGCGTAACGCATGGCGTTGACCAGCTCGCCGCCGGCGTAGGCATCAGCCTGCAACCACTGGAAGTCCGCGGTATCGCTGTCCTGGTCCGGTTCGCGCGCTGCGATCTCGCGCTTCACGCCCAAGGCCTGCGCGTGTTCGCCGATGATGATCTGCAACAGCGTGAAGGCGTGGAAGTTGTTGTTGACGGCATGCGCCCGCGCAATGAAGCCCGTCATGGAAGTCGGCAGCACCACTACCAACTCCTCCTCGTAGCCCAACTGCGAGGCCAGCCAAAGATAGTGCAGATGCTCGAAGGGCAGGCTGTCGTTGCTGGTGGCCATGGGATGCAGCAGCGCCATCAACTCCGCGTCGGACACCAGGGCGGCGTGATTGCGGCGGTCGCGCAAGACCATGGTCATCATCGGCAGCACCAGCAGGTCTGCCGCCTGATGCAAGGCTTCCACTTCCCAGCGCCTGTCCTCGGGTACGTCGGCCATCCGCGACCTGGCATCCTGCCAAGCCCGGCGGTCGGCCTCCTCCACCTCATCATCGTCGTCCTCGACCTCCTGCGCACAATACGGACTCAGGGTGCTCAGCCACTGCCGCAGCAAGTCCTGCAGGACGGGAAAGAGTATTGCCGGATCGGCGCCGTCTTCCACCAGCGAACCGCACATCAAGGCCACGGCAGCGGCGCGGCCAGGGTGCAGCGTAGGCAACAGATCGGCGCAGGTCCGCAGGCTGGCGTCCGCCTGCCCAGGTTTGCGGGCCTGGGCTAAAAAGGCGCCTACCTCGGGGCGCTGGAAGAACTGATCCAGCGGATCAAGATCGTCGGCGGTGGAGACGGGAGTACGAAGCGCGGCGGCGAATGTCGTGTCGGAAGCAGTCATGGAGATCAGCGAGCATGAAAGCGGCGGTGAGCGCCGCGCGGCAGCCCCGGAGTTTACTGAAGCGGCGCAGGACGCGTCAGCAGCGAGCATTCGAGCCAGAGCGAATACGGTGCGAAACATCCCGTCGCCAGAATCCGGAAGATAGTGATCGCATGCGCCGGACGCCAGGTATTGATTTTTCCCCGCGACCTGCGACAATGAAACCACGCATTTCATATTGGCCGACAGTCCGTTCCAGGTCCCTGACCATCACCGCGTCCTCCAGGGCGCGATCAAAGGAGCCCACGATGCCGCCCATAGTCCTTCCGGTGTTCGCGTAGCGAGCCGACTCTCTCCTTACAAAAAAGCGGTCCAGCCGCGGACTTTCCGCCACGGCGGCCTATCGCCGTGCGGACTGACGCGCCTGCGTTGCAGTTGCAAGCCAGGCACCGCTCGCACGCGCGAACGCGGCCCAAAGGCGGATTGCGATTAACTTTCGCTGCCGGATGCCGTTAAAGAAGTGAAGACAGACATAGCCCCCCCTCCGTTTCCAGTCGCAAGGAGTCGCTGTCATGTCCAAGCTCCAATATCGCCTTTCCCTGCTTCTGCTGTGCGCGTCCAGCGTCCTGCCCGCAGCCCGCGCCGCGGATGGAACCATCTATTTCCACGGCGCCATCGTCGAGGCTGCGTCATGCACACCGCAGGTTCAATCCCGAAAAGCAACCGTCCGCGTGGAATGCGATGCTGAACGCGCCCGCGCCGCTGGCAAGCCCGCCGACCGCTACCGCGTAAGCGCCAATCGAGTGAAGGTCGACGTGCAGACCGTGCCGCTCAGGGCGCGCCACGCCGGGCAACAGGACGCCCAGGGCTACATCATCACGCTCGCCTACCTGTAGTCATCAATACGACAGTCCGGCGGCCAGGCGGGCCGCTGGATTGCCTGCGCCTGTCAGTCGAGAAAGCAAAAGGTATCAGGCGACACGGAAATTTTTCGTGAATGCCGGCTGCCAGTACTTCAGGCAACCAACCGTGCCCCTTGCATCAAGCCGCGCTCAACGCCTTGGACAGCACCGTGAATATCCGCTCGTCCGTGGACTGCGCAACGTTGAACCGCAGGAAATCTCCCGTAGCCAGCGACTGGCTGAACGCATTTCCGGGAGCCACCAACACCCCTTCCTTCAGACACAGACGGGCCACAGTAGCCGCGTCCTTGCCCTCGGGCAGGCGGCACCACAGAAACATGCCCGCCCGGGGCGTCAGCCAGGGCTTGATGCCCAGCTTCAGCAACTTTGCGGCGGTCTTGTCCATCTGCTGCGCCAGGCGCAGCCGGGTCGACTCCATGTGGCGGCGGTAGCCGCTGCCCGTCAGCGTCCTGAAGATGATGTCGGCCGCCAGCCGGCTGCTGCCAAAGGTCGTGGCGACCTTCAGGTCGGTCAGGCTTTCCACCCAATCGGACCGCACCGCGATGTAGCCGCAACGCACCGACGCCGACACCGTCTTCGAGAAGCTGCCGATATGTATGACCCGCGACAGCCCGTCGAACGCAGCCAGCCGCGGCGCGGGCGTGTTCTCGAAATCCGCGAAGATGTCGTCCTCGACGATCACCAGCTCGGAATCGTCCACCAGCTTCAGCAGACGGTGCGCGACCAAGGGCGACAAAGTCGCCCCCGTCGGATTGTGTATGCCGGAGTTCGTGATGTAGAGCCGCGGGGAATGCTCGCGCAGCGCCGCTTCGAACGCCGCGACATCCGGACCGTTCGGCGTGTACGGCACCCCCACCGCCTTGACGCGATGCGCCTTCAACAGCGCATGGAAGTTGAAATAGCAGGGATCGTCCACCAGCACCGTGTCCCCCGGTTCCAGCAGAAAGCGCAGGATCAGGTCGATGGACTGAGTCCCCGAATCGGTCAGCATGATCTGCTCGGGCCCTGCCTCTATCCCCATGCCCGCCATGCGCCGCGCCAACAGCTGCCTCAGGGGCGCATGGCCCAACGGCGTTCCATACTCGGTCAGTTCCGCGGTTTCGGCGCGCGCCATGCCACGCATGGCGCGCCGCAACCCGTCTTCATACATCCAGCTGACCGGCAGCCAGCCGCAGCCCGGCCGCAAGCTATCCGCGTCCGCCGCCAGCGACTGACGCGATACCCACAGCGGGTCGACTTCCCGGTCCAGCTTCGGCCCCATCTCGGTCAGCGCCAACGGCGCCACCTGCCCGGCCACATAGAACCCGGAGCCGGGGCGCGACACCAGCACGCCTTCCGCCGCCAGCCGCTCGTAGGCTTCCACCACTGTGGACACCGATACGTCCAGCGTCTTGGCTTGCACTCTTACCGAAGGCAGCCGGGAGCCAGGCAAGGCTGTGCGGGCCGCAATCCGCCCCTGGATCTCGCCCATGACCTGCTTGATGAGAGTGCCGCCGCGCGCCATGGAATCCTCCGCCGTACTGGCTTTCAATACATAACAGTTTCTTGAAATTGTACTGGATTGTGCTTGGACTGCGCGCTCAGGCCGTGCTGTACTGGAGCCCGGTATCAAGGAGCTTCAGATGCAAAAGGCCACCAGCGGCTGGGTGAACGGTTTTATCGGCGTAGTGATCTTCGCGGGCTCCTTGCCCGCGACCCGGGTCGCCGTGGCGGACCTGGATCCCATTTTCCTGACCTGCGCGCGTGCCGCCATCGCGGGCCTGCTTGGCCTGGCCCTGCTGATGCTGCTGCGCCAACGCCGGCCTACCCTGTCCGACCTCCCCTCGCTAACGCTGACCGCACTGGGCGTGGTGGTCGGCTTCCCCCTGCTGACGGCGCTGGCCCTGCAGCACGTCACCTCGGCCCATTCCATCGTCTTCCTCGGCCTGCTGCCGCTCAGCACCGCGATCTTCGCCGTGATACGCGGCGGCGAACGCCCGCGTCCGCCGTTCTGGATGTTCTCCATCGTCGGCGCGGCTTGCGTCGCGGGCTATGCCGCCTGGGGCGGCCTGGAGGCCTCGCCCACCGGCGACCTGCTCATGCTCGCCTCCATCATCGTCTGCGGCCTGGGCTATGCCGAAGGCGCCAAGCTGTCCCGCAAGCTGGGCGGCTGGCAGGTCATCAGCTGGGCGCTGGTGCTGTCTCTGCCCCTCATGCTGCCCATCGCGCTGTTGACCATGCCGGCCTCGTTCGAGCACGTCGGCACGCCGGCGTGGATAGGCCTCGCCTACGTGTCGCTGTTCAGCATGCTTATCGGGTTCGTGTTCTGGTACCGCGGGCTGGCGCAGGGCGGAATTGCGGCGGTGGGGCAGTTGCAGTTGTTCCAGCCCTTCATGGGGCTGGGATTGGCTGCCGCGCTGCTGCATGAGCAGGTCAGCTGGACGATGCTGGTCGTGACGCTGGCGGCGGTGGTTTGCGTGGCGGGCGCCAAGCGCTATGCGTAGCAGGCGGCGCGCAAGCGCCGCCTGACCTCTTTCAATGAAGCTGATCTGAACCCTGGGGCTGCAAGCCCGATAAGGCATTCCAATCAGGATCCTTGTACATGCGCAGTTGTATGGGATAGACCGGATGCCCCGCCAGGCATGCGTTGAATGCATCCAGGAAGGCCTCGACGTCACGCGTGTAGTAACGCCATTCCTTGTGGTGATTTCCAGTCAGGCAAGCCACCTGCACCCCGATATCGGAATTCTCAAAGCCTTTCTCGATGGCCTCTTCAAAGCTATTGTGGCTCTGCTTGTCTTCGTCATTGGGCATGCCGGACTCGATGCCCTGGTACGGCCAAGAGATGATGACCAGGTTCTCATTGATCTCACGATCAGTCGCCGACGGCAAGCCGGTGCGAAAGCGAACGATGACCGTCAAACCTTCGACCTGTGCTTCACCCACTGCCCACAGATCACCTGGGAAAATACTGCTCATTGAATCAATTCCTGTATAGACGCCGGACCAGAAGGTTCAGCGCTTGTTACTGAGAAAACCTTGTGTTCACGGTCGGCTCTACAACTGCACATGCTCGATGCGGTCCCGCCCGTTTTTCTTGGCTGCATATAGCTGCTGGTCGACGGCTTTGATGAAGCCAGCACGGTCGCTCTGTCCGTCTGGCACCGCCGTTCCGGCTCCAATGCTGACCGTGACGCGCCTGTCGTGCGGCGACAGCGCGTGCACGATAGCCTTTTTCTTGAGCAAGCGCTGGCAGCGTTCAGCGACTTTTCGCGCCACTCCGGCATCGGCTTCCGGCAGCAGCACGACAAACTCTTCGCCACCGTAGCGCGCAACGAGATCGCGAGGTCCATCCAGCGCCAAACTCAGGGTCTGGGCGATATCCACCAGACATTGGTCGCCTTGGGTGTGGCCATACAGATCGTTGTATTGCTTGAAAAAATCGACGTCGAACAACAGGATGGACAGCGGCTTTCGTTCGCTGCGCGCGCGCTCCCACTCCAATTCAAAACCGCTATCGAAGCGACGCCGGTTGGCAATATTCGTCAAACCGTCCTTGAAGGACAGCGCCTCCAGCTCCTTCTGCAAGGCCAGCAGCTTTTCCTCGGTCTTCTTGCGTTCGGTGATGTCGAACATGAAGCCGATCAGCGCTTCGACCTCGCCGCTGTCATTGCGCACTACGTGCACCACGTCCCGGATCCATACGTAGCCGTTTTCCTTGGTCAGCGCGCGGTAGTCCGCCTCGTGATCGACGCCGGCCTGGGATTGGGTGACGCAGAAATTCACCACATAGTCCCGATCCTCCGGGTGCATGCGCATGGCCCAGTCCTCCACGCTCACCCAGCTGTCGGCCTTCCAGCCCAGCAACGCCTCGATCTGCGGACCGATATAGGCGAATTGCTTCGTGGCCCAATCGATCTTCCAGGGAATTGCCTTGGTGGACTCGAGCAAGGTTCGGTACACCGCGTTGTCATCAAGAAGCGGGCTTTCGTTTGACATACCCTATCCATCCTCGATTCAAATGAACGGGCACTTTAGCGTGAATCCGTCGGCCGTGGCGTGTGCGTGATGAACGCCGAAAGGTAGCCGTATTGAAAAGGCCGCATTCGCGGCCTCTTTCAGAATCCCTCAAGGCGCCAACACCTCGATAATCCGGCGCCCGATATATGCCGCATGCGTCTCGAGCGCAAAGTGCCCGGTATCCAGCAACTCGACCTGCGCTTCCGGATTGTCCCGCTTGAACGCCTCGGCGCCGGGCGGTATGAAGAACGGATCGTGGCGCCCCCAGATAGCGAGCGTCGGAATTTTCGCCGCGCGGAAGAACGCCTGGAAATCCGGATACCGCTTCAGATTGTTGGCGTAGTCCAGGAACAGATCGAGCTGGATTTCCTTGTTGCCAGGCCGCTCAAGCAAGGCGGCATCGAGCGTGTAGCTTTCCGGAGCCACGTCGTCCGGATTGGCGACGCCATGCACGTACTGCCACTTCGTTCCTTCCAGGTTCAGCACGGCATCCGCGATGACCTGCCGGTTGGCCGCGGTCGGCTCCGCCCAATAGGCGCGGACTGGCGCCCAGGCATCGCCCAGCCCTTCGAGATAAGCGTTGCCGTTCTGAGAGACCAGGCCGGTCACCCGCTCGGGGTGGGCAAGCGCCAGGCGCAGCCCGACAGGCGCGCCATAGTCGAAAACGTACATCGCATAGCGTTTCAGGCCCAAGGCATCGACGAACGCGCCGAGCGACACGGCCAAGTCGTCAAACGTGTACCGGTAGCCGCGCTCCCCAGGTACTTCCGTGAAGCCGAAGCCAGGCAGATCCGGCGCAATCACGTGAAAACGCGTGGCCAGAATCGGGATCAGATTGCGGAACTGGTGCGAAGAACTGGGGAAACCATGCAGAAGCAGCAACACGGGCGCATCGGGGTTGCCCGCCGCGCGATAGAAGAAGTTCAGGCCGTCGGCTTGCAAACGGCGCGTTTGGATCTGGTTTTCTGGGGGGCTGGACATGACGATCTCCGTGGTCTGGGGCTGGATCAATAGCGGAATTCCTGCAGGCTGTGCGGGCCATTCTTACGCCTTTTTAGTAACCCGTCAAATTAAGTTTTAATGGTTACCTAAATAGTTCAAAGCTATGACATGGAGAGACTCATTCAAAAAAAAATCCGGCCAGGCGGCCGGATGGGTGGGCTAGCAAGCGCTCAGGAAGCAGCGTCCTGGGCTTCCCTCTGTCGAAATGCCGCCACCTTGTGGCGGTTACCGCAAAGCGACATGCTGCACCACCTGCGGCGATGGGAGCGAGTACGGTCGTAGAACCAGAGGGAACAGAGCGGGCTTTCGCATTTGCGCACCAGCTCGAAGTCCCCATGCACGAGCAAGTCTGCGGCGGCCTCTGCGGCCGGAAGCAGCCATTGATCGGGCGTAGCCGCTTCATAGCGACGGGCAAGGCTGGGCGCGCCCGCCACCACGGAAACCTCAAGATGGCTGCCTCCGGCGGCGAGCGCCCGGTTGAGCGGGCTGAGCTTGAGCGGCAACCCGGCCTTTCTCTGGGCGACCAATGCGCGCACCGTCTCGCGCAATGTCCTCGCGGATTCGAGCAGACCCTTCGGGGTCTTGCGCTGGGCGGGCGAAAAACCCAAGGCCTCCAGCCAGGCTCGCACATCGTCGTCTGATTGCAGGCGATCGCGAGGGCCATCGTCGGATTGCTCGACGGTGTTGATCAGATCTAACGCCGCGTGGTCGCCAAGCAGGCGGAATTCTGGCGTGGGGGTAGTGGTGGTCATGATGTTCTCCATCTTGAATGTAACCACTTAGTTTGCGACTATCAAGTTACGGAGGAAGAGCATCCCATCGGTCATCGCACAGTTTTCCGCCCGGACGATGAGCACCGTAAACTAGCCTTTCACGGATTCGGAAAGCCACATGTCCTTCATCCCGTTTTCGATCCCTCTCCCGGACCGCGCCCAGACCTGGCGCTTCATGCACAGCCGCCAGCGCTCGCAATTCGCCGGCGCGGATGAACGCGTCGTGCTCTACGATGCTCCGCCGCAAGAGGCCGTCCTGGCCTCGATCGAAGACGTGCATCTATGGGCGCCGCCGGGTGACCCGCTGCGCGAGCTGCCCGGACTCCTCGCCCGGCTGCCGGCGCTGGCGCACCTTTCCATCGGCCCCGGCGCGGTCGCGGGCAGCGTTCTGACGGGATTGCGCGCAGACATGCTCCCTGCCAGCCTGCGCCATCTTTCCATCCATCCCGAGCCTGGCACGTACACCTGGCAGGCCGGCCCGCTGCCCAGGCTGGAGGCGCTGACAGTGGGCGCCACGTTGCGGTTCGAGCCGGAAGACTTTCCGGCGTTGATTTCCTTGTCCATGGTCCCAGACCGGCGCGGCATGCTGCTGGACCGCGCCTTGAGCCTGCCGCTCAAGGAACTGAACCTTTGGAACGTGCCGTTCGATTCGTCGATATTCGACCGCATTGCGGGACTGCCGCTGTTGGCGCTGGGCTTGCTGGCGGGCCGTGGTTTGAAGACGCTGTCCGGCATCGAGCAACTGACAGGATTGCGCTCTTTGCGCCTGAAGAACCTTGGTGCGCTGGAGAAGATCGGTCCGATCAGCGCCCTTGAAAACCTGGAACGGTTGGACATTCAGTACTGCAAACGGATTGCGGATATCGGCGTGCTGGACATGCTGACCCGATTGCGGGAGCTGACGCTGGTCGGCTGCGGCGATGTGGGATTGGGCGAGTTGGCACAGACCTTGAAGGCGCGCTTGCCGCGCGCGAACATCGCGGCGACGCGATAGCCATGGCGGACCCGATGAGCATCTTGCACGAACGTTTCCTGGGCTTGCTTGCCGCGCGCGGCTGGACAGTGCTAGGCGCGACGCCCATGGCTGCACCGGCTGACGCCTCGGAACACGCAGCGTTCCTGTCCTTGTACACGCAACTGAGCAGCGCGGACGATACGCGCTGGTTCCTGAGCGCGGCCGACTATGCCGGAACCGCCGACAGCGCCTTCGGGTGGGACGCCTTTCGCGACATCAGCCTGGAAGCCGCCATCAGCGATGCCGACCGGCACGCCGTCGAGACCTTCTGGGCGCGCCATGTGCCGATCTTCATGAGCGTGGACGGTGATTACGAGTTTCTCGCGATCGACCGGATTTCGGGAAGGATCGTGCATGGCGTCGAGCCCGAGTTCGAGGCGGTCAGCGAGGTGGCCAGCGGTCTTGGAGACCTGTTTGAGCAGATGCTGGCGGATGGCGAGGCGGCTGCGTTGCTGGGCTGCTCCGACTGGCCAACACAACCCCCTGCGACTCAAGGAAAGGGCGAAGCGTAGAACGCAGACCGAATTTCATTGTTTTTTCCTATTTCAACACGGGCTGAAAATAACTATTCCAGTGAAACTATCGTTGACACTTTCACTGAAAATGCTATTTTTAGCAGACGATGAAAATGCACAATCCAGTGAAAATCGATGATCAAGCTGCGAGTACCCTCCGATCGCTGTTGGAGGAAATACCCGCCGTCGAGAGCCTGGAGGTCACTCTCGTCCCTCGAAATCCAAGCTCAGCAATCGAGCTCGCCGCCCAACTGACGACATTCGGCAACCGGCACAAGCTGGTCGCGACGGTACTGCCCAGCGGACAACCGCGGCACGCGCGCCTGGCCGTACTTTCGTTGCGTGAATACGTGGGACGGCAGTCCGATCACGTTACGCCCATATTGATTGCGCCTTATCTGTCGCCGCAGGTTCAGGAGTTGTGCCGCGAGTTCGGCGTGGCGCACCTCGATTTCGAAGGGAATGCTCGGCTTGCCTTCGCTACCATCTTTATCTCACGGCAGGTAGCCAAGAAGCCGGTGATAGAACGGCGGGGACTGCGGTCGCTGTTCAAACCGAAATCAGTCCAGATACTCAAAGTCATGCTGCGCAAGTCCTCCCGCGGTTGGCGGGTTGCCGAATTGGCGCAAGCCGCGGACGTCAGCCTGGGGCACGTCAGCAATGTGCGCAATAGCCTGCTGGATCGCGAATGGGCGAAGCTGGGCCCCGAGGGAATGTTCCTGTCTAGGCCCGACGCACTTGTGGACGCCTGGCGTGAAGCCTACGAATCTCCGGCCGGTCAACGGCTGACTTTCTATACCACTTTGCACGGAACGGCGTTTGATGCGGCGCTGCACGATGGGTCACCCGGCGCGACAAGCCAGATCGCACGCGCTTCGTTCACTGCAGCCCGCTGGCTGGCGCCGTTTGTACGGACTGGCACACACTATTTCTATGCTGATGCTGCAGGCCTTGAACTCCTGCGATCACGACTCAAGCTCGAAACCGCCGGCAAGGGAGAAAACCTGGTGGTGACCGTACTGGACGATCCGGGGCTGTTCCGTGACACTGTGCAACCGGCGCCCGGCGTGGTCTGCACCAGCCCAATCCAGACCTATCTGGACCTCAGCGTGGCAGGCGAACGCGGACAGGAGGCCGCCGATCACCTGCGACGGGAAAGGCTCCAATGGCACGAATGACGCGTGGCGAGGCACAGTTAGCGAGCGAGTACGACGACCGCACAACGGCGGCAGTCAAATCCGTCCTTATCGAAATCGGACAGATCCTTGGAAGCTTCAAGGGACGTTTTGCCGTCGTAGGCGGCGCCGTGCCATGGCTGCTGCTGGGCAATGAAGACATGCCCCACGTCGGCACCCTGGATGTGGACCTGGGTTTGGATGCCGAAGCGCTGGGCGATGGTCAGTACGCGCACCTGGTCGAATCGCTGTTGAGCCAAGGGTATGCACAGCGCAAGGAACTCAGGCGATTCCAACTGGTGCGACAGATCCAGGCGGACGACGGCGGTCCTGCCATTGATGTAGTGATTGACTTTCTCATGCCCAGGCAAGCCGAGATCGTGAGGAACTCGCCTGCGCTGATCAGCGAATTCGCGGTACAGCGCGCCGATGGAGCGGATCTCGCGCTACGGTTCTACCAAATGGTGGCTATCGCTGGATCGATGCCTAACGGCGGAACTAACCGCGTTGAAGTCGCCGTCTGCTCCATCCCGGCGCTACTCGCAATGAAAGGCCACGCCATCCAAGGCCGCTACAAGCAAAAGGACGCCTACGACATCTATTACTGTATCCGCAACTATGCCGGTGGCGCCGAGGTGCTGGCGGACGATTGCCTCCCTCTGCTGCAGCATGAATCCGGCGTCAAAGGCTACACCTACATCGCAGCCAAGTTCGATACCGTCGATGGCTTCGGACCAACTTGTGTGCGTCGGTTTGTCGAGGACGCGAATGTGTTGGGAGAACGAACCGCGGATCAATGGCAGCAGGATGCCTTCGGGCAAGTGGACGCTTGGCTGCGGGCTTTGGGACTGCGGACTCAATAGCAGGTTCAAATCTCGCAAACGCTCACCACATCGCCCGAAAACCTAGATTTCTTCCATCAACGCAGTCGCCTCGCGGCCTTGGATGCTCTCTCAGATGCTTCGCTCACTCTCCGCCCCCAGCCATTCATACCTCACCGCGCTGACGCTTTCCATGCTATTGCTGACCGCAGCCCAGGCCCATGCCGCGCCCCGCACCGTCTACACCGGAACACTGCAAGGCGCCGGCGACATCGTGCTGGAGCTGGACACAGAAGCGGCTGCCGACGGCACCTTGACCGGCCGCTACTTCTACGCCAGGCACGGTGTGGATATTCCGCTGCGAGGCACGGCCAAGGAGCTCTTCGAACCGAAGCCCCGCCAGGAAGGCAAGCCGGCGGATCAGGCCGCAAGCTGGCAAGGCACGCGCGATTCCAAGGGCTATCGCGGTCTCTGGACCGACGCCAGGAGCGGCAAGCAGCTACGCTTCGACCTGAAGCAGGTTGCGCAATACGACACGGAGCAGCTGGAAAAGGACCGCAGGCAGGCCCGCGCCAGTCAGGTCAATCTCGGCGACATCGATGTCCAGGCAGGCATAAACGCCACGCGCGCGCCCTACGAGACGCTGAAACTGACCGGATACGCCCAGCCGGTCGGCAAGGAGATCGGCGACGGCGCCGTGGCCTATCGCATGTGGCGCGACCCGCGCACCAAGTTCAGCTATCCCCGGCTGAGCCGGCATCCCGATGCGCAGGTCCTGCAGCGCACGAACACTCTGCTGGAACAGCGTCATTGGCAGAAGAGCCTGAGCGCGCTGGGTTGCATGGCATCGGCCTACACCAGCGACAATCCCGGCGCGGGCACGCTGGGCGGGTTCGATGAAGAAGCCGTGCACGTCACCTGGCTGTCGCGCGCGCTGATGACGGTGACCGAATCGGGCAGCCTGGACTGCGGCGGGGCCCATCCGTACAACCATTTCGAACCCTATACCTACGATCTGCTGCGCGGCGAGTACCTGGACTGGAATCGCGTGTTCGACGCCTATGTGCCGGGCAAGCGCAGCTTCGGCGGCGAAAAAAGCCCTGCCCTGCTCGCGCTGGTGCAACAAGCGGTCAAGGCGGGAACAACGGTCCAACAATCCGAGGATCGTCCCAATCTGGAAGACTGCGCGGACCTCTGGCCCGCCTATCTGGCGCTAGGCGTCCAGGCGCCCGGCGCGCTGAGCCTGTCCGTGTCCGGGGTCGGGCACTCGGCGGGCGCTTGCCTGGGCACGCATGCCAGCGTACCGTTCACAGCGCTGGCGCCTTATCTGAAGCCGGGCGGGCAGGCGTATCTGGCGACAGATTGAGCACGCCGGCGGACTGTCCGCCGGCCTGAATCATCGTCTGCATGCCGGCGGGTCAACGGCCAGCAGTCGCCGTACCAGGAACAGTCCTGGTTCAAAGAGCACTTCGGCAAGTCATCGTAGGTGCAAAGCCGCTACGCGTTGGAATACGGCGCGTAGTCGGCGATGTCCGCCAGCGGCCAGTATTCGCCTGCGAGCCGTTCCCGTGGGAACGAGGTGATGTCGGCAGTGCTCAAGCCCACGCTATCGACAGAGATGATCTGCGCCGCAAGGCGGCGGTAGCCCGCGCGGAAATGGTTGGCGCCCTTGATGGCGATCAGCTTGTATGCGGTCACGTCGATGCCATGCAGGAAGAATGGCTCCTCGTCGTAGATCTGTTCGGCGCGCGAGGCGACAATCACGTCCACGCCCTGGATGACCAGGCGGCACATGGCGCCGAGGTCGAAACGCACACCTTCGAACATCGAGCCCGCGCGATTGACGAAGCGGCCGTCGGTGATGGCTTTCACATAGGCATGCACCCGCAGCGGCTGCCCCTGGAAGCGGCCCTGCTTGGCGCCCAGCGACACGCTGATGGTCGCTCCGACGCCGGCCTGGCGGGCCTGCTCGACGACGGACGCATCGTTGATGGAAGCGAAGCAGCAGGTTCCGGCCACGGGTTTGGCGTCCAGGATGGCGCGCAACAGGTAGGTGCCGTCGCCGGGCGTGCCGCCGCCGGGGTTGTCCGCGTACTCGTTGACGACGACGGGACCGTGCGAGGCGGCCAGCGCCATGGCGACGCCCTGCTCCGGGCTTGGCAGTGACGGCCGGAACGCTTCGCGGTGCGACCAGATCCATTGCGCGACTTCATTCGCGCAGCGCTCTGCCAGCGCCTGATCGCCCGCCGTGGTGCAGACCACGGCCGGGCAAGGCGCGGCGA
Organism: Achromobacter sp. ACM01; assembly: GCF_014851745.1. Taxonomy (NCBI): domain Bacteria; kingdom Pseudomonadati; phylum Pseudomonadota; class Betaproteobacteria; order Burkholderiales; family Alcaligenaceae; genus Achromobacter; species Achromobacter sp. ACM01. The sequence goes on from NZ_JACVAF010000003.1 coordinate 737,940, forward strand.
TATCCGCAAGGGGAAAGCCGTGGAACCACGAACAGTCGATGACCCCCGGCAGCGCGGCCAGCTTGGCGCATACGGCATTGACCTCGGCGGGAATGAAGCCTTCCTGCGTCGTGACGATGTAGGGCAGCATGGGCAAGAGGCGCATGGCGGTTGCCGGCTTGAGGCGGCCGCCGATGATCTCGAGCAACAGCGCCACCGCCTCGACCGCTCGGTCGTGAAAGTCAGTATGCGGATACAGCTTGCAAGGCAAGGTCAGATCGCAAGCCTGCCGCATGGCCTCGGTCATGTTGCCATGGAGGTCATAGACAGCGGCAATCGGGACATCGGCGCCAACCAGCTGGCGGACCGCCAGGCACAGATCGCCTTCGATGTCCTCGATGCCATCCGCGACGCCGGCGCCATGCAGCGCCAGCAACACTCCGTCGACAGGCAGAGCGGCGCGGATGCCGTCCAGGATTCTGCGTTTCATGTCGGCGTAGGCCTGGGCCTCGATCGTGCCCGAGGGCGTGGCCTGGCCGACGAAGGTGCAGATCAGTTCGGCGCCCGTCTGCCTGGCGCCTTCGATGAAGCCGCCGACCTGATGATTCGATTTGTCGAAGGCTTGCAGTATCTCGTCCCCGCCGTACTGCTCGAACGCGCGCAACGGCGTCTGGCCGGCGACCTCGGCGGCATAAGTATTGGTTTCATGGATCAGGCCGGCGACGGCAAGTCGCGGCGCGGCATCTTTAACGTTTTCCATGGTGTATTCCTTGCCTTCAGCGATTGACTTTCTTGGGGTCGAAGCTCAGCGCAATCAAGGCGCTGACCAGGAGCGAACCCGCGATGATGTAGATGGCTGGCGCGGTGCTGTGATAGATGTCGCGGATCCAGCCGATCAGGTAGGGGCTGACGAAACCGCCCAGATTGGCCAGGCTGTTGATGATGCCGATCGACGCAGCCGCGGTGGCCCCGCCCAGGAAGGCGGTGGGCAGCGTCCACATGATGGGAGAAAAGCTGATGATGCCGGCGGCGGCCACCGACAACGAGATGACGGCCAGCGTCAGGTTGGTGCCGGCGGACACGCTGGCGACGAGTCCCGCCGCGCCGAGCACCAGGATGAAGACCAGGTGCCAGCGGCGTTCGCGGCGCAGGTCCGAACTGCGCCCGACCAGGACCATCGCCACCATGGCGACCAGATACGGAATGGCGCTCAGCAGGCCGATGCGCAAGCCGCCCTCGGCGCCGGCATCCTTGATCAGCGTGGGCAGATAAAAGCCCAGCGTGTACAGCGCCATCATCGCCGGAAAGGTCATGGCGACGATCTTCCAGATGCGCGCGTCGCGCAGCGCCTGCAGCAGCGGCATGTGCTCGCGGCCCGCGTTGTCGGCAGCGATGTCCCGCTCGATCAGCTGGCGTTGTTCCGGCGTGAGCCACGCGGCATCCTGTACGCGGTTGGTCAGGATCAGCAGCACGCCGATGGCCAGCGGGATGGTGGGCAGCGCCTCCAGCACGAACAGCCATTGCCAGCCGGGGTGTCCGCCGACCAGATGGAATCGTTCCATGATCCAGCCCGACAGCGGGTTGCCGATAAGACCGGCCACCGGTATACCGGCCTGGAAAATGGCCGTCATCTTGGCGCGGCGACGGTTGGGAAACCAATAGGTCAGGTAAAGGATCACGCCAGGGTAGAACCCGGCCTCGGCCACGCCCAGCAGAAAGCGCACCGTGTAGAACTGCCAGGGCGCGGTGACGAAGGCCATGATGCCGGACAGGATGCCCCAGGAGATCATGATCCGCGCGATCCACAGGCGCGCGCCCACGCGGTGCATGATCAGGTTGCTGGGCACCTCGAACAACATGTATCCGATGAAGAACAATCCCGCGCCCAGGCCATAGGCAGCCTCACTGAACTGCAGGTCGGCCAGCATGTTCAGCTTGGCGATGCCGATGTTGATGCGGTCCAGGTACGCGACCACATAGCAGAGCATCAGAAAGGGAATGAACCGCAGCGCGACCTTTCTGTAGGTCGCGTCTTCAAAGGCTTGCTGGTCCGGGCGCGCTGCGCGGCCGGCGGGGAGGGTTGCACTTCCGCTCACGGGTTTTCTCCTTGGTATGTCGTTTTTTGGGTGCTGCGGCTTATGCCGCGCGGCGCTGGCTGAGTTGCCTGGCGTGCTCCTGGAAGCCGCGCAGCGCTTCGGGGGGCACCAGCGAACCGCCGGTGGCCCAGATGACATGAGTGGCTGCGGACATGTCGATGCCCGACGCATAGACCTGCCCTGCGGCACAGTCCAGCCAGCCAGGCCCCGAGACTGCGGCCGCGGCCGACGGCTCGACCTCGACGCCCAGGGTGTCTTTCAGCGCCAGCAGGTTCAGGTAGAGCTCGTCATCCGACACGGTAAAGACGCCGCCTAGCTGGGGCCTCATCAGCGACGCCACCAGTTCGGAAGCCTGGCCCACGGCCAGGCCATCGGCCTCGGTGCGGTTGTCCAGGCCGATGTCGTAGACCGACACGGGGGAATCCGCGCCCGATGCCAGCTGCACCAGAAAACACGGCGACGCGACGGGTTCGGCGAAGAAGCAATGCACGTTGGGGCCGAACAGCGCCTTCAGGCCATGGCTGATGCCGCCCGGCGCGCCGCCGACACCGCAGGGGATGTACACGAACAGAGGGTGCGCCGCATCGACCACGCGCCCTGCTTCAGCCAGTTGCCGCGCCAGTCCGCGGGCCGCTGCGGCATAGCCGAAGAACAGCAGCTCGGATTGCTCATCGTCGACGAAATGGCTGCGGGGCGCGGCCAGCGCCTGCGCCCGCCCGGCCGCGACGGCCTCGGCATAGTCGCCGGCATGCTCCACCACGCGCACGCCACGTTTGCGCAAGCGGTCCTTCTTCCATTCCTTGGCATCGGCGGACATATGCACCACGGCATCGAATCCCAGCGCGGCGGCCATGACGCCGATGCTCATGCCCAGGTTGCCGGTGCTGCCCACGGTCACGGCATACTGGCTGAACAAGGCGCGAGCCTGCGGCGTCGCCAGGATGCGCCTGTCCGTCGCCTCATCCTTGAGCAGGCCGTGCTCCAACGCGATCGACTCGGCAATGGCCAGCACTTCGTGAAAGCCGCCGCGCGCCTTGATGGACCCGGCGACTGGCAGTTCGTCATCGCGCTTGAGATACCAGCTGCCCGACACCTCCCCGGCGCCCAGCGCCTGCTGCAAGGCTTTGGCGGGCATCAGCCGGGACTCGATATGCCCGCCCGCGGCGGCAAGCTCGGGAAACAGCGCGGCCAGCAGCGGCGCGCAACGCGCCAGGCGGTTTTCGGCCTCATCGATCAGGGCCAGGGACGGCGCGGAGCCGGGCAAGAGCCCTCCCCTAGCCGGGTTGAGCCATAGCAAAGGCGTTCTTGATTGAAGATTTTCTAATAGCTGAGGATCGAAATTGGCGGTCATCATGGACTTGCGGGTTGATGGTTCGGCGCAAATCGTAGATTCCGAAGGCATGCAAGAATAGCGATCATTTCTAATTCAGCCATTAGCGTGACTTATGTCTGTCCATTTCGACTCGACACTCCTGGGAGCCCTGCGGTGTTTTGACATGGCCGGCCGCCATCTCAGCTTCACCAAGGCGGCGTCGGCCATGAACCTCACGCAAAGCGCGGTGAGCCAGCAGATCCGGCAGTTGGAAGACCGCCTGGGCTACCTGTTGTTTGTCCGCCAGCAACGCGGCCTGAAGTTCACGCCCAAGGGCGAATCGCTGTACACGACGGTCAGCCGTGCGCTTGGCGACATTCAGCAGGAAATCGAGCGGCTGGGCTTGCCGGCGTCCGCGCTGCAGGTCAATTGCCTGCCGTCGTTCGCGCTGCAATGGCTGATGCCGCGCCTGACGGAATTCCATCGCCTACAGCCGGAGGTATCAGTCCGGTTGAAGGCGGAGTTCCAACTGCTGGACCGCAAGCTGATGGAGGAAGAAGACATAGACCTCGCCATCCGCTATGACCCGGCGCACTACAGCCATTTACAGGCGGACGCCTTGCTGGACGAGTATCTGCTCGTGGTCGCAACGCCCGAATACCTGGCCGCGCACCCCGCGTTTCGCACCGGCAAATCGCTCGACGGCGTCGAGTTCCTGCACGACGCCTCTCCTTGGGTCGGCGCCGCCGAGTTCATCGAGTGGCGCACCTGGATGCAAGCGCATCGGCCGGGGTGGATCCGCCACCTGGACGGGCCGCAGTTCAATCTGGCCAGCCTGGCCATTGGCGCCGCGCTGAATCACCAGGGCGTGGCTATCGGGCGCAGCGCGATGGTCTACGACGAACTGCGCAGCGGACGGTTGGTAGACGTGTTCGGCAAGCACGTGCCCGCGCCGGCGCGCTATGTGCTGCTGTCGCGCCGGCCTGAAGAGCGGCGCACCCGGATCTTTTCCGAGTGGTTGAAATCCGAGTGCCGCAACTTCGACAGCGCGCGTTCGGCCTTGATCGGGGGTACTCGCGGATAAGCATCATCCGCGGAGCCGACGAGCGCCGCCTTCCCATGCGGCGTCAAGCCGCTGCTGCGCTCAGATGCTCATAAAGTATTGCCGCGCCTATACCGATCAGCGCGACTCCACCCAGGATCTCGGCCCGCTTCCCGGCGACGCTGCCCAGCACGCGTCCGAGCATCACGCCTATCGTCACCATCAGCGTCGTGGCCAAGCCGATGGCGATGGCCGCCACCACGATGTTCACATCCACGAACGCCAGGCCCACGCCGACCGCCATGGCGTCGATGCTGGTGGCCAGGCCCGTAGCCGCCAGCAGCCAGAAGGAATGCCGGGTGACGGGCGCGGCGTCCTCGTCCTCTTCCTTGAGGCCGTTGCGTATCATCAGCAAACCCAGAATACAGAGCATCGCGAACGCGATCCAATGGTCCCAGGCGACCACATACTTTGCCGCGACCGAGCCCAGTCCCCAACCTATCACCGGCGTGATGGCTTCGATCACGCCGAAGATCAGACCTGTGCGCAGGGCTTCCGGAAATCGGGGCTTGTAGAGCGCGGCGCCTTTGCTGATGGCCGCGGCGAACGCGTCCGTGGACATGGCGAACGCGAGAACGATGATGGCGATGGGATTCATTGGAGTGGGGATCCTGCTGGGCGGAAACGGCACGGATCCTCCGCGCCGCCCGGCATCGCGCGAAAAATCCGTGGTCTCGCCAAGCATGGATGCCGCTTGCGCCATGGCCGAGGAAGCCAAGAATGTTGACGCAAGCCCCTGCGGAACTGGCCGCAGGGAGGCTACTCCCCAAAGAGTGAAACCAGTCTAGCAGAGCCTGCTGACCGGCGTGTTACAGCGCTATTCCCCGCGTATTCCCGCCTTCGCGATCACCTCTTTCCAGCCCTTGGCCTCCCTGTCCACCCATGCCTGTGCCCGCGCCTTGCCTGCGAACGGCCCGCGCATGCCCAGCACGGCCATGCTCTGCTGGAACTCCGGCATGGCGTAGACCTTGGCCAGCGCGTCTTCCCAGACCTGCGCGACCTCCTTGGGCGTGCCCTTGGGCGCCATGACCAGGAAGGCGAACGACACGTCATAGTCTTTCAAGCCAGCCACGCCCGACTGCGCCGCCGTGGGGACTTCAGGCAGGTCGGCGTCGCGTTCCTTGCCCGACACCGCCAAGGCCTTCAGCTTGCCTGCCCGTACATGCGGCAGGACGCCGGGCGTGGCAAGAAAGGCGGCCTGTATCTGATCGCCCAGCAGCGCGTTCACGGCAGGCGCGTTGCCGCGATATGGCACATGCGCGACTTCCATGCCAGCCGCGAGACGGAGCTTTTCGAAGGCCAGGTTGCCGGGACTGCCGTAGCCGGCTGAGGCATAGGTGATGCGATTGGCCTTGGCGTAGCGCAGGAATTCGTCCAGCGTATTGATGCCGAGTTCGGGGCGCACCGCCAGCGCCAGGCCGAAGGAGCCGGCCAGGCTCAGCGGTTCCAGCCGCTGGGTGACGTCCTTGTCCAAGCCCTTGAAAATGTATGGGTTGACGGTCATGAGCGTGTCCAGCGTCATCAGCAGAGTGTAGCCGTCGGGCGCGGCCTGGGCCACGGACTGGGCGCCGATGTTGCCGGACGCGCCAGAGCGGTTTTCGACGACGATGGTCTGGCCCAGGATCTTGCCGGCATGCTGCGCGATGGCGCGGGCTTCCAGGTCCAGCGGGCCCGCGGGCGGGAAGTTGACGATGAGGCGCACGGGACGCGACGGATAGTCGGACGCCACCGCGACCGAGGTTGCGGCCACGAGCAGCGCCGTACAGAGCAACAAGGACTTGATCATGCTTTTCTCCTGGATGGCGCCAACCCGCAGGCAGGCGCCGTGGCGGCGGAATCAGGCGATGGCGGTGGGATGCGGGCTGGTCTCGGCGTGCCGGATCATGCTGCGCGACAGTTCCAGCAGCAGTTCTGCGCGCAACGCGCCGGCGGCGGGGTCGTCCCACAGGTTGCGCAGTTCGTGGGGGTCTTCTTGTAGATCGTAGAGTTCGCCCCAGGCGGCATCGGCATAGACGCTGAGCCTGTGGCGCGGCGTCTGCAAGGTACGCATGCGGGTGCGGCCGGGAAAGCCGAACATGGTGCGCTGGCCCTCTTCCTCGATCAGCACCGCGTCGCGCACGCGCTCGGTCTCGCCCGACATGAGCGGCAGCAACGATGCGCCCTGCATGCCGTTGTAGGCAGGCAGGCCCGCGCGCGCCAGCACGGTAGCGGGGATGTCGGCGGTGGAACACAGTGCCTGGCTGCGCGCAGCGGCGGGCGCCGCCTGCGGATCGCGCCAGATGAAGGGCGTGCGGATCAGGCTCTGATAATGGATCGGCCCCTTGAGCAGCAGTTGGTGGTCGCCGAAGTAGTCGCCATGATCGCTGGTGAAGATGACGATGGTGTTGTGGTCCAACCCGGTCGCGCGCAGCGCCCGCATGACGCGGCCGATGGTGGCGTCGATATGGCTGATGGAGCCGTAGTTCAGCGCGATGGCCTCGCGCGCCTCGCGCTCGGTGCAGGCAAAGATGGCGGGCGTGTGCTTGACGGCCTTGCCCTGATTGCGCTGCTGGTGCATCCAGGCTACGTGAGGCGGCGGCTGGTGGCCCGGCGCGGCGCTGGCGTGGAACGACTCGGGCAGGGTCACGTCTTCCGGGCGGTACATGTCCCAGTACTTGCCGTGAGGCGTGAAAGGATGATGCGGATCGGGAAACGAGCACTGGATGAAGAAGGGCTTGCCGTTGGCCGCGTTGTCGCGCAACTGCGCGATGGTCTGGTCGCCGATGTAGGCGGTGGTGGAGCATTCTTCCGGCACGCGGGTGCGCCAGGCCTGATGATGCTCTGTCAGCACATAGCCGGGCGCGGGCAGGGCATGCTCGGGCCCCCACAGGCGCCGCGCCTCGGGATGTTCGCGGGCCAGCCAGCGCTCGTAATGGCCCCAGACCTGGTCGCCGTGATCCACCGCCAGCGCCACGCGCTCGAAGCCGTAGAACGGCGTCTGCAGATCATGCCCAGGATCCGTGCGCCACAGCGGGCCCCATTCCTGATCGTAGTTGCCGGGCTCGGCGATCCAGGCCTCGCCCTGCGCGCCGTCGCTCGCCGGCGGCCAGACGGCGGGCTTGCCGGTCATGTTCTGCAAGTGCGACTTGCCGATCAATGCGGTGGAATAGCCCGCGCCGCGCAAGCGGTCGACGAACGTGGTGGCGCGCTGCGACAGCGGAATTCCATTGTGGCGCACGCCATGCACAGAGGGCATGCGGCCCGTCATCAGGGTGGCGCGGTTGGGCATGCAGATGGGCGACGCCACATAGAAGCGGTCCGCCGACCACCCCTGCCCCGCCAGCGCGTCCAGCTCCGGCGTGCGCAGCATGGGGTTGCCATAGCTGCCCAGATGGTCCGCGCGCTGCTGATCCGTGATGAATAGCAGGAAATTCGGCTGCATCGTGTCTCCTCGCCGCCAGCTTTGCGCCGGCTTGGCTCTGTTGTCAGGCCATTATGTGTAGAGGAGACATAAATTGATAATGAATTAATATTACCGAGCCATAACCCTGCATTTATGCCTCAAGGATGCCCGCATGGACTGGACCCACCGCATCCGCCTGCGCCACCTGGCCATCCTGGTGCGCCTGTGCGAAACCCGCAACCTGAGCCAGGTCGCGTCGGAACTCAACATCACACAGCCGGCGCTGTCGAAGTGGCTGAAGGACCTGGAAGCAGACATCGGCCTGACGCTGTTCGAGCGCCACGCGCGCGGCATCGAACCCACGCTGTATGGACTGGAACTGCGCACGCATGCGCGCGAGATCCTGGGCAAGCTGGGCCGCGCCCAGGACACCATGGCGCAGCTGGCCCGCGGCGCCACCGGCACGCTGGCAGTGGGCGTCACGCCCAATATCGCGCCGGTGCTGCTGCCGCCCAGCATCCGGCGCTTTCGCGAACGCTATCCGCGCGTGCTGCTGCGCCTGGCCGAGAACACGCTGGACTACCTGCTGCCGCTGATGCAGGAAGGCACGTTCGACGTGCTGGTGGGACGCCTGGAACAGCACTCGCTGCCGCGCAACCTGCACTACGAAGAGTTGTACGGCGAGCCCATCTGCCTGGCCGTGGGCACGGCGCATCCGCTGGCGAACAAGCGCAAGGTGACATGGGAGGACGTGCAGGAATACCCCTGGATCGCGCCCGGCGCTTCAACACCGATGCGGATACGCATCGATTACGAACTGGCGCTGGCCGGCCAGCCCGCGCCCTGGCATCAGGTGGAATCGTCGTCGGTGCTGGTCAACCTGGCGCTATTGGACGGATCGGATCTGGTACTGCCGATCTCCGAGCGGCTGGCAAAGCATTTCGCCAAGCAGCACATGATCAAGGTATTGCCGCTGGCGATGCGCAGCCGCGGGATTACAGGCATGGTGTGGCGAGACGCCGCGCTGGCCTCGGAACATGCGGCGTACTTCATGGAGTGCCTGCGGCTGGCGCGGTGACGGCGACAGGAAATGGCAGATAATCCACGGCACTCCCTGCCGCCTCTCCAGAGGTCGGCGACAAAATGCGCCAACCAGTCCTGAACGGAATGCCATGAACCGATCCGAATACGAAACCGAACTGCTGCGCATCCTGCGCGCCCACGACGCCGCGGCGCGCGCCACACTGACAGCGCTGATCGCCGCCCTGCCGCCCAAGGCGCGCGAGATCCACTTCGTGGTGTTCCCCGACCAGGACGGCGAAGGCACGTTCTCCGTAGTGGCCAGCCTGGAAGGCCCGGACCTGTTCGTGCTCAACAAGGCCATCGAAGGCCACCGCTACCTGTTCGACGTGCGCCACACGGAAGACGGCATCGAGCCCGAGGTTCCTCTGTTCGCGTCGGACGAAACTGGTTTCAACGTCCAGGACGTCATCGTCGATACGGCGATGCAATGGGTGGCGGAACTATGGGAAACGAACGGCCAGGGCCGTTCGCCGCTGCCGGCGCTGGTATATGGGGAGGAAGGCTACGGAACGCTTGAGCCGCTCGCATTGCCGGCATAGCACTGCGGCAGGGGCTCCTACGGCGCCGCGGCCTCCGCGCTCACCAGGCCACGTGGAACATCGCCTTGGCCAACACCACGATCAGCACCATGTGGCAGAACACGCTGATATGCATGCGCCGGCTCAATGCGCCAGTCAGGCGCTTGCGGCGAGCGAGCGTCAAGGCGGTCGCGACATGGACCAGCACGCTCAAGGCCAGCGCGATCTTCAGCGACAGCAGGACGCCGAAGGACGATGCAAACGGATTGGCGAGCGCGCTGCGGTACTGCCAGGCCAGCCCCAGGCCGGCCAGGTACAGCACGGCGACCGACCACGGCAGCACGGCCCGCACGCGTGGCGCCAGCTGGCTGCCCAGCGCGCGCCGCACGTCGGGCGGCAGGCGCTTGTGCACGGGTTCCAGGAACAGCACCTCGAACGTAACGGTGCCGACGAACAGGAAGGCGGCAAGCAGGTGCAGGATGAGCAGCAAGGGGTAGGTGTTCATGGCTGCGATCGGGAATGGCCATCAACGAGAATTGTCCCATCAACCCGGAAGCCGCGGACATGACAAACATCAAACCCGCCCCGCGCGAAAGCCTCCGCGCGCCCCCGCCGCCTGGCTTGCCCGGTCCTCAGAACTTGTAGCTCACCTTCATCCAGACGTTCCTGGGCGTGCCGTAGTTGTAGCCGTTGTAGCCCCCCAGACCGCTGTAGTAATACTTGTCGGTCAGGTTTTCCACGTTGACGGACGCGGACACATGCCTGTTGAAGTCATAGCGCGCCATCAGGCCAAACAGCGTGACGCCGCCCTGGCTGGCGCGCCCTAGCCCGCCGGCTTCGTCGTAGTAGATGCTGCTCTGGTAGCTGACGTTGCCGCCGATCGTAAGCTTGCTCCATTCGCCCGGCAGCCTGTAGCTGGCGGCCAGGCGGAACAGCCGCTGCGGCGTGCTCGGCAACAGCAATGCGCCTTCGGCGTCGCGCTTGGCAAAGTAGGTGTAGCCGCCCATCAGCTGCAGGCCCGGCGCCACTTCGCCGGATGCGGTCAGCTCGAAACCCTTGCTGCGCGCGCCTTTGACGGCGCGGTAGGGAGTGCTCCCGTCCGGCAGCGGCGGGCTGGACGGATCCTCCACCGCAACGTTTTCCTCCTGGGTGCGGAATATCGCGAAGCTTGTGTTCAGCTTGCCGTCCAGGTGTTCGCCCTTCAGGCCGATTTCATAGTTCTGGCCGGTTTGAGGAGGCAGCACCACGTTGCTGGCGTCGCGCGAGGTGGTGGGAATGAAGATCCGGGTGTAGCTGGCGTAGGCCGAATAATCCTTGCTCAGGTCCACGACCACGCCGGCATAAGGCGTGAAGACGCCGTTTTCCTTTGCGGTGGGGTTGTGGGTCCAGGTGTTGGCGGGGCCGTTGTAGGCCGATGAGTTTTCTTCGTACCAGGTGGTCCGCGCGCCCAGGATCAGCGACACTGGCTCGGCCACCTTCAGGCGCGCGGAACCGTAGATGGCGGTCTCCTTCGCATCCAGGAAGGTGTTGTAGAAGGTGTAGGGCATGGCGGGCCGCGGCACGTCGCGCAGTTCGTAGAGATTCACGCGCCGGCGGTCCCAGCCGGCGGGATTCGCCGAGTTCAGGTTGAGTTCGCTGGTGTAGCGGTTGTAGCTCAGCCCCAGGACGGCCCGGTGCTCCCTGCCGAATGCCTGGAACGGCCCTTCGGCGTAGACGTCGAAGGACTTGTTGGTGGAGCTTGCGGGGTTGTCGCGCAATTCGATGGTGGACGCGCCGGACGGATCGACGGGCTGATACGCGAGGACGTAGCCCCAGGCGGCTTTTCTTTCGTTTTTCAGGCGGCTGGCGTCCATCTTGACGTGCCAGCCGCTGCCGAAGCGGTGGTCCAAGGTCGCGAATATCCGGTCCGTATACATGTCCCATTGGCTCCACGGCGTCACGGGATTGAAGGACCTGGGAAAGTTCGTGCGCGTGCCGTCGCTGTAGAACAGCGGCGCCTGGCCGAAGTTCGCGCCGTCGATGGCGGTCTTCTGGTGCTCGTAGCCGAGGCTGACCGTGGTGCTGGGCAGGATGTCGGCCTCGAGGATGCCGTAGAAGACATCGTCGGACCGCTTCTTGTAGTCGATGAAGCTGTCGCCCGCGGTGCGGGCGGCAACCACGCGGCCGCGCAGCGTGCCGGCGCTGTTCAGCGGGCCGCCCAGATCGGCTTCGGCGTTGTAGCTGTTCCAGCGGCCGACGCCGCCGGTGACGTGTCCGGCAAACTCCGATGTGGGGCGCTTGCGCACCAGGTTCACCGAACCGCCGGGTTCGCCCACGCCGTTGAGCAGGCCTGCGGCGCCGCGCACGACTTCCACCCGGTCGTAGATGGCGGTGTTGATCATGCCCGCCTCGGCCGACGGCGTCTTGAACGACAGCGTGGGCACGCCATCAAGCATGGTGTTCAACGCAAAACCGCGCGAGGTGAATTGCACGCGCTCATCCAGCCGGTCGACGGCGATGCCGGGAGTCTGGCGCATCACCTCGTCCAGCGTGTTCAGGTTCTGGTCGTCCATCTGCTGCCGCGTGACGACGCTGATGGATTGCGGGGTTTCGCGCAGCGACAGCGGCATGCGGGTGGCGGCGCTGGTTGCCGGCACGGTATAGGAGCCTGTCCCTTCGGAGGGACCTTCGTCGCCAGCGCCGGTGACGGTCACGGCGGGCAAGGCCGTGACTTCGCCCTGCGGCAATCTGCGCAGCGTGTAGCCGCCGTCCGCGCGCCGCGCCGGTTCCAGCCCGCTGCCGGCCAGCAGCTGGCGCAGCCCTTCCTCGAAGCCATAGCTGCCGCGCAATCCCGGCGACTGGAGGTCGCGCGTCAGAGCAGGATCGAACGACAGCAGGACGCCGGCCTGGGCCGCGTAGGCCGACAGCGCCGCGCTGAGCGGCCCGGGCTCGATGGCTACGCTCACCTGCCCCGCCTGCGTCTGCGCCTGGGCAGGCGTTATCAACCCGGCCAGAGGCAGCGCGAATACGCCTGCCGCGAGCAAGGCGGGGAAGGAGACGCTTGCGCGCGACGGGGGAAGCTGACGGGGCATGACATGCACTCCAGATGTTGGTCTTACCCTCGTAGCCAGATAAGACGCAGAAAGTGCTAGTCGCCGTTACAAAATAGTCCCGCCGCGCGGCACCAGCGACACCCAGTAGCGGGTGCGATGGCGCAGGCCGAGTTGCAGGGTGTCCGCCACCGTGGCCAGCACCCGGTCGGGTTCGGCCAGCGGGAAGGCGCCGGAAATCGGCAGATGCGCCACCTCGGGCGCGCAATCGATCCAGCCCGTGCGGTAACGCTGAAGCTCGCGCAGGAATTCATTCAAAGGCATGCCGTCGACCTGCAGCATGCCGCGCTGCCAGGCGGCGGGGTCGCCGGTCAGCGCTTGGGCGTCATCGATATGGCCGCCGCCAAAGCGCAGGCCCATGCCGGCGGGCACGATGCGCGCCGCATCCGCCGAAGCGCCCGGTAGCGCCACGCGCACGGCGCCTTCCAGAACCTGTACCGCCGATACGCCATCGTCGCGCCTGACCACGAAGCGCGTACCCAATGCGGTGATGCTGCCTTCGCGGGTGCGCACGATGAACGGCCGGGAAACCTGTTGCGGGTCCGGCGCGGTTTCGATCAGGATTTCGCCGCCGTGCAGCGCGATCAGCCGCTGCTGGGCATCGAACAGGACGTCCATGGCGGTGGCGGCATTGAGCACCACGCGGCTATGGTCCGCCAGCATCACCTCGCGCCGGGCGCCGACAGCAGTGCGGTATTGCGCCACCCAGCCGCGCCAGGCTTCATCGACCTGCGCGTAGCCGATGGCGCCTCCGGCGCCGATCAGCACCAGCAGCTTGCCCAGCGCGGCGCGGCGGGCGGACGAGCGCGGTCGCCCCAACACGGGCAGCATGCCCTTGGGCAACGCCTCAAAACGGCGCGTAAGCGCTTCGGTGCGCTGCCAGGCGCGCTCGTGTTCAGGATCGGCCTGGCGCCAGGCTTGCCACGCCTCTCGGTCCGCCTGACTGGCGCTGCCCGAGGTCAGCCGCAGAAACCAGTCCACCGCGCCGTCCAGCGCGCGCGAATCGATGCGCCCTGCCTCGCCGGCGCTCATGGCGCGAACTCCAGGCATTGGCGCAAAGCGCGCGCGATGTACTGCCGCACCGAGCCGACCGATACGCCCAGCGTCTTGGCAATATCCGCGTGCGTCAGGCCTTCAAGCTGGCAAAGCAGGAAAGCGCGCCGCACCGGGACGGGCAAGCCATCCAGCATGGCATCGATTTCACACAGGGCTTCCAGCGCCAGGACGCGCTCCTCGGGCGACGGCGACAGCGCCTGGGGTAGCTGCGCCAACGTTTCCAGATAGGCGCGTTCGAGATCCCTGCGCCGCAGGTGATTCACCATGAGACCGTGCGCGATGGTCGCCAGATAGGAACGCGGCTCGCGGATGTCGCCCGGATCACGGCGGGCCAGCACACGCAGATAGGTGTCATGCACCAGGTCGGCGGCGTCGAAAGCGCATCCCAGTTTTTTACGCAGCCAGCCCTGCAGCCAGCCTTGGTGTTCCTGGTACAGCGTATGCAGGGGGTGCCGCGGAGAGGGATCGGAGGCGGCCATGAAGACGCACAGTTATAAATGAGAATGACTACAATTTACAACATAGTACCCTGCACCGGGTGAAATGACTGCGCCCGGCCGCTGAATCCAGGGGCCGGGCGCAATGGGGAAATCCAGAGGGAAGCTGGCGTCTTACTTCTTCGACGCGTCCTGCTCCACCACCATGTCCAGCACATACACCTGCTTGGGCGCATCCGCGGGCGGGTTCTTCCAGTCGTAGCGCTTCACGCGCAGCACGGTGCGCACGCCATCCTGGTGCTGGAAGCCTTCGATGGACTGATACAGCGGATGCCACTTGTCCTGGGTAGGCTGCTGCACGCCGGCTTCGTTGTAGCGGCGCTCGCGCACCATCAGGCACTGATAATTGGGAATCAGCGGGTGGCTGCACTCGGCCTTCTTCGCAGCGACTTCAAGGAACATGATTTCGCCGGCGCTGCCGTACAGGGTCTCGGGCGTAGGTTCGCCGACGAACTTCAGGACGCTGCCGTCCTGCGCAACCAGCTCCAGTCCGGGTTCGGAAGCGTGTCCGCTGAGCGTGGCGCGCAGGTCGCCCTTCATGCGCTGGCCGATCTCGGCGTCCAGGCGCATCAGGCTCTGGTCGCAGGCCTTCATGGTCGACGCGAGGTTCGCCACCTGCAGCACGCCGTTCTTGTAGGTGTAGCCCCCGAACTGCGCATTGCAGCCGCCGCGGATGTTCAAGGCGTCCTGCGTGAACGACAGGCGCAGTTGATGTTCGACGCCAGCCTGGAGCGCGGCTATCGGCTTGCCCGCTGCATCGGTGGCGGAAGCCAGGCGCCAGTAATAGGCGGGCAGGCTAACTTCAGGGCTGGCGGGCGTGGTGGCGGTAGTGGGCATGGAGGACGATCCTTCACGGGGAGAGGAAGTCGGAGCGCAAGCTTGCAGCAGCGCGGCGCATACGGACGCAAGGAGGATGGTTTTCTTCATGGTTCGTTTCCTGTCAGCCGGATGGCACTGATGAAAAACGGGATTCTACGTTCGCGGGATGGACGTTTTAAACACGCAGCCATCCAGTCGGTTTCAAAATCTTGCCGCAGATCCGGCCTGAAACACACCCTCTGAGCAACGCAATCTACGGGTTTTCCCTAGGCATCCGTATAGCGCTCTTGCCTGCCAGCGGATCACCGTGAGGTTCTGCTTGCCTTACAACTAAATACATAACCCTCAAAATACTGCAAGTATTGCCAATCCACCGGGAACTGCACGCAATACGCGCAAACCACCGCAATACAAGGCCGATCGCGCGCTCGCGATCGGCTCGCCAGCGTCAATTGGCAGGGTAGGCCGCGCCCGTCAGGCAGGCTCGAGCCCACTCATAGTCGTCATCGCCCACGATCTCTCCATCGATCTTGGGCAGCGGCTGGGCTGGATAGGAAAAGTCTGGCTTTTTCGGCTTCATGTTCCATTTTGTCTCGCCCGCCTTATCGGAGCATGCCTCGTCCGAGCTGCTGAACGAGCAGGATGCCGCCAACTGCGGCTTGCCGTCCACGACGTTGGCGACATAACGCTTGGTGTAGACGCCGCCCGACGCCCAGTACTCGTCGACCGAGCAAATGCGGTCATTATTCTGGTAATGCCGCGTCGCGAAGCAGCCGTAGTAGGCATTTTCGCCTGGGAAGACGTCGCAAGAAGTCGAGTAGCCGGCGTAAGCGCCGCCGGTGAATTGCGCCTGGAACTGCTGCTGGCGGACTGCGCTGCCGATCATGTCGGGGAGCGTTGCGCCCTTGTGCGTCTCCTTGAGCTGCGCCGTGCGGCTTTGGATCAAATCGCGAGCGACGCCTGCGGCCGTCTTGCCGTCGGGAACCGAACTCGGGTCCTCGATCAGGTTCGTGAGCGCGCGGTCGCGCGCCACAATCCAGCGCTTCTGGTTGTGCGCCAGCATGGCGCGGATATCTCCGTCGGGAGCCTGTTTCAGTATCGCGGCGTAAGCCCGGTTCAACTCGGCGTCCGCCGCCACGGTCTTGCGGTCCGAGCAGATCAGCTTTTCCACGGCGCTGGCGGCTTTGGCGCAATCGATCGCATAGGCGGGCGCGGCAAGCGCGAACAGGCCGGCGACGCACAGCAGGCGGCCCACGGGGATTCCAGATTTCATGTGACGTTCTCTTTGAGAATGCGCTGCGCAGCGTTTCGATGCTTGCAGACCGTTAAGCCATTCATCGCAAGGCGGCAGCAAGGCTGCAATTTTGCACGCGACTTTTTAACAGACTGGAAACAGAGTTCAACGCTCTGCAACGCAGCGCGGATTGCACAGTCCATTGGAATATTCCCCTTCCCCTGCTCGTCTACTCAGTGGCAAGCCGCGCAAGAGACCACGCAGCACGCCACGGATCAACCAGCCGAACGCGCCGGACGCCCGGCGTCGGTCAGCGCAGAAATGGAAGTCTTGATATGAAGTCGATCAGATCGTTTGCCTGCGGCATTGCCCTGGCTTGCACCGCCGCCGGCAGCGCCTGGGCCGCTCCGGGCCTGAACGTGTACGGCCCCGGCGGTCCCGCGCCCGCGATGAAGGAAGCGGCCACTGCGTTCGGCAAGCTGCACGGCATTGACGTCAGCGTCACCGCGGGCCCCACGCCGGCCTGGGCCGACAAGGCCAAACAGGACGCCGACGTGATCTACAGCGGCGCCGAAAACATGATGAGTGGTTTCGCCTCGGCGCTGCCCGGCGTGTTCGAGCTGCGCGAGGCCCGCACGCTGTACCTGAGGCCCTCGGCCATCCTGGTGCGTCCGGGCAATCCCAAGGCGATCAAGGGCTTCAAGGATCTGCTCAAGCCCGGCATCAAGGTCATGGCCGTGTCCGGCGCGGGCCAGACGGGACTGTGGGAAGACGTGGCCGGCCGTCTTGGCGACGTCGAAACCGTGCGCGCCTTCCGCGCCAACCTCGTGCTGCCGGAGGCCGGCAACAGCGCACAGGCGCGCACCCAATGGACCGAGGACAAGACCATAGACGCCTGGCTGATCTGGAACATCTGGCAGGTGTCCAACCCCGAGCTCGCCAGCATGGTCGAGGTGGAAGAGCCGTACCGCATCTATCGCGACGCGGGCGCCGTCGTGACCAGGAAAGGCAAGGGCAATGCCCAGGCGCAGGCCTTTATCGACTTCCTGACTGCGCCCGAAGGCCGGGCGATCTTCAAGAAATGGGGCTGGAAGACGGATTGAGGTCCGCCAGGAGCCGGACGTAAAAAAGCCCGCGATTCCCTGGGAATTGCGGGCTTTCCGATGCGCTCGGACCGGGACGCGCAAGGCGTCCCGAAAACTCAGCCGGCCACGCGGAAGCGCTCGGCATCGTCCATGAACGCCTTTTCGCCGAAGCCGTTTTCGTTGGAGCCGAACGGCATCTGCGCGCGCAGCTTCCAATACGCCGGAACGTTCCATTCGCGAGCGACGGCGGCGTCGATCAGCGGGTTGTAGTGCTGCAGGCTGGCGCCCACGCCCGCGCTGGCCAGGGTGCTCCAGACCGACAACTGGGCCATGCCGCCCGCCTGCTCGGACCAGACCGGGAAGTTGTCCGCGTACAGCGCGAATTTTTCCTGCAAGCCCTGCACCACGCCCTGGTCTTCAAAGAACAGCACGGTGCCCACGCCCGCGGCGAAGCTCTTGAGCTTGGCTTCGGTCTGGGCAAAGCTCTCGGCCGGCGCGACCTTGCGCACTTCTTCGATCGCGATGTTCCAGAGCTTTTCGCTCTCGGCGCCGAACAGGATCACGGCGCGCGAACTTTGCGAATTGAACGACGAGGGGCTGTGCTTGATCGCTTCCTGGATCAGGGAGGTCAGTTCCTCCTTGGAGATCGACAGGTTGCGGCCCAGCGAGTACTGCGTGCGACGCTGCTTGAGGGCGTCCAGATAAGCGTTGCTCATGACGTTGTGGCCTTCCGACGAGTAGATAGAGGAAAATGCATGGCGAATTCTACCGACCGGCAATTGTCCCGAATACGTCCAGGAAGCCAAAAAACACCCCATTGCGCGGAACAAACTGTTCCGCCTATCGACCAAATCGGCTCTGCGCAAGGTGACGGACAGCCCAATCCAAGGACCCAACGTGCATTACACCCAAGACCCGAACACCCCCGCCGCCGCCGATATCGGCTTTGACGACTTTCTCAAGGTCGACATCCGCATCGGTACCATCCAGTCGGCGCAAGCCTTTCCCGAGGCGCGCAAACCCGCCTACAAGCTGACGATAGATTTCGGCGCCGGCGTGGGCATCCGCAAGAGTTCGGCGCAGATCACCGATCGCTACACGCTGGAACAGCTGACGGGCAAGCGCGTCATGGCGGTGGTGAACTTTCCGCCGCGCCAGATCGGGCCGATGAAATCCGAAGTGCTGGTGCTGGGTTTCGCGGACGAGTCCGGCGGCATCGTGCTGGCAGTGCCGGATGATCAGGTTCCCAATGGCACCCGCCTGACCTGACCTCCCGGGCCCCGGAGTTTCCTCCATCGGGGCTTTCCCCTATTACTTGTCTGCCGTCAAAAAACTATCGTATTCGAGAATTATCAAATAAGAGAATTCTCGCTTCCGACAAAATGACAGCAGAACCCCTATTCGATTACGCCGTGATCGGCGCCGGCATCGCCGGCGCTTCCGTGGCCTACCGCCTGAGCGCCACGGCCTCGGTGGCCGTGTTGGAACGCGAGGCCCAGCCGGGCTACCACTCCACCGGCCGTTCCGCGGCCATGTTCATGGAAACCTACGGCACGGACCAGATCAAGGCGCTCACGCGCGCCAGCCGCGCCTTCTACGAAAATCCGCCGCAGGGCTTCAGCGAGCATCCGCTGCTCAGCCCGCGCGGCGTGCTGTACATCGCCACGCCCGAACAGCGGGACCTGCTGCGCCAGGTCTATGACGACTTCCGCAGCCAATCGCCCAATGTGGCGCTGATCGACGCCGAAGCGGCCGTCGAGCGCGTGCCCTGTCTGCGCGCCGACCAGATCTGCGGCGCCATCGAAGAACCGGACGCGCGCGACATCGACGTGCACGCGCTGCATCAGGGTTTTCTGCGCGGCATGTCGCGCCAGGGCGCAGTGCTGCACAACAATGCCGAAGTCGTGTCGGCCGCCCATGCGGACGGCGTCTGGACGCTGACGCTGGCCGATGGCCGCAGCCTGCGTGCGCGAGCGCTGGTCAACGCCGCGGGCGCCTGGGCGGACCATACCGCGGCCCTCTGCGGGGCCTCGCCCGTCGGCCTGCAGCCGTGCCGCCGCACCGCCTTCACGTTCTCCGGCCCGCAGGACGTGGACTTTGCCCATTGGCCGGCCGTGGTCGGCGTCGACGAAAGCTATTACTTCAAGCCCGATGCCGGCCAATTGCTGGGATCGCCGGCCAACGCCGATCCGGTCGCCGCGCATGACGTGGTGCCGGAAGAACTGGACGTGGCCACCGGCATCTACCGCATCGAAAGCGCGACCTCGCTCACCATCCGCCGCCCCAAGCACACCTGGGCCGGCCTGCGCTCCTTTGTGCGCGACGGCGATTTCGTGGTCGGCTGGGATGCCGATGCGCCCGCCTTCTTCTGGCTGGCAGCCCAAGGCGGCTATGGTATCCAGACGGCCGCGGCGACTTCTGAGCTGGCTGCCGCGCTGCTCACGCGCCAGCCGCTGCCCGCCCATCTGCATGCGCACGGCGTGAATGCCGAAGCCGTGCGTCCTGCGCGATTGCGCTGAACCCACCCCCTTGCCTGCGAGAGTCCACCATGACCACCATTGCCCGCTACCCCAGCCCCCTGCCCCTGCCGTTCTCCCGCGCCACCCAGGCCGGCGGCTTCCTGTTCCTGTCGGGCCAGATCCCGATGGACGCCAACGGCCAGGTCGTGCGCGGCGACATCACCGCCCAGACCCATGCCGCCATCGAGCGCATCAAGGAAACGCTGGCCCTGGCGGGCGCCACCCTCAAGGACGTGGTGCGCGTGACGGTATGGCTGTCGGACCTGGAGCTCTTTGCGCAGTTCAACGACGCCTACCGCAGCCATTTCTCGTCCGACTTCCCTTCGCGTTCGACGGTCGAGGCCAAGCTGGCCATGGGCGTGGACGTGGAAATCGAGGTGCAGGCCTGGCTGGGCGCGGCAGTCGCGCACGGCGGCTACACGCCGGGCCCCGTGTCCGAAGCCTGATCCCGCCCCGCGGGCCTGTCCGATGGTTTGACACTGCCCGGCCCTCGCGCCAGGCGGTGCGGTCTTTTCCTTGCGCTCGCGGCAACGCCTGCGCCCCCATGTGCACATCCTTACGCGGAGCGGCAGCATGAAAATCTTTTCCGGGTCCCTGGCGACCGAGACGAACACCTTCTCTCCCATCCCGACCGGGCTGTCGGCCTATCGGGCGCGCGGCTACTACCCCGCAGGCCAGCATCCGGACCGCATGCAGATGTTCTCGGGGCCGCTGTGGGCGGCGCGCCAGCGCGCGCAAGGCAAGGACTGGACCTTGATCGAAGGCCTGACCGCCGGCGCAACGCCGGCCGGCATCACCACCCGCCACGCCTACGAAACCCTGCGCGACGAACTGCTGGGCGACCTGAAGCGCGCGGGCCGCGTCGACATCGCCCTGTTCGGCCTGCACGGCGCCATGGTGGCCGACGGCTACGACGACTGCGAAGGCGACCTGCTGCGCCGCGCGCGCGAGATCGTGGGCCCCGACACCGTGATCGGCGCCGAACTGGACCCGCATTGCCACATGACGGCGGACATGGTGGAAAGCGCCGACTTCCTGGTGTGCTTCAAGGAATATCCGCACACGGACATCCTGGAACGCGCCTACGACCTGGTGGACCTGTGCGTGGCGCGCGCCGAAGGCCGCATCAAGCCAACGCGCGCCGTGTACGACTGCGAGATGATCTCCATCATGCACACCAGCCGCGAACCCATGCGCAGCTTCGTCGACCGCCTGCTCGCGATGGAAGGCAAGGAAGGCGTGCTGTCGGTGTCGATCGCGCATGGCTTCCCGTGGGGCGACACCCCCGACATGGGTTCCAAGGTGCTGGTCTATACCGACGGCGACCAGGCCCAGGCCAACGCCCTGGCGCGCGCGCTGGGCGAAGAGATCATCGGCTTTCGCAACCAGTTGGCGCCGCCCTACCCCGGCGCCGACGAAGCGCTGGACCAGGCCCTGGCGTTGAACGACTTTCCGGTGGTGCTGGCCGATTCCGCCGACAACGCGGGCGGCGGCGCCCCCAGCGACGCCACCTTCATCCTGGAACGCGTGCTGGCGCGCGGCATCACCGACGTCGCGACCGGCCCCTTCTGGGATCCGGTGGCGGTGCAGCTCTGTTTCGAAGCTGGCGAAGGCGCGCGCATCCAGCTGCGCATCGGCGGCAAGGTCGCGCCGGTATCGGGACAGCCGCTGGACCTGGACTGCGAAATCGTGGCGCTCAAGCGCGACGCCATCATGACCGGGCTGGCCGGCACGCCCGCGCTGCTGGGCGACGTGGCCATCGTGCGCAGCCAGGGCGTGACCATCGCCCTGACCACCAACCGCACCCAGGCCATGGGCACCGACCTGTTCACGCAGTTCGGCGTGGACCTGCAGGCCATGAAGCTCATCATCGTGAAATCGTCGCAGCATTTCTACGCCTCGTATTCGCAGGTCGGCCGCCACGTCATCTACGTGGAAACGCCGGGCGCCATCACCACCGACTACAACGCGCTGCCTTACACCAAGCGCAAATTGCCGAAGTGGCCGTTCAAGGCCTGAGGCTCAACGATCGCCGCCCGACCAGGGCATGGGAATAACGAAGGGGATAACAATGATCAGACGTTTCAGTTTGCTGGGCGCAGCCGCCCTGCTGGCCATGGGGGCCGCCACCGGCGCGCTGGCGCAGACCAAGACCCTGCGCCTGGTGCCGCACGCGGACCTCAAGACGCTGGACCCGCTGTTCAACACGGCCTACATCACGCGCAACCACGGCTACATGGTGTTCGACACCCTGTTCTCGCAGGACAGCAAGGGCCAGGTCAAGCCGCAGATGGTGGACAGCTGGACCGTGTCCGAGGACGGCAAGAGCTGGAGCTTCACCTTGCGCCCAGGCCTGAAGTTCAATGACGGCACG
Organism: Achromobacter sp. ACM01; assembly: GCF_014851745.1. NCBI lineage: Bacteria > Pseudomonadati > Pseudomonadota > Betaproteobacteria > Burkholderiales > Alcaligenaceae > Achromobacter > Achromobacter sp. ACM01. The sequence goes on from NZ_JACVAF010000003.1 coordinate 760,085, forward strand.
CCCGTCAAGGCCGAGGACTGCGTGGCGTCGATCCAGCGTTGGGCCAAGAAGGACACGCTGGGCCAGGCCATGATGGCCGCGGGCGCCGAACTCGCGGTGACCGGCGACAACAGCTTCACGCTGACGCTGAAGGAGCCTTTCGGCCTGGTGCTGGACGCCCTGTCCAAGCCTTCCGGCATGCCGCCCTTCATCATGCCCAAGCGCCTGGCCATGACGGACCCGAACACCCAGGTCACGGAAATGGTCGGCTCGGGCCCCTTCCTCTTCAAGCGCGATGAATGGGTGCCGGGCAACAAGGTCGTGTACGTGAAAAACCCGGCCTACGTGCCGCGCACGGAACCTGCCGACGGCCTGGCGGGCGGCAAGAACGTCAAGGTGGACCGCGTCGAGTGGGTCTACATCCCCGACGGCAACACGGCCACCGCCGCCCTGATGAACGGCGAAGTCGACATGATCGAACAGACCACGCCCGACTTCCTGCCCGTGCTGGAGACCAACAAGGACATCACCCTGAACACGTCCGTCGCGACGCAGGGCATGGTCATCCTCAATTCGCTGCATCCGCCCTTCGACAACCAGCTTGCCCGCCAGGCGCTCTACCACCTGGTGAACCAGAAGGAAATGCTGTCGGCCATGGGCTACCCGGAGAAATACCGCGTGGACTATTGCCCCAGCCTCTTTGTCTGCGGCTCGCCGCTGGCCAGCGACGCGGGCGCGGCGCCGTACGCCAAGACCGACCCGGCGCGCGCCAAGCAACTGCTGCAGGAAGCCGGCTACAAGGGCGAGAAAGTCGTGGTGCTGTACCCCACGGACCACCTCAGCGCGCCCGCCGTCATGGTGCTGACGCAGAACATGAAGAAGGCCGGCATCAACGTCGACCTGCAATCCATGGACTGGGCCTCCCTGGCCGGACGCCGCCTGAAGAAGGATCCGCCCGCGCAAGGCGGCTGGAACGTCTTCCTGACCTGGGGCGGCTATTACGACGCCAGCACGCCGGTGACCAATCCCTGGATGTCCGCCGCTTGCGGCAACAGCCTGCCGGGCTGGCCCTGCGACAAGGAACTGGACGCGCTGCGCACCAGCTGGATCCGCGAAACAGACCCGGCCAAGCGCAAGGACATCGCCGCGCAGATGCAGGCGCGCGCCTACCAGAGCATGCCGTATGTCATGTGGGGGGAATTCAAGCCCGTGTCCGCGTTCCGCGGCTTGCAGCACACCGAGCTGCTGAAGACCGGCATCCCGGTGATGTGGAACATCGAGAAGCCGTAAGGCGGGCGCCGGGCGCCATGTGCGCCCGGCCACAAGCCGGGGGAAAACCAGCGTGAAATACATACTGCGCCGCATCGCGGCCGTCATTCCTGTCATGGCCGTGGTCGCGGTCGTGGTGTTCCTGCTGATCCACCTGTCGCCGGGCGATCCCGCGGCGGTGATCGCGGGCGACAACGCCACCGCCGACGACGTGGAGAAGATCCGCCAGAACCTGGGGCTGGACAAACCATTGCTGCAGCAGTTCGGCATCTGGGTCAGCCACATCGCCACTGGTGATCTGGGCACGTCGATGTCGACACAGATGCCGGTCTCGCAGCTGATCGGCCAGCGCATGGGGCCGACGCTGTCCATCGCCATTTTCACCATGCTGTTCGCGGTGATCGCGGCGATTCCGCTGGGCGTGCTGGCGGCCTGGCACGCGGGACGCTGGCTCGACCGGCTGGTCATGATAGGCGCGGTCTGCGCATTCTCGGTGCCGGTGTTCCTGATCGGCTACAGCCTGGTCTACGGCTTTTCGATCAAGCTGGGCTGGCTGCCGGTGCAGGGCTACAAGCCCCTGGCCGACGGCGTGGCGCCCTACCTGCGCCATCTGGTGCTGCCCTGCCTGTCGCTGGGTCTGGTCTACATGGCGCTGCTCACGCGCATGACGCGCGCCACCATGCTGGAAGCCCTGTCCGAAGACTACATCCGCACCGCCCGCGCCAAGGGCCTGGCGGCTGGCCCCATCGTCTGGCATGCGCTGAAGAACGCCGCCAATCCCATCGTCACCACCATCGGCGTCGGCGTGGCCCTGCTGATCGGCGGCGTCGTGGTCACGGAAACCGTATTCGCGATTCCCGGCCTGGGCCGCCTGACCATCGACGCCGTGCTGCGCCACGACTATCCCGTGATCCAGGGCGTGCTGCTGGTGGCCTCCGGCATCTATGTCCTGATCAACCTGCTGGTCGACCTGAGCTACCGGCTCTTCGATCCGCGCATCCGCTATTGAACGGGGACTCTACGCATGACGACCACTACCCTGTCCCTGCCCGCGCGCCGGCCGCGCCATCGCCGCGTGCTGCGCTCGCTGCGCCGCCATCCCATGCTTTACATCGGCGGCGCCATTCTGCTGGCGCTGGCCGCGATTGCGCTGGCCGCGCCCTGGCTGGCCACCGTCGATCCGCAGGACATCAATCCGCTGGCGCGCATGAAGCCGCCATCGTCCGAACACTTCTTCGGCACCGACGCGCTGGGCCGCGACGTCTATTCGCGCACCGTCTGGGGCGCCCGCGTCTCGCTGGTGGTCGGCATCGTGGTGGCGGTGGTCTCCACCGTCGCCGGCGTGGCCCTGGGCATGGCCGCGGGCTACTTCCGGCGCATCGACGCCTTCATCATGCGCATCATGGACGGCCTGATGGCCATTCCGGGCGTGCTGCTGGCCATCGCCCTGATGGCCACGCTGAAGGGCGGCCTGGGCACCGTGATCATCGCCATCGTCATCCCCGAGGTGCCGCGCGTGGTGCGGCTGGTGCGGGCGCTGGTGCTGACGATACGCGAGCAGCCCTATATCGAGGCCGCCATTTCGTCCGGCACGCGCGTGCCCGCGATCCTGCTGCGCCACATCCTGCCCAACCTGTTCGCCCCGCTGATGGTGCAGGCCACCTTCATCGCGGCGTCCGCCATCCTGACCGAGGCCGTGCTGAGCTTCCTGGGCGTGGGCATACCGCCCCAGATCCCCAGCTGGGGCAACATCATGGCCGAAGGCCGCAACTTCGTGGCCGTGGCTTTCCACATCATCCTGTATCCGGGCCTGTTCCTGGGCGTGGCCGTCCTGGCCGTCAATCTGGTGGGCGACGGGCTGCGCGACATGCTCGATCCCCGTCTGGCGAAAAAGCTGTAGGAGCGCCCATGCAAACCCAACCCGTCTTGCGCGTGCACGACCTCACCACCTGTTTCGATGGCGATGAAACCACAGTGCTTGCCGTGGACCGCCTGTCCTTCGACCTGATGCCCGGTGAAACCCTGGGCCTGGTCGGCGAATCCGGCTGCGGCAAGAGCGTCACGTCCCTGTCCATCATGCGCCTGTTGCGCGCCCCCGGGCGAGTGGCCGGCGGCAGCATCGAGTTCGACGGCCAGGATCTGCTGGCGCTGCCAGAAAAGGCCATGCGCGCGATCCGCGGCAACCAGATCTCGATGATCTTCCAGGAACCCATGACCTCGCTGAACCCGGTGTTCACGGTGGGCCGGCAGATCAGCGAATCGCTCATGCTGCACCAGGGCCTGTCGCGGCGCGAGGCCATGGCACAGGCCGAATCGCTGCTGGAGCTGGTGCAGATCTCCGACCCGGCGCGCCGGGTGCGCGAGTATCCCTACCAGCTGTCGGGCGGCATGCGCCAACGCGCCATGATCGCCATGGCGCTGGCCTGCCAGCCCAAGGTCCTGATCGCCGACGAGCCCACCACCGCGCTGGACGTCACCATCCAGGCGCAGATCCTGCACCTGCTGCGGGAAATCCAGCAGCGGCTGGGCACCTCCATCGTGCTGATCACCCATGACCTGGGCGTGGTCGCGCAGATGTGCCAGCGCGTCATCGTGATGTACGCCGGGCGCAAGGTCGAGGAAGGCAGCGTCGACGACATCCTGGACCGTGCGCAGCATCCCTACACCCAGGCGCTGATCCGCTCCCTGCCGGACTTCGCCGACGGCCAGGACCATACGGCGCGGCTGGCCGAGCTGCCTGGCATCGTGCCAGTGATGACGCCCGAGTCGCGCGGCTGCGCCTTCGCGGCGCGCTGCCCGGAGGCGCAACCGCGCTGTTCCGAGCAGGCGCCTCCCGCCGCCGATGCCGGCAGCCGCCACCGCGTCTGGTGCTGGGCCCGCGCGGCCGAACCCGCCCCCGCCGCCCTGACCGCCTGAGGCCCGCCATGAATCTGCACGACATCCCCCTTGCGAGCGCCGTGTCCGCGCCCGCCGCCGACGCCCCGCCCATGCTGGAAGTCGTCGGCCTGAAGAAACACTACCCCGTGGACAGCGGCAGCGGCGCCAAGGTGCTGCGCGCGGTCGACGGCGTTTCCCTGTCGGTGCCGCGCGGCCAGACGCTGAGCCTCGTGGGCGAATCCGGCTGCGGCAAATCGACCACCGGCAAATGCCTGATCCGCCTGACCGATCCCACCGAAGGTCGCATCCTGCTGGAAGGCCGCGACCTGGCCGCCATGAACAGCCGCGAGCTGCGCGCCATGCGCCAGCGCATGCAGTTCATCTTCCAGGATCCGTTCTCGTCGATGAACCCGCGCATGCGGGTGCGCGACATCATCGGCGAGCCGCTGCGCGCCTTCGGCCACAGCCGCGCGGCCATCCGCGACCGAGTCGCGCAGTTGCTGGCCCGCGTCAGCCTGCGCCCGGACGCCGCCGACCGCTATCCCCACGAGTTCTCCGGCGGCCAGCGCCAGCGCATCGTGATCGCCCGCGCGCTGGCGCTGGACCCGGGCCTGATCGTTTGCGATGAACCGGTGTCGGCGCTGGACGTGTCGGTGCAGGCGCAGGTCATCAACCTGTTGATGGACCTACAGCGCGACCTGGGGCTGACCTATGTCTTCATTTCGCACGACCTGAGCGTGGTGCGCCACATCAGCCATCGCGTCGCCGTGATGTACCTGGGCAAGATCGTCGAGACCGGCACCCGCGAGGCCATCTTCGAACGGCCCGCCCATCCCTATACCCGCGCCCTGCTGGCCGCCGTCCCTTCGGCCCGCCAGGGCGAGCGCAAGCCCGTGGAAGTGCTCAAGGGCGAGATTCCCAGCCCGCTGTCGCCGCCCTCGGGCTGCGCCTTCCGCACCCGTTGCCCGATGGCGCAGCCGCGTTGCGCCGAGGAAGCGCCGCAGCCGCGCCAGATCGCCCCCGAACAGCAGGTCGCCTGCCACTTCGCCACCCCCGTTTAGCCGGAGATACGCATGTCCCAGACCGACGCCACCCCGTTCGACTACATCCTTGCCGGCGGCACCGTCATCGACGGCACCAACTCGCCGGGCCGGCTGGCCGATGTCGGCGTGCGCGGCGACCGCATCGCCGCCGTCGGCGACCTGAGCGCCAGCAGTGCCCGGCGGCGCATCGACGTGGCCGGCAAAGTGGTGTCGCCGGGTTTCATCGATTCGCACACGCACGACGACAACTATCTGCTCAAGCACCGCGACATGACGCCCAAGATCTCGCAAGGCGTCACCACCGTGGTCACCGGCAACTGCGGCATCAGCCTGGCGCCGCTGGCGCATGCCAACCCGCCCGCGCCGCTGGACCTGCTGGACGAAGGCGGCTCGTTCCGCTTCGAGCGCTTCTCCGACTACCTGGAGGCCCTGCGCGCCGCGCCGCCCGCGGTCAACGCCGCCTGCATGGTAGGCCATTCCACCCTGCGCGCCGCCGTCATGCCCGATCTGAAGCGCGAAGCCACGGCGGCGGAAATCCAGGCCATGCAGGCGCTGGCCGACGACGCGCTCGCCAGCGGCGCCATCGGCATTTCCACCGGCGCGTTCTATCCGCCCGCGGCCCATGCCAGCACCGAGGAAATCATCGAGGTGTGCCGCCCGCTGGGCACGCATGGCGGCGTCTACGCCACCCACATGCGCGACGAAGGCGAACATATCGTGGCGGCGCTGGAAGAGACCTTCCGCATCGGCCGCGAACTGGACGTGCCGGTGGTGATCTCGCACCACAAGGTCATGGGCAAGCCCAACTTCGGCCGCTCCAAGGAAACGCTGGCGCTGATCGAGGCCGCCATGGCCAGCCAGGACGTGTCGCTGGACGCCTATCCCTACGTGGCCGGCTCCACCATGCTCAAGCAGGACCGCGTGCTGCTGGCTGGCCGCACGCTCATCACCTGGTGCAAGCCCTTTCCCGAACTGAGCGGGCGCGACCTGGAGGAAATCGCCGCCGAGCGCGGCAAGTCCAAGTACGACGTGGTGCCGGAGCTGCAGCCCGCAGGCGCCATCTACTTCATGATGGACGAGCCCGACGTGCAGCGCATCCTGGCGTTCGGCCCCACCATGATCGGCTCCGACGGCCTGCCCCACGACGAGCGTCCGCACCCGCGACTGTGGGGCACCTTCCCACGCGTGCTGGGCCATTACTCACGCGACCTGGGCCTGTTCCCGCTGGAAACCGCGGTCTGGAAGATGACCGGCCTGACCGCCGCCAAGTTCGGCCTGGCCGAACGCGGCCAGGTGCAGCCCGACTACTACGCCGACCTGGTGGTCTTCGACCCCGCCACCGTGGCCGACTCGGCCACCTTCGATCGTCCCACCGAGCGCGCCGCGGGCATCCACTCGGTGTACGTCAACGGCGCGCCCGTCTGGGAAGGCCAGGCCTTCACCGGCCAGCACGCGGGCCGCGTTCTCAACCGGGCGGGAGCCTGATCCCGGCCAGCCCTTACAATCCGGCATACGCAGCGGGGCTTGCGGGCCCTGCCCCAACCACCTCCTACCTGCCAGATCGCTACATGGCCCTACCCGGCACTACATCCCCGCCCGAGATCGTCGGCAAGGAAGAAATGGGCGCTCGCCTGCGGGCCGAGCGCAAGGCGCGCAAGATGACCCTGCAGGCGCTGTCCCGCGCCAGCGGCATCGCGGTCTCGACGCTGTCCAAGGCGGAGCTGGGGCAGATCGCCCTCAGCTACGAGAAGTTCGCCGCCCTGGCCGGCGCGCTCGGCATAGACATGACCCGCATGTTCATGCTGCCGGACGCCTCGCAGGCCGCCGTCGCCCCCACCTTCGTCAAGAACAAGCTCAGCGACGCCCGCGACTACGTCACCGAGAACTACCACTACCGCCTGCTCATGGGCGAATACCCCGGCAAGAAGATGACGCCCATGCTGGCGCTCATCGACTCGCGCAAGGTGGTGGAGTTCGAGGACTACATCCGGCACCCGGGCCAGGAATTCGCGCTGGTGCTGTCGGGCAAGGTCCGCATCCAGTTCGAAAATGGCGACAGCGTCGTGCTGGGCAAGCTGGAGACCGCCTACTTCGACAGCAGCATCGGCCACGTGTACCTGTCCATGAGCAAGAAGCCCGCCGAAGTGCTGGCGGTGTGCAGCGACGTGGGCGAAGTGCCGTCGCGGCTGAAGGCGCCCTGAGGCGGCAGCCACGCCAAGGGCGCGGCCGACCGGAACGCCTGTGCGCCGGCCCGCCCGTTCCCTGCCGGGCGGCCGCGCGCAGCGCTGGCATATGGCTGTCATACTCGCGGGCGATACTGGCGTCCGGATATCCGCCAGCCCCCGATCCCGGGCGCGCGCCGGATATTCATATAAAAGGTATTTCGTTGGCCGCCGCCCCTGGCCGCCTTACGATACCTGGCATCGACAGGGCCTGACGCCCGCAGGAATGCTCCACATGCAACGCTTGATATCCCCCATACTTACCCGCCGCCCGGTGCTGCTGGCCGGTCCGCTCAGCGCGCGCCGCTACGACGCCGTGGTTTCCCTCAACGCCCACCGCGAAGCCCGCAGGCTGCGCGAATCCGCCCAGCGCATCCTGGCCGTTTCCGCCCGCTACATGCTGCCGGGCGCCTGAACCCGTCCCCAATCGCTGCGGCCCGATCTCCTTCGGACGCGCAGTGGCCACTTTCATGCAGTTCCTCCAGCTGCCACCTGCGGTAGCATTGCCGATTCGGCCCGAGACCGGGCCAGGCAGAACAGGAGTCATGCATGCAGAAGGTGGTGATCGTCGGCGGCGGCCACGCGGCGGCGCAATTGTGCGCCAGCCTGATAGAAGGCGGCTTTCCCGGCAGCCTGACGCTGGTGTGCGAAGAGGCCTCGCTGCCCTACCACCGCCCGCCGCTCTCCAAGACCTACATCAAGGATCCGGAAGCCCCGATCCAGCTGCTGCGCGCCGAGGTGGTCTACGCCGACGCCGGCGTGCAGGTGCTGCTGGCCGATCCCGCGGTCGGCATAGACCGCGACGCGCGCCGCTTGACGCTGGCTTCGGGCAAACAGCTGGACTATGACGCGCTGGTGCTGGCCACCGGCACGCGCGCGCGGCGCCTGCCGGACGTCCCTGATGAACTCCAGAACCTGATCTACCTGCGCAACGCCGACGATGCCGCGCGCCTGCGCGCCGCGATCGCCGACGCGCCTTCGGTCACGGTCGTGGGCGGCGGTTTCATCGGCCTGGAAATCGCGGCCACGGCCGGCGCCCTGGGACGCCCGGTCACCGTCTTCGAATCCGCGCCGCGCCTGCTGGCGCGCTCCGTGTCGCCCGAAGCCTCGGACCACGTCGCCCGCGTGCTGCACGAGTCCGGCGTCGACCTGCGCCTGTCCTCCGACCTGCAACACATCCGGACCGAGAACGGCCGCGTGCGCAGCGTAGTCGTCAACGACGTGGAGCATCCGGTAGACCTGCTGGTCGCCGGCATCGGCGCCGTGCCCGAGATCACGCTGGCGCAGGCCGCGGGCCTGGACTGCCTGAACGGCATCGTGGTGGACGGGCTGATGCAAACCTCGGCGCCCGGCATCTACGCCATCGGCGACTGCACCTCGTTTCCGTATGCGCGCTGGGGCAAGACCCTGCGCCTGGAGTCGGTGCAGAACGCCAACGACCAGGCCCGCACCCTGGCCGGCGTGCTGCTCGGCACCAAGACGCCGTATCACGCTCTGCCCTGGTTCTGGTCCGACCAGGGCGCCTTGCGCCTGCAGATCGCCGGCCTGGCGCCGCCGGACACCGAGCGCGTCCTGCGCCCGGGCGCCAAGCCCGGCAGCTTCTCGATCCTGCACTTTGCCGACGGCCATCTGGTCTGCGTCGAATCGATCAACGCCCCAATGGACCACCTGGCGGCGCGCAAGCTGCTGGAGCTGGGGCTGAACCCGCCCCGCGACGTGCTGGCCGACCCGGCCGTGCCGCTCAAAAGCCACTACTGAGGCGGATGGAGAAAGTCCGCGCCGGCGCGCCTCAGATGAAGCCGGCGGCGCGGAACATGCGCTGGTAGATCTGGCGCAGGACCGCTTCCTTGCGCTTGTTGTAGTCCATGACCTGCATCGCGCCGACCGCCGCCTCGCGCTTGGCCTGGGCATACAGATCGCGATCGGCGTCGTGCTGGCGCAGCCAGTCGCGGAACATCCGGTGGCGGACGTTCTCGGGGCAGTCCGGGCCGAACACATGCAGGTTCACGCGCGGCGCGGCCAGCTGCAAAAGACGGTGCTGATGCCAGGACGGCTCCCGCAAGATCAGCCGGTAGCCGGCGGCTTCCAGGGCGGGGACATAAGCGTCTTCCCGCACGGGGTCGGCGACCGTCAGGTCGATGTCTATCACCGGCTTGGCGGGCAGCCCGGGCACCGCCGTCGACCCCATATGCTCGACCGCTAGCGCGGCCGGTCCCAACGCCTCGAGCACCTGCGCCTCCAGCCAGCCATAGCGGACCGGCCAATCGGGGTCATAGGGTACGACAGCAACCATCTCTGGCGCAGGCTTGCCGCGAACCCAGGGATCCACGTCCGGGTCCGCTTCGTAGTGCCGCATGATTTCTTCGGGCGTGGGCGCGCGCCGGTTCCCTGCCTGGGTCAATTGCCGAAAGCGCGGCGCAGGCGCTCCAGTTCGGCCATGTTCAGGCGCTTCGCTTCCGCTTCGGCGTAGTTCCGTTCCCCTGATTCGTATGCACCCTTGTAGATGCACTTGCTGCGGCTTGCGCACTCGCCGCCGCTGCGGGCGGCGGAGGAATAAGACTTGGCCGCAGCCTGGTCCGAGGTCTTGGAACCGCTGGAGGAACAGCCGGCGATCAGCGCAGCCGCAAAAATCGCCACACCACAGCGGCTCAACGTTCGAATAGACATTTCCTGGTCCTGCAGAAAAGCTGTAGCCGACTTTATAGCAGGCTCTTGCATAGGCATCCAAAACGGCTTTAACAGTCGTTCTTACATATCAAAGGGAAGCGACCTACCAAAAGCCGCTATCTGTTGCATATTCAATGCGCTCAAGCATTTCTCATGACCACTTCGCACAAACGGAATGACAATAGTGCACGCTTAGACTCTAGTTACTGAGCGGATTTGTCGGGGGGATGGAAAAATCTAAGAACGACAAATAGGCCCCTTTCCCGGCTACCAACCTTACTGTCGACTCATAACACTGGTCTGAACTATGAGCATTTGAATTGTCCGCTGTTACCAGTGAATCTTCCAGTATCAAATTTTTCTCAAAATGTTATAAAGTGATGTTTCAAATATAAAGGAATGTCATGGCATCCGTCGCATCTAGGATGTCCGGTCACCGAGAGGACTGGAGACAAGCAGAACAGAGATATGCAGAGCGACGGGATGAGGCGGGACGTCAGGCGGCGGCGGCCCTAGCGTACGAAAGTGGCATATACGTCCGGTTTCGCCCTATATCATCCCAGGACATTGAGCTCGCAGATCAATGGAATGTGGGCGACTACGGCATAGGATGGTCTTGGGAAAAAGAAGTGATGAGAGCACGCCGGCGCACTCGTCGCCTTGAAGCCGCAATCGAATCCGACCCAACAAACGGCGAACCTACTGTATGTGGGCTTTTTCTAGGGCGTCTAAGCAGGAGCAATGCTGTCGGATCACTTCATTTTTTGGGACGCGCCGACGCCCCGAACCCCTTAGAGGGTAGGTTGACCCAGGTTGCCGTCCGCTATTTGGAGTTCTGTGCGGCAGCCTTCGGCTGCAAGACGGCCTCCATCCGCCGCCCCATTCCTGAGCTAGTCGAGGTGTACAAAGCTCATGGATTCGTGCGTGAGGTCAAGAAAAAGGGTAGAATAGAGAGGTTGGAGCAAGATCTCCACTTCAACTTGCCTGCTGCATGACATTGGAGCACAGTCATGAGAACAATAGCCCCCCTTCGTTCAAAACACGCCACTCGACTTGATTCGATGGAAGTTGTTCGCGCGCGGTTAGAGGCATTCGCCATTGCAACGCGTGCCATAGCACAACATCGCAACGCAGTGAAAGAACCAGGTTTTAGTGGGACCGTTATGGTCGGACGGCGCATAAGAGCTATCGCAGCCAAGTAGTTTCGACCGATAAAAGGTCACACGATAAAGATTGCATTGTGCCGGCACCACGCCGGCACAATCAATTACCCCGACCAGAAGATCTCAGCGAACGAGCGCCGGAGCCGCACACTCACGAAAGCCGTAGGTCGCTTTTTTGTTACGTCCCTCGATTTTTGTCCGGGCCAATTCGGTATCGTGACACGACACTGCCCCTCCCTAGACAACAAAAAAAACCCGCACTCTCCCAGGAGAATTGCGGGTTTTTACACACCCCAGGGCAACCCCTGGAACAAATTCTTGGTGCCGACGGCGAGACTCGAACTCGCACAGCTTTCGCCACTACCCCCTCAAGATAGCGTGTCTACCAATTTCACCACGTCGGCTAACTTCAGCCAGAAAAGCGTGCTTTCCTGGAAAGTCGAACATTCTATCACGCAAATTGGGAAACGGGTGGTTCCGTGCCGCTTTGTCGCTGGCATGCCACCAATCCGTCCCCAAGGATTATCCAGAGGAGCCGCGGACGCCCCCTCTCCCCGCCTATCAGTTGATCTGCAGGTTGGTCGCCTTGACGACTTCGCCCCACTTGCGGGTTTCGCTTTCCATGAAGGCCTTGAATGCTTGCGGCGTGTTGGGCGGCGGGGGCATCAGGAAGCCGTTGGTCTGGTAGCTGGCGGCCAGCGCGGCGTCGGAGGTCAGGGCCTTGTTGATGGAGGCGTTGACCTTCTGGACGATTTCCGGCGGTGTACCGGCCGGCGCGTACACGCCGAACCAGGCTGCCACGTCAAAGCCTTCCACGCCGGATTCGGCGATGGTGGGGATTTCCGGGGCGAACGGGACGCGGCTGGCGGTGGTGACGGCAAGCCCCGTCAGCTTGCCGGCGCGCACATGCGGCAGCAGCGGCGGCAGGTTGTCGAAGATGGAGTCCACTTGTCCGCCCAGCAGGTCGGCCACGGCCGGGCCGCTGCCGCGGTACGGAACGTGCAGGATGTCGATGCCGGTCTTCATCTTGAAGAGTTCGCAGCCCAGGTGGGCGGACGAGCCGTTGCCGGGCGAAGCGCAGGTGAGCTTGCCGGGGTTCTTCTTGGCGTAGGCGATGTATTCCTGCACCGACTTGACGGGCACGCTGGCGTTGACGGCCAGGATGTTGGGCACCACGTTCAGCAGGGCGACGGCGTCCAGGTCCTTGAGCGCGTCATAGGACATCTTGGAATAGAGCGACTGGTTGATCGCGGTGGAAATCGATCCGACGAACAGCGTGTAGCCGTCGGGCGCCGAGCGGGCGACGGACTCGGCGCCGATGTTGCTGTTGGCGCCGGGCTTGTTCTCCACCACGAAGGTCTGGCCGAACTCCTTGCCCAGCACGTCGGCGATCATGCGCGCGCTGATGTCGGTGGTGCCGCCCGGGGCGTAGCCCACGACCAGCCGCACCGGCTTGGTCGGATAGGCGCCGGCCTGGGCCTGCGCCGGTCCGCTGGCGATGCACGCCAGCACTGCCGCCACGCCGGCCAGTTTGGTATAGATCTTCTTCATGTTTCCTCCTGTCGAAAACGGATGGGCGCGCATGGGGATGCGCACCGTTTTTTGTTGTTGTGCGGGCGCTGCTGCCCGGGGCGGCACCGCCGCCCGCGTCAGGCAGCGCCTGCCGGCCGCAAGGGCGCGATCAGGTCCGGCGTGAGGTCGGCCAGCGTCGCGCAGCCGAGCAGCGCCATGTTGGTCGAGATCTCGCTGCGGAATATGTCCGCCACTTTGCGGATGCCGGCGCTGCCGGCCACGGCCGCGCCGAACAATTGGGGCCGGCCGGTGAAGACCATGCGCGCGCCCAGGGCCACGGCCTTGAGCACGTCGGAGCCGCGGCGAAAACCGCCATCCACCATGACCGGGAAGCCGGGCGGCACCGCGGCCACCACGTCGGGCAGCGCCTGCAAGGGCGAGATGCAGCCATCCAGCTGGCGTCCGCCGTGGTTCGACACGATCACGCCGTCGGCGCCCGCCGCGCAGGCCAGGCGCGCATCATCGGGATGCATCACGCCCTTGAGCACCAGCTTGCCCGGCCAGTTCTCGCGGATCCAGCGGATGTGTTCCCACGACAGCTTGTCGCGTTCGCCGCGAAAGCCGTTGGGCGGGTCCTGAGTGATGGGCGGGCCGATCTCTTCGTACAGGTTCGAGAACCTGGGGATGCCGCTGCCCAGCAGCGTGCGCAGGAAGACGTTGAAGCTCCAGCGCGGGTGGCGCATGCCGTCCAGCATCACGCTGGGGCTGAGCTTGAAGGGCACGGTGAACGAGAGCTTCTGCAGGTTCTCGCGGTTGGCGCCGACGCAGGTGTCGATGGTCACGACCAGCACCGGGATCTCGGCCTGGCGCAGCCGCGCCATCAGCTTGCCGATGCGCTCGGTATTGCCCGGCAGATAGGCCTGGTACCAGCAGCGCTTGCCCGTGGCCTCCTGCAAGCGTTCCAGCGGCACGCTGGAAGCGCCGCTGATGATGAAGGGAATCTCGGCCTGCTGGGCGGCCTGCGCCAGCGCCAGGTCGCACTCATGCATGACGATGGCGGAGAACCCGGTAGGCGCGAAGCCCACCGGCATGGCGTAGCGCTGGCCGTAGAGTTCGACCTGGCTGCTGCGCTGGTCCACCACGCGCAGGCCGCGCGGCCGGAAACCCACGTCGCTCAATGCGCGCACGCTCTCGGCCAGCGAGGCGCCGTCCTCGGTGCCGCCGCAGACGTAGCCTTCGACGCAGCGCGGCATGATGCGCCGCGCCTCGCGTTCGAAGTCGCGCACGGACAGGCAACGATCCAGACGGCTCATGCGGCCACCGGCGAGCCGACCTGCGCGCGCAGCGCCTGCATGCAGGCGGCCAGCGAACGGTCCTGCGTGTCCTGGTAGAGCGCCAGCTCGTCCTGCACCTGGGCGCCCAGGGCCTGCTCGAAAGCCGCCTGGCTGGCGTTCTGCGCGTATTCGGCCTGGGCCTTGTCGCCCAGGTTCGACTGGAAGATGCCGGCCGCGCTGACGGGCAGGAAGTCCTCGTACACCAGCGGCTCGAAGCGGATGTAGCCCTGGGCGATCAGGTCCTGCAGGCTGGCTTGCGCATCCGCGCCGTCCTTGCCGGTCAGGAAATAGCGGAAATAGGCCAGCCCCTGCGCATGCAGCGCATCATAGTCATCCGGGAAGGCGGCGAAACAGTCCTGCAGGTTCTGCATGTAGGCCGCGGCATTGCCTTCGTTGGGCGCGCCGCTGATGCGGCTGCGGGCCAGGTCCAGCAATTGGTCGTAGAGCGCGCGGCCCTTGCGGGTCAGCGCGACGCCGCGCTGCTCGATCTCACCGAAGCGCGCCGTGTGGCTGCCGGCCGCGGACTGGCCGTCGGCGCCGGCGAACAGGACCGCCTCCTCCAGCGCCTTGAAGCTGGTCTGGCGCAGCAGGATCGGACATTTGCGCGGCGGCGGGCCTTCGATCACGGCCTTCGCTGACACGCCGCGGCGCGGCATCTCGGCCTGGGCCTCGTCGATGTCCAGCGTGCGCGGAGTCAGGTGATTGATGTGCGGGCCCTTGAAGGCCACCACGTCGGCGATCAGGCGGTGCTGGCCGTGCAGTTCCTCGTAGTCGTCCAGGCTGACGGTCGCCTCGCTGTGCCAGCGGAAAGTGTGCAGGGCTTCGGCCACGAATTCGCGGGCCTCGGCTTCAACCAGTCCGCCCTGCGCCTCAAAGCGGGCCGCGAGTTCCAGCGTACGCGCGGTGAATATCTGGCGCGCGGCCAGGATGCGCGCGGCCTTCTCGCGCAGGGCCTCGTCGGCGATCAGTTCCAGCCGCAGCAGCGAGGTGAAGACGCGGAAGGGGCTGGCCTGCAGCGAGGCTTCGTGGGTGGCACGGAAGGCGGTGGAATGCACCGGTACGCCGGCCGGCGACAGATCGTAGTAGCCCACCGGCTGCATGCCCATCACGGCGAACACGCGCCGCATGTTGGCCAGTTCCTGCGCGGTGCCGACGCGGATCGCGCCGTGGCGCTCGATGTCCAGGCGCTCGATCTCGCCCGTGCGGGCCAGTTGGGCGGCCAACTCGGGCTGTTCGGCCAGCGTCTTGGCGTTGACCTGGGCGACCAGGT
Organism: Achromobacter sp. ACM01; assembly: GCF_014851745.1. Lineage (NCBI taxonomy): Bacteria > Pseudomonadati > Pseudomonadota > Betaproteobacteria > Burkholderiales > Alcaligenaceae > Achromobacter > Achromobacter sp. ACM01. Next base: position 775,421 of record NZ_JACVAF010000003.1, read on the forward strand.
CCAGCAGCGTGTCGTACAGCGGCACTTCCGACTTGTACATGTCGGACATGGCGCGGGAGAACCAGGCGCGGATCTGGTCCGGATTGACGAAATTCTGACTCATGGCGGGCTCGGCACATCGGTAAACAAGGATGGCCCGCATGAAATCATGCGCCGCGCGTGCGATCAAATGAAAAAAATCGGCTTAATCAGTCCGTTTTTTCATGGACCGCGCCCGCTGGGCGTCGCGCTCGCGCTTGCGCGCGGCCTCTTCCTCAACCCAGGCGACGAACTGCTTGATCTTGGGCACTTCGGCCGAGTGCTCGGAATAGGCGACGAAGTACGCGCCGTCGCTGGGCTGCACGTAGTCCCAGGGAATCACCAGCTTGCCGGCCTGCAGCTCTTCTTCGGCCAGCAGGCGCGGCGTCAACGCCACGCCGCAACCGCCTTCCGCAGCGCGCACGCACATGTAGAAGGTATCGAAGCGGGGACCGTGGTAGCTGCGGTCGGACTGGAACTGCTGGCGCGAGAAGTAGTCGTGCCAGGCCTCCGGGCGCGAGGCGCACTGGATCAACGCCTGCGCGCTCAGCGCCTCCAGGCTGTCGACCCTGTCACCCGGAAGAAAGCCGGGCGCGCACACCGGCACGACCTCGGCCTCGAACAATTCCCGGCACTGGGCGCCCGGCAAGGTGCCATGGCCGAAGAAGAAGGAGATGTCGATCTTGGCCTGCATCAGGTCGAAGGGCCGCGTTTCGCTGCGCACCTTGACCTGGATGTCGGGATGGGCGGCCATGAAGCCCTGCAGGCGCGGGATCAGCCAGCGCGCGCCGAAGGTGGGCTGGGTGCCGATGGTCAGCACCTGAGTCTCGCTGCCGTAGGTCAGGATGTAGCGCGAGGACATGTCCACCTGGTTCAGGATGGCCCTGACCTCGGACTGGTACAAGGCTCCCGCAGGCGTCAGTTGCAGGCGCCGCCGCACCCGCAGGAACAGCGGGTTGCGCAGCAGCGCCTCCAGCTGCGCGATCTGTTTGCTGATCGCGCTCTGGGTCATGTGCAGTTCCTCGGCGGCGCGCGTGAAGCTCATGTGCCGCGCCACCGCCTCGAAACATTGCAGCGCCATCATCGATGGCATCAAACGCTTTTCCATGGGGCCGATCCGGGTATGCCTGTGCTGGCGGCGGCCCGCGTTCCATCGCCGGCCGCCGCGCTTGCGGCATTATCGCAGGCCCGGCCTCACCACTGGTATCCGACCCCCGCGGCGCCGCCGAAGTCGCCGCGGGACGTGCCGTTGGCCGACACCTTGTAGACCCAGCGCCCGCCGCTGGACACGCGCGACAGCCCCAGGGCGTAACCCGATTCGCCATTCCAGGTGCCGCCCGCCATGGACAGCATGTTGCGGCCGGGCAAGTAGGCCTGCGGCAAGGAAGCCGTCGCCATGGCCGCAGCCACCCCCGCGCTCAGCATGCGCTCCTGGGACTCCAGATCGCTGCGCAGGTTCTGCAGGGAATGCTCGACGGCGCCCACGCGCGCCTCGCTTGCGCTGCTTGCGGCGCGCAGCTGGCCCACGTTGACGGCATCGGTGTCCTCGCTGCCTGCGGCCACGCCCGTCATCTGGCGTCCACCCACGTTCACCTCGCCCGTGGAGGTTTGGGGCTGCGCCATGCCGTAGGCTTCGTAGTTCTCCTGCGCGCCGCGCGCCGCGGAGGACCCCGCCCCCAGCGCCACGCTGTTGCCCGCGCTGGCCACCGCGCCTGCGCCGACCGCGACGCTCTGCGTGGCCGCGGACGAATCCGCTCCCACCGACACGCTGCGGTCGGCAACGGAACCGCGTCCGGCGTTCGAGCCTATCGACACGTTGTCGTTGCCCCGCACGCCCGACCCCGCGGCCGTGCCCTGCGCCACGTTGTTATTGCCGACGACGTCGCGCCCCGCAGCCAGCCCGCCAGCCGTATTGCCGTCGCCCTGCACGCCATAGCCCGCGTAGGCGCCGGCAGCCGTGTTGTTGGCGCCGGTCACGTTCTGCCCGGCGTTCTTGCCCTGCGCCAGATTGCCCTCGCCCTCCACGTTCTGCCCCGCGTTCTGGCCCAGCGCCAGGTTGCCGTCACCGACGACGTTGCGGCCCGCTTCCTGGCCGAAGGCCGAATTGCCGTTGCCGGTGACATTGCGCCCGGCGTTGGTGCCATAGGCGGCATTGTTGTTGCCCACCGTATCCGTGCCGGCCCAGAAGCCAAACGCATCGTTGTAGTCGCCCGTGACGTTCTGGCCGGCGCTGCGGCCGAACGACTGGTTCCAGCCGCCCTGCACATTGGTGCCGGCGTAATAGCCGATGGCCTGGTTGGCGTTCTTGCCGCCGACCTTGGAGCCCGCGCCCTCGCCGATCGCCAGGTTCCAGTTGGTGCTCACGTCCTGGCCCGCGCCATTGCCCAGGCCGATGTTGTTGCTGCCTTTCACGTTGGCGCCAGCGTTCTTGCCGATCGCGTGATTGCCCTTGCCCGTCACGCCCTGAGCGGCGCCCGGCCCATAACCAAGGTTGCTGCCGTCCCACTTCACAGGCGGCGCGGTCTGCGCCTGCGCGGCCGATCCCCCGGCCAGCGCGCCCACCAGAACCGCCACCGACAAGCCGTTGGCGGCCAGAATTGCGTATGTGTGCTTCATTTGTATGTTGATCGATTGTTGTTGCGGACCGGCCGGACGCGCACCCCGATGCGCGCCCGGCCCGCTCATGCCTGAGCCATCACAGATGCAGCGCCATGGCCGGATCGCTGACGCTCGCGCGGCCGTTCTCCATGCGTCCCGCGAAGCGGCGTTCGAAGCCTTCGGCGGTGACGGTGAAGTCGTACCAGTTGCCGCTTTCCTTGATGGACCAGTGGTGTTCGGCGACCTTGCCCGGCTCGACCGCCAGGGTCCAGGGGCCGTCCTTGCGGTAGGCGTTGGATTGCAGGTTCGCCTGCAGGCTGGCCGTGCCGCGGTTGGACACCTTCACGTAGAGCGCGCTGCCTGCCGGCTCGTAGCAGACCTGCACTTCCAAGGCCGCGCCACGCTGCGTATTGCCGGAGAAGGTCCGCACGAAGCCGTTGCTGCTGTACACCCACAGGTCATAGTCGCCGCCGGTCCAGGTGTCGGACAGCGTCTTGCCGGCTTCGACGGTGTAGCGCCGCGGGATCAGGTCCAGGTTGCGCTTGTCGTACACATGGAACACCGCGCCGGCTTCGCCCGTGTTGCTGAACAGCAGTTCGACCGCGCCATCCGCCCCCAACCGGGCGCTGGTGTGCAGTTCATAGGGCAGCGCGCGCGACAGCCGCGTGCCGGTCTCCTGGAACAGCGGCTGCGGGATTGCGGGCGCCTGGGTCACGGCGGTGGTGGGCAACAGCTTCTGCGCCGCGTTGACCGCGGGATAGTTGCTGGTGTCGGGCAGCGTGGGCACGCGCGGATCGTTGGGACTGACGAAGTCGAAGCAGGTGGTCAGGTCGCCGCAGACCGCGCGGCTCCAAGGACTGATGGCGTCGACCTTGATGTCGAAGCGCTGCTCCAGGAACCGGCCCACCGAGGTATGGTCGAACACCTGGGAATTGACCCAGCCGCCCTTGCTCCACGGCGACACGACGTACATCGGCACGCGTGAACTCAGGCCCCACGGCCGGATGTTGCCGGTGATCTTGTCGTCGGCCTTCAGGTGGTTGCCCACCGAGGCATCGAAATACTCCCCCTCCAGCGGCACGGTGGACTTGCCCATCAGCACGCCATTGGCGTCATAGGACGGCACTGCGGGCATGGCGGCGTGATCGAAGAAGCCGTCGTTCTCGTCGAAGGTCACGAACAGTGCGGTCTTGCTCCAGACTTCCGGATTGGAGGTCAGCGCGTCCAGCACGTCGGCGATGAAATCGGCGGCACCGGCCACGCCTTCGCTGCTGCCAGGATGCTCGGCCAGGGCCTGCGTGGGCAACACCCACGACACCTGCGGCAAAGTGCCATTGGCCACGTCCTGCTTGAGCTGGGCTAGGAAGTTGACGGCGCCGTCGTTCTTCTCGGGGCCGCCCGTCAGGCCATGTTCATAGATCGGCGAACCCGGCTGCGCGGTGCGGAAGCTCTTGAAGGCCAGGCAGCCGTGCATGGCGCCCGTCCAGTTGTTGTTCATGTTCTGGTAGATGTGCCAGCTGACCCCGGCGCGCTGCAGCAGGTCGGGCAAGGTGTCCCACTTGAAGGCGCTGTTCACGTACTTGTAGTTGTAGGCGCCGGTCGCGGGGTCGACCTGGCCCGAACCGTCGGCCAGCTGCGCGCGGCCCGCCACCCAGTTGGACGGGTTAGGCCAGCAGCGCGAGTTGACGGGTTCCGAATCGGTGTCGGTGCTGTTCACGCCCAGCTTGCGCAGTTCGGGATTGGCGTTGGCGCCTGACCAGAACACGATGCGGTTGGGATCGGTGCCGGTCAGGATGGAACAGTGATAGCCGTCGCAGACCGTGAAGGCGTCGGCCAGCGCGAACTGGTACGGAATGTCCTCGCGCATGAAGAAGCCCATGGTGGCCTGGTTCTTGTACTGGATCCACTGGTCCATCTTGCCCTGGTTCCAGGCTGCCTGCTGGTCCGGGAAATTGTGCGGCGTGCCCGATCCGATCAGCGCGTTGCTGGTCCTGGAATCGCGGCGGAAGGGCTGGATGTCCTGGCCGCCCTTGGGGTCGGGCTGGAAGAACACCGATTTGCCGCTGGCCAGCGGAATCGGGAAGCGGTCGCCGAAACCGCGCACGCCGCGCATGGTGCCGAAATAGTGGTCGAACGAGCGGTTCTCCTGCATCAGGATCACGATGTGCTTGATGTCCTTGATGGTGCCGCTTTCAACCGCGGCCGGAACCGCCAGCGCGCGCTGGATCGAGGCGGGCAGCAAGGCCATTGCCGACAGGGCACCGGCCGCCTGGGCCGAGGCGCGGAAGAACTGCCGGCGGCCCGGCAAGGCCGGGGACGCGCTGGCGGGATGCGAGGGATAGGTCTTGGTCATGGGGCTACTCTTGCGTGAGGTTGGGCGGATCGGGCGTTCAGGGCGCGCAGCGCAATTGCGGCGCGGGCGGCGGCGTCTCTGGCTGTCCGGTCTCGGGCGGCGTGGTCGCGCCGTCATCCGAGTCGTCATCGCCGCCGCAGGCGGCAAGGGTCAAACTCAAGGCGATGGCCGCAACAAGGGCGCGGCCCAGTGCAAAGTACGGGGTCATGAAAACTCCTGGTCAGGGAACGTTGCCGGGTCCGTCCGGCAGAAAACCTATCGGGGCGCGGCGGCCTGGCTGGCCGCCGCGCCGGCTCAGCTCAAGCGGCGCCGCAAGCGGGCGGCGACCTGGTCCAGCAAGAACACGGTGATGAAGATCACGACGAGAATGGTCCCGACGTGGGCGTACTGGTACATGTCGTAGCGGCCTTTGAGTTCCTGGCCGATGCCGCCCGCGCCCACCAGGCCCACGACGGTCGCCATGCGCACGTTGCGGTCCAGGATGTACAGGGTGTAGCCGGTGAACTTGGGCATGACTTGCGGCAGCACTGCGTAGGCCAGCACGCGCGGCTTGCTGGCGCCGATCGCGGCCAGCGCCTCTTGCGGCTTGGTGTCGGCCGTTTCGATGTCCTCGGCGTAGAACTTGCCCAGGAATCCCATCGAATGGATGGCCAGCGCCAGCACCCCGGCAATCGGGCCGAAGCCGTAGGCCAGCACCAGGAACAGCGCGCAGATCAGCTCGGGCATCGCACGGAACATGCTGACGATGGCGCGCGCCGCCACGTACAGCAGGCGGTTGGGCGCGTAGTTGCGGGCGCTGCAATAGGCCAGCGGCGCACTGCCCAGTACGGCCAGCAAGGTCGCCCAGATCGCGATCTCGAAGGTCTCTACCATCTTCACCGCCACCCGCCATAGATAGCCCAGCGGCTCGACCAGATAGGTCTGCGTGGATACCTCGTCTTCCATCTTCAGCGTGTGCGGATTCAGCCGGCTCTCGGTCACCTGCACCGTTTCCACATGCGCCAGCCACGGCAGCCTGTCCGGGTCGAAGCCCTCTATGCGCGAAGTCTCGGTGCGGTACGAGACCTGCAGCGGGAACAGGTTGTCGGCCAGAGCGCCCAGGCCCGAGGTGACCTGGGACTGCTCCTTCAGGCCCACCGCCGCCAGCGCGCCGTCCAGGGTGAGCGCCGCCATGCGACCCATCTCGACCCGCTGCCCGGTGTAGAGGAACAGCATCAGCGCGGCGATCACGATCAGCAGCGCGCGGGCGCCATAGGGCGGATCCAGGCGCCAGGCCGCGTTGTCGGCCGGCGTCTTCAATGCATGCGTGTTCATTGCGCGCCTCCCGCCGACAGCACCGCCGGCCGGATCGGCCTGGCCATGCGAGGTTCAGCATGGCCGCGGCCCGCAAGCGCGGCCATGCCGCTTTCCGCCTGCGGCGCCTGATACAGCGCACGGGCAGTGGCCTCATCGAACGCGCCCGCCGGTCCGTCGAACACCATGACGCCATGGCGCAGGGCCACGATGCGGTCGGCGAACTCGCGGGCCAGGTCGACCTGATGCAGGCTGCAGAGCACGGTGGCGCCGCGTTCGCGTGCCTGATTGCGCAACAACTCCAGGATGTCGCGGCTGATGCGCGGGTCCAGGCTGGCCACCGGCTCGTCGGCCAGCAGCAAGGCCGGAGCCAGCATGAACGCTCGGGCGATGCCCACGCGCTGCTGCTGGCCGCCGGACAATTCGCTCACGCGGCGTTGCAGGTGCTCGGGCTGCAGGCCGACTTCGCGCACCAGCTTGCAGGCCCGTTCGCGCAATTCCGCGGGGAAGCGCATCAGATAGGCGCGCCATGCCGGCAAGCCGGGCAGCGCGCCCGACAGCACATTGGTCGCGACCGTCGCGCGCGACACCAGGTTGAAGTGCTGATGCACCATGCCGATCCGTGGCCGCACGGCCGCCAGCGTCGAGGGCTGCACCTGCGTGCCATCGACCCACACTTCGCCTTGGGTGGGCGCGGTCAAGCCGTTGGCCATGCGCAGCAAAGTCGACTTGCCCGCGCCCGAGGCGCCCAGGATCACGCAGAACTGGCCGCGCGGCACCTGCAGCGACACCGAGTTCAGCGCCGCGGTCCCATCGGCATAGCGCATGCCTACAGCGTCATAGCGCAGCATGTCCATTTCGCTTGCTCCGCCGATCACCGCTGTGCCGCCTTCTGCAGGATTTCTCCCTTGATCTCGTCGGTCAGCAGGGCCATCTTCGAGGCCGGGCCGGCGAACTGCGCCTCGGAGAACTCGGTGTCGAAACGATCCAGCTTGGCTCCGCCATAGCCGCGCACCATGTCAGGCGTTACGCCGGGCGCCTGATGGACCGTGGCAAAGGCTTGCTTGAGCGTGGCCTTCAGCGTCTCGGGCAGCTTGGTGTTCATCGCCAACGGCGGATACGGGATGGGTTCGCTCTTGAAGATCACCTTCACGGACTTCGGGTCCACCGCGCCCTGGCGCACCGCCTTGTCGAAGGAATCGAACGACAGCGCGGCCGCGTCGACCTGGCCCTGTACCAGCGCGGCGAGGCTGCTGGCGTGGCTGCCGGTCAGTTGCAGCGCCGCCAGGTCCTTGGCCGGGTCCATGCCGTCCTTGATCATGGATGCCACCTGGAAGGTGAAGCTGGAGGCCGAATTAACGTCGCCGAACGCGGCGCGCTTGCCCTTCAGATCGGCCAACGTATTGATCGGCGAATCAGCCTTGGCGAACATCGCGGCGTAGTAGGCGGATTCGCCCTTCTGCACGCCCACGGCCAGCAATTGCGCACATTGGCGCTCATGCGCCTGCACGTAGGAAACCGGACCCAGGAACGCGACCTCGGCCAACTGGTTGCACATGCCTTCGACCACGGCGCCGTAGGACTGGCCCACGGTCAGTTGGAAATGCAGGCCGGTGCTGCGCGTGATCGCGTTGAAGATCGGCGCGTAGTCGGCCTTGGTGCCCGACTCGGTGCCGCCGTCGGCGGGTATCAGCAGCACGCGCAGCGGACGTTGATGCGAGCCGTCTGCCAGGGATTGGGCTTGTGCGAGAGGCGCGGCGGCCAGCAGGGAAACCAGCGCCAGGGCGGGCGCGCAGGTGCGGATCTTCATTTTTCTGTTCCTAGTCTTGTTGAGGTTGCCATCGGGGCGCAGCGTGCTCGGCCCTGATTCCGGAACGCAGATTAGTCACCGCACATGACAGGCAAATGAAAATTTCTCAAATCAAAAAAATGAATTTTTGAATTTTGTTCAGATAGAATCACAGCCGCCGGGCAGGCCCGAACCGTAGCGGGCGCCCACTTCTTTCAACCCTGCACGCGCTTCGACGCCACCACGCCGATCCATGACCCGCATTGCCCGCACTCCCCTCGCTTCCTTCCCCCAAGCGCCGACGGCAGAACCGCCCTGGACCGCCCGATCACGCGGCCTGATCCTGGACCTGGACGGGACATTGATCCGGGGGCATGAAGTGATACCGGGCGCCAGCGAGCTGCTGACCCGCTGGGCAGGGCGCTGCGTCATCGTGTCCAACAATTCCACCGACACGGCGGCGGACCTGGCGCCGCGTTTACGGGCGATGGGCCTGCCGGTGCAGGCCGGAATGCTGGTCCTGGCCGGTGAACAGGCCGTGCGCCATATCGCCCGGCAAAACCCGCGGGCCGCGGTGCTGCTCTGCGCCTCGGACGCATTGCGCGGTTTCGCGGCCGGACTGGGGCTGGCGTTGGTCGACCGCGATGCGGACATCGTGCTGCTGGCGCGCGATCTGTCCTTCGGCTACGGGACGCTGCAGACCCTGGCAGGCGAGCTGGCGCGGGGCGCGGCGTTGATGGTCAGCAACGGCGACCTCACCCATCCCGGCCCGCAAGGCGCCATCGTCCCGGAGACGGGCGCGCTATTGCAGTCGGTGCTGGCCTGCGCGCCCGGCGCGCGGCCGCACATACTCGGCAAGCCGGGAGCCATGCTGCTGGAGGAAGGATTGCGCCGGCTGGGCCTGGCGCCTGCGGACGTCACGGTGATCGGCGACAACGTGCGCACCGATGGGCTGGGTGCGGTACGCCTGGGTATCGGCTACCTGCTGGTGGGCAATGCGCCCTGCGCGGATGCGCCGGACGTGGCGAGGCTGCTGGACAGCGCATGCCCGCGCCGACATGCGCTGCCGGCGGGCATTGAAGACGATCAGTAGCGCTTGTTCGACAGCACGTCGAAGGTGCTGCGCAGCGTGGAGACGGCCTTGTCGTAGTCGGACAAGGCCAGGCAAGCGATGAGGGTGTCGATGATGGCGAGCTGGGCCAGCCGGCTGGTCATGGCCTCGGTGCGGAAACGGGTCTCGCGCGACATGGTGTGCAGCACCACGTCCGCATGCTCCTGGATCGGCGATTTGCCGAAATTGGTGATGCAGATCGTGCGCGCGCCGGCTTCCTTGGCCAGCCGCGTCGCCAACACCGTCTCGTGCGTGCTGCCCGAGTGCGAAATGGTCAGCACAGCGACGTCCGGCCCGGTCAGCGACGCGCTGATGGCCTGCACGTGGGAATCGGTCACTGCGGTGGCATGCAGCCCGATGCGCAGCATGCGGTAGTGCGCGTCGTGCGCGATGACGGCCGAGCTGCCGATGCCGTAGATTTCAACGCGGCGGGCGCCGCGTATCAGGTCCACCGCGGCCGACAGCGCTGCCACGTCCAGCACCGATTCGGTTTCCTGCAGGGTCTGGATATTGCTATGGAAGATCTTGCTGACGACCTGCTCGGGCGTGTCCTGGGCGGCCAGGTCTTCGTGGATGTACTGCACCGGCTGCACGATCTGCTGCGCCAGCGCGATCTTCAGCTGTTGAAAGCCCGTGGCCCCCAGCAGCTTGCAAAAGCCCACCACGCTGCCTTCGCTGCACTGGGTGCGCTCGGCCACTTCACTGACCGACATGTGCACCACCTCGGCGGGGTTGCGTATGACGAACTCGCCAATGCGCTGCGAGGCCGCCCCCATCGAGGGCAACAGGCTCTGGATGCGCGCCAGCATGGCCTGCGGCGAGCCCCGCTGCTGATCGGCGGCGGTCGGGGTTCGGGGAGTGCGTTTGGATGTGGCCATGGCGGAGATCGAGAAACGGGAACCGGGTGCGCAGGCAACGATACCCTACCCGCTGCCGGCGCGGCGACGACGCATGCTAACGGCCGCCGATGACAGGATGTCCGGGCAGGCGCGCGCCGCCCATGAAAAAGGCCGGCATGTGCCGGCCTTTCCGTTTGCTGTGCCTTACTTCGCGGGCGTTTCGGCGGGCTTTTCGCCTGCGGCCGGAGCGGCCGGGGTGGCGGGAGCGGCCGGGGCCGAGGGCACCGACGCGTCGGGCTTGGCCGGAGCGGCGGGCACGGAACCCGCGCCGGGAACCGAGGCGGCGCCGGGAACCGACGAGCCAGCGGGAGCAGGCGCCGCGCCCGGCACTTGCGGCACCGAACGGTCGGCCGGGAAGCTCTGCATCACGCCCGAGTCGACGGCCGGGCCGCTATTGCCCTTGTGGCTGACATAAGCCAGGCCGGCGGTGGACGCGAAGAAGACCACGGCGGCCCACTTGGTCGCGCGCGAGAGGAAGTTCGCCGCGCCGGTGGCGCCGAACAGGCTGCCGGCCGAGCCGCTGCCGAAGGCGGACCCCATGTCGGCGCCTTTGCCCTGCTGAAGCAGGACCAGGACGATGATAGCCAGCGCCGAGATCACTTGGACGGCCAGCAGGATTTTGAGCATCAAGGGCATTACAGACTCCGGAACGGAAACTTAGATAGCGGCGATTCGCAAAAATTCTTCGGCCACGAGCGACGCGCCGCCGACCAGGGCTCCGTCGATATCAGTCATGGCGAACAGACTGGCGGCATTGGCAGCTTTGACGCTGCCGCCGTACAACACTTGCACCTGCGCGGCGCCCAGCGCGCGCAGGGCGGCGCGGATGGCGCCATGGACTTCCTGCGCCTGCTCGGGGCTGGCGGTGCGGCCGGTGCCGATGGCCCAGACGGGCTCATAGGCCAGGACCATGCGCGAAACCGCCTCGGCGCCCAGCGCCAGCACGGGCTTCAACTGGCGTTCGATCACGGCCAGCGTGTTGCCGGCTTCGCGGTCGGCCAGGGACTCGCCCACGCACACCACCGGCGTCAGGCCGGCGGCCAGCGCGGCCTGGGCCTTGGCGGCGACGGCTTCGTCGGTCTCGCCGTGCAGCACGCGGCGCTCGGAGTGGCCGGCCAGGGCCCAGCGGCAGCCGAATTCCTTCAGCATGGCGCCGGAGACTTCCCCGGTGTAGGCGCCCTTTTCATGGGCGCTGACGTCTTGCGCGCCCCAGGACACGCTGCTGCCGGTCAGGGCCGACGCCGCCTGCGCGAGATAGGGGAACGGCACACAGATGCCGATTTCGCAGTGGCTCGCAGCATCCGCGGCGCGCAGCTCGGTCAGCAACGCGGCGTTCTCGGCCAGGTTGCCGTGCATCTTCCAGTTGCCCAGCACGAGGCGGGCGCGGTTTTCGACTGAAGTCATGGCGAGGTATCTGTATCGGTTGGACTGGGGCGAGCCAAGGGCTGCGTAGCAACCGCCCACGGGCCTGCCTGGAAAAAATTCCAGGCGAAACCCGTGATTGTATCCTGTTGCGGGACGCTACGCCGAGCGCCCCCCATTTCTTACATGGTCAGGATGATTTTGCCGATGTTTTCACCGCTTTCCATCATGGCATGGGCGCGGGAAGCCTCGGCCAGCGGGAAGGTGGCGTGCACGATGGGCTTGATGGCCCCTTTTTCCAGCAAGGGCCAGGCCTGTTCGCGCAGCGCACGGGCAATGGCGCCCTTGAAGGCGACCGGGCGGGGACGCAAGGTCGAGCCGGTGATGGTCAGGCGGCGGCGCATGACCTGGGCCGTGTCCACATTGGCGTGGGAACCGCCCAGTTGGGCGATGATGACGATGCGGCCGTCGTCGGCCAGGCACTGCATGTCGCGGCCGATGTAATCGCCGGCCACCATGTCCAGGATCACGTCCACGCCGCGTCCGCCGGTGGCGTCCAGCACTTCCTTCACGAAATCCTGGGTCTTGTAGTTGATGCCGCGTTCGGCGCCCAGCGCTTCCACGGCGCGGGCCCGGTCGTCGCTGCCGACGGTGGCATAGACCTTGTGGCCCATGGCGCGGGCCAGCTGGATGGCCGTGGTGCCGATGCCGCTGGCGCCGCCGTGCACCAGCAGCGCCTCGCCTTCGGACAGGCGGCCGCGGTCGAAGACGTTGCTCCAGACCGTGAAATAGGTTTCCGGCAGGCCGGCGGCCTCGATGTCGGACAGACCCTTGGGGATGGGCAGGCATTGCGCCGCGGGCGCCACGCAGTATTCCGCGTAGCCGCCGCCCGCCACCAGGGCGCAGACCTTGTCGCCCATGGCGAAACCGCTGCCCGCCAGGTCGCCGCCGACGATTTCGCCGGCCACTTCCAGGCCCGGCAGGTCCGAGGCGCCGCGCGGCGGCGCGTAGTTGCCCTTGCGCTGGAACACGTCGGGACGATTGACGCCTGCGGCGCTGACTTTGATCAGAACTTCACCCGCGCCGGTTTCCGGCGTGGGGCGCTCCACGGGGACCAGGACCTCGGGGCCACCAGGGCGAGAGATTTCTACGGCGTGCATCGCGTGCCTCCTTTGCAGCAAATGGATTATTATTGCGCCCTTTACGGCGTATCGTGTTCCCGGCCTGGCAGATTGTTTGCCTGATGGCCGGATCGCCGGAATATACGCAATACCAGGAAGCGTGGCAGAGTGGTCGATTGCACCGGTCTTGAAAACCGGCAACGGGCAACCGTTCGTGAGTTCGAATCTCACCGCTTCCGCCAAGACACCCGATGCCAGCGCGCATCGCCGCCCGCAAGGCGGCAGGGGCCTACAGGCTGCCGTACGAATGCAGCCCCGACAGGAACATGTTCACCCCCAGGAAGGCGAAGCTCGTCACCACCAGGCCGGCGAGCGCCCAGTAGGCCGCCACCTCTCCCCGCAGCCCCTTGAGCAGCCGCATGTGCAGCCAGGCGGCATAGTTCAGCCATACGATCAGCGCCCAGGTCTCCTTGGGATCCCATTGCCAGTACGCGCCCCAGGCGTCGGCGGCCCACAACGCGCCCAGCACGGTGGCCACGGTGAAAAAGGCGAAACCCAGCGCGATGGCCCGGTACATGATGTCCTCCAGCACCTCCAGGGACGGCAGCCGGCGGGCAATCGGCCGGCGCAGCGCCAGCACCGCGCCCACGAGGATGGCGCCCGCGCCGAAATACAGCATCCACACAGGCGACAGCCGCCGCGAGCCGAAGATCATCGGCTCGGCGCATAGCAGCGCACCCAGCAGGAAAACCGGAATCAGGCGCTTGCCTGCGGCGCTCTGCCCGTGCAGCTTGACCAGGTAGGCGAAACCCACCGCGCCCGCCAGCGAGAACGTGCCGTAGCCAATGAAATTGGCCGGCACGTGCAGCTTCATCCACCAGCTTTGCAGCGCGGGGACCAGCGGCTGGATCTGATGGGCGCCGCGCGCGAGCGAATACCAGGACAGGAAGACGACCATCGAGGCAACCACCAGCATGACGAAGCCGCCCAGCGCCCGCGTGGCGTAGCGGGCCTCGTAGTAGAGGTAGAACAGCGCCGTGACCAGCGCGAAAAAAACAAATACCTCGTACAGGTTGCTGACTGGAATGTGTCCGACATCCGGTCCCAGCAGATGCCCTTCGCGCCAGCGCACCAGCAGGCCGGTCAGCCCTGCCCATACCCCGCCCCACGTCAGGACAGTGCCCAGCCAGGCGATCGCGGGCCGGGCCAGTCCCGCCCAGTAGCAGAGCGTGCCCAGCACGAACAGGCAGCTCATCCAGAGTATGGACGACTGCGACGACAGCAGGTACTTGAGCAGGAAGACGCTTTCGGCGCGCCCCAGATCGCCCTGCAGCAGCCCTGCCCCGCCCGCATACAGCCACACGGCCAGCAGCGCGCTGGCGCCGCTGGACAGAGCCAGAGTCCGCAAGGGGCGCCACAACCATCCCAGCCAGGCCAGGGCCGGCACGGCGCCGATCAGCATCGCTTTCTCGTAGCCGTTCAGGAACGGGCCGAACTCCGCCAACGCATAGGCGCAGCCGGCAAGGCAGATCAGCAGGAACGCGGCATCGGTCCGGTTCAGGCGCCTGCCGGTCCGGGCTGCGGCATTCGGAACCTCCGGCACGGGCCGGCGGGAAGTCAGCGGGACGGACCCGGTAGCGGTAATCGGCATCGCAGCATCTCCATGCGTGACCGTCCGCCCCAGGTTGCCCACAGGCCGAACGAATCTCCTATTGTCATAGGACAAATTGATTCTACGAACGACGCGGCAGCGCCGCATAGCGATGCCGCCGGTCCCCGCGCTGCGCCGCCGTCCCTACCGGAAACGCGGCAGGCGTGCTAGACACCCGCGCAGCGCGCTTCGTCCAGAGACGGGCGAGACGCCGCCCGGTCCGGACAGGATTCCTGCAATTGTTTGCAAGCCGCGTGCACGCGCGCCATGGCCTGGGCGATCTCGCCAGTATCCAGACCGGCAAAGCCGAACAGCAGATGTCGGGGCTCGGCGCCCTCGGCCGCACAGGCGGCGGCCTGGGCCAGCGGATACAGCCTCACGCCCTGCGCCAGCGCGGCCGCGGCGACCGCGTCGGCGGGTGGGCTGTCCGCCGGCAGTTCGAAGGCCAGGTGCATCCCTGAATTCTGTCCGCTGATCCGGCCGCGTCCGCCCCAGACCTTGCGGATGCCGCGCAACAGTTCGTCGCGCTGCGCCTGGTAGCGCCGCCGCAAGGTCTGCAGGTGGCGCGCGAAACAGTTCTCATCGAAGTAGCGCGCCAGCACGGCCTGCGTCAGCCATGGACTGCCGTTGTTGAGCAAGGCCTTGCGTTCGACGAAATCGTCGACCAGCGCAGGCGGGCAAACCATGTATCCCAGCCTCAGGCCGGGCCCCAGCGTCTTGGAGAACGTCCCCAGGTACACGACCTGCCGCGGGCTCATCGCGGCCAGCGGCATGGGCAGTACAGACTCATAGCAAAAGTCGCCGTCGTAGTCGTCCTCGATGATCAGCGCGCCGCTGCGGCCCGCCCATTCGAGCAACTGCCGTCTCCGAGACAGCGACATGGCGTGGCCCAGGGGGTACTGGTGCGACGGCGTCACATAGGCCAGCCTGGCCGGCCCTTCCGGCAACAGATCCGTGCGCAGTCCCTGCCCGTCCACCGGAACCGGCGCCTCCTGCGCGCCATGCCGCCGCACCAGATTCCTGAACCCCGCGTAACAGGGCGACTCGAACACCGCCCTGCCGTGGCGGTCGAGGAAATGCGAGGCGATCAGGCTCAAAGCCTCCTGACTGCCGGCCGTGATCAGCACCTGTTCCGGTTCGACCTTCAACGCCTTGGCCGCCGACAGGTAATCGGCAATCTGCACGCGCAAGCCCCACAGGCCGGCTGGCGGCGCATATTCGGCCATGGCGCAGCCCGCATGCCGCAGCAGCTGGTTCGACAGCGTGATGAACTGGCGCAGCGGAAAGGCGTGGACCGAGGGACGGCCGACCTTGAAGTCATAGCGCAGGGGCATCGGCGGCGGCTGGCCGCAGACGCCGCTGGAAAGAGCCTGGCTGACGGCGTCGGCGTAGACCGGCGGACGGTCCTGGACGAAATCGGGGCAACGCGGATTGATGACCAGGCTGCGATTCAACGTCACGAAATAGCCGCGGCTGGGCTTGCTCTGGATCAGGCTGGAATCGATCAGCAGTTCATACGCGCCCAGCACGGTGTTCTTCGACACCTGCAGCAGCGATGACATCCGATTGATGGCCGGCAGCCTGTCCCCTTCCTGCAACCGTCCGGCGCGTATCAACGCCTCGATCTGGTCGGCGATCTGCTGCTTGTAGGGTTTTGCATCCTGGCGGGATAGAGAGAGCGGGAGTGAAAACATGGCGGACAACCACAGGACAAAAAATGGCGCCGGCCTTTCGAAGCGGCGCGGGCCGGCCGCGCTCCGTTTGCTATCACGGTAGTGCTTTGGCCACGGCCTCACTTTGTCCTATGTCAAAAAACAGATTGGACCGTAACCATTGCGCAGGCGTGAGCCGTGCCTTATCGGCCCGGCGCCGCGATGACACAGTGCATGTGCCGCAGTTTCGGCAAAACCTTACGGGAGAGATCGACATGCACACCAAGCTATTGAGCGCGGCCTTGCTGTTCGTCTCGGCCGGCGCCGCCTGGAGTGCGCCGACCGGGGAGTACCTCAAGGCGAATCAGCTGTTCCAGCAGAACTGCGCCGTCTGTCATGGCGCCGACCGCGGCGGCTACATCGCGCCGGGCCTGACCAGCGACCGCCTGGTCCAGAGCGAGGCGGCGCTGCGCGGCACCATCATGACCGGCATCCCCGACACGCTGATGCCGCCCTTCGTGGGCCGCCTGTCCGACGAAGAGATCCGGGCGCTGGCCCGGCTCATCAAGACGCAGACAGCGGACGATCCCAAATGGGGGCTGGACCAGATCCGCGCCAGCGTGCAGGTGGTGGTCGACGAAGCCACCCTGCCCGCCAAGCCGACCTACGCCATCGACACCGTCTACGACCTGATGGTGGTCATGGCGCGCGGACGCTATGGGCGTGGCGACGCGGGCAACAATGCGCGCACCGTGTTCCTGGACGGCAAGACCAACAAGGTGGTCGGCGAGATCGCCACGCCGGTGGCGCCGCACATCATGGATTTCAGCCCCGTGGCGGAACGCTGGGCCTGGCTCAAGAGCGACGACGGCATGGTCTACAAGATCGACCTGTACTCGCTGCAGATCGTGCGCAAGGCCAAGGTCGGCCTGACCGGCCCCGGTATCGCCCTGTCCAACGACGGCAAGTGGCTGGCCATCAGTTCGTTCGTGCCCAAGAGCGTCGCCATCCTGAAGGCGGACACGCTGGAACCGGTCAAGTACATGGACCTTGAGGGCGAAGATCCGGACGGCAAGTTCGTCAAATCGGCCGGCGGGCCCGTCATCGGCAGCCGGATCAACAATAAGTTCGCGCTGACGCTGCGCCAGGCTGGCCAGATCTGGATCATCGACCCCGACAAGCCCGACATGCCCGTGACCAAGCTGACCAAGGTCGGCCGCATGCTGCATGACACCTTCCTCACGCCCGACGGGCGCTACTCCATGGTCGCGTCCTATGACGACAACAAGATCGTCGCGATCGACTTCAAGGACGACAAGGTGGTGCGCGACATACCCGCCGGCTGCCAGCCTCACGTCGGATCGGGCGCGGTGACCGAAGTCAACGGCCGCTTCCTGGCCTTCGGCACCAACATCGGCACCTGCGCAAAGGGCTCCGTGGTCACGGTCTGGGACACCAAAGACTTTTCCGTGGTCAAGCAGATCCCGGTGGCCGGAGCCACCGAATCGCCCGCCGCGCATCCGAACGCGCCCTACGTGGCGGTGGACATTGTCGACAAGGACAAGCGCGCGGCCTGGATCCAGCTGATCGACAAGAACACGCTGGAAGTGGCCAAGACGCTGGACGTGGGCGGGCATGCCTTCTTCCCCGACTACAACCGCACCGGCAATTACCTCTATGTCAGCTCGGGCTACTGGGGCGACCGCATCAAGATCTACGACAGCAAGACCCTGGAGCTGGTGGCGGAACACAAGATGGAAAGCCCCTCGGGCATTTTTTCCCGCGCCCGCACCCGCTGGCTGACCATCGGCCTGTCCGAAACGCGCAAATTCTGAGCCGAGGAACCCACATATGAAAACGCTATTCCGCATACTCACGGCACTGCTGCTGTCCCAGGCCGCCGCGCACGCGCTGGCCGCCGACGGGCAGCCCGCCCTGGTCGCCGGCGGCAATCCCGACACGCTCTCGCCCCGCGTCTCCGCCATGCTGCCGCTATGCGCCTCCTGCCATGGCGCGGACGGCATCAGCGCCGTCGGCCTGTACCCCAATCTTGCTGGGCAGAAGACGGAGTACCTGGTCAAACAGCTCAATGCCTTCAAGACCCGGGAGCGCAATGACCCGGTCATGAGTTCGATGGCCGAGCCCTTGAGCCCCGAAGCCATCCAGGAACTGGCCCAGTACTTCTCCAGCCGCAAGTAAGGGAGCAGGCCGCCATGGACGCGCCATCCGCGATGCTCTTCCCGGTGTACTTCAACCTGGCCGGCCGGCGGGTGGTCGTGGTGGGCGGCGGGGCCGTGGCCGAACGCAAGATCAGGCTGCTGCTCAGGGCCGGCGCCGCCGTTGCCGTGGCGGCGCCGGCCCTGACGCCCTGGCTGCGCGCAGCCGCGGACCAGGACCAGTTCCAGCATATGCCGGCCGTCTTCTCGCCGGCCTGCCTGGACGGCGCCTGGCTGGCGGTGGCCGCTACCGATCACGGCGGCACGAACCAGGCGGTTGCCGCGGCGGCGCTTGCGCGCCGCATCCCCTGCAACGTGGTCGACGATCCCGTTCTTTCGACGATACAAGTGCCCGCCATCCTGGACCGTTCTCCGCTGGTGGTGGCGATTTCTTCAGGAGGCTGTGCGCCCGTGCTGGCGCGGCGCATCCGCGAACGGCTCGAAGCCTTGCTCGACGAAAGCACGGGAGATCTGGCCCGGCTCGCGGCACGCTATCGCAACCGCATCGTTGCGCGCTTCCGCGACCTGGAGCAACGTCGCGACTTCTACGACTGGATGCTGGACGGCCCGCTGCCCTCGTTGCTGGCGGCCGACGACGGCAGGCAGGCCGGTCTGGCCCTCGAAGCCGCGATGCAGGCCGATACCCTGCCCCGCACAGGCAGCGCGACGATACTGGCAGCCGCCGACGGCCCCGCCGATCTGTTGACCCTGCGCGCCTTGCGCCTGCTGAACCAGGCCGACCTGGTCGCGCACGTGCCGGCGGTCAATCCGGCCATATTGGACAAGGCACGGAGGGACGCGGCGAGAATCGAGCTGAAAGGCCCGGGCCTGCAGCCTGATCCGGCCGTGGCCGCAGGCGCGGGACTGGACTGGCTGGCCCGCCAGGTGCAGGCGGGCCAGCGCGCCGTCCTGCTGCTGGGAACCGCGCATGACGCGAAGCTGCTGGCGCGACGAATATCGGCTTGCGGCGTGGCATGCAACGTCCTGTGAACGTCCGGCCCCGGACCAGCGCCGCGATCAGGAAGTCAGGTCCCCGCTTCCTCGCCACCCGCCAGCGCAGCCGCCAGATAAGCCTGGCCCCGCTCGCTGAAGGACAGCGACGCGGCCGCCTGCCTGCCGGCTTCGTCCATCTTGTGCCAGGTCTTCTGCAACACCGCGACGACCTTGTCCGGATAGCGTTCGCAGAATTCCTCGTACTGGTGCTCCAAAAACACCAGGCACAGCGCGTTCTCCATGCATTGGACGTCGGCATCGCGCTTGATGCCCTGCTTGCGCACGATCTTCAGCACCGCCTGCATGGTTTGCGCGTCATGGCCTGCGCTGGCTAACAGCCTTGCGGCGACGTCCGCGTGATGCTCCTTGAGCGTATTGCGCCATTGCAGATAGCCAGCCCTGCCGGCCGGACAGGCCTCGCGCGGGACCTCCCAGCGGCCGATGTGCTGGCAGCGGGCGGCCAGCCGCAAGGCAGAGCCGGCCTGCGGGGCCAGCTTCGTCACCCAGGCGTGGAGGAATTGGGCGTGCAGCCATTCGCGCGGCTGCATCGCGCCATTCCAGGCGACCAGATTGGGATCGCGCCGGTTGTACTCATCGAACAGCTGCCAGGCGCGCTGCAGCGGCGCGTCTTCTGCATCCACCGGGTTGGGCGGGAATTCCATTCACACTCCTGTCTCGTCTTCGGTCAGATAACAGCCGGGGTCCTCGGCCCAGAGGTCGCCCGACTGCTTCTGCGCACGGATGCGGGTGTTGCCGTTGCAGATATCCAGGTGGGCGCAGCTGGCGCAGCGTCCCTTGACGGGCCGCGGCCGCAGCCGCAGCAGCTTGAGCAAGGGTTCGGCGGGATCCGACCAGATCTCCGAAAAGGGCCGCAAGCGCACATTTCCCAGAGTGTAGTGCCACCACATGGTGTCGGCATGGACATTGCCGCGATTGTCGATGTTCGCGACGTTCATGCCGCTGGCGTTGCCGCCCCACAGGCGCAGCCTGGCCTCGATATGCGGCGCGCTCTGCGGGAACCGGCGACGCACCCAGTGCAGGAAGAACACGCCGTCGGCATCGTTATTGCCGGACGTGAACTCACGCGGTCTGCCGGCCGCGGCTTGTTCCAGGCAGGTTTCGAAGATCCGCTCCATGGCCGCGCGCGTCATGCGGTGATGGCTGTCCTCGCCCCGGTTGCGGCCGCCGCGGCCGGCGTAGTTCAAGTGTGAAAAGTAGAAGCGGTCGACATTCTCGGCGTCCAGCAATGCCAGCAGCCCGGGAAGATCGTCGGCGTTGCCCTGGGTCAGGGTGTAGCGGATGCCGACCTTGAGGCCGCGGTCCCTGCACAGCCGGATGCCTGCCAGCGAGGCATCGAAGGCGCCCGCCTCGCCCCGGAAGCGGTCGTGCGTCGCGCCCAGGCCGTCCAGCGAAATGCCCACGTAGTCGAAGCCGCAACCGGCGATGGACTCGATGTTGCACCCGTCTATCAGAGTGCCATTGGACGACAGGCCCACGTAGAAGCCCATGGCCTTGGCCCGGCGCGCAATATCGAAAATGTCCGGCCGCAACAGCGGTTCGCCGCCAGACAGGATCAGCGCCCTCACACCGTAGGCATGCAGATCGTCCATGACTGCGCAGACCTCGGCGTAGTCCAATTCGCCGGCGAAGTCCTTGTCGACCGAAGCGGAGTAGCAATGCCGGCAATGCAGGTTGCAGCGCCGGATCAGGTTCCAGATCACCACGGGCCCGGCCGCCCCACGGCGCGGCGCAAGCGGCGTGGGACGCAGCAGTTCAGACACGAAGGCAGAGATGCGGAACATGCGGAATTCCTCGCTATGCTGCCGGCCCCTGGCCTTCTTTCAGGCGCAGACCGGTCTTTTTCAGGATTGCCGAGGAAAACAGCGCGTCGTGCGCACGCAGGGCGTCCGGAAAGCGCGCGTGCAAGGCCTCGGCGACTTCATCGATGCGCGCCAGCACCGCCGCGCGATCGGTCCCGTGCAGCATGGCGTAGAGGTTGTAGCGCCACAGCGGCGGATGCCGGGGACGCCGGTAGCAATGGCTCACGTCCGCGCGCTGGCCCAACCAGGCTCCCACAGCGTCGGCCTGACCGTCTTCCACGTCCCAGACCGACATGGCGTTGGCCACGAATCCGAGCGCGTAGTGGTTGGGTACCACGCCGATGCGCCGTATCACGCCGCGCGCGAGCATGTCGCGCAACTGCGCCATCACCTCGGCTTCGGTGACGCCCAGCCGCGCGGCCACGGCCCGGTATGGATCCCGCCGGATCGGCAGCCCCTCCTGCGTGGCGCGGACCAGGGACAGTTCGAACGGAGTCAGGCCGGCTGCGTCCATCTCAGACCTCCAGCTTCATTTCAAGGAAGTACTCGCGCTCCTTCGGAAACGCCAGCACGGGCAGGCCCGTCTCCTGCTCAATGGCGCGCAAACAGGCGGCAACTTCGGCGGGATCAGCCGCCGCCAGCACGAACCACATGTTCAGCGCATGCTCGCGGCGGTAGTTGTGCGCCACTTCGACCCGGCGGTTGACCAGGGCCACGACCCGCTCCCATTGCGCCTGCGGCACGGCCATCGCCGCCAGGCAGTACGCGCCGCCGGCGCGCTCGATCTGGAACAACGGGCCGAAACGGCTCAGCGCGCCGCACTCGCGCAAGCGGGCTACCCGCGCGATCACGGCGTCTTCGTCCAGCCCCAGCGCCCGCGCGACGTCCGCGAACGGACGCGGGCTGATCGGAAAGCCGCCCTGCAGGCGGTTGACCAGCTTGCGGTCGGCAGCGTCCAAGCCCAGCGGCATGCCCGCGGCAATGTCCTTGGACCTAACCATGCGTCGCCTCTTCCGGCACGAACCTCGCACCGCGCTGCTTGAAACATCTGGTCGAGAACAGCACCGCATGCGGCCAGGCATCAAGTCCAAGACGGCCGGCGATGGCATTGCGCAGCGCCTGCACCGCTTTCCGCTCCTTGCCGTGGATCATGCAGAAGAGGTTGTAGGGCCATTGCGGCAAGCGCCGCGTGCGCCGGTAGCAAAGCGTGACGCCGGGCTCGGCGCCAAGCCGCTGCCCCAGCGCATCCACCCGCGTGTCGTCCACGTTCCAGACGCACATCGCATTGGCGCGAAAGCCCAGCTGGCGATGTCTCAGCACCACGCCGAAACGGCGGAACAGGCCTGCGCGCTGCCAGCGCTCCAGCAGGCGCAGCGTCTCGTCCTCATCCAGCCCCGCAAGTAGTCCCAACCGGCGATAGGGGTGCGCGCAAAGGTCCAACCCATCCTGCACGGCATGGAGCAAGGTCTCTTGCGCGCTGCCGGCGGGTGGCAGCACGGCTCGTCCGCCGCTGCGCTGCGGCGTCGTGCGTTGTTGTGGCGCGCTCAGACTGAAACCCAGGTCGATGTGGTACTCGGCCTCCATGGGCAAGGCCAGCGGCTCGCAGCCGGAGGCCTGTGCGATCCGCGCCAGCAAGCGCGCCAACGCGCCAGGCTTGCGGCAGGCGGCGACGAACCACAAGTTCAAGGCATGTTCGCGCTCGTAGTTGTGATTGACCTGTGGCAGGCTGCTGACGTAGGCGGCAACCTGATCCAGGCGGGCGGACGGCACGTGCATGCCGACCAGCGCGCTGGCAAAGCAGGACTGGTGCAGCACCGGACCGACACGGCTCACCAGCCCCTCGCGCTGCCACCGCTGAAAGCGCGCCAGCACCGTGTCTTCATCCAGGCCGACGCGCTCGGCCAGCAAGGCGTAGGGCCGCGAGACCAGCGGAAAGTCCCGCTGCCAGCCATCGAGCAGACGCAGATCGGAATCGGACAGTTCAGAAGCCAATGCGGCCGCTCCTGTTGGTGAAGAAAATGCCGCTGGGCTTGGGAATGTCCAGCGTGGCGCCGCGTTGCAGCGTCCGGGTGTCATACACCACCACCCGGTCATCGTCGCGCGCCGACAGCCATACCGCCTCTCCTCGCGGCGTGAATTCCATGTGCAACACGCCGCGGCCAGGTGCCAGCGTCCGGACCACGGCCAGGGTTTCGGTGTCGATGACCTGTACCTGGCCGTTGTCCGGCACCGCAAAGTTGACCCAGACGCGGCGGCCATCGGGCTGCGCCATGACGAACACCGGCTGGCCCAGCGTGGCGATGCGGCCGGTCTCCTGCCAGGTGGCGGTATCCACCACCAGCACCTCGTGCCTGCCGATGGCGGGCAGGAACAGGCGTCCGCCCGCCGCGCTCCAGCCTCGCAGGTGGGGCATCTTGTAGACCGGCAACGCCTCCTCGCCGCGCCCATAGCCCTGCAGGATCTTGCGCACGCCGGCCTCCGGATGCCAGAGGTCCATCATGGCCAGCGCATCCTCGCCGAACAACCCGGCGATGTAATAGCGGCCGTCCGGGGTGACCAGCGCGTCGTAGGGCTGGCGACCGGCCTTGTGGCGTTGTGTGGACGGCCGGGCGGGGTCCGACAGATCCGTGATCCAGATCTCGCCCGCGTCGAACAGCGCGTAGGCGAACTTCTGTCCAGGCAGGTCCGCCAGGCCGACGACCTTGGAGCGCCTGCCCGGCGCATACTCGGCGGGCACTTCGCTGATCTGGCGCAAGGTCACAGCGTCAAAGACCTTGATGCCGCCGGGCGT
This sequence comes from Achromobacter sp. ACM01, assembly GCF_014851745.1. Taxonomy (NCBI): domain Bacteria; kingdom Pseudomonadati; phylum Pseudomonadota; class Betaproteobacteria; order Burkholderiales; family Alcaligenaceae; genus Achromobacter; species Achromobacter sp. ACM01. Next base: position 799,088 of record NZ_JACVAF010000003.1, read on the forward strand.
GTAGTTCTGCACCACGATCAGCCGCCCGTCCTGCGAAATGGCGCCGCCGATCGCATTGCCGGACTGGATGCTGCGACGGTCCACGCGTTTCCACAGCAGATCCACCTTGGTCAGCCCGCCGTCCCGGCCGAAGACGTAGCCGTAGCGGCCATCGCGGGAATAGGCGATGTGCGCATGGGAAAGGTCGCCCAGCCCTTCGACCCGCGCCAGCCGGGTCTGTCCGCTGGTTTCGACGATGGAGACGGCGCCGTCGGCACGCTCTATCACCATGCCCAGGTCGTTGGTGCCGCGCGGGTCGGTGGCCGCGGCGCAGCCGGCCAGCACAACGGCGGCCAGGACGAGCAGGAAACGCAGTTTCATGAACGTTTTATTCCTCTGGAAAGCCCTTGAGCAGCCGCGCGGCGATCCAGGCGGCTTCGTCGGGCGCAAGCATGCCGCGCCACCCGGGCATGGCGGTGCCGGGCAGCCCGTGCAGAATCGCCTGTTCGAGATAGGCCGGCGGCTTGCCAGCAAGCGCTTGCGGCGTCAACGCCGGCCCCAGGCCGCCATTCAGGCGCAATCCATGGCAGGAGCCGCAGTCCTGCCGCACCAGGTGTATGAGTCGCTGCTGATCGGCGGGATCGAGGTCCGGCGCCGCCTGCGTCCGGCCCACCGCCGCTCCCAGCCCCGTGCAACAGGCCAGCGCCAGGCATGTCAGGCCGCGACCGGGGCGCATGGCTCGGCCGCGTCACGCAACAACAGCTGTCCCGCCGCGGCGGCGGACCAGGCGCGCTGCGCCAGTCGCACCACGTCGCCGACCACCAGCAGCGTGGGCGGCTTGAAGCCGGCCACCAGCTGCGGAATCTGGCGCAAGGGGGCCACCGTCCAGTCCTGGGCTTCGGTGGTGCCGGAATGAACCAGCGCGGCCGGCGTGTCGCCGCCGCGCCCATGCCGCTGCAAGGACGCGACGATCTCGGCGGCGTTGGCCACCGCCATGTAGAACACCAGGGTACAGGTGGGATCGGCCAGCGAACTCCAGTCCAGTTCAAGGCCGGCGTCGTCCCGCAGATGACCCGTGATGAAACGCACGCTGGCCGCCACGCCCCGATGCGTCAGGGGTATGCCCAGCGCTGCCGCGCAGCCGTTGGCGGCGCTGATGCCCGGCACGACCTCAACCTGCACGCCGTGCCGCGACAGGAACAGCAGCTCCTCGCCGCCGCGCCCGAAAATGAACGGATCGCCGCCCTTCAAGCGCACGACGCGGGAGCAAGACCCCGCCAGCGCCAACAGCAGCTGATGTATGTCTTCCTGCCGGTGGCGGCAGTCGCCCGCCATCTTGCCTACGTCATGGAACTGCGCGGCGGGATTGATGAGGGGCAGGATGCCGCCGCCCACCAGCCTGTCGCAGACCACGGCATCGGCCTGCTGCAATAGCCGCGAGGCGCGCACCGTCAGCAATTCGGGATCGCCCGGACCGGCGCCAACCAGGTAAACCGTTCCGCTCACTACTCCCTCCCTTGCAGCCAGGCTGCGCAAAATAAGGCTTCAGGAGGAAGTGTAGGAAGCGACAGGCGGCTGCAATAGGTACGGTCGACGCAAGTGCAATGGGTGCGCCAGGGGCGTTCAGGACGCCTGGGCGCGCAAACGCGCCAGGATCTGTGCGCGATGCTGGTCCAGGCCGGGGACCTCCCGCGCCATCGACGGCAGGGGTTTGGAGAACTTCACCGGGAAGCCCACCACGCGTCCTGCCGGCGTATCGGCAACGACCCCGCGATGTCTGACGTGCGGGTCCTCGAACACTTCATCGTGCCGCAGTACTGGCGCCCAGGGGATATCGTGACCGTCGAACAGGCGTTCCCAATCCGCCAGGCTGCGGCTCTTGAACAATTCACGCAGTCGATCGTTCAAGACCCGCTTTTCGCGCATCCGCCCCGCCCTCGTCTGGTAGCCCGGCGCGTTCAGATCCGGGCAGACCGGGGCCAGCGCCACGCAAAGGTTGCGCCAGAACGATTCCTCCAGAATGCCGAGCGCAAGATGCCGGCCGTCCGCCGTCTCGAAGACGTCGTTGTCAGGCATGACATGCGGCAGATGCGCCACCTCCGGGCCAGCGGGACCGTTCATCGCCTGCAATGCAGGGGCCATCCATGCCGTCATGGTGTCATGGATTGACACGTCCAAATGCTGCCCCACGCCGGACTCGCGCGCGTCCTGCACGGCAGCCAGTATCGCGAGCGCGGCGTGCATGGCTGCGCAGTAATCCGACAGACGCAATCGCGGCCGCGCCATGACATCGCGCACCTGCGACGGCACGGCCCAGTATCCGGCCAGGGCCATGTAATTCACGTCATGGCCGGGCCGTTGCGCATAGGGCCCTGTCTGCCCGAATCCCGAAATCGAACACAGCACCACCCGCGGATTGACGCGCGCCAATTGCGTGTAGTCCAGTCCCAGATTGGCCATTACGCCAGGCCTGAAACCCTCCACCACGACGTCGCTGCCTGCCACCAGTTGCAGCAGGACGCGCTTGTCTTCTTCGCGCTTCAGATCGAGGCAGATGGACTGCTTGCCCCGGTTGTACTTGGCGAAGGTCTCGGCTCCCAACTGGCGAGCGGTGTCGCCCTGCGGCTTTTCCACCTTGATCACGGTTGCCCCCAACTGTCCCAGCAACATGGCGGTGTACGGCCCAGGGTGCAGTTGGCCCAGGTCGAGCACAGACATGCCGCTCAGGTAGCCCGCCGCCCCCTGCTCTGCGCCGGCGCTCATGCGAGTATCCCCTTTGCGATGGTATTGCGCTGGATTTCGCTGGTTCCAGTGACGATGCGGTACAGGCGCAGGCGGCGGAAGATGAACTCCACCGGATGGTTCTTCGTCACTCCCACGTTTCCATGGATCTGCATGGCCTTGTCGGCAATTTCGAAGCAACGCTCGGACACGAACAGCTTGCACATCGACGCCGCATCGCGCACGTCCTCGCCCGAGTCGGCACGCTCTGCCGTGGCAAGCACCATCTGTTCGCAGGCATAGAGGGCCGTCGCCATGTCGGCCAGCATGTGCTGGATGGCCTGGAAGCGGCTGATGGGGCCGCCAAACTGCTGACGGTGCTTGGCGTAGTCCACAGCCAGCCTGAAAGCCTGGCGCGCCAGGCCTATCATGGTCGGGCAATGCAGCAGGCGGTTTACGCTGACGCGGTTCATGGCGATCTTGAAACCCTGCCCTTCCTTGCCGATCAGGTTCTTCTTCGGCACCCGGACCTGATCCAGCACGATGTCCGCATCGACATACTGGCCTGTCATCGGCACGCAATCGTGCACCAGCCGTACGCCGGGGCTGTCCAGATCGATGAAAATCGCGGATATGCCTTCCGCGCCCCGGTCAGGATCGGTGACGCACATGGTGATGGCGAAATCGGCGAACGTCGAGGCGGTAATGTAGTGCTTGACCCCGGTCACGATGTAATCGTCGCCGTCGGCCACCGCGACGGTCTGCAAGCGGGTAGCGTCGGAGCCCGACTGCGGCTCGGTCATGGCGAAGCAGGCGCCGCGCTCGGCGTTGACCACGGGCATGATGTAGCGGTCGTGCTGGTACGGGGTCGCATACTGGACCAGGTTGCCGATGCGCGAAGGACCGCCCCAATCCCCCAGCACATGGGGGAACAGGATGGCGCCGGATGCCGCGACGTCGTCCTTGAGCACGCACAGGTCGCGGTAGGACAGCCCCTGCCCGCCCAGCTCGCGCGGCAACTGCGCTCCATAGAATCCCAGCGCCCGGCATCGTTTCCACACGGACTGCACCAGGTCGCGCCCGAACTTGTCCTCGTACCCCAGGCCGAGCGACTGTTCCAGCGGTATGAGTTCGTCCTGCAGGTACTGCTGCAACCGGGCGCGCAGGCCGGTCAGCGCCTGTTTGTCGTCTTGGGCCATGTCGTCTCCTTTGAGTAGTCCCCAGCTTGACAGCGCCCGGCATCCTCGCAATTATCTTTTCTTCGTTTTCAATAACCTGGCGGAATCATGAGGCTGGAAGATCTGGACTATTTCCTGGCGGTCGCGCGGCTGGGCCATGTCGGCCGGGCCGCCGACGGCATAGGCGTCAGCCAGCCTGCACTGACCAAGGGCATCCGGCGCCTGGAAGAAGAACTGAAACTGCAGCTCTTTGTCCGCACGCCCAAGGGCATGGAGCTGACAATTCCAGGACGCGCGTTCTACCAGCGCTCGATGCAGGCAAGGCGGGAACTCGACGACGCCATGCAGGAAGCGGGTGACCTGCACCGCGGAAGCATCGGCTTGCTGCGCGTCGGCGTCACGCCGCTGCTCGCGGAATCGTTCTTCAATCCGGCCTGCATCGAACTGCTGGCGCAACGACCCGCCGCCAAGGTCCAGGTCATGGTCAGCCTGAACGATGCCTTGATTCCGGCGTTGCGCCAGGGAGACCTGGACTTCGCCATCAGTTCGCTGTTCGAATCCGCCTCCGCGGCGGAGTTCGAACGGGAACCCTTGTTCGCAGACAAGCTTTTCGTTGCCGTGCGTCCGGGCCATCCCTTGCTGGGCCGCCGCAAGGTCCGCTTTGCCGATCTGGCGGGGTGCCAGTGGATGCTGCCGGGACCGCAGGCGGCATCACGCCGCTGGCTGGAAGCCAAGTTCGAGCAACACGGGTCGGCGCCGCCCAACGTGACGATCGAATCCAACGCGTCGGTATCGGGATTGCTGGGCATCCTGCACAGCACGGACCTGCTGACGCTGGTCAGCGAAATCACCCTGTCCGCGCATGCCGGCCAGGGCCTGAGCATCCTGCCCCTGGACGACATGACATGGCATCGGCAGATCGGCGTGCTGACGCGGCGCAACAGCTACCAGTCGCCGCTGACGCAGCGGCTGCTGGAAATCCTGCGGGAGCATGCCCGGGCCCGGGCGGGCGCCTAGCCCTCCTCAATCCGCCTGCAAGCCCAGCTTGTCGATGAGCGGCCCATAGCGGGCGGACTCATCATCGATGAGCTTGCGCAGCTGCTGCGGCGTGCCGGGTATGGGCGTGAACGATTGCGACGCCAAGGCCTCCAGCACCTGGGCATCCTGCATCGCGCGGCCGACGGCGGCATTCAGCCGGTCGATGATTTCCTGCGGCGTGCCTTTCGGCACGGCGATTCCCGCCCAGCTGCCGCTGTCGAAGCCGGCATATCCCAGCTCGGCCACCGAAGGCACCTCTGGCAGGGAAGCGGCGCGCTTGGCGCTGGTGACGGCCAGCGCACGGATCTTCCCCGAGGCGATGAAGGGCATGGCGGGCGCGACCGCAACGATGCCGATATCGATCTGGCCGCCTGCCAGGTCATTGAGCGCGTTGCTGCCACCCCGATAGGGCACGTGTATGGCGTCCAGGCCGAAATGCTGCTTGAGCGTTTCAAACGTCAGATGCATGGATGAGCCCACCCCCGGGCTGCCGTAGCTCAGTTTGCCTGGATTGGCGCGGGCGTATGCGAGCAGCTCCTGGAATGTCTTGACCGGCAAGGCGCTGCTGACCAGGACCACGTGCGGAGCGATGCTGAGTCCGGATACAGGCGCCAGATCCGCGATGGGGTCGAACGACAGTTTGGGCGAAAGATGCTTGGCAATCGCGAAGTTGCCGCCGTACTCCAGCAGGGTGTAGCCGTCCGCAGGCGCGTTCGCGACCTTGGCGCCCCCCAGATTGCCGCCGCCCCCGCCCACGTTCTCGACGATGATGGGCTGGCCCAGTTCCTTGCCCAGGGGCACGGCGACCAGGCGGGCGATGTAGTCGAACTGGCCGCCAGCCGAGAACGGCACGATGAAGCGTATGGGCTTGTCGGGGTAGCCGGCAGCCCCGGCGCCAGCCGCCTGCGCGGGTCCCGCCATGAGCGCGGCAAGCCCCAGGCTGACGGCCGCCAGGCAACGGGCCGCCCTGTCCCGCAGGCGGAAATTTCGCTGGTTCATGTTGTCTCCTGTTCTTGTGCAAGGCGGGACCGATGCTGGCCCCGCTTTCGCATAGAGGTAACCCGCAGGCCGCCTGAACGTCATGCCGCATCCAACGATTTCCATAACGCAGGGGAATCGCCCCCGCACGATAACGGCGCGGCATGAGGATTCGCGTCCTGGTTATCCGCGGGCGCCTTGCCGCCCCGCAGGATAGCGGCAAGCCAACCCCAGACACGGACACACCATGAACCAAGGCCGATACACCACCCGCAATGCGCGCTATTGGCGCGACCGTCCCGCCGTCATTTTCGGCGACAGGACGCTGAGCTTCGGACAGCTGGAAACCCGCTCCAACCGCCTGGCCAACGCCTTGCTGGGCCTGGGGCTGAAGAAAGGCGATCGCGTCGCCATTCTGGCCTGGAATTGCCCGGAGATCATCGAACTCGAATGCGCGCTGTACAAGGCGGGACTGGTGAAAGTGGCCCTGAACGCGCGCCTGTCGAACCAGGAGGTGCTGGATTCGGTCAACAATGCCGATGCGGCGGCCTTCATTGTGGACCCAGCCCATGTGGAAGCAGCGCAATCCCTGCTGGACGGCTTGGAGAACGTGCAGCATCGATTGGTGATGGGCGCCAGCGACATCGAAGGCTGGCGCTCATACGAACGCCTGCTGGAGTCGGCCGCCGACAGCAACCCGGACGTGCCGATGCAACCCGGCGACCTGGCCGTGCTGCACTTTACGTCGGGCTCGACGGGCAAGCTCAAGGCCGCCATGCAGACGGTAGGCAACCGCCTGGCGTCGCTGCGCAAGGTCGTGATGGGCCGCATGCGCGCCAATCCCGGCGAAGTGCTGGCACTCGCCGGCCCCATTACCCACGCCAGCGGCATGTTCATGCAGCCCTTCCTGTTCCAGGGCGGAACGATCCTGCTGCATGACCGGTTCGACCCCGAGAGCTTCCTGGCCTCCGCTGCCCGGCATCGCGCCGCCTTCAGCTTCATGGTGCCCACGATGGTCAACATGCTGATCGCGCATCCGCGGCTGCATCAGCACGACCTGAGCGCGCTGCGACAGATTTCCTATGGCGGCGCGCCGATGGCGCCGGCCCGCATCCGCGAAGCCTGGGAAGCCCTGGGACCCAAGCTCAGCCAGGGCTATGGCGCGGGTGAAACCACCGGCGGCCTGGTGCTGCTGAGTGCCCTGGACCATGCCGCAGCCATGTCGGGCCACCCGGAACGGCTGCTCTCCTGCGGGCGTCCATTCGGCGAAAGCGAGGTTCGTCTGCTGGACGAAGACGGCCGTGAGGTCGCGCCCGGCGAGGTCGGTGAGATTACCGCCACCGGCCCCGACATCTTCGCAGGCTATTGGCGCGAACCCGAGCTGTCCGCGCAAGCCCTGCGCGATGGCCGGCTGCATACCGGCGACCTGGCTCGGATGGACGATGCAGGTTTCCTCTATGTCGTGGACCGCAAGAAGGACATGATCATCTCGGGCGGATTCAATATCTACCCTACTGAAGTCGAACAGGCGCTGTATCAGCATCCGGGCGTGTACGAAGCCTGCGTTTTCGGCGTGCCCGACAAGGTGTGGGGCGAGTCCGTCAAGGCTGTGCTCGTGCTCAAGCCTGGCGACACCACCACCCCGGCCGATCTGATCGAGCATTGCCGCAAGCACCTGGCGGATTTCAAGAAGCCTCGCAGCATCGAACTGGTGGCGGAGTTGCCGAAGAACGCCAACGGCAAGCTCGCGCGCAAGCAACTGAGGGACGCGCACTGGGCGCATGAGGAGAGAAAGGTGGGCTAAGGGCACCACTAGGCGTAGTATGGGGATAGATGCTGTTCACGCTCCTAGGGCCGCGCGGACTCGCGCCGCCCTCCACACCCTCAGGAGGTTGTCATGTACAAGCACATACTCATCCCCATCGACGGATCCGAGCGTTCCTATGCTGGCTTGGCGCAAGGACTGGGCCTGGCCAGCGCCCTGGGCGCAAGCGTCACGGTGCTGACGGTGTACAGCGCCTACCGCCCGACCTCCATGGAAACGGTGCACCTGGAGGGCGTGCATACGGAATATGAGCGCGAGGCCCAGGAACTCGCCAAGTCGTACCTGTCGCAAGCGGCCGCGCAAGCCAGCGCCGCGGGCGTGCCCTGCACCACCGAAATGCGCGAAAGCAACAACCCGGCGCAGACCATCATCGATATCGCCATGACGCAAGGCTGCGACCTGATCGCCATGGCCTCGCGCGGCCACGGCGGACTGGCGGCCGTGCTGCTGGGCAGCCAGACGCAGAAGGTGATGGCGCATTCGACGCTGCCGGTGATCGTCTACCGCTAAGACCGGCGCTTGGACTAGACCGCGGCGCGCGCTCCGTAGGTCTTCGGTATGCCAGCGGCGGCCACGCCGCTGCGCAGGCTTTCCTGCGGCAGCGCCTGGGCCAGCAAGGGCCGCGCCTGCAGCAACCGCGACAGATCCACGCCCGTGCGGTAGCCCATGCTTTCCAGCATGAAGACCAGGTCTTCGGTGACGATATTGCCCGACGCGCCAGGCGCGAAGGGACAGCCTCCCAGGCCTCCCAGGCAGGAATCGAAAGCGCGGATGCCTTCGTCCAGCCCGGCCAGCGCATTGGCCAGGCCCAGCCCCATCGTGTCATGCAGGTGCAGCTTGACCAGGCGCGCGCCCACGGCGTCCTGCGCGGCGCGCACCGCATCGCGCACCAGCGCCGGATGGGCATAGCCCACGGTGTCGGCCAGCGCGATCTCGTCGGCGCCGGCCAACGCGGCGGCGGCGGCCACCTGCGCGACACGGCGCACCGGCACCGCGCCTTCCATCGAACATCCGAAGGCGGTGGCGACCGCCGCATCGATGCGCACGGGCCGCGGCTGCGCCCGCACCCAATCGACGATGGAGGCCAGCACCTCCACCTGTGCGTCGGTGCCCTTGCCGACGTTGGCGCGGCTATGCGTGTCGCTGACCGAGACAGGAAACGACAGCGCGTGCGCGCCAGCCTCGTAGGCCGCAATGGCGCCCTTGAGGTTGCAGACCAGGGCAACCACCGTCAAGCCCTCGATCTTCAGGACGTCGGGCAGGACCGTACCCGTATCGGCCATCTGCGGCACCAAGCGCGGCGACACGAAGCTGCCCGCCTCGATCTCGCGCAGGCCGGCGTCGGCCAGCTGCCGGATCCAGCGCAGCTTGTCGGCCGCGGACATCATGCCCTTGGCCATTTGCAGCCCGTCGCGCGGACCCACTTCGCAAAGCCTGATTTCCTGGTTCATGTGCTGTCCTTTCCCGGCCGGCCTACTGCTGCACCACGATGCCCGCGCTTTCGATGGTCTGGCGCGCCTTGGCGATGTCCGAATTGATCAACGCGGCAAACTGTTCGGTGGACACCGGATCGGTTTCCAGGCCTTGCGAGGCCAGCGCCTCCTGCACGTCCTTGCGCGCCAGCAGCTTGTTGAAGTCGCTATTCAGGCGCGACACGACCGCGGACGGCGTCTTGGCCGGGGCCAGCACGCCGTAGTAGGTCACCACGCTGAAATCCTTGTAGCCCAGCTCCGCGACCGTGGGCACCTCCGGCAGCGCCGGATTGCGCTTGGGCGAAGTGACTGCCAGCGCGCGCACCTTGCCGGACTTGATCAGCGTGGCCGCCGACGAAATCGAAGAGCCCGCGAACTGCAGGTGTCCGCCCATCAGGTCCGCCAGCGCCGGGGCCGAGCCCTTGTACGGCACGTGCTGCATCTTGAAGCCGGCCGCGTGCTGCAGCATTTCGATGGCGATGTGCACGCCGCCACCCGTGCCCGAGGTGCCATAGGAGATCTTGTTCGGATCCTTCTTGGCGGCGTCGATCACTTCGGGCAGCGTCTTGTAGGGCGAGCTGTCCGATACCAGCAACACCATGGGCGTAGTGGCCACCAGCGCCACCGGCGCCAGGTCCTTGACCGGGTCGTACGACACCTTCATCAGCAGCGGAATCAGGGTGACGTTGTCGGACTGGCCGATCACCAGGTCGTAACCCTGGGCAGGCGAGCGCGCCGCTTCGGCCAGGCCCAGCGCCGTGCCCGCGCCCGGCTTGTTCTCGGGAATCACTGACCAGCCGTTGAGTTCATGCAGCTTGGTGCTCATCAGGCGGCCGATGTAGTCGGTGCCTCCGCCCGGCGTGGACGGGATGATGATGCGGATGGGCTTGCTGGGATAGTCCTGGGCGTGTGCGGCACAGGCGGCGGCCAGCGCGGCCACCGCGAACAGTTTGCGGATCATCTTGTCTCCTCTTTGATGGAAGTCTTGGCGGTCTGCGCCGCCTCGACCGATATCGGGCGCTACCGCCCGTTCATGCAATAACGCCTGCGCTGCGCAGGACCTCGATGCGCGCGGCATCCCAGCCCAGGCCCTGCAGGATGGCCTGCGTGTCGCCGCCCTGCCGCGGCGGATCGGAACGCTTGCCGGCCTTCAGGCCGTCGAACTCGATGGGCAGCGCCGCCGCGGATATCTCCCCGCCGTCCGGCAGCCGGGTCTTGAGCAGCGCGCCGCCGGCGTTCAGGTGCGCATCGTCCAGCAGGTCGTGCGGCTGGCGTATCGGGCCATAGGACAGGCCGGCGGCTTCCAGTGCCGCGCACAGCTCGTCGGTCTTCCAGGTCTTCAGGATCTCGCCCACGCCCGGCACCAGCCAGGGCCGCGCCGCCTCGCGGTCGACGGCGGTGGCCAGGCGCGGATCGGCGGCCCACTCGGGCGGCAGGAATTTCTGGGCGAAGTTGCGCCATTGCGCATCGCCCACCACGGCGACGAACACGCGGCCGTCGGCGGTCTCGAACACGTCATACACGCCCCAGGGCGGCCGGCGCTCCGCGCCCATGGGCTTGGGCGCCGCGCCCGTCAGCTGGTATTGCGCGATGAACTGCGCGACCAGCAGCAGGTTGTTCTCGAACAGGCCGGAGCGCACATGCCTGCCGCGCCCCGTGGCGTGGCGGTCGTGCAGCGCCGCCAGCGCGCCCACCACGCCGAAGGTGCCGCCCAGGATGTCGTTGACAGAGGCCGCCACGCGCTGGGGCGTGTCCGCGCCGCCGTTGATGTAGGCCAGCCCGCCCATCATCTGCACCACTTCGTCCAGCGCGGTGCGCTGCTTGTAGGGGCCGGACAGAAAGCCCTTGAGCGATACGTAGATCAGCCCAGGGTTCTCGGCCGACAGCGACTCATAGTCCAGCCCGTACTGGGCCAGGCTGCCGTCGCGAAAATTCTCCACTACCATGTCCGCCTGCAAGGCCAGCTGGCGCACCACGGCCTGCCCCTCGCGCGCCTTCAGGTCGATCGCCAGGCTTTGCTTGTTGCGATTGAAGACCGGGAAGTAGCCGCTGCCCGAGCCCTTCAGGCGCCGGGTGCGGTCGCCTTCGATCGGCTCCACCTTGATGACCTCGGCTCCCAGGTCCGCCAGCGCCAGGCCGGCCGCCGGGCCCATGATCATGTGGGACAGCTCCAGCACCTTGATGCCGCGCAGCGGTAATTCGGTGTGGTCCATGAAGGGTGAAGCCGGTGTTGCTGCCATCTGCATATCCTCGGGCCTGATGCGCTGAAAAACAGGCAACGGCAAGATCGATGCATGCCGCCGCCCCATGCCCCATCATCGGCGGCAAGCCGGATCAGCGGGTAGCGCTCTTTCAGCACGGGGGCATTCTCGTTTGGGAACGTCCGGGAAAGCCCTGAGCCCCGTCGTTTCAGGCGGCCTCCGCCACGCCCAGATGCGCCAACAGCACGCGAGCGGCGGGCGGCAAGGCGTCCAGCCCCAACACGGCGATGCACAAGGAAGTGCTGGACCAGGCTCCGGAGAGCGGAATGAAGCGGATGTCCAGGTTGGCGTGGCGCGCCTTGAGATACATGGGCACCACGGCCACGCCCATGCCGCGCGCCACCAGCATGCAGATGGTTTCATGCGAGCTGACCCGCGCGCTGATCCGCCGCGCCACGCCCGCATCCTGCGCCGCCTGCTCGAACACCGCGCTGATGCCGTTGTCGCGGTTCAGTTCGATCTGCTCGAAGGGCAGCAATTGCGCGTAGTCCAGCGTGTCGCGGTCGGCCAGCAGATGCTGGCCGGGCACGACCGCCGCCAGATCGCAGCGGCCACAGGTAAAGACCTGCAAACCGTCATGACCAAAATCGGAACCCACCGCCACGTCGGCCTGGCCGTCGAGCACCGCGCGGAACACCTCCTGGGTGGTGCCCTCTTCCAGGGAAATATCGATCTGGGGATAGGCGCGGCGAAAGGACTGGATCTGCGCCGGCAGTTCGCCGGACAGCGCCGCCACGCTAACCGCGAGCCGGATACTGCCGCGCACGCCGGTCGCAAAGCCCGCCATCTCGCGGCGCATGCGGTCCATGCTCTGCAGCACCATGCGCACGTGCGTGGCCAGCGCATTGCCTGCCGGCGTGGGCTGCACGCCCCTGACCCCGCGTTCCAGCAGCGGCACGCCGAAGGCATCCTCCATCTCCGACATACGTTTGCTGACGGCGGAAGGAACGATATTCTCGCGGGCGGCGGCGCGCGCCAGGCTGCCTTCCTCCAGCGCTGCGAGGAACAGGCGGAGCGAGACGGGATCGATATCGCGGGGATGCGGCGGGGGAGACGGGACGGGCTTCATGCCGGGAAGTGTCGTGCCTTGCGCGCCTGCGCAGGGATCGGGGTTTTCCCGGTCCGGGGCGCCTTGCGCCTTTAACCCCGCACGCCCATACCGCCCTCCCATGCGTAGCCATTCAGCAAGCCCAGCAAACCGCGCCTGACCACGGCCACTGCCTCATCCCGCAAGGCGTCGGCGCGCCAGCCCATTTCGATGGCATAGCCCGGCATCGCGACCGGGCAGGGCAGCACGCGCAGGCCGGAAGCGGCAGCCAGGCCGCGCGCCGCGTGCGCGGGCAAGGTCGACAAGGCATCGCTGCCCCGCAACAGGAACGCCAACGCCGAAAAATGCGTGGTCGAGGCCTGCACCCGGCGCGTCAGTCCCAGCCCGTGCAGCACTTCATCCACCACCCCGATGAAGCCGCCGGACGACACCAGAATGTGCTGGCGGCGGATGAATTCCTCCAGCGACAAGGTGGTCTGGCCTGGCGCCACGCTGGCGGGATCCAGCAGGCAGGCATAGCCGCCCTGCCCGACCGTCACGCGCTGCAAGGCCTGCGAGGCCAGTCCGCCCGAAGCGATCACCAGGTCCGCCTCGCGCGCCATCAGCATGTCGGCCGCCAGCCGGCTGTGGGTCTGGCGGAAGATGAGGCGCAGCCCCGGCGCGCTCTGCGCCAGCGCGTGGATCGCGTCTCGTCCCAGTGCGATCTCGAAATCGTCCGATAGCCCCAGCGTCACCGACCTGCCGGCAAAGCCCGCCGCGCCAGGCCGCGCCAGCGACAGGCTCTGACGGCACTTGTCCAGGGCTTCGCCAATGACGGGCCGCAGTTCGCGCGCCCGCAGGCTGGGCGTCAGCCCTCTGCCGGTACGCGTGAACAGGGGATCTCCGTAAAGCGCGCGCAGGCGGCCCAGCGCCGCGCTGACAGCGGACTGCGTCACGCCCAGGCGCAGCGCGGCACGTCCCGCTCCGCCCTCGTCATAGATGGCCTCGAAGATCTTGAGCAGGTTCAAGTCGGCTGACTCGATATCAATCTGGTTCATATCATTTATCTCTGACCAGGATTGATTGATTTTAGGGCCGGCCGGACACTGAAGCCCATTGCCACGTTTCCGAGACCCCCGCCATGACCACGAAAACCGTCGCCGCCCTGCAGATCGGCTCCTCCCCCGAGGGCAAAGCCCGCACCCTGGAAGACATCCTCGCCTACGAGGGCGAGATCGTCGCCTCTGGCGCCTCGCTCGTGGTCATGCCCGAAGCGCTGCTGGGCGGCTATCCCAAGGGCGAGATCTTCGGCACCCGCCTGGGCTACCGCCTGCCCGAAGGTCGCGAGGCCTATGCCCGCTATTACGACAACGCCATCGACGTGCCCGGCCCCGAAACCGAAGCGCTCGCCGCCCTGTCGCAGCGCACCGGGGCCAGCCTGGTGGTGGGCGTGATCGAACGCGGCGGCAACACGCTGTATTGCACCGCCCTGTTCTTCGAACCTGCTACCGGCCTCGCCGCCAAGCACCGCAAGCTCATGCCCACCGGCACCGAACGCCTGATCTGGGGCCAAGGCGACGGCTCGACCCTGCCGGTCGTCGACACCGAAGCCGGCCGCATCGGCGGCGCCATCTGCTGGGAAAACCACATGCCGTTGCTGCGCACCGCCATGTACGCCAAGGGCGTGGAAATCTGGTGCGCGCCCACCGTGGACGAACGCGACATCTGGCAGTGCTCGATGCGCCACATCGCCCACGAAGGCCGCTGCTTCGTGGTCAGCGCCTGCCAGGTGCAACCCTCGCCCGCCGAACTGGGCCAGGACGTGCCGGGCTGGGACGCCAACCGCCCTCTGATCAACGGCGGCTCGGTCATCGTCGGCCCGCTGGGCGACGTGCTGGCGGGCCCGCTGCACGGCAAGGCCGGCCTGCTGACCGCCCAGGTCGACACGGCGGAACTGGTGCGCGCCCGCTACGACTTCGACGTGGTGGGCCACTACTCGCGCCCCGACGTCTTTTCCCTGACCGTGGACGAACGCCCGCGCCCCGCCGTGCGCTTCGTCTCCTGAACGCCCCGGCTGACGGGAGCCCGCAATCCGGGCACCTGGCGCCGGGATGGTATAGTCTCGCCCGCTGCCGGCCCTTCCGGGCCGCGCAACGCCCGAGTGGTGAAATTGGTAGACACAAGGGACTTGAACTAATTTGAGCCCTTTGGGGGAAACTCCAAAGGTGTAGCCCGTCAAACTCGGCGAATGCCCTGGACCCGTTCCGAGCCAACGCCGAGCCAAGCCCAGGTCGCATGACCGGGGAAGGTGTAGAGAGCAGACGGCGGGCACCTAAGGCCGCAAGGCTATGGTGAAGGCGTGCTCCAGACCACGAACAGCGCATCCGCGCTGGCGGCGAAAGCCGAAGTGGTAAGAAAATCCCTCGGCCTCGCGGCCGTACCGGTTCGATTCCGGTCTCGGGCACCACCCCGCCACAGGCCAGGCGTCCATCCTTCGTCGCAAACCGGCGAACGCCTGCCTCGTCAAACTGAAGCGCGCAAAATTGCCCCCGCCGATCTAATCTAGTCCGGTAACCAGGGAGCGCGCCATGATCACCCTCTACTCGTACCCCGGACTCTATGGGCTGGAAGACAACAACCCTTACGGCCTGAAGATCTACGCCTTCCTGAAGCTCTGCCGGCTGCCGTTCGACCACCGGCATACGCTGGACGTACAGTCCGCCCCGCGTGGCCAGCTGCCCTACATCGCCGACGGCGATCTGCGTATCGGCGACAGCGACGCCATCATCGCCTACCTGAAGCGCCAGTACGAACTGACCATCGACGATTCCCTCACGCCCGAGCAGCAGCGCCAGGACTTGCTGGTGCGCCGCGCGCTGGACGACCTGTACTGGGTCATGTCCTATTCGCGCTGGCGCGATGACCGCTATTGGCCGACCTTCCGCCGCGCGCTGCTGGACGCCCACCCGGACGTCACGCCCGAGCAGCTGGAAGCCGCCCGCCAATACAACTTCCAGCGCTACCACTACCAAGGCATAGGCCGCTACGCCCCCGAAGACGCCTATGCGCGCGGGATCGCCGACCTGGAGGCCGTCTCCAGCCTGCTGGGCGACAACGGCTTCATGTTCGGCCCCAATCCGGGTAGCGTGGACGCGGGGCTCTACGGCTTTCTCGCCAATATCTATTTCTACGCCATCGACACGCCGCTCAAACAGTGCCTGGTGTCGCGGCGCAACCTGGTGAGCCTGTGCAATGCCGTGCGCGCCGAACTCGGTTAAGGCCTGACTCCCTTCCCGCGCGCGGCCGCCCGCCCCGGACGGCTTCCAAAAACGTTATTCTTGCGCCTCGTTTTCCACGTTTCCGCCCTGCCCGCCATGCGCCGGCGGGGCTTCAGACCTCACTTGACCGCCGCTTCCTCCTCCCCGCCCTTCATCGTCCTCGACGCCTGCGTCCTCATGTCAGGCATCCTGCGCCGCCTGCTGCTCAGGCTGGCCGAGGCCGGCGTGTACACGCCGGTCTGGACCGACCGCATCGGCGAGGAATGGCGCCGCAACGCCTCGCGCATCTGGGAGATCCCGCCCGAGGTGATGATGGAGATGTGGGACGACATGAACGCGCGCTTTCCCGGCGCCCGCGAGACGGACACCCAGGTCTACGAGGCCTCCCTGCGCTACAGCGACCCCAAGGACTTCCACGTGATCGCGGCCGGCCTGGCGCGGCGCGCGCGCTGCGGCCTGCAACAGCCGCCGGTGGTGCAGGTGCTGACCTGGAATCTGAAGGATTTCAACCGTTCCGAACTGCGGCGCCAGGGGCTGGACGTCTACAACCCCGACCGCATGCTGACGCAATGGTGGCAGGCCGCGCCCGACGCCATCCGTGCGGCGGCGGCACAGGTGCCCGCGGACTATGTGGCGTTGGGGCGTGAGCCCGAGCCGCTGTCGGCGACGCTGCACCGCGAGCGCCTGTATGGCCTGAAGAACCTGCTGGCGCGCGACGCCGCGCAGAACGGCGGCGCCTGAACCGCGCCAGCGTGCTCAGTGGTCGTGGTTGCTGGCGGCAAAACCCGCCGCGTTCAGTATGTCGATCACTTCCTGGATGTGCTCGTGGCCGCGCGTCTGCAGCACGAAATCCACCTCGACATTGCGCACCGGCAATGAGGTGAACGCACGCTGGTGGTGCACTTCGGTGATGTTGGCCTGCGCGTCGGCGATGAGCTTGGTGGCGTGTGCCAGCGCGCCCGGCAGATCGCGCAGGTCCACGCGGATGCGCGCCAGGCGGCCGGCGCGCACCATGCCGCGCTCGATCAGTTCGCCCAGCATCAGCGGGTCAATGTTGCCGCCCGTCAGCACCAGGCCGATGCGCTTGCCCTTGTAGCGGTCGCTGCCCTCTTCCTGCGCGCGCAGCAGCGCGGCCAGGCCGGCGGCGCCCGCGCCTTCGACCACCGATTTCTCGATCTCCAGCAGCACCACGATGGCGTGCTCGATATCGCTTTCGCTGACCAGCTCCAGTCGATCGACCAGCTGGGTGACGATGGGCTGGGTCAGCGCGCCCGGCGACTTCACCGCGATGCCTTCGGCGATGGTGTAGGCGCCCTGCGGCATGGACACGCCCTTGACGGCGGCGTACATGGACGGAAAGCGCTCGGTCTGCACGCCGATGATCTCGATGCCGGGCTTGAGCGCCTTGGCCGCGGTGGCAATGCCGGAGATCAGGCCGCCGCCGCCGATGGCGACGACCAGGGTGTCCAGCTGCGGCTGGTCTTCCAGCATCTCCAGCGCCACCGTGCCCTGCCCCGATATGACCGCCTCGTCATCGTACGGGTGGATCATGATCAGGCCGCGCTCCTGCGCCAACTCGTAGCCGCGCGCCTTGGCATCGTCGAAGGTGTCGCCGGCCAGCACCACCTCGGCGCCGAAGCGGCGCGTGTTGGCGATCTTGACGGTGGGGGTGAACCGCGGCATCACGATCACGGCCGGCACGCCCATGCGCTGGGCATGGTAGGCCACGCCCTGCGCGTGGTTGCCGGCGGACACGGCGATCACGCCCTTGGCGCGTTCTGCTTCCGACAGCGTCAGCATGCGATTGAGCGCGCCGCGCTCCTTGAACGAAGCCGTGAACTGCAGGTTCTCGAACTTCAGCCAGATCTCCGCGCCAAAGATGTCGGACAGCGTGCGGGACAGGGTAAACGGGGTCTTCAGCACCTGGCCGCGCAGGTTCTCGCGGGCGGTCTGAATGGAGGCGATATCGATCACGATGGAAATCCTGTTAGCGCACCGGCAGGAAATTGAACAGCAGCAGGCCCTGCGCGTAGTTGATCCCGATGCGCCGCGTGTTCTCGCCCAGCAGGTTCGCGATCAGATCCAGGCGGCCGATGATGGCGCCGAATTCGCGTTCAAAGCTGAGGTTGGTGGCGTTCTGGGACATTTCGTTGGCCAGCAGCAAGGGTTCGCCCTGGGTATTGCGGCGCGACGCCAGCAGCCAGGCGGCTGCCTCGACGTTCCGTGCGGCATTGTAGACCCGCTGCCCGTCCAGCGCGTCGGTAGCGTACAGGCGGGTTTTGCCGTTGTGGGCGGCGATGATGGTGTCGGCCAGGCCGTAGATGAAAGCGCCGACCCGGTCGCCCGAATAGTTGGGGTCCAGGGACACGGCCAGGATCTGGATGTCGCGCAGTCCCGCCAGGTCCTTGGGCGGGATGCGGACTTCGATGGAATGCTTGACCAGCGACACCGCCTTGGCCAGGTCGGGCGCGCCGGACTTGCGCCATTCGCGCGGATTGCGGCGGTAGAGCTTGTCCAGCAGGACATACAGGCTGGCCAGGTTGTCGCGCACCTCCAGCGTGACGGTGCGGTTGAAGTCGGTCTGGCCGAACTGGTCGGCGGACATGTCCTCGCTCTTGGGACCGCCCTTGCCCGGCGCGGGGCTGCTCATGCAGCCGCTCAGCACGGCCGCAAGCAGCGCCGCGGCACTGGCGGATCTGGCCCACGCCGTCATGCCTTGCCCATCCGTTTCCCCCTTCTTTGCCACGTCGCGCAGGCCATCCTCCGTGGTCGGGGGGCCTCGCTCTCGCGCAAGACTTTACAGGAAGGTAAGCGCAGTTGGGAGATGTCCGGGGTCTGAAGAAGCAAGAAGATGAATCATGCCGGCCACAAGCGCGCGCGCCGGCCCATGAAAAACGGCGCCCGCAGGCGCCGTTTCATGCTACCGGTCAAGCAGGCTTATTCAGCTTGCGGTTCCGATTGCGGGGCAGCTTCGGGAGCCGCAGCGGCTTGCTGCTGCTCGATGCCGCCAATCGCCTTGATGGACAGGCGCAGGCGGCCCTTGTCGTCGGCCTCGATGACCTTGACGCGGACTTGCTGGCCGACCTTCAGCACATCGTTGATGTTGGCGATGCGGTAGTTGGCGATTTCCGAGATGTGCAGCAGGCCGTCACGGCCCGGCAGCACTTGCACGATGGCGCCGAAATCCAGCAGGCGCAGCACGGCGCCTTCGTAGATCTGGCCCACTTCGACGTCGGCGGTCAGTTCGACGATGCGGCGCTGGGCTTCCTTGGCCTGCGCTTCGTCGACGCTGGCGATCACGATCGTGCCGTCGTCCGAGATGTCGATCTGCGTGCCGGTTTCTTCGGTCAGCGCGCGGATGGTGGCGCCGCCCTTGCCGATCACGTCGCGGATCTTCTCGGGGTTGATCTTGATGGTCAGCATGCGCGGAGCGAAAGCCGACAGCTCGCCGCGCGAACCGTCCAGCGCTTCCTTCATCTTGCCCAGGATGTGCAGGCGGCCTTCGCGGGCCTGAGCCAGCGCCACTTGCATGATTTCCTTGGTGATGCCCTGGATCTTGATGTCCATCTGCAGTGCGGTGACGCCGTTCTCGGTGCCCGCAACCTTGAAGTCCATGTCGCCCAGGTGATCTTCGTCGCCCAGGATGTCCGTCAGCACGGCGAACTTGCCGCCGTCCAGGATCAGGCCCATGGCCACGCCGGCCACGTGATCCTTGACCGGCACGCCGGCGTCCATCATGGCCAGCGAGCCGCCGCAGACCGAAGCCATCGACGACGAGCCGTTGGACTCGGTGATTTCCGACACGATGCGGATGGTGTACTGGAAGTCTTCCGGAGCCGGCAGCAGCGGGATCAGCGCGCGCTTGGCCAGGCGGCCGTGGCCGATTTCGCGGCGCTTGGGCACACCGATGCGGCCCGTTTCGCCGGTGGCGAACGGAGGCATGTTGTAGTGCAGCATGAAGCGGTCGCGGTATTCGCCCATGAGCGCGTCGATGATCTGCTCGTCCTGCTTGGTGCCCAGCGTGGCCACGACCAGCGCCTGGGTTTCACCGCGGGTGAACAGCGCGCTGCCGTGTGCGCGGGGCAGCACGCCCAGACGCACGCTGATGGGGCGCACGGTGCGGGTATCGCGGCCGTCGATGCGCGGCTCGCCGTTCAGGATCTGGCCGCGCACGATGGCGGATTCCAGCGAGAACATGATGTTGTCGACAGCGACGGCGTCCGGCAGCGCTTCGCCCTTTTCGGCGGCGGCGGCGGCCAGCTTGGCCGACACGTCAGCCGACACTTCGCGCAGCTTGGTCGTACGGGCCTGCTTTTCGCGGATCTGGTAGGCGGCGTTCAGGCCTTCCTGGGCAGCTGCGGTGACCGCGGCGATCAGGGCTTCGTCCTTGGCGGGCGCTTGCCAGTCCCAATCGGGCTTGCCGGCGTCCTTCACCAGTTCATGAATGGCGTTGATGACGGCCTGCATTTGCTGGTGGCCGTAGACCACGCCGCCCAGCATGATTTCTTCGGACAGCTGGTCGGCTTCGGATTCCACCATCAGCACGGCGTTTTCGGTGCCGGCGACGACCAGATCCAGCTTGGACGACTTCAGTTGCGAGGCGGTCGGGTTGATGGCGTACTGGCCATCGATATAACCCACGCGCGCGGCGCCGATGGGGCCGTTGAACGGGATGCCCGAGATGGCCAGCGCGGCCGAGGCGCCGATCATGGCGGGAATGTCGGGATCGATTTCAGGATTGACCGACAGCGTGTGGATGACCACCTGGACTTCGTTGTAGAAGTCTTCGGGGAACAGCGGACGCAGGGGACGGTCGATCAGGCGCGAGGTCAGCGTTTCCTTCTCGGAGGGCTTGCCTTCGCGCTTGAAGAAGCCACCCGGGATGCGGCCGGCGGCGTAGGTCTTCTCGATGTAGTCAACGGTCAGCGGGAAAAACGTTTGACCCGGCTTGGCCTTCTTGGAAGCCACGACGGTGGCCAGGACGACGGTGTCCTCGATCGACACCACAACGGCGCCGGAGGCCTGGCGAGCGATCTCGCCAGTTTCCAGGACGACCGTGTGCTGGCCGTACTGGAACGATTTTGTCACTTTGTTGAACATGACGATTATTCCTTACAAATGAAAAACCGTGGCCGTCGCGACATACGTCGCACCGACCACGGTTGCGTCATGGGGAGCCAGCCCCGTCGATCACTTGCGCAGACCGAGTTTTTCGATCAGTGCGCGGTACGAATCGGGATTGCGGCCCTTGAGATAGTCGAGCAGCTTGCGGCGACGGCTGACCATACGGAGCAGACCGCGGCGCGAGTGATGGTCCTTCATGTGTTCTTTGAAGTGACCGGTCAGTTCGTTGATGCGGGCGGTGAGCAGAGCCACCTGAACTTCGGGGGAGCCGGTATCGCCTTGAGCGCGTTGGAATTGCGCGACGATATCGGATTTCTTGATGTCAGCTACAGACATTTATGACCTCTTCGGACATGCGACAGGGCCGAGGCGCCCTGACGTGGTTTGGAAAAAATTTGCGCGAACCTGGCGGAATTCGCTTTCTCACTGCTGCCATTGATGACTCAAACAGAAGCCTGGAATCCGGGTGTTGGACGCGGTGTTTCGACACCGGGGCCTGGCACCTGGACCAGCTCTGCGGCCAGCGCAAAGGATGTTGCAAGATCAATACACTTGATAAAGCTCGATGATTATAGCCGATTCGCTAGAATTACCCCAATGAGGGCCGCCTGCCCCGCCGCAGGCCGCGATGCCACGTAAGGAGAAGATATGTCTAAATATTACAGAAGCGCGCGCCTGGCACTGGCTGCCGCCGCGTTGGCCGGCCTGGCCGCCTGCGCAAACATGGCCCAGATTCCTCCCGGCACGCCCTACGCCGACGTGCAAGCCCAGTTCGGCCGGCCCAACTTCGAATGCCCGCAAGCCAATGGCGGGCGGCGCGTGATCTGGACCCAGCAGCCCATGGGCCAGTACGCCTGGGGCACCAACGTCGGCGCCGACGGACGCGTGGGCCAGGTGGTGCCGCTGCTGACGGACGAACACTTCAAGGTGCTGAGCGAAGGCGTATGGGGTCCCGACCGCGTGCGCTGCGAATTCGGCCCGCCCGCCAAGATCGAGGAAGCCGGCCTGGGAGAAAAGCGCGAGGTGGTCTGGTCGTACCGCTACAAGGAAAACGGCGTCTGGAACTCGCTGATGTATGTCTACATGAGCCGCGACGGCAGCAAGCTGACGCACTTCCATCCCGGCCCGGACCCCATGTACGACGACGACCGGTTCATGTGGCGCTGATTCCCCCGCCTCTCTAAAAAACAAGACCCGCCATCAGGCGGGTTTTGTTTTCAAGGCGTTCACCAATCAGGACGATTGGTTGCGGCGTTCCTGCGTCAGGCGGCGCGCGCGGTTCCAGCGCCAGGCCCACATGATCCAGCCCGACAGGCCGTACAGCACGAACAGGCCGAACAACACGACCGGAGGATCGCTGGACACGAACACGAACACGGCCACCACCAGCAGGATGCCCCAGAACGGCACGCTGCGGCCCAGGGCGAAGCTCTTGCCGCTGAAGAACGGCGCATTCGACACCATGGAAATGCCCGCGTACATGGTCAGCGTGAACGCCGCCCAGGCCATCAGGCTGTCATGGATGGGCAGCTTGTTGTCCACGGCCAGCCAGACGAAACCCGCCACCAGCGCGCCGGCAGCCGGGCTGGGCAAGCCCTGGAAGTAGCGCTTGTCGACCACGGCGATGTTGGTGTTGAAACGCGCCAGGCGCAGCGCGGCGCCGGCGACATAGACGAACGCGGCCAGCCAGCCCCAGCGGCCCAGGTCGTTCAGGATCCATTCGTACATGACCAGCGCGGGCGCAACGCCGAAGGAGGTCATGTCGGACAGCGAGTCGTACTGCTCGCCGAAGGCGGACTGGGTGTTGGTCAGGCGGGCGACCCGGCCGTCCATGCCGTCCAGCACCATGGCCGCGAAAATGGCGATGGCGGCCACTTCGAAGCGGTCGTTCATGGCCTGCACGACGGCGTAGAACCCCGCGAACAGTGCCGCGGTGGTGAACGCGTTGGGCAGCAGGTAGATGCTGCGGTGGCGGTTCTCGGAATCGCGCATGGAAAAATTGGGCATGGTCTCAATAACTTACAACGAACATTGAAAGGTTAACCCATCTGGCCCCGCTTGCGGGGCGGAGCAAGCCGCGTGCCTGGCCAATCGAGGGGAAGCCTGCAAAAAAAAGCGGCATGCCCTCGCAGGCATGCCGCTTCGACCCTGATTGCGCGGGGCAGGCCCCGCGCAATGGCATGGATCAGTTCTTGGACTTGTCCACCAGCTTGTTGGCGGCGATCCAGGGCATCATGGCGCGCAGCTTGCCGCCCACTTGCTCGATCTGCGATTCCGCGTTGATGCGGCGGCGCGAGGTCAGCGTCGGAGCGCCGGCGGTGTTTTCCAGGATGAATTTCTTGGCGTATTCGCCGGTCTGGATGTCCGTCAGGCACTGGCGCATGGCCTTGCGGGTTTCGTCGGTGACGATCTTCGGGCCGGTTTCGTACTCGCCGAACTCGGCGTTGTTCGAGATCGAGTAGTTCATGTTGGCGATGCCGCCTTCATAGATCAGGTCGACGATCAGCTTCAGTTCGTGCAGGCATTCGAAGTACGCCATTTCGGGCGCGTAGCCGGCTTCCACCAGCGTGTCGAAACCGGCCTTGATCAGTTCGACGGTACCGCCGCACAGCACGGCCTGTTCGCCGAACAGGTCGGTTTCGGTTTCTTCGCGGAAGTTGGTTTCGATGATGCCGGCACGGCCGCCGCCGTTGGCGCTGGCGTACGACAGGGCCACGTCACGCGCGGCGCCCGACTTGTCCTGGTACACGGCCACCAGGTGGGGCACGCCGCCGCCTTGCTTGTAGGTGTTGCGCACGGTGTGGCCCGGGGCCTTCGGGGCGATCATGATGACGTCGATGTCTTCACGCGGCACGACCTGGCCGTAGTGCACGTTGAAGCCGTGGGCGAACGCCAGGGCGGCGCCGGGCTTGATGTTGGCGTGCACTTCCTTGTTGTAGACCGAGGCGATGTTCTCGTCGGGCAGCAGCATCATGACGATGTCGGCGGACTTGACCGCGTCGGCGACTTCCTTGACTTCCAGGCCGGCGTTGGCGGCCTTGTTCCACGAGGCACCGCCCTTGCGCAGGCCGACCACGACCTTCACGCCGGATTCATGCAGGTTCTGCGCGTGCGCGTGGCCTTGCGAGCCGTAGCCGATGATGGCAACAGTCTTGCCCTTGACCAGGGAGAGATCGCAGTCTTTGTCGTAGAAAACTTTCATGGTTGTGCTCCAGATTCCAGTATTTTGGATATTTGTTTAATTCAGATGTAGGGTGCGGCTTGGCCTGGAAGGCCGGTCAAATCTTCAAAATCCGTTCACCGCGTCCGATGCCGGACACGCCGGTGCGCACGGTTTCAAGGATTGCACTGCGGTCCAGGGCCTCCAGGAAGGCCTGTACTTTTTCCTGCACCCCGGTCAATTCGATGGTGTAGGACTTGTCGGTCACGTCGATGATGCGGCCGCGGAAGATATCCGCCATGCGCTTCATTTCCTCGCGCTCCTTGCCGACCGCGCGCACCTTCACGAGCATCAGCTCACGCTCGATGTGCGCGCCTTCGGTCAGGTCGACCACCTTGACCACATCCACCAGGCGGTTCAGGTGCTTGGTGATCTGCTCGATGATTTCATCGGAACCGGTGGTCACGATGGTCATGCGCGACAGCGTGGAGTCCTCGGTGGGCGCCACGGTCAAGGTCTCGATGTTGTAGCCCCGCGCGGAAAACAGGCCCACCACGCGCGACAGCGCGCCGGGTTCGTTCTCGAGGAGGACGGAAATCACGTGCTTCATGGGTGGCCTCCTTACAGGTCTTCAGAGCCGAGCAGCATTTCGGTCAGCCCGCGGCCGGCCTTGACCATCGGCCACACGTTTTCGGTGCGGTCGGTGATGAAGTCCAGGAAAACCAGGCGATCCTTGTGCTTCTTGAACGCTTCGCGCAGCGCCGGCTCGACGTCCGCCGGTCGTTCGATGCGCAGACCCACGTGGCCATAGGCCTCGGCCACCTTGACGAAATCGGGCAGCGAATCCATGTAGGACTCGGAATAGCGCGAACCGTAGTCGATCTGCTGCCACTGCCGGACCATGCCCAGGAAGCGGTTGTTCAGGCAGATGATCTTCGGCGTCAGGCGGTACTGGTGGCAGGTCGACAGTTCCTGGATGTTCATCTGGATCGACCCTTCGCCCGTGATGACGGCGACGTCGTGCCCAGGATTGGCCATCTGCACGCCCATGGCGTACGGCAGGCCCACGCCCATGGTGCCCAGGCCGCCGGAGTTGATCCAGCGGCGCGGCTTGTCGAACTTGTAGTACTGCGCGGCCCACATCTGGTGCTGGCCCACGTCGGAAGTCACGAAGGCGTCGCCGCCAGTCACTTCCCAGAGCTTTTCCACCACGAACTGCGGCTTGATGACCTCGTCCGAGTTGGCGAACTTCAGGCATTCCTTGCCGCGCCAGGACTCGACCTGCTCCCACCACTTGGCGATCGGAGCAGGCTTGTGCTCGGCCGCGGCGATGTCGTACTGCGCGCTGAGGTCGGCCAGGACGTCCTTGACGTTACCGACGATCGGGACGTCCACGCGCACGCGCTTGGAGATCGACGAGGGATCGATATCGATATGGATGATCTTGCGGGCGTTCTGGGCGAAGTGCTTGGGGTTGCCGATCACGCGGTCGTCGAAACGGGCGCCGATGGCCAGCAGCACGTCGCAGTGCTGCATCGCCATATTGGCCTCGTACGTGCCGTGCATGCCGGGCATGCCGACGAACTGGCCGCTGCTGGCCGGGTAGCCGCCCAGACCCATCAGGGTGCTGGTGCAGGGCGCGCCCAGTTGCGACACGAGCTTGTTCAGCTCGGGCGCGGCGTTCGACAGGATGACCCCGCCGCCCGTGTAGATCATGGGCCGCTCGGCGGCCAGCAGCATCTGCACGGCTTTCTTGATCTGCCCCTGGTGGCCCTTGTTGACGGGCGCATAGGAGCGCATCGAGATCTCGCCCTTGGGCGGCGTGTACTTGCACTGCGCGATGGTGATGTCCTTGGGGATATCCACCAGCACCGGGCCGGGACGGCCGGTGCGCGCGATGTAGAACGCGCGGCGCATGGTTTCGGCCAGGTCCTTGACGTCGCGCACAAGGAAGTTGTGCTTGACGCAGGGACGCGTAATGCCGACGGTGTCGCATTCCTGGAAGGCGTCCTCGCCAATGGCCGCAGTGGGCACCTGCCCGCTGATGATGACCATGGGGATGGAATCCATGTAGGCGGTGGCGATGCCGGTGACGGCATTGGTCACGCCCGGTCCGCTGGTCACGAGGCAGACGCCGACCTTTTGCGACGAGCGCGAATAGGCATCGGCGGCGTGCACGGCGGCCTGCTCGTGACGAACCAGGATATGCTGGAATTTGTCTTGCTTGAAAATCGCGTCGTAGATGTAAAGCACCGCGCCGCCGGGGTAGCCGAAAACGTGTTCCACGCCTTCATCGGCCAGGCAGCGCACGACGATATCGGCGCCATTCAGTTCCATGTTGTCATTCCTTTCAGTACCGGCCCTGCAACCCTGACTGCTGCTCGCCCGGATACGGCGGCAACTGAACCCATACCGGTCCCGACAACATGATCCGGCGCTTTGCGGCTCACGGAGCCACGCCACCCGGACACCTTGCCGACCCGGCACACGCTCGACAGAACGCAGTGCAAACGCCCCTGGGGGACGCTGGAGGTCGAAATGGAAGCCTTGGCAACACACGCTTGTGGCGCGGCCAACGGCAGGTGTAACTGCTGCGGGATGGCTGGGAGGTGACCCTGGCAATCCGCCTCAACGCACCGGTTTCGGATAGGCAGACCGATGCAAGTGGAGCAATTTACCGCGTTGCGTCAAAGGTAGCAAATCGACTTTTCTTCGACCGTTGCTTGGAAGGTTCGGTAACTATCCGACCCCAAAAATTTAGGCAGTCTCTCTATACTTGTTTCGTCATCCGAAACCGAGCCGCCGCCACATGGATTTGCGCATTGCCAGCATCCGCCGCTTCCTCTACAGCCACTACTTCTTCGGAGGGGTGCGTCAGGGGGTGGGGATGCTGTTGCCCGTGCTGGTGCTGGGCGGCCTGTTCGGCAACTACACCACGGGTCTGGTTGCAACGTTCGGGGCGCAATGCCTGGCCATCATCGACCAGCCGGGCGGGCCGCAGCGCCACCGCACCAACGAGATGCTGGGCGGCGCCGCGCTGGGCACGCTGACGGTCATCATCACAGGGCTGGCGTCATCGCACCCCGTGCTGATCTGGCTGGCGGTCATCGCGCAGTGCTTCGTCTATTCGATGTTCACGGTGTTCGGCAAACGCGGCGGGCTGATCGGCTTTGCCGGCCTGTTGCTGATGACCCTGACCATGCATTCGCCGCTGGCGCCCCATGAGGTGCTGGCGCACGCCGCGGCCACGCTGGGCGGGGCGCTGTTCTACGTCGCATTCAGCCTGGGGTTCTCGCGCCTGTTCTGGCTGCGCGAGGAGCAGCAGGCCATGTCGGTGGCGCTCTTCGCCACCGCCGACTACGTGGCGGCGCGCGCCACCTTCTACGATGAAACCGCCGATCTGGACGACGCCTACCGCGAGCTGATCCAGCGCCAATCCGTCATGACGGAAAAGCACCAGGCGGCGCGCGACATGGTGCTGCGCGCCCTGCCCCGCGGCAAAGGCCTGGGCGACCGCCAGCGCGTGATGATCTGGAACATGTTCGTCGATATGCTGCAGCTGCTGGATACGCTGGTGGCCACGCATACCGACTACGCGGCGCTGCGCCGCGCGCTGGCCGGCAGCGACTGCCTGATGTTCATGCGCGATGCGCTGGTGAAGATGTCGCTGGAGCTCAACCGCATCGCGCTGGACGTGTCGCGCGGGCGCAAGGTGCAGTACCGCAGCAGCGCCAAGGCCGAACTGCGCGCCATCGAATACGAGATCGAACAGCTCAAGCAGCAGGGCCTGGGCGAGCGCGAGCCCGAGATGCTGGCGCTGATCGTCCAGGTGCTGCGCCGGCTGCGCAATTCGGCGCGCATCGTCGACCGCCTGGCCGACCACACCGCGGCTTCGCCCGACGCCAAGCCCACCGACGTGCTGCGCATCAACAAGTCGCTGACGCGCTTCATTTCGCGGCAGGAATTCCGCGTGGGGCTCCTGACCAGCAACCTGCGCCTGGATTCGCCGCACTTTCGCTATGCGCTGCGCGTCACCGCGGCCGCGGCCATCGCCATGACGCTGGCCAGCCAATGGCTTTCGCCGGCGTTTTCCGCGCACAACTACTGGATCATGCTGACCATCGTCATCATCATGAAGCCGGGTTTCGCGCTGACCCGCCAGCGCAATAGCTGGCGCCTGACGGGCACGCTGATCGGCTGCATCCTGGCCCTGCTGCTGTTCAACCTGACCGACCGGCCCGAACTGCTGTTCGCCGCGCTGCTGGGCGCCTGCATCATGGGCAACAGCCTGGTGCAGCTGAACTACATGGCCAGCGCCACCTTCAACACGCTGTTTGTGGTGCTGGTGTTCCACTTCGTGTCGCCGGGCACGGTGTCCATGTCAGTGATCGGCGAACGCGCCATCGATACGTTGATCGGCTGCGCGCTGGCGCTGATCTGCAGCTACATCCTGCCCTGGTGGGAGGCCCGCTACCTGAAACCGCTGGCGGCCGCGGCCACGCGCGCCAACCGCGAATACCTGATCGCCGGCCTGCGCTACGTCGAGGCCATGCAGGCCCACGGCGCGCCCGTGGGCGCCGCCGCCGGCGAGACTCCAGCGGTCACGGACGCCGACCTGGCCTGGCGGCTGGCGCGCAAGAACGTGCACATCTCCTTCAGCAATTTCGCCGAGGCTTTCTACCGGATGATGAGCGAGCCCACGTCGCATCAGGTAAGCGTGCCTGAGCTGAACAACCTGCTGATCCAGAACCACATCCTGGCTTCGCAGATCACAGCGGCCATCCCCATTCTGGCCAGCCTGCCGGCTACGCCCGAAGCGGTACAGCGGGCGCTGACCGGCATGGTGGACCTGTTGGATGAGAACCGCGCGCAGGCGCCGGCCGGCCTGCCGACCCAGTTCGACACGGAAGGCGAACAGGCGGCGCTGGTCTATCCGGTCAAGCAGATGCTGAAGGCGGCGCACATGATCCGCCAGGAACTGCACGCGCTGGCCGATCCCACGCACGCGCCGCCGGTGGCGGCGGCAGCATGACCGGCGTGGATGGCTCTGACGGGAATGGGGAGTCCCGGGCGCAACGCCCGGGACCGGATCAGACCTTGCGGCGGAACACCAGCTTGTCTTCCGACGAGGCAGAGGCGTCGAACTTGTAGCCTTCCAGGTCGAAGCCTTGCAGGCCTTCGGGCTTGGACACTTTGTGCAGGATCGCGTAGCGCGCCATCAGGCCGCGCGCGCGCTTGGCGTGGAAGCTGATGACCTTCCAGGCGCCGTTCTTCCAGTCCTGGAATACGCATTGCACGACGCGCGCCTTCAGCGTCTTCAGGTCGACCGACTTGAAGTATTCCTCGGACGCCAGGTTGACGATCACGGGCGCCTTCTGGCCGGCCTGCCGTTCGTTGAGATAGTCAGCGATGGCCGGGCCCCAGTACTCGTACAGGTTCTTGCCCTTGGGCGTGGCCAGGCGCGTGCCCATTTCCAGGCGGTAGGGCTGCATCAGGTCCAGCGGGCGCAGCACGCCATACAGGCCGCTCAGGATGGCCACGTGCTCTTGCGCCCAGTCCAGCTGCTTGGCCGACAGGGTCGCGGCCTCCAGCCCTTCGTAGACGTCGCCGTTGAAGGCCAGCACCGCCTGGCGCGAGTTGGCCTGCGTGAAGCTGCGCTTCCAGTGGGCATAGCGCTGCACGTTGAGTTCGGACAGCGCCGGGCTCAAGCTCATGAGCTCGGAGATGTCCTCGGCCGACTTGGTCTTCAGCACCTTGATGAGGCCGGCGGCCTGGTCCACGAACAGCGGCTGGGTATGCGTCTCGATGTGCAGCGGCGAGTCGTAATCCAGCTTCTTGGCGGGAGAAAGCAAAAACAGCATTCGGGAATTCCTTTTTTAGCGTGCCGTCCAGCCGCCATCGACCGAGACGGACGTACCTGTGATTTGCGCGGCGGCGTCCGAGGCCAGGAACACGGCGGTGCCCCCCAGTTGCTCCGGCGTCACGAATTGCAGCGACGGCTGCTTTTCGCTCAGCAGTTCGCGCGCGGCGGTTTCCTGGTCCACGCCATCTTTTTCCGCCAGCGCGGTGATCTGCTTTTCGACCAGCGGAGTGCGTACCCAGCCCGGGCAGATGGCGTTGGCCGTGATGCCCTGGCCGGCCGTTTCCAGCGCGGTGACCTTGGTGAAGCCGACCACGCCGTGCTTGGCGGCGACATAGGCCGACTTGTTCGCCGAAGCCACCAGGCCATGAGCCGAGGCGATGTTGATAATGCGGCCGAAGCCCTGCTTCTTCATGTGCGGCAAGGCGGCGGCGGTGCCGTGGAACACTGCCGACAGGTTCAGCGCCAGGATCGCGTCCCATTTTTCAGTGGGGAAGTCCTCGATCAGCGCGGTGTGCTGGATGCCGGCGTTATTGACCAGGATGTCGATGCGGCCCAACTGGCGCACGGCGTTCTCGACCAGCTCGCGCACGGCCGCGCCCTTGGACAGGTCGGCGCCGTCGTAGATGACCCTCACGCCATGCTTGTCGGCCAGGCCGGCGCGGAGCTTTTCGATTTCGGCCGCATCGCCGAAGCCGTTCAAGACGATATCGGCGCCTTGCTGGGCGAAGGCAGTGGCGATACCCAGGCCGATGCCGCTGGTGGAACCGGTGACAAGGGCGACTTTTCCTTTAAGCATGAGCATTCTCCTGTGGTCGAGCACATTGGACGGGCCAAGCAAGGGTCAAGTGTAGCTGCCCGGCATGACGGCAATCATGCCATGCCCGTACGGCACGCAGGGTCAAGCAGCGGGAGGAGGATCGCGCGGCGCGGGAGGTTTCGGCGCCTCGTCCTGGACCGGTTCCGCTGCCGGCAGATCGGCCATGCCGCCCCGGTTCTCGGGTATGCGTTCCAGCAGCTTGATCAGCATCGGCAC
Source organism: Achromobacter sp. ACM01 (assembly GCF_014851745.1). Classification (NCBI taxonomy): domain Bacteria; kingdom Pseudomonadati; phylum Pseudomonadota; class Betaproteobacteria; order Burkholderiales; family Alcaligenaceae; genus Achromobacter; species Achromobacter sp. ACM01. The sequence continues at coordinate 830,025 of NZ_JACVAF010000003.1, forward strand.
CACGCCCATCGAAATCGCCACGATGACGGACAGCAAGTCGCGCTGTTCCAGGTTCATCAGATTGTTGTCCCAGGCTTCGTTGAAGATGGCGAAGCTGAACTCCCCGCCCTGCGCCAGCGCCAGCGCGAATAGCAGGCGGTGATAGCGCGGCAGGCCCAGAAAGCGCGAAAAGCCGTACAGAATCAAGGCCTTGACCAGCAGCAGCGCGAATACGCCTACAAGAATGAAGGGCCAGTGGTTGGCCACCACCTTCAGATTCACGGACATGCCGATGGCTACGAAGAACAGGCCCAGCAGCAGCCCCTTGAACGGGTCGATGGCCTTTTCCAGGTCATCCCGATAGCGCGACTCGGCCATCAGCACGCCCACCAGGAACCCGCCCAGGCCCGCGGACAGGCCGGCGTAGTCGAACAGTTGAGCAGCGCCCACCACCATCAGCAGGGCGGCGGCCGTGAACAATTCATTCAACTGCGCCTTGGCAGCCCAGCCCAGCAGCCGCAGCCGGTACGCCGCCGCGACCACCACCACGGCGATCAGCGCCTCCTTGAAGGAAGGCGCCGAGGCGCCATCCGAACCCAGCAGGCCCGCCGCCACCAGCATCGGGATCGCCGCCATGTCCTGGAACAGCAGTATTCCCAGCGCCGACCTGCCCAGCGGCGTGCGCGTCAGCACGCGTTCGTCCAGCAGCCGCAAGGCCACCGCCGTGGACGACAGGGCCAGCGACAGCCCGCAAAGGATTGCCGCCTGCCATTCCATGCCGGCCAGATGCCGCAGCGCCGCGCCGAACACCACCGCCAGCAGCAGCCCGCAGGCCAGCATCTGCAAGGAACCCAGCACGAAGACTTCGTTGCGCATGGCCCACAGGCGTTTGGGCGAGAGCTCCAGCCCGATGATGAACAGCATCATCACCACGCCCCACTGGGACACATTGATCATGGTGTCCACATTGGTGACGAGCCTGAGGCAGGACGGCCCCACCAGCACGCCGGCCAGCAGATAGCCCGGGATCGCGCCCAGGCCCAGCAGCTGGGTCAGGGGCACGCACAGCACGGCCGCAAGCAAAAGGATAAGGATGAGATCCATGGGACTAGCGGTTCCGGGATGAGCGCCGAGAAGAGAAGAGTGCCGGGCAGGGACGCCGGGCATGTCGGAATTCTGGGCAAAGATCGCCGCCGCTGAAAGCCGGATGAAACCCGCTGTGGGGGACTTTCAACCACCCCCTTTACACAAACAAAAAAAATCCTGTAGAATTGCGGGCTTCGCTGCTTCGACAACGAAGATCCTTCCGACCAGGGATCTTTAGTGGAAGACCCGGCCCTTGGGGTAACCCAGGCCAGCCAGGAACACCACCGTTACGAAACCCAGCCACGGAGAGGTGGCAGAGTGGTCGAATGTACCTGACTCGAAATCAGGCGTACGGTATCCCCGTACCGTGGGTTCGAATCCCACCCTCTCCGCCAAGTATTGCAAAAAAGGCCAATCCCTCGGGATTGGCCTTTTTCTTTTTCCTTCGGACTTCATAAAAACTAAAAACGCACAGGCTCGGCGCGCGCCGGCTTGCGTGTAGGCAAGCCGGCGCCGTTCCGATGCTCGCCCCGGTGGGGCTGCGCTTCGGATGGCTCCGGGGGTCCTCGGCTGGTGGGCGCCTAATGCGTTGGTTTTGGATCCCGTAATGGGCAGATGCCGCGAGCCGGTGGCCGGACGGAGGGATCCGAAGCGCAGCCCCACTGGGGCGAGCATCGGAATTCCGCAGTCCGGACGGCGGCGACTCAAGAACGCTGCCTCACAAAACCGAAGTGCGGGGCGGTAGGGCTTCGAGCTTGCGGGCGTCAGGGTTCTTTAGCCGCCGAGGCTGCCCTGCGCCATTCCGATGCTCGCCCCGGTGGGGCTGCGCTTCGGATGGCTCCGGGGTCCTCGGCTGGCAGTTGCCTAATGCGTTGGGTTTGGACCCCGTTCATGGGTAGATGCCTTGAGCCGGTGGCCGGACGGAGGGATCCGAAGTGCAGCCCCACCGGGGCGAGCATCGAAATGGCCCGACAGCGCCCCATCGCCAGATATGGACCCATGTCACTTTGGCACCATATGGCAAGCCGCAGACTCGAGCCCCCCCATCGGCGCGCCAGGAGTATTCAGAGCGAGGCAATACCTGTCAAGACAGGAAGATCGGCGTCTCCCATGCCTTTTCGAGACCGGAATTTCGCCGGCGATGTCCTCAACCTGCTGAAGCGCTATCGGATTGCAGCAAGCGAAGGCGGGGCCGCCCCGCCTGACTATCACAAGGGCGCCGTTGGCCGCGCCAACTGGAACAGGTCCGTGCTGCGCGCGTACCAGCCGCCGCCGTGCATGCGCGCGATCAGCCCCATGGCCGGCGTGTCCATGTAGCCGCGCTCGGCGTCCTGCACATAGGCATCGTCGACGTGCGCGCCCAGCACCCGGCCGATCACCACGAGCTGGCGCGGGCCGGTCACGATGGTTGCCTGGCTGACGCACTCCAGCGACACCGGACTGCCCTTGATCAGCGGGGGACGCACGTGTGTAGCCGGCAGCGCGGTCAGGCCGGCCGCCGCCATCTCGTCCACGTCCGCCGGGTAATCGGCGCAGGTCTGGTTCATCTGCGCAACCAGCGACTCCGGCACCAGGTTCACCACGAACTCGCCGTTCTCGATGATGTTGGCGCCGGAATCCTTCAGTTCGCCGCTGGCATGGCGCATCAGGCCGATGGCGACCGTCGGCGGCTGAGGCCCCATGACATTGAAGAAGCTGAAGGGAGCCGCGTTGACAACGCCTTTGTCCGAAATGGTGGTAAGCCACGCGATCGGGCGCGGGGTGACGGTCGAGGTCAGCACGTTGTAGACCGTCTGCGTCGGCAAGGCGCTGAAATCAAAATGCATGATTCAAGCCTCCCCGGCATTCAGCGCCGAGACGGCCCGCTTTTCACGGGTGTCGACCTGCAGCTGGAACACGTCGGGGCGGGCGTAGTGGCCCGAGACGTCGAAGTCGTACTTGCCGCGCAGGATCTGGTTGGGGTTGATGTCGGCGTACAGGATGGTCTCGGCTGAGAAATCCGGCCCTGCCAGCACTTCGCCCAGCGGATCGATGATGGCGCTGCCGCCGCGCATCAGCACGGTGTCGGGCGCGTCGCCCAGCGCGCATTCAAAATCGTCGGGATAGGCATCGCGGCGCAGATGCTGGCAGGCCGTGAGCACATAGCAGCGCCCCTCCAGCGCGATGTGGCGCATGCTGGGAATCCAGGAATCGCGGTCGTCGGCGGTGGGCGCGCAATACAGCGCCACGCCCTGGCTGTACATGTACATGCGCAGCATGGGCATGTAGTTTTCCCAGCAGATGACCGCGCCGATCTTGCCGTAGGGCGTGTCGAAGACGGGCATGGTGGAACCATCGCCGAAGCCCCAGATCAGGCGTTCGCCGGCGGTGGGCATGAGCTTGCGGTGTTTGCCCGCCAGCCCTTCACGGCCATTGAAGTACAGCACCGTGCAGTACAGCGTGCCGCCATCGGCCTCGATGCAGCCCATGACCACGAAGCTGTCGGTGTCGGCCGCGGCCTGGGCCACCAGCGCGACCTCTTCGCCATCCAGCCGGATGGCTTGGTTGTGATAGCTGGCGAAGGCGTCGCGGCCCTCGGGCTTGCGCATGCCGATGGGCGCGCCGAAGGAGTTGCCCTTGGGATAGCCGCCCAGGAACGCCTCGGGGAACACCAGCACGCGGGCGCCCTGCTCCGCCGCCTGGCGGATGAGCGATGCCGCCTTTTCGGCGCAGGCGACGCTGTCGGTGGGAATGGAGGCCGCCTGGATGACGGCAGCCTTGAAGCTCTGTTGCGTGGACATGTCTCTCCTCTTTCTCAGTGTGCAGCGTCTTCGTCGATGGCGCGGGCGCGGGTGTTCGGCAGGAACAGGCTGCCGATGACGCCGACCACCGCGGTCACGACGACCGGATACATCAGGCCGCCAAAGATATTGCCGCTGGCCTGAGCCAGGTAGGTGGCGGTAAAGGGCACGATGCCGCCGAAGATGCCGGCGCCGATGTGGTACGGGAAGGATAGCGCCGTATAGCGGATGCGGGCCGGGAACAATTCGACCAGATAGGACGCCACCGGGCCGTAGACCATGGCGACCACGGCCGTCATCAGCACCAGGATCAGGATGATGGTCGTGCGGTCGACGCGCGCGGGATCGGCCCGCTCGGGATAGCCGGCGGCCGTCAGCGCGCTGGTGTAGGCGGCGCGGTCAAAGCCGTTGACGGTCGTGCCGCCCACGCTCATGGCGATGCTCTGCCCGGGCAGCGGCGCGGCGTATTCGAAGTTGATGCCCTTGCCGACCAGGAATTTCTTGGCCTGCACGCAGACCTTCTTGTGGTCGGCATGGCTGCCGATCATGGCGGCCTGCAGTCCGAAGTCGCAGGCGCCGCCGCTGGTGTCGGCATGCACGCGCACCGGGGTGGTCTGCATGGCTTGCGCCAGGGCCGGGTTGCCCGCCTTGAGCAGCACGTCGAACATGGAGTGGTAGCCCAGCGCCGCGACGAACAAGCCGACCATCATGATCCACTTGCGGCCGATGCGGTCCGACAGCCAGCCGAACAGCACGAAGGTCGGCGCGCCGATGATGAAACCGATCAGGATCAGCGTGTAGACGCTGGTCTGGTCCAGTTGCACGGCCTGCTGCATGAAGATCATGACGTAGAACTGGCCGGTGAAATAGGTAGCGCCCTGGCCGGCGGTGACGCCGATCAGCGCCAGCAGCACCAGCCGCAGGCTGGACCATTGGCCGAAGGTCTCCTTGACCGGGTTCTTGGACAGGCGGTTCTGCTGCTTCATGCGCGTGAACACGGGCGACTCGTGCAGCTTGGCGCGCACGTAGATCGAAATCGCCAGCATCACGATCGACAGGATGAACGGCAGGCGCCAGCCCCACTGGCGGAAATCCTCGGCGCTCATGGATGCCTGGGTGCACAGGATCACGATCAGGGACAGGATCAGGCCCGCCGAGGACGTGATCTGGATCCAGCCCGTCAGCAGGCCTCGGCGCTTGGGTTCGCAGTGCTCGGCCACATAGATGACCGCGCCGCCGTACTCGCCGCCCACCGCCAGGCCCTGCACCACGCGCAGGGTCAGCAGCAGGATCCATGAAAGGTGGCCGGCCGATTCATAGGTGGGCAGGCAGCCGATCAGGACGGTTGCGCCGCCCATCATCACCACGGTGATGAGGAAGGTGTACTTGCGGCCCAGCTTGTCGCCCAGGTAGCCGAACATCACGGCGCCCAGGGGCCGGATGATGAAGCCCACCGCCAACGCGCCCAGCGCGGCCAGCAGTGCCACCGTGGGGTTGTCCTGCGGGAACAGCACCTGGCTCATGAAGACGGCCAGGGTCCCGTAAATGAAAAAGTCGTACCACTCGAACAAGGTGCCCAGGGTCGAGGCCACCACCACCTGGCGTTCCTCTTTCCTGCTGAGCGTCGGACCGACGTCGATCCGCGGCATTGCCACATTCGCTTCCATGCTTGCTTTCCCCAATCGCTTTAGATTGATAATGCTGTATTCATTAACTATTATCAAACTTAACCCAGGACCTGAAAAACTAGGGGAAACCCGGCGAAGCCGCCCGCGCGCCCGGGCGGCAAGGGTCCGCCCCGCTGCTACACTCCCGCCAGAAAAACAGTGGAGGCAGCAATGGCAAGGCCCGCCGGCAAGATGGAAAAGAACGCGGAACAGGCGCCTGCCGCCGCGCGCAGGGGCATCCAGTCGATCGAAGTGGGATTCCGGATCCTGGACGTCATCCGCAAGGCCGGCCGCCCCCTGCCCCTGAAGGAAATCGCGGATGCCTGTGAACTGACGGTACCCAACGTCCACTACTACCTGGTCAGCTTTCAGAAGGTGGGCGTGGTGCAGCAGCACGCGGATACGGGCCATTACGGCCTGGGTCCCTATGCCCTGCGGCTAGGCCTGGCGGCCCTGGAACAGTTCGACGTATTCACCACCGCCCGGCCCATCATGGCCGAAGTGGCCGCGGTCACCGGCCACACCGTGTTCCTGGGCGTGTGGGGCAACAAGGGCCCGACCATCGTCTACCGCGTCGAAGGCGCCCGCAGCCGCCCCCTGCTGGAACTGCGCGTGGGCAGCGTGCTGCCGCTGCTGTCCTCGGCGCTGGGCCGCAATTTCCTGGCGCACCTGCCGGAAGCCAGCACGCGCGAACTGCTGGAACAGGAAATGGCCTCGGCCGGTTCGGACGGATATGGCGGCAAGTCCTACACGCAAAAGGACGTGCAGGCCATCCGCGAGGAAGTGCTCGAACACCACCTCAGCCGTTGCCGCGACGCGCTGCTGCCGCACTTCACGTCGCTGTCCGCGCCCATTTTCGACATGCTGGGCGAGATGAAGGCGGCCATCACGCTGATGGGCCCGGTGGGCGCCATCGACGACGACCTGCAATCCGACACGGCGCGGCTGCTCAGTGAAAAAGCCCGCTCGATCTCGGCAACGGCAGGCTGGGTGGAGCCGCAGGCGCGCTAGGCGCTTCTGCCGCCCTCACCTCCACGCGTCGGGCAGCCGGCTGGGCGGCGGCGTGCTAGCCACGTTTTTCTTGTAGTAAGCGATGAACTCCGGCGCCGGCATGGGCTTGCCGTACAGCCAGCCCTGGCCGAAATCCACCTCGCGCGCTTTCAGGTGGTCTTCCTGTTCCTGGCGTTCGATGCCTTCGGCCACGGTCAGCAGGTTCAGCGACTTGGCCATGTCGATGATGTGGTCCGTGACCTTGTGGGTCGCGGAATCGGTGCCGATGGTGTCGACGAAGGACTTGTCGATCTTCAGCGAGTCGAGCGGCAGCCGCTGCAGATAGGACAGGCTGGAGTAACCCGTGCCGAAGTCGTCGATGGCCACGGCATGGCCTTGCGCCCGGGCCTGTTCGATCACGCTGCAGGCCTTGTCCACGTCCATGAAGCCGCGTTCGGTGGCTTCCAGCCAGATCTGCCGGGGATCGATGACCGTGCCTTCGAGCATGCGCTGCAACACCCGCAACGCCCCGCCATCCTTGAGATCGCTGGCGCTCAGGTTGACCGAGATGTGCGCTCCCCGGTCCTCGCCCAGCAGATCCTCCATATCCCGGATCACCAGGCGAAACACCTCTTCGGTGATGCGGGCCATCAGGCCGTTGTCCTCGGCGATCGAGATAAACAGATCAGGTCTCAGGGTCTTGCCGCCGCGCCTGATCCAACGCACCAGCGCCTCCGCGCCGATGCAGCGGCCAGTGCGCAGGTCGATGATGGGCTGGTAGTGGACGACGAATTCCCGCCGCCTGATGCCGGCGGCCAATTCGCCCGCGATCGACAGGCGCCGGCGCGACAGCCAGACGACCAGCGCGATCATGGCCGCCGCGACCAGCGTCCCCATGGGCAACCAGAACAGGCGTTCGCGCGGCAGCATGTCCAGCGCTTCGGTTTGAGGTTCGAGCAGGACGACGGCCAGGTCCGCATTGCGGGCGACGGCGCTGAGATAGGCCTCGTCGATGTCCAGCTTGCCGCCATTCAGCGCCTGCGATACCAGCACGAGATCGGGGTCGTTGCGGGTGCCCAGCATGCCCACGCCCGGCAGGACCACGGCAAGTTGCGCGCCGTCCGTGAGCGCCTTTTCGGTGAACCGGCCTGGTTCGAACAAGGCGCTGTAATCGCCGTGGCGCACGGCCACCATCCTGATGCCGGGGCTCAAGACGGGCACTGCGTCCAGCAACAGGCGTCCACCATTGGCCAGTTCGACCTGGGCCGGAACCAGCGGCTCTTCGTAGCTGGGCACGCCCCAGGTGGTGCACTGGACGATGCCGCCCGCCACGTAGGCCAGATCGTCCACGGCCCGGTCCCTCAGGGCCAGGGCCCGCATATGGCGGATATGCTGGGGTGAACAGGGTTCGAATGCCAGCCCGTCCAGATCGCGCAGCGTGGTCACGGTCTGGTCCAGCAAGTCCTGCGTGTCCCTCAGGATGCGCTGGGCCTGGTCGTCCAGATAGCGCTGTTCGCCCGCGACGGCGCGGGACCAGGACATGTGCAGCGCGAAGCCGATGGGCAACAGCGCCGCGGCGGCGGCGAGAGCGATGGCGATGCCGATTACAAACTTGCGCGGCATCGAGGCCGTCCCCAGGGATCGCCGGCTGGCGAGGTTATATCTTTTTACACTTTTTGAGGGGGCAGTGTCTCCATCAATTTCCGCTCGCAGCCGCCGTTTCAGCCTTCCGCCACGATCTTCGCGTCGCGGATGGTCTGGGCGTACTTCTGCTGCTCCTGCTTCATGAAGTCGGCAAAGCGCTGGACGCTGCCGCCGCCATCCTCCGCGCCCACCTGCGCCAGCTTTTCCTGCACATCCGGCATCGCCAGCGCCCGGTCGATGTCCTGGTTCATGCGCTGGACCATGGCGGCGGGCATCTTGCCCGGACCGACCATGCCGAACCAGATGCTGGCCTCGAAGCCGGGATAGCCCTGTTCGGCCACGGTCGGCACATTGGGGTGGCTCTTGGAGCGCTGCAGCAGAGTCTGCGCCAACGCGATCACCTTGCCGGACTGCACCAGCGGCGTGGCGGTGGTCATGCCTTCGAAGCAGTACTGCACGTGGCCGCCCAGCAGGTCGTTCATCAAGGGAGCCGAACCCTTGTAGGGCACGTGCAGCACATCAATCCCGGCGCGGGCCTTGAAGATCTCCAGCGCCAGGTGCTGCGCCGAACCGCTGCCGGCCGAACCGAACACGATCTTGCCCGGCTGCGCCTTGCACAGCGCGACCAGCTCGGGCAGCGTCTTGGCGGGCTGAGAGGCGCCGCCGATCAGGATGGTGGGCGTCTTTCCGACCAGCGCGATGGGCGTGAAGTCGCGGTCCACCGAATAGGCCAGCTTGGGCTGCAGGCCCGGCGCGATGCCGTGGCTGTTGACGTGCGCCATCAACAGCGTGTTGCCGTCGTTGGGCTGGCGCGCCACCTGTTCGGCGGCAATGATGCCGGCCGCGCCCGCGCGGTTTTCGACGATGACGGGAATATTCCACATCACGCCCAGCTTCTGCCCCAGCAGGCGCGCCAGCACGTCGGTGCCGCCGCCGGCGGGAAAGCCCACCACGATCTTCACCGGCCCCTGCGGCAGGTCTTGCGCCCGCGCCGCCGCCGGCAGGACCAGCGCGGCTCCCAGCGCCGCGGCGCCGGTCATGAATTGCCTACGTTGCATTGCTGTCTCCTCGCGCGCCGGTCCGATGGCCGGCGACTGGTTCTCGAAACTCTGTCACCGCCCACCGCAAGCGGCCGTCTGGCGCGGCCTGGCTGCGATGCTCCTGCGCTGCTGCGCGCGGCCCGCAGGCCGCGCGCCCTGCCCTCAACCAGCGACCCGGCTCCACTTGCCGTAGCGCTCGACCATGCGCTCGTCGAAGCCGAAGCCCAGGCCGGGCTCCTGATGCAACACCACGCGCCCCTGCTTGTGCGTCAACTGGCGGTCGACCAGCCTGCGGAAGTTCAGGACCTGATCGTCCCAGAAAAATTCGACGTAGCGTGCATTCGGCGTCGCGGCGACCAGCGGCGCATGCACGTCATGGAACCAGTGCGGGCAAACCACGACGCCGTAGCTGGCAGCGGTAGCGGCGATGCGCTTCCATTCGGTGATGCCGCCGCAGACGGCGGCGTCGGTCTGCAGGATGCCGGCTGCGCCCTTGTCCAGCAGCTCCTTGTGATACCAGCGGCCGTAGCCGATCTCGGCGGTGGCGATGGGCAGGCGCGTCAGGCGCGCGAGCTTGGCGTGGCTGTCGATGTCGTCGGGGCCGAAGGGTTCTTCGATGAAGTACGGATCGTACTGTTCGAAGCGGCGGATGTACTGCATGGCCTGAGTCACGTCCTGCCAGGCGTTGTTGCAGTCCATCATCAGCTCGACGTCGGGGCCGATGGCCTCGCGCGCCGCCTTCAGGCGCGCCTCTTCCTCGGCCGGGGACAGGCGGCCGGTCTTCATCTTCACGGCGCGAAAGCCCTTGTCCACGTAGCTCGCCATTTCCTCGCCCAGGTGCTGGGGCGTCTTGCCGTCGAGGTAATAGCCGCCGCTGGCATAGGCCGGCACGGTTTCGAGCTCGACCGCGCCCAGGTACTTGTGCAGCGGCAGGCCGACGGTCTTGGCGTTCAGGTCCCACAGCGCGATGTCCAGGGCGCTCAATGCGCGCATTACCGTGCCTTGCCGGCCTTGCAGCAGGGCTTCCTGGTACATCGCCTGCCACAGGCCTTCGACAGCGAGCGAATCCTTGCCCAGCAGCACGGGGCCCAGCAGGTTCTGCACCGCGGCTTCGAAGATGGCGCCGCCGGCGCTGCCCACGTAGCAGAAGCCGATGCCTTCCACGCCGTCGGAGGAACGAACCTTCACCAGGCCGTAGTGCCGCGTGGACACGGTGCGGTTCGAAAACGAGGTGACCTTGTCCAGGGGCACCGCGGCGGCGCACACGTCTATGGATTCAATGATGGGCACAACTGGCTCCTTGGTAATCGGGATGGTCGGGCGGGGCCTGCGCGGCTTGCGGGGCCTCAACGCTCTGAACGTATTCTTGCCGCGGCAAAAGAAAACAACAATTATCTTCATCCATCTTTAGAATATGGAAAAAGCATCTTTTCAGGAGAAGCTGGTTCGTGGATTCGCGCTTTCTGCAAACCTATGTGCACGTGGTGGAGCTGGGTTCCATCGCCCAGGCCGCGCGCCACCAGGGGCTGACGCCCGCCACGGTGCAGCAGCGCCTGCGCGCGCTGGAAGCGGACATGGGCAGCGCCCTGATCGCGCGCTCCGGCCGCACCGTGAAGCCCACCCAGGCCGGCATGCGGATCCTGGAGCGCGCCCGCGCCATCCTGCGCGACGTGCGCGACCTGCGTTCGGCCGCGTCCGACACCGAACTGCCGGCGGGCCCCTTGCGCCTGGGCGCCACGCCCACCGCGCTGACCGGCATCATGCCGCCCGTGCTGCGCGCCTGGACCGCGCGCCATCCCCACATTGAAATCTACATAGAACCCGCGCCCACCACCCTGCTCTACGGCAAGGTGCTGTCCGGCGAACTGGACGGCGCGCTGCTGGTGCATCCGCTATTCGCCATCCCCAAGACCTGCGCCTGGCGCGACCTGCGGCAAGAACCGCTGGTGCTGGTCACGCCGGCCGACATGAAGGTGCGCGATCCGCTGGAAGTCATCGCTCGCGAACCCTACATCTGCTATGACCGCAGCGTGGTGGGCGGCAAGATGGCCGACGACTACCTGCGTGCGCGCAGCCTGCGGCCGCACGTGCGCTTCGAGCTGGATGGAATCGATTCCATTGCCAAACTGGTGTCGGAAGGATTGGGCGTGGCGCTGCTGCCGGATTGGGCGACCACCGGTGAACCGTCAGCCCGCGTCAGGCGCTGGCCCTTGCCGCCGCCCTGCCCGGTGCGCACCGTGGGCGCGGTCTGGCTGCGCTCCGGCGTGCGTTCGGCGCTGATGCAGGCCTTCGTGGAAATGGCCGAGACCCAGCTCGGCCTGGACTGAGCGCGGAAGATCAGCCCTGTGCGTTTGCGTCGCGGCCGTCGCGCGCCACGACCACGCCGCCCGACACCACCAGGCGGCGCGGCGCGCGCGTTGCCACGGCTTGCGCAATACAGCTGGCGTCGACCAGCACCAGGTCGGCGCGCGCGCCCGGCGCCAGGCCATAGTCCCTGAAACCACAGGCGCGGGCCGCGGCGGCGGTCACGCAATCGAACGCCCATTCGACCTCGTCGTCGCGCCGCAGGTCGTTGCGCAGCCCGATCAGCATGGCGCGCGCCAGCATGTCGGGACTGCCGTAAGGCGTCCAGGTATCGCGGATGCCATCGTTGCCGCCGAAGATCGTCACCCCCGCCTCGCGACAGGCGCGCACGGCCGGCACGGGCCGCGACGGCGGCGCGGTCGTCAGCAAGGCCACGTCCAGCGCGGCCAGCCGCCGCAGCAGGCCGTCCAGCCGCTTGGCGTCGACGCCGCCCAGACAGAAGGCGTGGCTGATGACAACCTTGCCCTGCATACCCAGCGCCTGGACGCGGTCCAGGATCAGGTCCAGGGTAAAGGCGCCCAGTTCGCCCGGCTCGTGCAGATGGATATCGACGGGCTTGTGATGCTTGTCCGCCAGGCCGAACAGCACGTCGAGCGACCTCGCCGGATCGCGGTCGATGGCCGAGGGATCCAGCCCGCCCAGCACATCCGCGCCCTGCGCCAGCGCCTGGTCCAGCAGCTCGGCCGTGCCGGGCCGGACCAGCAGGCCCGACTGGGGAAAGGCCACGGTCTGGATCTCGACGCGTCCGGCCAGCTCCTGGCGCGTGGCGTGCACACCCTCCAGATGGCGCAGCCCGGCGTCGGTATCGATGTCCACGTGCGTGCGGATGCGGGTCGTGCCTTCGCGCAGGAAGGCCAGCGCCAGGGCGCGCGAATGGCTGGCCGCGTCATGGCCGCTGCGGGCGCGCCAGACGCGTTCGTTCTCGATGCGGTCGGTCAGCGCCGGGCCCACTTCGTTCACGTACCAGGGCGAATCCCAGGTGGTCTTGTCCAGGTGAGTATGGCCTTCGACCAGGCCAGGCAGCAGCAAGGCGCCTGCGCCGTCCTCGACAGGCATGCCGGGCGCGGCGGCGAGGCCCGGCCCGATACCCTGAATGCGCCCGTCGCGCACCAGCACGTCCACCGCACCGCCTTGCGGGGCGCGGACATTCTTCAAAAACAGATTGGTCATGGCAGGATTCCAGGCGCCGCGCGTGGCGGCCGGCCTTGCGCAGACCAGGCGGCACGCGCCATCAAGCTCAGGCTTGGGGCGGTTCTATCCAGAAGAAACGTTCACCCTGGCGGACCATGTCGGCCACGCCTTCGGCGCCGATGCGGTAATCCGTACCCATCAGCGTGGCACCGCCATCCTCATGGATATGAATGATGGCGAGCGGGTCATTTGCCATGGTGTACCAGTAGTAACCCGGCTTGAGATCATGCAGGTTCGTAGTCATGTTTCGAGTATACAAACATCCCCGCGCCGTATTCAAAAAGACACATAAATCCAGCTCATGCCTGACATGATGGCCTTGAGGCGGCATACTTCCCGATTCCAGGCCCAAACCGCCCGCACAGTAGGCATGCGTCGACCAGGCTGTCGCCGCATTGGCGCATATGCTTTGACCGTTGGAGGAACCGCGAGCGTATGAAAAGGCAGTCTCTTCAATTCAGCGAGCCGCTTAAACAAGCTGTTTTGGACGGCCGTAAAGTGCAGAGCCGGCGCATCCTGAAGCCGCAACCGACCAAACTGACCACGGTCTGGTATGCGGACGCCGCGGATTCCGGCAGATGGGTGGCCATGGGCCCGTCGCTGGATAATCCATCCGAATTGCGCAAGACCTCCAGCTGGGTCAGGTGCCCATTTGGAAAATCCGGCGACAGTATCGAATTGACCGACGAAGCCGGCAATACCTTCGCCACCGCCGTTATCGTGGGGGTGCGCGTCCAGCGCCTGCAAACCCTGTCCGAAGCCGATGCCCGCGCCGAAGGCACGCAAGCCCTGTACCAAAGCTCCGCCCTATTGCCGGGCGTGCCGCTGCAGACCGCCTTCGCCTTGACCTGGTGCGAGCGTTACGGCTCGCACGCCTGGGCAGCGAACCCGTGGGTCTGGGTGGTCGAATTCCGTCGCCAACAGGCCGATGGGGAGCGGGACGCCTAGCTCCTGCCCCAAAAAACTGGTGCGCCCGCGCAACGTCGTTACGCGGAAACAGGGGCGGATGGTGACTGCCTGTAACCTGGCCACTCGGCTTCACCTGATTCCAGGCGATTTCAATCCATTTCAATCGCGGCCGCATCAGAGCGGACTCACGCTGTTGCGTAGCAGCAAGCCGCATGCCATATGGGCGGGGACGGTTGCGGATTGTCGCGATTGACGCGGGCCCGCTTACGTCTGCCTGATCGAAAAGCCCGAAAATGGCATCAACGAATACTCAACTTTGCTGCGTCAAGCGGCAGGCAGGTGCAAGATGAAAAAATGGCTTATCGCTGGTGCTGGTGCCGCTGGTCTGCTGATCTCCAGCGTCGCCCTGGCTCGCGTGGACGTCGGCATCTCGATCGGCATACCGGGGGTCGTATACCCCGCGCCGGTCTACGTCGCGCCGCAGCCCGTGTATGTGCCGCCCCCGCCGCCCGTCTATTACCGCCCCGCGCCGGTGTATGTCGCGCCGCCGGTGGTCTACCCGGCGCCGGTGTACTACCGCGGCGGCGGCCGCTATTACGACCGCGGCTATTACTATGGCCGCGGACGCGGACATGACCACCACCACGGCCGTGGTCGCGGACACGACCGCGATTAATGCGTGACGGCCGCCAGGCGCCGGAAAAAGCAAAGGCCACTCTTGCGAGTGGCCTTTTTTTCTGCGGGGCAATGTCCGGTGCCGCGCGGAAAGCACCTCAGGCTGCAGGAGCCTGCACGGGTTTGCCGACCAACACCACCGGTTGCTGCGGAGCCTTGCTGGCTTTGGCATCGCTCCACCGCGGCGTTTCCTGAACGAGATCGATCCAACGGCGGGGCTCGCTCGACGACCGCCACCAACCATTATGCGGACGCATGGGCAAACTCCGGTTCACCGTTGAAACGCACGCCGTTGATGCCCTGGAACAGTTGCAGGCTTTCCTGCTCGGCTTCGTGCAGGCTCGAAAACGGCGCCTGTCCGGGCACGGTCCAGCACTTTTCCGGCGCGGTGCCGCCAACCCGGCGCGTCCATATCTGCACACGGTAGCCCTGCTCGTCTTCCTGAGCCACGGAGCATCTCACACGAAAATCTCCAATCATTCTTGAAGTCATGGGCAACTCCTTGTTATTTAAGTGAATGAAGCGTGTAGCACACGGGGCATATTGTGCCGTAACTATCCGGCCCTTTTATTGGAATACACAATTGCTCACATCATAATCAAACACTCGCGCAGGCAGCTTAAAGGCCCGAGGCGACAGGAATATGTACAGATAATAAAAAAAAAACGGAGCCCGAAGGCTCCGTCTTTTACTCCGCCAAATGACGGATGGACAGCTGAAAAGCGTCAGGCTTTCGGTGCCGGATTCAGCACCGTCAGGCCGCCCATATAAGGCTGCAGCGCCTCCGGAATCAGCACGCTGCCGTCTGCCTGCTGGTGGTTTTCCAGCACGGCGACCAGCGCGCGGCCCACGGCCAGGCCCGAACCGTTGAGCGTGTGCACGTATTCCGGCTTGCCCTGGGCATTGCGGAAGCGCGCCTGCATGCGGCGGGCCTGGAAGGTTTCGCAGTTCGACACCGAGGAAATCTCGCGCCAGGTGTTCTGCGCGGGAAGCCACACTTCCAGGTCATAGGTCTTGGCCGAACCGAAGCCCATGTCGCCCGTGCACAGCAGCACAACGCGGTAGGGCAGGCCCAGCAGTTGCAGCACGCGCTCGGCATGGCCCACCATGTCTTCCAGCGCCTCGTAGGACTGATCGGGCTGGGTGATCTGCACCATTTCAACCTTGTCGAACTGGTGTTGGCGGATCATGCCGCGGGTATCGCGGCCGCCGCTGCCGGCTTCCGAGCGGAAGCACGGCGTGTGCGCCGTGAGCTTGAGCGGCAGGTCGGAAGCGGCCTGGATGGTGTCGCGCGCCACGCTGGTCAAGGTGATTTCCGAGGTGGAGATCAGGTACTGGTCTTCACGCACGTACGGCTTGCCCTGGTCATCGACCTTGGGATCGTCGTCGCCGCCGCCCTTGGACACCGCGAACATATCGTCCTTGAACTTCGGCAGCTGGCCCGTGCCGTACAGCGTCGAGGCATTGACGATGTAGGGGGTGTAGCACTCGGTGTAGCCGTGCGTGCCCGTCTGCAGGTCCAGCATGAACTGCGACAGCGCACGGTGCAGGCGCGCAATCGGGCCGCGCATGAACGAGAAGCGGGCGCCGGACAGCTTGGCGGCCATGTCGAAGTCCAGCCCCAGGGGCTCGCCGATGGCGACGTGGTCGCGGGCCTCGAACGCCAGGGCCGGCGGATTGCCGTCGGCGCCGGCCGCGCCCGGCAGCCAGCGGCGCACTTCGACGTTGTCGTCGGCGGATTCGCCCAGCGGCACGCTGGCGTGCGGCAGGTTGGGCACCGACATCAGCAGTTCATTGAGCGGCTGCTGCAAGGCGGCCAGCTCTTCTTCCAGCTGCTTCAGGCGCACGGGCACGGCCTGCGATTCGGCCATGACGGCGCTGGCGTCCTCGCCCTTGGCCTTGAGCTGGCCGATCTGCTTGGCCAGCGCGTTGCGGCGGGCTTGCAGGGACTCGGTTTCAGTCTGGACAGCCTTGCGGCGGGATTCCAGCTCATTGAACCGTTCCGTGTCGAAGGACACGCCACGGCTCTTGAGGCGGTCTACGACGGTTTGCAGGTCTTTACGCAGCAGTATCGGGTCTAGCATGGTGATATCGGTGAGGTTGCGTGAAGCAACGGGCGGCGCCCGTTACCGTTTCTTGGCGCGTTCCTGTGCGTCCAGCTCGCGCAGGAATGCCAGCTTTTGCTGGATTTTAGCCTCCAGGCCGCGATCGGTCGGCCGATAGAAGGAGGGATTGAGTCCATCGGGGAAATATTGCTCGGCGGCGGCGTAGCCGTGCGGCTCGTCGTGCGCGTAGCGGTAGGCCTTGCCATGGCCCAGCTGCTTCATCAATTTGGTGGGCGCATTGCGCAGGTGGATCGGCACCGGCGCGCTGCCGTGCTCGGCCGCGAACTTGCGCGCCTGGTTGTAGGCGTTGTAGACGGCGTTCGACTTGGCCGCGCAGGCCATGTAGACCACCGCCTGCGCCAGCGCCAGTTCGCCTTCCGGCGAGCCCAGGCGTTCATAGATGTCGGCGCCGTTCACGGCCAGGTCGGTGGCGCGGGGATCGGCCAGGCCGATGTCTTCCACCGCCATGCGCACCAGCCGGCGCGACAGGTATTTGGGATCGGCGCCGCCGTCGATCATGCGGCAGAACCAGTACAGCGCGGCGTCTGGGTTGGAGCCGCGCACCGACTTGTGCAGTGCGCTGATCTGGTCGTAGAACGCGTCGCCGCCCTTGTCGAAGCGGCGCAGGTTCTGCGACAGCGAGATCTCCAGCCAGGCCGCGTCCACCGTATCGCGGCCGGCGGCCTGGGCCGACTCGGCCACCACTTCCACGGCGCTGATCAGGCGGCGCGCGTCACCGTCGGCCCAGGCCGCCAGCTGTTCGCGCGCGTCGGCCTCGACATGGATGCGCTCGCCCTCTTCCAGCCCGTCGTTCAGGGCCTGCACGGCGCGGTCGACCAGCTGTTGCAGCTCCTCGGCGGTAAGCGATTGCAGCACGTACACCCGCGCCCGCGACAACAGCGCCGAATTGACCTCGAACGAGGGGTTTTCGGTGGTGGCGCCGATGAAGGTGAACAGCCCGCTTTCCACATAGGGCAGGAAGGCATCCTGCTGCGCCTTGTTGAAGCGGTGCACCTCGTCGACGAAGAGGATGGTGCGTCGTCCCTGGCCCTGCGCCACCTGCGCCACGGTGACCGCGTCGCGGATGTCCTTGACCCCGCCCAGCACCGCCGAGATGGCGATGAACTGCGCGTCGAAGCCGTCCGCCATCAGGCGCGCCAGCGTGGTCTTGCCCACGCCTGGCGGCCCCCAGAAGATCATGGAATGCGGCCGGCCCGAGTCGAAGGCGACGCGCAGGGGCTTGTCGGGCCCCAGCAGATGCGACTGTCCGACCACGTCGGACAGGGTCCGCGGGCGCAGCCGCTCGGCCAGGGGCACATAGGGCCGATGCGCAGGATCGGCCGCGAAGAGATCGTTGCTCATTGGCAGAAGATGAGGGGAGACAGCAAGTAATTCAAGCCAGCATTACACCATGGCGCGGGCCTGCCTCCCTTAGCGGTCCTAGGCCAGTCCCGGCGGCGCGAAGCGGCGGTTCGCCAGCACCGGCAATACCTTGCGGGCATGGGCCAGGCGTTCGGGGTCGATATCGGCGAAAACCAGAGCCGGGGCTTCGCCCGCCCGCGCCGTCACCACACCAAGCGGATCCACCACCATGCTGCAGCCGATGTTGCGTTCGCCGCATTCGCCGGTGGCAGCCACATAGCAGGTATTTTCCAGCGCGCGCGCCGTGACCAGCACTTCCCAGTGCATTTCCTTCAACGGGCCGCGAACCCAGGCCGCCGGCAGCACCAGCAGGTCGGCGCCGTCCAGCGCCAGGCGCCGCGCCAGTTCGGGGAAGCGCACGTCGTAGCAGGTCATCAGGCCCACGCGCAGGCCGCCGATGTCCAGCAGCGGCGGGATGTCGACGCCGGGCGTGACGTTGGTGGATTCCTTCATGTTGAAGGCGTCGTACAGGTGCAGCTTGCGGTATTGCGACAGGATCTTGCCGTCTTGCAGCGTCACCAGCGTGTTCCAGACCCGCCCTTCCCCGGTCGGCACATGCACGCACATCATGGTCGCCAACTGCGAGCCGCGGCTGGCTTCCAGCAGGCGGCTCATGAAGGGACCGTCCAGCGGCTGGGCAGCCTTCAGGACGATCTGCGGATCGGTGATGTCGCGGGCCAGGATGCCTTCGGGCAAGACCAGCAGGCCGGCGCCGCCGGCGCGGGCGCGCTCCATCAAGTCTATGCAGACCTGGGCGTTTTCTTCCCAGACGCGGCTGACGGCGAACTGGCCCAAAGCAACTTTCAGCATGACGCTTCCTTGTGTCGGAGGTTTTCCTATTGTCGCGCCAACCGCCGGCCAGCGCCGACTACGGGAAACTCCTAACTCCCGCTTGTAAATTCTTTTCACGATAATGAAAAAAACCAGGTTTGACGTAAATATTTTCCATAGCAGGCGCCCCCATGACGAACTCCTCCTTCCCCGCAGCCCCCCTGGACGTGAACGGCAAAGGCCTGGGCGCCTTTCCGGAATCCTGTACCACCGCCGGCGTGGCGGCGCTGAACTGGAACCTGCTCAATGAGGACGTCAGCCTGCCCGTGGCGGTGCTGTACGAAGCCCGCGTGCGCCATAACCTGCAATGGATGCAGCGCTTCATGGAAGCGTACAAGGTCAAGCTTGCGCCCCATGGCAAGACCACCATGAGCCCGGCGCTGTTCCAGCGCCAGATCGCAGGCGGCGCCTGGGGCATCACGCTGGCAACCGCCCCGCAGGTCCGGGCCGCCTACCAGCACGGCGTGCGCCGGATCCTGATGGCCAACCAGTTGGTGGGCCGCGCCAACATGGCCATCATCGCGCACGTGCTGCGCGACCCGGCCTTCACCTTTTTCTGCATAGTGGACTCCCCGGCCAACGCGGCCCAGCTGGGCGCCTACTTCGGCGAACAGGGCCTGACCCTGCCGGTGCTGATCGAGCTGGGCCCGCAGGGTGGCCGCACCGGCGTGCGCGACGACGCCCAATTGCGGGCGCTGGTCGACGAAATCGGCAAATGGCCCGGCCTGGCCCTGGCCGGCATCGAAGTCTACGAAGGCGTGCTGCAGGAAGAAGACGCCATCCGCGCCTTCCTGCGCCGCGCCGCCGACGCCCTGCGCGGCCTCGCCGCCGCCGGCCGCCTGCGCAAGAACGGCCCCGCCCTGATCTCTGGCGCCGGCTCCGCCTGGTTCGACGTGGTGGCCGAAGAATTCTCGCAACTGGACATCGGCGCGCCGCTGGAAATCGTGCTGCGCCCCGGCTGCTACCTGTCGCACGACGTCGGCATCTACCGCTCGGCCGCCGAGCGCATCAACGCCCACAATCCGGTCGCGCAAAAGATGGAACCCGGCCTGCAGCCGGCCTTGCAGGTCTGGGCCTACGTACAGTCTCTGCCCGAACCGGGCCGCGCCATCGTCGCCATGGGCAAGCGCGACGCCGCCTTCGACGCCGGCCTGCCCACGCCCGCCGCGCTGTACCGCCCCGGCCGTGACGCCGCGCCCGGCCAGGCTCCCGGCCACTGGAAGCTGAGCGCGATGATGGACCAGCACGCCTTCATGCAGATCGGCGCAGGCGACGACATCCAGGTCGGCGACATGATCGCCTTCGATATTTCCCACCCGTGCCTGACCTTCGACAAGTGGCGCCAGGTGCTGCTGGTGGACGAGCAATACCGCGTTACCGACGTGGCCGAAACCTTCTTCTGAACGGCCCTGCCCGCCGCACCGCGCCGGTACCCGGCGGGCAGGGGGAATCGCGGGATTCCGGCGCAAACCTCTAATTACTACAAGCAAAACCCGTTTTTGACCCTCTGGAGAGAGAATCATGAACTTCCGTACCTCCCGGCGAGGCGGTGGGCTCAATAGCCTGCTGCTGGCCGGCGCAATTGGCTTGACCGCATTGTCGACCCCCGCCCTCTGTGCCACGCCGATCAAGGGAGGCACGATTTCGGTTGCCACCATAGGCGAGCCGCCCACGCTGGATCCGATGACCAGCACCGCCGACCTGGTGGGCATCCTGACCCAGCACTTCTTCGAAACGCTGTACACCTTCGACGGCAAGTGGAACCTGACCCCGCTCCTGGCCGACAAGCTGCCGGAAGTCTCCGCCGACGGGCTGACCTATACGATCCCGCTGCGCCAGGGCATCACCTTCCATGACGGATCCAAGATGGATTCGTCCGACGTGCTGGCCTCGCTCAAGCGCTGGACCGAGACCGCCACGCGCGGCAAGATGGCCGCCAAGATCATCACCGGCATGGAAGCGCCGGACGCCAACACCATCCGCATCACGCTCAAGCAGCCCTATGCGCCCCTGACCGCGCTGCTGGCCATGAACAACAGCGCCGCCGTCATCATGCCCAAGGGCAAGATCGCTCCGGCCCTGACCGAATTCGTCGGTACCGGCCCCTACCAGTTGAAGGCGCGCGTGCCCGACCAGTACATCCAGCTGGTCCGCTTCGAAGGCTACAAGCAGCGCGAAGGCGAGCCTGACGGCTTTGGCGGCGCGCGCAAGCAGTACCTGGACGAGATCCGCTTCGTACCGGTCAGCAACGCCAACACCCGCGTCGAAAGCGCGGTGGCAGGCCAGTTCGACTACGTCGACTCGCTGCCGGTGGAATCGCTGCCCAAGCTCAAGAACGGCCGCTCCGACCCCGTCATGCTCAAGCCCTTCGGCTGGCCGCGCCTGGTGCTCAATACCAAGCAAGGCATCATGTCGAACCTGGCGGTCCGCCAGGCCGTGCAGCTGGCGCTGAACGAAGAAGACATGCTGTACGCCGCCTTCGGCGACAAGAACTTCTACAAGCTCAACGGCGACCTGTATCCCGAGGGCTATCCCTGGGCCACGTCCCTGGGCGGCAAGGTCTACAACAAGGGCGACGCCGCCGGCGCCAAGAAGCTGGTGGATGGTGCCAACGTGCAGGACCGCAAGATCCGCATCCTGACCAGCCAGCAGTACGAGTTCCACTACAAGATGGCGCTGGTCGCCGCCGAATACCTGAAGGCCGCGGGCTTCACCGTGGACATGCAGGTGGTGGACTGGGCCACGCTGACGCAGCGCCGCCAGGACCCGGCCCTGTGGGACGTCTTCATCACGCACAGCCCCTTCCTGCCTGAACCCGCCCTGATCGACTTCCCGTCCAAGGACGCGCCGGGCTGGTGGGACACCCCCCGCCGCAACCAGGCGCTGGACGCCTTCAACCAGGCCAGCAACCAGGAAGAGCGCATCAAGCGCTGGGCCGATGTGCAGCAGGCCGTGTACGACGAAGTGCCCTTCATCAAGGTCGGCGACTTCAACGCCCAGGCCGCGCGCTCGCCGTCGCTGCAAGGCACCAAGGCCGTGCCGTGGCCCTACTTCTGGAACGCCTGGAAGTCCAAGTAATGGCGTAGCGCGGCAGGGCAAAGGCGCACACAAGACCTCCTGCCGCGCTCCACGCATCAATGCATGACCCGCAGAGCGCGCCCTTCCAACAAGCGCGCCGCCCCTCCCCACGATACGACGCTTTTTTAGGACATCCATCGTGTTGCGTTATCTCTTAAACCGGCTGGTCGGGCTGGTGGCCGTGATGTTCATCGTCGCGACCATCGTGTTCGTGATCATCCGCGTCACGCCAGGCGATCCCGCCGCCGTGATGCTGGGTCCGCAGGCCAGCCAGCAGGACATCGCCGCCCTGCGCACCCAGCTCGGGCTGGACCAGCCGATGGCCGTGCAGTACGTTTCGTGGCTGGGCAAGCTGGCCCAAGGCGACCTGGGCCAATCCATCTTCATGAACAAGCCGGTGCTGTCGGCCTTGGCCGACCGCGCCGAACCCACCATCCTGCTGACGCTCATGTCGCTGCTGATCGCCAGCGCCATCGCGCTGCCGGTGGGGATACTGTCCGCGGTCAAACGCGGCACCACGCTGGACCAGTCGGTACTGTCGTTCTCGATGTTCACCTCCAGCGTGCCCAGCTTCTGGCTCGGGCTGCTGTTGATGCAGGTGTTCTCGGTCAAGCTGGGATGGCTGCCCGTGGCCGGCTATGGCGGCCCCGACGCCTCGCTCATGACCCGCCTGTCGCACCTGATCCTGCCCGCCGTGGTGCTGGGCCTGGTGAACTCGGCGCTGATCACCCGCTTCATCCGCGCCAGCATGCTGGACGTGCTGCGCGACGACTATGTGCGCACCGCGCGCGCCAAGGGCCTGCCCGAAAGCAAGGTGATCCTGAAGCACGCCGTGCGCAATGCGCTGATCCCGATCCTGACGGTGCTGGGCCTGACCACGGCGCTGCTGATCAGCGGCGCGGTCGTGACCGAAACCGTGTTCGGCCTGCCCGGCGTGGGCAGCCTGGTGGTGTCGGCCGTGCTGCGCCGCGACTACCCCGTCATCCAGGGCGCGCTGCTGATCATCGCGGCCATCTACGTCCTGATCAATCTCTTCATCGATCTGCTGTACCTGCTGGTCGATCCCCGGGTCCGCTACTGATATGGCTATCGCAACTACCGCTAATTCCGGCGCGGGCGCCGACCGCTGGCAGGTCCTGCGCCTGCTGGTGTCGCGCAAGACCGTGCTGATCAGCCTGATCGTGATCGTCGTGCTGGTCCTGGCTGCGCTGCTGGCGCCCTGGATCAGCCCCTACGATCCGTTCAAGCTGTCCATCATGAACCGGTTGAAGGCGCCGGGCGCCGCGCACTGGTTCGGCACCGACGACTTCGGCCGCGACGTGTTCAGCCGCGTCATCCACGGCGGCCGCCTGTCGCTGATGGTGGGCTTCTCCGTCGTGATCGTGTCCAGCATCCTGGGCATCGCGCTGGGCCTGATCGCCGGCTTCTTCCGCACGGCGGACAAGTTCGTGTCGCGCCTGATCGACGCCATGATGGCCTTTCCCGACATCCTGCTGGCGATCTCGCTGGTGGCCGCGCTGGGGCCGTCGCTGGTCAACGTGGTGATCGCGCTGGGCATCGTCTACACGCCGCGCCTGGCGCGCATCGTGCGCGCCTCGACCCTGGTGATCCGCGAACTGCCCTTCGTCGAAGCCGCCCGCGCGCTAGGCGTGCCGACCTGGCGCATCGTCACCGTGCACGTGCTGCGCAACCTGGTGTCGCCCATCCTGGTGCAGGGCACGTTCATCTTCGCCTACGCGATCCTGGCCGAAGCCGGCCTGTCGTTCCTGGGCGTGGGCGTGTCGCCCGACATCCCCACCTGGGGCACCATGATCAACGCCGGCCAGCAGTACATGGGCTCGGCCGACTGGATCATGATCTTCCCCGGCATCGCCATCGTCCTGTCGGTGCTGTCGCTGCAACTGGTCGGCGACGGCCTGCGCGACGTCCTCGATCCGCGCCTGCGCAAGGAGCTGTAATCATGACCGCAAGCACCCGAGACGTCGTGCTTTCCGTGGAAGGGTTGAAGACCTGGTTCCACAGCCGCGACGGCATCGCCAAATCCGTGGACGGCGTTACCTTCGACCTGGCCCGCGGCGAAACGCTGGCCATCGTCGGCGAGTCCGGCTCTGGCAAGTCCGTGACCAGCCTGTCCATCATGGGCCTGCTGCCCAAGCCGGCGGGTCGCATCGAGGCCGGCAAGATCCTGTTCCGCGACCGCCAGGGCGCGCAGCACGACCTGGCCCAGGCCTCGCCCGCCACCCTGCGCAAGATCCGCGGCGCCGAAATCGCCATGATCTTCCAGGAGCCCATGACCAGCCTGAATCCGCTGTACACGGTGGGCGACCAGATCGCCGAAGCCGTGCTGCAGCACGAGGGCGGCTCCCGCGACGCGGCCATGCGGCGCGCCCGTGAAATGCTGGAACGCGTCGAAATCCCGGCGGCCGAGCGGCGCATCAACGAGTACCCGCACCAGATGTCGGGCGGCATGCGCCAGCGCGTGATGATCGCGCTGGCCCTGGCGTGCAACCCCGCCGTGCTGATCGCGGACGAGCCGACCACCGCGCTGGACGTGACCGTGCAGGCGCAGATCCTGGACCTGCTGCGCCGGCTGCAGGCCGAGATGAACATGAGCATCCTGTTCATCACGCACAACCTGGGCGTGGTGGCCGAGATCGCGCATCGCGTGGCGGTCATGTACGCGGGCCGCGTGGTCGAGGACGCCGGCGTCTACGACCTGTTCGAAAAGCCCACGCACCCCTACACCCGCGGTCTGCTGTCCTGCATCCCCACGGCCGCCCTGCTGGCCTCCGGCGAACGGCTGCGCGCCATCCCGGGCAACGTGCCCAGCGTGCTGTCGCTGCCGGCCGGCTGTACCTTCGCGCCGCGCTGCCCGCTGGCTGCCGACGACTGCCGCGCCGCCGTACCCGAACTCATGCCGGTGCAGACCGACCACCGCGCGCGCTGCATCAAGGTGAATCCGATATGACGAGTAGCCCCATTCCCATCCGCGCCGAGGAGCCGCTGGTGCGGATCCAGGACCTCAAGGTCCACTTCCCCACCTCGCAGGCGCGCCATGCGCCGGTCGTGAAGGCCGTGGACGGCGTCAGCTTCGACGTGCCGCGCAACACCATCGTCGGCCTGGTCGGCGAATCCGGCTCGGGCAAGACCACCACCGGCCGCGCCCTGCTGCGCCTGTTCGCGCCCACCGCCGGCCGCATCCTGTTCGACGGCCAGGACATCACCAAGCTGTCCGAAAAGCAGATGCTGCCCTGGCGCCGCCGCATGCAGATCGTGTTCCAGGATCCCTACGCCAGCCTCAACCCCCGCATGACGGTGGCCGAGATCCTGGGCGAAGCGCTGGACACCCACCGGCTTGCCCAGAACCGCCGCATGGCCCGCATCGGCGAGCTGCTGGAACGCGTGGGCCTGAACGCCGACCACAGCCGCCGCTATCCGCACGAGTTCTCCGGCGGCCAGCGCCAGCGCATCGGCATCGCCCGCGCGCTGGCAGTCGAGCCCGATTTCATCGTGGCCGACGAGCCGGTGTCCGCGCTGGACGTGTCGGTGCAGGCGCAGGTGCTGAACCTGCTGCAGGACCTGCAGCGCGACCTGGGCCTGACCATGCTGTTCGTGGCCCACGACCTGGCGGTGGTGGACTACCTGTGCGACGA
Organism: Achromobacter sp. ACM01; assembly: GCF_014851745.1. Taxonomy (NCBI): domain Bacteria; kingdom Pseudomonadati; phylum Pseudomonadota; class Betaproteobacteria; order Burkholderiales; family Alcaligenaceae; genus Achromobacter; species Achromobacter sp. ACM01. Next base: position 855,439 of record NZ_JACVAF010000003.1, read on the forward strand.
GGTCGTGGTGATGTACCTGGGCCGTGTCATGGAACGCGGCCCGACCAGTGAGGTCTACGCCCGCCCCCGCCATCCCTATACCCGCGCGCTGCTGTCCGCCGCGCCGGTGCCGGACCCGCGCGCGCCGCGCTCGCGTATCCTGTTGAAGGGCGACATCCCCAGCCCGGTCAACCCGCCTTCCGGCTGCGTGTTCCGCACCCGCTGTCCCTACGCCATCGAAAGCTGCGCAACCACCGAGGCGCAGGCCGCCAATGTCGGCCCGGGCCACTATGTGGCGTGTTCGCGCATCGGCGACGCCGAGCTGGCCGCCTGATAACCGCCCAGTCCAGAACAGATCCAGGAAGCCCACATGAACATCATCCGCGACATCGTCTTCCAGATACGCAGTCGGCGGGACTCGCTGAGCGTGACCGAACGCAAGGTCGCCGACGCCATACTGGACGACATCATCTGGGGCGCCAGCGCCACCGTCGACCAGCTGGCGGCCAAGGCCGGCGTCAGCATCGCCACCATCTCGCGCTTCGCGCGCACGGTCGGCTGCGACGACACCCGCGACCTGAAGCTCAAGCTGGCCCAGGCCAGCACAGTGGGCAGCCGCTTCCTGGACCCCAGCGCGCCAACCGAGGAAAGCACCTTCTACGCCCGCATCTACGCCGACATCGAAAGCACGCTGCGCGCCCACCTGCCCAACTTCACCGAGCAACTGTTCGAGGCGGCCGCCGGCATTGTGGACGGCGCGCGCATGATCTACGTCTTCGGCATGGGCGGCGCGTCGGCCGTGCTGGCGCAGGAAGTGCAGTCGCGCCTGGTGCGCCTGGGCTATCCCATTGCCGTGTACAGCGATGCGGTGCTGCTGCGCATGGTCGCGGCCACGCTGGACGAACGCGACGCGGTGCTGATCCTGTCGGCCTCGGGCCTCACGCCGGAAATCGTGGGCGCGGCCCGCATCGTCAAGCAGTACCAGGCGCGCATCGTCGCCATCACCGACGCCACCTCCGCCCTGGCTGAACTGGCCGACGTGGTGCTGCCCATCCGCACCGACGAAACCGACTTCATCTACAAGCCCTCGGCATCGCGCTACGCGATGATGCTGGCCATAGACCTGCTCTCGACCGAACTGGCCATGCTGAACCAGGAAGAAAACCGGGAGCGCCTGCGCCGCATCAAGCTGGCGCTGGACGAACACCGCGGCGGTCCGAACCGCCTGCCGCTGGGCGATTGAACTGGAACACAAGATGTACGACACCCTCATAGGCAATGTGCTGGTCCTGGACGGCACCGGCGAACCCGCCTACCGCGCCAGCGTGGCGCTGGCCGACGGCCGCATCGCGGCCATCGGCGACCTGCCCGGCGCGGCGGCGCGCCAGATCATCGATGGCACCCGCCTGGCGCTGGCCCCGGGTTTCATCGACGTGCACACGCATGACGACACCAACGTCATCCGCACGCCGGACATGCTGCCCAAGCTGTCCCAGGGCGTGACCACCGTAGTGGTGGGCAATTGCGGCATCAGCGCGTCGCCCGTGGCCCTTCGCGGCGAACCGCCGGACCCGATGAACCTGCTGGGCGCCCGCGCGGACTTCAGCTACCCCACCTTCGCGGACTACACCCGCGCCATCGAGGCCGCGCGCCCCGCCGTGAACGTGGCCGCGCTGGTCGGCCACACCGCCCTGCGCAGCAACCACATGGACCGGCTCGACCGCGCCGCCACTCGCGAGGAAGTGCTGGCCATGCGCGAGCAGCTGCGCGACGCGCTGGCCCATGGCGCCATCGGCCTGAGCACCGGCCTGGCCTATGCCTCCGCGTTCGACGCGGACACCGAAGAGGTCAAGCTGCTTGCCGAGGCGCTGGATGAATTCGGCGCGCTCTACACCACCCATCTGCGCTCGGAGTTCGCCGCCATCCTGGAGGCCATGCAGGAAGCCTTCGACATCGGCCAGCATGCCCGCGTGCCGGTGGTGGTGTCGCACCTGAAATGCGCCGGCGCCGGCAACTGGGGCCGCACGAAAGAAGTGCTGTCCGCGCTCGAGACCGCCGGCCGCCTGCAACACGTGGGCTGCGACTGCTACCCCTACTCCGCCAGCTCCTCGACCCTGGACCTAAAGCAGGTCACGGACGAGTTCGACATCGACATCACCTGGTCCGTGCCGCATCCGGAGCAGGCCCGCCGCAAGCTGGCCGACATTGCCGCCGACTGGGGCCTGAGCCTGCTCGAAACGGCCGCGCGCCTGCAGCCGGCCGGCGCCGTGTACCACAACATGCATGAAGACGACGTGCGCCGCGTGCTTTCGCACCGGCTCACCATGGTGGGCTCCGACGGCCTGCCCAACGATCCCATGCCTCACCCCCGGCTCTGGGGCGCATTCCCGCGCGTGCTCGGCCACTACAGCCGCGACGTGGGGCTGTTCCCGCTGACGGAGGCCGTGCACAAGATGACGGGCCTGTCCGCCGCCCGCTTCGGCCTGGCCGAGCGCGGATTGGTGCGCGAGGGCTACCACGCGGACCTGGTGCTGTTCGATCCGGCCACGGTCATCGACCGCGCCACCTTCGCCGCGCCGGTGCAGACTGCCGCTGGCATCGAGGCGGTGTGGGTCAATGGCGCCCTGTCCTATCGCCAGGGCGAGGCCACCGGCGACCGCGCCGGCCGCTGGCTGCCGCGCAGCGGCGACCTGCGCAAGAACTTCCAGTAAGCAACGGGCGAAATCCCGGTGCAAAACCGGCCATTCATTTCAAGGAGAGAACCATGAGCAATGCTCCCACCGCCGACAGCAACGGCATCACCCGCTACGGCGTCGCCGGCGGCACGGGCCAGGGCGGCTCGCACATGCCCTTTGCCCGCGCGGTCGCGGCCGACGGCTGGCTGCACGTGTCCGGCCAGGTGCCGATGGACAACGGCGAAGTCGTCGAAGGCGGCATCGTGACCCAATCGCACAAGGCCATCCAGCAGGTGCTGGCCATCCTGAAGGAAGCCGGCTACGGCCCCGAACACGTCGTGCGCTGCGGCGTGTGGCTGGACGACGCGCGCGACTTCGCGTCGTTCAACAAGGTGTTCAAGGAATACTTCGGCGAGAACCCGCCGGCGCGGGCCTGCGTGCAGTCGTCGCTGGTGGTCGACGCCAAGGTCGAGGTCGACTGCATCGCGTACAAGCGTCCCTAAGCGGACACCACACAAGAAAAAGCCTGGCGTTGCCAGGCTTTTTTCACATCTTCACGACATCAACACCCTTGGGCGCGACAAACTGGAATTCCTTGGCCGGCAGCTGTGGGTTGGCTGCGATGCCGGACAGATCCACGCGGGTGGTCTGGCCAAATGAATCCAGCAGTTCCACGCGCACCGGCAGGTTGTCCTTCATGCCGATGTCCACGCGCGAAAAGCCCGCATCGGCGGTGCGCGGCTTGGCCCGCAGCCAATCGATCCCATCCTTGGACGGCAGGGCCGAAACGTCGAACGACTGCTCCAGCGACCCCGAGCCGAACAGGATGGCGGCGGGCGAGGTGCCGATGGCGGCATCGACCTTGCGTTCGGTGACCTGGGCCAGGTCCGGATCGAACTGGAATACCTGGCGGCCATCCGAGATCACCAGTTGCTCATAGGGCTTCTGCACCGCCCACTTGAACTTGCCGGGGCGCTGGAACGAAAACACGCCGGTCTGGGCGGGCTGCGTGCGGCCCTGATTGTTCACCGTGTACTGCGAGAACGAGCCGGTGGCCGAGGTCACCGTGGCCACGAAAGCGCGCAGCTGCTCCTGCGCGCTGGCGGCAAACACCATGGCGGGCGCCAGGCTCAGGGCCGCCACGGCGGCCAGTCGGCGGAACATCTTCATCAAGCTTCCTCTCGGGCGGCGGCGGCTGCGGGAACCAGGATCTCGCGGTTGCCATTGGACTGCATCGCCGACACCATACCCGATTGCTCCATCTGCTCCAGTAACCGGGCCGCACGGTTGTAACCAATGCGCAGGTGGCGCTGCACCAGCGAAATGGACGCGCGGCGGTGCTTGAGCACCACTTCGCAAGCCTGGTCGTACATCGGGTCGGATTCGGCGTCGCCGCCGATGCCGGTGACGCTGCTGGCGCCTTCGCCCGCATCCCCGTCCAGGCCGCCTTCCAGCAGGCCTTCGATGTAATTGGGTTCGCCCTGCGCCTTGAGGCTTTCCACCACGCGGTGCACTTCGTCATCGCTGCAGAACGCGCCGTGCACGCGTACCGGCAGGCCGGTGCCCGGCGGCATGTAAAGCATGTCGCCCTGGCCCAGCAGGGTTTCGGCGCCCATCTGATCCAGAATGGTGCGCGAGTCGATCTTGGACGACACCTGGAACGCGATGCGCGTCGGGATGTTGGCCTTGATCAGGCCGGTGATGACGTCGACGCTGGGACGCTGCGTGGCCAGGATGAGGTGGATGCCGGCGGCGCGCGCCTTCTGCGCCAGGCGGGCGATCAGCTCTTCGATCTTCTTGCCCACCACCATCATCAGGTCGGCGAGTTCGTCGATGACCACCACGATGGTGGGCAGCGGCGACAGCGGCTCCGGCGCGTCCGGCGTCAGCGAGAACGGATTCGGAATGGGTTCCTCGCGCTTGATGGCGTCGCGGATCTTGGTGTTGTAGCCCGCCAGGTTGCGCACGCCCATCTTGCTCATCAGGCGGTAGCGCTTTTCCATTTCGCCCACGCACCAGTTCAGCGCGTTGGAGGCCTGGCGCATGTCGGTGACCACCGGCGCCAGCAGATGCGGAATGCCTTCGTAGACGCTCATTTCGAGCATCTTCGGATCGATCAGGATCAGCCGGGTGTGGGACGCGTCCGCCTTGTACAGCAGCGACAGGATCATGGCGTTGATCCCCACGGACTTGCCCGAACCTGTCGTGCCCGCCACCAGCAGGTGGGGCATCTTGGCCAGGTCGGCCACCACCGGATTGCCGGCGATGTCCTTGCCCAGCGCCATCGTCACGACGGAATGGCTGGCGTGGTAGGTCTGCGAACCCAGGATCTCGGACAGGCGCACCATCTGGCGGCGCGGGTTGGGCAGTTCCAGGCCCATCAGGTTCTTGCCCGGAATGGTTTCCACCACCCGGATGCTGACCAGGCTGAGCGCGCGCGCCAGGTCCTTGGCCAGGTTGACGATCTGGCTGCCCTTCACGCCCGTGGCGGGCTCGATTTCGTAGCGCGTGATGACCGGGCCGGCCTGCGCCGCCACCACGGTGACCGACACGCCAAAGTCGGCCAGCTTCTTTTCGATCAGGCGCGAAGTGAATTCAATGGTTTCGGCCGACACCGTTTCCTGGTTGGCCAGGGGTGGATCCAGCAGGCTGATCGCGGGCAGATCGCCTTCGGCGCCGCCCGAGGGCGCGAAGAACAGCGATTGCTGCTTTTCCTTTTCAACGCGTTCGGACTTGGGCACCACGGTAATGGCGGGTTCGATCCGCACCGGCTGCTCGTGGACCAGCTTTTCCTGCTTGGCCACGACCTGTTCGGTGCGCACGGCCTTGGCGACCTCGCCGACCTTGCGGTCTTCGCGGGCGGCGTAGGAGTCGCGCACGCGACGCACCAGGCCCTCCAGCCACGAGCCCACGCGTTCGGCGATGGACAGCCAGGAAAACGAGAAGAACAGGCTCAGGCCGATGGCCAGCATGACCAGAAAGGCCAGCGTGCTGCCAGTGAAACCGATGCTGCGGCCGATCAGGTCGGCCAGCGTCTGGCCGATCACGCCGCCGGCGCCGCTGGTGTTCTCGGAGGCGCCGGGCAGATGCGTGCCGCGGCTGGCCAGGCGCAGGGCTTCCATGCCCAGCGACCCCACCAGCAGCAGAAAGAAACCGATGCCCTCTTCCCAGTGGACGCGGGGCAACACTTCCGGCTGCTTACTATTGGTAACGCGAAGATGGCTGGCCAGGCGGCGGTAGCCCGCGCGCACCCGGTGCAGCAGCAAAATTACCCACCACCAGGCGGAAAAGCCGAACAGATAGAGCAGGATGTCCGCCAGATAGGCGCCCAGGGTCCCGCCCTTGTTGTGGATGGCGCCGGCGGGGACGGAATGCGACCAGCCAGGGTCGGCCGCATTCCAGGTGGCCAGCACCAGCGTCAGCCAGGCCGCCAGGGCGGCGAAGAGGATCCAGCGGGCTTCGCGCAGCAGGGCGGACAAGCGCGTCTGCAGGGGGGAAGGCCCGTTACGGGTATTGCGCGAGGCGCGCGGAGAAGCAGTCGAGATACGCGGCATGCGGCTCATTATAATTGGGCGTTAACCTAAAGATACCCGCCCATGTCCACGCCTACGCACGCTAAAGTTTTGATACTCGGTTCCGGCCCCGCCGGTTACACGGCGGCCGTCTATGCGGCACGCGCCAATCTGAGCCCTGTTCTTGTTACAGGTCTGGCCCAAGGCGGCCAGCTCATGACCACCACGGACGTCGACAATTGGCCGGCCGACGCCGATGGCGTGCAGGGTCCGGACCTGATGCAGCGCTTCCAGAAGCACGCCGAACGTTTCAACACCGAAATGATCTTCGACCACATTGCCAAGGTCGATGTGTCCAAGCGCCCGTTCACCCTCACGGGCGACACCGGCAAGATCTACACCTGCGACGCCCTCATCATCGCCACCGGCGCCTCGGCCAAGTACCTCGGCCTGCCGTCTGAAGAGGCCTTCATGGGCCGCGGCGTGTCCGGCTGCGCCACCTGCGACGGCTTCTTCTACCGCAACCAGGACGTCGTCGTCGTCGGCGGCGGCAATACCGCCGTGGAAGAAGCGCTGTACCTGTCGAACATCTGCCGCAAGGTCACCCTGATCCATCGCCGCGACAAGTTCCGCGCCGAGCCCATCCTGGTCGACAAGCTCATGAGCAAGGTCGAGAACGGCAACATGGAACTCAAGCTGTTCCATACCCTGGAAGAAGTGCTGGGCGACGACAGCGGCGTCACCGGCGTGCGCGTGCGCCACGTCGACACCGGCGTCACCGAAGACATGGCGGCCACCGGCGCCTTCATCGCCATCGGCCACCAGCCCAACACCGAAATCTTCCAGGGCCAACTGGAAATGAAGGACGGCTACATCGTCACCAAGAGCGGCCTGTCCGGCATGGCCACGATGACCTCGGTCCCGGGCGTGTTCGCGGCCGGCGACGTGCAGGACCACGTCTACCGCCAGGCCATCACCAGCGCCGGCACCGGCTGCATGGCCGCGCTGGACGCACAACGGTGGCTGGAGAATGCGGGGCAGTAAGGTCGGCCTGGCCGACCTGAAACGCCTGAAGAAAGACCTGCAGGCCGAGCGCGAACGCGCCGCCCTGGCCCAGCGGGTGGCGGTGCTGAAAAAAGCCGACACCGCCCCCGTGGACGACATGGCGGCGTTCAAGCGCACGATGCAGTCGGTCACGCCCATCAAGCAGGCCGCCCGGGTGGAGCACAAGCCCGTGGCACAGCCTGCGCCCGCGCTGCGCCGCGCCAACGCGCTGGGCGAAACGCCCACGCGCGCCGACGCCGGCGTCTCAGACAGCGGCGAAATCACGCATCTGCTGTCCGAAGGCGGCACCGCCTTCGTACGCAGCGACGCCGCGCCCGACACCGCGCGCAACCTGCGCCGCGGCCAATGGCGCGCAGGCGCCGAACTGGACCTGCACGGTCTGCGGGTGGAACAGGCCCGCCACGCCCTGCTGTCGTTCCTGGACGAATGCCAGGAGCACGGCATCCGTTGCGTGCGCATCGTGCACGGCAAGGGCTATGGCTCACAGGGGCTGGAACCGGTGCTCAAGGACAAGGCCCGCACCTGGCTGGTGCAGAAAAACGAGGTGCTGGCGTTTTCCGAGGCGCCCGAGCGCGAAGGCGGCGCGGGCGCCCTGCTGGTGCTGCTGCGACAAGCCGAAGGAACGCGCAAATGAAGTGGCTCTATCTGGGCATAGCGATCATCGCCGAGATCTTCGCGACCAGCGCGCTCAAGGGGTCCGAAGGCTTCACCCGCCTGGCGCCGTCCATCGTGACGGTGTTCGGCTATCTGATCTCGTTCTACTTCCTGTCGCTGACCCTGCGCGAGATACCGGTGGGCATCGCCTACGCCATCTGGTCCGGCGTGGGTATCGTGCTGATATCCATCGTGGGCGCGGTGCTGTTCAAGCAGCACCTGGACACGCCCGCGCTCATCGGCATCGGCCTCATCATCGCCGGCGTGGTGGTGATGAACGTGTTCTCGAAATCCGTTTCGCATTGAAGCCCCGCGACGGGTCCACGGCGAGTTCCCGGATCCGCCGCTGGCTGGCGGCCTGGCTGTGCCTGGGCTGTCTGGGCTTGCTGCCGGCCGGCAATGCCTGGGCCCAGGAGTTCAACCGCGCGGCTGAGCTCGTGCGCTACCGAACCTGGCTGAGCGCTTTCAAGCAGGACCTGGACCAATTGTCCGCTACGCCCGGCCCCTTGTCGCAAGCCCAGCTGGAGGCGATGTTCGCCCGCACGGTGGTGCCCGGCTCACGCGGCGCGGGATTCATCCGCCAGGCGTTCACGCAGCGCGGCGGTGAAGGCGCAAACTTTCCGAAGCCTGGCCCGCGCGCCGTGCTCATGGCCGTGCTGGACAGTGCCATCCCCGCCGGCCAGGGCGGCCTGTATCCGGAAGCGGATGCTGCCCTGAACGTCGCGGAGCTGACCGTCTGGTACCTGCATGTGGATGTCGGCGACATGACCAATACCTACCTGCTGTCGGGCGAGCACTTCACGCCTTACCGACTACCTCCTCCGGGCAAGCTGGAACGCAACGCCTACCCCTTCCTGCTGATGGACACCCGCGACAACGCCTTGCGCCTGGGCGGCGTCAGCAGCGAACTCTGGGGGCTGATCGCCTACCTGCACAATGCCGCGCTTTGATTGCTCTCTGCGTCTGCTTGCGCTGACGGCACTTTCCATGGCGCCGGGGCTGGCCAGCGCGCTCTGCGAGCCACTGGCGGCGTCCGCGCAGCGCCACACCAGGGTGATGGACATTTCCCTGGACGACACGAATACCTTGCTGGCGCTGGACGGCTCGCGCATCCGGTCATGGCTGCCTGGCGTCGCCATAGACACGGACGGACGCGCCTCCCCCGCCATCTGGGCCGAACAGGTGGACTGGTCCGTCTACGCCGCCGCGCCGCACGCCCGCATCGGCGTCACGATGCTGCGCTGGGAAAGCGCCCCCGACGGCCGCCAGCATTTGTGCGGCATCGCCCGTTACAGTGCCAACGCAGTCCACGAAACCCGCGCATCGGGCAAGGCCGAGCTGCCCCCGCCAGACGCTGAAACGCGCTTCTACTATGACGCCGCCGGTCGGCTGACTGGCTACGAGGAGCGCTCGCGCGCATGGGACGGCCGCCGCAACCGGCCGGCGCGCTACTGCCTGCGCTACGACGCCCACGGCTGGCTGGCCGAGCTGGGCGCCAACGATTGCTCGGCGCGCTCCCGGCCCATGGCCCGCTACGTGCATGACGCGGCGGGCCGGCTGTTGCGCACGATTTCCTATCAAGACAGATCCGAAGACGCGTTCGAAGTCGTGACGTATGACGCTCAGGGCCGCAGGGCGCAGCGCTACTTGCGCCAGCGGACGGCGTGGGCGGACGAGCCCGCCGTTCTGGGACTGCCCTACCGCGAAAGTCCGGGCCACTATGCCGTACTAGTGTTGCCCGGTCCGGCCTGGAAAGCGCCAGCGCTGGATTCGTACAACTACGACTGGACCATCGTGCAACCCAAGCAGACCGCCGCAGGCATGGCCAGCATCTATGACGCCAAGCGGGACCCCGCCCAGGTGCTGGCAAAAGGCAAAAGCGGCGACGATGGACAGTTCCCCATGACCAGCGCGCAACGCAAACGGGTCTGGGAGGCCGCCGGCCAGACGCCTGGCGGCGTGCAATGGCTATGGGCGCCCGGCCAGACCTATACCCTGCTGCAAACGATGCCCGCGGCGGCATGGGCTTCCTGCGTCGATCCGGAAAACCGGAAGGCCGACGCCTGCGCAGCGCCTTAGGCGCGTTCGCCCTGCGGCTTGGGTGCGCCCGGATGCCGCAGGTAGTCCACCAGCGCCAGCGTGGCCCGGTCGGGAGGCGGCGTCAGCAGGGACACCACAATGATCGTCAGGAATGCCACCGGCGCGCCGAACACGCCCGCCGCGATAGGCTGGATGCCCCACCACAGGTCCACGGGCTGGGTGCGTGAAATGCCCAGCACCCATTCGCGCAGCCACGGATGCGTGTGCGTCATGTAGGCGAACGTCGCCGCAAGCCCCGCCGCCATGCCCAGCGTTGCCCCCCATTTGTTGGCCCGGCGCCAGAACACGCCCATGACCAGCGCCGGGAAAAACGACGAAGCCGCGAAGGAAAACGCGGCCGACACCATGAACAGGATGTCCGCCGGCTTGCGCGCCGCCACCCAGGCCGCACCGAACGCCACCAGCAGCAACAGGATCTTGGACACCATCACGCGGCGCGCCGCCGACATGCGCGGCGACACCATGCGGTACCACATGTCGTGCGACAGGGAGTTGGACAGGGTCAGCAACAGGCCATCGGCGGTGGACAGCGCCGCAGCCAGCCCGCCCGCCGCCACCAGGGCCGATATGACGTAGGGCAGCCCGCCGATTTCCGGCATGGCCAGCACCACCACGTCGGCACCCATGCTGATTTCGCTCAACTGCACGATGCCGTCGCGGTTGACGTCGGTCACGTCCAGCAGATTGCTGTCGACGGCGCTCCAGGCATGCACCCAGTTGGGCAGGCTGAGAAAGCTGGACCCCACCACCTGTGTATAGACCTCGTACTTCACCAGCAGCGCCAGCGCCGGCGCCATGAAATACAGCAGCAGGATGAACAGTAACGACCAGCACACCGATTTGCGCGCCTCGATGACTGAAGGCGTGGTGTATGAACGCATCAGGATGTGCGGCATGCCGGCGGTGCCCAGCATCAGGCATAGCACCAGCGCCAGGAAGTTGACGCGCATATTGCGCTGCTCTTCCGGATCCTTGGACGGGAACGGTTCCGCATGCGGTGTGGCGGGCGCCGCCCGCGCCTCGAAGGCGGCCTTGGCCTGCGCCCATGCGACACGCGCCTCCTCCACGCTGGGGGGATAGCCGGCCAGCTCGCGTTCGGCCGAGCGGATCTCGACCATGGGCGCATCGTTCGCCGTCAACTGCGCCAGCCGGCTGCGCAGCTTGTCCTTTTCCAGTGTCCAGGATTCTGGCAATGCCGCCATCCGGCGGCCCATTTCGTCGGCGCGCTCCTGCCAAAGCCTGCGCACCTCGATTTCGGACGGGTCGTTCTGCAGGTAGATTTCTTTTTCAGTGACCTGCTGCAGCACCACCCCGGCCGACAACTGCGGCACGGGCATGTTGGTGTGCTTGATGGACAGCCAGATCACCGGCACCAGATAGGCAATGACCAGGATGATGTACTGCCCCACCTGCGTCCAGGTGACCGCGCGCATGCCGCCCAGGAACGAACAGACCAGCATGCCGCCCAGCGCCACGAAGATGCCGAGCTCGAAGGAAATGCCGGTCATGCGCGTGGTGATGATGCCCACGCCGTAGATCTGCGCCACCAGGTAGGTGAAGGAACAGAGTATGGCGCAGGCCACGCCCGCCAGGCGCGGCATGTTGCCGCCATAGCGCGCACCCATGAAGTCGGGGATGGTGTATTGGCCGAAGCGGCGCAGATAAGGCGCCAGCAGCATCGCCACCAGTACGTAGCCGCCGGTCCAGCCCATGATGTAGGCCAGCCCACCGTAGCCCGTCAGGTAGAGCGTGCCGGCCACCCCGATGAAGGAAGCCACCGACATCCAGTCGGCGGCGGTGGCCATGCCGTTGTAGATCGCGGGCACCCGCCGGCCGGCCACGTAGTATTCCACCTGATCCGAGGTCCGGCAGACGATGCCGATACCGGCGTACAGGCTGACCGTGACCAGCAGGAATACATAGCCGATCCAGTTGCGCGGCATGCCCAGGATCTCGGCCAGCGCCATCAACAGGATCATCAACGCGAAGCCCGCCGTGTACAGCACGTAGATGCGGCGCAGCCGGACTCTGAATTGCTGGGGCGTGTCTCCGCTGAAAAACGGCATCAGCGGTGCCCTCCCGTGTCGTCGGAGCGCTCATCGGCGCGATTCATGATCCGGGCGTAGATGCCGATGATGACCAGGTAGGCCAGCGGCGCGCCATAGGCCGCCATCCAGAACGCGAACGGCCAGCCGATGAAATCGAAGTTCAGGCTGCGGGCAAAAAAAGCGGGAATGAAGGTCAGCGCGGCCCAGGCGACGAGCAACACCAGGATCAGCCACAAGTTGCGGCGCCAATAGGGAGTCGTGGCGGGTGCCGAGGATGAAAGGCGCGATTCCGACATAGCTGGGATGAGCGAACCCTGTCTGATTATCGCGAAACGCGGCGCTTGAAAAGCCTTTGCGCTTGAAATGCCGGCTTTTTATGCGACAACGGCCGGCACTACCTGGTGCCAGCCGTTGTGCGTTTTGCTTTTTTTGGGTACTGCTTTACTTTTTTTATGTACCGGTGCCGCCGGTATTTGCCCATGCAGGGCTTTGTCTCCTCACCTGCATGGGAAGAGATTCTGCACCAGATGCGGGATTGTCACACTAGGGGAATGCCCTAAGAAGGAGCATTCATTTACATATTCCATGCACCAACTTGGTGCAATTCGGTATTCCCGTACTGAATATTGGGATTTTACGTTTCATTTACACCCCCCTCCCAAACGTATACCCCGTTTTTACCCCCCGCTCCGTAACCTGCCGGTGTCCTGATTGGTCACTACGCCTGCCCGGCGCGCATCCCTATTCGCCGAGCAGGCCCGTCGTTCGAAGGGAGCGCCGCTCCCGGGAGGAAAAACGTGGATGCCTTCTATATCGCCATCTTTGCCGTCATGGCCGGGCTGACTTTCGCCCTGTTGCGGTTCTGCGAAACCTTGTCTGCGGGAGAGCAGCCATGAACTGGCTCTATTGGCTGAGCGGCCTGACGGCCGCCTTGTTGTTCGTGTACCTGCTGGTCGCGCTGTTCAAACCGGAGAAATTCTGATGACCGCCGAATTCGTCGGATTGCTGGTCGCGTACCTGGCAGTCCTGCTTGCGATCGCGCCCCTGCTCGGGCGTTACATCCGCATCGCCATGGAAAACGGGCAATCCCGGCTGACCGCCTGGGGCCGTCCAATCGAGCGCGGCATCTACCGGCTGGCGGGCATAGACCCGCAGGCCGAAATGGGCTGGAAGCGCTACGCCGTGGCGGTGCTGGCCTTCAATATCATCGGCATCGCGGCCGTCTACGCCTTGCAGCGCCTGCAGGGCATGCTGCCGCTCAATCCCGCCGGCATGGGCGCGGTGTCACCGGACTCGGCCCTGAACACCGCCATCAGCTTCGTGGCCAATACCAACTGGCAGGGCTATGGCGGCGAATCGACGATGAGCTACCTGACGCAGATGCTGGCGCTGACGGTGCAGAATTTCGTCTCGGCCGCCACCGGCATCGCCGTGCTGTTCGCGCTGATCCGCGGCCTGTCGCGCCATTGCTCGGCCACGGTGGGCAACTTCTGGACCGACATGGTGCGCAGCACGCTGTACGTGCTGCTGCCGCTGTCCCTGGTCCTGGCGCTGGCGCTGGTCAGCCAGGGGGTGATCCAGAATTTCAGCCCCTATCAGGAAGTCCAGACGATCGAGGCGGTGCATTACGAGCAGCCCCGCGTGGACGCCCAAGGCCAGCCCGTGCTGGACGCCCAGGGACAGGCCGTGACCGATCCCGCCGTCAGCAAGACCCAGACCCTGGCCATGGGTCCGGTCGCTTCGCAGGAATCGATCAAGCTGCTGGGGACCAACGGCGGCGGCTTCTTCAACGCCAACTCCGCGCATCCCTTTGAGAACCCCACGCCGCTGGCGAACTTCCTGGAGATGTTGGCCATCCTGGCCATTCCCGCCGCGCTGTGCTTCTCGTTCGGCGAAATGGTGGGCAACCGGCGCCAGGGCATCGCGATCCTGGCGGCCATGACCGTGCTGTTCGCGGTGTTTGCGCTATCCGCCGCCTACTTCGAGCAGCAGCCCAATCCGATGGCGGCCCAGGCCGGCGCCGACAGCGCGCTCAGCGCGTTCTCGCCGGGCGGCAACATGGAAGGCAAGGAAACCCGCTTCGGCATCGCCGCCACCTCGCTGTTCGCCACCGTCACCACGGCGGCGTCCTGCGGCGCAGTCAACGGCATGCACGATTCGCTCAACGCCATGGGTGGCCTGACGCCGATGCTGTTGATGCAATTGGGCGAGGTGGTCTTCGGCGGCGTGGGTTCGGGCCTGTACGGCATGCTGGCCTTCGCCATCCTGGGCGTCTTCATCGCCGGACTGATGATAGGCCGCACCCCGGAATACCTGGGCAAGAAGATCGAAGCCTATGACATGAAGATGGTCTCCATCGTCATCCTGGCTACCCCGCTGCTGGTGCTGGTCGGCACGGCGCTGGCGGTCTCGGTGCCGGCCGGCCAGGCTGGCGTGCTGAATCCGGGCATCCACGGTTTCTCCGAAATCCTCTATGGCCTGACGTCGGCCGCCAACAACAACGGCAGCGCCTTCGCCGGATTGTCGGCCAACACGCCCTTCTACAACGTGCTGCTGGGCGTCGCCATGTGGTTCGGCCGCTTCGCCATCATCGTCGCCATCCTGGCGATGGCCGGCTCGCTGGCCGCCAAGCGCCGGCTGCCCGCCGGTCCCGGCAGCATGCCCACCACCGGCCCGCTGTTCGTGGTGCTGTTGATCGGCGCGGTGCTGCTGGTAGGCGCTTTGACGTACGTGCCCGCACTGGCCTTGGGCCCGGTGGCGGAACACCTGCAAATTAAAGGCTAGGAATGAAAATGGCCAAGATTGAAACTTCTACTACCGGCGCCGGCGGCGGCGCCGCCCGCGCCGCGACTGGCGTTGCGCGTGAACGCCAGTTCGGCATGTGGTCGCGCGCCCTGATCGGTCCGGCGGTGCTGGACAGCCTGCGCAAGCTATCGCCCGCCGCGCAGTTGAAGAACCCCGTGATGTTCGTGGTCTACGTCGGCAGCATCCTGACCACGGTGCTGTGGGTCATGGCCCTGCGCGGCCGGGCCGAAGCGCCCGCCGGGTTCATCCTGGCGATCGCCGTGTGGCTATGGTTCACCGTGCTGTTCGCGAACTTCGCCGAAGCCCTGGCCGAAGGCCGCGGCAAGCAGCAGGCGGCCACCCTGCGCGGCCTGCGCACCACCATCGACGCCCGTCTGCTGAAGGGCTTTCGCGATGCCGACGCCAGCCTGGCTGCGCCCGGCGCCTGGCGCAACCAGGCAGTCAGCCAGCCTTCGGGCCTGCTGCGCCGGGGCGACGTAGTGCTGGTCGAAGCGGGCGACATCATCCCTGGCGACGGCCAGGTCATCGCCGGCGTGGCGTCAGTGGACGAAAGCGCCATCACCGGCGAATCCGCGCCCGTGATCCGCGAGTCCGGCGGCGACTTCTCGTCGGTCACCGGCGGCACCCGGGTGCTGTCTGACTGGATCTTCGTGCGCATCGCCGCCGACCCCGGCGAGAGCTTCCTGGACCGCATGATCACCATGGTCGAAGGCGCCAAGCGCCAGAAGACGCCCAACGAGCTCGCCCTCACCATCCTGCTGGTGGGCCTGACCGTGGTGTTCCTGCTGGTGGTCGTGACCCTGATGCCGTTCTCGATCTACGCGGTCAACGCCGCTGGCGGCGGTTCTGTGGTGACGGTCACGGTGCTGGTCGCGCTGCTGGTCTGCCTGATCCCCACCACCATCGGCGGCCTGCTGTCGGCCATCGGCGTGGCCGGCA
This sequence comes from Achromobacter sp. ACM01, assembly GCF_014851745.1. Lineage (NCBI taxonomy): Bacteria > Pseudomonadati > Pseudomonadota > Betaproteobacteria > Burkholderiales > Alcaligenaceae > Achromobacter > Achromobacter sp. ACM01. The sequence continues at coordinate 871,216 of NZ_JACVAF010000003.1, forward strand.
TGAGCCGAATGATGGGCGCGAACGTCATCGCTACGTCCGGCCGCGCCGTGGAAGCCGCTGGCGACGTGGACGTGCTGCTGCTGGACAAGACCGGCACCATCACCTTCGGCAACCGCCAGGCCTCGACCTTTCTACCTGCCCCCGGCGTGTCCGCGCGCGAACTGGCCGAGGCCGCGCGCCTGGCCTCGCTGGCCGATGAAACGCCGGAAGGCCGCAGCATCGTGGCGCTGGCCGACAAGTCCATCCACGCCCCGGCCGCGCCCACGGCGCATGCCGAATTCGTGCCCTTCACCGCGCAATCGCGCATGAGCGGCGTGAACCTTAATGGCCGCATGATCCGCAAGGGCGCGGTCGACGCCGTGCAGGCCTGGCTGGCCGAGCAGGACTCTACCGTGCCGGAACAGGCCCTGCGCCTGGCCGAAGACGTGGCCCGCCGCGGCAGCACGCCGCTGATGGTCAGCGACGGTAATCGGGCGCTGGGCGTGGTCGAGCTGAAGGACATCGTCAAGCCGGACATCCAATCGCGGTTCGCGGAGCTGCGTCGCATGGGCATCAAGACCGTGATGATCACGGGCGACAACAAGCTTACGGCCGCATCCATCGCCGCCGAGGCGGGCGTGGACGACTTCCTCGCGGAAGCCACGCCCGAGGCCAAGCTCAAGCTGATCCGCGCCTACCAGGCGGAGGGCCGGCTGGTAGCGATGACGGGCGACGGCACCAACGATGCGCCTGCGCTGGCGCAGGCCGACGTGGCGGTGGCGATGAATTCGGGCACCCAGGCCGCCAAGGAGGCCGGCAATATGGTGGACCTGGATTCCAACCCCACCAAGCTGATCGAGATCGTCGAGATCGGCAAGCAGATGCTGATGACCCGCGGCGCGCTCACTACCTTCAGCGTGGCCAACGACGTGGCCAAGTACTTCGCCATCATTCCGGCCGCCTTCGCCACCGTCTATCCGCAGTTGAACGTGCTGAACATCATGGGCCTGGCCACACCGGCCTCGGCCATTCTGTCTGCCGTGATCTTCAACGCGCTGATCATCGTGGTGCTGATCCCGTTGGCGCTCAAGGGCGTGCGCTATCGCGCGCTGGGCGCGGCCGTGCTGTTGCGCCGCAATCTGCTCATCTATGGCCTGGGCGGTCTGCTGGTGCCGTTTGCCGGCATCAAGCTGGTCGACATGGTCCTGGCCGCCCTGGGCTGGGCCTGAGCCCCGAAACCGCAAGGAACCCATCATGAAAAATTCCGCCACACTGCCGCGCCAAGGCGGCATCCTGCGTCCCGCGCTGGTCGTCTTCGCCGCGCTGTCGCTGGTGACCGGCCTGGCCTATCCCTTCCTGACCACGGGCATCGCCGCCGCCGTCTTCCCGCACGAAGCGGCCGGCTCGTTGATCAAGCAAGGCGACCGCGTCGTCGGCTCCGAACTGATCGGCCAGTCGTTCAGTTCGCCTGCCTACTTCTGGGGCCGCCCGTCGGCCACCGCGCCCATGCCGTACAACGGCGCCGGCTCCGGCGGTTCGAACCTGGGGCCGCGCAATCCGGCGCTGGCCGATGCCATCCAGGCGCGCATCGCTGCCCTGAAGGCGGCCGATCCGGACAACCCGGTCCCGGTGCCGGTGGACCTGGTCACCGCATCAGGCAGCGGCCTGGATCCGCACATCAGCCCGGCCGCCGCTGCCTACCAGGCGGCGCGCGTGGCGCGCGCCCGCGACCTGCCGCGCGCGCAGGTCGACGCGCTGATCCAGGCCCATACCGAGAAGCCCTGGCTGGGCGTGCTGGGCGACCCCGCGGTCAACGTGCTGACGCTGAACCTGGCGCTGGACCAATTGCGTCCAGCCCGCTGATGCCGCGGCGTATAGTATTGCCAGCCGTTCCCTCACACCTACTGCGCGTTCATGGCTGATATCGCTGGCGAGCGTCCCGACCCCGACGCGCTCTTGAAGACCCTGGACGACGCCGCGCGCCAGGCGGTGCGCGGCAAGCTGCGCGTCTACTTCGGGTCGTCGGCAGGCGTGGGCAAGACCTACGCCATGCTGGAGGCGGCGCGCGCGCAGGCCGCCCAGGGCGCCAACGTGCTGGCCGGCATCGTCGAGACCCACGGCCGGCGCGAAACCGCCACGCTGCTGGAAGGCCTGCCTGTCCTGCCGCTCAAGGACGTGCCGTACCGCGGCCACGTGCTGAAGGAATTTGATTTGGACGGCGCACTGGCCCGCCATCCCAACCTGGTGCTGGTGGACGAGCTGGCGCACTCGAACGCGCCAGGCTCGCGCCATGCCAAGCGCTGGCAGGACATCCAGGAACTCCTGACGGCAGGCATCGACGTCTGGACCACGCTGAACGTGCAGCACCTGGACAGCCTGAACGAAGCCGTGGGCAGCATCACCGGCGTGCGCGTCTGGGAAACCGTGCCGGACGAGGTCTTCGATGCGGCCGACGAAGTCATTCTGGTGGACCTGTCGGCCGACGAGCTGCTGCGCCGACTGAAGGAAGGCAAGGTCTATCTGCCGGAACAGGCCCGCCACGCCACCCGCAATTTCTTTCGCAAGGGCAACCTGATAGCGCTGCGCGAGCTGGCGCTGCGCCGCACCGCCGACCACGTCGACGACGACGTCCAGGCCTACCGCCGCGACCGCGCCATCGAACCCGTGTGGCGTACGCGCGAAGCCGTGGTCGCGTGTATCGGTCCGGACGTGGACGCCGAGTACGTCATCCGCAGCGCACACCGCCTGAGCCAGCAGCTGGAATGCGATCTGCACGTGGTCACCATCGACACACCGCGCGCGGCCCCGCCGCCCCAGGCCGAACAGGAGCGCATCCAGCGCAGCCTGGCCCTGGCGGATGCATTGGGCGCGCGCAGCGAAGTCCTGGCCGGCGGCGACATGGTCGACGCCGTGGTGCGCTATGTGCGCCGCCACAACATCACCAAGGCCATTATCGGCCGCACCCGCGCCAGCGGCCTGCAACGCCTGCGCCTGTCGCTGTCCGCGCTGCTGACCGCGGCCATCTCGCCGGGCTGGCTGTGGCGCCGCCACAGCTTTGCCGACATGCTGGCCGCGGGCTGCCCCGAAATCGACATCATCCGCCTGGGCGCGCCGCCGCTGCCGGCCGCATCCGCGCCGGGGCGCGATCCGCTCACGCTGGGACAACGTACGCGCCAGGCCGCCGACGAGCGCAATCCGCGGCCGCTGGCGGGCTACGCCTGGGCGCTGTGCTATTGCGCCGCGGCCACCGCGCTGTCCATGCTGGCCTTCCCGGCGCTGCACCAGACCAACATCGTCATGCTGTTCCTGCTGGCGGTGGTGGCCGTTGCGCTGCGCCACGGGCGCGGACCGGCGGCGCTGGCCTCGGTCATCAGCGTAGGGCTGTTCGATTTCTTCTTCGTGCAACCGCTGGCATCCTTCGCCGTATCGGACGTGCAGTATCTGCTGACCTTCGGCGTGCTGCTGTCGGTGGGCCTGCTGATCGGCCAGTTGACGGCCGGCCTGCGCTTGCAGGCGCAGGCTTCGGTCAAGCGCGAAGCCGATGCGCGCAGCCTCTACGAATTCGCGCGCGAATTGTCGTCCGCGCTGCTGCCCGAGCAGATCGTCACCCTGGCGGGCGCCTTCGTGCATGCCACCTTCGGTTCGCGCTGCGCGCTATACATCCTGGGCATGGACGACCGCCTGAAGCTGGCGTCTCCCGCCGCGGACGACATGCCGCCGCTGGAATCCGCGCTGGCCCAATGGGTCTACGACCACGGACAGCCGGCCGGCGCAGGCACCTCCACCCTGTCCAACAGCGAACTGCTGTACCTGCCGCTGAAGGCGCCGATGCGCACCCGCGGCGTGCTGGCGCTGGCCGCTCCGCGCCGCAGCCTGTTCCTGAATCCCGACTCGCGCCGCCAGATCGAGGCCTACGCCACCCTGATCGCCATCGCGCTGGAACGCCTGCACTACGTGGAAGTGGCGCAGCAGGCGCTGGTCAGCATGGAATCCGAAAAGCTGCGCAACTCGCTGCTGGCGGCCGTGTCGCACGATCTGCGCACCCCGCTGACCAGCCTGGTCGGCATGACGGACACGCTGATGCGCCAGCAGGCGACGCTGCCGCCCGACATCCACGACACCGTCCGCTCCATGCGCGACCAGGCCCAGCGCATGCACGCGCTGGTGGTCAATCTGCTGGACATGGCGCGGCTGCAGAACCGCGACACGCCGCTGCGCCTGGAATGGCAATCCATCGAAGAACTGGTCGGCGCCTCGCTTGCCGCCATGCGCGAACCGCTGGCCGCACACCGCGTCACCGTGGACAGCCTGTCGCATCTGCCGCTGGTGGAATGCGACGGCGTACTGATCGAACGCGTGCTCTGCAATCTGCTGGAGAACGCGGCCAAGTACACGCCTGCCGGCAGCGCCCTGCGTCTGCATGCGGACGTACACGAGGGCGAACTGCGCGTGGCGGTCAGCGACAACGGCCCGGGCGTGCCGCCGGGCGCTGAGCGCCGCATCTTCGAAAAATTCACGCGCGGCGACCGCGAGTCCGCCACCCCGGGCGTCGGCCTGGGCCTGGCAGTGTGCGAGGCCATCATCGCCGCCCACCATGGGAAAATCTGGGTCGAACACGCGCCGGGCCAGGAATCCGGCGCCCAGTTCGTCTTTACGCTGCCACTGGGCGCGCCGCCCCCGATCCAATCCGAAACCCCTTGAACGCCGCAACGCATGTTCGATTACCAGCCTACCGTCCTGATCATTGAAGACGACGCCAACATCCGGCGCTTCGTGCGCCAGGCCCTGGAAAGCGAGGGCTGCGTCGTCCACGAAGCCGAAACCGTCAAGCGCGGCCTGATCGAAGCCGGCACCCGGCAGCCCGACGCGGTGGTGCTGGATCTGGGCCTGCCCGACGAAGACGGCATGACTTTGATCCGCGAGCTGCGCGGCTGGACCGAAGTGCCGGTGCTGGTGCTGTCCGCCCGCAGCGCCGAGGCCGACAAGGTCGCCGCGCTGGACGCGGGGGCCGACGATTACCTGACCAAGCCTTTCGGCGTCAGCGAACTGCTGGCGCGCCTGCGCGTGCTGCTGCGGCGGCATGCCAGGGGCGGCGCGGGCAATGCTTCCGAAATCAGCTTCGGCGACGTGCGCGTGGACTTCGCCAAACGCGTGGTCGAACGCGGCGGACAGCACGTGCACCTGACCGCGATGGAGTACCGGCTGCTGGCGGCGCTGCTGGCGCATCGCGGCAAGGTCATGACGCACCGCGAACTGCTGCGCGAAGTGTGGGGACCTTCGCACGTGGAGAGCAATCACTACCTGCGCATCTACATGGGCCATCTGCGCCAGAAGCTGGAAGCCGATCCCGCCCAGCCCGTCTACCTGCTGACCGAGATCGGCGTGGGCTACCGTTTCGCTGGCTGAGGCGCGCGCCGCGGCTGCGCATTGACGCCGCGTTTACGCGCAGCCCGCAAGTCTTGTCTCGGCCTTTACGCGCTTGCTCCTATTGTTGCGGTCCCATCCAACAGTAGGAGCAATTCCATGCCCCGCCACACCTTGGCCGCGCTCGCGCTGCTGACCCTGGCCGCCACGCAAGCCGGCAACGCACTGGCCGCCGACGCGCCCGCCGAAGCGGCGTCTTCCGCGTCCGACCTCACGTTGACGGCCAACGTCACCCTGGCCAGCCAATACCGCTATCGCGGCCTGATGCAAAGCAATAACAAGCCGGCCATCCAGGGCGGATTCGACCTGGCCCACTCCAGCGGCTTTTACCTGGGCAACTGGAACTCCAGCATCAGCTGGCTCGACGACAGCAACAGCGACGTGTCCGCGCCCGTGGAAATGGACTTCTACGGCGGCTACAAGGGCAATCTCGCGCAGGACGTGCCCGTCGACCTGGGCGTCCTGCAGTACTACTACCCTGGCGACTATCCGTCCGGCTACACCAGTCCCGACACCACCGAGCTGTATGCCGGCATCGGCTATGGACCTCTGATGTTCAAGTACTCCCTCTCCCTGACCAACCTGTTCGGCTTCGCCGACAGCAAGCACAGCCAGTACTTCGACCTGTCCGGCAACTTCGATACGGGCGTCTGGGGCCTGACCGTCAACGCGCACGTCGGCCGGCAACTGGTGCGCAACGTCGACAACGGCAACTACACGGACTGGAAGCTGGGGCTGACGAAGGACTTCGGCCGGGGCCTGTCGGTCTCGCTGGCCTATCTGGACACCAACGCGGACCGCGCCGTCTACACCAATACGCGCGGCCGGGACATGGGCCGCGCAACGGGCTTGCTGTCGCTGACCAAGACGTTCTGAGCGCCCCGGACGTTGACGCGCTTTTTACGCGCTGCGTCCGCTTTTATCGGCAGGATTTACGGCGCGCTTCCTATAGTGGAACCGTCATTAACCAACCGAATCCCCGGAACGCCGCAAGCGACGCCTCCGGTCCCGCTACCCGCCATGATCCCCCGACTTCAAGCCTGCCTCGCCCCCATGTCCGACATCCTGCCCGCGCAGCGTACGCACGCCCGCGTCGAACGAGTCGCGCTGACCATCAGGATAGACACGCTGGACGCACTGAACGTGCGGCTGGCGCTGCATCGCGCATTGGGCGAACGCATCGGCGTCTACGTGCTGTCGGTGGATCACGTCCATGTGCAAAGCGTGCTGCAACTGCAGTGCGAACGCGGACAGCTGGATGCGCTGATGCACGCGGTGATGTCGGGCCTGCCCCGCGCCGAGTTCGGTCCGGTGCTTCCCGCATACGCGATGACGGGGCAGTAAGCCATGGACACGCCACGCAAGACCGCATTTGAAGGCATCTGGCTGCCCATGGTCACGCCGATGCGCGGCGGCTATGTGGACCTGGACGCCGCGCAGGCGCTGGCCCGCTATTACCGCAACGCGGGTATCGCCGGCCTGGTGCTGTTTGGCTCCACCGGCGAGGGCAATCTGCTGAGCGTGCCGGAAAAGGTCGACATGATAGAAGCCATATCGAGCGATCCGCACGCGCTGCCGCTGGTGTTCGGCGCGGGCGGCGTGGACACGCGCGGCGTCGCAACCGCCATCCGGCGCCTGGACAAGTACCAGCCGGCCGGCTACCTGGTGCCGCCGCCTTACTACCTGGGCCCTTCGCAGGCCGGCATCCTGTGGCACTACCGCCAGATTGCCTGGGCCACGCAGCGGCCCATCATCCTGTACAACATCCCCAAGCGCACCGGCGTCACCATGACGGTCGAAACCATGGAAGCGCTGGCCGCGCTGCCCAACTTCAGCGCCGTCAAGGAATGCAATCCTGCGGTACTGGCGGCCTTGAACCGGCGCGGCACGCTGACGCCGCTATGCGGGGAAGATATGGCCCTGCTGGACCACTTCCTGGCCGGCGGCCTCGGCGCCATCCCGGCCGCCGCGCATGTCTATCCCGAGCGCTATGTCGAGGTCATGCAGTTGGCCCGCGACGGCCACGCGGAGGCCGCGCGCGAACTCTTCGAGCCCCTGCGCGGCCTGATCCGCCTGCTGTTTACCGAATCCAACCCTGCTCCGATCAAGCGCGCCCTCTCGATGCAGGGCCTGATCACCGATGAGCTGCGCATGCCCATGACCAGCGCCAGCCGAGAGCTTGGGCAGCGCCTGCAGCGGGCCATGAACGTGGTGCAGGGCTCGCCTAGGCGGCTGCAGACAGCCTGAAGACGGACACCGCATTCGCCAGCTCGGCCGCCTGATCGCGCAGCGCGCCAGCCGATGCGGCGAACTCTTCCACCAGCGCGGCGTTCTGCTGCGTCACGCCGTCCAGATGCGTCACGGCCTGATTGATCTGTTCGATGCCCACGCTCTGCTCGGCCGAGGCCGTGGCAATCTCCCCCATCAGCGGCGCGCTGGTGGCGGCGGACTCCAGCACGTTGCCCATCGTCGCGCTGGCCTGCTCGACGCGCTGGCTGCCACGAGCCACCGAATCCGCCGACGCTTCGATCAGCGTCTTGATCTCCTTGGCGGCGGTGGCCGAGCGCTGAGCCAGCGCACGCACCTCGCCCGCCACCACGGCAAAGCCCCGGCCCTGTTCTCCGGCCCGCGCCGCTTCCACCGCGGCGTTCAGCGCCAGGATGTTGGTCTGGAACGCGATCTCGTCTATCAGCCGGATGATCTCGTCGATGCGCTGCGAGCTATGCGAAATCTCGCGCATGGCGTCGATGGCGTGCTGCGTTTCATCGCTGCCCTGCCTGGCCAGTTGCGCTGCCTGACCGGCCAGCGCGCTGACCTCACGCACATGTTGCGCGCTCTGCTGCGCGGTCGCGGTGATCTGCTCCACGCTGGCGGCGGTCTGCTCCAGCGCGGCGGCCTGCTTCTCGGTGCGGTCCGACAGGTCCATGCTGCCCGCCGCGATCTGCCGCGAGGCCGCGGCAATGGAAGCCGTGGAATGCACGATGCTGCGCACCGCCCCGTCCAGGCGTTGCTGCATCCGCGCCAGGGCGTCGAACAGGCGGCCGATCTCGCCGCGCTGATTGCGCGGCACGCTGCCCGACAAGTCGCCATTGGCCACGCGCTCGCACACCACCACCGCCTGGTCCAGCGGACCGAGGATATGCGTGCGGAAAAAGCGCAGCGCCGCCGCCAATAGCAACACCAGAAGGCCCAGCGTCACACCGCCTTGCCGCCACAAAGTGCCGTAGAACGCCTGATCGACGTCATCCACGTACAGGCCCGTGAACAACAACCAGCCCCAGTCAGCGTCGTAGGTGGCATAGCTGATCTTGGGCAGCGCCCGATCCGTTCCCGGCCGCGGGAACTGGTAGCGCGTATAGCCGCCGCCCGCCTTGCCTTGGGCATAGAGGTTTTCGAAGATCGGCTGCCCGGCGCTGTCCTTGACGGCCCGGACGTTGGTGCCGACCAGCTTGGGATCGGGATGCACCAGCAGGTCGTAGCCGTCGCCGAAGGCGCCCACATAGCCGTCCTCGCCATAACGCAGTTGCGCCAATCGGCGCGCCACATTGCGCTTGGCCTCGTCCAGGGGCATGCCCTCGCGCACGCTTTGCTTGCCATTGCGCACGATGCCGGACGCCAGATCAAGGACGTGGCGCAGCTCGGTCCTGCGCTCGGCCACCATCTCGGCGCGGCGCTCCCAGGCGTCCCAGGCGCCCAGGGCCAGCACGACGGCGCCGACCGCGAACACAAACCACAACAGTTCCCTGCGCAAACTGGAATTCTTCATAGTCCTCTCATCCTTCTTCACCCAGCCAATGAAACCAATCAAGGCAGAATGTGACGGTTTATGTATGCATTCCGTCAGAATAAGGGACAGCACCAGGGTTTTCACCAAGACTGCACGGGGTGCTTGATCTAACGCAAGGCCCATAAAAAAACGCAAGGCGCGCTTGCCTTGCGTTTTTTCGTCGTGGCGGCTCATTCCGCCTTTTGTACAGCCCTTTCCTAGGCCGGCGCCCGTGCGGCGCCTGCGGAGCGCGGCGTGGTCAACGCGATCAGCGCCACTACGATCAAGGAATACGTCGGTACGCTGCGCATATTGCGGAACATCATTTCAGTCAGACTGAATGCGCAATAGCCCAGGCAGAACAGCAAGCCCAACTGCGCGCCGACACGTATGACACGGTCATTGCTGGCCAGCCGGCGCAGGAAAATGTAGGCCGGCACCAGATATAGCGCGAGTATGCTCAACAAGCCTAGCAGCCCGTATCCGGACAGGGCGGCGAGCAGGTCGTTGTGGGGTTCGCCGTAGCCTTCGACGACTTCGCGCGACACTACCCCGCGCTTCTCGAGCTCGGCCAGTTCCTTGCGGAAGTTGCTGGGCCCCACGCCCACGACAGGGCTCTTCTTGAACATCTCGATGGATGCCCGCCACAGTTGCAACCGGATGCCGAGCGAAGAGTCCCGGTCGGCTGATGTGGTGAAATCCTGTAGATCCGTCTTGACCGCCTGCATGCGGCTGCTGAAATGCCATAGCCCAGCCGCGCTGACGACCAGAGCCGCGCTGACCGCCAGCGCACAGTAGGCCTTGTGCCGACGGCTCCAGCCTCGCAACCCCAACAGGAACACCAGCGCCAGTATGGGGAGCAGCATCCAGCTGCTGCGAGTTTGGGAAACCCACGTCGCCCACACGCTCAGCCCGAAAGCCAGCACCTTGAGGCCGGTTGCAAAATGCGGCCAGGGCTTGCTCGGCCCCCACCTGATCGACAACAACGACATCATGCCGAACAGCAGGGTCATGTTCGCGAAGGAAACGGCGTTGTAGCGCCCTCCGATCTCGACGACCGCCTCGCGGCCCCACAACTTCATGGTGACGATCAGCATCGCCGATCCCGCCAGCGCGCCGGTTAAGATGCTCCACTGGATTTGCTTGAGCCAATCTTGCGGCGCTCTCAGCAACAGCCAGAGCACAGGCAGCGCCAGCGCGAACCGGAGCAGCTTTTCCAATTCGGAATCGCTCCATACGCCTCGCACGGCGGCCGTGATGAACATGCACAACAGCGGCAGCAGCAGCGCCAGCGCCATGGGCCACAAGGCCCGAGAATCCATCGGTTCGTAGCGTTTGATCGCGTTGGCGGCTAGCGCGGTCAATGCGATCAAACCGGTCAAATAGGCAATGGCGGGCCCGCCCACCGGGCTGGTCAACGCCAGCGCGGGAACCAACACCACCAGCGACGCGGCCAAGAAAACGTACAGTCGGGGCACTACACTCAACCTAGTAAAAACGAAACAAGCGCGACGCGCGCCATGCAGTTTGGTTAATCAGACAAAACCCGCCCGCCATGACGGCGGGCGGGTTTTGTGGACACGCGGGCGGCAAGCCGCCAGTTACATATTATCGATCATCACCTGGCCAAAGCCCGAGCACGACACCTGGGTCGCGCCTTCCAGCAGACGCGCGAAGTCGTACGTGACCTTCTTGGACAGGATGGATTTTTCCATGCTGGAGATGATCAGGTCCGCGGCTTCGGTCCAGCCCATGTGGCGCAGCATCATTTCGGCCGACAGAATTTCGGAACCGGGGTTCACGTAGTCCTTGCCTGCGTACTTCGGCGCAGTGCCGTGGGTAGCTTCGAACATGGCCACCGAATCAGACAGGTTGGCGCCCGGGGCGATGCCGATGCCGCCCACTTGCGCGGCCAGCGCGTCCGAGATGTAGTCGCCGTTCAGGTTCAGGGTGGCGATCACGTCGTATTCGGCCGGGCGCAGCAGGATCTGCTGCAGGAACGCGTCAGCAATCACGTCCTTGACGATGACCTCGCGGCCCGTCTTCGGATTCTTGAACTTGCACCACGGGCCGCCGTCGATCAGCGTCGCGCCGAATTCCTTCTGCAGCAGCGCGTAGCCCCAGTCGCGGAAGCCGCCTTCCGTGAACTTCATGATGTTGCCCTTGTGCACCAGGGTCAGCGACGTACGGTCATTGTCGATGACGTACTGCGCGGCCTTGCGCACCAGGCGCTCGGTGCCTTCGCGCGACACCGGCTTGATGCCGATGGACGAAGTGTTCGGGAAACGGATCTTCTTCACGCCGAGCTTGGTCTGCAGGAACTGGATCAGCTCCTTGGCCTGCTCGCTTTCGGCCATGTATTCGATGCCGGCGTAGATGTCTTCCGAGTTCTCGCGGAAGATCACCATGTTGGTCTTTTCGGGTTCGCGCACCGGCGAGGGCACGCCCTTGAAGTACGCCACCGGGCGCAGGCAGACGTACAGGTCCAGCTGCTGGCGCAGGGCCACGTTCAGCGAACGGATGCCGCCACCCACCGGCGTGGTCAGCGGGCCCTTGATCGACACCACGTAGTCCTTGACGACGTCCAGGGTCTCGTCGGGCAGCCACACGTCGGGGCCGTAGACCTTGGTGGCCTTCTCGCCGGCATAGACTTCCATCCAGTGGATCTTGCGCTTGCCGCCATAGGCCTTCTGCACCGCCGCGTCGACGACCTTGATCATCACCGGGGTGATGTCGGCGCCCGTGCCGTCGCCCTCGATGTAGGGGACGATGGGCTGATCGGGCACATTCAGCGAGAAATCAGCGTTGACCGTGATCTTCTGGCCGCCAGCGGGAACCTTGATATGTTGGTAGGACATGAATGCTCCATTTGCTCCGAGTGGTTTTTCTGCACGCGCCGGCATCGGGAAGCGTCCGTTCCGGCGGGGAAGATCGCCCACGGGAACCGCGCACTGGATGGCCGATAGCAACCAATTCTATATCGCAAAGGGGCCAGCGGGCCTGACGGCCCGCGCGCGGCGGTAAAATAATGCATCACCAGCCCGCTTTTCAGCCCCATCAGATGTTCAATCCCTCACGCGACCAAGTCCGCGAATTCTTCATCGAAGCCTGGCGCAAGCATCGCGCCTCCGAAGTGCTGACGCCGCTCGAGGCCATCGCGCTGGACTGGATCATCGAACATCCCGAATACCACGGCGACCTGGAAAACCCCGAGGCCATGACGGCCGAATACTCGGTGGAAAAGGGGCGCACCAATCCCTTTCTGCACCTGTCCATGCATCTGGCCATTGCAGAGCAGCTGTCCATCGACCATCCGCCGGGAATCCGGCAGGCCTACCAGCAGCTGGTGTCGCGCGGCGACGCGCACCAGGCCGCGCATGAAATCATGGAATGCCTGGGGCAGGTGGTGTGGGAAGCGCAGCGCCTGGGCACGCCGCTGGACAGCGACACCTATATCGACCTGATCCGCCAGCGCGCCAGCCGCTGAGCACCGCCCCCACGCTGCGCCTTCGGCTTGCTGCCCCCCGAGGGGGCTTTTTTTCCTTGGGACGGCCCGGCGGAAAAAGAAATGCCCCCACGCTGCGCCTTCGGCTTGCTGCCCCCCGAGGGGGCTTTTTTTCCTTGGGACGGCCCGGCGGAAAAAGAAAAGCCCTCGACCGAGGGCTTTCTTGTTTACGGAACCGGACGGCTTACCTGCGCACGCCCAGGTCGCTCGGCTGCGCCGACAGCCATGCCGCCACGTTGGAGATGTCCTGGTCGGACAGCTGGGTCGCGAAAGCGCCCATGATGGGGTTCTTGCGCACGTTGGCCGTGGCCGCGCTGCCGGACGCGCCGCGCTTGTAGGCCTTCAGGGCGTGAACCAGGTAGTCCGCGTGCTGGCCAGCCAGCGTCGGATAGGCCGGATCCACGGCCGTCTTGGCGTCGGCGCCGTGGCAGGAAGCGCAGTTGAATTTGTCGAAGACAGCCTTGCCGGCCGCCAGGTCCTGCGCCTGGGCGGCAACGCCCGTCATGGCCAGGGTCGCGCCCGCAAGGGCAAGCATGTAGCGATTCATGTGTTTGCCCCCTTACTTGAGATTCGAGTAGTACGCGGCCAGATCGGCGATGTCCTGGTCGGACAGGCTGCCGGCAATGGCGTCCATCGTGGGATGGCTGCGCGCGCCTTTCTTGTACTCGTTGAGGGCGGTTTCGATGTACTTGGCGTTCTGCCCAGCGATCATCGGCACGTGGTACAGCTCGGGAAACGTTGCCTTGTAGCCTTCGATGCCGTGGCAACCGATGCACATGGAAACCTTGTCGCGGGCGTTCTGGACATTACCGACCACTGCTGCGTCTGCAGCAACAGACTGGCCGGCGATCGCACAGGATGCCATCGCGGCCAACACGGATACCGTGTACTTCAGAGAGGTTCGCAACTTCATTGGAATGGCTCTTCTTGGTATGGCTAAGGACTAGGGCCTGCTCACACGAAAAGGCCCTCGGCAAACACGTTGCGGGTCGAACCCAAAGCAAAACCGCCTGATTGTACGATAATTGCTCAGGATTAATACCTTTACCATGGTATTGATCACCGTCAAATCTCAGAAGCCATCAGACCATGTCCGCAGCCCAGTCCGCTACTTCCGCCTCGCCAGACCGCTTCGACGGGACCGACAACTATGTCGCCACCGATGACCTGAAACTCGCCGTCAATGCCGCCCTCACCTTGCAGCGTCCGCTGCTGATCAAGGGCGAACCCGGCACCGGCAAGACCATGCTGGCCGAGGAAGTGGCGCGTGCGCTGGGACGGCCGCTGTTGCAGTGGCACATCAAGTCGACCACCAAGGCCCATCAGGGCCTGTATGAATACGACGCGGTGTCGCGCCTGCGCGACTCGCAGCTGGGCGACGAAAAGGTCCGCGACATTCGCAACTACATCGTGCAGGGCACGCTGTGGCAGGCCTTCCAGTCGCCTGAGCCGGTGGTGCTGCTGATCGACGAGATCGACAAGGCCGACATCGAATTCCCCAACGATCTGCTGCGCGAACTGGACCGCATGGAATTCCACGTGTACGAAACGCGCGAGACCATCTCCGCGCGGCACCGTCCGCTGGTCATCATCACGTCCAACAACGAAAAGGACCTGCCCGACGCTTTCCTGCGCCGCTGCTTCTTCCACTACATCCGTTTCCCCGACCGCGAAACCATGCGCGACATCGTGGCCGTGCACTACCCGCACCTGAAGCAGGACGTGCTGCGCGCGGCGCTGGACACCTTCTTCGCGCTGCGCGACGCGCCGGGCCTGAAGAAAAAACCGTCCACCTCCGAACTGCTGGATTGGTTGCGCCTGTTGCTGGCCGAGGGTTCGACCGCCGCCGAGATCGACGCGCACACGGCCACGGCGGTGCCGCTGATGGCCGGCGCGCTGCTCAAGAACGAGCAGGACGTGCACCTGCTGGAACGCCTGGCGGCCATGACGCGCGGCGGCCAGCGCCGCTGATCTGCCAGCAACGATCCGCCAGCAACTACCGGCAGCCCGCAAATGCTGATCGACTTCTTCTATCACCTCCGGGCGCATAAGCTGCCCGTCTCGGTCAAGGAATACCTGACCCTGGTGGACGCCCTGCGCCAGGATCTCATGGCGCCCACGCTGGACGAGTTCTACTTCCTGGCGCGCGCCACGCTGGTCAAGGACGAGGCGCTCTACGACCGCTACGACAAGGCTTTCGGCGCCTACTACAAGGGCATCGCGGCCGCCCTGCCCCCAGGCAAGGAAATCCCGCTGGACTGGCTCATCAAGCAGTTCGAAAAAAGCCTGAGCCCGGAAGAAAAAGCCGCAATCGAAAAGCACGGCTGGGACAAGCTGATGGAGCTCTTCAAGGAGCGCCTGGAAGAGCAGAAGGAACGCCACGCCGGCGGCAGCAAATGGATCGGCACCGGCGGCACCTCGCCTTTCGGCAATGGCGGCTACCACCCCGAAGGCATACGCGTGGGCGGCGACTCTGCCGGCAACCGCAGCGCGGTCAAGGTCTGGGACATGCGCCAGTTCAAGGACTACGACGATCAGGTCGAGCTGGGCACGCGCAACTTCAAGGTGGCGCTGCGCCGCCTGCGGCGCTTCGCAAGGCAAGGCGCCGAAATGGAACTGGACCTGGACGACACCATCGCCAGCACCGCGCGCAATGCCGGCCATCTGGACCTGCGCATGGTCCCCGAACGCCACAACACCGTGAAGGTGCTGATGCTGCTGGACGTAGGCGGCAGCATGGACGACCACATCGGACGCGTCGAGGAATTGTTCTCGGCGGCGCGCAGCGAATTCCGCAACCTGGAGGTCTACTACTTCCACAACTGCCCGTACGAAAGCCTGTGGCAAAGCAACCGCCGGCGCCAGAACGAACGCTTCGACACCTGGGACGTGCTGCGCAAGTACAACCCGGATTGGCGCCTGATCATCGTCGGTGACGCCACCATGAGCCCCTACGAAATCCTGCAGCCGGGCGGCTCCGTCGAGCACTACAACAAGGAGCCCGGCGCCGAATGGATGCGCCGCCTGCTGGACGCCTGGCCCAAATCGGTCTGGCTCAATCCCGAGCCCACCGCGTCCTGGCAATACCGCCAGTCCATCGCGCTGATGCGCGACATCATGCAGGGCCGCATGTACCCGGTGACGGTCGCCGGCCTGGAACAGGCCATGCGTGTGCTATCGAAGTAGGACTGCCGGTCACCCGTCGACCGGCTTTTCAGGCGTATCCAGCGTCAGCTGATAGAACGCCAGATCCAGCCAGCGTCCGAACTTGAAGCCTGCCTCGCGGATGGTGCCTGCATGCGTGAAGCCCAGCTTCTCGTGCAGGCGGATGCTGCCCTGATTGCTCGCGTCGATGCCGCCGACCAGCACGTGCACTTGATTGGCGCGCGCCCGCTGGATCAGCTCGCGCATCAGCGCCTCGCCCAAGCCCAGTCCGCGAAAACGTCCGTCCACGTACACGGAATGCTCCACCGAGTACTTGAAGGCCGGCCAGGCGCGGAAGGTGCCGTAGCTGGCGAAGGCCATCAGTTCGCCGTCGGCATTCTCGTACCCAAGCACCGGAAAACCGCCCTGCTGCTTGGTCTGGAACCAGCCCAGCATCGCCTCGCGCGGCCGCGGCTTGTAGTCGTACAGCGCGGTGGAATTGACGATGGCGTCGTTGAATATGGCCAGTATCTGGTCGGCATGGCGCTCATGCGTGCAATCGACCAGGGTTGCGCCATCCGGCGCGCGGGTTTCGGCGTGCGTAGTCATGGCGCAAATTGTAGCGACCCGCAAGGCCTTGCGGCGATTCGGCTTTCGGCCGCTGCAGGCAAAAAAAACCGGCGGAGCCGCCGGTTCAATTGGATCTTGCCGCTTCTGGCCACTCTCAGGCGGCGCGGCTCTCAGCAGATCGGGCGGCGGGCGGCTCGCCACGCAAGCCAGGGCAGTTGCGCCATGCAAGCTCATCCGCATCCATGTCCAGGTCGAACAGATCGTTGGCGGCGGGCCAGGGATGGCTGCGCGCCGCCGCGCCTTCCATTTCCAGCACGTGCCCGGCGAAGCCCCGTGGCGAGCCGCCGCACTCCGCGAAATATCGTTGTGTGCTCAAGTCCACCACATAGGTGGTCATGTCATGGGTCAATATGGCCACGAATTGGCCGTCATCACTGGCATAGGCGTACTGAAACTGTCCTTTGATCCCGTCGCCGCTCAATGGGCTGCCGGTCAATTGGGACAAGGCACGCGTGACGATCTCGGTCAGCATGGGTCGTTCCTCCGGTAAGTGCGCCGGCACAATGCCGGCGGCGAAGGCGCGAACGACAAGCACCGGCGCCGGGCAGAAAACGGCGTCTGGCGTTGGACGGGAAACCTGTGGGCGGGCTGTCGCGCATCCCGTCTGCAACTGGGTACTGCGTCTTGAAAAGCTTACACCCGTGGGCCGGGACAGCTCAAATCAGCCCCGTCATTTCGTCATATTGCGCCGCAACATCACAGCTGGACGCCCCTCCTGGACCCTTATGCCGCCGCAACTGGCACGGCTGCTTCACCTGTGTCACCAATTTGCCGCAATCGCCAGTCCTCACGCCCAATGCGGTACAGCACGTGTCGACACAGCGGATGCCCCTGTGGAACGGCGGGATGGTCGAAACCTTCCGGATCCTCCCTCATGCCCAAGCGGTCCATCACCGCGCGCGAACGCTGGTTGCCCGTGGCCGTGAAGGCCACGATCTCATCCAGTCCCACCTGCTCGAACCCCGCGCGCAAGGCCGCCTCGGCGGCTTCGCTGGCGTAGCCCTTGCCCCAGTGCCGCTGCGCCAGGCGCCAGCCTATCTCCACGCCTGGCGCGAACGGCAGGGTGGGCGCCAGCGGCTTGATGCCGACAAAACCGATGAAGGGCGCCACGCCTGGCGCCTCCACGGCCCAGAAGCCCCAGCCGTGCTCGTCGATGCCGGCTGCCAGCCGGTCGGCAAGCGCATCGCTTTCCTGTGCATTCAGCGGCAGCAGGTACTCGGCGACGCGGGGGTCCTGGTTCAGCGCCGCGAAAGGTTCACGGTCGGCGGCGCGCCATTGGCGCAGCACCAGGCGCGGCGTTTCGACTTCCAGGGATAGAGACATGACGGACTTCCTTGCTTGCTTGCGGTCCCGGGCCGCGCGCCGCGGACAACGCCGCGCCGCGCCCCTGAACCATTGCCAACGTATACACTCCAACGGATTCTGCCATGCCAAAGGAATTGTCTGCCATGCGCCTGTCCCTGTCGAAGCTGCCGCGCCCGCTGAGCGTGCTGCTGTTTTCCTCCTTCCTGGCCTTTCAGGCCGGCGCCGCCAGCCTGCCGGCGGGCGTCTCGGAGGCCGCCTCGATCGAAGGCATCACCGAATACCGCCTGGCCAACGGCCTGAGGGTGCTGCTGGTTCCCGATGAATCCAAGCCGTCCACTACCGTCAACATGACCTACCTGGTGGGCTCGCGCAACGAGAACTACGGCCAGACAGGCATGGCTCACCTACTGGAGCACATGCTGTTCAAGGGCACCTCGACCACCCGCAACGCCATGGGCGAGTTCTCGCGCCGCGGCTTGCAGGCCAATGGTTCGACCTCCAGCGACCGCACCAACTACTTCGCCAGCTTCGCCGCAAACCCCGACACGCTCAAGTGGTACCTGGGCTGGCAGGCCGACGCCATGGTCAATTCCCTGATCGCCAAGGAAGACCTGGACTCGGAAATGACCGTAGTCCGCAACGAAATGGAAAGCGGCGAAAACAGCCCCTTCCGCATCCTGATGCAGAAGATGCAGGCCGCGGCCTTCCAGTGGCACAGCTACGGCAAGAACACCATCGGCGCCCGTTCCGACGTCGAGAACGTGGACATCGGCCAGTTGCGCGCCTTCTATCACGAGTACTACCAGCCCGATAACGCCGTGCTGATCGTGGCGGGCAAGTTCGACCCGCAGGCGACCCTGGCCGACATCGAGGAAACGCTGGGCAAGCTGCCCAAGCCCGAACGCAAGCTCCCGCCCGAATACACGGTGGAACCCGTGCAGGACGGTGAACGTTCCGTAACCCTGCGCCGCACGGGCGGCACGCCGCTGGTCGCGGCCATGTACCACATTCCTGCCGCCGGCAGCGCCGACTTCGTGCCGCTGGACCTGGCCGCCACCATCCTGGCCGACACGCCCTCGGGCCGTCTCTACCATGCCTTGGTCCCGACCAAGCTGGCCTCGGGCGTGTTCGGCTTCACCATGGAAAACCTGGATCCGGGCCTTGCGATGTTCGCCGCCCAGCTGACGCCGGGCAAGAGCCTGGACGCCGCCATGAAGGCGCTGACCGGCACGCTGGAGACCCTGGACAAGAAGCCCTTCACACAGCAGGAGCTGGACCGCGCCCGCAGCAAATGGCTGACTGCCTGGGAACAGACCTATAGCGATCCCGAACAGGTCGGCGTGGCGCTGTCCGAGGCCATCGCCGCCGGCGACTGGCGCCTGTTCTTCCTGCAGCGCGACCGCGCCCGCAAGGCCACGCTGGCCGAAGTGCAGCGCGCCGCGACCACCTACCTGGTCCAAAGCAACAGCATCGAAGGCCGCTACATCCCCACCGAGAAGCCCGTGCGCGCGCCGCAAGAACAACGGGTGGACCTGACGGCCGTCTTCAAGGACTACAAGGGCGATCCGGACTTCAAGGCCGCATCGGCCTTCGACCCCACGCCCGAGAACATCGACAAGCTGACGCAGCGCAATAAGCTGGACCTGCCCAACGGCTCCGTGCAGTTGGCGCTGCTGCCCAAGGCCACGCGCGGCAACCGGGTGCAGGCGCAGATGCTGATCCAGTTCGGCAACGAAAAAGACCTGCTCGGCCAACGCGTGAATTCCAGCGCCGTGGCCGACCTGCTGACCCGCGGCACGGCCAAGCTGTCGCGCCAGGACATCCAGGACCGCCTGGACAAGCTGCAGGCCGAACTCGGCTTCAGCGGCGGCGGCACCACGCTCAAGATCGCCATGTCGACCAAGGGCGAAAACCTGCCCGAACTCACCGCGCTGGCATTGGACATCGTCCGCAACGCCAACTTCCCCAAGGAGCAACTGGAGGAATATCAGCGCCAGCTCGAAACCTCGATCCAGAACGCCATGACCGAACCGTCGGCACTGGCCGGACGCGCGCTGGCCCGCCAGGACAATCCGTGGCCCGCCAATGACCTGCGCTACGTGCCGACCTTCGAGGAATCGCTGGCCGGCGTGCGCGCCCTGAACCGCGACGCCCTGGTCAAGTTCCATTCCAAGTTCTACGGCGCCGGCAACATCGAGTACTCGGCGGTGGGCGATTTCGAGCCCGCAGCCGTGGAAAAGGCGCTCAAGACCGGTTTGGCCGGCTGGAAAAAGGCTCCTGGCTACACGCGCGTGCCCAATCCGTACCGCGACATTCCCGCCAAGCAGTTCGACATCGACACGCCCGACAAGGCCAATGCGTTCTACATTTCGCGCATGCCGCTGAAGCTGCAGGACACGGACGCGGACTACGCCGCGCTGTACCTGGCCAACTACCTGTTCGGCGCCTCCGAAACCTCGCGCCTGTGGAACCGCGTACGCGAAACCGACGGCCTCTCGTACAACGTGCGCAGCTCGCTGTCGGTCTCGTCGTTCGAGCCCTCCGCCAGCTGGACCATGTACGCCATCTACGCGCCGCAAAACCGCGAGCGCCTGGAAAAGGCCATCGGCGAAGAACTGGCGCGCGTGCTGAAGGACGGCTTCACGGACAAAGAAATCTCGGACGGCATCACGGCCCTGCTGAACTACCGCAATCTGGCCCGCGCCCAGGACGACGTCCTGGCCAGCACCTGGCTGGATTACATGCAGCGCGGCCGCACCTTCGCCTGGTCGGCCGACATGGACAAGAAGATCTCCGCGCTGACGGCCGATTCGGTCAATGCGGCTTTGCGCAAGTATCTGCGCGCGGACGGTTTCAGCACCGCGGTTGCCGGCGACTTCAAGAAGAAGCCGGCGCCCTGACCAGGCCCGCCTCGCTCAAGCCCCGCTGCGGCGGGGCTTTTTTTGGCTTTCCGGCGCTGGTCAGCTCACCAAAATTCACCAGAACGCCCCCCGACTATGCCAAAAATGGATGAAATCATAAAAGCGAACGTGATTACTCGATTATTTGGAAAGATGTTTTCAAGGAATACGGGTTTATCCCAGGTGGGATAACGAGCACAATTCAGTCATCGGGAACACACAACGAACCACGACGGAGGGCCGCCGGATTCGGTCCCCAACCAAGACGAATTGGAGGTCTACCATGAAAACCCTAACCACCACCCTGCTGCTATCCCTGGCCCTGGTTGGCGTTGGCGCCCAAGCCGCCGGCGTTGAACAAGCCAAGAGCAGCGCCCAGGTCGCCACTGAACTGCAGCAAGCCAAGATCAGCGGCCAGTACACCTTCGGCGAGCTGGACTATCCGCCCGCCCTGCCCCAGACCACCAGCCTGAGCTCGCAGGAAGTGCAAGCCCAGCTGCAACAAGCCAAGGTCAGCGGCCAGTACACCTTCGGTGAACTGGAATACCCGGCGGCTGTATCCGCCCCCGCCAGCGCCAAGACCAGCGCTGAAGTCCAGCAGGAACTGGCGCAAGCCAAGGCCAGCGGCCAATACACGTTCGGCGAACTCGAGTACCCGCCGATCACCCGGTGAGCTGCTTGCTGTGGCCCGGCCGGCCTCGGACGGCATCATGGTTTGAGGCCGGTTTTTATCGGCGACAGCGGCGGTCGAAGTAGCAGTAGAAGTAGCAGTAGCTGTGGAAGTAGCAGTAGAAGCTGAAGTTGAAGTTGCAGTCGATACAGCAGTTGCAGTACTCGCAGTAGCAGTAGCACTGGACCGCGGCGCAAGCCGCGGTCTTTTCATATGCGCGCTGCCCCCGCCCCCACGCCCTCGCCGGGCAAAAAAAAGCCGCGATCATGATCGCGGCTTTTTGCATGCCTCAGCCAATTCAGCTGAAGAATTCCTTCACCCGGTCGGTCCAGGACTTGCTTTGCGGCGAATGGCGGTCGCCGCCATCGTTCAGCGAAGCCTCGAACTGGCGCAGGATGTTCTTCTGGTCGTCGCTCAGGCGCACGGGCGTTTCCACCACTACATGGCAGTACAGATCGCCCGGGTAGCTGCCGCGCACGCCGCGGATGCCCTTGCCGCGCAAGCGGAAGGTCTTGCCCGACTGCGTGCCTTCGGGGATCGAGATTTCGGCCTTGCCGCCCAGCGTCGGTACCTGAAGCTCGCCGCCCAGCGCCGCCGACGTGAACGGAATGGTCAGTTCGCAATGCAGGTCGTCGCCGTCGCGCTGGAAGATCTTGTGCTGCTTGATGTGGATTTCCACATACAGATCGCCCGGAGGACCGCCGTTGATGCCCGGTTCGCCGTTGCCGCTGGAGCGGATGCGCATGCCGTCATCGATGCCGGCCGGAATCTTGACCTGCAGCGTCTTGTTGCGGCGGATGCGGCCCACGCCGTCGCAGGCGGGGCAGGGATCGGTGATTTCCTTGCCGTTGCCGTGGCAGGTCGGGCAGGTCTGCTGCACGCTGAAGAAACCCTGCTGCATGCGCACGGCGCCCGAGCCGCCGCAGGTGCGGCAGGTCTTGGGCGAGGTACCGGCCTTGGCGCCGGAACCGTGGCAGGTGTCGCAGTTTTCCCAGCTGGGCACGCGGATCTCGGTGTCGAAACCGGCCGCGGCCTGCTCCAGCGTGATTTCCAGCGCGTACTTCAGGTCGGCGCCGCGGTAAACCTGCGGGCCGCCGCCACGGCGGCCACCGCCGCCGCCGCCGAAGATTTCGCCGAAGATGTCGCCGAACGCGTCGGCGAAACCGCCACCCATGCCGCCGCCCATGCCGGCGGAGTTGGGGTCCACGCCCGCGTGGCCGTAGCGGTCGTAGGCGGCGCGCTTCTGATCGTCACCCAGGACCTCGTAGGCTTCCTTGGCTTCCTTGAACTTCTCTTCGGCTTCTTTGCTGTCCGGATTGCGGTCCGGATGGTACTTCATGGCCAGCTTTCGATAGGCCTTCTTGAGGTCGTCGTCCGAGGCGTTCTTCGCTACGCCCAAGACTTCGTAATAGTCACGTTTTGCCATGATCCGTGGGCTCGAAAACGAGCCTTCTTTTCAGTGCTACAGAATGAGTACGCCCGGTAGGCGGATTTCTCCGGCTACCGGGCGGCAGAGGCAGGTCAGCGCCCGGCCATTATTGGTCGCGCTTGACTTCCTTGAAGTCGGCGTCGACGACATTGTCGTCCACCGGCTTCGCGTTGTCGGCCGCTTGCTGCTGGCCGGCGGCTTGCTGCGCCTGCATGTCGGCGTACATCTTTTCGCCCAGCTTCTGCGAAACCGTCGACAGGGCTTCCACCTTGGCGTCAATCGCGGCCTTGTCGCCGTCCTTCAGCGTGTCTTCCAGTTCCTTGATGGCGGCTTCGATGCCTTCCTTTTCGGAAGCCTCGAGCTTGTCGCCATATTCGGTCAGCGACTTGCGGGTGGCATGCACCAGCGCGTCGGCCTGGTTGCGCGACTGGGCCAGTTCGGCAACGCGGTGATCTTCCTCGGCATTGGCCTCGGCATCCTTGACCATGCGCTGGATCTCGTCTTCCGACAGACCCGAGTTGGCCTTGATGGTGATCTTGTTTTCCTTGCCGGTGCCCTTGTCCTTGGCGGACACGTGCAGGATGCCGTTGGCGTCGATGTCGAAGGTGACTTCGATCTGCGGCATGCCGCGGGGCGACGGCGGGATCCCTTCGAGGTTGAACTCGCCCAGGGCCTTGTTGCCCGCAGCGATTTCGCGCTCGCCCTGGAACACCTTGATCGTCACGGCCGGCTGGTTGTCGTCAGCGGTCGAGAAGGTCTGCGAGAACCGGGTCGGAATGGTCGTGTTCTTCTGGATCATCTTGGTCATCACGCCGCCCAGGGTTTCGATGCCCAGGGACAGGGGGGTGACGTCCAACAGCAGCACGTCCTTGCGGTCGCCCGACAGCACGGAACCTTGAATGGCGGCGCCAGCGGCGACGGCTTCATCGGGGTTCACGTCCTTGCGCGGATCCTTGCCGAAGAATTCCTTCACCTTTTCCTGGACCTTGGGCATGCGGGTCATGCCGCCGACCAGGATCACGTCGTCGATGTCGGAAACCTTCACGCCGGCGTCCTTGATGGCCACGCGGCAGGGCTCGATCGTGCGTTCGATCAGTTCTTCGACCAGCGCTTCCAGCTTGGCGCGCGTGATCTTCAGGTTCAAGTGCTTCGGGCCCGAGGCATCCGCCGTGATGTACGGCAGGTTGATTTCGGTCTGTTGCGCCGAGGACAGCTCGATCTTGGCCTTTTCTGCCGCTTCCTTCAGGCGTTGCAGGGCCAGCACGTCCTTGGACAGGTCAACGCCTTGTTCCTTCTTGAACTCGGCAATGATGTAGTCGATGATGCGCTGGTCGAAGTCTTCGCCGCCCAGGAAGGTGTCGCCGTTGGTCGACAGCACTTCGAACTGCTTTTCGCCGTCCACATCGGCGATTTCGATGATGGACACGTCGAACGTGCCGCCGCCCAGGTCATAGACGGCGATCTTGCGGTCGCCCTTTTCGGTCTTGTCCAGGCCGAACGCCAGCGCGGCAGCGGTGGGTTCGTTGATGATGCGCTTGACTTCCAGACCGGCGATGCGGCCAGCGTCCTTGGTGGCCTGGCGTTGGCTGTCGTTGAAGTAGGCGGGCACGGTGATGACGGCCTCGGTCACTTCTTCGCCCAGGTAGTCCTCGGCGGTCTTCTTCATCTTGCGCAGCACGTCGGCCGACACTTGGGGAGGCGCCATCTTCTTGCCGCGCACTTCCACCCAGGCGTCGCCGTTGTCGGCCTTGACGATGGCATAGGGCATCAGGTTGATGTCCTTCTGCACCGCCTTCTCTTCGAACTTGCGGCCGATCAGGCGCTTCACCGCATACAGGGTGTTGCGCGGGTTGGTCACGGCCTGGCGCTTGGCCGGCGCGCCGACCAGGGTTTCGCCATCGTCCATGTAGGCGACGATGGAGGGGGTGGTGCGAGCGCCTTCCGCGTTTTCAATGATTTTGACCTGCCCGCCGTCCATGACAGCCACGCAGCTGTTGGTCGTGCCCAGGTCAATGCCAATAATCTTGCTCATGGTCGGTTACCTTGATTGAATCTATGAAAATAGGGAGAAACTTCTTGTCCCCACATAACTGGGGCTGCCCGCAGGGTTTTTCAAGACGCCTGGCCGGAATTTTCTACAGCCGTTTCCTGCAGGCGGCGCATGGCCGCGGTGAACTGCGGCAGGCCGGGCCAGCCGGTGACGCGGCCCAGCCGCTTGCCAGCGCGGTACAGCACAAAAGTGGGGACACCATGCAGCGAGAAGCGCCTTCCCAGCGCTTCGTCCGCGTAGACGTCGGCTTCGAACCAGGTCAGCCCCAGCTCCAGCAGCGCGTCCCGGTGCAGCAAGGCGGTCTGCTTGAAAATATTGCAGTTATAGCAATCCTGTCCCCAGAGGAACACGCAGCGCAGATCCGTCCCCGGCGCCTGCACCACCGCCGCGTCGAATCCCTCGGTGTTGACGTGCCGCATGCCGAACACCTGGAATATCTGGGCGGGGTCGAACCGGGGATCCGTCATGGCGCGCCGCCTGCTCAGCCCTGGCCGGCGGACACCACGACCAGCGCTGGGCGCAAGGTCCGGTCGGCGATGGCGTAGCCCTTTTGCAGCAGCTGGACCACGGTATTGGCGGGCTGCTCGGCGGGGATGGACGAAATGGCCTGGTGCAGGTGCGGGTCGAACTTGTCGCCCTGTGCCGGCGCGATTTCCTTGAGCAGATTGCGCTCGAAGGCGGCCGTCAGCTGCTTGAGGGTCACTTGGACGCCTTCGCTCAGGGTTTCAACGGTTTGCTCAGGCTGGGCCAGCGCTGCTTCCAGGCTGTCCTTGACCGGGACCAGGCTTTCCGCGAACGACTCGATGCCGAACTTGCGCGCCTTGGACACGTCTTCCTGTGCACGGCGGCGCACGTTCTCGGCTTCGGCCCGGATGCGCAAAAGCTGGTCCTGCTGCTCATTGACGGTAGCCTGGGCGGCGTCCAGCTGGGCGCGCAACTCGTTCAGCTCGGCCTGCACGGCGTCCTCGGCGGCGGAGGCCGCATCGGCGTTCTGGCCGACTTCGGGCGTCTGATCTACAGGCTCGTTGGGTGCCGTCATGGGGAATCCTCCAAAAAGTATGGCTTTCGCAGACATGAATGGGGGCCAATACCCCTATTTCAAGCCCGGGAAAGCAAATATTCCCTGACGGCGCCAGCCAGCAGAGGCAGGCGGAATGTAATCAGAAATCCGCCCAATTTCTGCCAAATGCCGTCAAATCTCAGACTGCAAGCATAGATTCAGCGCTTTTCGACGCCATCCGGCAAATGGCGGACGCCCTCTGCGCCAGGCTATTTCTTGTGCGGCTGTGCGGGCGCCACCGGGTCGCTGGCGGGAAAACTGTCCTTCAGGGCGCGGTCCACGGCGCGGTCCTCATCTGGCTCGGGGCTGATCGCGATGGGGTCGCTGGCGGGGAAGGTCTCGGCAAGCGCCTCGTCCAGTTCGTGTTCCACCTGATCTTCGTCCACCGGGGTACTGACCTGCCCCTTTTTGACGATCTTTCCAGTCTTGGGATCATGGTGCATGCGCCTTCTCCTTCAAGTCCGTGATTTGCGTGGGCCACCCCTGCAAGTGGCGTGCCACCAGGTCGGCCAGCCCTGCGATCCAGGCCGGATCGTCGTTGATCGCCGGGATGTAGCGGAAACGCTTGCCGCCGGCCCCGATAAAGGCGTCGCGGCACTCCAGGCTGATCTCTTCCAGGGTTTCCAGACAGTCTGCCACAAAACCCGGGCACACCACATCGACCTCGGTAACCCCGGCGGCGGCCAGCGCCTTCAGGGTCGGTTCGGTATAGGGCTCCAGCCAGCGGGCCGTACCGAAACGGCTCTGGAAGGTCACCTCGACCTGTTCGCGCGGCAGCGACAGGCGTTGGCCCAGCAGGCGCGCCGTTTCCATGCAGTCGCGGTAGTACGGGTCGCCCAGTTCGATCGAATAGCGCGGCAGGCCGTGAAAGCTCATGACCAGCTTCTGCGGTTTGCCGTGCTCTTGCCAATAGCGTTCGATGCGACCGGCTAGCGCGTCCAGATAGGCCGGCTCTTCGTGGAAACGCTTGATGAAGCGCAGCTCGGGCTGGTCGCGCAGGCGGCCGGCATGGCGGGTGACCGCATCCACCACCGTGGCGGTGGTGCTGGCGGCGTACTGCGGATAGAGCGGGACGGTCAGTATGCGTTCGCAGCCCTGCCGGCGCAGCCGGGAAATGGCGTCCGGGATCGAGGGGTTGCCGTAACGCATGCCCAGCTCCACCACGGCGTCGATTCCGGCCTCGGCCAAGGCCGCGCGCACACCATCGGCCTGTCGCTGGCTGTACACCATCAGGGGCGAGCCTTCCTTCATCCAGACGCCGGCGTAGCGCGGCTCCAGCTTCTTGGGCCGCATCGTCAGCACCAGGCAATGCAGGATGGGCTTCCACAGATAGCGCGGGATCTCGATCACGCGCGGGTCGGACAGGAACTCGCCCAGGTATTTGCGTATGTCTTGCTTACCCGGGGTGTCCGGGGTACCCAGGTTCACCAGCAGCACGCCGACCTTGGCCGGCCCGCGAGGCGCGGGGTCTTCGTTGAAGGGGTCCTCCTGCTCGGGTTCCGGCAGATAGCGCTCAGGCCACAGGTACTTGAACAGGCGAAGAAACACAAACACTCCCCTTCCTCCGCAAGGAGGACGTAGCTTCGGATGGACCTACTGGTTGTGGCTGAGGGCGTTGGACAGCAAGCGCGCCGTGATATCCACGATGGGAATGACGCGTTCGTAGGCCATGCGCGTGGGACCGATCACGCCCAGCGTGCCCACGACCTTGCCGTCCACGCCGTAAGGCGCGGTGATGACCGAGACCTCTTCCATCGGCACCAGCTGCGAATCGCCGCCGATGTAGATCTGCACGCCCTGGGCGCGGGTGGACACGTCCAGGAGCTGCAGCAGGTCGGTCTTTTTCTCGAACAGCGAGAACATCTTGCGCAGGCGGTCCATGTCGGAGGCGATATCGGTCACGTCCAGCAACTTGCGCTCGCCGGAAATGACCATGGCATCGCCGTCCTCGGCGGCTTCCGCGCTGGCTTCGACCGCGGCCTGCATCAGGCGCGAGATGTCCTCGCGCAATTGCGCCAGTTCGGTCGACAGGGTTTGCCGCACGACATTGAAGGACTTGCCGGCGAAATGCATGTTGAAG
This sequence comes from Achromobacter sp. ACM01, assembly GCF_014851745.1. NCBI lineage: Bacteria > Pseudomonadati > Pseudomonadota > Betaproteobacteria > Burkholderiales > Alcaligenaceae > Achromobacter > Achromobacter sp. ACM01. Next base: position 899,158 of record NZ_JACVAF010000003.1, read on the forward strand.
AAATTGCCGGCTTCCAGCAGTTCCGCTTCGGCATAGTCGCGCTGAACGAAAAGGATGCGATTTTGAACATCGCCGTCGGGCGTGACGATGATGAGCAGCACGCGCTTATCGGACAGGCGGATGAATTCGATCTGGCGGAACACCTGGGCGCGCTTGGGCGTGAGCACCACTCCCGCGAACTGGGTCAGGTTGGACAGCAGGGCCGCGGCGGCATTGACGGCGCGCGTGGGTTCGGCGGCCGCCAGCATCTCGCCCATGTTGTGCGGTTCGAGCTGGTAGGACTGCACCGCCAGCAGCGAATCGACGAACATGCGGTAGCCCCGCGGCGTGGGCACGCGGCCGGCGGAGGTGTGCGGGCTGTGGATCAGTCCCAGTTCTTCGAGATCCGCCATCACATTGCGGATCGTGGCCGGGGACAAGTCGAATACTTTCGATAGCGTCCGCGAGCCGACTGGCTGCCCATCGGCGATATAGCGTTCGATCAACGCTTTCAGTAGTGCGCGTGCGCGGTCATCCATAACAAGTATTTTAGGGAATCTTTTTCAATTGAGGCGATTTTTGTCCCGCAAGCACATATGCGGCCCCATATAATCGGCTAAACCGCCCATTCCGGGCAGGTTTCGGCTTCTGGTCCGGCCTTTTTTGATACGCAAGCAGCCATGCATTTTCCTACCGTAGCCCTGATCGGCAGATACCAGGACACCGGCCTGGACACACCGCTGAGAGCACTCGCCCACGCGCTGACGCAAGCGGGCCGGCAGGTGCTCATCGATGCGGACACGGCGCGCAACACCGGGCTGACCGAATACCCCGTCGCCACGCTCGAGGAAATCGGCAAGACCGCGTCGCTGGCCGTCGTCATGGGCGGCGACGGCACCGTGCTGGGCGCCAGCCGCCACCTTGCTCCCTATGGCATGCCGCTGGTCGGCATCAACCACGGACGCCTGGGCTTCATCACCGACATCGCGTTGCAGGACGCGCATGGCGCGCTGGCGCGCGTGCTCGAAGGCAGCTTCCAGATCGAGGAACGCATGCTGCTGGAAGGCAGCGTGTGGCGCGGCGATCAGAAAATGTATTCCGCGTCGGCCCTGAACGACGTGGTGCTGAACCGCGCGGGACGCGGCGGCATGATCGAAGTGCGGGTGGAGCTGGACGGCGCCTTCATGTACACGCAGCGCGCCGACGGCCTGATCATCGCCACGCCTACGGGCTCCACCGCGTATGCGCTGTCGGCCAACGGTCCCATCCTGCATCCGGGCATGAACGCCATGGTGCTGGTGCCGGTGGCGCCGCAAACCCTGTCCAACCGCCCCATCGTCATTCCCGACTCCGGCGTGCTGAACATGACGCTCACGGCCATGGGCCGCGTGGAAGTCGGCGCCAGCGTGCATTTCGACATGCAGACCTGGTCCGACCTGCAGCCGGGCGACCGCATCGTCGTGCAGCGCGCGCCCTATACCATCCGCTTCGTGCATCCCGAAGGCTACAGTTTCTTCTCCACCCTGCGCCGCAAGCTGCACTGGAACCTGATGCCCGAAGCCTCCGACAACGTAGAGTAGTAAGCGCCCCGACATGCTGCGCACCCTGCATATCCGCGACTTCGTCATCGTCGAACAGACCGAGATCCATTTCGGCCCCGGCTTTACCGTCTTTTCCGGTGAGACCGGCGCAGGCAAATCCATACTGGTGGACGCGCTGGCGCTCACGCTGGGCGAACGCGGCGACGCCAGCATGCTGCGCGAGGGCGCGCCGCGCGCCGACATCACCGCGGTCTTCGATACCCCCAAGGGCCTGATCGCCTGGCTGCAAGAGCGCGAGATCGACGCCGACACGGAACTGTCCCTGCGCCGCGTCATCGACGCCCAGGGCCGCAGCCGCGCCTACATCAATGGCACGCCGGCCACCGTGGCGCAATTGCGCGAACTGGGCGACAGCCTGGTCGACATCCACGGCCAGCATGCGCACCAGAGCCTGATGCGCGCCGACGCCCAGCGCGACCTGCTGGATGCCCACGGCGGCCATGGCGAACTGCGCAACTCGGTCGGCCAGGCCTGGAAGCAATGGCGCTCGTTGGCGCGCCAGCTGGAATCCGCCGAAAAGGACGCCGCAAGCCTGGCTACCGAACGCGACCGCCTGCAATGGCAGGTCGACGAACTCGATCAGCTGAATCTCGGTCCCGACGAATGGGATGCGCTGCAGTCCGAGCACACCCGCCTGTCGCATTCGCAATCCCTGCTGGATGGCGCCAACCAGATCCTCGAAGGGCTGGACGGCGAAGGCGATTCCGCGCACCACCGGCTCACCGCGGCCAACCACCGCATCCAGCAGATGCTGCGCCACGATCCCGGCTTGCAGGGCGTCTACGATGAACTGGAATCGGCCCGCATCGCGATCAGCGAGGCCGTATCGGACCTGAACAACTACGTCAGCCGAGTCGATCTCGATCCTCAGCGGCTCGTAGCGGTCGAGGCGCGCCTGGGCCTGGTATTCGAAACCGCTCGCAAATTCCGCGTCGAGCCCGACGCGCTTTGCGAGCTGCGCGACACGCTGCATGCGCAGCTCAAGGCGCTGCAAGCCGCGGGCGACATCGATGCCCTGCGCGCCCAGACGCAAGCTGCGCAGGCGCAATACGACGCCACGGCCGCCAAGCTGACGACGGCGCGCCGCAAGGTCGCCAAGGACCTGGGCAAGCAGGTCACGCAAGCCATGCAGACGCTGGCCATGCAGGGCGGCAAGTTCGAACCCACGCTGGCCGAATCGGCGCCGTCCGCGCACGGCAACGAGCAGGTTGAATTCCTGGTGGCCGGCCATGCCGGCACCACGCCGCGGCCGCTGGCCAAGGTGGCTTCGGGCGGCGAACTGTCGCGGATTTCGCTGGCGCTGTCGGTCATCGCCAGTCGCGCTGCGCGCGTGCCGACGCTGATCTTCGATGAAGTCGACAGCGGGGTGGGCGGCGCGGTGGCCGAGGCCGTCGGCAAGCTGCTGCGCGAGCTCGGCGAACGTCATCAGGTGCTGTGCGTGACCCACCTGCCCCAGGTCGCGGCCTGCGCCAACAACCAATTCCTGGTCAGCAAGGCGGAATCGCGCGGCGCCACCCGCTCCAGCATCGAGGAACTGGACGCTTCCTCCCGCGTCGAGGAAATCGCGCGCATGCTGGGCGGCATCAAGCTCACCGCGACCACCCGCGAACACGCCCGCGAAATGCTGGAAGGTTTCGGGCAGAACTGAAGCGCTGGCCCGCCGCTTTACGGCGGGACGCCGGCAAAAACAGGGCCGATTCGCGCCATAAAAAAATCCCCTTCACATTGAAGGGGATTTGGATCTCACGGACCCGCTGCGAGCGTAGCCGCGGGCCGTAGGCAGGGCCGGATCAGCGGCCCTTCATGCAACTGCCGCAGATGCCATACAACACCATGGCGTGGCTTTCCAGCGCGAAGGAGTTGTCCTTGGCAATCTTTTGCTGACGCTTTTCGATTTCGGGGTCCGAAAACTCGACCACCTTGCCGCAATTCGTGCAGATCAGGTGATCGTGGTGATCGCCGTCGTTGAGCTCGAACACCGCCTTGCCGCTGTCGAACTGGCTGCGGGCAAGGATGCCGGCCTGTTCGAACTGGGTCAGGACGCGATAGACGGTGGCCAGCCCGATTTCGACGTTTTCGCCGATCAGGGCGCGATAGACGTCTTCGGCGCTCAGGTGCCGTTGATCCGATTTCCGGAAAATATCAAGAATTTTCAGGCGGGGAAACGTCGCCTTCAAACCCATGTTCTTCAGTTCGCTTTGGTCGCTCATGGTGTAATCGCTCTCCGTCCGCGTTGGCATGGGCAGGATAGGTTCACCGCGAGCCGGCTCACCGAAATCATGCCGCCACGCGGAACTATCCTTATGAAACCTTTATGATAACGGTTTTGTCTGCTTCCAAATAATAGGGGCGCGTAGTGTCCATGATTGCACGAATTCCCTCCCGCTCGCTGAAGACCGGCCTGGCGGTGGCCGCTCTGGCCGTCGCCCTGGCTGGATGCTCGGGGGACAAGTGGGGCTTCCCCTACAAGGCCGGCGTCCAGCAAGGAAACTGGATCACCCAGGAGCAGGTCGCCCTGCTGCAGCCCGGCATGACGCGCGAGCAGGTGCGCTTCGCCCTCGGCAGCCCCACGCTGACCAGCGTGCTGCACGCCAACCGCTGGGACTACCCCTACTACTACAAGCCTGGCTACGGCGAAGCCCAGGAACGCAAATTCACCGTCTGGTTCGAGAACGACCGCCTGACCCGCTGGGAAGGCGACAAGCAGCCAGAACTGCAGCCTTACCAGATCAATACGCCCAACGCCGTCGCCGACGAAAAGGCAGACAAGCGCCTCATCGAAGAAGAAACCCGCCAGAAGGAAGAGGAAGACCAGCGCAAGCGCGACTCCGCCGCCCCGGTCAGCCCCCTCAACCAGTACCCTGGCCAGCCCGGCAACGCCCCAGAGCCGCTCAAGTAACACCAAGGACTATCTATGCGTATCGCAATTGCCGGCGCCAGCGGCCGTATGGGCCAGATGCTGATCGAAGCCGTGCTGAACACCTCCGGCCTGCAGCTCGCCGTGGCGCTGGACCGCCAGGGCTCGGCCGCGCTGGGCCAGGACGCCGGCGCGCCGCTGGGCAAGCAGACGGGCGTGGCCATCACCGATGACCTTGACGCCCTGGCCCAGGCCGACTGCCTGATCGACTTCACCCGCCCCGAAGGCACGCTTGAACACTTGCAGGCCTGCGTCAAGCACGGCGTGAACGCCGTCATCGGCACCACCGGTTTCGACGACAACGGCCGCGCCGCGATCGAAGTCGCCGCCCAGAAGATCGGCATCGTCTTCGCGCCCAACATGAGCGTGGGCGTGAACGCCACGCTCAAGCTGCTGGACATGGCCGCTCGCATCCTGAACTCCGGCTACGACGTCGAAGTCTTCGAAGCGCACCACCGCAACAAGGTCGACGCGCCTTCGGGCACCGCGCTGAAAATGGGCGAAACCATCGCTTCGGCCTGGAACGTGGCCCTGCCGGACGTCGCCACCTGGAGCCGCCACGGCGATACCGGCGTGCGCAAGCCGGGCACCATCGGCTTCTCGGTGCTGCGCGGCGGCGACATCGTCGGCGACCACACCGTGTCCTTCTGCGGCACCGGCGAACGCATCGAGATCACGCACCGCTCGGCCAGCCGCGCCACCTACGCGGAAGGCGCCCTGCGCGCCGCCCGCTTCCTGGAAGGCAAGCACAACGGCCTGTACGACATGCAATCGGTGCTGGGCCTCTGAAGCCCAAGCCCTCGCCTGCAAAAAAGGACCCTGCGGGGTCCTTTTTTCTTGCCCGGTCCAAACGGCCTCACACCACCACGGGTTCCGGTTCGAGCCGCACGCCGTAGCGCTCGGACACCGCGGCCTGGATGGCATGCGCCAAGCCCATGATGTCGGCCGCCGTGGCCCCGCCGCGATTGACCAGTACCAGAGCCTGGCGCTCATGCACGCCCGCGGCCCCCAGCGAGCGGCCCTTCCAGCCGCATTGGTCTATCAGCCAGCCGGCCGCCAGCTTGTAGCCGCCGTCGGGCTGGACGTAGGACACCAGACCGGGAAAACGGTCCAGCAGCCTGTCCCGCACTTGCGCCGACACGATAGGGTTCTTGAAAAAACTGCCTGCGTTGCCCGTCACCGCCGGATCGGGCAGCTTGGCGCGGCGGATCTCGCACACCGCGTCGAAGATATCGCGGGCGCTCGGCTGTCCCGCCGCCAGCCGCGCGTGGCGCTGCAAATCAGGGTAGCCCAGCACAGGCCGCCAGGGCCGGGGCAAGGCGAAACGCACACTCACGATGACCCAGCGTCCGGGCTCGTCGTGCTTGAACACGCTGTCGCGGTAGGAAAAGCGGCAATCGGCCGCGCTCATTTCGACCAGGCGCCCTGCGCGCACGTCCCAGGCGGTCAGGCTGTGGAAACGCTCCTGCAGTTCAACGCCGTAAGCGCCGATGTTCTGCACCGGTGCCGCGCCCACCGTACCCGGGATCAGCGCCAGGTTTTCCAGCCCGTCCCAGCCCTGGTTCACGCAGGTTTCGACAAAGCCGTGCCAGGTCTCGCCGCCCGCCGCCTCGATCAGCCAGGCATCCGGACGAGCTTCCAGCAAGCGCACGCCCTTGAACGCGACGCGAGCCACCAATCCCTGCACCTGGCTCGGCAATACCAGATTGCTGCCTCCCCCCAGCACCAGCAGGGAAGACGCCTCGTGCGCCAGCTGCGACAACGCCGGCAACTGCGCCGCATCTTCCAGGGTCACAAAGGCCCCGGCCCGCGACGCCAGGCCCAACGTATTCAGCCGGGTGAGATCCTGGCTGACGGGCGACAAGGCTGGGGACGGAAGAACTTTGGCGGGAGAATTTGACATGGATGCTGCGGATTGCTATAGTTTCTGTCTTCGCTCATATTACTTGATTGAGTGCTTGCCCTGAATTTCAGGCTTTGTTCGCAAACTGCTTGCAGTGAACAGACCCAAATAAGTCCAGGCCAAGACAAGCTCAAAAAAATCATGTAGAATGCGCGCCTTCTGATCGATAACCAAGTTGATCAGAGTGAATAAGAAAACAGGTTCTGGCTGTTTCAAGTGCAGAACCCATGCGGGAGTAGCTCAGTTGGTAGAGCGCAACCTTGCCAAGGTTGAGGTCGCGAGTTCGAGACTCGTCTCCCGCTCCAAATTCTGATTTCCAGATTCTTTCTGGAAATCCTTGAGAAAGGGCCTTCGGGCCCTTTTTTCATTTCTGCTCGCAACGCGGGCATCTCCCCACGCTGCCTGCGGCCATATTGCGCCGCCCTCTCCGTCCCCCACTGTCACACGCCCTATGACATACGCGGCCTTGGCCTGCGTCATTCATGCTGGACGCCAGGACAATTTTCGTGGATTCGAGGAAGCCCGCGCCCTGCCCGGCTTCCGTACCATTCATTACGTCCTAGGACAAACAAAACGGCGCGGTGGCAGAGTGGTCATGCGGCAGATTGCAAATCTCCTGAGGTTGGTTCGATTCCAGCCCGCGCCTCCAAGACCAGCCTGGCATGTCGGCCCATGAGGCACGGGTGCCGGGACGCAGCCGCCCTGGCGGCACGCCAAGGAGATCGCCTTGATTCAAGTCACCCTGTTCCACGACGGTTGCAATCTCTGCCTGGGCATAGACCGCAACATGGCCGCGGCCTTCGCGACGCCTCAGCATCGCTACGAATCATTCGATCTCGCGCGGCAGCCCGGGTCCGCCGCCCAGGCCCGGGCGCTTGGCATCACCCGCCTGCCGTCCCTCGTCATCGATGGTCGTGTGCTGCGCCTGGAAGACCATTCCCCCATCGAGCACTACGTCTGAGATTGGCGCGGCCGGATCCGAGCCCGTTGCGATGCTCCCGCTCTTGAAGGCCGCTGCCCCGTTGAACCACGCAAGGAGCCCATCATGAGCAAACTCACCACCGCGTTCGGCGCCCCCGTGCCCGACGACGACAACACGATGACCGCCGGCCGGCGCGGGCCGGCGCTGTTGCAGGACGTCTGGTTCCTGGAAAAGATGGCGCACTTCGACCGCGAAGTGATCCCCGAGCGGCGCATGCACGCCAAGGGAGCCGGCGCCTTCGGCACGTTCACCGTCACCCATGACATCACGCGCTACACCAAGGCCAGGATCTTCAGCCAGGTAGGCAAGCAGACCGAAATGTTCGCCCGCTTCTCGACCGTGGCGGGCGAACGCGGCGCGGCCGACGCGGAACGCGACATCCGCGGATTCGCGCTCAAGTTCTATACCGAGGAGGGCAACTGGGACCTGGTCGGCAACAACACGCCGGTCTTCTTCGTGCGCGATCCGCTGAAATTCTCCGACCTGAACCGGGCCGTCAAACGCGATCCTCGCACCGGCATGCGCAGCCCGCAGAACAACTGGGACTACTGGACGCTGCTGCCCGAGACCCTGCACCAGGTGACGCTCATCATGGGCGACCGCGGCATTCCGAAGAGCTATCGCCACATGCATGGCTTCGGCAGCCATACCTATAGCTTCATCAACGCCGCCCGCGAGCGCTTCTGGGTCAAGTTCACCTTCAAGACCCAGCAGGGCATCCAGAACCTGACGGACGCCGAGGCCGGTCAGGTCATCGCCGCGGACCGCGAAAGCAATCAGCGTGACCTGTACGAAGCGATCGAACGCGGCGAGTTTCCGCGCTGGACCCTGTATGTGCAGATCATGCCCGACGCCGAAGCCCATACCTATCATCTCAACCCCTTCGACCTGACCAAGGTCTGGCCGCACAAGGACTATCCGCTGATCGAAGTCGGCGTCCTGGAGCTCAATCGAAACCCCGAGAATTTCTTCGCCGAGGTCGAACAAGCCGCGTTCAGTCCCGCGGCAATCGTGCCCGGCATTGGCTTCTCTCCGGACAAGATGCTGCAGGGTCGCCTGTTCTCGTATGGCGACACGCAGCGCTATCGGCTGGGCGTGAACTACCCGCAGATCCCGGTGAACGCGCCTCGCTGCCCATTTCACAGTTATCACCGCGACGGAGCGATGCGCGTGGATGGCAACGGCGGCAGCACGCCCGCGTACACGCCCAACAGCCATGGCGTCCTGCAGGCGCAGCCGGACTATTCCGAACCGCCGCTGGAGATCAGCGGCGCTGCGGCCCGCTGGGATCACAGGGAAGATGCCGACTACTACTCCCAGCCCGGCAACCTGTTCCGGTTGATGGCGGCGGACGAAAAACAGAGACTGTTCCAGAACACCGCGCGCGCGATCCGCGGCGCCTCCAGGGAAGTCATCGAACGCCATATCGCCAACTGCACCCGGGCAGACCCGGCCTATGGGCAAGGCGTGCGCGACGCGGTCGCGCAGACGGAACAAGACCGTCCGCGGGCCGCCCCCTAGGTTCAAAAAACATCAACCAACCCGCCACGGATAGCCGATACACTGAACTCTCCCATAGCCGGTAAAAAACAGGCGCGCGGCGCACAGCCGACGCAGCCCCAGCGGAGAGACAGGTGCTTGGATCCCAGTTGATTATCCGTACGCTGCATCGCCTGGGCGTCAAGACCATCTTCAGCCTGTCCGGCAATCAGATCATGCCGCTCTACGATGCCTGTATCGACGCAGGCATCCGCATCATCCATGTGCGGCATGAGGCGGCCGCCGTCTTCATGGCGGACGCCTGGTCCCAGATCACCGGCGAGCTTGGCGTCGCGATGCTGACCGCCGCGCCCGGCATCACCAATGGCCTGGCGCCGCTTTACTCGGCGTCGCAGGCGGAAAGCCCCGTGCTCCTCATTTCCGGCGACTCCTCGGTAGGTGAAGACGGCATGGGCGCGTTCCAGGAACTGGACCAGGTTTCCATCACCCGTTCCTTGACCAAGCTATCGCTGCGTCCGCGGACCGTGCAGGAGCTTTATCCCGCGCTCGACCGCGCGGTCGCGCAAGCGCTTGCCCCACGGCGCGGACCGGTTCATCTGGCCCTGCCCTTCGACCTGATGACCGCGGAGACGGGCTTGGCAGAACTGCCCGCCACTACACCGAAGCGCGAGCCCGCTGCAGTGGACGCAGCCGGCCTGGAACAGCTCGCCGCGCTGCTTGACTCGGCACAGCGCCCCCTGTTGCTGGCAGGCCCCACCGGAGCGCGTCCGCACATGCGCGCGGTTCGCGAGAAGCTGGAAGCAACGCTAGGCGTGCACCTCATCCCCATGGAAAGCCCGCGCGGCCTGAAGGACCCTTCCCTGGGCTCCCTGGCCGAGATCATTCCACAGGCGGACCTCATCGTGCTGGCCGGCAAGTGCCTGGACTTCACGCTGGGCTTCGGCGGCACGGGCGCGCTGGGCAAGACGGCCCGGGTCGTGGCGATAGACCCCGACCCCGCGATGCTGGAACGCGCGGCCCGCCTGCTGGGCGACCGCCTGGCTCTGGCCCTGCAGGGCGATCCCTACACCGTGCTGCCGGCATTGCCAGCGGCGCCAGCCCCGGCCGAGCGCGCCTCGTGGCGCGCGCGCGTGGACGAAGCGCTGCGCAACCGGAACACTCTGGGCGCCGCGGCTTGCGCCGATGGAGCATTGGGGCCGCGCGCGCTATGTGAAGCGGTCCAAGCGTTTCTCACGTCCGCCCCCAATCCCATCCTGGTCTGCGACGGCGGCGAATTCGGCCAGTGGGCGCAGGCATACTGCCAGGCGCCGGTGCGCATCATCAACGGCATGTCGGGCGCGATAGGCGCAGGCATCTGCTACGCCATCGCCGCCAAGATCGCACAACCAGAGGCCACCGTGGCCGTGCTCATGGGCGACGGCACGGCGGGCTTTCACCTGATGGAGCTGGACACGGCCGTGCGCGAGCGCGCCGCGATCGTCGCCGTGGTCGGTAACGACCTGCGCTGGAACGCGGAACACTTGATCCAGATGCGCACCTACGGTCCGCAAAGGCTGATCGGCTGCGAACTCGCGCCGACCGCGCGCTACCACGAAGTCGCCGCGGCGCTTGGCGGAGCCGGCTACGCCGCCCGGGACAGCGACAGCCTCGCCACCGCGCTGCGCGCGGCGGCGGACAGCGGGCTGCCCGCATGTATCAACGTATCCCTGGCGGGCGAACCCGCTCCGGTTTTCAGCGCATCAACGCAGTCCGCGACCGGTCATTGACCTCGAAGCATCGAGCCCAGCTGCAGTCCGGTTTCGTCCCTTAGCACGACAGGAGACTTCTCATGATGAGACCTACCGGCCTCTGGCCGGGCGCGTTCGCTCGCGCCGCGATTTGCATGCTGGCCGCGCTTCCGGGCCTGGCAACCGCCCAAGCCTATCCCGCCAAACCCGTCCAGCTCATCGTGCCGTTCAGCGCGGGCGGCGACGCCGACATGGCGGCCCGCAACTTGTCCGCCGCCGCGCAAGGCCTGCTTGGCCAGCCGCTGGTCGTCGTCAACAAGGCCGGGGCGAACGGCGCGATCGGCTCGGCCGCCGTGAAGAACGCCGCTCCCGACGGCTACACCCTGCTCGTCGGCCGGATAGGCTCCCAGGTCCTGCTACCCGCGCTACAACCCAAGACCACGCCCTATACCGCCCGGGACTTCACGTACATCGGACTGCTGGAGCTGAACCCCGTGGTCTGTGTGGTGCATCCGGACAGCCCTTACAAGACGATCGGCGATCTGGCACAGGCTTTGAAGGCTCATCCCGGCAAGCTCAACTACAGCCATTCCGGTCCGGCCACGGTGCAGAATCTTGCGCCGCAGTTGCTGCTCAGCAGCCTCGGCCTGAAATCCGAGGCCGTGGTCAACGTCCCCTACAAGGGCGGCAACGAAGTCGCGCTGGCGGTGCTCAGCAAGGATGCGGACTTCGCCTGCAATAACCTGAGTTCGATGACGGGCATACTTGCCAGCGGCAAGCTGCGCGCCCTGCTGACGACCACGCCCGACCGCCTGGCGCAGTTCCCCGACATCCCGACCGCCCGCGAGCTGGGGCTGCCTCAACTCGAAGCTGTCGTAGGCTGGAGCGGACTGTTCGGGCCGCCGGGCATGAGTCCCGAAGCGGTGGCCAAATGGGCCGACGTGCTCAAGCAGATCGCACAGGATCCGAAGTGGATGGCCGGCAACGCCAACTTCGGCGGCATCCCCCACGTCCTGTCCCCCGCGGAAACGGAAAAATACGTCAGCCAGGGAGCCGCGATCTATGCCGACCTTGTGGCCAAGGCCGGGTTGCAAGTCAATTAACTCGCCTCATTGCCCGCCCCTGGCGGTCCGCCAAGTCCGGCGGACGCCGGGATCGCCTCGCGCAGGTAACCGACGAATGAGGATACGGTCAGCGGCACGCGCGGCGTGTAGGGCCTGACTGCGTACAGCCGTTCTGCATATTCGCCCACCACGCGCCACCCGCGCAGGACCTCGACCAGCTCTCCGCTGCGCAGGGCCTGGTTGGCGCTGAAATCCGGCACCAGCGCGATCCCCAGGGATCCGGCAGCCACCTCCCGCAGCACTTCGCTGTTGTTCGCGGTGAAGCTGCCGCGCACCGGAACCGCCACGCGCTTGTCTCCGTCACGCGACTCGAACGACCAGGTAGCGCTGCCGCTGCGCCGCAGGTAGTGCAGGCAATTGTGGGCGGCCAGATCCATCGGCGTCTTCGGCGTGCCGTGCTGCGCCAGGTACTCCGGGGCCGCAACCAGCACGGAGCGCGTCTCGCAGATGACCGACGCGACGTGCGTGTCCGGCACGCCGGCCACATGCCGGATGGCCAGGTCGAAGCCTTCGGTAGCCAGGGACGCCAGATGGTCGCTGAGTTCCAGCTGGATCCGCACGTCGGGAAAATTCTTCAGGAATCCGGGTATCAGCGGCGCAATGACCTGACGTCCCAGGGCTACGGGTGCGGTCACGGACAGCACGCCGCGCGGCCCCTCGGACAGGTCCCGCACGGCCGAGAAGCCCTCTTCGATGCGCAGAAAGGCCGCCGCGGTCTGGTCGACCAGGCTCTGCCCCGCCTCGGTCAGGCCGACGCTGCGGGTGGTGCGGCGCACGAGGGGGACGCCAGCCGCCTGCTCCAGTTCCACGATGCGCTGGCTCACCGACGCCTTGCTGATCTGCAGGCGGCGCGCGGCCGCCGTATAGCTGCCGGTATCGGCCAGCACCCCAAGGCAATGGATATGCGACCACAGATCTTCCAGACGCCTGGTTTTCGTCATGCCTTGCTCCATTGTTCGAAACATCAAACACTGATTCCAGCCCTGCGGTCTCGACGTCCGGGCGGCAATGCGCGACATTGCCAGCTCCAGAACACCATGCATGAGCCCAGGAGCCAGCCATGACCGCAAGCAATGCCAGCGCCCAATCCCGCGATGCCGGACACTATATCGGCGGCAGCCTCGTCGACGGGACAGGCAGCCGCCAGCCCGTCTACAACCCGGCCACGGGCGCCGTCGCCAAGCAGGTGGCGCTGGCCACGCCCGACGAGGTGAACCGCGCCGTGGCCAGCGCCCGGGCGGCATTTCCGCAATGGGCGGACACCCCTCCCATCCGCCGCGCCCGCGTGCTGTTCAGGTTTCTTGAACTGATGAACAAGCATCGCGACGAACTTGCCCACCTGATCACCGCCGAGCATGGCAAGGTTTTCAGCGATGCGCAAGGCGAAGTCACTCGCGGCATCGACATCGTCGAGTTCGCCTGCGGCGTTCCCCAGTTGCTGAAGGGCGCCCACACCGAGCAGGTTTCCACCGGCATCGACAACTGGACGCTGCGCCAACCGCTGGGCGTGGTGGCGGGCATCACGCCGTTCAACTTTCCGGTGATGGTACCCATGTGGATGTTCCCGGTGGCGATCGCGGCGGGCAACACCTTCGTGCTCAAGCCCAGCCCCACCGACCCCAGCGCATCGCTGCGCATCGCCGAACTGCTGCGCGAAGCGGGGCTGCCCGACGGCGTGTTCAACGTGGTGCAGGGCGACAAGGTGGCGGTTGATGCGCTGCTGGAACACCCGGACGTGAAAGCCATCAGCTTCGTCGGTTCCACGCCCATCGCCAACTACATCTACGAGACCGGCGCACGCCATGGCAAGCGCGTGCAGGCCCTGGGCGGCGCCAAGAACCACATGGTCGTGATGCCGGACGCCGACATCGACCAGGCGGTCGACGCCCTGATCGGCGCCGGCTACGGCTCGGCCGGCGAGCGCTGCATGGCGATCAGCGTGGCGGTGCTGGTGGGCGACGTGGCCGACCGGCTGCTGCCCAGACTGATCGAACGCACCAGGACGCTGAAGGTGCTGGACGGCGAGAACCCCGCGGCCGAGATGGGCCCCATCGTGACCCGCACCGCGCATGAGCGCATCAGCGGCTATATCGATCTGGGCGTGCAGGAAGGCGCGCAACTGCTGGTGGACGGCCGCGGCTTCCAGGGTTCTCAGGCAGGCGCAGGCTGCGGCGACGGTTTCTGGATGGGCGGCACGCTGTTCGACCACGTCACGCCGGACATGCGCATCTACAAGGAAGAGATCTTCGGCCCGGTGCTGGGCTGCGTGCGCGTGAAGGATCTGAAAGAAGCCGTGGATCTCATCAATGCCCACGAATTCGGCAACGGCGTGGCCTGCTTCACCCGCGACGGCAACGTCGCGCGCGAGTTCGGCCGCCGCATCGAGGTTGGCATGGTGGGCATCAACGTACCCATCCCCGTGCCCATGGCCTGGCATGGATTCGGCGGCTGGAAGCGCAGCCTGTTCGGCGACATGCACGCTTATGGCGAAGAAGGCGTGCGCTTCTACACGCGGCAGAAGTCGATCATGCAGCGCTGGCCCGAAAGCATTGGCAAGGGCGCCGAGTTCGCCATGCCGACGGCCAAGTAACGGCAGCCTGTCTCACGCAGGCGAGACCCATCCGCGATAGATGGCGCCTGCGCCCGCTATCGCGAGCAGAACGAAGATGGCCCGCTTCAGCAGTTCCGGGGACACCCGAACCCTGAGGCGGGATCCGCCGTACAGGCCGATCAGGGCCACGGGCAGCAGCACGGCGGCCGCGAACAGGATTTCCGGCTGCGCATACAGTCCGGCGGCGCCGAAGGCCGCCGCCCGGATGAGGCCGCTGGCCAGGATGACCACCGAGATCGTGGCGCGGAACTGGTCCAGCGCATCCAGCCGGCGCGACAGATAGATGGTGTAGATCGGCCCGCCGGTCCCGAACAGCGCACTGAAGATGCCGCCGAACACGCCGAACGGCAAGGCCCAGAAAGTATTCAGCGGCGCCGACGGCTTGGCCCCGCGCGCGCCCCGCAGGCCCTTGATGCACACCGCCAGCACGAAGCTGCCCAGCAGGATCAAAGGCCAGCGAGCGCCGGCGTTGTGCAGCAGCGTCACACCCAGCCCTATCCCCAGCAGCAGCCAGGGAAACAGGCGCTTGAGTTCGACCAGGGAAACGCGCCGCCAGTTGCTGCCGCCCACCAGCGCGGTGCAGGCCAGGTCGAACAGCACCACCAGCGGAACCGCGAACTGCAAGGGCATGAACTGGACCAGCAGCGGCACGGCCACCATGGCCGCGCCGAATCCCGTCATCCCGAAGACGACATAGGCGGCAAGGACGACGGGTGCGGCAAAGGCGAGCGTATCGGGCGGCATCATGCGGATTCAGCTTGCGGTGATCTTCTTCTTTTCCACCAGCGCCTTCCACTTGGCGGACTCCCTGGCGATCTCCTCCCTGAGCGCGGCGGCAGGCACGATGGTCGCCGACATCCCCTGGTCAGCCAGATAGCGCTGCATGTTGGGCTGCGCCACCGCCGTCCTGGCATCGGCCAGCAGCCGGTCGACCGAAGCCTGGGGCGTGCCCGCCGGCGCCAGCAGGGCGAACCACCCCGTGAACTCGAACCCCGGCACTCCATCCTCGGCCGTGGTCGGCACGTCCGGCAGCAACGCGGAACGTTCCTTGCCCGTCACCGACAGCGCCCGCAGGCGTCCTCCCTTGAGCAACGGCACGATGGCATTGATATTGCCCACGGCGACTTCGATCACGCCCGCCATGAGGTCGGTGTAGGCCGGCCCCTCGCCCTTGTACGGGACGTGCATGAGTTCGATCCCGGCCGCATCGCTGAAAGCTTCGCCCGCCATGTGCGTCTGGCTGCCCACGCCCGCGGACGAGAAGCTGAGTTTGCCAGGCCTGGCGCGGGCGTACTCGATCAGCTCGCGCGTGTTCTTGACCGGCAGGTTGGCATTGACGGTGATGACCATGGGTCCGTTTGCCACCTTGCCGATGGGACTGAAATCCGTCAGCGAGTAAGGCAGCTTGCTGTAGATGAACTGGTTGACCGTGAACATGCTGCCCGACGCAAGCAACAGCGTATAGCCGTCCGCCGGCGCGCTGGCGACAGCCTGCGCGCCCACGCTGCCGCCAGCGCCCGCGCGATTCTCGACGATTACGCTCTGCTTCAGGCCCTTGCCCAATTCGGCCGCCAACGCGCGGCCCAGCAGGTCGGTGGCCCCGCCCGCCGAAAACGGGACGATCATGCGTATGACCTTGTCCGCCGGCCAGTCGGCTCGCGCCGGAAGGGCGATAAACGGCGTAAGCGCGAGGCCACAGCCCAGCGTCTTGACGATGCGGCGGCGCGCAATATTGGGTTGAGTTTGGTTCTTCATGGCTTTGTCTCCTTCAGTTCGCGGGACGGCGTAGCGGGTCGGCTTTCGGCCGGCTGACGATTCGCCAGGCAGCAACTGACCCTCGGGCCGATGGCTCGATTTTTTGGGGCGTTGCGGTGTTTTTCTGCGGACTACTAGGCTGCTGAACTACAGAACTACCGGACTAAGAACTACTGGCCGGCACAGACTGACTTCAATGCGTCGAGCAACAACTGCGTAAGATGGGCCCGCGGGTTCTCCTTCGGCGCCAGGATGCCCAGGCGACGAGTGACCGTGGGCGAGCCGAACGGAATGACGCGGATGCCCGGGGGAAACTCGTTCCTGCCGCGGCAGGCCGGTACCACCGATGCGCCCAGGCCATTGGCCACCATGGCGATCACGCCTTCCAGGTTGTCGATCTCCATGGTCGAACGCACGGTGATGCGCCTGCGCACCATCTCTTCCTGCACCAGATGCCCCACGCGCGCCGAACGATTGAAACGGACATAGGGATTCTGCTCCAGGATCTCCTGATCGCTGGCGCCCTTGACCGAGCGGTGGGCGATGACGACCAGTTGTTCCTCGACGAACGGCAGGAAATCCAGGCCCGAGCGCGGCGCATCGGGCTCGGTCACGATCGCCACGTCCAGCTGGCGGTGATAGATGGCGCGCTCCAGGTCGTGCGTGAGTCCCGTGGTGACATGGACCTCCAGGCCGTGGCCCTGCTTCTGCAGGTGCCGCAGCGCCAGCGGCAACACGCCCGACACACAGGTATGGACGCTGCCGAGCCTGAGCAATCCCGACGAAGTACCCTTCTTCAAGGCGGCGCTCATGCTTTCCCAATGCGCGATCAGGTCGCGCGCCCGGTGCACCAGCGCCAACCCCGTGTCCGTGAGGATGGGCGGACGCCGGCTGCGGTCGAAGATAGTGATGCCCAGCTCGTCCTCGAGCGCGCGAACCTGCATGCTCACCGCCGACAGCGACAGGCCGATGGTATTGCCGGCCTCGGCGAAACTGCCGTGGTCTGCAATCGCGATCAGCGTGTAGAGCGTGCGGATATCCATGCAAGAAGGTTCCTGGTGTAGACGGCATTGCGGAAAGGAGGAGTATGCCGCGTCAGATGCCAAGCAGCCGCCGCGCGTTCCCTCCCATGACTTTCCCAAGATTATCTTCCCGGATCGGCAAGGTCTCGAACCACTCTTTGTACCCTTGCACCGGGCAGAACGGGAACGAGCTGGCGTAAAGCATCCTGTCCGAGAGAAAGCCGTCTGCCGCCTTCACGTATTCCTCCCAGCCTGGCATGCGGGAAAAATACATATCGGGCGACAGCCACAGGTTCTGGCGCCGGAACGCCAGGTGCAGGATCTCAGTGACCCAGGGCCACCCGCCATGGGCGACCACCACGTTCAGGGCGGGAAAATCCGCCAGCACCCGGTCGGTCCGTATCGGATCCGAATAGCTCAAGTCCGGCCCCGCCGTGCCTCCGACCATCATGATCACCGGCACGCCCAGGTCCTCGCAGTGGCCGTAGATCGGATACAGGCGTCTGTCGTCGGCGTACATGGGAACCGGGTAGGAGCCCGGCTCGATATTGATCAGCTTGAAGCCGTCCTCCAGCGCCTGGCTGATGGTCTGGCACGCGCGGCGCCGGTCGGTGGGGTCGATGGAGGCGGCGCCGATGAATCGGCCCGGATGCTCGGCCACGATGCCTCGCACGTCCTCGTTGGACACGCTGCCCAGCACGCCGGCCAGGCGTCCCACGACCACGCCGCGGTCTATCCGCGCGGCATCCATCTCTTTCAGCAGCAGCGCCATCGATTGCTGCTGCGCCGCGGCCGAGGGCTCGAAGCCCACCGTCCGCGTAAAGCCATCGCGACGTTCTCCCGCCGAGTACATCAGCGTATCCAGGAAGCCGCCTACCGGCGGCCGCAGCCTAAAGTCGATGATCATTGCAGTCTCTTTGTCAGGGGGTGGAATTACCCGGGCCGCGCTTGCACGCCTACATCACTTCGTCCTTTCGATCGTCCGTCTCGCCGTAGCGGTGCAACGCGGGCGGCTTCAGCCCGGCGTAGAGTTTCTCGATGCCTGCATTGATGGTCTCGGCGTGCTGGGCGAAAAGCGAATTTCCTTCGAGGTCGCTCTCGACGATGAAGGGCCCGAAATTTTCGACCTCGAACAGCCACATGGCTTGGGCTATGCCCAGTTCGTCCAGCCAATGCACTTCGCGCACGCGCTTGATGCCCCGGCCCAGAAGTGCGCCCGTGCCGTAGCCCACGGTCGTCAGGTAGATCGCGCCGCCCGGCGCCAATACCTGCTTGTAATCGTCGGCGGGCATCCCGCCCTTGCCGATCAGGATGCGGCAGCCGGTCTCTTTCAGCCAACGCGGTATCCACTTGGAGAATCGGAACGAGGCGGTGGCGGTGACGGCGCCCACGTTGTAGCCGCCGCGACCGTCCGGCGCCGCCGCCGGCGAGCAATGGAAGTTGACATTGCTGATGGCGCGCAAGTCCACGGGCAGCGGCAGGCCCTGGTCCAGCACCTTCTTGTATACGCCTTCGCGGGCCGTGTAGACCACGCCGTTCAAGTACACGGCCGAGCCGAGTTCCAGCTTGGCGATGTCTTCGCGCCTGGCGGGCAGGTCCAGATGAAAGACCTTGATGTCGTCGTCATTGCTTACCATTCGACCGTCTCCCGGCGCATGTAGGGCGTGAACCATTGGGGATCGGTGCGGTACTCGATCTCCCCGTTGGCATGGATCCGCGCAGTGGCGCGGCGCGAAGACAGGCAGAAAGTGTGCAGGCTGATGGGCATGCCCCCGGTGTGGGTGTAGCCGCACTCGATATGGCAGTCCACCACCATGCCGGAGCCGACGAAACCCATGGCGCCCATGCCGATGGAATTGCCCAGCTGCATCAGCTCCAATTCAAGCTCCGCCACCTTGGGGTCCGGATTACGGTCCCCGACCGTGCGCAGACAGGCGGCCTGCTTGCCCAGCTGCATGCAGGTGTCCTTGGAGCCGCCCAGCCCGATGCCGACGATGGCCGGCTGACAGGCCAGCCCGCGCTTGCCGAAGGCGATCAGCGTGTCCAGCACGAAGCGTTTGATGCCGTCTATGCCGTCGCCTGGAAACAGCATGCGGTAGTCGGTGCCGAACAACCCGCCCTTGTGCACGGTGGTGATGTCTATCCAGTCGCAGTCCGGCTCGAAGGACCATTCGACCTCTGGCGCATTGATGCCGACGTTGTTGTTATGGTCGGTACGCCAGAGCGGATGCACGCGGTTGGGCCGCAGCGGCACGCTGACCGTGGCCTCGGCCGTGGCGTGGCGCAGCGCGCGTTCCACGGCGACGAAGCCGCTGTCGACCGAGGCGTTGTTGCCCACCTTGACGTAGTAGCGCGGCAGGCCGGTGTCGGCGCACATTGGGCGCCGGTCCTGATCGGCGGCTTCCCAGTTGTCCACCATGGCGTGGATGACAAAACGCGGCAGCTTGCCGGTTTCCTTCTTCTGCAGCTCCTGGATGCCGCGCTTGTAGTCGGCCGGAATCTCGATGGCCGCGCGGCGCATGATCTCCAGCGCCGCCTCTTCAACTTTCTGGACAGGAATGCTCATGGTTGGAGTGCCTCAGCTCTGGGGAATGCCCGCCTCGCCCTCGATGAGCGATTCGCCGGGTTTTACGATGTCGAAGGAAACCGGAACCATCTCCAGCGCCACCTCGCCGTCCTGCGCGCTCACGCGCGTGTAGCAGCTGGTGTGCAGGTCGCCAGCTTCGGGAAAATCTTCGCGGTAGTGCGCGCCGCGGCTGTTCTCTCGCGCCAGCGCCGAAACCGTGATGACCTTGGAAATGTCGACCAGGCTTTCCAGGTTGAGCCAGTCGTGCCAGGTCAGGTTGTAGCGGCGGTCGCCGTCCGCCACGCCGATATCGCGCAGGGCGGCGCGGTGGCCGGCAATGGCATCCAGGCCATGCGCCATGGCCTCTTGGCGGCGCAGCACGCCTACGTCGTCCCACATGGTTTGCGAGAGCGCGTCGCGCAGCTCGTGGATACGGCCCGCGGGCCGGGAAAACGGGAACTCGGCGCGTTCGATGCCGCGCGCGATGACGCCCTGGTCGGGGTCGCGCCACTGGCCGGACTTCGCAACGTAGGCCGCCATCGCATCGCCCGCGATGCCGCCGAACACCGTGGAATTGGCGACGCCGTTGCCACCCAGGCGGTTGGCGCCGTGCACGCCGCCGCAATCCTCGCCGGCCGCATACAGGCCCGGCGACGCGGTTGAACCGTCCACATTGAATTCGACCCCACCCATCAGGTAGTGCGCCGTCGGCACCACCTCCACCTTGCCGCCCGCCAGATCGAAGCCGCAGTCCTTGCATCGGTTGACCATGCCGGGAAAAGTCTTGGCCACCTTGTCCGGGCCCAGATGGCTCATCTGGATGTAGACCCCGCCCATCGGCCCCGTGCGTCCTGCGCGCATTTCGGCGTAGATGCCGCGGCTGACCACGTCGCGCGTGGCGCGTTCGCCGCGCTTGTCGTAATTGGCCATGAAGCGCTCGCCGTCGCCATTGAGCAGGTAGCCGCCCGCTCCGCGCAGGCCCTCCTCCAGCACCGTGCCGGTCATGCGCGTGTCCGGCCCGCCCAGCAGGCCGGTGGGATGGAACTGCACCATCTCCATGTCGCGCAGCTTCAAGCCGTAGCGCAGCGCCATGGCCAGGCCGTCGCAGGTCTTGTCGCCCGAAGGCGTGTGGTAGCGGTACATGGTCGGCCCCGCCCCCGTTGCCAGCAGCACGGCCTTGGCCTGGATGTAGCGGTAAAGGCCTGTCCGCATGTCGATGAACAGCACGCCGGAAATACCAGAGCCGTCGGCGGCGGGAATCAGTTCGATGGCGCGATGCTCTTCCAGTTCATCGACGTCCAGCGCCCGCACCTGCTCCATGAGCCGGTTGATGATCTCGATGCCCGTCAGGTCTGCCTTGTGCACAGTGCGGTCGAAGCTCTGGCCAGCAAACGCCTTGGAATGCAGGGTGCCGTCGGGATTGCGGTCGAAGAAGCAGCCGATCTCGTTTTCCAGTTCGCGCACGCGCTCGACGGCGCCTTCGACCAGCCGCCACGCCAGGTCCTGGCGCGGTAGCCATTTGCCGCCCTCGATGGTGTCCATGAAATGGCGTTCCACCGAGTCGCCGGCGGCCAACGCGACGTTGTAGCCGCCCTGGACCATGCGGGTACAGCCGCACTTGCCCAACAGGCCCTTCACCGTCACCGTCACGCGCAGCGACGGATTCGCCTTCTTGGCGTGCAGCGCCGCGAACAGGCCCGCGCCGCCGGTGCCCAGCACAAGGATGTCCGTCTTGATGTTCTCGATCCGCATCTCAGATCACTCCCGCGATGAAAACCAGGCCCGTCGCCATGGAGACCGCAAAGCCCCAGCCGATCCACGCGACGCGCGCGTCCCGCGGCGAACGCCAAGGCAGCAGCTCCAGTGCGAGCAGGCGCAGCCCGAAGAACATGTGCAGGGTCAGCAGCAGCACCAGCCCCCACTCGCCGACCTTCATCGCCGGCATGTCGGCGAGCTTCAGGAATCCGTCCAGCCGCGCTTCGTCCAGCGCCATCGCCAGCACATAGAAATGCGCCGGCAGGAACAGGGCCAGCGCCAGGCCGGAAATGCGATGCCCCAGGAAAGCCCAGTACGCCTGATGGTTGCGCGCGGATCTCATGGCATCAGGCCTCCCACCGCCGCGACGGCGCGAACGCCCAGGATGAGCAGTCCCAGGCCGAACGCCAGTCCGACCGCGGACGCCGCGCCGCGGCCCAACTGCAGCCACTCGATCAGGATGTTGCGCACGCCGATCGGCACGTGGACCGAGACGCTCACGACGAACAGACCGTAGAAGACTATCCAGAACCAGTTGCCCTCGGTACGCGAGAGGATCTCGCCCGCGGTCAGGCCGCCGCGCACGGCATAGATGACCAGGCCCACATGTACCAGGACAAAGGGCGCCATCACCATCGCCGTCAGACGCTGGAGCGCGAAAAGACGAGCTTCCATGTCAGCCTCCCTTGAGCAGGCTGAAGATGGCGCTGCGCTTCAATCCGGCAATGCTGCCGGTGGGGCTGAGGCTTACCGGACAGTGCTTCATGCAGCTGCCCTGGGAGTGGCAGGAATTGCAGCCGCTGCCGGAGGTGGCCTTGCGCAGCACGTCCTTGGGGTCGGCGTGTCGTTCGTCGTTGTACAGCGTCCATGCGCGGTTCAGGGCGGCCGGGCCAAGATAGTCCTTGTCCCAGGACACCACGTCACAGGCCGCGTAGCACACGCCGCAATTGATGCATTCGATGGCCGCGTCGGCCTGCTTGCGCTTCTTGCTCTGCGGCGACACCAACGCCGGCGGATCGTTGCGTGTAGCTGTGCCGACGAAGGTGTTCCCGGCGCGCGCCCACTTCTGGAAGAACTCGCTCATATCGACGACGAGATCCTTGATCCGCGGCATATTGCGCATTGGCTCGATCACGATCACGCCGCCTTCCTCGACGCGGCTCACATGCGTGCGACAGGTCCAGCGCGGCTTGCCATTGACCGTCATGGCACAGGACCCGCACACGCCGACGCGACAGGCGTAGCGATACGAGAGGCTGGGCTCCTGCGTGCGCTGGACTTCGGTCACCACATCCAGGACCGTCTGGTTTTCGCGCCAGGGGACCGAGTACGTGGAGTAGGCCCCGTCCTCGGTTCCCCGGGAAATGCGGACCGTGAGTTGTCTCTGATTCGTGGAGTTCTTGGTATCCATTTTCCGCCCTCGGGCGACAGGCTGCGCCCATGAACAGAATTCTGAATCTCGCGTATGAGTGAAGCAATATGGATTTGGTTGATATTTTTTGAAGATAATTTGCCAGTTTTCATAGCGCCGGACTGGCGATCCGGCGCATGCCGCGCCGCCGCATGTTCAATCAATGGCGACCACCGGGGCGCCGAAGCAGCGTCAGCGCGCCGCTTCGAGGGCCCGCATCGCGGCATTCCGCGGCCAGCGTGCATCTTTGGAAAAATTGGGTATACTTCCGCCTCGCTTGTCAGGAACCGCCCAGTTGGGGCTGGCTCCAGGCAAGAAATTGCGGGAGTAGCTCAGTTGGTAGAGCGCAACCTTGCCAAGGTTGAGGTCGCGAGTTCGAGACTCGTCTCCCGCTCCAAATTTTGATTTCCAGCTTCCTTCTCGGAATTCTGAAAATCCTTGAGAAAGGGCCTACGGGCCCTTTTTTCATTGCGGTTTGCGCCGCTTGAAAAATGAAGGAACACGGGCAATGGATACCGCATTGATCCTGCTGGTGCTTGTCGCTGCATGGCAGGTGCTGCGCGTGCGCTACCAGCGCGCCCGCATCGCGCTGCTGGGCCGTCATCTGGGCGGTTTGCAGCTTGAGCGCCACATGGAAACCCTGACGCAAGGCTACACACGCGCCATCCGCGAAGACGCCGAAACACGCCAGCTACAGGTGCTGGAAACCTTCGCTCAGACCGAACGCGCCGTGGCGGCACAAGTACGGTCGCTGGCCGACGCCATGCAAAAGGAAAGTCCGCAGGCTACCCGTGTGAGCACGCTCTCGTTCTGCGTGCCATACATCGAGCGCTTTCTTCCTGCAAGGACACGGGATTTTCGTGAACTGCTGTACATCCATGCATCCGGCTTGCGCCATGTCGTGGACAACGAGAGCCACTGGGATGCAAGAGAACGCGCGTACCACCTCTCGGCAGAGTTGTATCTGCTGCAGCACAGTTGCCATTGGTTCTGCAAATCCCGCGCCGTGGCCGATGCACGGCTGATGCTGCGGCATCAGGTCGATCACCGGAAAGTCCTCGATTCAGTGTCTGCTGTTACCCGCTCGGCTTATCTGCGATGGCAAGGGGCCGATAAGCGCTAGGACCAACTGCGTCTCGTCCGCCCTGGCCTCGCTCAGCGCGCATTCTTGAGCAAGTCCTGGAAAAAGGGGCGAATCTTTCGATTCGCCCCTTTTCATTTGGCCTGGATTCCAACCCGCACAGGCACAACGGGCGCCGCAATCGCGATGCCTGTTGTGCCTGTGCGGCGTCCAATCAGAAGCGCACAGCCAGCTTGAGTACGCCCGATTGCTGGCGGTTGCCGCCGCCGAACTGCGCATCATACGCAATGCCGGCCGTCGTGTTGCGCGTGATCGCCATTTCTGCGCCCAGGCCCAACACCGCGGCGTCGCGCGCGATCGGCACGCCCGTCACCGAGAACGTGCTGCCGCCTTCGAAGGCCAGCTGTTGCTTGGGCTTGACATCGCCCATGGCATGGCGCCAGCCCAGCGACGCGGTCAGACGGCCCGGCGTGCGGTCAGAGCCGAACTCCCAGCCGCCGCGCAGTCCCAGCGTGGTGCTGGTCACGTCATCGGAATTGCTGGACCCGTGCAGGGCCGCCGTGCCGCCCGACTCCTCGAAGCCGCGCGTGCGCAGTTGGTTCCATGCCAGCCCGGCAAAGGGTTCGATGGTGTAGGCATCGCCCAGCGGCAGGTTGTAGCCGAGTTCGGTGAACACCTGCGTCGACGAGGCGTGGTAGGACGACTCGAGGCGCTGGTTCAGGCTGCCGGCTGCCACGTCGCGCTTTGCGTCGATGTCATGCCAGGTGTAGGCCGCGCCGGCCATGAACCGGACGTGACCTGGGCCGGCCTGGAAGTTCCGTCCGCCGAACAAGGTGGCCGTGTAGCTGTCCACATTGGTACGCGAGGACGCGTCGTCGATCGAGTTGTGGCTGCCGATGTAGCCAACCGCAGCGCCCAGGCGCCAGCCGCCGCCGACCGCGCCATCGCCGCCGACGAAGAGGCCGCCCGACGATTGGCTCACGCTGGACGCGTTGCCGTCGCTGCCGAACTTGCTCCAGTTGCCGAACGCTTGCGCCCAAACCGGCGAGGCGCCGCTTTGCGGCATGGCGTCGGACGACGGCGCGCCCAGTTGGGCCGTGGGCCGTCCGGCAAGCACCGGCGCGTCGAGATTGCCGCGCAGATGCGACAGCGGCAGCGTGCGCACGGTGTCGCCCTGGCTCAGCAGCACGCTGGCGGTGCTGGCGTAGGCTTCGCCCGACAGCATCTTCAGGGCCGAACGCGCTTCGTTCGGCGTCATGGCGAGCACGGCCGCCGCCACCTGGCTGGCGCCGGTGTTCTTGCCCGCGGCGACGCCGCTGTCGACCAGGGAGGACCCGCTACCGGCGGGGGGCGTTTCGTTGCCGGCTGTGGACGAACCGTTGCCGGTCGAAGACGAACCATTCCCCGTCGACGTCGAACCGTTGCCAGCCGAAGACGAACCATTGCCCGTCGACGTCGAACCATTGCCGGCAGAAGACGAGCCATTGCCCGTCGACGTCGAGCCGTTGCCGTTCGAGGACGAACCGTTGCCCGTCGCGGGCGGCTCTTCCTGGTCCAGCGCGCCACCCACGTTGCTCTCGTTGCCCGAGCCGCCGATGCTGCCGATCGGCACGTCGTTGCGCGTCAGGGTCACGTACGCATTCTTCGGGTCGTAGCTGAGCGTGGGCGTCAGGAACGCGTATCCGCTCGAAGCGCCGGTGAACTGGCCCTGGATGCCTCCATCGGCCGTCAGGATGTTGTAGGTCGTGCGCGGCGCATAGTTGCCGTCTGGCCCCACATGCGCCACGGTGCCGTCGAGGTAGGCGACGCCGGTGACGTGGATGCGGTCGCTGAGGCTGCTGGCCGGGTCGGCGTGCACGCGGTAGATGGTGTTCTGGCCAAAGGTCAGGTTGCCGTTGACGGTGAGCGTGCCCATGGGCGTGCCGTCATTGCCCGGAGAAATGACCGCGGTGGGATAGAGGTTGGTGGTGCCTACCTGGCCCACGCCCGCCAGCACGACTTCGCGGCCGATGTCCATCGGGCCGTTCAGCTTGCCGTCGATTTCCAGGGCGCCGTCGGCGATCAGGATGGGGCCCGTGAGGCCGCTGCTGTCCGCGGTCAGGATCACCGAGCCCGGGCCGGTCTTGACGAAGCCCTGCGTGCCTTGCAGCGGGTTGTCGATGGTGTCGACGAATTGGCCCGAAGCATAGGTGCCGTCACCGACCACGATCGCGGGCGGGTTGCCACCGCTGCCGACCAGGGTGATGGGAGCGCCTTGCAGGCGATAGCGGTCGGTGGCGAACTGGATGCCCGACACGCGCACCGGCCCGGCGCTGCCGTCCACGGTCACCGTGCCGGCTGCGCCCGTGAAAATCGCATAGCCGCCGTCGGGCAGAGCGCCCGTGGCATTGCTCGGGCTGTTCCAGTTGGTGCTGGCCGCGCTCCAGGTGCCGTTGCCGCCGCCCGAGCGGGTTGCAGATGCCGCGCCGTTGCCGTTCCACAGATTGGTCGTGCTCGGCCCCAGGATGAGGTTGATCTGCTTGTCGCCAGTCAGGTTCTGGATGGTCGCGGCAGGGGCGGAATCACCCGAGACCGACCCCAGCGTCAGGCCGTTGCCGCTCAGATTGCCGCCGTAGGACAGGATCCGGTAGTAGCCGGCATTGACGCCCAGGGTGTTGACCGTGACGTTCAGCGTGGTGTTGTTGATGGCGGCATCGCCGCGCACGGTGATGTTGTCGCCGGTGCCGGGTTGCGTAATCGGCAGCCCCGCGTAGCCGGTCTCGAAATTGAACACGGCATTGTTCATCGACAGGTTGCCGTTGACGACCAGATTGCCGTTGGAGACGCCAGTGGGCGTGCCGACTTCATAGCCGGGCGCCACGCGCGCGCCGGACACGTTGAGGTCGCCATTGATCGAGCCAAAGCCCGCGACGGTGCCGTTCGAGTTCGCATTGACGTTACCGCCCAACGTAACGCCCGAGCCGCCGCCATTGCCGCCGATCACCAGCGTGCCGCCGTTGACATCCACCCCGCCGGGGAAATTGGCCGAGCCGTCGAACACCTGCGTATTGCCCGACGTAACCGTCAGGTCCGCAGCCGTAACGCCACCGCAGTAGGACGCGCTCAGCGCGAGCGTCGCCGTCAGCCATTTCTTCGTGTCGTGTATCAACGTAAATCCTCCATATGTCGATTAATAAATCTGATATCCAAGGCATTACCGGATCGCTATAAAAGTATTATTAAGTAACCAGGTAAACCTAATGACCGAAACAAGTTTTCGCGAAAAAAGGAGGCAATTTATACCCCTTTTCTTTCAATATCGAAAATTAATGAATAGATACCATCTTTATTAATTAATTCAGTATCTTGGATACCATCCAAAATCGCAGAATTTGAATATGGATACCATCCGCACGTAGAAAATAAATAAAATGACCAATATCTGATTTATTTAAATTTTCTTGTCGGATACCATCCACGCCGACACAACTGGCGCACTATTTCCCGATTTCCGAGACAATCGGGAAACAAATTGACATAGCCGTATGGGAACGAGGCCTCCGGCGCCATCGCGCTTCCAGAATTTTCTTATCCGTGAAGCCCGGCCCGGCCCATACCATCGCTGGCATGATGGCCGCCCCCAGCCTCCCCGACGGATACACGCCGGCAACCGCCAGATTGCCGATGATCCTGCTGCATCTGCTCGCCATGGCACTGCAGGCATGCATACTCATCGGCACGATGCTGTCGATGTACTGGTCGTTCAGTGACGAGGTCTCCAGCTACCGCCGCCGCATGAATGCCGCCGCTGACCGCGCGCAGATATTCTTCGATCAGCGCGAAACGCTGCTCCGGGCAGTGGCCTCCTCGTCAGTGCGCAACACCGACCGCATGCCAGCCCAGCACACGCCCAGGACCTTCGGCCAGACCGGACAGGTCAACGTCATCCCGCTGATGAACGGGGCGGACTCCTACGATTGGGCGCTGATTCTTACCCGCCGCAACCGGGCGGACGTAGCCGCCGCCAACGCGCGCATCGTCTACACGACGCTGGCAGGCCCCGGCTCGACGCGCCTGGCGGTGGACGACACGCGGCTAGGCGGACACCACAGCGGACGCCACCGATTATCTGTTTCTGTATACGCCGCTCGAAGGGGCTGGCAACGAGCAGACCTGGGTAGGACTCGAAGTCGACGACATCGCCTCCGTCATCACAGCGGAACACGCCAGCGACGGCGCAAGCTATGCGCTTTACGACAATGACAGCCGGGTCGCCTTGCACGGCGGCCCCTCTCCTTCCGCAACCGGCTCGATCTCGGCAAGGTTGGCCCGCGACTCCTTCAGCTTCCAAGGCGCCAGCTGGGCGTACGCCACATCAGGGAAACGCTGGTTTCGCCCGCGATACGGCATCAGACAGCGCTCATCGACAGCCTCGCGCTGAACCGCAAGATCATCGACGTCGCGCCGATCGGACTCAGCCTGGTCCGGCCCGCCGCAAACCGAGGGAAACATACAGGTGCCCGGCCAGCCCGCCTGCCCGTCTTCCAAACGCTGATCCGCCGGCAAACCGGCATCCGCCGACGCCTGCGGCCATGGCGTCGGCGCCACACGCGTAACGCCCAGGCTGTGCTGCATTCGCGCACATGCGGTAACCTTCAGCCTGAACAAATCTGAGGTCTTGGAAATAACAATGGGTTTTGAAAAACTTGCCGACCTGCGCGAGCAGCTGCGGGCACAGGCTCAAAAGGCGGTGCCGGTTCAACCGAAGGCGGCAGGCCGGACAAAGAAGCGGGAGCCTGATCAAGCGAAGCCTACGGCGCGGCCGCAGCAAAAGCGCGAGTCGGGTCAAGCGAAGGCTGCCGCCCGCGCGCAGCAAAAACGCGAGCCCGTCGACCCCGCGGTCGAGGCCATCTGGCGCCTGCAAAAGCACTTTCCGCAGGCTTTCCCCAAGAATCCCGCGCCCAAGCTGCCGCTCAAGCAAGGCATCCTGGCCGACGCGGCCCAGCATCTCGAGAAGCTGGGCATGACGGAAGAACAGCTCAAACAAGCCATCGCCACCTGGTGCAAGGGCAGCCGCTACTGGAGCAGCATGGTCGCGGACGCCACTCGCGTCGACCTGCAAGGCCAGCCCGCAGGCACGGTAACGGCGGAACAAGCCGCGTACGCGCGCCGCCAGGCTTCGCGCCGGCCGGCCGGCAAGGCTCGTCCCGCGAAAAAGGCCGCCGCGCCGGCTGCCGCATCCGCTGACGCCCCGGCTGACGCCCCCGCGCCTGAAGCCGCCCCCGAAGCCGCGACCGTCACAACGCCGGCATCGAGCGATACGCCCTGAGGACATTGTTTGGCCCGGCGAGCGGGGATTTTTCACTTCCCCGCCCCGCCAGGCTACACAAGCCCAAAATTCTGTGTATAATCGCTGTCTTTGGTGGACACGGCCTTTCTGAAAACCAAGTCAGAAAACACACCAAATTGCAGTACCCCCGCGGGAGTAGCTCAGTTGGTAGAGCGCAACCTTGCCAAGGTTGAGGTCGCGAGTTCGAGACTCGTCTCCCGCTCCAAATACAAAAAGGAAGCAACGGCCAACACCGCGCTTCCTTTTTTCTTGCAAGTGCTGGCGCAATGGCAGAGTGGTTATGCAGCGGATTGCAAATCCGTGTACGTCGGTTCGATTCCGGCTTGCGCCTCCAGCGATTTTCCGAAACCCGCAGATGAAAATCTGCGGGTTTTTTGTTTTCCGAGATGCCGGGCTCCGCACGACAAGGCGCCGTTCCACAGCATCGATACGGACTATTCAACCCTACCGGCAGCCAAGGACTCCAGACATTTCGTCTGCCAGGCGAACTCCACCCTGAACGCTTCGGGATCAGACACGGCGCCGTAACCACCCTGTCCGTAAACCGCTGCGTAAGCCGCGTATTCGGCTGCGCGCAGCGCCTTGCCGGCCAGGGCGCTGGCAACCGCATAGGTCGCGGACACCGCGGCATGGCCGCAGCCGTCCAACGATTTCGATCCCTGGTGCTGGTTCGCCAGGCTCGCAGCCCGCCTGGAAATCTGCTCCAGCTGTTCGTGGTCGATCGCGCCGCCCAGATAACGGCCCAGGCTCGCCAGGCAATCCACGACCTCCTGTTCTTCGAGCAGATACTCGACCCGCTGCGCACAGGCGAGGCCGAAAGCCAGTCGCAGGCGTTCCTGGTTCGCGGCAGCCAGATCCAGCTGCTTCGCCAGGCGTTCCAAGGACAGGTTCATGACGACGCCACCTGCGGATTCACCATGTTCACGGGCTGGCCTGCCGCAAAGGCAAGAATCTGGTTGAACACGTCCTTGAATTGCAGATCCCATTCCTCATAGGTCACGTATCCGATGTGAGGCGTGCACAGGACATTGGGCATCTGCAGTAACGGATTCGCGGTATCGGTCAATGGCTCCTGCTCGAAGACATCCAGCGCCGCCATACCCGGACGGCCTGCCCGCAGCGCCCGCTCCAATGCGCCAGGTTCGACAAGTCCGGCACGGCTGGTGTTCACGAACAACGATCCTTCCTTCATGGCCGCGAGGTCCGCCGCGTTGACGATGCCCTTGGTGGCGGCTACCAGGCGCATATGCAGCGACAGCACGTCACAGGACGCGAAGAACTCCTGCTTGGAGGCCGCGACTTCGTGCCCGTCCTCGCGTGCGCGCTGCAGCGACTCGGGCCGCGCCCAGACCAGCACCCGCATGCCGAACGCCCGCGCGTAGCCCGCAACCACTCGACCGATGCGCCCATAGCCAAAGATGCCCATGGTCTTGCCCCGCACGGTGTGGCCCACCCCACACTGCCAACGCCCCTGGCGCATGGACTCCACCTGCTGCGGCAATTGGCGCATGGCGGCCAGCACCAGCGCCCAGGTCAGCTCCGCCGCGGCATAAGAGGGCGTATCGGCGTGCAGGTCCGAGCAGACAAGGACGCCATGGTCGCTGCATGCGGCGACGTCGATATGCGGATAGACGCTGCGCTGGCTAATCAGGCGCAGCTTGGGCAACTTTTCGATCAACTCGCGGCGTATGGTGGTGCGCTCGCGGATCAAGACCAACGCTTCCGTATCGGCGAGGCGCTGCGCGAGCACATCGGTATCTTCGGCGTGATCCGTCCAGACGGTGACCTCGTGATCTCGCAAGAGGGCATAGCAAGGAAGGCGACGGAGAGTGTCGAACCAGTCGTCCAGAATAGCGATCTTCATCTGCGGTACCCCGCTGGGTGAGAGTGAGTGCTCAATTTTTACGCTGCCCGGGGCCCCTCGTAAAATGAAATGATTTCGTTCATTGATGCAAAAAATCTATGAAACTGGACGTCCTGGGTGTTCAAGCATTTGTGGCATTGGCTGAACGGGAAAGTTTCGGCAAGGCCGCCGAGTCGCTGTTCCTCTCGCAGGCGGCGCTGAGCCGCCGCATCCGGAACCTGGAAATCCACCTGGGCGTACGCCTGGTCGATCGCACCACCCGCACGCTCTCTCTGAGCACCGTGGGCCGCAGCTTCCTGCCGCAGGCGCGGCGCCTGCTGGGTGAACTGGAAAGCGCTCTGCAGCAGATCCGGGAACAACGGCAGGCGCTCGCGGGTAACGTGACCATGGCCTGCGTGCCGACGGTGGGCGTCCGCTTTCTGCCACGCGTGCTGCAAGCCTATGCCTCGGCATTTCCGGACAACCGGGTCAGCGTGCTGGACCACTCTTCCGCTGCCGTGCAGCAGGCCGTTCTGGACCGCGCCGCCGAGTTCGGCATAGGGATCGCGGACAGACTCGTACCCGAAATCGAATACGAGGAACTCCTGCACGACCGTTTCGTGCTGGTTTGCGGAAATGAACACCGCCTGGCCCGGCGCAAGGCGGTTCCCTGGTCCGAGCTGGAGAACGAAGCGCTGATCCTGCCTGGCGCGGGCAGCAGCAACCGCCCCCTGCTTGATGATCAACTGCCCGCGGGCATCGCCTTGCAGGCCCGCTTCGAGGTCCAGAGAAGCACGACCGCGGTGGGCATGGTGGCGGCGGGAGTGGGCGTGGCCATCGTTCCCGATCTCGCCCTGCAACCTGGGGCCTATCCGATGCTGGCGGCCGTGCCCTTGGTGCGCCCCGCTGTGTCGCGGGCATTCGTGCTGATGCAACGCCGCGGCAGCAGCCTTTCACCCGCTGCCGAAGCGCTCTTGGGATTCATAAGGCGCGAAAGACGCTCGCAACGGCGCCCTGCCGCGCCGCAGTAAACCGCGGCTCAGGTACGATTGCGGCTTTCTGCCAGCATCTGGTTACGCATCCCTACGCGCCGTCAATCAAATGATTGCTATGGTGACGCCGTTTGCAACTGATGACGGACCCTATGCGTACCATTCCGAACTCTCGAGCCCGCCCCTCCTCCGCGTTGTTGACGCTGTCCACGGCGGCATTGCTCACGCTCGCCCCGCTTGCGGCGCAGGCCGATTCGGACAAGCACCGCCATCGCCACGGGCGCGAGTATAAAGAGCAGTATTGGGACGGCGCCTGTAAGGTCGAGCGTAAATGGAAGCGCAATGGCGACTACCAGGAAAAGCGCAAATGCCGGGACGACTACCGCCACGGCTATGTGCAGGTGCCGCAGCCGGTGGCCGTGATGCCGGCGCCCGCCATTGTCATCAACCCGCCCCCCATCATCATCCGCCCCTGAACATGGATCAATCGGTGAAGGACGCGCTAGCCCGCTGGCCCGACGTGCCAGCGGTATACGGCTGGCTGTCGCTGGACGCGCGCGGCCGCTGGCGCCTGCATCCGCAAGGGCAATCAGCCGAAGGCGGTCCGGGCGAGTCCATCACCAATACGCAGATCCTGGAATTCATCAACCGCAATTACGAACACGATGAAGCGGGCCGCTGGTTCTTCCAGAATGGTCCGCAGCGCGTGTTCCTGCGGCTGGACGCCGCGCCCTATGTGCTGCGGCTGAGCGACGACAGCCGCCGACTGCTCACGCACACGAACGTCGCGGTCGATTCGGTCGATACGTGGAAGCTGGACGACGCGGGACAGCTGTATGCGATGACGCCCCTGGGCGCCGGCATCGTGCTGGACCGCGATCTGCAGCCGCTGTTGGAGAAGATGGCCACGGCGGACGGCGCCCCGCTGCTGGATGCGCTGGCGGATCTTGCGCCCGGTGGCGCAGTCCAGGCCGTCCTGCCCGGAACCTATGCGGCCGCGCCGCTGGCGCTGATAGCGCAAAAGGATGTGGCGCGGGAATTGGGCTTCGAAGCGAATCCCCGCGCCTGAACGGCGCGTTCAGAACATGCCGTTGGGATTGGCGGACTGCTCGGGAATGGGCTGCACCGCGTCCCAATGTTCCACGATCTTGCCCTGCTCCAGGCGGAAAATATCGATGATGGCGCTGCCACGATCGCCGGGCTGGCGCACCGCATGCACGTGCAGGATCACGTAGTCGCCATCGGTGAAGACTCGCTTGATCTCGCTGCGTGACTGCGGAAACTTGTCGCGCAGGAAGGCGATGAACTTGCGGAAGCCTTCGGGGCCGTCCGCCGCATTCGGATTGTGCTGCACATAGCGGTCGCCGACGTACTTCAAGGCGGCATCCGCGTCCTTCTGGTTCAGGCCCTTTTCGTAGAAGGCCAGCACGGCCGCCTTGTTGGCGGCTTCCTGTTCGGCGGACGCATGGACGGCGGGAGACAGGGCCAGGGCC
Organism: Achromobacter sp. ACM01; assembly: GCF_014851745.1. Classification (NCBI taxonomy): domain Bacteria; kingdom Pseudomonadati; phylum Pseudomonadota; class Betaproteobacteria; order Burkholderiales; family Alcaligenaceae; genus Achromobacter; species Achromobacter sp. ACM01. The sequence continues at coordinate 932,749 of NZ_JACVAF010000003.1, forward strand.
AGCATGGCTGCGGCAGCGGCGCGCTTGAAGTAAGGCTTGGAGAAGAACATGGAGAACTCCGGAATGGAAAAACGGCCGGGCCATTCTATGGTCCGGCCGTCCTGTCGGCCACGTCCGTGGCAGTAGACAGTCTGGTGCGCGCAGCGATCAGCCGCGGCCGCTCTTTACCAGCGCGTACTTGCCGTCGCCCAGCAACGCTAGTACGGCCGCAGCCACGGTCAGGAAGATCGGATACTCCCAGCCGCCGCCGGCATTGCCAAAGCCCCAGCCATTGGGAAAATGCACCGTCGACGCCACGAACAGCTGCACCACGGCAATGACGGCGACCCAACGCGGCACGACGCCCAGGATCAACAGCACGCCGGCGCCGACCTCGAAAAACGTCACCGGGTATGCCAGCCAGCCGGCGAAGCCGATCTTGGCAAAGAACTGCGCGGTGCCGGGCAGCGTGAACACCAGCAGCTTGGTCAGGCCATGGGCCAGGAACATGACGCCGAGCGCCACGCGCAGCAGCAGCGCGGCATAGGGCGCGGTACGGGTATCAACCATTGCACTCTCCTAGAGCGGTAGGGGAATCGCCCAGGATGGGAAGATTCTTGATGAGCGCTATTCTTGCGATTCCAAAAACAAAGATAAACATGCAGAATTGCAAATTATTGTTCCCCGATAGGAAACAATCTTGGACACGCACACCGCCATGCAGACCTATGCCAAGGTCGTGGAACTGGGCTCATTCGCGGCCGCGGCCGACAAGATGGGCCAGGCCCGTTCCGTGGTCACGCGCCAGATCGCCTATCTGGAACAGAAGTACGGCGTGCGCCTTCTGAACCGCACCACGCGCAAACTGAGCATGACCGACGCCGGACGCGCCTTCTATGAACGCGTGCGGCCCATCCTGGCCGAGGTGGCGGACCTGGAGCTGTCGCTGCAGGCCGAGGGCCAACGGCCCAGCGGCCGGCTGCGGGTGAGCGCGCCGGTGTCGTTCGGCATCCTGCACCTGGGACCTGCCATAGCCGAGTACCTGCAACGCTACCCGGACGTGATCATCGACCTGGACCTGAACGACCGCGTGGTGGACCTGGTGGAGGACGGCTACGACGTGGCGGTGCGCATCGGGCCGCTGCAGGATTCCTCGCTGGTCGCGCGGCCGCTGGCGCCGCAGCAGTTGCTGGTCTGCGCCGCGCCCGACTACCTGCAACGCCATGGCACGCCGCAGACGCCCGAGGAACTGAAGCAGCACCGCTGCCTGCATTACGCCTATGCCAGCACCGGCAACGAATGGCATTTCGAGAAAGACGGCGTGACCCATCTGGTGCGCGTGAACGCGGCCCTGCGGGCCAATAACGGCGATGTGCTGCGGACCGCGGCCCTGGCCGGGCACGGCGTCATCCTGCAGCCCGATTTCCTGGTGGGCGACGACGTCCGCGCCGGGCGCCTGATTGCGCTGCTGACCGACTACGCCCACACCCCGATCTCCATGTACGCCGTCTACCCGCACCGGCGCTTTCTGTCGCCCAAGGTACGATCCTTCGTGGAGCATCTGGAAGGCCGCTTCGGCGCCTCCTCCCCAGCCGTTCCGGGCCGGCGCGCCAGCCCCCGCCGCAGCCGTTAGAATCGTACCCATGACCGCAAAATCGCCCCTCGAATACTTCCCCGCGCCGCGCCGTTCGCATTTCTGCAGCCAATGCGGCTCGCCCATCAGCCGCCGGGTTCCCGAAGGCGACAACCGCGAACGCGACATCTGCGATCACTGCGGTGCGATCCACTACCAGAATCCAAGGCTGGTGGTCGGCACGGTGCCGGTCTGGGAGAACCGCGTCCTGCTATGCCGGCGCGCGATCGAGCCGCGCTACAACACCTGGACCCTGCCCGCCGGCTTCATGGAGCTGGGCGAGAGCACGGCGCAGGGCGCCGCCCGCGAAACACTGGAAGAATCCGGCGCGCGCATCAAGCTGGGCGAGCTCTACACCGTCATCGACCTGCCGCAGATCGATCAGGTGCACGTGTTCTACCTGGCCGATGCGCTGTCGGACGCGCTGGACCCCGGCCCCGAAAGCCTGGAGGCCCGTTTTTTCGACGAGTCCGAGATCCCCTGGGACGACCTGGCGTTCCGCACCGTGGCCACGACGCTGCGGCACTACTTTGAAGACCGCAAGCTGGGCGTGTATCCCCCCCACCACTACACCCTAGAATCGCACCGTTGAAACTGCCCTGGCTCGCCGTCGACACCCCTTTTCCGCCCGCGGAGTTTGCGCTTGCGGATCCCGATGGCCTGCTCGCGGCGGGCGCCGACCTGTCCACGCCCCGGCTGATCGAGGCGTATTCCAACGGCATATTCCCGTGGTACTCCGAGGGCGAGCCCATCCTGTGGTGGAGCCCAGATCCGCGCATGGTGCTCGCCGTGAAGGACTTCGCGCCCTCGCATTCGCTGCGCAAGCTGTTGCGGCAGATCGCCAGCCAGGAGCAAGGCGCCGCGCCGCGCGTGCAGGTACGCGTGGACACCGCTTTCGCCGAGGTGATGGCGCAATGCGCCGCGCCGCGTGACGGTCAGCCCGGCACCTGGATCACCGCAGCCATGCAGCAGGCCTATCGCGCCTGGCATGAGGCCGGCTACGTGCACAGCATCGAAACCTGGATTGACGGCGAACTGGCCGGCGGCCTCTACGGCATCAGCCTGGGCCGCATGTTCTTCGGTGAATCCATGTTCACCCGCGCGCCCAACGCCTCGAAGATCGCGCTGGCCTATCTGGTGCGCTATCTGGCCGCGCAAGGCGTGCAACGCATCGACTGCCAGCAGCAGACGCGCCACCTGGCCAGCCTGGGCGCGCGCCCCATCCCGCGCGCCGCTTTCCTGCAGCATGTGCGCACCGCCACTGCGCTACCTGCCGTCGCGTGGGCGCGGGGCACGCTGGACAGCGCTGGCCGCTTGCATCCCGACACAGCATCGGGCCCGGGGTTCGGCGTTAATATGTAGCCACTCCCCTTGCGGGCCTGCTGCCGCATTGCGGGACCTCCGATGAGCCAGCTCAAAGAACTCCCTTTCTCCACCCTGCAGTTCTACGCCACCGCTCCCTACCCTTGCAGCTATCTGCCGGGTCGCCAGGCACGGTCGCAGGTTGCCGCGCCCGGTCATCTGATCAACGCAGGGACGTATTCGCAACTGGTGGAGCAAGGTTTTCGGCGCAGCGGGCTGTTCACCTACCGGCCCCATTGCGACAACTGCCACGCCTGTATCCCGGTGCGCGTGGATACGGCGGGCTTCGCGCCCAATCGCAGCCAGCGCCGCGCCTGGCGCGATCACCAGGGTTTGCAGTCATTCGTGGCGGAGCTGGCCTGGTCGCCCGAGCACTACCGGCTCTACACGCGCTACCAGCAGGGCCGCCATCCGGGCGGCGGCATGGACGAGGACAGCCGCACGCAGTATGCGCAATTCCTGCTCACCAGCCGCGTCAACACCCGCCTGGTCGAGTTCCGCGACGAGACCGGCGAGCTGGTCATGGTGTCCATCATCGACGTGCTGGACGACGGCCTGTCGTCCGTCTACACCTTCTACGATCCCGACATTGCCGGCAGCCTGGGCACCTACAGCATCCTGTGGCAGATCGAACAATGCCGCACGCTGAACCTGCCCTGGCTGTACCTGGGCTACTGGATCGCCGACAGCCGCAAGATGTCCTACAAATCCAGCTTCCATCCGGCCCAGTTCCTGGTCGACGGCGTGTGGGGCGACCAGCCCGCGTTGCCGCCCGCCTGATCCGCCCCTTCTTTGAAGCGCCAGGGGCGGCGCAGGGCCGGCAAAATTCGCTCTACAATTCCGCCCCATGTCTATCCTCTTCCACGCCTATCCCCTGGCCCGCCCGGCGCTGTTCGCCATGGACGCGGAAACCGCCCACGAAGTCACCTTGTCGGGCCTGCAACGCGCCTATGAATGCGGTGCCACCCGCAAGCTCATGCACGCGCAGCCGAAGGCGCCAAGCACGCTGATGGGCTTGCAGCTGGCCAACCCGATCGGGCTGGCCGCGGGCCTGGACAAGAACGGCGCCTATATCGACGCACTGGGCAACCTGGGATTCGGCTTCATCGAGGTGGGGACCGTGACCCCGCGCGCGCAGCCCGGCAACCCGAAGCCGCGCATGTTCCGGCTGCCGCGCGCCAATGCGCTGATCAACCGGCTGGGCTTCAACAACCAGGGCCTGGAAGCCTTCCTGGCCAATGTGCAGCGCAGCACCTGGCGCAAGCAAGGCGGCATTCTGGGGCTGAACATCGGCAAGAACGCGGACACGCCCATCGAGCGCGCCGCGGATGACTACCTGATCGGGCTGGAAGGCGTGTATCCGCATGCCGACTACGTGACGGTGAACATTTCCTCGCCCAACACCAAGAACCTGCGCGCGCTGCAAGGCGGCGACGAACTGTCGGCCCTGCTGGCGCAACTGGCGGACAAGCGCCGCGCGCTGGAAGACCAGCACCAGCGGCGCGTGCCCATGGCGGTGAAGATCGCTCCGGACCTGACGCACGAACAGATCGATTCCATCGCGGAAACGCTGCCGCGCCACGGCATCGACGGCGTCATCGCCACCAACACCACCCTCTCGCGCGACGCCGTCACCGGCCAACCGCATGCCGAGGAAGCGGGCGGCCTGTCGGGCGCCCCGGTGCATGAACTGTCTCTGGCCGTCATCCGCCGCCTGAAGGAAAAGCTGGGCGGCAGCCTGGCGATCATCGGCGTGGGCGGCGTGATGTCGGGCCGCCAGGCGCGCGAAAAGATGGATGCGGGCGCCGACGCCGTGCAGCTCTATACCGGCCTGATCTACCGCGGCCCGGCGCTGGTAGGCGAGTGCGTGCGCGCCGTGGCGCGCTGAGCCCGGACGCGGCCGGCATCCGCCGGCCGTACAGCGAAAAAAGCAGGCAAAAAAAGGGGCCACCCGGTGGGTGGCCCTAATTCCAGCTCTGCTCTGTCACTCAACAGTACTACATAACTGCGGTTTGCGCAGCACTGCGCGCCAAAAACTTAGGCGCTGCGGCGGCTGCGGCTGGCAACCTTGGTGGCGGCGTCGGCGGCATCCGAGGCAGCCTTGAAGGTCGCGTTGGCGGCGGCATTCAGGTTCGACTCGGCGACTTCGGCGGCCTGCTTGGCGGCCTTGGTCATCGAATCGTAGGCGCTGGTCGCGGTGGCCAGCGAGGACTTGATCAGGGCAACGGCGCTTTCGGAGCCGGTCGGGGCGTTCTTGGAGAACTGGTCGACGGCTTCGCTCAGCTGCTGCTGGCCTTCGGCGATCTGTTCCTCGGTCAGCTTGACCAGGCTGGTCTGCACGCCGGCAACGATGTCGTACACGTGCTTGGTGTAGGCCATGGCCTTTTCGGCGCCCGGCTGCAGCAGGCCCGAGGCGAAAGCGGCGGCTTCCTGCGGATCCTTGACTTCAGCGGCTTGCTGCGACTTCTGGGCGACTTCGTCCAGGGTGGCCTTGACGACCTTCAGGTTCAGCTCGACCAGCTTTTCGAAGCCGGCGAACACGGCCGACTGGGCGGCCACGATGGTGTTGATGCTGGCCTTTTGACGGTCCAGGACTTGTTGCGGGATAGCGCTCATAGAATGCTCCTTCAGGGTAGCCGGAGGCTGTCCGGCAAATAAGGAATGGTTGTCTGCGACGAACTATAGAAACGTGCGCGGAAACTGGTACTACAAGCTACCGCCGGCCCGTTTGATGCACTGCACAATTGACATTCTAGGCTGAGAAAAATCCTTGTCAAGGAGTTTTTGTGCGACGCAACAAAGAATTGCACTTTGACGGTGCATGCCTTGTCCGGGTTTGATCCAGCACAAAGGTTTCCCAGGATTCAGGAAATACCCGAAGTGACGTCGTATCAATTGTTTTCTAAACTGCTTTCACGCTGATGACAGACAAATAAACCCACAAGTCAGCGCGCAACAGCAAATCGCAGCAAACCCTGCAATTGGAGACTCCATGACCCTCATCCCCCGCACGCTTTCGGCCTTGCTCGCGGCCAGCGCCATGCTCGCAGCCGGCGCCGCCCAAGCCGAATATCCGGATCGCCCCATCAACATGGTGGTGCCGTTCGCCGCTGGCGGCCCGACGGACAACGTCGCGCGTTCGCTCGCGGAAGCCATGCGGCCGAGCCTGGGCCAGACGGTCGTGGTCGAGAACAAGGGCGGCGCCGGCGGCACCATCGGCACGACCCAGGTAGCGCGCGCCCAGCCTGACGGCTACTCCGTCCTGCTGATGCACGCCGGCTTCTCGACGGCGCCCTCGCTGTACAAGAATCCGGGGTACGACCCCTACAAGAGCTTCGAGCCCATCGGCCTGGTGGTCGACGTGCCGATGACCATCATCGCGCGTTCGGACTTCCCGCCCAACAACATCAAGGAACTGGCCGAGTACGTCAAACAGAACAAGGACAAGGTGTCCCTGGCCAACGCCGGCATCGGCGCCGCCAGCCATCTGTGCGGCACCATGCTGGTCGAGGCGCTGGGCGTACAGCTGCTGACCATCCCCTACAAGGGTACGGCGCCCGCCATGAACGACCTGCTGGGCAAGCAGGTGGACCTGCTCTGCGACCAGACCACCAACACCACCCAGCAGATCGACAGCGGCAAGGTGAAGGCCTACGCAGTCACCAGCCTGAAGCGCGTCCCCACGCTGCCGAACCTGCCGACCATGGACGAATCCGGCTACAAGGGCTTCGAAGTGGGCATCTGGCATGGCATGTGGGTGCCGAAGGGCACGCCCAAGCCCGTCGTCGACAAGCTGGTCAAGAGCCTGCAGGCTGGCCTGGCCGATCCCAAATTCCAGGAACGCATGAAGCAGCTGGGCGCGACGGTGCTGACGTCCGAAGCGAACCCGCAAGCCCTGGAAGCCAAGGTCAAGCAGCAAGTCCCGCAGTGGGGCGAGCTGTTCAAGAAGGCTGGCGTCGAACAGCAGTAACCCAAACCATGCGCCCTGGCGGCGCATGCAAAAAGAAAAGCCCCGTCCGGGGCTTTTCTTTTTTTGCAGGCCGGCCCTGGATTACGGGCGCAGAGCCTCTGCGGCCATGCCCAGACCGTTGAAGCCGGTGGAAACGGAGGGCTCGTAGCCCAGCGCTTCCGAGATGCTGGCGGCGGTGTCGACCAGCGCCTTGATCCAGTCGTCCTGCAGGCGCTCGGCGGGGGCCGAAATGGACAGGCCGGCGACCAGCTTGCCGGTATCGTCGAAAATGCCGGCGGCGATGCAGCGCACGCCGAGTTCCAGTTCTTCGTTGTCGCGCGCATAACCGTGGCGCCGCACTAACGCCAGTTCGCGCTCCAGGCGGTCCAGGTCGGTCAGGCTGTTGCGCGTGTGGCCGGCCAGGCCGGTGCGCAGCGCGTAGGCCCGGACCTGGCGCGCATCGGCGGTGGACAGGAACAGCTTGCCGGTGGAGGTCAGGTGCAGCGGCGCGCGGCCGCCGATGGCGCGGACCACCTGCATGCCGGAACGCTCGCTCCAGGCGCGGTCGATGTAGACGATCTCGTCGCCCTGCTGGACCGACAGGTTGATGGTCTGCCCGGTCAGCTTGTGCAGCGAGCGCATGGCGGAAATGGCCGCCTCGCGCACGTTCAGGCGCCCCTTGACCAGCGAACCCAGCTCCAGCAGGCGCATGCCCAGCTGATACAGGCCGTTGTCGACGCGTTCGACATAGCGGCCCACGACCAGGTCGTTAAGGATGCGATGCGCGGTGGACGCATGCAGGCCCGTGGTCGCGGACAGTTCTTTCAGCGTTACCGGATCCGGCTGCGCGGCCAGGGCATCGAGCAGACGCATGGCGCGTTCAATCACCTGGATGGCGATGGGATGGGCGGAGGCGCCTTCGGTCTCGGCGTCCAGGGCGTTGCGGGTAGTGGGGAGACGGGACATGGAAAGGGGGGCGTGGACAGCCGCGCCGCCTGCAGGGCCCCACCTTAGGGAACCGGACTTGCGGCATTGCAGCAAACAGTTCTTTCCCGTATTGTGAAATTTACTGGCGCGTTTGGCAACCGCTTTTTGTATCAAAAAAAGGGCCGCACATCGGGTGCGGCCCTGACTTCAGGCTACTGGCGGGGGCGCCAGCCTGCCTCCCAGGCGCAGCACCTCGGCCCGCAAATACTCCAGCGCTTCGGCTGCCGCGGCCGGTTCGCCCTTCACGCCCAGGTCGATATGGGGGGTGCCGCCGGCCTCGCCCACGCTGGGCAGGCTGAACGCGCGCACGCCGGGCCAGCGCGTTTCCACGGCCTGCATGGCCGGCGTAATACGCGATTCGGGCATGCTGAATACCAGGAAGGAATGCTCCGCGTGGGCGCGCACATGCTGCAGCGCACGATAGCGCGTGTCCAGCGTCCATTCCAGCATGGGCCACGCCATGACGGGAAAGCCCGGCACGAAGGTGTGGTCCTTGATGAAGAAGCCGGGAATGCGGTTGTAGGGATTCGGGACGATCTCGCAGCCTTCCGGAAACACGCCCATCTGCAGGCGCTGCTGGTTTTCCGGCGCGCTCATGTCGGCTGTGCCCTGCCCCTTGGCAGCCATCTCGGCCGTGCGCAGCGCGATGGCCTCTTCGGCCTCCGGGTGCAGCGCCAGCGGCAGGCCAAGCGCGGCCGCGGCGGCCTGGCGTGTGTGGTCATCGGGCGTGCCGCCGATGCCGCCACAGGAAAACACCACATCGCCGGTGGCAAAGCTGCGCTTGTAGGTGGCGATGAGCGTGTCGCGGTCGTCGGGCACGATTTCAGCCCAGCCCAACTGCATGCCGCGCGCGCCCAGAAGCTCGACGACCTTGGAAAAATGCTTGTCCTGACGGCGGCCCGAGAGGATTTCGTCCCCTACGATGATGAGGCCAATGCGGCGGGCGGCGGATTCTGCGGCCATGTCCGATTCCAGAAGTTGAGAAGAATGACGCGATTCAGACGTCGATGACCCGGTCCTCGCGCAAGCGCTTGAGCGCTTCCAGACCGTAGTGGGCGTAGACCAGGGCCGAGAACACCGGCAGGATGACCCACGCGGGCGGCAACAGGTTCAACAGCGAGCAGATCAGGCCTATGGTCCAGAAGCCGCCGTTGTTGCGTTCCAGGATCAGCTTGCGCTCGGCGGGGCTGGCGTGTTCGACGATGGCGTCCACGCGCATCATGCGCGAAAACGCGAACGCCCACCAGAAGATCGACAAGGCGATAGCCATGGGCGGCACCAGCCACAGCGGCAGCGTCAGCAGCCAGCCCGCGGCAAAGGCCAGCGATACCCAGATCGCGTTCCATACGCTGACCGCCGTCGCATGCTTGCCTTGCCGCGTGACGCTCACATACTCACGCTTGCCGACGTGGTTCAGCACCAGCGGCATCACGAACACGGCGGCAATCGCCAGGCCGAGGATGCCCGATACCGGTAACAGGATGGCCACCGCGATCACGGGGATCATGTAGACCTTGAGCGAGAACAGCCCCATCGCCAGCATCCAGTCCTCGGCCCGGTTGACGAAGTCCCAGCGCGCCGCCTCGGCAGCCAGCCATTCGTTCAGCGGCGTCCAGAACAGGTACAGCAGCAACAGGGCCCCCACCAGCGCGATCAGGAACGGCAGCAGCACCGCGAACAGCATGGAGGGATGGCATTGGGACACCAGGGCGCGCTTGAACGCCTGGCCCACGCTTACGGCGCCGGCCCCGGCAGCGGAAAATCGGCCGTTGTCGGGCGTGGCGGAATCAGTGCGCAAAGCAGTCATGGACGAGGAATGAGGGGGTAGACATCCCGGGTATGATAGTCAAACACGCCTTCATCTGCCCACATGTCCCTACTTGTACCCGATACCGACCTGGCCGCGCTGCGCGCGCGGCTGGGCTCATCGCCCGACGCCTGGCTGGTGGCCTGCTTCTGCGCGGCCTGGTGCGACACCTGCGAGCAATACAAGCCCAAGCTGCAAGCGCTGGCCGCCGCCATGCCGCGGCACGTCTTCGCCTGGATCGACATCGAGGACCACGCCGAACTCTTGGGCGACGAAGACGTGGAGAACTTCCCCACGCTGCTGGTGCAGATCGGATCGAAGGTGGTGTTCTACGGCCCCATGCTGCCGCACATCGGCCATCTGGAACGCCTGCTCGAAAGCCTGAATGAAAACAGCCCTGCGGTCGCCACCGCGCTGCCGGACCTGCCGCGCATGCTGGCCGCCTGAGCCGCAGCGGGCGTCACGCGCGCCAGCCATAAAAAAACCCGCAGACCTAAGGGCTTGCGGGTTTTTTCATGCCGGCGCCTTTCAGGGCTTGCGGCTGCCGCCCAGCAGGACGGCGATCTGGCGCTTCGGCCCCGAGGATGCGCCATTGCTCCTGGGCGCCGGTTCTTCGGCGGGCGCGGACGGCGCCGAGGGCTCGTAGGGCTTCAGGAAGAAATCGTCCACGGGCTGGCGCGGCGCGCCGGACGAATAGCCGGAGCGGCGGTCGGACGAACGGCCGCGGTCGCCGCGGCTGTCACGGCTTTCACGACCCTCGCGCCCTTCGCGCGACGACGAACCGCGGCGCTCGTCGCTGCGGCGGTGGCTGCGCGCGACCAGGTCGGCAGGAACATCCAGGGTGCCGCGCGGCACTTCGCGCTTGATGAGTTTTTCGATGTCGAGCAGGAAGCGTTCTTCGTCGGGCGTGAACAAGGCGATGGCCTCGCCCGATGCGCCCGCGCGGCCCGTGCGGCCAATACGGTGCACGTAGTCTTCCGCGTTGTACGGCAGGTCGTAGTTGATGACGCAAGGCACGCCAGCCACGTCCAGGCCGCGCGCGGCCACGTCGGTAGCCACCAGCACTTCCAGTTCGCCGGCCTTGAAGGCTTCCAGCGCCTTCATGCGGTCAGCCTGGGTCTTGTCGCCATGAATGGATTCAGCCTTGACGCCATCGCGTTCCAGGTCGCGGGCCAACCTCGCCGTGCCGATCTTGGTGTTGGAAAACACGATGACCTGGTTCAGGCCGCGCGACTTCACCAGATGCACGACCGCGGCGCGCTTGGCGTCGCTAGGCATCTTGTAGGCGATCTGGGTGATCGTGTTGGCGGTGGCGTTGCGCGCCGCGACTTCGATTTCGACCGGTTGATTCAGGTACGAGCGGCCCAGCTTGCGGATTTCATTGCTGAACGTGGCGGAGAACAGCAGGCCCTGGCGCTGCGCGGGCAGCAGGCGGATGATGCGCTCCAGGTCGGGCAGAAAGCCCATGTCCAGCATGCGGTCGGCTTCGTCCAATACCAGGATGCCGACCTGGCTCAGGTTCACGTTCTTTTGCTCGACGTGGTCGAGCAGGCGGCCGGGCGTGGCCACCAGCACTTCGCAGCCGCGGCGCAGGGCTTCCTTCTGCGGACCGATATCCACGCCGCCGAACACCACCGCCGAACGCAGTGGCGTCTGCTTGCTGTAGCGCTTGACGCTTTCGTAGACCTGGTCGGCCAGTTCGCGCGTGGGCGTCAGGATCAGCGCGCGCACCGGATGGCGCGCGGGCGATGCGCTGGTATTGGCCAGCGGCATGAGGCGATGCAGGATGGGCAGCGTAAAGGCGGCCGTCTTGCCGGTGCCGGTCTGGGCTGCGCCCATGACGTCGCGCCCTTCCACCACGACGGGGATGGCCTGCGCCTGGATCGGCGTGGGCGTGGTGTAGCCGGTTTCGGCGATGGACTGCAGAAGCAGAGGGTGCAGCCCGAAATCGGTGAACGTCGGCGCGGGCGCGGCAGGTGCTACGGATTGAGTGGATTCAGTCATCAGGGTTAGGCAGATACCGGGACCAGTGAAAAAGAACAAAACGAGAGTGCTACGCGCACTGCACTACATATGCATCGGAACAACCTGAACACGCGCAATCTGCATCCTGCCTTGCTGGCCAGGCGGCGCATTCTGGATTCGATACTTATGAGGGCAGTACCAGGCCCGGATTGCTGTGGATAACATGATTTTAGCGCAGCCGCATTACCACACGGTCCAGCCGCCTTCTGAAAGGCATTGCAAACGCCTTCCGCCCGCTGTCAGCAAGCGCCCGCCGGGCATACCAGCCGCGTCCACTGGATGGACGTTTTGGGTAATGACTCTTAGCCGGCCAGCCAGCGCAGGCCCCAGAGCGCCAGCATGCCGACGATGATGACCAGCACCGCGCTGCGGGTGCGCAGGAATACCAGGATGGCGAGTACGCCCGCGACCAGCTTGTAGTCGAACACCGGCCCCAGGCCGGCCTTCCAGGGCAGCAGGTCGGGCACGATGATGGCGGTCAGGGCGGCGGCGGGCGCGTAGCGCAAGGCGCGGCGCACGCCTTCCGGCAGGGGGATGTAGTCGCCGAACAGCATGAAGCCGGCGCGCGTCAGCACACTGCACAGCGCCAGCAGCAGGATGGCGGAATAGACGTAGATTTCAGCAGGCCAGAGGGTCATGCGCGGGCCTTGAAGTAGCGTTCGGCCCAAATGCCGGCGACCACGCCCGCCACCACGGCGGCGGCCAGGCCCAGGCGCAGCGGCAGGACCTGCCCGGTCCAGGCGACCACGCCGGCTGCCAGCATGGAAATCAGCATGGGCTTGGTGTTGGCCAGCGGCACCGTGATGGCCAGCAGCGCCAGCACCGCGGCAAAGTCCAGCGACCAGTCCGTGGGCACCATGGAGCCCAGATAGATGCCGACGATGGACGAGGTCTGCCACACGAACCAGCCCGGCGCGATGGCGCCCAGGAAGAACCAGAGCTGCTCGCGGGTGCCGCGCACGGCCGCATCGCCAAAGCGCGGCATGAACAGCACGAAGCCCATGTCGGTCGTGAAATACCCCAGCCCCAGCCGCTTGGGCCAGGACAGGTGGCGGAAATAGGGATGCAGCGCCGCGCCGAAAATGAGAAAGCGCAGGTTCACCACGCAGCCGGCGGCGAAGATCAGCCAAAGCGGCGCGCCAGTGGCGATGAGCGGCAGGGACGTCAGTTGGGCCGAGCCCGCGTACAGCAACAGGGTCATGGCCAGCGCCATGGTTTCGGTCAAGCCCGACTTGACCATGGCCACGCCGGTGACCAGCCCCCAAGTTGCGGTGGCGATCAGGGCGGGCACGATGGCGTGCACGCCAGCCCGGAATGCAGCGATACGCTCCTGGCGGACCGCGACGGGGTCTTCGGATTCAGGAAGCGCGGATTCAGAGGACAACTGCTGGCCCCTGGCGATTCGGACAGGACGACATGGAAACTCTAAGGAAAAGGAACGCACGACAACCCGTTCGCCCGCCGGGATCACTACGCGCGGGCCTGGCGGCGCCGCGCCGGGGCGCGAATAGGGGCGTATTGTAACCTCGCTGCTTGATACAATACGGGCCTCGGGATTCTTGGGCGCTTGGGAGTAGACCATGTCGATGGCAGACCGCGACGGCTTCATCTGGTATGACGGCAAGCTCGTACCGTGGCAAGACGCGACCACGCACGTCCTGACGCACTCCCTGCATTACGGCCTGTCGGTATTCGAAGGCGTGCGCGCCTACCGCTCCGAGATCGGCACCGCCATCTTCCGCCTCGAAGACCACACCAACCGCCTCTTCAATTCGGCTCACATCTACCAGATCCCGATGCCCTTCGATCGCGACACGATCAACGAGGCGCAGCGGACGGTCGTGCGCGAAAACCAGCTGGAAGCCGGCTACCTGCGCCCCCTGGTGTTCTACGGCCCCGAAAAAATGGGCGTGTCGCCCAAGGGCGCCCGGGTGCACGTGGCCATCGCCGCCTGGCCCTGGGGCGCCTATCTGGGCGAAGAGGCGCTGTCCGCAGGCATCCGCGTCAAGGTGTCGTCATTCGCGCGCCAGCACGTGAACGTCACGATGCCGCGCGCCAAGGTGGCCACCACCTACGCCAATTCGATCCTGGCCAATACCGAAGCCCTGCAGGACGGCTACGACGAAGCCCTGCTGCTGGACACGGAAGGCTTCGTGGCCGAGGGTTCCGGCGAAAACCTCTTCATCGTCAAGGACGGCGTGCTCTGCGAGCCTGAGATCGCATCCGCCCTGACCGGCATTACCCGCTCCACCATCCATGCGCTGGCCGCCGACCTGGGCTTGCGCGTGGTGACCAAGCGCCTGACACGCGATGACGTCTACATCGCCGACGAGGCGTTCTTCACCGGCACGGCCGCCGAAGTGACCCCCATCCGCGAAGTGGACAACCGCCAGATCGGCTCCGGCCGGCGCGGCCCGATCACGGAGCGGCTGCAGAAAGCATTTTTTGACGTGGTGAATGGCCGCAACCCGAAGTACCATCACTGGCTGAGTAAAGTCTGATCCGCGCGGCCCGGTCCATGACCAGGCCGCATCATTGCCCCAACCTGCCGATTACCGGTTTTTTTTCAGGAATATCCATGACCGCTGCTGCTCCGGCCGCCGTCCCCCACCCCCACGAAGTCATCGAGGTCGGCGCTGACGACCTGCCCGTGTTCTGTCCGGGCCCCAAGGCGCCGCTCTGGAGCATGCATCCGCGCGTGTTCCTGGACGTGGCCCGCACCGGCTCCGCCAGTTGCGCCTACTGCGGCGCCGAATACCGCCTGAAGCCCGGCACCGTATTGCACGGCCACTGAGTCACCCGCTCTACAACGTCCACCCGTTTCCGCCGCCATGTTCGCCACGCCCGAAGAAGCAGAGCACGCGTTCTACGAAGCCCTCGACCAGGCGGACGTCGTACGCCTGATGCAAGTCTGGGCGGACGACGAGGAAGTCGTCTGCATCCATCCGGGGGGCCTGCGCATCGTCGGCCACTCGGCGGTGCACGATTCCTGGCAGCAGGTGCTGGCCAACGGCCCGCTGCACGTGCGCCCATTGCGCCCGCTGGTCATGCTCAGCATGATGTGCGCGGTGCACGTGCTGGTGGAACAGGTGGCGGTGCAGACGCGGGAAGGCACGCAATTCGCCAATTGCTACGCCACCAACATCTACCACAAGGGGCCCACCGGCTGGCGCATGGTCATGCACCATGCCTCGCCGGCGCCCACCGAAGCCGGGGTGCTCGACTTGCACGACGTACCCGACATGCTGCACTGAATCGGGTGGATTTTTAGTTGGCCGCTGCTCGTCTTGATACAACGCCCTGTCCCGTCCCCTCCTGGTTGCCCGGAGGCGACAGCCAGACGGTTTATGCCGCCCTGTTCGCGCAGTATCACCGCATCGCATTCGTGCGCGAACGGGTGGACACGCCCGACACCGACTTTGTCGATTTCGATTGGACCGGTCCGGGCCTGTTCCCACACAAGTCCGCCGACGGTGCGCCCGTCAGCGGCCAGCGTCCGGTTGCCAATGGCAAGACCGCCGCGGCCCGGTGGATGACGGATGCGGACTGGAAGTCCCTGCCGCATACGCCCGATACCCCAGCCCTGATCCTGTTCCACGGCCTGGAAGGCGGCAGCAACAGCCGCTATGCGCAGTCCATCGCGCATCACTTCCGCGCGCGCGGCTGGATCGTGGTGATCGCGCATTTCCGCGGCTGCTCGGGCGTGCCCAACCGCCTGGCCCGCGCCTACTACTCGGGTGATTCGGCCGAGGTCGGCTTCATGCTGAATACCGTGCGCCAGCGCATCCCGCATGCTCGATGGCATGCGGTCGGCGTATCGCTGGGGGGCAACGCCCTGCTCAAATACCTGGGCGAACACCAGGAGGATACCGGCTGGCTGACGGCCTGCGCGGGCGTGTCCGTGCCGCTGGACCTGGTGGCCTGCGGCAAGACGCTATCCACCGGCATATTCAACCGCAGGGTCTACACCGCCCATTTCCTGAAGACGCTCAAGCACAAGGTGCTGGAGAAGGCGCACCGCTATCCCGGCGCCGTGGACGTCATGCGCATCGCCCATGCGCATGATCTGCGCGAATTCGACGACACGTACACCGCGCCCATGCACGGCTTTCGCAATGCGCTGGATTACTGGACGCGGGCGTCCAGCAAGCCCTGGCTGCCGAAGGTATCCGTGCCGACGCTGGTGCTCAATGCCCGCAACGATCCGTTCGTGCCGGCCGCGTCGCTGCCGACGCCCGAGGAATGCTCGTCCACCATCCTGCTGCATCAGCCTACCGATGGCGGCCATGCCGGTTTTCCGACCGGCAGCTTCCCCGCCCACCTGAACTGGCTGCCCCAGCGGCTGGGACGCTTCTTCGAAACCGGCCTGTAGGGCGCGTCCTGCGCCCTGCCCGGCTCGGCCGGGCGCTCAGCCCGACTTGAAGCGTTCCAGCAACTGGCGCTCTTCGGCCAGCTTGTCCTTCACTTCCTTGATCTGCACGTCGATCTGAGACTGCTCGTAGAAGTCGGTGGACATGTTGCGCGCCTGCTGCAGCTGCGATTCCGCGGCGGCGTATGCGCCCGTCATGACGTAAAAGCGCGCCTGGTCGCGGCGCGCGGCCACGGGCTTGCCGTTGCGGTCTTCGCTCTGCGCCAGCATCTGGTAGAGGCTGGGCTCGTCGCTGCCCCATTGCTTGATCTTGGCCCGCAGGTATTCCTGCGCGTCCGTGTGGCGGCCGACGCTTTGCAGCGCCTGGGCGTAGGCGATGCCCAGGGCCCGGTGGGCGGGCCAGCGCTTGGTGCCAGCCTGGGCGAGCTCCAGCGCCCGGGGGTACTCCTTGCGGGCCAGGGCGATATCCACACTGAGCTTGGCCAGCTGGGCCGAGCTTCGACCGTCCGCCGACGCCAGGTTCCAGTTGCGCTCGGCCTCGGCCAGGTTGTTGCGCTGGAACGCCTGCAGCGCCAGGCCGTAGTAGGCGGCCGACTTGCGTACGCCCGACAGGGCCTGGGCCTCGTCCTGCAATTGCTGGCCGGCGGTGCGCAGGCTGACCGCGTCGCGTCCCTGCACCACGCGCATCTTGGCGCGTATGTACCAGAAGTCGTCGCTATCCACGTGGCGCGCCACCGGAGACTGGTTGCGCACCCGATTCTGCACGTCCGACATACGCTCGATGGACAGCGGGTGGGTGCTGGCCCATGAGCCGCCGCCCGCGCCTTCATTCAGGCGCGACGCATTCATCAGGCGCCCGAACATCTGCGCCATGCCTTCGGCGTCGTAGCCCGCCTTGGTCAGCATCTGCAGCCCGGCCCGGTCGGCTTCGCGTTCCGCATCGCGCGAAAAACCCAGCTGGCGGTTGATGGCCGCGGCCTGGCCGAATGCCGCCACGCCCACCGCCAGGTTGCCGCCGCCCCCGGCCAGGGCCGCCAGCAGCGCCCCCGCCAGGCTCGCCAGCATCACCATGCTGTTCTGGTTCTGCTGGGTCATGCCGCGGGCGATGTGGCGCTGCACGACGTGGCCGATTTCGTGCGCCAGCACCGCCGCCAGTTCGGACTCGCTGGCGGAAGCCACGATCAGTCCCGTATTGACGCCGATGAAGCCGCCGGGCATGGCGAAAGCGTTGATTTCGGGGTCGCGCACGCCGAACATCTCGACCTCGGGCACCGCGCCGGGCGCGAAGGCAGCCAGTTTGCGCCCCATGGTGGTGAGGTACTGGCTGAGTTCGGAATCGTCCACATAGGTCGGGTCGCGCCGCCCCTGGGCCATGATGGCCTCGCCCAGGCTGCGCTCCAGCGCAGGGGACAGTTCAGCGGCAGAGGCCGCACCCATCGAGGGCAGGCCTACGGGCTGCGCCCAGGCGGCGATGGGGAGGGCTGGGACGGCCAGGGCCACGGACAGCCCGACGATTGCACCCCGTTTCGCAATCGAGCAAATGGATGGCATTTTCCTGCGGTTCATAAGCCTATGATAGCGATGCGCTTAAAATGTTTCATCGATAGCCCCAACGAGGTCTCAATGCGTCCTGTCCGTAAAGCCGTTTTCCCCGTCGCCGGCATGGGTACGCGCTTCCTGCCCGCCACCAAGGCGATGCCCAAGGAAATGCTGCCCGTGGTCGACAAGCCGCTGATCCAATATGCCGTGGAAGAAGCCGTGGCCGCCGGGATCACCGATCTCATCTTCGTGACGGGGCGCAACAAGCGCGCCATCGAAGACCACTTCGACTCCGCGCCGGAACTCGAATCGGACCTGGAAAGCAAGGGCAAGCACGAGCTTTTGGCCATGGTGCGGGGCATTCTACCTGCGCATGTGAATTGCCTCTACATCCGCCAGTCGGCCCCGCTGGGACTGGGCCACGCGGTGCTGTCGGCCGCGCCGGCCGTGGGCGACGAACCGTTTGCCGTGCTGCTCGCCGATGACCTGATCGACTCCGACCAGCCCGCGCTGAAGCAGCTGATTGACGTGGCCGTGGCGCAGAACGCCAGTGTGCTCGGCGTACAGGACGTGCCGCGCGCGGATACCCGCAAGTACGGCATCGTGGCCACCCGCCAGGGAGAGGCCAGCGCCAACGGCCGCACGGAACGCGTCACCCATATCGTCGAAAAGCCCGACCCCGAAGCCGCGCCGTCGACGCTCGCCGTGGTGGGCCGCTACGTGCTGGAAGCCGCGATCTTCGACCACCTGCGCTCGACCAAGATGGGCGCCGGCAACGAGATCCAGCTGACCGACGGCATCGCCTCGCTGATGCGCGAGCGCGCCGTGTATGCGCACCGCTATGAAGGCGTGCGCTACGACTGTGGCAGCAAGGCCGGCATGTTCCAGGCCACCGTGGCGCTGGGCAAGAAGTACCACGGCCTGCTGCCGGAATAGCCGCAAGCCTGCGGCTATTCGTGCCGCGTCAAGGCTTGAGCGCCGCGGCCTCGCGCCGGCCGTTGAAGCCTTGTTCCAGAATCTTCCGCGCCGAGGGCTCATGGGCCTTCGGCCCGCCGATGCCAAAGCGCTGTGCCGCCACGCCCATCAGGACGATCACGGCGCCCAGTGCGGACGTGTACAGCACCTCCTGGCGGTACGTACCCTCCAGCACCATCGTCAGCAAGGCTGCGCAGATGAACAGGATGACCGCCCAGGTCAGCCAGGGAAACAACCACATCTTGAACTTCAGTTCGGCTCCCTGAGCCTGCAGGCGCTGCCGCATGCGCAGTTGGCAGCATGCGATGGTCAGGTAGACGAACAGCGCTACGCAGCCCGTGGTTTGCATGAGGACGTCGTACAGGTCCATCGAGGACGTCGCCATCATGTAGACGGCAACGAATGCGAACACGCTGGATATGACCACGCCCACGTACGGCGCACCGGACGAAACGCCAGTAACGGCCATGATGCGATGCGCGTCGCCGCGACGGGCCAATGAATAGAGCATGCGCGACGAGACGTAAAGCGCCGAGTTGAAGCAGCTGCAGACCGAAGTCAGCACGATGGCGTTGACGATCAATTGTGCGTAGGGAATGCCCATCGCGTCCAGCACCACGTTGTAGCTGCCACGCGTCGGGTCGACCAGGGCGGGCGTGTCGTAGGGCACCAGGCAAACCACCAGAAAGATGGACCCTACATAGAACAGGCAGATCCGCCAGACCACCGATCGGATGGCTTTCACGATTTGGCCACCGGGCTCGGAGGTCTCTCCCGCCGCCACCGTGACGACTTCCGCGCCCATCATTGCGAACATGATGCCCAGCAATGCGGTGACCACGGCGCCGGGCCCATTGGGCATGAAACCCCGATCGGCGAGATTGGACATGCCGCCGGCATCGCCAAAGGGCCACAGGTGCACAACCGCCAGCGTTCCGACCACCAGGAACAAGACGATGGCCACCACTTTGATCAGGCCGAACCAAAACTCGAATTCCCCGTAGTTCCTGACGTTCATGAAGTTGACGCCTATCAACCCAAGCGTCAGGAGCAGCGCGTAGACCCAATTGGGCGCCACGGGGAACCAGCCATGCAGAATCTGTCCCGCGACATAGGCTTCCCACCCCATCAGCAGCGCCCAGAAGTACCAATACAGCCAACCGATGGTGAAACCCGCCCAGCGCCCGATAGCGCGATCCGCGTAAGTCGAAAAGGAACCGGTATCGGGCTGGGCCACGGCCATCTCGCCCAGCATGCGCATGACTAGAAACACCAGGATCCCGCCGCCCAGATAAGCCAGGATCGCCGCGGGTCCGGCCAGCGCGATCTGCTTGCCGGACCCCACAAACAAGGCCGCGCCGATGACCCCGGCAATGGAAATCATCGTCATGTGGCGCGATTGCAGCCCACCCTTGAGTCCCTCACCCTTAGACATGCTTTCTCCTTTGACCGCGCCCCCGGTATGGAACGCGCTTGTTTTGTTTTTTTCCGCACAGGCCTGATGCAAGGCGCGCCTGACCCTAATCTTCAAGTCCCGCGGGCGCGAACCCGGCCAGGAGCGCGTCCAGCCAGCGCGGCGCAAGATCCCGCGCTTCGCGCGCTTCCTTTCTGCGTACGGCGTTGCGGACCAGCGAACCGCCGAAGTACTTGATGGGTTCGGGCGGAAACCGCTTGGGCTTGCGGCCAACCAGGGCGCAGCGGCGCCAAGAATCGTTGCGATCCAGGGCCAGGCTCGCCAGAATCCTGCCGCCCAACAGGCTGGGAGCGACGCCGTTGCCGCTCCAACCCACTCCGTAGTGGATGTGCCCCGTACCGGACAAGGTGCCGAAAACGGGCAGGCTGTCGTAAGTCCGATCAATCGGGCCCGACCACGCATGCGAGACGCGCACATCGGCAAGCATCGGGTAGGCGCGGCGGAAATCCTGTTCCGCCATCCGGCAGCTTTCTTCGTGGCGGCTGAAGGTGGCGTCGATGACGCCTCCCCGGGAAAGCGCCCCCGTACCCTTGCCGTACGCGATCCGCCCGTCTCTTGTGGTCCGGTAATACCCGACCATCAACTGCGAATCGGTGATGGCTTCGCCTCCGGTCCAGCCCAGGGAAGCCAGGCGCTCGGGGATCGCCTGCGTCACGACGATGGAACTGTTGACGGGCACGATCAGCCTTGAGATTTCAGGAATGGCCGCGGCCCATGCATTCGTCGCCAGCACGACGCTTTTGGCCAGCATGGTGCCCAAGGCGCTGCGGATCACCGCCGGATAGCCGTCGCTCAACTCCAGCACCGGCGTGTTCTCGTGGATCACGATGCCGCGCTCCAGGGCCACCCTGCGCATACCGCGCACCAACCGTGCCGGCTGCACCGTGGCATTGCCGCGCTCGAACACGCCCGCCCTGTGCATGCGAGACCCGGTTCGACGTGCAACGTCCTCCGGGAGTACGTACTCGAAGGGACGCGCGCCGACCCGGGCGCAGGCCTGGAGCGTGCCGTCCCATGACTCCTGTTGCGCCTCGGAAGTGGCAGTCCAGAGCCATCCCCCGCGGCGGATGTGCGCATCGATGCGATGGCGGCCGCAGAACTGTTCGATTTCATCGATGGCGCGTTCCGAGGCCTGGGCCAGGAACAGCGCCTCGTCGGCATCCGCGAAAGCAAGCAACGAAGCGATTTTCGGCCACCAGGACATGACCATGCCGCCGTTGCGCCCTGAAGCGCCCCCGCCGCAAACGTCGCGTTCCAGGACCACGACCTTGGACCAAGGACTGAGCTCCTTGATGCTCAACGCCGTCCACAGGCCTACATAGCCTCCACCGATAATCACGATGTCGGCGGCCTGGCTACCGGTCATGGGCGCACTTGCCTGCATGGCGGGCTCCGCCTCCTGCATCCAGAAGCTGCGTTGCAGGAAAGGTTCGGCTTGGCTTGTATGGCGTGAAATGATCATGAGCAAAGCGGCTTTAATCCAGCCGCGCCTCGAATTGAATATATCTACATAATTTCTGTAGGTTGTGATCCTATCGAAGCTGATTTTTGCAAAAAATAGGGGCTTTCCCCGATATGTCCGGTCCTATCATGAAGGATCGGATTTATATAATTTATCTATATATATTCTGTACGAACTGCCACACTGGTCCATCCACCGCACCAGCACAGGAACTTCACTCGCATGTCTGAGTATCGAATCGGCGACGTCGCGCGCCTCACGGGCACGAACATTTCGACGCTGCGGCTATGGGAGCAACACGGCCTCCTCGTTCCGGCGCGCACCGAAACGGGACAGCGCATCTATTCAGATGCAGATCTGGCTCGGGTATCCCATATCGTTCGTCTGCGGCAGATCAACGGCCTGAACATGCCTGCGATCCGTCGCGTACTGGAGGAGTCGCAGGCCGGATCAGCGTCCGCGGCGCCACCCTCGACCGCCTCAGGCGCCACGGCATCCCAGGCCCGTGAAATGGCTGACGCCGCCGCGCTTGGACTGCGTTTTCGCACCGCGCGCCGCAGCGCCGACTTGTCGCTGAAAGAAGCGTCAGATGAAACCAGCCTGCCCGTGTCCTTCATTTCCACCTTTGAACGGACAGGCCGCGGGGCCACCGTCGCCAGCCTGAAGCTGCTTGCCACCTGTTATGGCACGTCGCTGACAGCCCTGTCGGAGGTGTCGCCCAAGCCGTCGCGCAACGCGGCCGAGGTGGTGCGCAAGGGCCAGGAAAGACATGCCCCGTCGTTCGGCGCGGGCATCCAGATCCTGCAGCTCGCGACGAGCCTGCCTTCGCTCGACTGCCAGAAATGGGTCCTGGCGCCGGGCGCCCGCAGTGAAGGCGCCTATACGCACCATGGAGAGGAGTGCATACACGTCATCGCCGGCGAATTCAGCATTACGGTCGATCTGGCGGCGCCCGTGACCTTGCGCGCCGGAGACAGCATTTCGTTCCTGAGCGGACGGCCTCATTCGTGGAAAGTCGTCGGCGAGCAAACCGTGGAACTGTTCTGGGTCAATACGCCGAAGAGCTTCTAAGCTGACGGCATATGCCACCCGCCGCGGTTTTCAGGCCGAAGCGGCACGGGCACGGGCCTTGGAACGGGCCAGCGCATCGCGATCCGCCTTGCGCAAGCGCCCCTTGGCCGACAGGCGCATCAGGGTTCCCAGGGCCACCATCAGGCCGATCACCTCGACCAGCGCGGCCGGAATCCACATGGTCAGGCCGCCTATGGTCTGATCGGTCTGGGCCGACATGGCGATGGCGCGGCCGCATAGTTCGAACAGCGGATAGATGTCGCTTTCAGTGAAGGCAATGACCGCGCCGGCCACCATTTGCGGCAGCATCGTCAGCACGGGAGAAATGACCCGGCCGCCCGGCGTCATGGCCGCGGGAGGCGCGGGCCTGCGGTCCAGGATCAGGTTCCAGTACATGAAGCCGCTGATGACCACCGACCAGTTCATCAGGCGGTAGAGGCGCCAGTCCAGCATGGAATAGAACTGCACCGACGGGATCAGCCAGACGAGCACCAGGAAAACAAACAGCGTCGGCACGAAGATCTTGTGGGTCAGCACCGCCACCGTGGCGCGGCCGGCGCCGGTGCGCAGGAAGTCGCGCAGGCGGATGCGCCAGCGCATGGGCAGGCCCGCGCGCATCACCTGCCCCGGGAATGCCGCCATCACCAGCAGCGGCCCCAGATGGTGCAACACCAGATGCTGGATGCGGTGGATGAAGAACATGCGCTCGGCGTA
The DNA here is from genome assembly GCF_014851745.1 of Achromobacter sp. ACM01. Taxonomy (NCBI): domain Bacteria; kingdom Pseudomonadati; phylum Pseudomonadota; class Betaproteobacteria; order Burkholderiales; family Alcaligenaceae; genus Achromobacter; species Achromobacter sp. ACM01. Next base: position 956,095 of record NZ_JACVAF010000003.1, read on the forward strand.
GTAGTCCAGCCGGGTATGCATGGACAGGTACAGCAGCACCATGCCGGTCCAGAACAGGATGCTGCGGGCGGCGGTCACGCGATGGACCTTTTGGCCGCGCACGAACAGCACGATGGCCACCAGGAAGGAGGCCACCAGCGTGGGAGAGAACTCCCAGGGTATGAGCCATTCGAGACTATCCATGCAAACCATCCGGAAAACGTCGGGGCTGTACGAGGACGGGCGCCATGCGCCGCACCCGCCGATTGTAGTTGACCCCGGCCCGCCCTGCCCCGGCGCTCAGAAACGGTGCGAAATGCCCGTGCCCACCCGCGTGGTGTGGGAATGGGCAGGATCGAACTGGTCGTCCAGCGTGTAGTTCGACGCATAGCCGGCGAAGGCATAGAGCGTCGTGCGCGGGGACAGGCTGTAGGTATAGCCCAGCGTCATCACCTGCGCATTGCGCGCCGTCATGCCGTTGTCCCAATGCCAGTCCGGATGGGCCAGCGACCATTGCACCAGCACGGCTCCAGGCCCGACCGGCACGCTGGCCCCGACCAGCCAGGCATCGACCGTGCCGCCGCGCACGAAGGCAGCCGGTCCCAGGCCCATGCCCAGTCCGTCGGGATCGCCCCCGTCCAGCCCGACATCGCCGTTGCGCTGGCGCGACCATGCCAGGGACAGCTTCAGCACCTCGAAGTCATAGGAAGCGCCCAGCTGGACCGCTTGCGGCCGTCCGTTGCTGCCCGGCGGCGCGTCGGCCAGGCGCAGCTGGTCCCAGGTGGCGACCGCCAGCAAGGGTCCATCCTCATATTTCAGGCCGAGACTGAGCGCGCGGTTGTTGTTGGCTGTTTTGAACTGGCTGCGGTCGTCGGCGTCGAAGGAATAGCCGATGCCTGCCTGGAAGCCCTGCCATACCGGCGTGTAGTAATTGACCAGGTTGCTGAGCTGGTAGTTGTCGGACGCCTTGAAGGTGGCACCCATGCCCATTTCCTTCCAGGACGCGATTTCCAGGGAATTGCCGTAGACCTGGCCTATGGTGTGCTGGCGCCCCAACCGCAGGTCGCCGAAGCTGTCATGCCCCAGGCCGACCCAGGCGGCGTAATTGAAGTAGCGGTCGTCGTCGGCCCGCTTGCCCGACGAGGGATCGAAGCCGCTTTCCAGCTGGAACCTGGCGCTCCAGCCCCCGCCCATGTCTTCCGCCCCCGTCATGCCCCACAGGGTATCGGTCAATCCGCCGTCGAGCAGCCCGCTGTGGCTGCCCTGCCCCGAGACCGAGGTGACGGCCAGCCCCGCGTCCACCACCCCGTACAGCGTCAGCCCCTGCCCGGTCTCGGCGCAGCGACCCGCCAAGGGAAGGGCCAGGCCCACTGCCATCAGCGCGGCAAAAGTAGCGATTCTCATGTGTTTCTCCTGATCGCGCGGCGGGCTTGCGCCCGCCGCGGGCCTCATCTACTTATTGCCAGCCGTAGCGGCGGACCCAGATTCCCTTCAGGAACTGCGTCAGCGTGCAATAGGCCAACAGGATGCCGACCAGCCAGGGGAAGTAGCTCAACGGCAGCGGCTGCAGCTGGAGGTACTCGGCCAAGGGCGAAAACGGCAGCAGCAACCCCATCGTCACCACCAGCAGGGTCATGCCCATCAGCGGCCACGCGGCGCGGCTTTGCAGGAACGGGATCTTGCGTGTGCGGATCATATGGACGATGAGCGTCTGCGACAACAATCCTTCGACGAACCAGCCCGACTGGAATAGCGTCTGGTGTTCCGGCGTATTGGCCTGGAAAACGTACCACATGAGCGCATAGGTGGCGATGTCGAACAGGGAGCTGATCGGACCGAAAAACACCATGAAGCGACCCAGGCCGTCAGGGTCCCACTGCTGGGGCTTCTTCAACAATTCTTCGTCGACATTGTCGAACGGGATTGCGGTCTGGGAAATGTCGTACATCAAGTTCTGCACCAGCAGGTGGATGGGCAGCATCGGCAGAAACGGCAGAAAGGCGCTGGCGACCAGGACCGAGAAGACATTGCCGAAGTTCGAGCTGGCCGTCATCTTCAGGTACTTGAGCATGTTGCAGAAGGTCTTGCGACCTTCGATGACGCCGTCCTCCAGCACCATCAGGCTCTTTTCCAGCAGGATGATGTCCGCAGCCTCTTTGGAAATATCGACCGCCGAATCCACCGAGATGCCCACGTCGGCCGCCCGCAGGGCTGGCGCGTCGTTGATGCCGTCGCCCATGAAGCCCACGGTGTTTCCCTGGGCCCTGAGGCTGCGCACAATGCGCTCCTTGTGGGCCGGCGTGAGCCGCGCGAACACATTGGCCTCGCGCACGGCGGCGGCCAGTTGCGCCTCGTCCATTGCCTCGATATCGGCGCCCAGATAGACCTTGCGCACCTCGAAATCGACCTCGCGGCAGACCTTCTGCGTCACCAGCTCCACGTCGCCGGTCAGCACCTTCACTTCGATGCCGGAATCCTTGAGCGCCTTGAGCGCGGGGGCGGTGGATTCCTTGGGAGGATCCAGGAAGGCCATGTATCCGACCAGCACCAGATCGGACTCGTCGGCCACGCCGTAGGTTTGCTGGGTGGGCGGCATTTCCTTGACGCCCACCGCGATGACGCGCAGGCCGTCGCGATTCAGGTCCGCCGTCACCTGGCGGATGTCGGCCCGGCGGGCATCGGTCAGCAGATGCTCTTCGTGGCCCACGCGCAGGCGGGTGCAGACCGCCAGCATCTCCTCCAGCGCGCCCTTGCAGATCAATTCGTGATGCTCGCGGCCATTCTCGGTTTCGTTGACCACGACCGACATGCGGCGCCGGGAAAAATCGAAGGGGATCTCGTCGACCTTGCGGTACTTTGCCGCCAGATCCAGCTTGCGCTCGACTTCGGCGTGCTGCAGCACCGCCACATCCAGCAGGTTCTTCAAACCGGTCTGGTAGTAGCTGTTGAGATAGGCGTAGGCCAGCACGTCGTCGCTGCTGGCGCCGTAGACGTCGGTGTGGCGCTCCAGCACGATGCGGTCCTGGGTCAGGGTGCCGGTCTTGTCCGTGCACAGCACGTTCATCGCGCCCAGGTTCTGGATCGCGTCCAGCCGCTTGACCACGACCTTGCGGCGCGACATGCGCACTGCGCCCTTGGCCAGGGTGGCCGTGACGATCATAGGCAGCATTTCGGGCGTCAGGCCCACGGCGATGGCCAGCGCGAACAGCAGCGCCTCCATCCAATCGCCCTTGGTAAAGCCGTTGATCAGCATGACGATGGGCGCCATGACCAGCATGAAACGGATCAGCACCCAACTCACCCGGTTGATGCCCTGCTGGAACTGGGTCGGCGCACGGCTGGTCTGCGTGACGCGCCCGGCCAATTGGCCGAAGTAGCTGCGCGAGCCCGTGGCGACCACCAGGGCGCTGCCCGAGCCGCTGACCACGTTGGTACCCATGAACGCCATGTTCTCAAGTTCCAGCGCGTTGGCGGTCTCGCTGCGCTGCGTGGCGTACTTTTCGACAGGCAGCGATTCGCCCGTCAGCGCGGCCTGCGCGATGAACAGGTCCTTGGCATTCAGGATGCGGCAGTCGGCGGGAATCATGTCGCCCGCCGACAGCAGCACCACGTCGCCCGGCACCAGCTCCGCCAGCGGCACCTCGATCTGGCGCGAGCCGCTGACATGCAGCGCCACGCCGAAATAGCGGCGGGCATCGCCCTCGGCCTGGGTCGCCGGGTCGCTGCGCAGCACGGTGGCGGTGTTCTGCACCATGGCCTTGAGCGCCTCGGCGGCGCGGCTGGAGCGCTGTTCCTGCGCAAACCGCAGCACGGTGGAGATGAGCACCATGGCGCCGATGATGAATACCGCCGTCCAGGACTGGTCGTCAGGCACGGCCATGCGCACGTCGGTGAGCCAGGACAGCGCCGCCAGCGCGGTCAGAAGCAGGTTGAACGGATTCCGATAGGACAGCCACAGATGCGTGTACCAGGAGAGCGGCTTTTCGTGGTCGACCTCGTTGGCGCCGTAGCGTTCGCGCGCGGTCTGCGCCTGGGCCTCGGACAGCCCGCCGCGGCTGCTGCCGAACAGGGCGAACAGGGCGCCGAAGCCCATGCGCGACAGGTCCAGCATCTGGCGGTTGGCATGGCGCGCGGTGTCGGAAGACGCCGCGGCGGTCGCGACGCCGCGTTCCGGCATGGGCGAACGGCGGAAGTGTCTGGCGCTATGGCGCAGGCCCGCCGCCGACGTAAAGAAGGACTTGAGAAACTTGAACATCGGAGTGCTCCGGTTGTACGTGTAGTTGTTGGAGACACGGACGACCCTGCCCTCTGCTGGCTGCGCGCGGGCAGCAGCGGTCCGCGGCTTTCGCGCAGAAAGCCGTCAAACCGCCGCGTACAGGCGTGCGCAGGCGCCGGGGCAATGTTGCCGGTATCCGGATCGCATGAAATGCGCCGGGTGCGGAAAACGGATGGGAGCTAGCGGAGGAATCGGTACCGGCGGCAGAGGCGCACGCGACGTGGGCCAGGCCGGTGATTCTTGGCTGCGGACTCCGTACGGGCCAGGATGACTATCCTGCCTGTCGGCTCGCAGCGAGGAGACAGGTCAGACAGGCATGCCGGCGCCGCGCACTGGGCGCAATCGAGGCTCGGGGTCTAAGGCACTGGGCATGATCTCTCCTGTGGAAGAAAGGGCGGCTTCAGGCCAGCGCGGCCTGCGCGGCCGGCGTCGTGGTCTGGGTGCCGAAATGCACGTGGCGCACGGCGGGATTGGCGCTCAGGCGGCGCGCCTGCGACATCAGTTCGCCCCGCAGCTCCGGGGGGCAATTGACGGTGATGCAGGCGGATGCCATGCCAGGATCCCGGCCCTGGTCGATCTGCACTTGCGAGACGTCCAGGCCGGCGGCGCTGAAGTCCAGGCAGATCTGCTTGCGCAAGGCGCCCAGCTCGTCGCGCGGACAGATGACCGTCAGGCGCGAAGTGCCGCGGCGGCGGCCCAGGGCGGTGGCGCGGTCCACGCCGGCGCGGCGTAGGAACAAGTCGAAGAAACGCATAACGACCTCCATTGCAAGAATGGGGAGCGTGATCGCGAATACGCGCGCATGCGCGCTGCGCGTGGCGGACAGGCACGAGAAAAACGTGCGCGAACGCTGACGCTGCGGCTGAAGCGGCGGTTCTGGCGGTTTATGTTGGGGAGTTTCCCGGCAAGCCGCTGGCTTGCGCGATTGCCCGGGCTTGCGCCTGGAGCTTGGGATACAACCGCAACCTGTTCAACAGGCTGCGGCAGACGGAGTTCTGCGTGGACCTGTTAAACAGCGACGTCGATGCAAGATCGACAACTTTCGCCGGAATCGGTATTCACGAAGACTGCTCCTGGGATGGATAACGGGCAAGATTTTACGCGGGTTTCCACTTATGGACAAGGCTTTTGGCGCTAAATCGAGCCTGAATGCAAAAAAAAACGCGGGGCCCCAAGCCCCGCGCACTAAACGCCGTCAGACGTAGAAATGCCAGCCCAGATAGGCTGCGAACACGGCATACAGGCCCCCCACGGCCGACAACGCCGGCACGCTCATGGCCGAGCGGCGGAAACGGAGCCACAGCAGGCCGATCGACAGCATCGTGAACAGGCCTGCCGCGAGCAGGGGACCGTCCAGCAGCCAGGGCGTCATGAAGATACCCAGCGCGCTTGGGATGGTCGCCTGGATCATCATGGCGCCCGAAATATTGGCCAGCGCCAGCCGTTCCTTGCCCTGGCGCACCCAGATCAGCGCGTTCATGATTTCCGGCAGCTCGGTCGCCACCGGCGCCAGCAACAGCGCGGCCACATGAGGCGATGCGCCCATCGCCACGCCCAGCACCTCGATCTGGTTCACGAACACATGCGATGCCCCGGCGATCACGACCAGGGCCAGCACCGTCTGCGTGACTGCCCAGAACATGCTCGGATCCTCGTCGCGCGGGCGCAGCTTCAGCGGTTCGAGGTCCTCGCTGTCCAGGCTCTCCTCGTCGTTGCTGAGTTCGCGCTTGACGTAAAGGCCGTAGGTGGCCAGGAACAGGATGCCCAACCAGGGCTTCCAGGCAAAGGCCAGCAGGCCCAGGCCCACCTTGAAGATGAAGATGCCCATGAACCAGGCCTGGTCGCGGGCCAGCCGGCGCTGGTCCGCGTTGATACAGTCCGCCTGCGTGGCCCGCCCGCGGCGCGAGCGCCACAGAGCCAGGCCAACCACCGCATACGCCAGCGTCGCCAGCACCAGCGGGCCGCCCATGGCGGCGCCGACGCCTATGTCTTTTTGCTCGGGGGTCTCGCCAAACACGACAGCCATGAAGGTCACGGCACTTTCCGGCAAGGCCGTACCGAACGCGGCCAGCACGGTGCCGGTGGCGGTGGCGCCAAGCTGGAAGCGATGGCCGACCCATTCGACGCCGTTCACGAAGAACTCGCAGGCGAAGTAGATCACTGCCGCTGACAGGAAAAACAGGAACAGGGTGAGAAACATATGGGCGAGCCGGACGAGCAGAAACCAATTGGCGCGACGTCGCGGCTCGCCCGGCTGGGGTGAACGCAACGCGGCCAAAGGTCTCGCCTGGCTGATCCATGCGGCGGGTGCCGCCGTGCATGGATACCGCTACTAGCGCCATGGAGTTCTAGCGGCTGCTGCGCAGCGCTGAACCACCAAGTCTGTTGACGCTAGCTCCTTTGTGGGGACAAAGGATGGCTACTCCCCAATGACAGAGCGGCGATTGTAGCAGCTTGGCCTGCGCGGTCCAGCGAATTCAGTGCGCCCCTTGCGGGCTGTCGCAAGCAGGGGATGGCAGGTAAAGTAAACGGCATCCTCACCCTGCCGGGGTTCGCGCCCCAGTCCGCCATGAGCCTGCCTCCCGACGACATCGCCCCTTACGCCGCGCGGCGCCAACGCCTGATGGCGCAGATGCGCGCGGAGGGCGGCGGCATCGCCATACTGGCGACCGCCCCGGAAGCCACGCGCAACCGCGACGCGGAATATCCATACCGGCACGACAGCGACTTCTTCTACCTGACCGGCTTCACCGAACCCGGCGCCTGGCTGGTACTGACCGCCGGTGCGACCGACCGCGCCGTGCTCTTCTGCCGCCCCCGCCACATCGAACATGAAATATGGGAGGGCAAGCGCTTCGGCCCCGAGGCGGCTGCCGCGCATTTCGGCTTCGACGACGCCCATCCGCTCGATGCGCTGGACGAACTGATGCCTGCGCTGCTGCAGGACCATGCCACCTTGTACGCTCCACTGGCGGGCGACAAGCGCAGCGACGGGCGCCTGCACCGCTGGCTGGCCGCGGCGCGCGAGGCCGGCCGCGGCGGCCATGCGCCGCCTTCGCGCCAACAGGACATCCGGCCGCTGCTGGCCGAGATGCGGCTGATCAAGGACGCCACGGAAATCGCGGCCATGCGGCGCGCGGCCAAGATCTCCGCCGGCGCCCACGTGCGCGCCATGCGCGTCGCCCGCGCCGGCATGCGGGAGTACGAGATCGAGGCCGAACTGCTGTACGAGTTCCGCCGCCACGGCGCGCAATCGGTGGCCTACAACAGCATCGTGGCCACCGGCGCCAATGCCTGCGTGCTGCACTACCCGGCCGGCGAAGCCGTGTTGCGCGACGGCGACCTGGTGCTGATCGACGCAGGCTGCGAGGTCGACAGCTACGCCAGCGACATCACCCGGACATTCCCGGTGAACGGCCGCTACAGCGGTCCGCAGCGCGCGCTGTACGACCTGACGGTGGCCGCGCAGGATGCCGCCGCCCAGGCCACGGCGCCCGGCCGCAGCTTCAACGACGGCCATCAGGCCGCCCTGCGCGTGCTGGCGCAGGGCATGCTGGACCTGAAACTCTTGAAAGGCTCGCTGGACGGGGTGCTGGAATCCGGCGACTACAGCCGCTTCTACATGCACCGCACCGGCCACTGGCTGGGCTTGGACGTGCACGACGTGGGCGACTACCGCCAGCCCGGCCCGGCCCACGGCGCCGAACGCCCCTGGCGCAAGCTGGAACCGGGAATGATGCTGACGATCGAGCCCGGCATCTACGTGCGGCCCGCTGACGACGTGCCCGAGGCCTACTGGAACATCGGCATCCGCACCGAAGACGACGCGCTGGTCACGGACGAAGGCTGTGAACTCATCACCCGCGGCGTGCCGGTGCAGGCCGGCGAGATCGAAGCGCTGATGCGCGAGTAGGCTGGCGGCGCGCCAGAGCCGCGCTAAAAGACGTAGCCGTCGAGCCAGCCCATGGCGATCCAGGTGTAGACCACCACCATGGCGATGGCGAACATGGACACGATGGCGCCGACCAGGCAGGCCAGGATCGCAACCAGCACCGGCCCCCAGCCGGTCTGGGTCGGCCGGCCCAATCCGTCGTTGTAGAGGCGGTCGAATTTCTCGTCCGGCATCAACGAGAACACCGCGCTCTCGATGAACCCGTCGACCATGGGTATGAACACCAGGAAGAAGGCGGGGTTGTCGTACCAGACAGGGTAGAAGCTGACGGCACAGAACAGGCTGATCAGCGTGTACGCGGTCACCAGCCAGGCGTGGCGGCGCCCCAGATACCACCAATGCGCCCCCACCGCCCCGAACAGGCAGGCCAGCAGCCCGACCGCGACCTTGCCGCGCGGGCGGCGGGCGGAAGCTGCGGACAACGGGGATGAGGCCTGTAGCTGCGTCATGTCGATCGACCGAAAAGAGGACCACGGCGCCAAGACGCGCCGGCTGCTGCGGATTGTAGTGGACGGTTAGAATCCGGGCATGACTTCATCCGCCTTCGACATAGCGATTCTAGGCGCGGGCCCGGTGGGCCGCGTGCTGGCCCTGATGCTGGCGCGCGTGGCGCCCGACCCCGCGCGCATCGCGCTGCTTGCCGCCAGCGCGCCCGCCCCGGTCGCGCCGTCGGCGGCGGCGCCCGCCACAGATCCCCGCGTGCTGGCCATGAACCACGGCAGCCGGGTGCTGCTGGAGTCGCTGCATGCCTGGCCCGAACGCTCGGCCGACATCCGCAACATCCATGTGTCGCAACGCGGCCGGCTGGGCCGTACGCTGATCCAGAACACCGATTTCGGCGTGCCGCAGCTGGGCAGCGTGGTCGCCTATTCCGGCCTGCATGCCAAGCTGGACGAATGCGTGGCCGCCTGCGGCGTCACCGTGCTGCCGGGCCCGCCCGCCCGGATCGGCATGCAGGACGCGGACGGCGTGCGCATCGAACAAGGCGACACGACGCTGCTGTGCCGGGTGGCGGTGCAATCCGACGGCGCGGGCGCGGTCGACGTGCGCCGCGACTACGACCAGCACGCGGTGCTGACCACGGCGCACGCCACCCTGCCCCGCCGCGGCTGGGCCTGGGAGCGCTTCACCGCCGAGGGCCCGCTGGCGCTGCTGCCGCATCCGCAGACCCCGGACGCCTATTCGGTGGTCTGGTGCAGCGCGCCCGAGCGCGCGGCCGAACTGGCGGCGCTGGATAATGCCGCGTTTTCGCGGGCGCTGTCCGTCGCCTTCGGCGACCGCCTGGGACGGCTTTCCAGCCAGGCGCCCCGGCATGTCTTTCCGCTGGCGCTCAGCGCCCGCCGCGCCCAGGTGCACGGCCGCCTGGCGGCCATCGGCAATGCCGCGCAAACCCTGCATCCGGTCGCAGGCCAGGGCCTGAACCTGGGCCTGCGCGACGCAGCCCGCCTGGCCCAGACGCTGGCCGGCTGGCTGGCTCACCCGGAGGTCAATCCCGGCTCCGCCCTGGCGGAATTCGCCGGAGCGCGCCACGTGGACCGCTTCATCACCGCCGGCCTGACCGATCTGATGCCCCGCATCTTCTCGACCGGCCTGGCGCCGGTGGAGCACGCCTGTGGTCTGGCCTTATTGGGGATGGATCTGGCCTCTCCGCTGCGCGCGCCGCTGGCGCAGCATCTGCTGCAAGGTTTCCGCGCCTGAACTCTTCCTATCCGCCCCCGATAATGGGGGCGGTTGTCTGCTTTCGCCTTCCTTTGTTACGAATTGTTCTCCAGGTGACAAAGAGGGCGCGAACGAGCCGGTTAAAATGTGAGCATGCGCATAGGTCAATGGACCCTTCCCAACAACGTGCTGGTCGCGCCCATGGCGGGCGTGACGGACCGTCCTTTCCGCCAGCTTTGCAAGAAGCTGGGGGCGGGCTATGCCGTCTCGGAAATGGCCGCGAGCAACCCCAAGCTGTGGGATAGCGTCAAAACCTCCCGCCGCCTGAACCATGACGGCGAGATCGCCCCCATTTCGGTGCAGATTGCCGGCGCCGACCCTGCCATGATGGCGGAGGCGGCGGTGTTCAACGCCAGCAAGGGCGCCCGGATCATCGACATCAACATGGGCTGCCCGGTCAAGAAAGTCTGCAACGTGGCCTCCGGGTCGGCGCTCTTGCGCCATGAAGACCAGATCGCCCGCATCCTGGACGCGGTGGTATCCGCCTGCGCGCCGCTGGACGTGCCGGTGACCCTGAAGACCCGCACGGGCTGGGACCGCGAAAGCCGCAATGCCCTGCGGGTGGCGAAAATGGCCGAAAACGCCGGCATCGCCGCCCTGACCCTGCATGGCCGCACCCGCGCCGACCTCTATACGGGCGAGGCGGAATATGACACTATCCGCGCCGTCAAGGCCGAGCTGAAAATCCCCGTTGTCGCCAACGGAGATATCACTACGCCCGAAAAAGCCCGGCACGTCCTGGATTACACTGGCGCCGACGCGGTCATGATCGGCCGGGCGGCCCAAGGCCGTCCCTGGATTTTCCGCGAAATCGACCACTACCTGCGCACGGGCGAAACACTGGCCCCTCCCTCCTATGGGGAAATGCGCGAGCTGCTGCTCGAACATCTCGACGACCATTACCGGTTTTACGGCGAGCACACCGGCGTACGCACGGCGCGCAAGCACATAGGCTGGTATCTGGACGGCCTGCCGGGGGCGGATTCGTTCTGCGCCCGCATGAATCTGATCGACAACACCCGCGACCAGTGGCGGGCCGTGTCGGACTGGTTCGACCTCATCTCGCGCGACGGCGGATCCCATCCGGCGCCGGTCGCAGAAGCCCTGCTGGCGGCATAACCGCCTCAACACCAACATAAAAATATCTGTACTCAAATGAGCAAGAAAGATGTCCTGGAAGAATGCGTGCGCGCCAGCCTGGAGCGCTATTTCGAAGACTTGGGCGAATCCGAACCCCACGACATGTGGGACATGGTGATGCGCTGCGTGGAGCGCCCGGTGCTTGAAGTGGCGTTGGAAAGGTCGGGCGGCAACCAGTCGCGGGCATCCGAAATGCTGGGCATCACCCGCAACACCCTGCGCAAGAAGTTGCTGGCGCACAATATCCAGGTATAGCTTTCGCGCGCGGGCGGCAGGCGCATCGCGCCGCCCGCTCCCCCAGATTTCCCATCCGACCTGAACGAGAAAGGCGCTCCCGCCCCACTCCGTCCCTCACCATGAAAATCGAAACCGCCCTGCTTTCGGTGTCCGACAAGACCGGCATCGTTGAATTTGCCCGCGCCCTGGCTGCGCGCGGCGTGCGCCTGCTGTCCACCGGCGGCACCGCCAAGCTGCTGGCCGACTCCGGCCTGACCGTCACCGAAGTGGCGGCCCACACGGGTTCGCCCGAAATTCTCGATGGCCGCGTCAAGACGCTGCACCCGAAAATCCACGGCGGCCTGCTGGCGCGCCGCGACAGCGCCGAGCACATGGACACCATCAAGGCGGCAGGCATCGACCGCATCGACATGCTGGTGGTCAACCTGTACCCGTTCCGCGAAACCGTTGCCAAGCCGGACTGCACCTTCGCCGACGCCGTCGAGAACATCGACATCGGCGGCCCGGCCATGCTGCGCGCGGCGGCCAAGAACCACGGCACCGAAGCCGGCGGCGTGACGGTGGTGATCGACCCCGTCGACTATTCGCGCGTGCTGGCCGAAATGGACAAGGGCGGCAACACCTCCTACGGCCTGCGCCTGGCGCTGGCCTCCAAGGTCTACGCCCACACCGCCGCCTACGACGGCGCCATCGCCGCCTACCTGACCAGCCTGGCCGAAGCCGAGCCCAAGCAGGAAGCCGTGCCGCCCCGCAATGAATGGCCCGGCACCCTGACCCTGCAGGTCAAGCAGGAACAGGCCCTGCGTTATGGCGAGAACCCGCACCAGACCGCCGCCTTCTACGTGGACGCGCAGCGTCCGGCTGGCCTGCTGGGCAACTACCGCCAGCTGCAGGGCAAGGAACTGTCCTACAACAACATTGCGGACGCGGACGCCGCCTGGGAATGCGCGCGCAGCTTCGAAGCGCCCGCCTGCGTCATCGTCAAGCACGCCAACCCCTGCGGCGTGGCCGTCGCGGCCGACACGCTGGGCGCCTACCAGCAAGCCTTCAAGACCGACCCGACCTCGGCCTTCGGCGGCATCATCGCCTTCAACCGCCCGGTCGACGCCGCCACGGCCGAAGCCGTGAGCGCGCAGTTCCTGGAAGTGCTGCTGGCTCCCGCCTATGACGGCGCCGCGCTGGCCATCCTGGCCGCCAAGAAGAACGTGCGCGTGCTGGAAGTGCCGATGGGCACGGGCCAGAACGCCTTCGACATCAAGCGCGTGGGCGGCGGCTGGCTGGTGCAGAGCCCGGACGCCTACAACGTGCCGCGCGACGCGCTCAAGGTGGTCAGCAAGCGCCAGCCCACCGAAGCCGAAATGAACGACCTGGCATTCGCCTGGAAGGTCGCCAAGTACGTCAAGTCCAACGCCATCGTGTTCGTGGGCGGCGGCATGACCCTGGGCGTGGGCGCCGGCCAGATGAGCCGCATCGACTCGGCCCGCATCGCCTCGATCAAGGCGGAAAACGCCGGTCTGACCCTGAAGGGCTCGGCCGTGGCGTCGGACGCCTTCTTCCCGTTCCGCGACGGCCTGGACGTGGTGGTGGCCGCGGGCGCAACCTGCGTGATCCAGCCGGGCGGCAGCGTGCGCGACGACGAAGTGATTGCCGCAGCCGACGAGCACGGCATCGCCATGGTGCTGACCGGCACCCGCCACTTCCGCCACTGATGCGCGTCCTCGGCATCGATCCCGGCCTGCGCCGCACCGGCTTCGGTGTGATCGATGCCGACGGCCCGCGGCTGCGCTATGTGGCCAGCGGGACCATCGTGGTCCCGCCGGCGCTGGCGCTGTCCGAACGCCTCAAGGTCATCCTGGACAATCTGCGCCAGGTGGCTCGCGACACGCAACCCGACGTGGCCGCGCTGGAAATCATCTTCCTGAACACCAACCCCGCTTCCACCCTGCTGCTGGGCCAGGCGCGCGGCGCCGCGCTGTGCGCGCTGGCCGACAGTTCGCTGCCCGTGCACGAGTACACCGCGCTGCAGATCAAGAAAGCCGTGGTCGGCACCGGCCGCGCCGCCAAGGAGCAGGTGCAGATGATGGTGCAGCACCTGCTGTCGCTGGACGGCGCGCCCGCGCCCGACTCGGCCGACGCGCTGGCCTGTGCCATCTGCCATGCCCATGCCGGCCCGCTGCAGGACAAGCTCGAACGCCTGGGCGCCTCGCTGCGCATGAGCGGCAAGACCCGCATCCGCAACGGCCGCCTGATCGGCTGAACGCCTGGCACGCCGCGATTTGCCGCGAAGCGGGACCCGTTCCCGCCGCATGCGCGCCCGCGCGTATAGAATCCCCGCATCCGCCGCGCATTCAGCGGCCTCACCATTGCCAGGCCACCATTACCATGATCGGACGCATCACCGGAACCCTGATCGAGAAACTCCCGCCCACCATCTGTGTGGACGTGGGCGGTCTGGGCTATGACATCGACGTGCCCATGAGCACGCTGTACTCGCTGCCCGACACGGGCGCGCGCGTCACGCTCTACACGCACCTGACGGTGCGCGAAGACGCCCACATCCTGTACGGCTTCGCTTCGGCAGGCGAACGCAGCGCTTTCCGCGAACTGATCAAGGTCAGCGGCATCGGCGCGCGCACCGCGCTGTCGGTGCTGTCGGGGTTGTCGGTGGCTGACCTGGCGCAGGCCATTACGCTGCAGGAATCGGGCCGCCTGACGCGCGTGCCCGGCATCGGCAAGAAGACCGCCGAACGCCTGCTGCTGGAAATGCGGGGCAAACTGGGCGCGGACATCGGCGCCTCGCCGCACGCGGCGCCGGACAACCAGTCGGACATCCTGAACGCGCTGCTGGCGCTGGGCTATTCAGAAAAGGAATCGCTGTCGGCGCTGAAGACGCTGCCCGAAGGCGTGGGCGTGTCCGACGGCATCAAGCAGGCATTGAAAGCACTGGTGCGCTGAAACCGGCTTACAGGTAGCGCGGCGCCACGGCTTCCAGGCCCGTCGGCACCACGTGCAGTTCGGGCGCGATCGGCCCGCTGCAGATGTTGTCGCGGCGCAAGGAATCCAGATTGTCGCGCGACATCAAAGGCGTGCCCGGCATGCATTCGAACAGCCGGGCCTGCATGCGGCCCACGCCCATCGGCATGCTGACCACCGGCCGCGGATGGCCGCTCCAGGCGGCGCACAGGCGCGCGATCTCGCCCAGGCTGTAGACCTGGGGTCCGCCCAGTTCATAGGTCTTGCCGCAGGTGTGCGTATTGCCCAGGGCCGAGACGATGGCAGCGACCACGTCGCCCACGTAGACCGGCTGCATGCGCACATGCGCGCCGGCCAGCGGCAGCACCGGCAGCCACCGCGCCAGCCCGGCGAACATATTGGTGAACTTGTCGTCCGGACCGAAGACCACCGAGGGCCGGAAGATGGTCCAGCCGCCGTCCTGATTGCCCTGGAATTCCTGCTTGATGGCGGCTTCGCCGTCGCCCTTGGAGCGCTGGTACATGCTGTCGCCGTTGGAATCGGCGCCCAGCGCGCTGATGTGGATGAGCCTGCGCACGCCCTGCCGGCGACAAGCTTGCGCGATGCGCTGCGGCAGCAGCACGTGGGCCCGCGCGAATTCCGAGCCATAAGGCCGGCCGGCGTTGCCGTGCAGAATGCCCACCAGGTTGATGACCGCGTCGCAGCCCTGCGCCAGGCCGTCCAGCGTGGCGTCGTCGTGCACGTCGGCTTCGAGCAAGGTCACGGTGGGAAGAATCTGCAGGTCGCGCCCGCGGCTGTGGAGCCGGGTGGGCACGACGATCTGATGCTGATCCGCGGATAGCCGCGCTACCAGATGACGGCCTATGAAACCGGTGCCGCCGATGACAAGGATACGCATGTCGCAGCCCCTGTTCGTCAGGATTCAGTCCCGATTCTGCCTTGCACACGCGACAACCGCAAGCGCGCGGCGGCGGCCCGCAAGGGGGCCGCCAGAAGGGGCTCAGCCCGCCAGCAGCTTGGCGTAGGCCGGAAGGTCGACGTTGCCGCCGCTGATGATGACGCCGACCCGCGCACCGCGCACCGGCACCACGTTCTGCATGACGGCGGCCGCGCCCAGGCAGCCGGTGGGCTCCACCACCATCTTCATGCGTTCGGCGAAGAACCGCATGGTGGTGACCAGCTGTTCGTCCGTCACCGTGACGATGTCGCGCACATGCTTCTGGATGAGCGGGAAGGTCAGGTTGCCCAGGTGCGTCGTGGCGGCGCCATCGGCCAGGGTCTTGGGCGCCGGGATGCGGACGATTTCGCCTTTGCGCAAGGACTGCTGGCCGTCGTTGCCAGCCTCGGGCTCGACGCCGTAGACCAGGCAGCGCGGGCTCAGCGCGTAGGCGGAAAGGGCCGATCCCGACAGCAGGCCGCCGCCGCCCAGGCAGACGAACAGGTAGTCCAGCTCGCCCACTTCCTCGAACAGTTCCTTGGCGGCGGTGCCCTGGCCGGCGATCACGTCTTCGTGATCGTAGGGAGGGATCAGGGTGGCGCCGGTTTCCGCATGGATGCGGCGGGCGATCGCCTCGCGGTCCTCGGTGTAGCGGTCATAGGTGACGATCTTGCCGCCATAGCCCTCGGTGGCGGCGCGCTTGGCGGCCGGGGCGTCCAACGGCATGATGATGGTGGCCTGCACCCCTTGCAGCTTGGAGGCCAGTGCGATGGCCTGCGCGTGGTTGCCCGACGAAAACGTGACCACGCCGGCGGCGCGCTGTTCCGGGGTCAGGCGGGCGATGGCGTTGTAGCCGCCGCGGAACTTGAAAGCGCCCATGCGCTGGAAGTTCTCGCACTTGAAGAAGACCGACGCGCCGCTGATCGCATCGGCGGTAGCCGAGGTCAGTACGGGCGTGCGGTGCGCGTTGCCGGCCAGGCGCTCGCTGGCGCGCACGACGTCGTCATAGGTGGGCAATTCGGGCTGCATGGGCTTGGGTCCTTTGATCGCGGAGAATAATCAAAACCTCCGGATGATAAACCCGCGGCCGGCTTCGGGCGCCCTCCGGCGCCCGGGCACGGTCCGGTTTGCCCGCAGCCTACTTCCCGAAAAGATCGCCGGAGCCCGCCGTGGCGCCGGCGGGCGGGGTCAGCCCCAGGTGGCGCCAGGTGGTCAGCGTGGCGGTGCGGCCGCGCGGCGTGCGCTGCAGGTAGCCATGCTGGATCAGATAGGGCTCGATCACGTCCTCGATGGTGTCGCGCTCTTCGCCGATGGCGGCGGCCAGGCTGTCCACGCCGACGGGACCGCCGTCGAACTTGTGGATGATGGCCTCGAGCAGCTTGCGGTCCATCAGGTCCAGGCCTTGCGGGTCCACCTCCAGCATGGCCAGCGCGCGGCCCGCGACGTCCGCATCGATGGTGCCGCCCGCCTTGACCTCGGCATAATCGCGCACCCGGCGCAACAGCCGGTTGGCGATGCGGGGCGTGCCGCGGGCGCGGCGCGCGACTTCCGCCGCGCCGTCCGGCGTGATGCCGGCGTTCAAGAGGCCGGCGCTGCGCGTGACGATGTGGCCGAGATCGGCGGCGTTGTAGAACTCCAGCCGCGACACGATGCCGAAGCGGTCGCGCAGGGGGTTGGTCAGCATGCCGGCGCGGGTGGTGGCGCCGACCAGGGTGAAGGGCTGCAGGTCCAGCTTCACGCTGCGCGCGGCCGGGCCTTCGCCGATCAGGATGTCGATCTGGAAGTCCTCCAGCGCCGGATAGAGGATTTCCTCGACCACGGGCGACAAGCGGTGGATTTCGTCGATGAACAGGACGTCGTTCTTTTCCAGGTTGGTCAAGAGCGCCGCCAGGTCGCCCGGGCGTTCCAGCACCGGACCGGAGGTCTGGCGCAGCTGCACCCCCATTTCATGCGCAATGATGTGGGCCAGCGTGGTTTTGCCCAGGCCCGGGGGACCGAACAGCAGCACGTGATCCAGGGCCTCGCCGCGCTTCCTGGCTGCGGCGATGAAGATCTCCAGCTGTTCCCGGGCGCGCTGCTGGCCGACGTACTCGTCCAGCGCCTTGGGCCGCAGGGCGCGTTCGATCGACTCCTCGTTGGGCGAGACCGGCTGCGGCGCCACGATACGGGGGGCGTCGGGACGGGAGGAAAGCGAATCGGACTGGATGGCCATGGTGCGGAAACGACAAAATGCTGAGCAGGATGCATCGTACCGTAGCGCGACCCGCCCAGGGGGGAAGCGAGCGCCCTTGCGGGCGCCCCTAGGGCGTCTCGGACAGCGGCAGCTTGACCCGCACGCACAGCCCGCCAGACTCCGCCTCAAGCAGCTCCAGCGAGCCGCCATGGGCCCGTGCGATGGCCTCGGCCAGCGCCAGCCCCAGGCCCACGCTGCCGGTGCGCGTGCGCGCGTCGTCCAGGCGGCTGAACGGGCGCAGCGCTTCCTGGCGCCGTTCCGGCACGATGCCGGAGCCATGGTCGGCCACGTCCAGCACCGCGTGGCGTCCCTCATGCCTCAGACTGACCTGGACCGGCGGCGCGCCGTGGTTCAGCGCATTGCCGATCAGGTTGTCCAGCAGGCGGCCCAGCGCCACGGCGTCCGCCTGCACCACCAGGGTCGCGACGTCGTCGCCGGCCCGCAGGCTGATATCGGTGCCGGCGCCCTGCCAGGCGCCCACGCGCTCGGTCAGCCAGTCGGACAGCAGCATCGAGGCGTAGCGGTAGGCGGCCGGGTCGGTGCCGCGCACGAAGCCGATGAACTGGTCGACCATGTGCTGCATGTCCTGCAGGTCCGCGCGCAGCCCCTCCTTCAGCTTGGAGTCGTCGGCCAGCTCGATGCGCAGCCACATCCGCGACAAGGGACCCTTCAGGTCATGCGGCAGGCCCGACAGCAGCGTGCGGCGCACCGAATCGGATTCGGACAGCGCATCCAGCATGGCGTTGAAGCGTTCTCCCAATACCCGAGTTTCGTGAGGGCCCGAGGGCTCGACCCGTTGCGGCTGCCCTGCCGCCAACCGGTCGGCCGCGTCGGCCAGCCGGGTGATAGGACGCGTGATGTGCCAGGAAAAACCCACCGCCAGCAACAGCAGCAGCCCCAGGCCGCCCAGCCAGGCGGCGATGAACGGCGTCGCGACCGGCGGATCCAGGCGGTCCAGCGGGATGACCAGCCATTCGCGCAGGCGCGGCGCGTCCTCGCTGGCGGGGTTGGGCGCCAGCGAAATGAAGATCTCCGGCGTGGGTCCGCGCGACAGCGCCACGCGCGTGCCGTCGTTCAAACGTTCATTGAGCTGCTGCACCAGCACCCGCAGGTCGCGGCGGATGTCATCCGGTTCAGGCTGATAGCGGCGGCTGTGTTCTTCGCGGTCGCGATCGCGCGCGCGCTCGCCTTCCCTGGCGCTGGCGCGTTCATCGCCATGCTCCTCGTCGCGCACTTCCGGGGGGGGCGGCGCCGGCGGGCCGTGTATCTGCATGTCCGCGGGCGGCGGAGGCGGCGGCTTCGGGGCGGCCTTCGGCGGCGGGCGGCGGCCATTGAAGCGTTGCAGCTTAGCCTCGGCGGGCAGCACCCGCGACCACAGGCGCCACTGGTTCTGCGAGGCGGCGCGCACGAAGTCGGCGCGTTCCTCCGCCGGCACCTGCGACACCGCGGCGCGCAAGGTGCGGATGGTGGTGACGATGTAGCCGATGGCCACGTCTTCCATGAACTTGTGCCGGAAGTACGACACCGTCACCAGCGTGGCCGCCTGCGTCAGCAGGACCGAGCCCAGGATCAGCAGGATGAGCCTTGCCCGCAGCGAACGCGGCACCAGGAAGCCAGGAGAAAAGCGCATCAGGGCGAAAACCGGTAGCCAATGCCCCAGACGGTCTGGATCCAGCGCGGCTGCTTGGGATCGTCTTCGATGACCCGGCGCAGGCGCAGGATGGCGATGTCGATGGCGCGGTCATTGCGTTCGCCCGCGTCGTCGTCGCGCGCCAGCGCCAGCAGGCGTTCGCGCGACAGCGGCTTGCCCGCGTTGCGCACCAGCGCCTCCAGCAGATTGATTTCGCCGCCGGTCAGCTTGACCACCGTGCCTTCGCGCGACAGCTGGCGGGTGGAGGGATCGAACACGAAGGGACCGAACGAGACCGGCGCGTCCTTGGTCAGCGCGGACGGACCGCGCTTGCGGCGCAGCACGGCTTCGATGCGGGCCAGCAGCTCGCGCGGATCGAACGGCTTGCCGACGTAGTCGTCGGCGCCGGCCTCCAGGCCGATGATGCGGTCCACCGCCTCGTCACGCGCGGTCAGCAGGATGACGGGAATGTCCTCGCCCTGCTCGCGCAGGCGGCGGCAGGCGTCTGCGCCGTCGCCGCCGGGCAGCATGCGGTCCAGCACCAGCAGGTCGGGCGCGTAGCGGGTGATGCGGGACGACAGGTCGGTGGCGTCCGGCGCCAGCAGGGTGTCGTAGCCGTGCCGGTTCAGGTAGTCGGCCAGCAATTGCCGTAGGGCCGGATCGTCGTCGACGACCAGCAGCTTGGTGTGTGGATTGTCCATGGATGCCATAGTGCGGCCCGCCGCTACAAGCCGCAAGAGGCGGGAAATCAACTGAAATATACCTGTTGCACGATGTTGAGCGCGTTTACCAGCGCTTTCCCGCCACGGCGCAGCGCCCGATGCGGACTGGCCCTAAAATGGAACCCGGCCCGCCTTCTGTCCGCTTTGCTAAAAAACGTTTACAGGCAAGGCAGCGCTCCCTTTCTACACTGTGCCTATGGTCGCCCCTGCATTCCTCTGGCGAAAACCCTTGTTGCGCGCCGCGCTGGTCGCGGCCTCTGCCTGCCCGATCGCCCCGGCCCTGGGCGATCCGCTTGCGGCGTCCCCCTATATGCCCGCTCCGCCCTCTGCGCGCGGCATCGGCATACTGTCCCCGGTTCAACCCATGCCCGTGCGCCCCGCAGCCTCGATGGCGTCGCGCGCGGTGCCGCTGGATCCGTCCCCTTGCGACATGCAGACCATGGAGCCGGCGCTGGACACCAGCGTACACAGCACGGGCGACACGGACCTGATCCCCGGCACCGGACTGGGACTGTCCGGCGATGCCCAGCCCGCGCCGGTTCCGCAGGATTGCACCGTGCTCGCGACGCCCGAAGACCCTGCGCCGGACTACTCGCTCACCCTCCAGGATGGCGACCTGCCCCGCATACCCGTGGTCATGATCTCTGGCGTGTCGCGCGCTTCCCGGCCCTGGTTCGCCTCCGCCAGCAGCCAGGATGGCCTGCGCTACGGCGGCAACCGCAACTGGGTCTACCGCAATACCTCGGGCCCCTCCGTCGCCGTCGGCAACATCGACGCCAGGGCGCCCGCCTGGGGCAGCGGCGCGCCGGTGGGCGGGCTGCAGATCTCGAACTGGGCCGGATCCGGCGCCACGGCCCCGGAAGGCAGCTTCGGCTATTCCTCGTCGCTGGGCCGCCTGAACCGCATGGACCCGGCCGCCAGTTCCGGGGCCGTGGACTACGGCGACCCGGTAGGCAGCGGCAGCGTGCGCTACGGCCTTACGCCGGCGCTGACCGTGGAGGGCCAGATGCAAAGCGCGCCGTCGCTGACGACGCGCGGCATGGGTACCACCTACGCCGCGGGCGACTATGGAACCTTCCGCGCCGGGGCCACGCAAAGCACCTTCGACGCGGCCAGCGCGTGGCGTTATCGCTTCGACTACAACGTGGCCGTGGCCGACGCCGTCAACCTGGGCTATTCCAACGAGCAGGTCGGCGCGGGCTACGGCGACCTGTCCAGCTACTCGGGCGGCGGGGTTTCGGCGGCGCACACCCGCAACACGCTTTCCGCCGGCGTCCCCATCACCGGCTGGGGCGTGCTCAGCGGCACCTATTCGGGGTTGCGGGAAGGCTCCGAGCTGGCCGAACAGCGCGTGGGCCTGTCGCACAGCATGTTCGTCGCGCCCAAGGTCAAGCTGGCCGTGGGCGCGGACCGCGACATCATTTCCGGCAACTACGAATGGCGCGCCAACCTCAGCATGCCCGTCGATACCTTCATGCGCGGCACCTGGCTGAGCTGGTAGGCAGACCGCGGTCAGGACAGAAATCTCCCTGCCGGAAAAGGTCCGGCGGAATTGCGGCTTAAAATCCCTGCCATGATGCTCCCGGCCTACCCCCATGTCTGACGCGCGCGCCCTCGGCGTGTTGCAGCGCGTTTTCGGTTACGAATCCTTCCGCGGCGACCAGCAAGCCATTGTCGAACAGGTGATCGACGGCGGCGACGCGCTGGTCCTCATGCCCACGGGCGGCGGCAAGTCGCTCTGTTACCAGATTCCGTCCCTGGTCCGTGAAGGCACCGGCATCGTCGTGTCGCCCCTGATCGCGCTGATGCAGGACCAGGTCGACGCCCTGACCGAACTGGGCGTGCGCGCGGCCTTCCTCAACTCCACGCAGGAGTGGCGGGTGGCCCGCGACGTCGAGCAGGCCTTCCTGGCCGGCGAGCTGGACCTGCTGTACGTGGCGCCCGAACGCCTGCTGACCGACCGCTGCCTGCAATTGCTGGAACGCGGCCGCATCGCGCTGTTCGCCATCGACGAGGCCCACTGCGTGTCCCAGTGGGGCCACGACTTCCGCCCTGAATACCTGGGCCTGTCGATGCTGCACGAGCGCTGGCCCGACGTGCCGCGCATCGCGCTCACCGCGACCGCCACCGCCGACACCCGCCGCGAAATCGCCCAGCGCCTGTCGCTGGACGATGCGCGCCACTTCGTTTCCAGCTTCGACCGCCCCAACATCCGCTACCGCATCATCGAAAAGAACGAGGTGCGCAAGCAATTGCTGGAAATGATCCAGACCGATCATGAAGGCGAATCGGGCGTGGTCTATTGCCTGTCGCGCGCCCGCGTGGAAGAGACCGCGGAGTTCCTGTGCAACCAGGGCATCGACGCCATGCCCTATCACGCCGGCCTCAGCGCGCAGGTGCGCGCCGCCAACCAGGCGCGCTTCCTGCGCGAGGACGCCGTGGTCATGGTGGCCACCATCGCCTTCGGCATGGGCATCGACAAGCCCGACGTGCGCTTCGTGGCGCACATCGACCTGCCCAAGTCCGTGGAAGGCTATTACCAGGAAACCGGCCGTGCCGGCCGCGACGGCCTGCCTGCCACGGCCTGGCTGGCCTATGGCCTGCAGGACGTGGTGCAGCAGCGCCGCATGATCGACGAATCGCCGGGCGAAGAGTCCTACCGCCGCCGCCTGGGCCAGCAGCTGGACGCCATGCTGGGGCTGTGCGAAACGGTGGAATGCCGGCGCGTGCGTCTGCTGGCCTACTTCGGCCAGCAGATCACGGCCTGCGGCAATTGCGACGTCTGCCTGGAACCGCCGCAGGCCTGGGACGGCACGGTCGCGGCGCAGAAGGTGCTGTCCGCCGTCTACCGCCTGTGGAAGGAACGCGGCCAGCGCTATGGCGCCGGCCACATCATCGACATCCTGCGCGGCAAGGTCACCGACCGCACCAAGCAGCACGGCCACGAAACGCTGAGCGTATTCGGCGTGGGCGCGGACCTGAGCGACACCGCCTGGCGCGGCGTGCTGCGCCAATTGCTGGCGCAAGGCCTGCTGACGGTGGACCACGAAGGCTACGGCACGCTGGCCCTGACCGAAGGCAGCCGCGCCGTGCTCAAGGGCGAACGCCAATTGATGCTGCGCCGGGAATCCGAAAAGAAACCGCGCTCGGGCAAGAGCGGCAGCGGCCGCCCCAAGGCGGCAGCCATCGACCTGCCGGCCGAACTGCAACCTGTATTCGAGGCCCTGCGCGCCTGGCGCGGCGAAGTGGCCAAGAGCCACGGGGTGCCGGCCTACGTCATCTTCCACGACGCGACCCTGCGCGAAATCGCCCTGGCCCAGCCCGAATCCATGGACGAGCTGAGCCACATCAGCGGCGTGGGCGCCCGCAAGCTGGAAGCCTACGGCGAAGAAATCCTGCAGCGGGTAGCGAAGCCGGTCTTGTGACGACGGCTCCGGCCGGACTTCCCGGCCGGATCAGCTCGGCGGCGGCAGCAGCGGCACCGGGGCGCGTTCCTTGCCGAACACCGAGCGGTACGCCAGGATATTGAACACCAGCACCACCGGTATGCCCACCACCGCTCCGGCCAGCACCAGACGCATCGAACCCAGCGCGCCCGCGCCGTCCCACAGCGTCATGTCGTCCAGGATCAGGTAGGGGAACAGGCTGTAGGCCAGGCCGCTGAGCATCAGCAGGAACAGCGCCACGCACAGCACGAACGGCAGCCAGCTGAAACGGTCGGCCTTGCCCGGCAACCGCGCCAGCAGCATTTCGGCTGCGACGAAACCCGCCAGCATCAGCACCCAGACCGTCGCCGCCAGGCTCAGGTGGGCGATGTTGCTCCATTTGTAGAAGATACCCGCGTTGGCCAGACCCAGCGTGACCGCGATGGCCACCATGCCCACCGCCGTCCAGCGGATGGCGTGGCGGGCCCAGTTGGCGGCGCGGCGCTGCAGATCGCCGTCCACCCGCATGACCAGCCAGGACGCGCCCAGCAGCACATAGGCCGCCACCGCGCACAGGCCGACGAACATGGAGAACCAGCCGTAGCCGGCATCGGACTGGTAGCCGGTGGCGATGCGGCCCAGCAGCATGCCCTGGCCGAAAGCGGTGATCAGCGACCCCGCCCAGAAGCCGAAGATCCAGCGCGGCTTCATTTCGTTGCGCGCGCGGATGCGGAACTCGAACGAGACGCTGCGCAGCACCACGCCCAGCACCATGCAGGTGAGCGGTCCGTAGAGCTTGCCCAGCACCGCGCCCCAGGCGAACGGGAACGCCGCCGCGAACAGGCCCATGCCCAGCAGCAGCCAGAACTCATTGGCGTCGCGCCACGGGCTCAGCAGGCTCATCATGCGGCCGCGCTCGTGTTCCGGCGCCAGTTGCAGCAGGATGCCCACGCCCAGGTCGAAACCGTCCAGCACCATGCCCGCGGCAATCACCACGAACAGCAGCGCCATGAAGGCCAGCGGCATCCAGAAAGAGGGATCGTCGGGGTTGAGGCCCTGGGAGGCGGCCAGCATGGCGATCATGGCGTACCTCCAGCCAGTTTGCGCACGGGCACGACGCCATAGCGCGCCGCGTGGAACAGCATGCCGACGAACGCCGCAAGCAGCAGCAGGTACAGCACGCCATAGCCGATCAATCCGTACAGCACGGTGCTGGAGGCCACGATGCCCAGCACCTCGGACTGCGTGACGGTGCCATTCACCGCGAACGGCTGCAAGCCCAGGATGGATACCCACCACCCGGCCACGACGGCGATGGCGCCGGAGAACATCATGCCGCACAGCACCCGCTGCCACCACGGCGGCAGCGTGGACGGGTCCAGCCCGCGCCGGAACGTCCACAGGAAGGTCACGCAGGCCACGGCCAGCATCAGCAAGCCCAGCCCTGCCGCCACGCGCAACGACCAGAAGGTCAGCGCCACCGGCGGCAACATGCCCGAATACTTGTCCAGGCCGCGGTAGGTGCCGTCCTGGTTGCGGTGCAGCCACATCCCACCCATGTTGCGCAGGGTCACGTCGGCAACGTTGGTATGGGCGCGTGCATCGGGCCAGGCGAACAGCACCAGTTGCGGCTCTGCACCGCTTTCCCAATAGCCCGCGGCGGCAGCGGCCTTGGCGGGCTGCAGCTTGGCAATCATCTGCCCGGCGCCGGTCGCGACCGGCAACTGCATGAAAGCCCCCACCACGGCGACCACCAGCGCGGTCTTGAACGCGTTGCGCTCGCCGTCGCCCAGCGGACGCCGCAGGGCCTGCAGCGCCGTCACGCCCATCATCAGGAACGCGGCGGCCAGCGCCGCGCCCACCATCACCACCGCCATGCGCCAGCCCACGGAGGGATTCAGCACCACGGCCATCCAGTCATAGACCTGATAGCGTCCATCGACCAGCAGCGCGCCGTCCGGCGTCTGCATCCAGGATTGCAGCGCGAGCACCCAGAACACCGCCACCAGCTGCCCCACCGCCACCATCAGCACGGCCAGCGTGTGGGCGCCGTCCGACACACGGCGTTGGCCGAACAGCATGACGCCCAGGAAACAGGATTTGAGGATGAAGACCGAGAGAATGGCGTAGCCAAGCAAGGGGCCTGCCACGTTGCCGATCTTGTCCATCAGGCCGGCCCACAGGCTGCCCAGCTGGATCAGCACCGGCACGCTGGCCGCCAGCGTCAGCACGAAGGCCAGGGCGAATATCCGCACCCAGAAGCGGTACGCGGCGGTCCAGCCGCCCTGGCCGGACCAGCGCGCCCTGATCTTGAAGAACAGCAGTACCCAGGCGAGCGCCAGGGAGAAGGCCAGGAAAAACGCCAGAAAGCTCAGGCTGGCCACGAACTGCGTGCGGGCCAGGGATAACGTGGATATGTCCATGATGGCCCGTAGTGTAGAGCCAGTTACATGACTGTGGGGACAGTTTGAAACCGGTTGCACCGGCAGCAAAAAGGCCCCGCCTGCGGAACGTGGCAAAATTGACTCTTTGTCGCTGCTTTTTCCTATTCTTTCAAGAATGACCTCCGCCACGACGCCGACCCCTGCCGCATCAAATTTCCTGCTCAACATCGTTCAAGACGACCTCGAAGCCCAGCGCTTCGCAGGCAAGCGTTGGGCGGGCAAGCCTGGCCCGGCGGCCTTGCAACAACAAGGCGGACTGGATTCGGCCCGCATCCGCACGCGCTTCCCGCCGGAGCCCAACGGCTACCTGCACCTCGGCCACGCCAAGAGCATCTGCGTGAACTTCGGGCTGGCCCGCGATTTCGGCGGCGTCTGCCATCTGCGCTTTGACGACACCAATCCGGAAAAGGAAGACCAGGAATACGTCGACGCCATCATCGAGGCCGTGCACTGGCTGGGCTTCGACTGGAAGGCCGACGGCAATGACAACCTGTACTTCGCCAGCGACTACTTCGGCTACATGTACGAGTTCGCCGAGGCCTTGGTCGAGGCCGGCCACGCCTACGTCGACGAGCAAAGCCCCGAAGAAATCCGCGCCAACCGCGGCACGCTGACCGAACCCGGCACCGACTCGCCCTGGCGCAACCGCCCGGCCGCCGAGTCGCTGACGCTGCTGCGCGAAATGCGCGACGGCAAGCATCCGGACGGCAGCCTGGTGCTGCGCGCGAAGATCAACATGGCTTCGCCCAACATCAACCTGCGCGACCCGGTCATGTACCGCGTGCGCCACGCCCACCATCACCGCACCGGCGACCAGTGGTGCATCTACCCGATGTACAGCTGGGCGCACCCGGTCGAAGACGCGCTGGAAGGCATCACGCACAGCGTCTGCACGCTGGAATTCGAAGACCAGCGTCCGTTCTACGATTGGATCCTGGCGCGCCTGGCCGAACTCGGCAAGCTGGCGCAGCCGCTGCCCCACCAGTACGAATTCGCACGCCTGAACGTGAGCTACGTCGTCACCAGCAAGCGCAAGCTGCTGCAACTGGTGCGCGAAGGCCACGTGGACGGCTGGGACGATCCCCGCATGCCGACCATCTTCGGCCTGCGCCGGCGCGGCTACACGCCCTCCTCGATCCGCCTGTTCTGCGACCGCACCGCCGTGTCCAAGTCCGACTCGCGCATCGACTACAGCCTGCTGGAGCAGGCAGTGCGCGACGACCTGGACCCGGTCGCCCCGCGCTCGGTGGCCGTGCTGGACCCGCTCAAGCTGGTCATCACCAACTACCCGGAAGGCCAGACCGAGATCTGCACCGCGCCGCGCAACCCGCACGATCCCGAAGCCGGCGTGCGCGAGTTCCCGCTGTCGCGCGAACTCTGGATCGAACGCGACGACTTCCGCGAAGAAGCGCCCAAGAAGTACTTCCGCCTGTTCCCGGGCAATACCGTGCGCCTGAAATACGGCTACGTGGTGCGCTGCACCGGCTTCACCAAGAACGAAGCCGGCGAGGTCATCGAGGTCCAGGCTGAATACCTGCCGGAAACCAAGAGCGGCACGCCGGGCGCCGACAGCGTCAAGGTCAAGGGCAACATCACCTGGGTCAGCGCGGCCCATGCGGTGCCCGCCCAGATCCACCTGTACGACCGCCTGTTCGCCGACGCGCGTCCGGACGGCGGCGACAAGGATTTCCTGGCCTGCCTGAACCCGAACTCCAAGCTGACCGTCACGGCCTGGCTGGAGCCGGGCACCGTCGCCACGCCGGGCGCCACCTGGCAGTTCGAACGCCTGGGCTACTTCACGGCCGACCTGAAGGAATCCAGCCCCGAAGCGCCGGTGCTCAACCGCATCGTGACCCTGCGCGACTCCTGGGCGCAAGGCTGACGCGCCGCGCGCGCATTGCCGGAAATAGGCGCCGAAAGGCGCCTTTTTCTTTGGGTCCGCCCCCTGCGCATGCGGCCCCTGGGCGGGTTATCATCCCCCGAACCCCGCAGCCGGTCGAGCCCGCCGTTTCCCGGCCCCAAGACCGCCAGCCACAATCAAGATGAACACTGAATCCCTAGCCCTGGACTTCAAAAGCGCCACCCTCTATGCCATCCGGGTGGTCCTGCACAGCGCCGACCCCGAACGCCTGAACGCCGCCCTGGCCAAGCGCATGGCCGATGCCGGCAGCTTCTTCGAAAACGAACCCGTGGTCGTCGACGCCAGCCGCGTCGAGGAAAAAATCGATTGGACCGCCCTGGTGGCGGCATTGCGCGGCCATAACCTGCCTCCCATCGGCGTGGTCGCCGAAGGCGCCAATCTGGAATCCGCGCGCGCGGCGGGCCTCACTCCGGTTGAACTGTCCACGCCCGCGGCCCGACCCGCGCCAGTGATCGACACCGCGCCGCCCAACGACGTCTCCACGCCGGTGCCTTCTGTGCCGGCCGCCGCGATCGAAACCGCGGCAGCTCCCACCGAAGCAGCCGCCGAACCGGAAGCGCCCGCCGACAAACCCGCGGGCGAACCGCTGCCCGCGCGCGCAGCCAGCAACACCACCTCGGCCTCCAGTCCCACGCCCGCCGCGCCGCACTCGTCATCGGCGCTGGTCATTACCAAGCCGCTGCGTTCCGGCCAGCGCGTCTACGCGCGCCACACGGACCTGGTGGTGATCGGCATGGTGAGCCAGGGCGCCGAAGTCATTGCCGACGGCAACATCCACGTCTACGGCCCGTTGCGCGGCAAGGCCATGGCCGGCGCACGCGGCGATACCTCCGCGCGCATTTTCACGACCCACCTGGACGCCGAGCTGCTGGCCGTGGCCGGCGTGTACCGCGTGGTCGAGGACAAGCTGGACCGCACGCTGCAGAACCAGCCCGCGCTGGTCCGCCTGGACGGCGACACGCTGCGCATCGAAGCCCTCAAGGCTTGATATCCGGAATCTGGCCGCCAGCGGCGGCCAATGCGCACGCGCAGACACCCGCGCAAATTTCAACACATCCTGTAAGAAGCCTTACAAGGGCTTTTTGCTTTACGATAACGCGATTTATTCGAACATAAGGGTTTGATCGTCATGACACGCATTGTTGTGGTGACTTCCGGCAAAGGCGGCGTGGGCAAAACCACGACCAGCGCCAGTTTTTCTGCGGGACTCGCGATGCGGGGCCACAAGACCGCTGTCATCGACTTCGATGTCGGCCTGCGCAACCTCGACCTGATCATGGGCTGCGAACGTCGCGTCGTGTACGACTTCGTCAACGTGATCCAGGGCGAAGCCACGCTCAACCAGGCTCTCATCAAGGACAAGCAGCTCGAAAACCTGTTCATCCTGCCCGCCTCGCAGACGCGCGACAAAGACGCGCTGACGCAGGAAGGCGTGGAAAAGGTCATCAATGACCTCAAGGGCATGGGCTTTGACTACATCGTCTGCGACTCGCCCGCCGGCATCGAAACGGGCGCGCTGATGGCCGCCTATTTCGCCGACGACGCGCTGGTCGTGACCAACCCGGAAGTCTCGTCGGTGCGCGACTCCGACCGCATCCTGGGCATCCTCGCCGCCAAGTCCAAGCGCGCCGTGGAAGGCGATGAACCGGTCAAGGAATACCTGCTGCTGACGCGCTACAGCCCCAAGCGCGTGGTCGACGGCGAAATGCTGTCGCTGGGCGACATCGAGGACATCCTGCGCATCAAGCTGATCGGTGTGATCCCCGAATCCGAAGCGGTGCTGCAAGCGTCGAACCAGGGCCTGCCGGCCATCCACCTCAGAGACACCGACGTTTCCGAAGCCTACAAGGACGTCGTGGCCCGTTACCTTGGCGAAGACAAGGCCCTGCGCTTTACCGACTATGAAAAGCCCGGTTTCCTGAAACGCCTGTTCGGAGGCAAATAAGCAATGTCCTTCCTGTCGTTTCTGCTTGGTCAAAAGAAGACCTCCGCATCCGTCGCCAAGGAACGGTTGCAGATCATCCTGGCCCACGAGCGGGGCCGCGGCGACTCGCCCGATTACCTGCCGCAGTTGCAGCAGGAGCTTATCGCCGTCATTTCGAAATACGTGAAGATCAACCCCGAGGACATCAAAGTGCACCTGGAACGCCAGGACACGCTGGAGGTCCTGGAGGTCAAGATCGAAATGCCGCAGAACGAGACCTGATGCGGCTGTGCGCGCCCCTGGCGCGCATCACAATCAAAAAAAATGCCCGGCGATGCCGGGCATTTGCTTTGGGGCGACGGACGCTTAGCGCTTGCCGACCTGATCGCCGATGACGCCGCCGATCGCCGCTCCGCCCACCGTTCCGAGGATGCCGCCGTTGGTGATCACAGCGCCTGCCACGCCGCCCAGCGCAGCGCCGCCGACGGCGCTCTTCTGGCGATGGCTCATGCCGTCCCACGAAGAGCACCCAGCCATGGCGGCGGTCATCGCCAGCGCGACACAGATTTTGGAGAGAGATGCGATTTTCATATTTGTGGTTCCTATTCTCGTACCCGGGAGCCGCGCATGAAACTGGATGCGAGCGCGCGGCGCCCATAAGGGCCTGGAACCTTCAGGATCGCAAAATATTCTTGCCCTGGCTGTGAAGTTTGCCCATGAATTGTGTCAAAGGGCGAGTTAATCTTTGCGCGCCCTAGGGACATTGTTGCAGCGCGCGGCCGCTATTTGACCAGACGTAACACCTCGCGGAAGCGCGGGTGTTCACAAGTGCGCATCCACTCGAATATCGCCATCTCGGACGTGACGATTTCAGCGCCATGCGCACGCGCGCGGCGCAACGCCGCGTGATGATCGGCCGGCTTGCGCGAGCCCGCCGCATCCGCCACCAGCACCGCGTGGTAGCCCAGGTCAATCAAGCCGATCACGGTTTGCAGCACGCAGATGTGCGCCTCGCAGCCCGCCACCAGGATGGTCTTGCGCGCGGCCGGCAACCAGGCCTCGAAGCCCGGCTCCAGCGCCGAAGAGAAGTGCATTTTCTGGAAGGCGCTCTGGACTTGCTCGCGCAGCGGCTCCACGGTGGTCCCCAGCATCTTGGCGTGGTGCTCGGTAGCCACCACCGGCACGTCCAGCAGTCGCGCAGCCTGCGCAAGCTTGTGCGCGGCGCGAAGCACCGCCTCGTTGTCATGGATGACGGGCATCAGGCGCCCTTGCATGTCGACGATCAGCAGGGTGGAATCGGTAGCGGACAACAACATTGCGCGGTGCTCCTGGAAGAAGTCCTCAAGGCCGGCTCACGCAGAACGAAGCCTTGAACAGCCCTTAGCATACCTCCGGCAAAAAAAATCCCGGCGCGAGGCCGGGGTCGTTTTCAGGCGCCGATTACTTCAGGGCCTTGTAGCGCAGGCGCTTGGGCTTGGCGCCCTCTTCGCCCAGGCGGCGCTTCTTGTCGGCTTCATATTCCTGGTAGTTGCCATCGAAGAACACGACTTGCGAGTCGCCTTCGAAGGCCAGGATGTGCGTGGCGATCCGGTCCAGGAACCAGCGATCGTGGCTGATGACCATGACGCTGCCGGGGAACTCCAGCAATGCGTCTTCCAGCGCGCGCAAGGTTTCGACGTCGAGGTCGTTGGACGGTTCGTCCAGCAGCAGCACGTTGCCGCCGGCGATCAGGGTCTTGGCCATGTGCAGGCGGCCGCGTTCACCGCCGGACAGCTGGCCCACGACCTTGTTCTGGTCGCCGCCCTTGAAGTTGAAGCGGCCCAGATAGGCGCGCGACGACATTTCGAACTTGCCCACCGTGAGCAGGTCGGCGCCGTCGGCCACCGCGTCGAACACGGTCTTCTTGTCTTCCAGCGCATCGCGCGACTGGTCGACATAGGCCAGCTTGACGGTCTGGCCGATGTTGACCTCGCCCGAATCCGGCTGCTCGCGGCCCGCGATCATGCGGAACAGCGTGGACTTACCGGCGCCGTTGGCGCCGATGATGCCGACGATGGCGCCGGGCGGCACCTTGAAGCTGAGGTTGTCGATCAGCAGGCGGTCGCCATAGGCCTTGCTGACGTTGTTGAATTCGATGACCTCGTTGCCCAGGCGCTCGCCCACGGGAATGAAGATTTCCTGGGTTTCATTGCGCTTCTGGTATTCGTAGGACGACAGTTCCTCGAAGCGGGCCAGACGCGCCTTGGCCTTGGCCTGGCGGCCCTTCGGGTTCTGGCGCACCCACTCCAGTTCCTTCTTGATGGTCTTCTGGCGGGCGGATTCCGACGCCTCTTCCTGCTTCAGGCGATCTTCCTTCTGCTCCAGCCACGAGCTGTAGTTGCCCTTCCAGGGAATGCCAT
This sequence comes from Achromobacter sp. ACM01, assembly GCF_014851745.1. NCBI lineage: Bacteria > Pseudomonadati > Pseudomonadota > Betaproteobacteria > Burkholderiales > Alcaligenaceae > Achromobacter > Achromobacter sp. ACM01. Next base: position 988,006 of record NZ_JACVAF010000003.1, read on the forward strand.
AACCGCGGTCCAGTTCCAGGATCCATTCGGCCGCGTTGTCCAGGAAGTAGCGATCGTGGGTCACGCCCACCACGGTGCCGGGGAACTTGTGCAGGAACTGCTCCAGCCACTCCACGCTTTCGGCGTCAAGGTGGTTGGTGGGTTCGTCCAGCAGCAGCATGTCGGGTTTGGACAGCAACAGGCGGCACAGCGCCACGCGGCGCTTTTCACCGCCGGACAGCTTGCCGACGATGGCATCCCAGGGCGGCAGGCGCAGCGCGTCGGCAGCGATTTCCATCTGGTGTTCGATGTCGTCGGCGCCGCTGGAGGCGGCGGCGGCGATGATGGCCTCAAGCTCGGCCTGCTCGGCGGCCAGTGCGTCGAAATCCGCATCCGGCTCGGCGTAGGCGGCATAGACCTCGTCCAGGCGCTTCTTGGCCGAGACGACGGCGCCCAGGCCCTCTTCCACCGACTGGCGCACCGTGTGCTCGGGGTTGAGCTGCGGTTCCTGCGGCAGGTAGCCGATGTTCAGGCCCGGCATGGGGATGGCTTCGCCTTCGATTTCCTTATCGACGCCGGCCATGATCTTCAGCAGCGTCGACTTGCCCGAGCCGTTCAGGCCCAGCACGCCGATCTTGGCGCCAGGAAAAAACGAAAGCGAAATGTCGCGCAGGATCTGCCGCTTGGGCGGCACGATCTTGCCGACGCGGTTCATGGTGTAGACGTATTGGGCCATGGGCTCGTATAGGAGATATAGCTGATGAACCGTCGATTGTAGGCCGGAACCCTGACCCGCGTATGTCCGCCGCCAAATGGCCGGCCCTTGCGGCGTACCCGGCCCTTCAGGCGGCCTTGGGCCGCGTCGCCCGGCCGCCGGCGCGCATTTGCGCCAGCATCACGCCAGCCAGCGCCATCGCCCCGCCGACGATATGGAACAGATGGGGCTTTTCGTCCAGGAACACGGCCGCGATCGCCACCGTGGCCACCGGCATGAGGTTGAGGAAAATGCTGGCGCGGTTGGGGCCCAGGTGCTTGACGCCCTGCATCCACAGGAAGGGCGCGAACAACGACGGGAATACCGCCGCATACAGCACCAGGGGCAGGTTGTCGCCGTTGAGCGGTGAAGGCGGCGCCATCAGGAAAGCGGGCAGCTGGAACAGCACGCCGAAAGCCACCTGCACATACAGCGACTGCCACGGTCCCACCGGCAATGCCCAGCGGCGCAGCAGCACGCCGTATAGCGCATAGGCCAGCGCGCCCACGCCCATCAGCAGATCGCCGCGGTTGGCGCCCACTTCAAGCAGGCGGGCGGGATCGCCCTCGCCGATCAGCAGCGCCAGGCCCGCCAGCGACAGCAGCCCACCCAGCATGGCCATGACCGAGGGCAGTTCGCGCAGCAGCAGCGCCACCACCGCGATGGTCATCAGCGGAATCATCGCCGTGATGATGCCCATATTGGTCGCCGTGGTGCTGGCGGCCGCCACATAGGCCAGGCCCTGGTACAGGGCCATGCCCAAGCCGCCCAGCACCGCCAGTTTGGGCAGGTGGGGCAGAATCTGGCGGCGCTGCGCCCAGACGCCCGGCAGCACGAACGGCGTCAGCACCACCCCGGCCAGGGCCCAGCGGTAGAAGCCGATGGCGGCCGGCGCGATGGCGCTGGCCGCCATCTTGGTGACGATCATGTTGACCGACCAGATCAAGGCTGCCAGCAACGGATAAAGCAGATAACGGGCGGGAATATGCGGAGAGGAAGCGCGGGTCATGAGGGGCAATGCACAGGCGTAGATGAGACAGGGCCAGTGTAGGATCTGTCCGACCTGATGTATATAATGAAAAACAGAAAAAACCAGACGAAGTTCCGACATGTCCGCCATCGATTCCGCGCCCGCGCTGGCCAGCCACCTGCCCTACCCGCTGGCTTGCCGCATCCTGCATTTCACGCCGCGTTCCGGCATGAAGCGCCACAGCTCGCCCTGGGCGGAACTGAACTTCGCCATCTCCGGCATCATGGAAATCGGCATACGCGGCGTCACCTACCTGTCGCCGCCGCAGTACGCCATCTGGATACCGCCGCATGTCGAGCATTGCTGCCAGAACGAAGGCGAAGTGCACTACGCCTGCATCGACATCCCCGCCGCGGCCTGCGCCGGCCTGCCCACGGAACCGTGCACGCTCGAGATCAGCCCGGTCATGCGCGCGATCCTGGGCGACTTCGAGCAGCGCGGCATCAGCTATCCGGATACGCCGGAAGACCGGCGCATGGCGCAGATCGTCATCGACCAGGTCCGCCAGGCTCGGGCTTACGCCAGCTACCTGCCCTCCACCTCCGACCCGTTGCTGGCACCCATCCTGTCGGCGCTGCAGGACAGTCCAGGCGATAAGCGCGGCGCCGCGCACTGGGCCGCCACGGCCGGCATCACCGAACGCACGCTGCTGCGCCACTGCCAGCAGCGCCTGGGCATGTCGTTCAATGAATGGCGCCTGCGGCTGCGCGTGGTCAGCGCCCTGGGCATGCTGGACGCGGGCCGGCCGGTCCAGTCTGTGGCGCGCGAGCTTGGTTACAGCACGCCGTCGGCCTTCATCGCCATGTTCCAGCGGCTTACAGGTCAATCGCCCGACAACGCGCGCAGGCGCAGCCAGGGCGGCGCACCCGCGCCCTGACCCCGGAAAACCGCGTCATCCAAGCGCCTGATGCAAGGCGCGGCCGATCGCGAGACAATACGGCTGTAGCCAGGGCCTGCCAGCGGGCCCGAATCTTGCCGTGCCGTCGCGGCTTCATCGCGCCCAGGAACCCCTTCATGTCTGCCTCCGCCACTCCCCCCGCCTCCTTGACCCATTTCAGCACCGCCGAGCTGGACATGCTGGCCAAGACCGCCGACGCCTTGAGCGCCTATCTGGGCAAGCCCGTGCTGGCCGAAGTGGTGCTGGGCGATGATGGCACCGAATGGGTGACCTATGGCGTGCCCATGGACGAAAACGCCAAGCCCGACGAAGACCAGACCCACGTGCAGCTGGGCGGCGCCGGCGCCCGCCTGCTGGGCAATCGCGGCGGCCTGCCCCAGTCCGACGACGACACCTACGACTGTCTCTACCTCTGGGCCATCGAGATCTCGCTGAACGAAGGCGAGCGCTTCATCAAGCTGGACCACGACGGCGAAGAGTCCGCATGGTCCGACAATCTGGAAGACGTGCTGCCGTTTGCCCTGACGGAAGAACCCGTACCGGAGGACCCGGACGCGGAGGACGACGAGGACGAAGCGGATGAGGACGATGAGGATGATGCGGATGGCCACGGCCACGATCATCCTCACGACCACAACCACCGCCACTGAAGCGCGGCCGGGCGGCGGGTTGCGGCCGGCATGGCCGCGCAACCGCGCCGTCCGCGGATCAGACCGAGATCCGCCCTTCCTGCACCGCGTGGCAGGCCACCACCGACACTCCCGCGGCCATTGCCACTGGCGCCTCTGACTTGCAACGCTCGTTCGCATGCGGACAGCGCGGATGAAAGGTGCAGCCCGACGGCGGATTCAGCGGATTGGGCACCTCGCCCGCCACCGCGGTGCGCGGCTTGCCCGCGCCGTTGATGTCGGGAATGGCCTCCAGCAGCATGCGCGTGTACGGATGGCGAGGCCGCGCGAACAGCTCGTCGCGCGGCGCCACCTCCACCATGCGGCCCAGGTACATCACCCCCACCCGGTCGGCCACATGGTGCACCACCGCCAGGTTGTGGGAAATGAACAGATAGGTCAGCCCCAGGTTGCGCTGCAGATCCTTCATCAGGTTCAGCACCTGCGCCTGCACCGACACATCCAGCGCCGAGGTCGGCTCGTCGCACACCAGGAATTCCGGATTCACCGCCAACGCCCGCGCGATCGAAATGCGCTGGCGCTGGCCGCCGGAAAACTGGTGTGGATAGCGGCCCTGGTCGGCCGGGTCCAGGCCCACCTGCTTGAGCAGTTCGCCCACGCGCGCGCTGCGCTCGTCAGGCGTCATCGTGGTGTGGGTCAGCATGGGTTCGGCGATGATGCGGCCCACGCGCCAGCGCGGATTCAGGCTGGCATAGGGATCCTGGAAGATCATCTGCAGGCGCTTGCGCAAGGCTCGGCCGCCTGGCTCGGACATGCGCGACAACGGCTGGCCGTCGAAACGGATGTCGCCGCGGGTCAGGCCATACAACCCCACCAGCATGCGCGCCACGGTCGATTTGCCGCAGCCCGATTCGCCCACCAGCGCCAGCGTTTCGCCGCGCGCGATCTCGAACGACACCCCGTCCACGGCGCGCAGCATCACGCGCGGCTTGCCCGCGAGCTTGCGTTCCAGCCACGGCGGCGACACATCGAACCAGCGCGCGGCGTCCTTTACTTCCACCAAGGGCGTCGTCATGCGGCCACCTTATCGTTGTTGTCGTGCAGCCAACAGGCCGCGCGGGACGTCCCGGCCGCCATCAGCTCCGGGCGCTCGACGCCGCAACGCGGCAGGCGCTGGTCGCAGCGCGGATTGAAGGCGCAGCCCGGCGGAATGGCGTTCAGGCGCGGCATGCTGCCGTCGATCTGCACCAGCCGTTCGGAGTGTCCTTCCAGCGATGGAATCGATCCCATCAGTCCCTTCGTGTAGGGATGGCGGGGCTTGTGGATCACGTCGGCCACCGGGCCGATCTCGGCCACGCGGCCCGCGTACATCACCGCAACGCGGTCGGCGGTTTCGGCGATCACACCCATGTCGTGCGTGATCAGCATCACCGCCGTGCCGTTTTCGCGGCACAGGCGCTTGAGCAGTTCGATGATCTGCGCCTGGATCGACACGTCCAGCGCGGTCGTGGGCTCGTCCGCCACCACCAGCTTGGGTTCGGCCGCCAGGGCCAGCGCAATCACCACGCGCTGGCGCATGCCGCCGGAGAACTGGTGAGGATAGTGGTCGATGCGCTCGCGCGCGGCCGGAATGCCGGTCGATGCCAGCAGCTCCACCGCCCGTTCGCGCGCCTGGGACCAGCTCAGGTCCAGGTGCGTCACGATGGTTTCCGCCAATTGCCGGCCCACCGTGTACAGCGGGTTCAACGAGGTCAGCGGGTCCTGGAACACGGCCCCGATCTCGCGGCCGCGCACGCGGCGCATCTGCTCGTCGGGCAGATTGTCGATGCGGCGGCCCGCCAGCAGGATCTCGCCCGCGGCGATACGTCCCGGCGGTTCCAAGAGGCCAATGATGGATGCGCCGGTCAGGGACTTGCCTGCGCCGGATTCGCCCACTACGCCCAGGACTTCGCCAGCCTGGATGGAAAAGGACACGTCGTCCAGCGCGCGCAGCGTGCCGCGGCGCGTGGGGAATTCCACGCGCAGGTTGCGGACTTCTAGTAATGCGCTCATGTAAACCTCAATTCAGACGCGGGTTGAGCGCATCGCGCAGCCAGTCGCCAAGCAAGTTGACCGACAGCACCAGCAGCACCAGCGCCGCACCCGGGAAGATGGTGATCCACCACTCCCCTGAAAACAGGAAGTCGTTGCCGATGCGGATCAGCGTGCCGAGCGACGGCGCGGTCGGCGGTACGCCCACGCCCAGGAACGACAGCGTGGCCTCCGTGATGATGGCCGTGGCCAGGTGCACCGTGGCCAGCACCAGCACCGGACCCAGCACATTGGGCAGCACGTGGCGGAACATGATGACCGGCGAGGCCACGCCGATCACGCGCGCCGCCTGCACGTATTCGCGGTTCTTCTCCACCAGGGTGGAGCCGCGCACCGTGCGCGCATACTGCGGCCAGCCCGCCAGCGCGATCGCGCCGATCAGCACCGGGAACGCGATCAGCTCATGCAGCTCGCGCGGCACCGCCGCCCGCGCCACGCCGTCGATCAGCAGCGCGATCAGGATGGCGGGGAACGACAGCTGCACGTCGGCGATGCGCATGATGAACGCATCGATGCGCCCGCCCGCGTAGCCCGAGATCAGCCCCAGCACGATGCCGATCAGCATCGACAGCAGCACCGAGGCCAGGCCGATCAAGAGCGACACGCGGGTGCCGTACAGGATGGCCGAGTACAGGTCGCGGCCCTGGCTGTCGGTGCCCAGCAGGTAGGTCGGCAGGCCATTGGCCTCCCAGGCGGGCGGCAGCAAGGCGTCCAGCAGTTCCACCTTGGTCAGGTCGAACGGGTTGTGCGGCGCCACCCAACCGGCCCCGAAGGAGCCGATCAGCAGGAGCGCCAGCATCACGGTGGCGATGATCGCCACGGGCGCCCGGCGCCAGGCCCAGGCAATGTCGCTGTCCCACCAGCGTTTGAGTACGGCGCGCATCAGTGAGCCCCCCCGCCGCGGGTCAGCCCGGAACGCAGGCGCGGGTCCACGACAAAATACAAAAGATCGACGATCAGGTTGATCACCACGAACACCAGCGCAATCAGGCACAGGTAGGCCGCCATGACGGGCACGTCGGCGAATTGCACCGCCTGGATGAACAACAGGCCCATGCCCGGCCACTGGAACACGGTTTCCGTGACGATGGCGAAGGCGATGATGCCGCCCAGTTGCAGGCCGGTGATGGTGATGACCGGCACCATGGTGTTCTTCAGCGCGTGGCCGAAGTGGATGGCGCGACGCTTCAGGCCGCGGGCGCGGGCAAACTTGATGTAGTCCGAACGCAGCACCTCCAGCATTTCCGAACGCACCAGGCGCAGCACCAGGGTCATCTGGAACAGCGACAAGGTGATGGACGGCAGGATGAGATGCTTCCAGCCCGTGGCGGTGAACAACCCCGATGACCACCAGCCCACGCTGACGGTGTCGCCCCGCCCGTAGCTGGGCAGCCAGCCCAGTTGCACGGAAAACACCAGGATCAGCAGGATGCCGATCAGGAAGGTGGGCAGCGACACGCCCAGCAGCGACCCGGCCAGCAGCAGCTGGGACAGCAAGCTGTTGCGCTTGAGCGCGGTGTACACGCCCAGCGGCACGCCCACCAGCAGCGCCAGCAAGGCCGCCACCATGGACAGCTCCAGCGTGGCCGGCAGGCGGGATTTCAGCAAGGAAGATACGGGTTCGCTCTGGCGCAGGGAGATGCCGAAATTGCCCTGCACGGCGTTGGCCACGAAATGGCCGAATTGGACGATGGCGGGCTCGTTCAGCCCCAGGCGCTCACGCAGTTCGATGCGCTCGGCATCGGTGGCGTCCTGTCCCAGCATGATGGTGACAGGGTCGCCGACATATTGAAAAAGCACAAAGGCCAGTAGCGCGACGGTGAGCATCACCGCTACGGCCTGCAACAGGCGACGCAGTATGAAAGCAAACATAGGCGGAAAAGGCGAAACAGCGAAAGCCCGTCGGCCTGTTCATCATGAACAGGCTGACGGGCCCCGCCGTTTGATTAGCCTGGATCAGTCAACCTTGACCCAATCGGCAACGAGGCGATTGTCGGCACGGTGGATGACCGTGACGTTCTTGCGCATGGCCCAGGGAATCACCTGGTCGTGCAGCGGGATGTGGCCGAAGTCCTTGGCGTGCCCTTGCAGCACGGTGATGATGTCGGCGTCACGCTTGGCCGGATCGGTTTCCGTCTTGATCCGGTCGATGATGACGTCCAGTTCCTTGTTGCTGTAGTTGCCCAGGTTGTACATGCCGTCCGCGCCCTCGCCCTTGGTGCGAATCAGGTTCTGCAGCGTGTACATGGCGTCGAACGTGGGTACGCCCCAGCCGAACAGGTAGGCGCTGGTGTCGAACGACTGCACCTTGGGGAAATAGGTGGAGCGCGGCATGGCGTTCATGGTGGCCTTGACGCCGACCTTGGCCCACATGCCGACCACCGCCTGACAGATGGCTTCGTCGTTGATGTAGCGGTTGTTCGGGCAATCCAGCGTGAAGTTCAGCGTGCCGTCGTAGCCGGCTTCCTTCAGCAGGGCGCGGGACTTTTCCGGATCATAGGGCACGCGCGCCTGCAGCTGCTGGGCCCAGCCGTGCACCTGCGGCGCGATCATCGTGCCGGTGGGCGCGGACAGGCCGCGCATCACGGCGCGCTTGATGGCGTCCACGTCGATCGCGCGATACAGCGCCTCGCGCACGCGGATGTCCTGGAACGGGTTCTTGCCCTTGATGTTGGAATACTGGAGTTCCGGACGCTTCTGGTCCAGGCCCAGGTAGATGGTGCGGTATTCGTTGCCTTCCACGACCTTGGCCGACTGGCGCAGGCGATCCAGGTCCTGGGCCGCCGGATCCAGCACGAAGTCGATTTCACCCGACAGCAGCGCCGCGGTACGCGTGGCGTTCTGCTTGATCGGCGTGAACACGACTTCGGTCACGTTGCCGACCTTGCCGCCCTTGTTCCACCAGTCCTTGTTTTCCTCGAACACCGTGCGCACGTCCACTTCGCGCGACTTCAGCTTGTAGGGGCCGGTGCCGTTGGTGTTGCGCGCGGCGTAGGTCTCTTCCTTGTTGACGAAGTCCTGCGGCTTGGCGACGTTGTTCTTTTCCGACCAGGCCTTGTTCATGATGAACACGTTGGTCAGCTGGCGCAGCAGCACCGGGTTAGGCGCCGAGGTCTCGATCTCGACCGTCAGGTCGTCGATCTTGCGGGCTTCCTTGATGCCGGTGGTGTAGGCCTTGTAGTTCGAGGTGGGCGCCATGGCGCGGTGGATCGAGAACACCACGTCGTCGGCGGTGAAGGCGGCGCCGTCATGGAACTTCACGCCGGGGCGCAGCTTGAAGCGGTACAGCGTGGGTGAAACCTGCTCCCACTCCGTCGCCAGGCGCGGGTTGACCTTGAAGGACTTGTCGTAGTCCACCAGCGGTTCGTAGACGTAGCTGTTGGCGGCGATCGTCATGCCTTCGTTCTGCGAGTGTGGATCGAAGGTGAGGATGTCGCCCTGGGCGGCCCAGCGGAAGGTCTTGGCCTGCCCGATCGTGGGCACGGCAACGGCGGCGGCGATCGCGATAGCAATCAAAGTGCGGCGCATAGGTTCAACTCCTGACTGTAGTCTGAATACCGGCGCGATATTGCCTAGCCGCAGGACCTCCGTCAATTGAGGGTTTATGCGTACCGTAGACGGTTTTCACAGAGGGAGAACCAATTGGGGACACATAAGCTTGTAACAAAATAATCGAAGTAAACAGTGTTGGGCATGCGGCCCGCCCCCGCCCCCGCCTATTCCTCGTCCGGCGCCGACAATTCCAGCGGCACGTGCTCGGTCATCAGCACCTCCAGCATGTCGATCAGCATCGCGGCCTTTTCCTCGCCGAACGGGGCCAGCACGGCCTTCTGGTGCTGCAAGGCCTGCTCGCACAGCGCGGCGATCAGATTCGTGCCCTTGGTGGTGATGCAGACGCGCGTCTGCCGCCGGTCCGCCCGCACGCCCGTGCGCGCCACCAGCCCTTCGGCCTCCATGCGCTGCACCACCTTGCTCAAGGTGGGCTGCTTGGTGATCGCCAGCACCGCCAGCGTGCCTATGGTTTCACCGGGACTGCCCTCCAGGCTGGCCAGTACCCGCCACTCGGTCACCGACAGGCCGGCCGCCTTCACCTGCAGATGGAATTCCGCCGAAATGCGCTGGCTGGCCTGCGCCAGCAGATAGGCCAGATAGCCATCGACGAAGCGGCCTTTGTGCGCCGCCGCGTCCGTGTCCCGCTGCTTGTCCAACCGCATGTTGCTTTGCTCCCACGCACCGGAAACCAGGGCCGACGCCGGCCCGACGAAATGCGCATTGCACCACGCCGGCGCAAACGCGCGCCATGATGTGCCGCAATGCTGTTGCGCAGCACAGGGTATACCCGGAATCGCAACCCGTTTTTGCACCATCGCAGCGCCGGAACAGCACTGCGACCTAGAGAACAACGAGTATATACGTCATTGTTTTAGCGTGATATTTTTTGTTTTCCATGAAATTTCATCTTTTTTGTTGACAGCTAAAACGTTGACTCCTAAAGTATTTTTAAGACGAGAATTTCCCGACGTGACGATGCTGCGCAGCAGCAACCATTGAGACCCGCAGGCCGGGCCGCGAAGGAGTGCCAGAATGGCTGAAAGGTCTTTCAAAAAAGAAGTCCAGCAGTTGCGCATCGGCGCGGGCGAAGAGTTCCGCGGTGAAGGCATTCTTGCGGTCACCAAGGCCTTGCTGCAGTCCGGCGTGGGCTACGTCGCGGGCTACCAGGGTTCGCCGATCTCGCATTTGATGGACGTGCTGGCCGACGCCAACGACATCCTCCAGGAACTGGGTGTGCATTTCGAGGCCAGCGCCTCCGAAGCCACCGCGGCGGCCACGCTGGCCGCCTCGGTCATGTACCCCATCCGCGGCGCCGTCACCTGGAAGTCCACCGTAGGCACCAACGTCGCATCCGACGCGCTGGCCAACCTGGCTTCCGGCGGCGTCACCGGCGGTTCGCTGGTCATCGTGGGCGAAGACTACGGCGAAGGCTCGTCCATCATGCAGGAACGCTCGCACGCGTTCGCCATGAAGTCGCAGATCTGGCTGCTGGATCCGCGCCCCAACCTGGAAAGCATGGTCAAGGCGGTGGAAGACGGCTTCGAGCTGTCCGAGGCCAGCAAGACGCCCGTGATGCTGCAACTGCGCATCCGCGGCTGCCACGTGCACGGCCGCTTCATCGCCAAGGAAAACAAGCGCCCCGCCTTCTCGCTGGCGCAGGCGCTGGAAAGCCCGGCGCGCGACACCAGCCGCATCGTGCTGCCGCCTGCCTCCTTCCTGCACGAACAGGAAAAGATCAAGGAGCGCTGGCCCGCCGCCATCCGCTACATCAAGGAACACAAGCTCAACGAACACTTTGACGGCGACCAGGACGATATCGGACTGATCCTGCAAGGCGGCCTCTACAACGGCGTGATCCGCGCCTTGCAGCTGCTGGGCCTGGCCGACAACTTCGGCAACAGCCGCATCCCGCTGTACGTCATGAACGTGACCTACCCCGTCATCGAGGACGAGGTCATCGATTTCTGCCGCGGCAAGCGCGCCGTGCTGCTGCTGGAAGAAGGCCAGCCGGACTACATCGAACAGAACCTGCACGCCGTGCTGCGCCGCGCCGGCATCGACACCAAGCTGTCCGGCAAGGACGTGCTGCCGATGGCGGGCGAATACACCACCCTGGTCATGCGCGACGGCCTGCGCGAATTCCTCAAGCGGCAACGCCCGGAATCGCTGCAGACGCATCCCGCCGCCCTGGCCGATGCCCAGGCCGCGGAACGCCAGCTCCAGATCACCGAGGTGGCGCGGCCCAAGCCGGCGCGTCCGGCCGAGCAGCCCATCACCTTCCACAAGCACGTCGAAGGCCTGGCGGCGGTCGTGCCGCCGCGGCCCGCCGGCTTCTGTACGGGCTGTCCGGAAAGGCCTATCTTCTCGGCCCTGACCTTGGCGCAGGAAACGCTGGGCCAGCACCATATTTCCTGCGACATCGGCTGCCACCTGTTCTCGATCCTGCCGCCGTTCAACCTGGGCGCCACCACCATGGGCTACGGCCTGGGCGCCTCCAGCGCGGCGGCCTTCAACGTGCCGGCCGCCAAGCGCCCCATCTCCATCATGGGCGACGGCGGCTTCTGGCACAACGGCCTGTCCTCGGGCATCGGCAACGCGGTCTTCAACAAGTACGACGGCGTCATCGTCATCGTCGACAACTTCTACGCCTCGGCCACCGGCGGACAGGACATCCTGTCCTCGCGCGCCGAAAACCCGGACCGCTCCACCAACAATCCCATCGACCAGGCCGTGCGCGGCGTGGGCGTGAAGTGGGTGCGCACGCTGGACCGCACCTATGACGTGGCCAAGGTGCGCGCCACCATCGAAGAGGCGCTGACCACCGACATCAAAGGCCCCAAGGTCATCATCGCGCAATCGGAATGCATGCTGAACAAGCAGCGCCGCATCAAGCCGCTGTTCAACAAGGCAGTCAAGGAAGGCAAGCGCGTGGTCAAGGAACGCTTCGGCGTGGACCCTGACGTCTGCACCGGCGACCATGCCTGCATTCGCCTGTCGGGCTGCCCGTCGCTGACGGTCAAGGACAGCGGCGACCCCTTGAAGGAAGATCCGGTGGCGCACGTGGAAAGCAGTTGCGTAGGCTGCGGCAACTGCGGCGAAGTCGCCCATGCCGCGGTGCTCTGCCCGTCCTTCTACCGCGCCGATATCGTCCACAACCCGACCGGCCGCGACCGCTTCATGGCGCGCATGCGCACCGCCGTCATCGGCTTCCTGCAACGCCGCCGCGCCGCGCGCCTGGCCCACCACGCCCTCTGAGGATTCCCGTTCCATGAACCCGGCCGCTATGCAACAAGCCAATCCGATCAAGATCGCCATCCTGGCCATGGGCGGCCAGGGCGGCGGCGTGCTGGCCGACTGGATCGTCGACATGGCCGAGCACGCCGGCTGGTGGGCCCAGACCACCTCGGTGCCGGGCGTGGCCCAGCGCACCGGCGCCACCATCTATTACCTGGAGCTGCTGCCCGAAGCCGAAGTGCAACGCGCCGGCCGCCAGCCCGCGCTGGCGCTGATGCCCACCCCGGGCGACGTGGACCTTGTGGTCGCCGCCGAATTGATGGAAGGCGGGCGCGCCATCCAGCGCGGACTGGTCACGCCGGAACGCACGGTGCTACTCACTTCGTCGCATCGCAGCTACGCGGTCAGCGAAAAATCCGCGCCCGGCAACGGCATCGCCGATCCCAACAAGGTGCTGGAAGCGGGCCGCGCCGCGGCCAAGCGCTTCCTCTGCTTCGACCTGCAAGACCTGGCCGACCGCGCCGGCAGCGTCATCAGCGCCAGCCTGTTCGGCGCGGTAGCCGGCAGCGGCGCCCTGCCGTTCTCGCGCGACGATTTCGAAGCCACGGTGCGGCGCGCCGGCCTGGGCGTGGAAGCCAGCCTGCGCGCCTTCGCGCTGGGCTACGAATCCGCCGACCAGGCGCCCGCGCAACCCGCACCCATCGACCTGGCCCGGCCGGTGCCCGCCGTGCCGGAACGCGCCGCCAGCGCCAAGGCCCAAGCCCTGCTGGATATGATCAAACGCGACTTTCCCGCCTGTGCCCAGCCCATGCTGGCCGCGGGCACGCGCCGCCAGATCGAATTCCAGGACCTGGCCTACGCCACCGAATACCTGCGCCACATGAAGGCCATCCGCGACCTGGACGCCGCCCATGGCGGCGAGGCCCGGCAATGGGCGCTGACCTGTGCCGCCGCGCGCTACGTGGCCACGGCCATGGCCTACGACGACGTGATCCGTGTCGCCGACCTGAAGACCCGCGCCACGCGTTTCGACCGCGTGCGCCAGGAAGTGGGCGCGCGCCCGGACCAGCTGGTCTACACCACCGAATTCATGCATCCGCGCCTGGAGGAGATCTGCGGCACCTTGCCCGCCGGGCTGGGCCGCTGGCTCGAAAACTCCAAGTCGTTCGGCGGCTTCGTCGAACGCCGCCTGGGCCACGGCCGTCGCATGCAGAGCGGCACGCTGGGCGGTTTCCTGATGCTGTACACGCTGGCCGGCATGCGACGCTTCCGCCGCAGCACGCTGCGCCATCAGGCCGAGGCCGCCGGCCTCGCGCAATGGCTGGACCTGATCGCCCGGCTGGTCCCGCGCGACTACGCGCTGGCCGTCGAAACCGTCAATTGCCGCCGCCTGGTCAAAGGCTATAGCGACACCCACGTGCGCGGCGGCGGCAAGTACCGCCAGCTGATCGCGGCGGCAGAGCAACTGGCCGGCCGGCCCGACGCCGCCGAAACGCTGCGCTCGCTGCGAGAGACCGCGCTGGCCAACGAGAAATGCGGCCCCATGGAACGCCAGCTGGCTGAAAAGCTGGCGGCCTGAGACAAGCAAAGATAGGGACAAACGCCGTGCAGACACTGAAACTCATCGTCCGGGAAGTCCGGCAGGAATCGCCGCTGATCCGCTCGTTCCGGCTGGCGCGCGAAGACGCCGGCCCCCTGCCTGCCTTCGGACCGGGCGCGCACCTGAAGGTGACGGTGCCGGGCCTGCGCGAGCCGCGCTGCTATTCGCTGGTGCAGTTGGCGCCGGAAGCCGGCAAGTTCGCGCAGCCCGCGGAGTACCGGCTCGGCGTGCGCCTGGAGGAAACCAGCCAGGGCGGATCGCGCCACATGCATGCGCTGGCCGAGGGCGACACGCTCGATGTCGAAGGCCCGAAGAATGATTTCCCGCTGCACGAATCGCCTGCCGGCGACGAACCCGTCGTGCTGATCGCGGGCGGCATCGGCATCACGCCGGTGGCATCCATGGCCGCGGCGCTCAAGGCCGCGGGACGCGCCTTCCATCTGCATTACTGCGGCCGCAGCAAGGACCAGCTGGCCTTCCTGCCCGAACTGCAGGCCCTGGCCGGCGACGACCTGAGCCTGCACGCGGACGACGATCCGTCCTGCCGCTTCGACCTGCAGGCGCTGCTGGACGCATCCTCGCCGCGCCAGCACCTGTATGTCTGCGGCCCCAAGGGCCTGATCGACGCAGTCATCCAGGGCGCGCACGCACGCCACTGGCCCGACGCCCACATCCATTTCGAACTTTTCGCCACCGCTGCACCGCAGGCCGGCGACCAGCCCTTCGAGGTCGAGCTGCGCCAGTCGGGCCGGGTGCTGACCATCCCCGCTGACAAGACCATCATCGACGTGATGGAAGAGGAAGGCTGCGACCCGATGTACGACTGCAAGCGCGGCGAATGCGGCGTCTGCCAGGCCACCGTGCTGGAAGGCGAACCCGACCACCGCGACTACTACCTCTCGGACACCGAGAAGGCCAGCGGCAAGATCATCCAGATCTGCATCTCGCGCGCGAAATCGGCGCGCCTGGTGCTGGACCTGTAGCCCCGACGCAAGGAAGCGCCCTCATGGCCAAATACCGCGACAACCCCGACGCCATCCGCGCCCTGCTGCGCGACACCGAGGTGCACAAGGATCTGTTCATCGACCAGGAGCTGTTCGAGCTGGAGATGGAACGCCTGTACGCCAACACCTGGGTCTACGTCGGCCACGACAGCCAGGTCCCCAACCCGGGCGACTACATCACCACCACAGTGGGCAACCAGCCCGTGGTGATGGTGCGCCACAGCGACCGCTCGGTGCGGGTGCTGCACAACCGCTGCCCGCACAAAGGCACCATGGTGGCGGGTGAAGCCTGCGGCAACACCGGCAAGTTCTTCCGTTGCCCCTACCACGCCTGGACCTTCAAGACCGACGGCAGCCTGCTGTCCATCCCGCTGAAAAAGGGCTACGAGAACACCGGCCTGGAAAACTGCGAAGCCAGCCAGGGCATGGCTGCCGTGAAGGACGTGAAGAACCATCGCGGCTTCGTGTTCTGCCGCCTGAACCCCGAGGGCCAGTCCTTCGAGGATTTCTTCGGCGAATCGCTGTCCACCCTGGACAACATGGTCGACCGCTCGCCCGAGGGCCGGCTGGAAGTCGCCGGCGGCGTGCTGCGCTACATGCACCGCTGCAACTGGAAGATGCTGGTCGACAACCAGACCGACACCTGCCACCCGATGGTGGCGCATGAGTCCTCCGCAGGCACCGCCGTGAAGGTCTGGGAACAGGCGCCGGAAGGCACGCCCAAGCCCATGGCCGTCGAGTTGTTCGCCCCCTTCATCTCGCCTTACGAGTTCTTCGAGAACATGGGCATCCGCGTATGGGAGAACGGCCACGGCCATACCGGCGTGTCGGACTCCATCCATGCCTCGTACTCGGGCATTCCGGGCTACTGGGACTCCATGGTCGCGGCCTACGGCGAGGAACGCGCCAAGCAGATCCTGGGCGACGTGCGCCACAACACCGTGTACTTCCCCAACATCATGGTCAAGGGCCCGATCCAGACGCTGCGCGTCTTCAAGCCCATCGCAGCCGACCGCACGCTGGTGGAATCCTGGACCTTCCGCCTGGTGGGCGCGCCCGACCTGCTGCTGGAACGCACGCTCATGTACAACCGCCTCATCAACGCGCCGACCTCCGTGGTCGGGCACGACGACCTGGAAATGTACGAGCGCGCCCAGGACGGCCTGCAATCGCGGGCGCGGGACTGGGTCAACGTGGGCCGGCTTTACTCGCCCGACGAGGTCGGGCAAAAGAACGTCGCCACCAATGGCACCAATGAATGGCAGATGCGCAACCAGTACCGCGCATGGGGCCGCTACATGACCGGACCGGAGTCGGTATGAGCGCAAGCGACCGCGAGTTGATCGATTTTGTCTACGCCGAGGCGCGCATGCTGGACGAGCTGCGCTTCGAGGACTGGCTGAACCTGTACACCGAAGACGGCTACTACTGGATGCCGCTGGCCCATGGCCAGACCGATCCCAAGCTGCACGCCTCGCTCATGTACGAAGACAAGCTGCTGCTGCGCGTGCGCGTGGAGCGGCTGGCCGGCCAGCGCACGTTTTCGCAACAGCCCAAGAGCCGCTGCCACCACTTGCTGCAGGCGCCCACGGTGGAGCACGGCCATCCCGATGCCGCCCCCGCCGAAGGCCGCCACGTGGTACGCACCGCCTTCCATTACGTCGAGACGCGGCAGGACGCGCAGACGCTGTATGCAGGCTGGACCACCCACCACCTGGTGGAGCAGGACGGCGTCTTGCGCATCCGTCTCAAGCGCGTGGACCTCGTCAACTGCGACGCGGCCTTCGGCAATATCCAATTGTTCATGTAGGAGCGGCTTGTGAGCACCACGGTCCATCAGGCATTCCGCGACACCGCGGCCCGCTACGGCGCCCAGCCCTTCCTGTGCATCCTGCCGGAAACGGCCCAGGCCTATGGCATCGCCGCAGGCGAACTAAGCTACGCCCAGGCCGCCGAGTCCATCGAGGCCCTGCGCGCGGCCTATGCGCGCGCCGGCTACGGCCACGGCCACCGCGCCGGCCTGCTGCTGGAGAACCGCCCCTCGTTCTTCCTGCACTGGTTCGCGCTGAACGCGCTGGGCGTGTCGGTGGTGCCCATCAACCCCGATCTGCGCGCAGCGGAACTGGAATACCTGACGGGGCATTCCGAGATCGCTTTGGCCGTTGCCCTGCCGGAACGCCATGCCGACCTGCTGGCCGCGGCAGAACGCGCCGGCCGCGAACTGCGTGTGATGGGACCGGACGACACGCCGCCCGCCGCGCCCTTTGCGGCGCCGCTGGCGGGCAGCGAGCCCGATATCCTGACCGAATGCGCCCTGCTCTATACCTCCGGCACCACCGGACGGCCCAAGGGCTGCATCCTGCCCAACCGCTATTTCCTGCATGCCGGCGGCTGGTACGCGCGCATCGGCGGCTTGTGCGAACTGCGCCCTGGCCAGGAACGCATGCTGACGCCGCTGCCCCTGGTCCACATGAACGCCATGGCGTACTCGGCCATGGCCATGCTCCTGACCGGCGGCTGCCTGATTCCGCTTGACCGCTTCCATCCCAAGACCTGGTGGGACAGCGTGCGCGATTCCGGCGCGACGGTGCTGCACTACCTGGGCGTCATGCCCGCCATCCTGATGAAGGCCGAACCGTCCGCACGGGATAAGCAGCCCGCCATCCGCTTCGGCTTCGGCGCGGGCGTGGACCGCAAGCTGCACCAGCCCTTTGAAGAACGCTTCGGCTTTCCGCTGCTGGAAGCCTGGGCCATGACCGAAACTGGCGCGGGCGCCGTCATCATCGCCAACCATGAGCCGCGCCACATCGGCAGCAGCTGCTTCGGCCGCGAGGAAGAAGACGTGCTGGTGCGCATCGTCGCTGATTCCGGCTTGGAAGCCGCCGCCGGCGAACCGGGCGAATTGCTGGTGCGCCACGCCGGCGATGACCCGCGCTACGGATTCTTCGCCGGCTACCTCAAGGACCAGGACGCGACCTCCCAGGCCTGGGAGGACGGCTGGTTCCATACCGGCGACATCGTGCGCCGCGACGCCGACGGCGCGCTGCGCTTCGTGGACCGCAAGAAGAACGTCATCCGCCGCAGCGGCGAGAACATCTCCGCAGTGGAAGTCGAAAGCGTGCTGCTGCAGCACCCGCTGGTGAAGGCCGTGGCGGTCGCCGCGGTGCCCGACGCCGTGCGCGGCGACGAAGTGCTGGCCTGCGTGGTGCCCGAAAGCCTGCCGGCCGAGGGCGTCGCAATGGCCGAGGCCGCCCGCAGCATCGTGCAATGGAGCCTGGAGCAGCTGGCCTATTACAAGGCCCCCGGCTACGTCGCCTTCGTCGACAGCCTGCCGCTGACCACCACCAACAAGATCCAGCGCGGCGAAATGAAAGCCCTGGCGCCCACGCTGCCCGGCACGGCCCGCTGCGTGGACACCGGCCACATGAAGAAGCGCCAGGAGCCCGCGCGATGAACCGCCTGGGCTATGACGGCGTGGTGGCGGCCCTGCCCGTCACGATTCCGTATGAACGCTATTCCACCCATGCGGCCCACTGGTGGCTGGGACGGGCGCTGGGCGCGCTGATCCGCCAGGCCGGTATCGCCAAGACCGAGGTGGACGGCCTCTGCGTGTCCAGCTTCACCCTGGCGCCCGACACCGCCGTCGGCCTGGTGCAGCACCTGGGCATGAGCCCGCGCTGGCTGGACCATATCCCCATGGGCGGCGCCAGCGGCGTGGCCGCCTTGCGCCGCGCGGCCCGCGCCGTGCAGGCCGGCGACGCCAGCATCGTGGCCTGCATCGCAGGCGACACCAACCACGTGGACTCGTTCCGCAACACGGTCAGCCAGTTCTCGCGCTTCGCGCAGGACGCGGTCTATCCCTATGGCGCAGGCGGCCCCAACGCCAGCTTCGCGCTGCTGACCGCCAACTACATGCGCGCGACCGGCGCCACCCGCGAGGACTTCGGCAAGCTTTGCGTGGCGCAGCGCGACAACGCCCTGCGCTATCCGCACGCGCTGATGAAGAAGCCGTTGACGCTCGCCCAGTACCTGGACGCCCGCGTCATCACCGACCCGATACACCTGTTCGATTGCGTGATGCCCTGCGCCGGCGCCGACGGCTTCCTGGTCATGAGCGAAGACCGGGCGCGCGCGCTGAACCTGCCCTACGCCCGCATCCTCTCCACCATCGAACGCCACAACGCCTGGATCGAGGACCCGATCCAGACCCGCGGCGGCTGGACCGTGGACCTGGACGAACTCTACGGCCAGGCCGGCGTCCAGCCCGGCGACATGGATTTCCTGCAGGCCTACGACGACTATCCCGTCATCAACCTGATGCAGATCGAAGACCTGGGCTTCTGCCCGAAGGGCGCGGCCCCCGACTTCGTGCGCAACAACAGCTTCACCGTGGACGGCAGCTTTCCCTTCAATACCAACGGCGGCCAGTTGTCCGTGGGCCAGGCCGGCGCCGCCGGCGGCTATCTGGGCATGGTCGAAGCGCTGCGCCAGTTGAGCGGCACGGCCGGCGGCACGCAAGTGCCCGACGCCCGCCTCGGCATGGTGAGCGGCTTCGGCATGATCAATTACGACCGCGGGCTGTGCACGGCCGCGGCCATCCTGGGGAGCCACGCATGACCGAACCCTTGGCCAAGCCGCCCCGCAAGAACCCGATCGCCCGCACCCGCCAGCCGACGCTGCCGCCGGGCTGGCGCAGCCGCAGCGCGCTTGGGCTGACCGCCGCCGCAGCCGAGGGCCGCTTCGACCTGCAGACCTGCGCCGATTGCGGCGCGGTCCAGTATCCGCCCCGCGAAGTCTGCGGCCATTGCCTGTCCGAGCATCTGCCCTGGCGGCCTGCCGATCCCAGCGGCGTGCTGCTGGTCAGCACCACCCTGCATCACAGCAACGACCTGTATTTCCGCGAACGCCTGCCCTGGCGCGTGGGCACGGTGCGCATGACTGCCGGCCCATCCGTGGTGGCGCATGTGCACCAGGACTGCGCCGACGGCGACCGCGTGCGCCTGGCGCTGAAGCTGGACCGCAGCGGCCAGGCCGTGATGATCGCCCTGCCTGAAAGGAATACGCCCAACATGGAAGACGACAAGACCCTGCGCGAAACCTCTTGCGATCCGAAGTTCCGCCGCGCGCTCGTCACCGACGGCAAGTCGGCGGTGGGCCAGGCCGTGGCGCGCGCCCTGCTGGACGCCGGCTGCCCGACCGTGTTCCTGGGCGACCCGCAAGCCTGGAAGCGCGACGCCGCCTACGCGGCCCTGGCGGCAGACCCGCGGGTGCAGGCGGTGGTGCTGGACGTGACCGATACCGATTCAGTCGAGCGCGCCGCCGCCTCCATCGGCGGCAAGGTCGAGATCCTGGTGAACACCGCCGACCTGGAACGCGAAGGCGGGCTGCTGAACCGCAAGGACGTGAACACGGCGCGCGACGCCATGGACGTGAACGTGCTGGGGCTGATGCGCCTGGCGCAGAGCTTCGGCCCGGCCCTGTGCGGACGCGCGGCGGACGGCGTGAACAGCGCCACGGCCTGGGTCAACGTGCTGTCCATCTACGCCCACATGAACCTGCCGTCGCGCGGCATGTGGTCGGCGTCCAAGGCGGCTGCGCTGTCCCTGGCGCAATGCCTGCGCGCCGAGATGCGCGGCGCGGGCGTGCGGGTGGTGAACGTGTTCCCCG
The DNA here is from genome assembly GCF_014851745.1 of Achromobacter sp. ACM01. Taxonomy (NCBI): domain Bacteria; kingdom Pseudomonadati; phylum Pseudomonadota; class Betaproteobacteria; order Burkholderiales; family Alcaligenaceae; genus Achromobacter; species Achromobacter sp. ACM01. Next base: position 1,008,444 of record NZ_JACVAF010000003.1, read on the forward strand.
GGCCGGTGGATCACGAATGGGAGCAGCGCACGCCGCCCCCGCGCGTGGCGCCTGCCGCGATCGCGGCCGCCATCGTGCGCGCGCTCAAGGACGGCATCGAGGACGTCTACGTCGGCGATGTCGCGCAGGAATTCCGCGCCCGGCTGGCGGAAAACCCCAAGGGACTGGAACGGGAGCTGGGAGCCTGACGGCCCGCCGCCCCGACAACGTACGAACCTAGAGGAACAGCACATGAGCCAAAACATTCTTGCCCAATTCATGGCCGAACTGATGTCCGGCCGCATCCGCGTGGTGGACCTGACCGAAACGCTGACGCCGGAATTCCCGACCATCGTGCTGCCGCCGGAATTCGGCCAGGCCTGGCCGTTCCGCATCGAGGAGATCTCGCGCTACGACGAGCGCGGCCCCGCCTGGTACTGGAACAACTTCTCGTGCTCCGAACACACCGGCACCCACTTTGACGCGCCGGCCCACTGGGTCACGGGCAAGGACCAGCCGGACAACACCGTCGACACCATTCCGGTGGAAGCCTTCATCGCCAGCGCCTGCGTCATCGACTGCTCGGCCGAGTCGCGCGACAACCCCGATTTCCTGCTGACCATCGACTTCGTGAAGAAATGGGAAGAGCAGCATGGCCGCATTCCCGCGCGTTCCTGGGTGCTGATGCGCACCGACTGGTCCAAGCGCGCCAAGCCCGCCGATTACCTGAACCAGCAGGAAGACGGCGCGCACTCGCCCGGCCCGGACGCTGAAGTGGTGCCCTGGCTGATCAAGGAACGCGACGTGCACGGTTTCGGCACCGAGTCGGTCGGCACCGACGCGGGCCAGGCGCAGCACCTGGATCCCCCCTATCCTTGCCACTACTACATGCATGGCAACAACCGCTACGGCCTGCAATGCATGACCAACCTGGACCAGCTGCCGCCCACCGGCGCGGTGATCTTCTCTGCGCCGCTCAAGATCCGCAGCGGCTCGGGCAGCCCGCTGCGCGTGCTGGCGCTGGCGCCCAAGGCCTGAGCAGGCCGCCCCAGAGCCGGCCTCACGACAACGACAACAGGGGGATACCCATGACGCACACCAACGTCGCCATCGTCACCGGCGGCAGCGCCGGCATCGGCGCCGAAATCTGCCGCAGCATGCTGGACGCGGGCTACGAAGTGATTTCCATGGCACGCCGTGCCGCCGACTTCAGCCACCCGCGCCTGCACAACGTGCAGGTGGACCTGCTGGACGCCGAGGCCACCGCGCAAGCGGGCGCCGAAGCCGCTGCCAGGTTCCCCATCAGCCACGTCATTCACAACGCCGGCGTCATCTGGCCCAACCTGCTGCCGCAGGTCACGCAGGAAGAACTGCACGGCCTGACCCAGATCCACCTGGGCGCGGCCATCAGCCTGGTGCAGGCCGCCCTGCCCGGCATGCAGGAGCGCAAGTTCGGCCGCATCGTGATGATGTCCTCGCGCGGCGCACTGGGCCTGCCGACCCGCACTGCCTATTCGGCCACCAAGGCCGGCATGGTGGGCATGGCGCGCACCTGGTCGCTGGAGCTGGCGCCTTATGGCATCACGGTCAACGTGGTGGCTCCCGGTCCGATCCAGACCGACATGTTCTACGAGGTGATCGAGCCCGGCAGCGAGCGCGAAAAGCAGCTGGCGGCCGGCATACCGGTCAAGCGTCTGGGGCGTTCCGACGACGTGGCGCGCGCCGTCATGTTCTTCTCGGATCCCGCCAACAGCTTCGTCACCGGCCAGACGCTGTTCGTCTGCGGCGGCGCCAGCGTCAGCTCCATCACCATCTGAACACGCGTCGCGCGAGCCCGCTTCGGGTTTTGACGGATAGGTAAGCACTGCGGACCAGGTCTACAGTGCGAGCCTGCGCACAGAAAGTTTAAGCAACAAGTATTAAAGCAAACCAAGCAAGCACAGAAGTACCCGTTTTCTCCGTTTTCCAGCCGCACCCCCACCCTGCTCCCTATCCGGAGGTTTTGCCATGCTGTCGAAGAAACTCCCCCTGGCCGCTGCCGCCGCGGTAGCCGCGCTGTTCGCCCTGCCCGCCCTGGCCCAAGTCAAGGTCGGCGTCGTCACTTCATCCACCGGCCCGACGGCCCTGGTGGGGATTCCCCAGAAGAACACCGTGCCGCTGCTGCCGAAGAAAATCGGCGACCTGACCGTGGAATACATCTCGCTGGATGACGCCAGCGATTCCACCAACTCGGTGACGGCCTTCAAGAAGCTGATCTCGGAGCAGAACGTGGACGCGCTGATCGGCCCGTCGGGCTCGCCCAACGCCATGGGCGTGATCCAGTTCGCGGCGGAAGCCGGCGTGCCGATGCTGGCGCCCGTGGGCACCGCCGCCGTCGTGCTGCCCATGAACGACCAGAAGAAGTGGGTCTTCAAGACCACGCAGAACGACGACATCATTGCGCGCGCGCTGGTCGACCACATGGCCAAGACCGGCATCAAGACTGTCGGCTTCATCGGCCTGAACGATCCCTATGGCGAGAACTGGTACAAGGTCTTCTCGGGCATGGCCGCCGAAAAGGGCATCAAGATCGCCGCCAACGAACGCTACCTGCGCTTTGACAGCTCGGTCACGGGCCAGGCGCTGAAGATCCTGGCCGCCAAGCCGGACGCCGTGCTGGTGGCCGCCCCCGGCGCCGCCAGCGTGCTGCCCCAGACCACCCTGTTCGACCAGGGCTACAAGGGCAAGTTCTACCAGACCCACGGCGCGGCCCTGCCCGACTTCCTGAAGCTGGGCGGCAAGAAGGTCGAAGGCACGGTGCTGGCCGCCAGCCTGATGCTGGTGCTGCCGGAAATGCCGGACAGCAACCCGTCCAAGAAGGTCGCTTCGGACTACATCGCCGCCTACGAAAAGCTCAACGGCTCCAAGCCCGCCACCTTTGGCGCCAACGTCTATGACGCCGGCCTGCTGCTTGAGAAGGCCGTGCCGCTGGCGGAAAAGGCCGGCAAGCCGGGCACCAAGGAGTTCCGCAACGCGCTGCGCGATGCGCTGGAACAGACCAAGGAGCTGGTTGGCACGCAAGGCGTCTACAACATGACGGCCGCCGACCACAGCGGCTTTGACGACCGCGGCCGCGAGCTCATCACCGTCAAGGACGGCGCCTGGACATTGGTGAAATAGTCCCCCCCCGAAGCGCTGCGCGCTTCCCCCCCAGGGGGGCATGCCTGCGGACCGGCAGAGCCCGGCTCCGCAAGGTGGACTCCCCCCGAAGCGCTCCGCGCTTCCCCCCAGGGGGCATGCCTGCGGACCGGCAAAGCCGGCTCCGCGGCATCCCGAGGATGCGCAGAGTTTGCTCCGTGGGCGCGCGGATGGGGAATGAGGTGCCTGGCGTGCTTGTCTGTCTTACCCGGAATTTCGCATGAATGCTCAGATTGCCCTGATACTCGGGCAGGACGGCATCACCAACGGCGCCATCTATGCGCTGCTGGCCTTGTCCATCCTGCTGGTCTTTACCGTCACCCGCGTGCTGTTCATCCCGCAAGGCGAGTTCGTCGCGTTCGGCGCGCTCACCATGGCCGCGTTGCAGGCCGGCAAGCCGGTGCTGCTGGTGTGGCTGCTGTTTGCCTTCGCGCTGGCCGAGGTCGGCGCCGATCTGCTGGCGCGGCGCAAGCGCCCCGGGCGCAACCGCGGCGTCTGGCGCATGGCGGTCAAGGTGGCCTATCCGCTGGTGCTGGCCGCGCTGCTCTACAACCTGCCGCTGGCCCAGCTGCCGATGGCGGCGCAGGCGCTGCTGACGCTGCTGCTGCTGGTGCCGATGGGACCGCAGCTGTACCGCTTGTTCTACCAGCCCATCGCGTCGGCCTCGACGCTGGTGCTGCTGATCGTCTCCATTGCCGTGCACCTGGCGCTGGTGGGCCTGGGGCTGCTGGCCTTCGGCGCGGAAGGCGCGCGCACGGCGCCCTTCAGCGACGCCAGCCTGGCGCTGGGGCCGTTGAACGTCAACAGCCAGGCGCTGTGGGTGGTGGCGGTGTCGGCCTTGCTCATCGTCGTGCTCTACCAGTTCTTTGAACGCTCGATGTACGGCAAGGCCCTGCGCGCAGCCGCCTTCAACCGGCTGGGCGCGCGGCTGATGGGCATTTCGCCGATCTTCGCCGGCAAGGCCACGTTCTTCCTGGCTGCGCTGATCGGCACGGTGTCGGGCATCCTGATTGCGCCCATCACCACCATGTACTTCGACTCCGGCTTCATGGTCAGCCTGAAGGGCTTCGTGGGCGCCATCATCGGCGGCCTGGTGAGCTATCCGCTAGCCGCGGCCGGCGCCATCCTGGTCGGCCTGATCGAAGCCTTCTCCTCGTTCTGGGCCAGCGCCTACAAAGAAATCATTGTGTTCACGCTGATCATCCCCGTGCTGCTCTGGCGTTCACTGAAAAGCCATCACGTCGAGGAAGAAGACGAATGAACCCGCGCCACATCCTCTTCGCATTCCTGGCGCTGCTGGCCCTGGCGCCGCTGGCGCTGCCGCCGTTCTACGTCACCTTGCTGAACTACATCGGCCTGTACGCCATGGTGGCGCTGGGCCTGGTGCTGCTGACCGGCGTCGGCGGACTGACGAGTTTCGGGCAGGCCGCGTTCGTGGGCGTGGGCGCCTACACCACGGCGTTGCTGACCACCCGCTCGGACACGCTGCCGTCCTGGCTGGCATGGCTGGGCGCATCGCCCTGGCTGACCCTGCTGGCGGGGCTGTTGCTCACGCTGGTCATCGCTTACCTGCTGGGCGCGATCACGCTGAAGCTGTCGGGGCATTTCCTGCCACTGGGCACCATCGCCTGGGGCCTGTCGCTGTACTTCGTCTTCGGCTCGGTGGAGGGCCTGGGCGGCCACACCGGCATCCCGGACATTCCCGCCATCAACCTGTTCGGCTGGACGCTGAACCAGGGCGACAACATCTACTACCTGATCTGGGCCTTCCTGCTGGTGGCCGTATGGTCCACGCAGAACCTGCTGGATTCGCGCGAGGGCCGCGCCATCCGGGCGCTCAAGGGCGGCCGCGTGATGGCCGAATCGATGGGCGTGGATACCGCGCGCTCGCGCATGGTGATCTTCATCATCGCCGCGCTGCAGGCCTGCGCCTCGGGCTGGCTGTACGCGCACATGCAGCGCTTCGTGAACCCCAACCCCTTCGGCCTGCAGATGGGCATCGAGTACCTGTTCATGACCGTCATCGGCGGCGCGGGACAGGTCTGGGGCGCGCTGGTCGGCGCGGGCGTCTTCACCGTGCTCAAGCAATGGCTGCAGGACTGGATGCCCAAACTGCTGGGCCAGACCGGCAACTTCGAGGTGATCGTATTCGGCTTCGGCATGGTGCTGCTGCTGCACCGCGCCCGCAGCGGCCTGTGGCCGGTGCTGACGCGCTGCGTGCCGGTGAAGAAGCAACAGCGCAAGCTGGACATGAACGCCGAGCCGCTGCCGCGCAAGCCCATGCCGCCGCGCGGCGAGGTGGTGCTCAAGGCCGTGGACGTGACCCGCAAGTTCGGCGGCCTGGTCGCCAACAACGCCATGAACCTGGAAATCCGCGCAGGCGACATCCTGGCGCTGATCGGGCCCAACGGCGCGGGCAAGAGCACCATGTTCAACCAGATCTCGGGCGTGGACACGCCGACTTCCGGCACGGTGACGCTGCTGGGCCATTCCGTGGCCGGCGTCGGCGCGCGCCGCATCGCGCGGCTGGGCCTGTCGCGCACCTTCCAGCACGTGCGCCTGCTGGGCCGCATGAGCGTGCTGGAGAACGTGGCCATCGGCGCGCATCTGCGCGGCCATCGCGGCGTGCTGCCTGCCGCCTGGCGGCTGGACCGCGCCGAGGAAGCGCGCCTGCTGGCCGAAGCCGCCCGCCAGGTCGAGCGCGTGGGCCTGGGCAAGCATCTGCACGACGAGGCTGGCTCGCTGGCCCTGGGACAGCAGCGCATCCTGGAAATCGCCCGCGCGCTGGCGTCCGACCCCTGCATCCTGCTGCTGGACGAGCCCGCCGCCGGCCTGCGCTACCAGGAAAAATGCGAGCTGGCCGAATTGCTGAAGAAGCTGCGCGCCGAAGGCATGGCCATCCTGCTGGTGGAGCACGACATGGACTTCGTGATGGGCTTGGTGGACCGCGTGGTGGTCATGGACTTCGGCGAAAAGATCGCCGAAGGCCTCCCCGCCGAGATCCAGAACAACCCCGCGGTGCTTGAAGCCTATCTGGGCGGAGTGGAATGATGAGCGCGAAACTGCTGGAAGTGCGCGACCTGCGCGTGGCCTACGACAAGGTCGAGGCCGTCTCGGGCGTCAGCCTGGAAGTAGGCGAAGGCCAGATCGTGACCGTAATCGGCCCCAACGGCGCCGGCAAGACCACCTTGCTGTCTGCCATCATGGGCGTGCTGCCGTCCAGCGGCCGGATCGTCTTTGGCGGCAAGGTCCAGGAGCATGCCGAGATCGAGGAAATGGTGGCGGCCGGCATGAACCTGGTGCCTGAGAAGCGCGAGCTGTTCGCCGAGATGACGGTGGAAGACAATCTGATGCTGGGCGCGTTCCACCGCTTCCGCAGCGGCCTGCGCGACCAGGACCAGACGCTGGCCGAGGTCTATGAACTGTTTCCGCGCTTGAAGGAGCGCCGCGCCCAGCTGTCCGGCACGCTATCCGGCGGCGAACGCCAGATGCTGGCGGTGGGCCGCGCGCTGATGGCCAAGCCCAAGCTCCTGATGCTGGACGAGCCCAGCCTGGGCCTAGCGCCGCGCATCGTGCGCGAAGTGTTCCGCATCGTCACGCGCTTGCGCGAGATGGGCGTGTCCATCCTGCTGATCGAACAGAACGCCCGCGCCGCGCTGCAGGTGGCGGACTATGCCTATGTGCTGGAAACAGGCGCCGTCACGCTGGAAGGCCCGGCCGCCCAGGTGGCGGAAGACCCGCGCGTGGTCGAGGTGTATCTGGGACTGGGGCACGGAGCCGCTGCCTCAACGCCCGCCTGAAACGCCGGCAGAAGCCTGCCAAGGGCCTGCCAGCTTGGCAGGCTTCAGGCCACGCCGCGGCGTCTGTCGCGGCGGTACATGGCATAGCCCAGCGGCCACAGGGCCGCGACCATGAACTTCGCCATGGGATTGGTCAGCTTGTAGGCTTGCACCGCCGTCGGCACGCCGGAATGCTTCAGATGCAGCCGAAAGCGCGTGTAGCGGATCGCGGCCATGATGAATTCGCGCGGCCGGTAGCGGAAGAATTCCAGGTGATGCTGCAACACGTCCCAGGCCAGCAGGTACAGGCCTTGGGCATTGTTGCCCACGGAAACCGCGCCCTGGCTCAGGCCGCCGGGCGTGTCGTGGTAAGTCCGCACCACGCGGTTGATGAAGCGGCTGAGATACCCCGCCCGCGCAATCGCCCACCACACCAGGCTTTCGGGCACAAAGCCCGCGACATCCTCGGGGAAGGGATACTTCCTGAGAATGTCGGTGCGCATACAGCCGAATTTCTCGCCTTTGATGCGATAGCGGAAATAGACATCCACCGCCGTGCTGTCGAACACGTCCTGCGGATAGCGGTCGCCGACGATGCTGCCATCGGGACGCGCACACAGGCCCGTTACGGCCACGTAGGATTCGCGCCGCGCCGGCGGAATGCTGTCCCAGGCCTCCTTGAATGTGGCCAGGGCATCGGGCGGCATTTCGTCGTCGCTGTCCAGCGCGACGATGAGTTCGCCGCGCGCCTCGCGCACGCCACGGTTGAAGGCGGTTTTCTTGTGGCGGTTGTTCTGCCAGAAATAACGGATGGGAAAATCGGCGCGCGCCTGCCAGTCCAGGATCGATTCGTGGGTGTTGTCGGTGGAACCGTCGTCCACCACGACCCATTCGAAATCCCGGAAAGTCTGCCGGGAAAGGGATTCATATACCCGGTGCAGCGTGCCCGCCCGATTGTAGGTGGGCGTTAAAACAGTGAATAAAGTTGGTGTGTCGGTCATGCCCACTGAGCCCCTTTGCGATGCGTCGAGCAAGCGCTGCGGTCTTGGTTTTGGTGTTTTCGCCTGAAGTTTAGGGGATATGCTCGCGCGTACCGGCCCCATCGGCCTCAAATTTGCAATCAAATCTGACAAAAACTGCAATTCGCGGGACTTCGCGAAGCCGTAGTTGCCTTGGGACGCACTCCGTAGTGGCGTACACTCGGGCGGCCAAAACCGGAATGCCTATGGAAGCTTCGACCGTCCAGCTCAATGACATCGCCTTGTTCGTGGAGGTTGCCAAGCGCAAGAGCTTCAGCCTGGCGGCGCGCGCGCTGAACATGCCGACCTCGACTTTATCGCGCCGCATCAACGAGTTGGAGCGCGCCATCGGCCTGCGGTTGATCAACCGCAACACGCGCCGCCTCGACCTCACCGAAGCCGGCGCGGCCTATATGCGGCGCTGCCAGGGCCTGATCGACGAAGCCAGGTTGGCGCACGAGCAGCTGCAATCCCTGTCTGGCGGTCCGTCCGGCAACCTCCGGGTATCCATGCCCTACAGCCTGGCGATCTGGCTGTTGCCAGAAACCATCAATGATTTCACCGACCGCTATCCGGAAGTGGAATGCGAGTTCGATCTGAGCATGATGACGGCCTCCGACGCGCAAGGCACGCCGTTCGACATCGTGCTGCGCTTTGGCAGCAATGCGGATTACCCGCTGGCGTCGGCCAGCGCCGCCGATCTGAATGGCAACCGGGGCATGCACAGCGGGGCGGTCGTGCAGGAGCTGGTCTCCCTGAACAACTACCTGTATGCCTCCGACCGCTACCTGGAACGCTACGGCGAGCCCAAGACGCCGGCGGATCTCACCCAGCACCAGTGCCTGCGCACCACCATCGACGAGGCGCATTCGCACTGGACGCTGCGCCGCGGCGCGGTCAGCGAACGCGTGCCGGTCAGCGGCCACCTGGCGGCCAACAACATGAGCATCGCGGGCACCCTGGCGGGCCTGGATCTGGCGATCACGCGCATGCCGCATTGCCTGGCGCTGGAGCCCATCATCAAGCGCAATTCGCTCAAGCGGGTGCTGCCAGGTTGGTCGGTGGATCCGATCTCGATCTACGTGGTGTATCCGTCCAGCATCCAGCCGGCCAAGACCCGGGCCTTCATGGACTTCATCCGGCCCAAGCTCGGTCCGCCCCAGGACAAGAAATAGGCTGGCCCCCGCAGGACAAAAAAAAACCGCTCGGCGCACCGAGCGGTTTTTTTGATCTGGCCGAGCCTGGACTGCGGCCGGACGCGTCACTTAGACGCGCTTGATCTTTTCCAGCATCTTGAAAACGCCCTTGGGCGACGTGACGAACAAGCGCTTGAAAGCCTTGCCCAGGCAACGACGTTCCAGGGTGTTGCGACGCACGCGTTTGCGTTCAGCCATGTTGATTCTCCTGTTGAATTTGCGGAAATGTTGCCCGCACAACCGGAAACTGGGCTGGCGGAAAATTCGGGTAACTTGGCATTTTAGCCTGAAATGCCCTGACGGCGCCAGCGACGGAAAAATGCGGCGTTTCCGCCACGTTCGCGCCTGAAGCAATCAAAATGCGGGACGGAACGCCGCCCGGTCAGCCTGAATAGGCGCCCGCACCCGTCCACGCCCCTCCTGCAATCAGCCGGAAAGGCTCTTCAGCCGATCCAGCACCTGTTCCTTGCGCGGCAGCGGATCCACCGCGCCATAGCCCAGCGTGGACAAGGCCGCCGCGGCATTGGCGTAACGCACGGCGTCTTCCCAGGAGTCTCCCAGGCAACGGCGCGCCAACAGGCTGCCGGCGAAGCAGTCGCCCGCGCCGGTCGCGTCCACCGCATCCACGCGCAAGGCGGCCACGGGTACGCGGCGCTGGCCGTCGTCAATGATGGAGCCGTCCTTGCCCAGCTTCAGCACCACCACGCCGGTGGCGCCGGCATCGCGGATCCAGTCCAGCGTGCGTTCCGGATCGTCGTTGCCAGTGAGATGCTGCATATCGTCCATGCTGGGCAGGAACAGGTCGGCCGTGCGCATGGTTTCGCGCAGCACGGCGCGGGCGCGGTCCACCGGCCACAGGCGCAGCCGCAAGTTCGAATCCAGGCTGACCTGGACGCCGGCCGCGTGCGCGCGCTCGATGGCGGCGAACACGGTGTCGCAGGCGCTGGTGCTGATCGCCAGGCTGATGCCCGACACGTGCAGGTAGCGGGCGCGTTCGATCAGGCCCGAGTCCAGGCTGGCCGGCGTCATCAGGCTGGCGGCCGAGCCGCGGCGCAGGTAGCTGAAGGCATGGCCGTCGGGACCGTGCTGAACGAAGTACAAGCCGGTGTGGGCCTGCTCATCCACCTGCACGCCTGACGTATCCACGCCTTCGGCGCGCCACAAGTCCAGGAACTGCTGGCCAAAGGCGTCGTTGCCGACACGCGTCAGATAGGCGCAGCTTGCGCCCTGCCGCGCGGCTGCGATGACGGCGTTGGAGGTGTCGCCGCCAAAGCCCTGCAGATACTGGCGCTGGTCCTGATGCGTCTGGTTCAGTTCGACCAGCGGCTCGCCCAACGCGACGATATCGAAATCAGCCATGGGCGGCCTCCCGGGTGCGAACGATCTGCGCCACCAGCGCGGCGGTGTCGCGGGCAGCGAAGGCCGCCTTGTCATAGAGGTTGCTGCCGATGCCGACGATGGCGGCGCCGGCAGCGAAGTACGAGCCCATGTTGTCCTGGGTGACGCCGCCCGTGGGGCAGAAAATGGTATCCGGATACACCGACTTGAGCGCGGCCAGGTGCTTGGGGCCGCCGGTGTCTGCGGGGAATATCTTCACCACGTCCACGCCCGCGCGGCGCGCCGCCAGCACTTCGGTGGGGGTAAAGGCGCCCAGCAGGCAGAGCGCGTCGGCCGCATGCGCCAGGTCGACGATGTCGGTGGCCAGCGCCGGCGACACGAGGAAGTCCGCGCCCGCGACCAAGGCCTCGCGCGCCTGGTGCTCGTCCAGCACCGTGCCCACGCCCAGCAGCAGCGCGCTGCCGTGCTTGTCGCGCAGCGCCCGCAGCAGGTCGGTGACGCCGGGGATGGTCCAGGTCAGTTCCAGCGTGGTGCAGCCGGCGGCCACCGCAACTTCGGCCGCATAGGCGGCGGTGGCGGCGTCCGTGTAGCGCAGCACGGGGACGACCCGGGAGGCCAGGAGGGTGGAGAGCTTGGAGGCAAGAGGGGCAGCGGTTGCGGTCATGGCATTCCTTGGGGGCAGACGGTCAGGCGCCGCCGGGCGATACCGGCAGGACGGCGAGTTTGGCCGCGGCGGCATCGCGCAGCCGCAGCAAGGGTTCGATATAGGCGGCTTGCGGGTCTTCGCGCCGCCGGAACAGCAGGGTACTGACGCTGACGCCCGCGACGGGCCGTCCGGCCGCGTCGCACAAGGCTACGCCGTAGCAGACGATGCCAGCTTCGTTTTCCTCGTCGTCCGTGGCGTAGCCGCGGGCGGCGGCCGCGTCCAGCACGGCGCGCAGTTCGGGCAGGCTGGTCACGGTGCCAGGCATGCGGGCAGTCAGCGGCAATTCGCGCAAGAGGCGTTCCCGCGAGGCTGGATCCAGCGCCGCCAGGTAAGCCTTGCCGACCGCGCTGGAATGCAGCGCCACGCTGGCCCCGACGCGCGAGGCCATGCGCACCGGACCGGGGCTTTCCAGCTTGTCGATATAGGTCATCTCGTGTCCGGCAGGCACGGCCAGGTGCACGGTTTCGCCGGTTTCATCGCGCAAGGCCTGCAGGTCGGGCGCCAGCGCCGCGCGCAGGTCGAACTGCGACCAGGCCCGGCTGGCCAGCGACATCAGGCGCGGCCCCAGGCGGTAGGTGCCGCCGGTTTCGGCCACCATGCCTTGTTCGGCCAGCGCCGCGACGATGCGGTAGACGGTGGGCCGGGGATAGCCGCAGCTGCGCGCCAACGACGCGGCCGTGGGCGGCTGGGGCGCATCCGCCACCGCCTGCAGCACCGTCATGAATTTGGCGAACGCCGCGGCGCCCGGGACCTTGGTTTCCAGCAAGTTTGTCTCCAGCTAATGGCCATATGCCTTTAGCAGTGAATCTGCAGAACGTGCAACGCCGACAGCGCGAATTTCAGACGAATCTGCGATACTGTTTATTTGTACAGCTAGTGAGTTCTTGTTTTGTCCACATATTGGACTCATGACTCACAATATAGTCAATTATTCCATATCGCCGCGCTCGGAACCAGCGATGGGTTGTCGCTCGGGCAGGCCTCTCCCCTCAGGCTACGATACCGTCCATGAGCTCCCAAATTCGCATCGTTGGCGCCCGCCAGAACAATCTCAAGAACCTGGACCTGACCATCGCCACCGGCGAACTGGTCGTCGTGACCGGCGTGTCGGGGTCCGGCAAAAGTTCGCTGGCCTTTGACACCCTGTACGCCGAGGGGCAGCGGCGTTATGTGGAAACTTTCTCGCCCTATGCGCGCCAGTTCCTGGACCGCATGGACAAGCCGCAGGTGGACCGCATCGAAGGCATCCTGCCCGCCATCGCCATCGACCAGACCAATCCGGTGCGCAGCTCGCGCAGCACGGTCGGCACGATGACGGAACTGAATGACCACCTGAAGCTGTTGTTCGCGCGCGGCGCCAAACTGTATTGCCGCGGGTGCGGCAAGGTGGTGCGGCGCGACACGCCGGATTCCGTGTACCACTCGCTGGCCGAACGCGCCGCCGCCGCCGGCGATCCGCGGCTGGTGGTGACTTTTCCCATTGCCGTTCCCGCCAACTTCACCGAAGAGGAAGTGCGCGGCTTCCTGGAGCAGCAGGGCTACACCCGCGTGCACGCCGAGGAAAACGCCGCGCCGCGCACAGCCGCCCCGGCCAAGGGCGCCAAGAAGGCCAAGGCCGCAAAAGGCAGCACTGAATCACGCCGCATCCTGCACGTGGTGCAGGACCGCTTCCGCTTCGCCGGCACCGAACGCGAACGCGTCATGGAAGCGCTGGACACGGCGCTGCGCATGGGCGCCGGCCACCTGGCCGTGTACGTCATGGACGCCGAGGGCGGCAACGCCCACATCTGGAAGTACAGCGACCGCCTGCATTGCGCCGACTGCGACATCGAATACACCGATCCCCTGCCCAGCAGCTTCTCGTTCAACTCGCCCCTGGGCGCATGCGAGGCCTGCCGCGGCTTCGGCCGCGTGATCGGCATCGATTTCGGCCTGGTCATTCCGGACGAAAACAAGACCCTGCTGGAAGGCGCCATCAAGCCCTGGACCACGCCGTCGTACAAGGAATGCCAGGACGAACTTCAGAAATACGCGCCCAAGGCCGGTGTGCCGCTGGGCGTGCCCTGGAAAAAGATGAGCGAAGAGCACAAGCGCTGGGTGCTCTATGGCACTCCCGACTGGAAGGGCGGCAACGACGCCTGGAAGCACCAGTGGTATGGCGTGCAGCGCTTCTTCGACTGGCTGGAAACCAAGGCCTACAAGATGCACGTGCGCGTGCTGCTGTCCAAGTACCGCAGCTACACGCCCTGCCCCACCTGCAATGGCGCGCGCCTCAAGCCCGACGCGCTGCTCTGGCGCCTGGGCACCAAGGAAGAAGCCGACACCGTGCTGCCGCCGGAAGACGGCCGCTACAAGCGCTTCATGCCGGTGAGCGCCAACTGGAGCCGCGAGCAGCTCGACAACCTGGGCGGCCTGTCCATCCATGACGTGATGCTGCTGCCCATCGAACGGGTGCGGACCTTCTTCGACACGCTGTCGTTCTCAGGCGCGCTGGACGCCGCCACCGACTTGCTCATGACCGAGGTGCGCGCGCGCCTCAAGTTTCTGTGCGACGTGGGCCTGGGCTACCTGACGCTGGACCGCCAGAGCCGAACGCTTTCTGGCGGCGAAGTGCAGCGCATCAACCTGACCACGGCGCTGGGCACCTCGCTGGTGAACACCCTGTTCGTGCTGGACGAGCCGTCCATCGGCCTGCACCCGCGCGACATGCACCGCGTCGTCGAAGTCATGCACCGGCTGCGCAACGCCGGCAACACGCTGGTGGTGGTGGAGCACGATCCGCAGGTCATGGTCGCCGCGGACCGCATCATCGACATCGGCCCCGGCCCCGGCGAACGCGGCGGCCAGATCGTCTTCGACGGCACGCCGTCGCAATTGCGCTCGGCGCGCACGCTGACGGGCGACTACCTGGGCGGCCGCCAGCGCGTGGAAGCGCCGCGCCCCATGCCGGTGGCGGCGAACACGCCGCGCCTGCTGCTGGAAGGCGTCAGCGCGCACAACCTGAAGAACGTCTCCGTCGAGCTGCCGCTGGGCCGCCTGGTCTGCGTGACCGGCGTGTCCGGCTCGGGCAAGTCCACGCTGGTGCAGGACGTGCTCTACCCCGCCCTGCTCAAGCAGAAGGGCAAGCCATCGGAAGCGCCGGGCGCCTTCGAGCGCCTGCTGGGCGCCGAACAGATCGCCGATGTGGTCATGGTGGACCAGACCCCTATCGGCAAGACCGCGCGCTCCAACCCGGCCAGCTACGTGGGCGCGTTCGACGCGATCCGCAAACTGTTCGCCCAGGCACCGCTGGCGCGCGAGCGCGCCTACACGGCCGGCACGTTCAGCTTCAACGGCGGCGACGGCCGCTGCCCCACCTGCGGCGGCACCGGCTTCGAACACGTGGAAATGCAGTTCCTGTCGGACGTGTACCTGCGCTGCCCGGACTGCGACGGCAAGCGTTTCCGCCCGGAAGTGCTGGAAGTGCGCGTCGAGCATCTGGGCAAGAGCGCGTCCATCGATGAAGTGCTGGAGATGACGGTCAGCGAGGCGCTGGACTTCTTCAAGGGCCTGCGCGACGTGCAGACGGGCCTGGCGCCGCTGGCCGACGTGGGCCTGGAATACGTGCGGCTGGGCCAGCCCGTGCCCACCCTGTCGGGCGGCGAGGCTCAGCGCCTGAAGCTGGCCGGCCACCTGGCCGAAGCCGCGCGCAGCGGCATCTCCACCGCCAAGGTCGCCAAGAAGGGCAGCCTGTTCCTGTTCGACGAGCCCACCACCGGCCTGCACTTCGACGATGTGGCGCGGCTGATGCGCGCGTTCCGCAAGTTGCTGGCCGCCGGCCACACGCTGCTGGTGATCGAGCACAACCTGGACGTGATCCGCGCGGCGGACTGGCTGATCGACCTGGGCCCCGAAGGCGGCGACGCCGGCGGCCTGGTCATCGGCACCGGCACGCCACAGGACCTGATGGACAACCCCAAGTCGCATACGGGCGCCGCCCTGCGCGACTACGAAGTCAGCATCCTGCCGGCCGACGTGGTGGTAAGCACCGACGCCGACGCGCAGGAAGTCGAGCAGGCCGGCCTGACGGCCCGCATCGCCGAGCCCGGCGAAACCTACAACGCGGACGTCGGCCGCCCATTGCAGTCCCTGATGCGCGAGCGCCGCCAGGCCAATATGGCGATCGAAATCCGCAATGCGCGCGAACACAACCTGAAGAACGTAAGCGTGGAAATCCCGCGCGACAAGTTCACCGTCATCACCGGCGTGTCCGGTTCGGGCAAGTCCACGCTGGCCTTCGACATCCTGTTCAACGAAGGGCAGCGCCGCTACCTGGAATCGCTCAACGCCTACGCCCGCGCCATCGTGCAGCCGGCCGGCAAGCCGGACGTGGACGCCATCTTCGGCATCCCGCCCACGGTCGCCATCGAGCAGCGCACCAGCCGCGGCGGACGCAAGTCCACCGTGGCAACGATGACTGAAATCCATCACTTCCTGCGCCTCTTGTACGTCAAGCTGGGCACGCAATACTGCCCCGACTGCAACGTGGCGGTGGAGCCGCAGAACACCGACCAGATCGTGGCGCGGCTGCTGCGCGAGCACAAGGGCGTGCACATCGGCCTGCTGGCGCCGCTGGTCACGGCCCGCAAGGGTTACTACACGGACCTGGCCAAATGGGCCGGATCCAAGGGCCACTCGCACCTGCGCGTGGACGGCGAGTTCATTCCCGTGGCCCCGTGGCCGCGCCTGGACCGCTACAAGGAACACACCATCGAACTGCCGATCGCGGACGTGGTCGTGGATCCGGCCAACGAGGCCGAGCTGCGCGCGGCGGTCAAGAACGCGCTGGAAAACGGCCAGGGCGTGATGTCCGTGGTCTGGCCTGTGAACAAGCTGCACGAGGCGCTGGACAGCGACCTGCAGCAGCAGCACTTCTCGGTCAAGCGCGCCTGCCCGTCCTGCGGCACCAGCTTCCCCGAACCGGATCCGCGCCTGTTCTCGTACAACTCCAAGCATGGCTGGTGCACGGGCTGCTACGGCACCGGCCTGCAGCTGCAAGGCTTCGATGAAGAGCAGACCGGCGAGGAAACCGCCTGGAACGCGTGGTACGAAGGAGAGGCCAAGGTCTGCACCCAGTGCGATGGCGACCGCCTGAATCGCGTGGCCCGCGCCGTGCGCTGGCGCGACAAGTCCATCGCCGAACTCGCCTCGCTGCCGGTGTCGGACGCGCATACCTTCTTCACCGGACTGGTGGCGCGCGGCCGCGAAGGCGAGATCGCCCGCGACATTCTCACGGAAATCCGCGGACGCCTGAACTTCATGCAGGAAGTGGGCCTGAACTACCTGGCGCTGGACCGGGCCGCGCCGACGCTGTCCGGCGGCGAAGCGCAGCGCATCCGCCTGGCCGCGCAGCTGGGCTCCAACCTGCAGGGCGTCTGCTACGTGCTGGACGAGCCAACCATCGGCCTGCATCCGCGCGACAACCGCATCCTGCTGGACGCGCTGGCGCGCCTGGAAGGCAACGGCAACACGCTGGTGGTGGTGGAGCACGACGACGACACCATCCGCCGCGCCTCGCACATCATCGACATCGGTCCGGGCGCGGGCATCCGCGGCGGCCGCGTGGTGGCCCAGGGCAGCGCGCAGGACCTGATCGAAGCGCCCGAATCGGTCACTGGCCGCTACCTGGCCAAGCCCTTGCAGCATCCTCTGCAAGGCCGCCGGCCGGTCGAGGCCGACACGCCCATGATCGAGATCAAGGGTGCGCGCCTGCACAACCTGCGCAGCGTGGACGCGAAGATCCCGGTCGGCCGCCTGAGCGTGGTGACCGGCGTGTCGGGCTCGGGCAAGTCCACGCTGGCGCGCGAAGTGCTGCTGGACAATCTGATGCAGGCCGTGTCGCAAGGCAAGGCGCCGGGCTGGGCCGGCTGCGACAGCATCAAGGGCTGGGAAGCCATCGACCGCGTGCTGGAAGTGGACCAGACCCCTATCGGCAAAACGCCGCGCTCCTGCCCGGCCACCTACGTGGGTTTCTGGGACGACGTGCGCAAGCAGTTCGCCGACACCCGGGAATCGCGCATGCGCGGCTGGACCGCGGCGCGCTTCTCGTTCAACACCGGCGACGGCCGCTGCCCGATCTGCGAAGGCCAGGGCATGCGCACCATCGAGATGAACTTCCTGCCGGACGTGAAGGTGCCTTGCGACGCCTGCAACGGCGCGCGCTTCAACAACGACACCCTCAGCGTCCAGATGCGCGGCAAGAACGCCGGCGAACTGCTGGCCATGGAAGTGGACGACGCCATCGGCTACTTCGCCGCGCATCCCAAGATCCATCGTCCCCTGCAGCTGATGCAGGACGTGGGTCTGGGCTACCTGACGCTGGGGCAGCCCTCGCCCACGCTGTCAGGCGGCGAAGCGCAGCGCATCAAGCTGGTGACCGAGCTGTCCAAGGCCCGTCTCACCGACGGTCTGATCAAGACCGGCCGCGCCTCGCGCATCCCGCATACGCTGTACGTGCTGGACGAGCCCACCGTCGGCCTGTCGATGGCCGATGTGGAAAAGCTGATCCACGTGCTGCACCGGCTGGTGGAAGCCGGCAATACTGTGGTGGTGATCGAGCACAACCTGGACGTGATCGCCGAAGCCGACTGGCTGCTGGACCTGGGCCCCGAAGGCGGCACGGGCGGCGGCAAGCTGGTGGGCGAAGGCTCGCCCGAACACGTCATGACCCTGAGCGACCATTCCCATACCGGGCGGGTCCTGAAGGAATTCCTGGCACATCAACAGCAGTAAGAAGCATGGAATGTCGCTTTGAAGACCGGCTGGCGGGCCGCGCGCTGCGATTCGAGGGCTTGTGCTCGCGGATCGAGGCGCGCTGCGCCGCCGAGGTCGCCCCGGCCCTGGCCGCCATCGAGGCGCAGCGGCAGCAGGGGCGCTGGATCGCCCTGTTGCTGGACTACGAACTGGGCGAATGGCTGTTGCCCGAAGCCGCATTGGCGCCGCCCGCCGGCCCCTGGACGCCGCCGCGCGACGACGCCAGGCCACGCCTGACGGCGCTTGCATTCGAAAGCAAGCACGACGAAGCGCCCTGGGACGCGCCGGATGCAGGCAGCGCGCCAGCCGCCATCAGCCTGCCCGCGCCGCGCATGACCGAGGTCGACTACGTGCGCCAGATCGAAGCCATCCGCGGCCTGATCGGCGACGGCGAGCTGTATCAGGTGAACTACACCCAGCCGCTGGACCTGCAATTCCAGGGCGACGCGGCCACCCTGTACCGGCGCATCGCCGCCCGCAACCCGGTGGCGCACGGCGCGTTCATCCAGGACGGCGAACGCACGGTGCTGTCGTTTTCGCCCGAACTGTTCGTGCGCCGCGACGGCCCGCGCCTGACCACGCGCCCGATGAAGGGCACGGCCCCGCGCGACCCCGATCCGGCCGAGGACGAACGGCTGGGCCAGGCGCTGCTGGCCAGCGAAAAAAACCGCGCCGAAAACCTGATGATCGTGGACCTGCTGCGCAACGATCTGGGCCGGCTGGCCGAGCCGGGCTCGGTGCGGGTCGACGCGCTGTTCTCGCTGGAGCGCTATCCCACCGTCTGGACCATGACGTCCACAGTGTCGGCGCTGGCGCCGCACGCCTCGCTGGAAGAGGTGCTGCGCGCGCTGTTTCCCTGCGGCTCCATTACCGGCGCCCCCAAGGTCGCGGCCATGCGCCGCATCCGCCAGATGGAAACAGCGCCGCGCGGCCTGTATTGTGGCAGCATCGGCTGGCTGGCGCCGGACGGCGACTTCTCGCTGAACGTCGCCATCCGCACCCTGGTCCTGGACCACGCCGGCCACGGCATCTATAGCGTGGGCGGCGGCATCGTGCACGATTCCGACCCGGCCGAGGAATGGCAGGAATGCCATTGGAAGGCCCGGATCTTGCGGGCCTGAGGCCACAGTCCGGATGTCCGGCGCCCCTGCGCGCCGGCCGCCATCGGTAGTAGGATAGAGCGCGGCCGCAGCGCGCCTTTACGCCAGGAGAGTCCCATGCAACCCGAACTGATCGAGACCATCCTGGTCGATGCCGAACGACGCGTGCCACTGCTGGGGCGCCACCTCAAGCGTCTGGAAGCGTCCTGCAAGGCCCTGGGCTACGGCTGGGGAGGCCGGGCCGTCGAAGCCGACATCATGATCACCGCGCTGGGCCTGGCCACGCCGGGGCCGCACCGGCTGCGCCTGCTGGTGGCGCGCGACGGCAGCCGCAACATCCAGACCGCGCCGCTGCCGCCCCTGCAACCCGCACAGGAAGCCATGCTGGCGCCCGAAGCGCTGCGTTCATCCGAACCGCTGCTGCGCTACAAGACCACCTACCGCCCCTGGTACACCAAGACCATCGAATGGCTGCCGTCGCATCCGCACATCTTCGATCTGCTCTACCTGAATGAGCGCGGCGAACTCTGCGAAGGCAGCCGCAGCAACGTTTATCTGCGCCTGGATGGCGACTGGTACACGCCGCCCGTGGACAGCGGCTGCCTGCCCGGCGTGCAGCGCGCCGAACTGCTCGAAACGGGCAAGGTGGAAGAACGCGTCCTGACCCTGGCCGACCTGCATGCCGCCGAGGAAATCCGCCTGTCCAATGCGCTGCGCGGCTGGTTTCCGGTAACGCTGCGCGACACTTAATCCGCAAACTCGTCGACCACCACCTGCCGCAGCCACTGATTGGCGGGCTCGCGGTGGTTGCGGGCGTGCCAGAACACATTGATGACGGACTCCGGGATCTTCACCGGACAGGGCGCGGTTGCCAGGCCGAACGGACCGCAGGCGCAGTCGGCAAAGCGCTGCGGCACCACGGCAATCATGTCGGTGGCGGCCAGCACCGGCCCCACCGCAATGAAGTGCGGCACCGTCAGGCGCAGGCGCCGCCGGATGCCGGCCTGCCCTATCACCTGGTCGACCACGCCGTGGCCGGTGCCTTCCGAGGCGATGGCCACGTGCTCGGCCGCGCGGAACTGCCGCGCCGAGACCCCGGTGCGCGCCAGCGGATGGTCGCGGCGGAAGATGCACACATAGGGCTGGCGGAACAGCAGCCGCTGGAAGAAGCCGCTCTTCAAATCGGGCAGGAAGCCCATGGCCAGATCGATGCGGCCGCGCTCCATCTCGTCCTTCACGTCGATCGAGGTGGTGCGCACGGTGCGCACCGTGACGCCGGGCGCGGCGCGGTCCAGCGCGCGCATCAGCCGCGGCAGGAAATAGGTCTCGCCCACGTCGTTCACGCCGATCACGAAGGCACGACCGCTATGCGCGGGGTCGAACGCGGCGCGCGCGTTCAGGGTGCTGTGCAGCGCCTCCAGCGCGGCGGCGATGGGCTGCGCCAGATCCTGCGCGTAGGGCGTGGGCACCATGCCGCGCGAGGTCCGCAGGAATAGCTCGTCGCCCAACAGCTTGCGCAACCGGCCCAGCGCATTGCTGACGCCCGGCTGCGAGATGCCCAGGCTCTCGGCCACGGCCGACACCCGGCCGTGCTTGCGCAGTTCGTTGAAGACGACCAGCAGGTTCAGGTCCACGTCTTGCAGGTTCATGGGCTGTCTCCACCAATATTGATTCTGGTGATTTATCTCATCAAGCAGATTCTATTTATTTATTTCACCTTCTGCCCGATGATGCAAAAAACGCCAGCGCCCATGCCGCGCCGGCTCTGCTGGATCGCGCCCGCGGTCCGCCGAACCAAGGAGACACGCCATGCGTACCTGTACGCTGTCCGCCGCCGCGCCCTGTCGCCGGAGCGGATCATGAACGCCCCCGAGCAGCCCATCCAATTCGCCCCGCGCTGGCAGGACGACGGATCCCACCGCATCCCCTTCGGCGTCTACACCGACTCCGCCCTGCATCAGCGCGAAATGGAGCGGTTCTTCTACCGCGCGCACTGGAGCTACGTGGGCCTGGAGGCCGAGATCCCCAACTCTGGCGACTTCAAGCGCACCGCGGTGGGCGAACGCTCGGTCATCCTGCTGCGCGACAACGACGGCCAGGTGCGCGTGGTGGAAAACGTGTGCGCCCACCGCGGTGTTCAGTTCTGCCGCGAACGTTCGGGCAACCGCAGCGAATTCGTCTGTCCGTACCACCAGTGGAACTACGACCTGCAGGGCAATCTGATCGGCGTGCCGTTCCGCCGCGGCGTCAAGCAGGACGGCAAGGTCAACGGCGGCATGCCGCCCGACTTCAACCCGCAAGAGCACGGCCTGACCAAGCTGGCCGTGGCCTGCCGCAACGGTGTGGTGTTCGCCTCGTTCGACCACGACGTCGAGCCGCTGGAGGATTATCTGGGGCCGGACATCCTGCATTATTTCGACCGCGTCTTCGACGGCCGCGAACTGGTGATCCACGGCTACAGCCGCCAGCGCATCCCCGGCAACTGGAAGCTGATGCAGGAAAACATCAAGGATCCGTATCATCCGGGCCTGCTGCACACCTGGTTCGTCACCTTCGGCCTGTGGCGGGCCGACAACCGCTCCGAGCTGAAGATGGACCGGCACTTGCGCCACGCCGCCATGATCTCGACGCGCGGCCAGGGCGGCAAGGGCAGCGTGACCAGCGGCGTGTCCAGCTTCAAGGAGCAGATGTCGCTGAACGACGACCGCTTTCTCGACATCGTGCCGGAGCCCTGGTGGAACGGCCCCACCGCCGTGCTGATGACGCTGTTTCCCAGCGTCATCATCCAGCAGCAGGTGAACTCGCTGTCCACGCGCCACATCCAGCCGGTGGGCCACGACGCCTTCGACTTCGTCTGGACGCACTTCGGTTTCGCCGACGACACGCCCGAGATGACGCGCCGCCGGCTGCGCCAGGCCAATCTGTTCGGCCCGGCGGGCTTCGTGTCGGCGGACGACGGCGAGGTCATCGAGTTCTCGCAATCCGGCTTCGAACAGAAGCCCTGGCACCGCAGCGTGGCGGAACTGGGCGGCAAGACCGCCGAAAACACCGACCACATGGTCACGGAAACGCTGATCCGCGGCATGTACGCGTATTGGCGTCGGGTCATGGAGGCCTGACGATGCTGGACTTTCCCCTCTACTACCAACTGACCTGCCTGTACAACGACTACGCCGCCGCGCTGGACGCGGAACAATGGGAAAAGTGGCCCGAGTTTTTCCTGGAAGACTGCGTGTACAAGGTGCTGCCGCGCGAGAACCACGAGCGCGGCTATCCGCTGGCAACCATGTCCTTCGAAAGCCGCGGCATGCTGAAGGACCGCATCTACGGCGCCACCGACACCATCTTCCACGATCCCTACTACCAGCGCCACGTGGTGGGCGCGCCGCGAGTGCTGTCGGTACAGGGCGACCGCATCGAGTCCGAGGCCAACTACGCCGTGTTCCGCACCAAGCCCAGCCAACTGACCACGGTGTTCAACGTGGGCCGTTATCTGGACGTGGTCCGGCGCGGCCCCGACGGGCTCAAGTTCGAATCGCGGCTCTGCATCTTCGACAGCGAGCTGGTGCCGAATTCGCTTATCTACCCCATCTGAGAAAGGACACGACAGCAATGAGCACGCAATGGATCAAGGCCATCGCGCGGGACGAGGTGCCTGAAGACGACGTCATCGCCGTGCAGGCCGGCGGCCGCGAGATCGCGCTGTATGGCGTGGACGGCGAGGTCTACGCCACCGCCAATCTCTGTACGCACGGCAATGCGCGGCTGTGCGACGGTTTTCTGGAGGGGCATGAGATCGAATGCCCGCTGCATCAGGGGCGCTTCGACGTGCGCGACGGGCGCGCGCTCTGTTCGCCGCTGCGCGAGAACATTGCCGCCTATCCGGTCAGGATCGAGGACGGCGTGGTGTTCGTGGCGTTGTAGCGTCTTTGTCAGACCGCGAGGCGCAGCGCCTCGTTGGCGGCCGCCATGCCCATGGTGGCCGTGACGGTCACGACCGAGCCATAGCCGGCGCAGGACAGGCCTTGCGGCGCCAGGGTCTGGCCCGAAGCGCCCATGTCGTCCTCGCCTTCCGTGGGGCGAGTCCAGGCGTCGGGCAGGATGGCGGGCTGGTCGAACCATAGGGCATGGATGCCCATCTTCGGCACGCGCTTCAGTGCTTTGCCGTTCTGATCGGAAGCTCGCGGAAAGCCGTGTTCGCGGCGCAGCTTGTTGCGCAGCTTGGACAACAGTGCATCGTTGACCGCAGCCGACAGGTCGCCGGCGCGCAGGGCCAGCGGATCGGTCTTGCCTCCAGCGCCGCCGCACAACAGCATGGGCACGCCGATTTCGCGCGCATGCAGGATCATCGCGATCTTCGCCGCGGCCTGGTCGGTGCAGTCGATGATGACCGAATACGGGCCGGGCAGGACCTGGGCGACGTTCTCGGGCGAAACGAAGTCATCCACCCGCGTCAGCCGGCATTCCGGATTGATCGCCAGCACGCGCTCGGCCATGGCATCGACCTTGGATTGGCCCAGCGTCTCGGTCAAAGCGTGGATCTGCCGATTGACGTTGGATTCGGCGATGTGGTCCAGGTCGATGAGCGTCAACGCGCCGACCCCGCAGCGCGCCAGGGCTTCGACGGTCCAGGAACCCACGCCGCCCAGGCCTGCTATTGCCACATGGGCGTTGCGCAGGCGGGTCGGGGCTTCGGGGCCGTAGAGGCGGGAAAGACTGCCGAAGCGGCGGTCGAGGTCGGCTTGGGGTTCTGGGGTGTTCATGAGGGCGTATTTTATTGCAGGCGGGTGTTGGGGGACGGGTGCTGGTTCTTGAGACGCCTGGCACGGCGGCGCCCGGGGTGGCGCGGGGCAACGATTGCGGTCCGGAGCGTTCGCTCCGGACTTCCCCTGCGTCATCCTCGTCACCGCCTCCGGCGGTTCCTTCGGATTCCCTCGGGCTTATCGACGCCCCGCGCCACCCCAGGCGCCGCCGCGCCAGGCTCTGCTGATTGAATCTTGCCGGTCGCTGGGACGGGTGGTGTGCTTGGCGTTCTTCTCCCCGACGAGGAAGAGAGAAAGATCTTGCGGGGACGCCAAAGACGGCCGCGCGGGCGGCCTTCTTTGGCATATGGTTGCAGTCAGTTGTACGGATGGCGCTGCGCGCGGGTGCAGGCATGCACTCATATGCAATCCGTCGCCCAGCAACGATTCCTGCTCAAGCGCAGATCATCATCAGCGCACAGCGGCATCACCAATCGCAAGACGCCGCGTAAGCCCCAAAAGGCCGCCCGGGCGGCCGGCCTGGGGCGGGCCCCGCAAGACCATCGCCCAACCCCCACCGTCGGCGAGAATCCTACGAAGACCAGTCACCCCAGCTGACGCCAAGTTTCAAAAGCGGAGTCTGGCGCGTCGGTGCGCTGGGGCGCGCGGGGCGTCGATAAGCCCGAGGGAATCGGAAGGGAAGGCCGAAGGCCTGGACGACGATGACGAAGGGGGGGGGCCGCCGAGGCAAGTCCGGAGCGAACGCTCCGGACCGCAATCGTTGCCCCGCGCGCCCCAGCGCACCGACGCGCCAGACGGATTAAGAACCCGCCGCTGCGCCAGCAGCAGACTCAGCAGCGCCACCGCCAACAACATCATCCCCCCCGAGCGCCTGATAAACCGTCACCTGATTCACCAACCGATTCAACATATTCTCATCCCTCGAAACCTCAGCCACCCGCCGCTTCTCCTGCGCATCCAGCCAATCCTTCAACGGCACCGCTCCCGCCCGATAGCGCACTTCGTACAGTCGCTCAGCCTCGCGCGCCGCGCGCAGAGACGCGTCCAGCTGCTCTGCCTGCAAGCGCAGTTGCGTGCGATTGGACAGCGCGTTTTCCACGTCCGCCATCGCCTGGTACAGCGCCTGCCGGAAATTCACCACCCGCTCTTCGTAGTCGGCCTTGGAGATCTTGATGTTGAGCTGCATCTGGTTCCATTGCAGGAACGGCAGCGTCAGCGCCGCCCCCAGCGAGCCCACCGGGTTCTTCAGGACATCGGACAACGTGGGGCTCGAACTTCCCAAGGCGCCGGTCAGCGTCAACGGCGGGTAGAAGCTGGCGCGGGTTGCGTCGACGGTGGACAGGGACTGGCGCAGGCGCAGCTCGGCGGCGCGCAAGTCGGGACGGCGGCCCAGCAGGTCGGCCGGCACGCCGGCGCGCGCTTGCGGCAAGGGATAGCCCGGCAATCGCGCCGGGTCGGCCATCATGCGGTCCGGCGGGCCGTCGAACAGGATGGTCAGGGCGTTGGCGTATTCCACCCGTTGCTGCACCAGCAGCGTATGAGCGGCTTCCTGGCTGGCCACGGTCTGTTCAGCCTCGGCCATTTCCAGCGCCGACGCGCCGCCCGCCGCGTATTGGGCGCGCACCAGGTCCTGCGTCCTGCGTGCGTACGCGATGCTCTCGGCGCTGCTGGCGATGCGCTGGTTGATGAAGGCGGTCTGCCAGTACAGCGTGGCCGTGGTGCCCACCAGGGACAGCGCGGCACTCTGGCGGTCCTGCTCGGTCGCCAGCGCATCCCACTGCGCCGCGTCGCGCTGGCTGGACAGCTTGCCCCACAGGTCCACTTCGTAGCTGACAGTCAACTCCGCCGCGTTGGTCCGAGAGATCGCGCGATCGCCGTACAGATTGCGGTTGCGCGTCACATTGGCGTTGCCGCCCAGTTGCGGCAGCAGCTTGTCCTCGGTGATTCCAGCCTGGTACTGCGCCCGGCGCACGCGGATCGCGGCGGCGGCCAGGTTGTTGTTGCGCGCCAGCGCGGCGTCGACCAGGCCGTTGAGCGTCGGGTCGTTGAAATTGCGCCACCACTGGCCGCCATCGGCCAGCGGCCCGGCCTGGAAGTCGCCTGCGGGCGCATGGGTCCAGGCGGCTGGAATGGACGTCAGCGGCGGCTCGTAGTCGGTGTGCAGCAGGCTGCCGCAGCCGGCCAGGGCCAGCAGCAGCGCCAGGGCGGCAGGTTTGCAGATCAGGGAAACCGCTTTCATCTTCCTCATTCCCGGGCCAGGGCCTCGACGGGATCCAGGCGCGCGGCATTGCGCGCCGGCAAATAGCCAAAAAGCACACCGATCAGCGTCGAGCAGCTGAACGCCGCCACCATCGATGTCGTGGAATAGATCATCTGGAACGACCCGCCCGTGGCCTTGGACACCAGCACGCCCAGCCCCAGGGACAGCACGATGCCGATGGCGCCGCCTATCAGGCACACCAGCACCGCTTCGATCAGGAACTGCTGCATGATGTCGCTGCGCCGCGCCCCCACCGCCATGCGCACGCCGATCTCGCGGGTGCGCTCGGTCACCGACACCAGCATGATGTTCATGACGCCGATGCCGCCGACCATCAGCGAGATCAGGGCAATCATGGACACCAGCAGCGTCATAGTGGCGGTGGTGCGTTCGATGGTCTTGCGGATCGCGTCCGTGTTGAACACGAAGAAATCCTTGGTCACGTGGCGCCGCGTCAGCACGCGCACGATGGCCTGCTCCGCCGCGGCGGGCGGCGAGGCGTCATTGACGCGCACCGTGATGCTTTTCAGATGCTGCTGGCCCAGCACGCGCGACAGCGCCGTGGTGTAGGGGACCCACACGTTCAACGAATCATTGCTGCCGAAGACGGTTTCCTTCTTTTGCGTCACCCCGATCACGCGCGCCGGCATCGACCCCAGGAATACCACCTGCCCGATGGGCTCGGTATGCGAGCCGAACAGCTTACGCCGGGTGGCGTCATCGATCACCACTTCCTGCGCACGCCGCAGCACGCTGGTCTCGTCGAAGAACTTGCCCTGGGCCAGCTTGATGGCGCGCACGCGGAAATATTGCTCGCCCACGCCCTGGATCACGCCGGTCACCGACACGTTGCGATAGCGCAGCGTGTTGCTGGTGGATACTTCCGGGGTGACGCTGTCCACATAGGATTCGCGCGCCAGGGCGTCGGCGTCGGCCGGCACCAGGGTGCGGATATTGACGGCCTTCTCGTCGCCGAAGTCCTTGCCCGGAAAGATCTCCACCGTGTTGGTGCCGATCTCGCTGATGTCGTCCAGGATCTTGCGGCGCGAGCCTTCGCCCAGCGCCACCACCGACACCACGGCCGCGATGCCGATGATGATGCCCAGCATCGTCAGCGAGGTGCGCAGCCGGTGCGCATTCATCGCCAGCAACGCCATGCGCAAAGCCTCGCGGCAACGGTCCAGGTAGGCCTGCCACACAGGCCGCGCGGCCAGCGCCGGCGCATCTTCCTTGACGCGTTCGCGCCGCGGCGCGTCGGGATTGCGCTTGTCGGCGACGATCTCGCCGTCGCTGATCTCGATGATGCGCTGGGCGTGGCGCGCCACATTCATATCGTGCGTGACGATGATGATGGTGTGGCCGGCCGCGTTCAGTTCTTCCAGGATGCGCAGCACTTCCTGGCCGGTGTGCGTATCCAGCGCGCCGGTCGGCTCGTCGGCCAGGATGATGTCGCCGCCGTTCATCAGCGCCCGCGCGATGCTGACGCGCTGCTGCTGGCCGCCGGACAGTTGGCCGGGCCGGTGCCCGGACCTGTCGCCCAATCCCAGCCGCTTGAGCAGTTCATCGGCGCGTTCCAGGCGCGCCTCGCGCCGCTTGCCGGCGTAGACGGCCGGCACCTCGACGTTGCCCTGCGCGGTCAGATCGGACAGCAGGTGGTAACGCTGGAAGATGAAGCCGAAGTGCTCGCGGCGCAGCTCGGCCAGTTCGTCCGGGTCCAGCTCGCCCGTGCTGCGCCCGTCGACCCGGTACTCGCCGCGGGTGGGGCGATCCAGGCAGCCCAGGATGTTCATGAGCGTGGACTTGCCCGACCCGGACGCACCCACGATCGCCACCATCTCGCCGGCCTCGATAGCCAGGTTGACGTCCTTCAGCACCGCGATGGTCTGTTCGCCCGCGGGAAACTCGCGGCGCACGCCCGTAAGCGATATCAAAGGCCCGCTCATGTCAGGCCCCCGGCGCAGCCGCGGCCGGCGCGGCATCCGCCGACACGACGCGCTCGCCCACCTCCAGCCCTTCCAGCACCTGCGCCTGGACGTTGTTGTTCATGCCTATCCTGACCTGGCGCGTTTCGGTCTTGTTGTCCTTCAGGACCACGCGCACGGCGTAGCGGCCGTCCTCGCCGCGCTTGCCCAGCGCCGAGGCCGGCACCACGACCGTGTTCTTGGCCTCGCCCAGCACGATGAAGACCTGGGCGGTCATGGAGATGCGCAGCTTCTCGTCCGGATTGGGCACGTCGAACAGGCCGTTGTAGTAGACGGCGGCGGTGGTGGAGCTGCCGCTGGTCGATCCGGTAAGCGAAGACGCCGCGTCGTCCTTCTGCACGGAATCCGGCGCCGGCTCCACGGCGCGCAGGGCGGCGCGGTAACGCTCGTCGGGTTCGCCCAGGATGGTGAAGTACACCGGCAGGCCGGGCTTCACGCGGGTCACGTCGGCTTCCGAGATCTGCGCCTTGATGGTCATGGTGTCCACCTGGGCCACCTTGATGATGGTGGGCGCGCTCTGGATCGAGTTGACGGTCTGGCCTTCCTTGGTCACCACCGCGACCACCATGCCGTCGATGGGCGAGACGATGCGCGTATAGCCCAGGTTGACCCGGGCGGTGTCGACCTGGATCTCGGCCTGCGCGATCTGCGCCTCCAGCGAGGCGATTTCGGCGCGGGTCACGCCCAGCGTAGCCTCGGCGCTCTCGTAGGCCTCGCGCGAACTGGCGTCGGCCGCCAGCATCTGCCGCTGACGGCGGAAGGCCAGCTCGGCCTGCTTCAGCGTGGCGACCTTGGCGGCCCGCTCGGCGCGCCGGGTCTGCAAGGCGGCCTCGGCGTTGCGCAGCTCGTTCTGCTGGGTCATGTCGTCGATCTCGGCGACCAACTGGCCCTTTTTGACGCGGTCGCCCAGCGCCACCTTCAGGGATTTGAGCTGGCCGGTAGCCTGGGCGCCGACGCTGACGCGTTCGATGGCGTCGATGGTGCCGCTGGCCAGCACGCTGTCTTCAAGGTCGGCCCGGGTGACCTCGGCCACCGCGAAAGTGGGCGGCGGCGGCGCGGAAAAGAATGCGGCGCGCACGCCGAACCCGGCTAAAAGCAGAAAAACGGCGATCAGGGCGTAGCGCTTGAACTTGCTGCGAGACTTTTTCATTGAACCTGTCGGATGTGGCGCTGGAAATCGAGCCAGCGCCGGTATTGCGAATTGCGGACCGGACAAGGGGAGGCTTGCCCACGCTGCCTGCACATCCTAAACGTCTAGTGCGTCCGAACCATCGACGATCTGTGGCGAAACGGTGAAAAACAGTAAAGCGGAACGGAACGTCAAGGTCCGCGTGATTGTTCCGTTGCATGAACGATACAACGCTTTGTCCGTCACCCACGCAAGCCCTCGCACGCAGATGCGGCGAACGTGCCGCCATCTTGCGCCATAAGCATGCGACTTCGCCCCTAGATAGCCGCCATCATGCGATTGGCGCCAAAATACGTTTGCGGCGCTGCAAAACAGCAGCGCCTCGACATAGGGCGACGATATGGCCAGAATGAACGCAGTTACGCCGTATCCGTGTCCACTTCTCATAGATCCCCCTCTTCGTCACCCAGTTCCCCAGAATTTTCCGGGGCGGTGCTTTTGTGCCTGCTGGCCATGATGAATCACGTGGCGCTCACTGGGGGACGGATCACGGTTTCCCTCACTGCGCTGCAGATGGGGCTGTCGACCTTCAAGGTGGGCACGCTGGTCGCGGTGTTCGCGGTGCTGCCCATGCTGTTCTCTGTGCGCGCCGGCCGCTGGGTCGACCGGGTCGGCATTGTGCGGCCGCTGGTCATCGGCACGGCCCTGGTCGCCTCGGGCACCGCGCTGCCCTTCATCTCACAGACCCAGTTCGCCCTGCTGATAGCCTCCTGTTGCATCGGCATCGGCTTCATGTTGCATCAGGTCGCCACGCAAGACCTGCTGGGCCACGCGGAACCGGCTCAACGGCTGCGCAATTTCTCCTTTATGTCGCTGGCGCTGGCGGGGTCCGGATTCTCGGGCCCGCTGATCGCCGGGCTGGCGATCGACCATCTGGGCACGCGTCTGGCCTTCGGCCTGCTGACCTTGGGTCCGTTGCTTTCGGCGGGCGGCCTTTATGTCTTGCGTCACCAATTGAAGGCGGTGGATTCGCAGCTGTCAGGTAAAAAAGAGGCTGAAAAGCGGCGCGTTACTGAATTGCTGGAAGTGCCGGCATTGCGCCGCATCCTGATGGTCAACACGATTTTGTCCGGCGCGTGGGACACCCATTTGTTCGTCGTGCCCATTTTCGGCGTCGCCATCGGCCTGTCGGCCACCACCATTGGCGTCATTCTTGCGTCCTTCGCGGCGGCTACTTTCGTTATCCGCCTGATATTGCCCTTCATCCAGCGCCGTGTGCGGTCCTGGACGCTGGTGCGGGTAGCGATGGCGACAGCCGCCATTGATTTCATGCTTTACCCGCTGTTCACCGACGTTAACGTCCTGATCGTGCTGTCTTTCATCCTCGGTCTGGCCCTGGGCTGCTGCCAGCCGAGTATGCTTTCCCTGCTGCACCAGCATTCGCCGCCGGGCCGCGCCGCCGAGGCCGTGGGCCTGCGGATGGCCCTGATCAACGGCTCGCAGGTGTCCCTGCCGTTGACCTTCGGCGCGCTCGGTGCGGTAATTGGCGTTGCCCCCCTCTTCTGGGCGTACTCTGTGGCCCTGATGGCCGGAGGCTGGGCCAACCGCAATCCCCCGATCGAATCTGAACGCAAAGCGTAGCCGTGAACATGCAGTCCTCTCCTCCCGCCGCCGGCAATTCCGGCGCCAGCCTGCCCTTTCGTCTTTGGACTGCGCAAGAGCGGCAGGAATCACTGGACGAGGCGCTGCGCCACTGGCAATCGGGCGAAGACGTGTGGGTCTACGGCTACGGCTCCCTGATCTGGCGGCCCGACTTCGACTTCGTGGAGCGCCGGCTGGCAACGCTGCGCGGCCACCACCGGGCGCTGTGCCTGTGGTCGCGGGTCAACCGCGGCACCCCGGAATGCCCGGGTCTGGTATTCGGCCTGGACCGGGGAGGCTCCTGCCGCGGGGTGGTCTACCGCCTGGCGGGCGACCAGGTGCCAACCTATTTCCCCGCGCTCTGGGAGCGCGAGATGTCCACTGGCGCCTATCTGCCCCGCTGGATCAACTGCGCCACCGATACCGGCACCGTGCGGGCGCTGGTCTTCATCATGAACCGGGACAATCCGGCCTACATCCGCGCCCTGCCCGAACCCGAGCTGCTGGCCATCGTGCGCCGCGCCGCCGGACGCTATGGCCCCTGCACCGAATACGTGATGCAGACCGCCCAGGCGCTGCGCGCCGCCGGCATCCATGACGCCCGCCTGGACGCCATCGCGCGCCGGCTGGAGCTGGACGGGCACACCCTGCCGGAAGGCGCCTGAGGCCCGGCCTCGGGAAATCTTGCCTGCGCCCTGAGCGGGGTCAATGAGGGTACCGCCTCCCAGGCGGTATAAACTCCTTGTTATCAACGCTGAACTACTAGCCCCATGTCCGTCTCTGATCTGCGTCAAAGCTACGACAAGAACGTGCTGCTCGAAGGCCAGGCCGCCGCCTCCCCGTTCGAGCAGTTCACCCGCTGGTTCGACGAGGCCCTGGCCGCCAAGGTCCCCGAACCCAACGCCATGACCCTGGCCACGGTGGACGCCAGCGGCCAGCCCAGCGCGCGCATCGTCCTGATCAAGGGCTTCGATGAGCGCGGGTTCACGTTCTTCACCAATTACGAATCCCGCAAGGGCCTGGACCTGCAGGCCGAGCCGCGCGCCAGCCTGCTGTTCTTCTGGCAGCCGCTGGAACGCCAGGTCCGCATCGAAGGCGTGGTCGAAAAAGTGGCCGGCGACGAGTCGGACGCCTACTACCACAGCCGCCCCGCCGGTTCGCGCATCGGCGCCTGGGCCTCGCGCCAGAGCCAGCCCATCACCCGTGAAGAGCTGGAAGCCCGCGAACGGGAATTCCGCGAGCGCTTCGGCGAACAGCCACCGCGCCCGCCGCACTGGGGCGGCTACCGCCTGAAGCCCACCGCCTTCGAATTCTGGCAAGGCCGGCCTTCGCGCCTGCATGACCGCCTGCGCTATGTCGCCGACGGCCAGGCCTGGAAGATCGAACGCCTGTCGCCTTGATGCCGGGCGCCGCGCGCCCGCCCCCAATTAACGATTGCATGACCGCCTCCTCCCCTGATTTTGACGCCGCCTTTTTCCGCACCGCGCTGGGCCGTTACGCCACGGGCGTGACCGTCGTGACGACCGCCGACCCCGATGGCGCGCCCATCGGCCTGACGGTCAGCTCCTTCAACTCCGTGTCGCTGAACCCGCCACTGGTGCTGTGGAGCCTGTCGCGCAGTTCGTCGTCGCTGGCCGCCTTCGAGCAGTGCGAGCGCTACGTCGTCAACGTATTGGGCGCGGAGCAGATCGCGCTGGCGCGCCGCTTCGCCACCGGCAAGACGCCGGACCGCTACGCAGGCCTCACGGTGCATCACGCGCCGGGCGGCACGCCCATGCTGGACGGCCACTGCGCCGCCTGGTTCGAATGCCACAACCGCAGCCGCTACGTCGAGGGCGACCATGTCATCATGGTGGGCGAAGTGGAGCGCTGCGGCCATAGCGGCGAGCCGCCGCTGGTCTTCCATGCCGGCGGTTTCGACCTGACCCCGGCTGGCGCCCGTTCGGAAAGGAAAACGCCATGAGCGTGGATGTGGATTGCGTCGTCATCGGCGCGGGCGTGGTGGGCCTGGCGATCGCGCGCGCGCTGGCCCAGTCCGGACGCGAGGTGCTGGTGGCAGAAGCCACCGAGGCGATCGGCACCGGCACCAGTTCGCGCAACTCCGAAGTCATACACGCCGGCATCTACTACCCGGCGGGCAGCCTCAAGGCCCGGCTCTGCGTGCGCGGCAAGCACCTGCTTTACTCCTATTGCGCCGAGCGCGGCGTGCCCTACAAGCGGCTCGGCAAGCTCATCGTCGCCACCACGACGGAACAGGCCGCGCAGCTGGAGGGCATTGCCCAGCGCGCCCGCGCCAACGGCGTGGACGACCTGCAGTTCATTTCCGGCGAGGACGCCATGCGCCTGGAGCCCGCGCTGCGCTGCACCGCGGCGCTGTCCTCGCCGTCCACCGGCATCGTCGACAGCCATGCGCTGATGCTCTCGTTCCAGGGCGACGCCGAAAACGCCGGCGCCCAGTGCGTCTTCCACACGCCGCTGGTGTCCGGCCGGGTCCGCCCCGAAGGCGGCTTCGAGCTGCAATTCGGCGGCGACGACGCCATGACCCTGAGCTGCAACGTGCTGATCAATTCAGCCGGCCTGCACGCGCCGGCGCTGGCGCGCCGCATCGACGGTCTGCCCGCGTCCAACATCCCCAAGGATTACCTGTGCAAGGGCAGCTATTTCACGCTGTCCGGACGCGCGCCGTTCTCGCGCCTGATCTACCCTGTGCCGCAGCATGCCGGCCTGGGCGTGCATCTGACGCTGGATCTGGGCGGCCAGGCCAAGTTCGGCCCCGACACCGAATGGGTCGAAACCGAGGACTACACGCTGGACCCGGCCCGCGCCGACGTCTTCTACGAGGCCGTGCGCAGCTATTGGCCGGCCCTGCCCGATGACGCGCTAGCGCCCGGCTACACCGGCATCCGCCCCAAGATCTCCGGCCCCCACGAGCCCGCGGCCGATTTCGTCATCGCCGGCCCGGCCGCGCATGGCGTGCCCGGCCTAGTGAACCTGTTCGGCATAGAATCCCCGGGGTTGACCTCCAGCCTGGCCCTGGCCGAAGAGACCCTGGCCCGTCTGAACGGATGATCCCCACGCCGCGCATGCCGCGCGTGGCGCCATCAACAAATACTGTCACCTCTTCTCCTTTTTCTCCTCTCCCTGAACCATGCAGCACAACGACTACATCCTGACCCTGTCCTGCCCCGACCGCACGGGCATCGTGTACCGCGTCAGCGGCCTGTTGTTCGAATTGGGCTGCAACATCCTGGATTCGCAGCAGTTCGGCGACGAAGAGACCGGGCGCTTCTTCCTGCGGGTGCACTTCGACGTCCCGGCGGGCGTAGCCGCCAGCGACCTGCGGGCGCGACTGGACGGGATGTCGGCGGAATACGGCATGGAGCTGAAGCTGCATGACGCCCGCCGCAAGGAACGCCTGCTGATCATGGTCAGCAAGCAGGGCCACTGCCTGAACGACCTGCTGTTCCGCGTGCACAGCGGCCATCTGCACGCCGAAGTTGCCGCCATCGTCTCGAACCACAACGACTACGCCAGCCTGGCGGCGTCCTACGGCATCCCGTTCCACCACCTGCCGGTCACCGCCGACACCAAGGCGGAACAGGAAAAGCAGGTGCTGGCCCTGGTCGATCAGGAAGGCATCGACCTGGTGGTGCTGGCCCGCTACATGCAGATCCTGTCGGAAGACATGTGCCGCGCGCTGAACGGCCGCGCCATCAACATCCACCACAGCTTCCTGCCCAGCTTCAAGGGCGCCCGCCCCTACCACCAGGCGCATGCGCGCGGCGTCAAGATCATCGGCGCCACCGCCCACTACGTGACCTCGGACCTGGACGAAGGCCCCATCATCGACCAGGACATCGAACGCGTGGACCACACGATGACCGCCCAGGACCTGACCCAGGTCGGCAGCGACATCGAATCCCTGGTGCTGTCGCGCGCCGTGCGCAGCCACGTCGAGCACCGCATCCTGCTCAACCGCAACAAGACCGTCGTCTTCCGCTGATCCTCAGCTTGCGGATCGCCGTCCGGCGGATTCGCCTGGCGGCGGATCCTCGGGCGCGCCTGCCCCCAGCGGGAACTGGCGCGCCGCCATTTCCACCGCCTTTTCCTGCAGCGGCGAACGCGCAGCCTCGGGCCAGATCATCTGGCTGACCGAGCGGGCCGCGTGCTCGAAGGCAATGAAGCGCGTCCCCGCCAGCCCGCTGCGCGACAGGCAGGCCGGCACGATGGACACGCCCAGCCCCTGCGACACCAGCGACGCCACGCTCAGCCAGTGCCTGACCTCGTGCCGGATCACGGGCATGAAGCCCGCCGACACGCACATGGACAGCACCGTCTCGTAATAACTGGGCGAAGCGGCCCGGGCGAAGAACACGAAGTCGTCCGCGGCCAATTCCGCCAACCGCAGGGATTCCCGGCCGGCCAGGGGATGCGCCTGCGGCAGGCACACCACGAAAGGCTCGGCCATCAAGTCGCGCGCCAGCACGCCTGGCGGCACCGGATTGGCATGGATGAAGCCCAGATCCTGCTCGCCGCGGCGCACGGCCTCGATCTGGTCATGGGAATTCAATTCGGTCAGCACATGTTCCACGTCCGGCAGCTCGGCGCGCATGGCGTTGAGCAGCGCCGGCAGGCCGCGGTACAGCATGGAACCGACGAAGCCGATGCGCAGCCGGCCGCGCAGGCCCGCGTCCACGCGCTGCACCAGCGTGCGCACCTCTTCCGCCTGGCGCAGCAACGTCAGGGCTTCCCGGTACAGCACCTGGCCGGCGTCGGTCAGCTCGACGTGGCGGCTGGTGCGGGTCAGCAGGCGCGCGCCGACGTTGTCCTCCAGTTGGCGGATGGCGTAGCTGAGCGGCGGCTGGGAAATGTGCAGCCGCGTGGCCGCGCGGCTGAAGTGGCGTTCTTCGGCCACGGCGATGAAATAGCGCAACAGGCGCGGATCCAGGTCCATTTGTCTCCCCTGGGGCTGCAATCCATACTTTTTTTGGATTGTTCTACACACAAACAGTATTTGTATAGATTAATCCATGCAAGCACCATCACAGGCATCGTTCCCGTCTTCAGCAGGATGCCGCCATGGATACCCCCGTCAAGACCGCGCCCACCGCCGCCACGCCCGTTCCGGATTCGCGCGGACAAAACCTGTTCAGCGCGGACCCTTACGCCGAGGCGCTCAGCCGGCGCTACCTGCCGCCCGCGCTGCACGCCCACCTGCTGCCCCACCTGGAACGGCTGGGCGCGCTGGCAGGCGGCGTCATGGACGAACTGGCCGCCACCGCCGACAAGCACCCGCCCACGCTGTCCGTGCGCAGCCGCGCCGGCGCCGACGAGTCCCGCATCGACAAGCATCCGGCCTACGTCGAACTGGAGCGCCTGGCCTACAGCGAATTCGGCCTGGCGGCGCTGTCGCACCGCGGCGGCGTCCTGGGTTGGCCCGAACCCATGCCCGCGGCCGCCAAGTACGCGCTCAGCCACCTGTTCGTGCAGGCGGAGTTCGGCCTGTGCTGCCCGGTCAGCATGACCGACTCGCTGGCTCGCACCCTGCGCAAGTTCGGCGACCCGGAACTGGTCGAGCGAGTCCTGCCCGAAGTGACCTCGCAGGATTTCGATGCGCTGCGCCAGGGCGCCATGTTCATGACCGAACAGGGCGCCGGGTCCGACGTCAGCGCCACCGAAGTGACCGCCACGGCGCAGGACGACGGCACCTGGCTCATCCACGGCGACAAATGGTTCTGCTCCAATCCGGACGCAGGCTACGCCATGGTGCTGGCGCGCAGCGAATCCCAGCCCGGCCTGAAGGGCGTATCGCTGTTCCTGCTGCCGCGCGACCTGGCCGACGGCACGCACAACCACTACCGCATCCTGCGCCTGAAGGACAAGCTGGGCACGCGCTCGATGGCCAGCGGCGAGATCCGCCTGGAAGGCGCGGTGGCCTGGCTGGTGGGCGAGCGCGGCCGCGGCTTCAAGCACATGGCCGACATGATCAATAATTCGCGCCTGTCCAACGGCATGCGAGCCGCCGGCCTGATGCGCCGCGCCGTGACCGAGGCGGTCTATGTCTCGCAGCACCGGCGCGCCTTCGGCAAACGCCTGATCGACATGCCGCTGATGCAGCGCCAGTTGGTCAAGATGACGGTCTGGGCCGAACAGGCCCGCAGCGTGATGTTCCAGACGGCGCGTGCGCTGGCCGACGCGGACCAGGGCGCGGCCGATCCGGCGCTGGCGCGCATCCTCACGCCGCTGATCAAGTTCCGCGCCTGCCGCGATGCGCGCAAAGTGACCGGCGACGCCATGGAAGTGCGCGGCGGCTGCGGCTACATCGAGGAATGGACCGAACCGCGTCTGGTGCGCGACGCCCACCTGGGCTCCATCTGGGAAGGCACCAGCAACATCGTGGCGCTGGACGTGCTGCGCGCCATCACCCGGGAAAACTCGCTGCCGGCGCTGCGCAGCCATATCGACGGCCTGCTGGCCGCAGGCCGCCCCTGCCCGCCCGAACTGGCCGACATGCAGGCGCGCGCGCTGGAGCAGACCTATGCCCTGGCCGAACACGCCGCGCAGGCCGACCGCCCCGAGCTGGCGCGCCAGGCGGCTTCGCTGCTGTACCACGCGGTTTCCATGGCCGCCCTGCGCTGGGAAGCCACCGAACCCGGCCTGGAAAGCCGCGCGCTGCTGGCCGACCAGGTGCTGCAGCATCGCCTGGGCCCGCGCGATCCCTATGCCATTGCGGCCGACGAAAGCACGGCGTGCCGCGCCATCCTGCAATACGCGCTGTAAGAACCGACGCCGGCGGCACAGCCGGCGCGCAACCACTGGAGACAAGCATGAACCGAACCTTCGCCCCTTTGCTGCTGGCGGCTGCCGCCGCCATCGCCCCCGCCGCACCCGCGCTGGCCGCGGACGCCTATCCCTCGGCCCGGCCCGTGACGCTGATCGTGCCCTTCCCGCCGGGCGGTCCCACCGACGCCCTGGCGCGCAGGCTGGCCGACAAGCTGCGGCAACCGCTCAACCAGAACGTCATCGTCGAAAACCGCGCAGGCGCCGGCGGCAACATCGGCTCCGAGTACGTGGCGACCGCCAAGCCGGACGGCTACACCCTGCTGTTCGGCACCTCGGGGCCGCTGGCGATCAACGTCAGCCTGTACAAGAAGCAGGGCTACAACCCCGAGACCAGCTTCGCGCCCATCATCCGCATCGGCCACCTGCCCAACATCCTGGTGGTGAACCCGTCAGTGCCCGCCAACAATGCGCAGGAACTGATCGCCTACGCCAAGAAGAATCCGGAAAAGCTGAGCTACGCCTCGTCGGGCAACGGCGCCTCGTCGCACCTGGCCGGCATTCTCTTCAACAATATGGCCGGCACCCAGATCATGCACATCCCCTACAAAGGCACGGGACCGGCCCTCAATGACCTGCTGGGCGGGCAGGTGTCGATGTCGTTCACCGACATCCTCACCGCGCTGCCCTACATCAAGGCGGGCAAGCTGCGCGCCATCGGCCTGGCCAGCGCCCAGCGCTCGGATGCGCTGCCCGACCTGCCGACGCTTTCCGAGCAGGGACTCAAGGGCTACGACGTCAGCGTCTTCTTCGGCATCGTCGCGCCCAAGGGCACGCCGGCTGACGTAGTGGACACGCTGAACCGCGCCTTCAAGACCGCGCTGTCCGATCCCGAGGTCGCGCAGACGCTGCGCAGCCAGGGCATCGTCGAAGCCCAGGACCAGACGCCGCAGGGCCTGGCGACCTTCATCTCGGCCGAAGTGCCCAAATGGCGCGACCTCATCAAGAGCGCCCACGTTTCCATCGACTGAACGGACCCCACATGGCTGCAACCCTGCCCAACGCCGGCGCGCTCGCCGGCTGCAAAGTGATAGACCTGTCGCGCGTGCTGGGCGGCCCCTATTGCACGCAGATCCTGGCCGACCACGGCGCCGACGTGCTGAAGATCGAGCCGCCCGGCGGCGACGAGACGCGCGGCTGGGGCCCCCCCTTCCTGGGCGATACGGCGTCCTACTTCATCGGCGTGAACCGCAACAAGGACGGCATGACGCTGGACCTGTCGCAGCCCGCTGGGCAGGAATTGCTGCGCCATCTGCTGGCCGACGCCGATGTGCTGGTGGAGAACTTCAAGCCCGGCACGCTGGAGAAATGGGGCCTGGGATACGACACGCTGAGCCGCGACTTCCCCGCTTTGATCCATTGCCGGGTCAGCGGCTTCGGCGCGGACGGTCCGCTGGGCGGCCTGCCCGGCTACGACGCCTGCGCCCAGGCCATGTGCGGCCTGATGAGCGTGAACGGCGATGCGGACGGCGAAGCCACCCGGGTCGGACTGCCGGTGGTGGACATGGTGACCGGCCTGAACGCGGCCGTGGCCATCCTGCTGGCGCTCAATGAGCGTACGCGCAGCGGACTGGGGCAATTCCTGGACATCACGCTGTACGACTGCGCCCTGTCGCTGCTGCATCCGCACGCGCCCAATTACTTCTACAGCGGCAAGGTGCCCGCGCGCAGCGGCAACGCGCACCCGAACATCGCGCCCTACGAAACGCTGCCCACGGCCAGCGGCCCGATCTTTCTCGCGGTCGGCAACAACCGCCAGTTCGCGCAACTGGCTCAGGCTTTGGAAGCGCCAGGATTGGCGGACGATGCGCGCTACGCCACCAACGCCGACCGCCTGCGCAACCGCTCATCCTTGCGCGACGACCTGTCCGCGCTGCTGGCGGGCCACGACGCCGCTGCGCTGGCCGACCGTCTGCTGCGTGGAGGCGTCCCCGCCGCCGCCGTACAGACCGTGGACCAGGCCTTGGCGCATCCGCATACCCGCCATCGCGGCATGGTGCTGGAG
Source organism: Achromobacter sp. ACM01 (assembly GCF_014851745.1). Lineage (NCBI taxonomy): Bacteria > Pseudomonadati > Pseudomonadota > Betaproteobacteria > Burkholderiales > Alcaligenaceae > Achromobacter > Achromobacter sp. ACM01. The sequence goes on from NZ_JACVAF010000003.1 coordinate 1,048,150, forward strand.
CAAGGCGACTATCGCGGCGTGGGTTCGCCGATCAAGCTGTCGCGCACGCCAGCCACGCTGCGCAAGCTGCCGCCGACGCTGCGTCCCGCCGACGCCGGCGAATAGGCCCGCGCGGCCTCAGCCGCCCTGGGCCACGCCTTCGCGGCGCGGATCGGCGCCGCCCTGCAGGCCGCCAGCATCGATCACGATGCCGTGGATGCCGCTGGGGAATTCGGTGATGCGCACCGGATGCCCCATGCGCTCAAGCTCTGGCGCCAGCGCCTCCAGCGCGGTGCCCTTCTCCAGCTCGGTCTCCTTGTTGCGGCTGCCCATGTTCGGCAGGTCGATGGCCGCCTGGATGTCCAGGCCCCAGTCCAGCACGCCCACAATGGTCTTGGCCACATAGTTGATGATGGCGCTACCGCCCGGCGACCCCACCAGCAGATAGGGCTTGCCATCGCGCAGCACGATCATCGGCGCCATCGAGCTGCGCGGGCGCTTGCCCGGTTCGATGCGGTTGGCGACGAGGCGGCCCTCGGGATCCTTGTAGGACGAGGAAAAATCCGTCATCTCGTTGTTCAGCAGGAAGCCGCGCACGAAGATCTTGCTGCCGAACTCGTTTTCGATGGTGGTCGTCATGCTCAAGGCATTGCCCTGGGCGTCCACCGCCACCAGATGGCTGGTCGAGGGCAGCGCCCACGCGTCGTCCTTGCCCAGCGACAGCAGCTTGCCTTCCGGATCGCCGGGCAGCGCCACCTTCATGCTGCGGTCCGGCTGGATCAGCGCGCCGCGCGCGCGCAGATAGGCGGGGTCCAGCATGGCGCGCACCGGCACCCGCACGAAGTCCGGATCGGCCACGTAGAAATCGCGGTCGGCGAACGCCAGCCGGCCAGCTTCCGAAAAGTAATGCACCGCCTCCAGGCTGCCCGGCTTGTAGCGGGCGAGGGGGGACTGCTCCAGTTCGCCCAACATCTGCAGCACCGCGATCGGGCCGCTGCTGGGCGGCCCCATGCCGCACAGCTGGTAGCCGCGATAGGCGCCACAGACGGGATCGCGCGTCTTGGCGCGATAGCCCGCCAGGTCGGCCAGGGTCAGGTCGCCAGGCACGGCGTGGCCGCGCACGGCGGCAACGATATCCCGGGCGATGTCGCCCTGGTAGAACGCGTCCGCGCCTTGCTCCGCCACCGCGCGCAGCGTGCGCGCAAATTCCGGGTTCTTCAGCACGTGGCCCACCGGCCAGGGAGCGCCGTCCGGCGCGTAGAAGTAGGCCGCGGCCGCGGCTTGCGTGCGCAGTTCCTTGTTGCCGGCCAAAAGCTTATGCAAGCGCGGCGACACGGCAAAACCTTGTTCGGCCAGCCGGATCGCGGGCTGGAACAAGTCGGCCCAGGGCAGCGCGCCCTGCTCCTTGTGCGCCAGCTCCAAGCCTCGCAGCAAGCCCGGCACGCCCACCGCCAGGCCGCTGTTCACCGCGCGGGCGAAAGGCACCGGCCTGCCGTCCGCATCCAGGAAACGTTGCGGCTGGGCCGCGGCGGGCGCGGTCTCGCGGCTGTCGTAGGTCTGGATACGGCCGCTCTTGGCCGAATACACCACCATGAAGGCGCCGCCGCCGATGCCCGACGATTGCGGCTCCACCAGGTTCAGGACCAGTTGGGCGGCGATGGCGGCGTCCACCGCGCTGCCGCCCCGGCGCAGCATCTCGTCGCCCGCCTGCGTCGCCAGCGGATTGGCCGATGCCATCATGAAATGCGGCGCACGCACCAGTTGGCGCGTCTGTATGCCGCTGGCGGCCTCGGGGTTCAGGTCCTCGGTGGCCTGCGGCGTGCGGGCCCAGGCCGCGGGCATGGCGGCAAGCGCGGCGGCAAGCATGAGGGCGGCGGCGTGGCGGGGTGCGCGCATGGGAAGCTCCAGTGTGCGCCGGCTTTCCGGCAGGGGTTCATGATAGTCAAGGCGCCCGCGGCTGTCGCGACGCCAGCCGCATCCGGCTTAGAATCGCGGTTTCCGCCCACCGTCCCCACCGTGCCATGCGTTTGCGCCACATCGAGATTTTCGAAGCGATCCGCCGTACCGGATCCCTGACCGAGGCCGCCGCCGCGCTGCATATCTCGCAGCCCGCGGCCAGCAAGCTCCTGGCGCACGCCGAGGCGCAGCTGGGCTTCAAGCTGTTCGAGCGCGTCAAGGGCCGGCTCGTCGCCACGCGCGAAGCCGAGATCCTCACGCCCGAAGTCGCGCGCCTGAACCAGGACCTCAACAGCGTGCGCAGGCTGGCCGCCAGCCTGCGCGACCATCCCAACGGCCACCTGCGACTGGGCTGCGCGCCAGCGCTGGGCCTGGGGCTGCTGCCCGGCGTGGTGCGCGACAGCCGCGAGGCGCAGCCCGGCATCACCTTCGACATCCACACGCATCACAGCACCGAACTCGTACAGGGGCTGCTGACGCGCGAACTGGACCTGGCCATCACCTTCGACACCAACGACTATCCGGGCCTGACCCGCATGGGGCTGGGCCACACGGAGCTGGTGCACCTGAGCCGCAAGGAAGGCACGGGGCCGCTGCCGCTGGCGGAGCTGACGGCCATGGCGGGCGACACGCTGATCGTGCTGGACGCGGCCGACGCCTCCGGCGCCCTGCTGCAGATGGCATTGGACGCGCAGGGCCTGGATCCGCAAGTCGCCATCCAGGTGCAAACGCACTACGTGGCCTGCGCGCTGGTGGACGCAGGCTGCGGCGACGCCATCGTGGACGCCATCACCGCGCAAGCGATGCTGCGTCCCGGCATGAACCTGCGCCGGCTGGACCCCGCGCTGCGCGTGCCGATCAGCATCATGGTGCGCAACCAGGATCCGCTGTCGGCGCTGCACCGTGACTTCATCGAACGCTTGCGCGCCGCCTGCGAAGCGCTGCAGGCCGGACTCGACGCCGCGGCCTGAGGCGGCCGGCGCACAAAAAAAGACGGGCGCCCGAAGGCGCCCGTCATTGCGTGCAGACAGGGCAGGCAGCGCCCGCCCCGCGCGGCATCAATCCAGCTTGATGTTCTGCTTCTTCACGACGTCCTTCGCCCAGTCATACTGCTCTTTGATTTCCTTGGCGAATTCTTCCGGCGTGTTGCCCGACGGCGCCGAACCCTGGTCGTCCAGCGCCTTGATGACCTTGGGGTCCTTCAGGGCCACCACGGCAGCGTCGCGCAGCTTGTTCACGACTTCCATCGGCGTGCCCTTGGGCGCCAGCAGACCGTACCAGACCGGCTGGTTCAGCACCGGGAAGCCGGCGTCCTTGAAGGTCGGCACGTCCTTGATCGAATCGATGCGGGTCGGCCACGCGATGGCCATGGCGCGCAGCTTGCCCGCCTGGATCTGCGGCATCGACGACGGCAGGTTGTCGAACAGGATTTCGATCTGGCCGCCGACGGCGTCAGCCACGGCCGGGCCCGAACCCTTGTACGGCACGTGCACGATGTCCGTGCCGGTGGCCATCTTGAACGATTCGCCCATCAGGTGCAGCACGCCGCAGGTGCCCGAGCTGCCGTAGGAGTACTTGCCCGGGTTCTTCTTCAGCTCTTCCAGGAAGCCCTTGAAGTCCTTGGCGGGGAACTTCGGGTTCACGGCCACCACGTTGGCGGTGTTGGCGAAGTTGGTGACCGGCTGGAAGTCCTTGATCGGATCGTAGGGCAGGTCATTGGGGCGGCAAGCGGGGTTCACGGCCATCGTCGACACGGTGGCGATCGACAGCGTGTAGCCGTCGGCATCGGCGCGCGCGGCTTCGGATGCGCCGATGGCGCCACCGGCGCCGCCCTTGTTTTCCACAACCATGGGCTGGCCCAGTTCCTGGCTCATGCGCTGCGTCACCAGGCGCGCGATGATGTCGGTCGAGCCGCCAGGCGCGAACGGAACGATGACGCGGATAGGCTTGCTCGGGTACTTGTCGGCAGCGAAGGCGGCGGAGGCGCCAAAGGTGCCGGCAACGCCGGAGGCCAGGGCAATGGCCACGGCCAGGGAGCGGACTTTATTCATAGGTGTGTTTCCTCCAATATGCGAGCCCGTGTGTGTACGGACCGTTGTGTGATGCGCCTGCCTGTAGACAGGTCAGCAATGAACGGCGGGAGGGCGCAAGTTCTGTGCGCAGGGAGAGCACTGCTTTTATAGGTTGCTTGTGGCACATGCGCCCGCCAGAATGACGGAGAATAGCAGCAAATGCTTACAGACGCATAGCGCCGGGATCCCCTTCTGACGCGCATCAAATACCTGCTCTCACATGTCCGTTGCCCTTCTGGTTTTCCCTGATTTCATGCTGGTCGCGCTGGGTTGGGCGCTGCGTCACAAACTGAATTTCTCGCGCGAATTCTTCGCCGGCACCGAGCGCCTGGTTTACTTCGTCCTGCTCCCCGCACTGCTGTTCCAGTCCATCCTGCGCACCCCCATCACCGCCGGCAACGCCGCCATGCTGCTGCAGGCCTGCGCAGCCGTCATCGCGACCGGCGTCGCGCTGACCTGGCTGGCGCGCTGGGCGCTGCGGCCGTCGCCGCTCAGCCTGGCCTCGTCCGCGCAATGCGGCTACCGCTTCAACACCTATCTCGGCCTGGCCTTGTCGGCCAGCCTGGGCGGCGCCCAGGGCCAGACGGTCATGGCGCTGATCGTCGGGTTCGCCGTGCCGATGGCCAACATGGCGGCGGTCTACGGCCTGGCGCGCCACAGCGGCGGCAACCTGCTGCGCGAACTGGCACGCAACCCGCTGGTCATTTCCACGCTGGCCGGCCTGGCCTGCAATCTGGCCGGCGTGCATCTGCCCGGCCCGCTGGACACGGCGCTGGGACGCCTGGGCGCTGCCGCGCTCGCGCTGGGCATCATGTGCGTGGGCGCCAGCCTTTCATGGGAAGGCGGCAAGGGCCATGGCGCGCTGATCGCCTGGATGCTCGGGGTCAAGCTGCTGGCGCTGCCCGCGGCGGCCCTGCTGATCGCGCATCTGCTGGCGCTGCCGCCGCTGGAATCGCAGATGCTGCTATTGTTCGCGGCCCTGCCCACCGCGTCCGCGGCCTATGTGCTGGCCATGCGCATGGGCGGCGACGGCCGCATGGTGGCCGTGCTGATATCGCTGGGCACGCTGCTTTCGGCGTTGACGATTCCGCTGTGGCTGATGCTCACCGGCGCAGGTTGAGCGGCAAGGCCCGACAACGAAAAAAGACCGCCACGGCGGTCTTTTTTCATGCACGCACAGGCCCGCTTACTAGGACTTGTGCGCGTTGGTCATGGAAGCCGGCACCACCCATTCGGCGAACTGCGCTTCGGTCACGTAGCCCAGCGCCAACGCCGACTCCTTCAGCGACAGGCCTTCCTTGTGCGCCTTCTTGGCGATCTGCGCGGCCTTGTCGTAGCCGATATGCGGATTCAATGCCGTCACCAGCATCAGCGAACGGTCGACCAGTTCGGCGATGCGCTCGCGATTGGGTTCGATGCCGGCGGCGCAATGCTCGTTGAAGCTGGCCATGCCGTCGGTCAGCAGGCGCACCGATTGCAGGAAGTTGTGGATCACCAGCGGCTTGAACACGTTGAGTTCGAAGTTGCCGCTGGCGCCGCCGATATTGATGGCCACGTCGTTGCCCAGCACCTGCGCCGCCAGCATCGTGATGGCTTCGCATTGCGTCGGGTTGACCTTGCCCGGCATGATCGAGCTGCCCGGCTCGTTCTCGGGAATGCTGATTTCACCCAGGCCCGAACGCGGACCGCTGGACAGCCAGCGCACGTCGTTGGCGATCTTCATCAGGCCGGCTGCCAGCGACTTCAGCGCGCCGTGCGCGAACAGCAGCGCTTCGTGCGAAGCCAGGCCCTGGAACTTGTTGGGCGCCGACACGAAGGCAGTGCCGGTGGCATGCGCCAGTTCGGCGGAAACCTTGGCGCTGAACTGCGGGTGCGCGTTCAGGCCCGTGCCCACGGCCGTGCCGCCGATGGCCAGCTGGTGCAGGCCAGGCAGGGTGGCGCGGATCTGCTGCTCGGCCAGGTCCAGCTGGGCCACGTAGCCCGACAGCTCCTGACCCAGCGTCAACGGCGTGGCGTCCTGCAGGTGGGTGCGGCCGATCTTGACGATGTCGTAGAACTCGGCGCTCTTGGCCGCCAGCGTGGCGCGCAGCGCCTTCAGCGAGGGCAGCAGATGATGCTCGACCTGCACCGCCGCCGCCACGTGCATGGCGGTCGGGAAGGTATCGTTGGACGACTGCCCGCGGTTGACGTGGTCGTTGGGGTGGACCTTGCGTTCTTCGCCGCGCACGCCGCCCATCAGTTCCGAAGCGCGGTTGGCCAGCACCTCGTTCATGTTCATGTTGCTTTGCGTGCCCGAGCCGGTCTGCCAGACCGACAGCGGGAACTCGTTGGGCCATTTACCGGCAATGACTTCATCGGCGGCGCGGACGATGCCATCGGCGATCTTCGGATCCAGTTCGCCCAGATCGGCATTGACCTTGGCCGCCGCGCGCTTGAGCCGCGCCATCGCTTCGACCAGGGGGACCGGCATCTTCTCGGTGGAAATCGCGAAAAAATGCAGCGAACGCTGGGTCTGGGCGCCCCAGAGGTGATCCTCAGGGACTTCGATGGGACCAAACGTGTCTTTTTCAATGCGGGTCTTCATGGCGCGTGCTACTCCGTGGCGACGTCGATTACGGCTGACGGCAGCGCGCCAGCCGCGAGAATGTTGAGAATGACAATCAGTTATAGGTTAGCAGAAACCCGCATTCCTATAATTGCGCAAACATCCGTGCTCCCTCCACCGTTTTTACCACTCGCCCCGCGCCATGTCCGCCCCTCTTTGCAGCCTGACCTTGCACCTGCCCGACGAAGCCGCCACGGAATCGCTGGCACGTCAGCTCGCCCCCCTGGTTTCCGGCGGCCAGGCCGGTCCGGCTGGGGGACATATCCACCTCCAGGGGGACCTGGGCGCGGGGAAAACGGCCTTCACACGGGCCCTGTTGCGGGAAAGCGGCATCACGGGACGGATCAAAAGTCCCAGCTACGCGCTGCTTGAATCCTATAAAGTTTCTAACTTATACTTCTATCACCTTGATTTTTATAGATTTAGTGATACGCGAGAATGGTTGGACGCAGGATTCCGGGATTTACTGCGTGACGACGCAGTCGTTTTGATCGAATGGCCGGAGCGGGCCGGGGGCCTTTTGCCCCCTCCCGACCTGCTGATTTCCCTAGCCTATGCAGGCGACGGACGCGACGCCACCCTGACCGCGTACACCGCTCGAGGACAAACATGGTTGAACGCGATTGTCCCCCCGCCCCAGTCGGCGCCCTCCCCTCGGCAGGCGCCACCCGGCGCCGCCTGATCAGCGTCGCCGCCACCCTGCTCGTCCTGCCGGTCCTGCCGCGCCTGGCGCAGGCGGCGACCATCCTGGCTGTGCGCACCTGGCCGGCCGACGAATACACCCGCGTCACGCTGGAGCTCGACAGCGAGCTGAAGGCTGAGCAGTTCACGCTTGAAAACCCCCACCGCCTGGTGGTGGACATTGAGGGACTGACCATCAGCGCGGCCCTGAACGACCTGGTTTCCAAGGTCCGGCCTGACGACCCCTACATCCAGAGCCTGCGGGTGGCGCAAAACCGCCCCAACGTGGTGCGGCTGGTGTTCGACCTGAAGCAGCCCGTGGCGCCCCAGGTGTTCACGCTCAAGCCCGTGGCCGACTACCAGTACCGTCTGGTGCTGGACCTGTATCCGAAGATCGCCCAGGATCCGCTGGTCGCGATCCTGAACAAGCAGACCGGCCCCGACGTGGACGACCCGCTGGCGCGCATCCTGGAAGACATCCAGCGCAACCCGGTGACCCGCGCCGATCCGCCCGAGCCGCCGCGCGTGCGCGGCCAGCAACCGGCGCCCCCGCTGCCCACCGCGCCCAAGCCTCCGCCCGCCACCGCCAGCCGCGGCAAGCAGCGCATGGTCACCATCGCGCTGGATCCCGGCCACGGCGGCGAGGACCCGGGCGCCATCGGCAGCAGCGGCCTGCGCGAGAAAGACGTGGTGCTGCGCATCGCCCGGCGCCTGAAGGCGCTGATCGACAGCCAGCCCTACATGCGCGCCTATCTCACGCGCGACGACGACTACTTCGTGCCCCTGCACGTGCGCGTGCAGAAGGCGCGCCGCGTGCACGCGGACCTGTTCATCTCGATCCACGCGGACGCCTGGATCAAGCCTTCGGCCAATGGCTCGTCGGTGTTCGCGCTGTCGCAGCGCGGCGCCACCAGCGCCCAGGCGCGCTGGATGGCGGACAAGGAAAACGCGGCCGACCTGATCGGCGGCGTCAACCTTGGCAGCCACGACCGCCAGGTGGCCAAGGTACTGCTGGACCTGTCCACCACCGCGCAGATCAACGATTCGCTGAAGGTGGGCAGCGCCTTCCTGGACGAAATCAAGAAGATCAACCGCCTGCACAAAAACAGCGTCGAACAGGCCGGCTTCGCGGTCCTGAAAGCGCCGGACATTCCTTCGGTGCTGGTCGAAACCGCCTTCATCAGCAACCCGCAGGAAGAAGCCCTGCTGCGCAGCACCTCGCATCAGGACAAGCTGGCGCAGGCCATGATGACGGGCATCCAGCGTTACTTCACCGCCAACCCGCCGCTGGCGCGGCTGGGCGATGTGAGCTGACGGCGACGTCTGCCGCCGCATGAAAAAGGGCGTTGCGCTTCACGGCGCAACGCCCTTTTCAATGTGACGCGTGTGCCGCAGCATGCGCTGCGGCGCTTCACGCGCCGCGTTTGGCCTTGATCAGCTTGAACAGGCCCGCCCCGATCACCGGCACGATGGCGGCGGCCAGGCCCAGCAGCACGATGGTATTCAAGTGTTCGCGCACCAGCGGGATGTTGCCGAAGAAGTAGCCCGCGGCCACCAGGCTCACCACCCACAGCAGCGCGCCCAGGATGTTGAACAGCTGGAAGCGCGACTGCGGCATGTCGGCCACGCCCGCGACAAAGGGCGCGAAAGTGCGCACGACCGGGATGAAGCGCGACATGACGATGGTCTTGCCGCCGTGCTTTTCATAGAACGCGTGCGTGCGCATCAACGCGCCGCGGTCCAGAAAGCGCAGGTTCATCGAAAACACGCGCGGCCCGATATAGCGTCCGATGAAGTAGTTCACCGTATTGCCGGTGATGGCGGCGATGATCAGCAGCCCGCCCATCAGGAACGGATCGATGTGCCCGGTCGCGCCGAACGCGCCCGCGATGAACAGCAGCGAATCCCCCGGCAGAAAGGGCAGCACGACCAGCCCCGTCTCCGCAAAAACGATCAGGAACAGCACCAGGTACACCCACACGCCATACTGCGCGACCCAGACGCCGAGCGTCTTGTCGATGTGGAGCACCATATTGAAGAATTCGAGCATTGAAGCAACCCTGCCAGCGGAATGGGATATCAGTCCGCGACTATAGCCCACCCGCCCATGACGCTAAAATCGTCCACATAGCCATACCTGAACGCCAGCCACATGACCGAACGCCGCTCCATTCTTGCGCTTCCCGACCTGCTGATCAGTCAGATCGCCGCCGGCGAGGTGATCGAGCGGCCGGCATCCGTGCTCAAGGAAATCCTCGAAAACGCCATCGACGCGGGCGGACGCGCCATTGAAGTGCGCCTGGAAGGCGGCGGCATACGCCGCATTGCCGTGACCGACGACGGCGGCGGCATTCCGCCCGAAGAGCTGCCGCTGGCGCTGGCGCGCCACGCCACCAGCAAGATCCGCTCCTTGAACGAACTGGAATCTGTGGCATCCATGGGGTTCCGCGGCGAAGCGCTGGCCTCGATCGCGTCCGTGGCCCAGGTCACCATCATTTCCCGCACCCGCGATGGCGAGCACGCCTGGCAGATCGATGCAGGCAGCATGCAGGTCAGCCCCGCCTCGGGTCCTCCGGGCACCACGGTGGACGTGCGCCAGTTGTTCGACGCCGTGCCGGCCCGCCGCAAATTCCTGCGCTCCGAGGCCACCGAGTTCGGCCACTGCGTCGACGCCATGGAGCGCATCGCGCTGGCGCATCCGCAGATCGCCTTCCGCCTGTTCCATCACGACCGCGCGCAGCGCCAATGGCTGCCCGCCGAACCGCCGCAGCGCATCCGTGACGTGCTGGGCGCGGAATTCGCCGAACACGGCCTGCTGCTGTCGCACTCGGTCGGCACGGTCAGCCTGGCGGGCATGATCACCCGTCCCACCGCAGCCCGCGCCCGCGCGGACCGCCAGTATCTCTACGTGAACGGTCGCTACGTGCGCGACCGCACCGTCAGCCACGCCCTGCGCGCCGCCTACGCGGACGTACTGCATGGCGACCGCCAGCCCGCCTACGTGCTGTTCCTGGACATCGACCCGGCCGCCGTGGACGTGAACGTGCACCCGGCCAAGCATGAGGTCCGTTTCCGCGACAGCGGCGCGGTGCATCGCTTCGTGTCCCATGCGGTCGGCCAGACCCTGGCGCAGACGGGCGGCGCGTCCGCCGCAGCCCCCGCGGCGCAAAACGACGACGCGGACGACGCCGGGTTCGAAACCGTGGCCCGGCCCGCCACCGCCGCGGCGACCGACGCCGCGCCGCAAGCCTCGCCTTACGCGCCCGCCAGCAGCCCCCGGCCCATGACGGACGCGCCCCCGCCCGCCTACGCCGGCGGCAACGCATCATCATCGTCTTACGGCTTGCGCCCATCGCCCGCGCCGCAGCGCCCGCACACCCAGGTGCCGTTCCGCCTGCACGCCGAACCCGCCGGCATTCCGGCCGCGGACTGGCAATCGCTCTACCGCCCGCTGGATGACGACTCGGCCGCCAAGACCGCGCCGCTGCGCGAACCCGTGCCTGCTCCCGTCGCCGCCCTGCCCGCGGACGAAGAACATCCGCTGGGCATGGCGCTGGCGCAGCTGCACGGCATCTACATCCTGGCGCAGACCCGCCGCGGCATCGTGCTGGTGGATATGCATGCCGCGCACGAGCGGGTGGTCTACGAACAGCTCAAGCAAGCCCTGGACGCGCGCAGCCTGCCGCGCCAGGATCTGCTGGTACCCGTGGTGTTCCATGCCCAGGAAAAGGACGTGGCGCTGGTCGAGGAATACGAAGAGCAGCTGAACGAACTCGGCTTCGAAATGCGCCCGTCCGGCCCCACCTCGATCGCCGTGCGCTCGGTGCCGGCCATCCTGGCCCGCGGCGACATCGAAACGCTGGCCCGCGCCGTGCTGCGCGACCTGGGCGCCGTGGGCGTGTCGCGCCTGCTGACGGAACAGCGCAACGAGCTGCTGTCCACCATGGCCTGCCATGGTTCCGTGCGCGCCAACCGCAAGCTCACCATCGAAGAAATGAACGGCCTGCTGCGCCAGATGGAAGCAACCGAACGCGCCGACCAGTGCAACCACGGCCGCCCCACCTGGATCCAGTGGTCGGTGTCCGACCTGGACAAGCTCTTCCTGCGCGGACAATAAGCTTGTCGCCGTCCTCCTCCCCCAACGCGACGCCGCTGGTCATCTGCCTGGCCGGCCCCACCGCGGCCGGCAAGAGCGCCTCCACCCTGGCGCTGGCCGAGCGCTGGCCGCTGGAAATCGTCAACGTCGATTCCGCCACGATCTATCGCGGCATGGACATCGGCACGGCCAAGCCCTCGCCCGAGGAACAGGCGCAGGTGCCGCAGCATCTGCTGGACATCCTCGACCCCATCCAGTCGTACTCCGCAGCCGACTTCGTCGCCGATGCGCTGCGCCTGATAGACGAGATCCGCGCACGCGGACGCATCCCGCTGCTGGCGGGCGGCACCATGATGTACTACAAGGCGCTGCGCGACGGCCTGGACGATCTGCCGCAGGCGGATCCGGCGCTGCGCGCCGAGCTGGAAGCGCGCGCCGCCGTCCAGGGCTGGCCCGCGCTGCACGCCGAACTGGCGCAGCTGGATCCCGTCACTGCCGCACGCCTGGCGCCCAACGACAGCCAGCGCATCCAGCGCGCGCTGGAGATCTGCATGCTGTCCGGCCAGCCCATGTCGGCCCTGCTGCTGCGCAGCCAGCGTCCGCGCGACGCGACGGGCAACCAGTACCTCACCATCAGCCTGGAGCCTTCCGACCGCGCCGCGCTGCATGCCCGCATCGAGCAACGCTTCGACGCCATGCTGGACCGCGGCCTGCTCGACGAAGTCCGCGCCCTGCGCGCCAGGGGCGACCTGCATACCGGGCTGCCCTCGGTCCGTTGCGTGGGCTACCGGCAGATGTGGGCGCACCTGGACGGCGAGGTCGACCTCGCCACCGCACGCGAACAAGGCATCGCCGCCACGCGCCAGCTGGCCAAGCGCCAGATCACCTGGCTGCGCGCGCAGCCCGAGCGCGTCATCGTCGACTGCCTGGCGGCGGACGCCGTGGCGCAAACCATAGACGCGATGGCCGTCGCGCTGGCGGGACGCGCCTAGCCAGGCGCCAGACACAAAAAAACCGCGCCGTGGCGCGGTTCTTCGTTGCGGACAGCGTGGCTTACACCACGAAGGTCTGCGCCATGCCTTCCTTCTGCTCGACGATCTCGCCCAGCGTGCTGACGGTCTCGCCCTGCTCGCGCAGCGTGGCGGCGATGGCTTCGGCCTGCGCCGGATCCACCACCAGCACCATGCCGATGCCGCAGTTGAAAACGCGGTACATCTCGGTGTCTTCGACCTGGCCCTGCTCTTGCAGCCACTGGAACAGCTTGGGCATTTCCCAGTTGGCACGGTGCAGCTTGGCCGACAGGCCGGGCTGCAGGATGCGCGGCACGTTGTCCAGCAAGCCGCCGCCGGTGATGTGGGCCAGGCCCTTGATGCTGGTGCCGTGCTTGGCCAGGGCGGCCAGCACCTGCTTCACGTAGATGCGCGTCGGCGCCATGACCACGTCGACCATCGGCTGGCCGTGGAAATCGTCGTCGGGCTTGGCGTTGGCGCGTTCCAGGATCTTGCGCAACAGCGAATAGCCGTTGGAGTGCGCGCCGCTGGAAGCCAGGCCCAGCACCACGTCGCCGGTCTTGATCGACTGGCCGGTGATGATGGCGGACTTTTCCACCGCTCCCACCGCGAAGCCGGCCAGGTCGTACTCGCCGTCCGGATACATGCCCGGCATTTCGGCGGTTTCACCGCCGATCAGCGCGCAGCCCGACAGCTCGCAACCCTTGGCGATGCCGCCCACCACGGCCGCCGCCGTATCCACCGAAAGCTTGCCGCAGCCGAAATAGTCCAGGAAGAACAGCGGCTCCGCGCCCTGCACCAGGATGTCGTTGACGCTCATGGCGACCAGGTCGATACCCACGGTGTCGTGGCGGTTCCAGTCGAACGCCAGGCGCAGCTTGGTGCCCACACCGTCGGTGCCCGAGACCAGCACGGGTTCCTTGTACGACTTCGGCACTTCAAACAGGCCGCCAAAGCCGCCGATACCGGCCAGCACCCCGGGACGCATGGTGCGCGCCGCAAGCGGTTTGATACGGTCGACCAGGGCGTCGCCTGCGTCGATGTCGACACCGGCATCGCGGTAGGTCATAGGGGCGGTAGGTTGATTCGTCATGAGAAATGCCGTGGGGTATGTAACAATTGCTGGGATTTTGGTGGAACGCCCTGCATTTTACGATGTTGCGGGGACTAGCAGGGATCGGCGCCGCCAAAGCGGTCCGGACGGCGACCGCGCCGGCTCGCCCGGCCAGGGCGGGCATGAGGGGCCGGATCGGCGCAAACCCAAGCCAGCCCAGGCCCATCGACGCGACACCCTGGCCCCAGGTGGTTTAAAGTGTAGGGTTGGCCGGTATTGATTTTGTCGGTTCCGTGGTGCAAACCCCGGAGTTTCGCGCCCGGCCAGCGACGTTTTGACCCGTTGTACTGACCTGTAGCCGTATTGACCCGTACTACCCGCCTCGTTTCGGCACCCTGTAAGCTCCCATGAACCGCCAGCTGCTGCTTGACGTTCTTCCCGCGCCAGCGCCATCGCTGAACAACTATATCGCCGGCCCCAACGGGGAAGCGCTGGCGGCAGTGCGCGCGCTGCTTCCTGGCCGCGCCCTGTACATCTGGGGCGCCGCGGGCTGCGGCCGCAGCCATCTGCTGCGCGCGCTGACCGCCCGCCCCGACGCCGTCTATATCGACGCCGAGACTGGCGAAAACATGCTGCGCCGCCTGGCCGAAGCCGATTCCAAGTCGCCCATGCCCAAGTTCGTGGCGGTCGACGACGTGCACCGCATGAACGACAGCCGCCAGGCCGCCCTGTTCGCGCTCTACAACCGCTGGCGCGAATCCGCCGCCACCGGCCGCGCCTTCGCGCTGGCGCTGGCGGGCGACCGCGCTCCGCTGTCGATGCCGCTGCGCGAGGACTTGCGCACGCGCCTGGGCTGGGACCTGGTTTTCCGCCTTGACCCGCTGTCCGACGCCGACAAGCTGGCCGCCCTGTCGGCCCAGGCGGCTGCCCGCGGCATGCACCTGGCGCCCGAAATCATCAATTGGATGCTCACGCACCACGAGCGCGACATCCGCAAGCTGGCGGAGCTGATCGACGCGCTGGACCGCTATTCCCTGGCCACCGGCCGTCCCATCACCCTACCTCTGCTGCGGGCCATGCTCGCAGATCCTGATTCACAACGCACATGACCTCCCGACGTCTCGCCCTGTTCGACCTGGATCACACCCTGTTGCCGCTGGATAGCGACTACCAATGGGCCGACTATCTGGCACGCACGGGCCGCGCCGGGGACCCCGCCGAAGCCCGCCGCCAGAACGACGATCTGATGGATCGCTACAACCGCGGCGAGCTCACCGCCGAGCAGGCGGCCGAGTTCATGCTCGGCCTGCTGGCCGCGCACACGCCTTACGACCTGGCGGCCTGGCATGAAGCCTTCATGGAAGAAGTGATCCGCCCGTCCATGACGCCCGCCGCGCGCGACCTGGTGCAATCGCACCTGGAAGCCGGCGACCTGTGCGCGGTGGTCACGGCCACCAACAGCTTCGTCACCGCTCCCATCGCGCGCGCCTTCGGCGTGCCCCACCTCGTGGCCACCGACGCGGAATACCTGCGCGGGCGCTACACCGGCCGCATCCTGGGCACGCCCAGTTTCAAGGAAGGCAAGGTGGTGCGCGTCAACGACTGGCTGGCCGGCATGGGTTTGGGACTTGCGGATTTTTCGGAATCGTTTTTCTATAGCGATTCGGTCAACGATGTACCCCTGCTGGAGAAAGTGACCCGCCCGATCGCAGCCAACCCCAGCCCCACCCTGCGCGGCATCGCCCAGGAGCGCGGCTGGCAGGTGATCGACTTGTTCGACCACATGGAAGATTCGAAGTCCTAAATGATCACTGAAACCATAAAAAAATTCGTCGGCCGACTATTCGCGCCGGCAGCCCGGGGGCCGTTGCGCATCACGCGCGACAAGCACGGCATCGACCGCCGCAACGTCTCGCGCCACGCGATCAAGGTCTGCGAGGTGCTGCGCCAGCACGGCTATGACGCCTACATCGTCGGCGGCGCCGTGCGCGACCTGATCGTGGGCCTGGAGCCCAAGGACTTCGACGTGGCCACCAACGCCACGCCCGAGCAGATCCGTCCGCTGTTCCGCCGCGCCCGCATCATCGGCCGCCGCTTCCAGCTGGTGCACGTGGTCTTCGGCCAGGAAATCATCGAAACCTCCACCTTCCGCGCCCCCGCCTCGGAAGACCAGGAGACCGACGAACACGGCCGCATCCTGCGCGACAACGTATTCGGTTCGCACGAAGAAGACGCGGCGCGCCGCGACTTCACCATGAACGCGCTCTACTACGACCCGCACAATGAGGAAGTCATTGACTTCCACAACGGCGTGGCCGACCTGAAAAAGCGCCAGGTCCGCATCATCGGCGACCCGACCAAGCGCTACCGCGAAGACCCGGTCCGCATGCTGCGCGCCGTGCGCTTCGCCGCCAAGCTGAACGGCACCATCGACCCGGCCACGCGCCAGCCCATCAGCACCATGGCCGAGCTCATCGAGAACGTACCGGCCTCGCGCCTGTTCGACGAAATGCTCAAGCTGCTGACCTGCGGCCATGCCATGGACTGCCTGCGCCAGCTGCGCGCCGACGGCCTGCACAAGGGCCTCTTGCCCCTGCTGGACGTGGTGCTCGAGCAACCCGGCGGCGAGCATTTCGTGGAGCTTGCGCTGGAACGCACCGACGCGCGCGTGCGCTCGGGCAAGACCATCAGCCCCAGCTTCCTGTTCGCCGCGCTGCTGTGGCAACAGGTGGAAGCGCGCTGGAAGCAGCTGCGCGCGCAGGGCGAGCACACCATCCCCGCCCTGTCGCAAGCCGCCGATTCGGTGCTGGACGAACAGACCGAAAAGCTCGCCATCCAGCGCCGCTTCTCGTCCGACATGCGCGAGATCTGGTTCATGCAGCCACGTTTCGAGCGCCGCATGGGCAAGACCATCTACCGCATGATCGAACAGCCGCGCTTCCGCGCCGCCTGCGACTTCCTGCAACTGCGCGCCGCCGCCGGCGAGTTCGACAGCGTGCTGGCGCAATGGTGGATGGACCTGGCCAACGCCGACGACGTCACCCGCAGCGAGATGATCGAAGAGGTGTCCCGCCAACCGCGCGATGCCGGCGACGCCCCCTCCGCCCCGCGCAAGCGCCGCCGTCCCCGCCGTTCGCCCTCGCGTGGCACGCCGCCCGCAGCGGGTTAAGTCATGACCGCTCCTGTGCGCGCCTACGTCGCGCTGGGCGCCAATCTGGGCGACGGCGCAGCCACGCTGCGCAGTGTCCTGGCTGAATTGCAGGAAACCGGCGGCATCGCCGCGGTGGCGGCATCGCCGTTCTACCGCAGCGCGCCGGTCGAAGCCACCGGCCCCGACTTCGTCAACGCAGTGGCGGCGCTGGACACGCATCTGACCCCGCTGGCCCTGCTGGATGCGCTGCAGGCGCTGGAAAACCGGCACGGCCGCGAGCGCCCCTACAAGAATGCGCCGCGCACGCTGGATCTGGACCTGCTGCTGTACGGCGACACCGTGCTGGACCATGAGCGGCTGACGCTGCCCCACCCTCGTATGCACCTGCGCGCCTTCGTGCTGCTGCCCCTGCGCGACCTGGCTCCCGGCCTGGCGCTGCAAGGCAAGCCCATCGGCGACTGGATCGCCGCGATCCACGACCAGCCGATAATGCGCATCGCGGACTGAACGCCGGCGGCCAAGCCCGCCCGCTATTCCTTCGGCGCGTAGGCCATCAGCACGCGCTCCACGTCCTCGACCTGCGGCAGGCCCGCTTCATTGCCCAGATGCTGGATCTTGTGGGCCGAAGCCGCGCGCGCAAAGGTGAAGTGCTCCGCCCACGGCAGTTCCGGCCGGTTCAGATAGGACCAGACGTAGGCGCCGTGGAACACGTCCCCGGCCCCCGAGGTATCGACAATGCTGGCGGCCGGCACGTCCAGCGCGGGCAGGACATCCACCGTTCCCGTCTCGTCGTACCAGAGCATGCCGCGCTCGCCCATGGTGACCGCGCCGATGCGGCAGCCGCGCGCCTTCAGCAGTTCCAGCAGGCCTGACGGCGCAAGCCCCAATTGTTCGCACATGCGCTCCGCGCAGACCGCCACGTCGACGTGGCGCAGCAGCTCGTCGGTGTTCTCGCGCACGCCGCCGCCATCGAGCGAGGTCAGCACGCCCGCCTGCCGACACGCCTGCGCGTAATGCAGGGCGGCGTCGGGCTGATGCCCGTCCAGGTGCAAGGCACGGTAGCCGCCGATGTCCAGCCGCGGAAAGTCGTTCAGGTAGTCCACGTCGCGCGCACGCACGATGGCGCGCTTGCCGTGATTGGGCATGATGAAGGACAGGGACGAACGGCTCACTTTGCGCGCATGCAGCGACACCCCGTGCGCCGCAGCCATGTCCGTGTACATGTGGCCCAGCCAGTCCGATGCCAGCGAGCAGATCAGGTCCGGCGGCGTGCCCAGCCGCGCGCAGGCGAACGCGGCCGTCACCGCGTTGCCGCCGAAGGACACCGCGTAGTCGCGCGCCACGCTTTTTTCATCGCCCGTAGGCCATTCGTCCGCCAGCACGGTGACGTCGATATAAGTGTGTCCGATGAAGAGCGCTTCGCCCATGGAGCTGCCGGAAAGAAGTGAGCGGAACCGGCCTAGATGCCGGTGGTTTCGCCCGCCTGCGCCAGCACCAGTCGCGCGCGTGCGATGACTGGGGCGTCGACCATCTTGCCGTCCAGCATGAAGGTGCCGGCTGAAGTGTCGCGATGCGTGGCGATGACGCGGCGCGCCCAGGCCAGTTCCTGCGCCGCGGGCACGAAGGCCGCGTGGATCACCGGCACTTGCGTGGGGTGGATGCACAGCATGCCGCCAAAGCCCATTTGCTGCGCGCGGCCGGCGGCATGCGCCAGCCCGGCCTGGTCCTGGATGCCCGGAAACACGCCATCCAGCGCGGGCGCCAGTCCGGCTGCGCGGCTGTGCAGCAGCACCTGCACGCGCGCCTGGTCCAGCACGGTTTGCGCCCCCGGCGTATCGGGCGTCAGTCCCAGGTCCAGGCCGTAGTCCAGACTGCCGAAGGCCAGGCGCTCCACGCCGGGCGTGGCGGCGACTTCCGCAACGTTGAGGATGCCCTGGGCGGTTTCCAGGATGGGAATCACCCGCAGGCCCGCCTGGACCACATGGCGCACCTGCGCCAGGCTCTCGGCCTTGGGCAGCAGCACGCCGGCCACCCCGGGCTTGCCGCGGCAGGCCTTGAGATCGTCGTCGTGCCAGGAGGTGGAGGCGTCGTTGATCCGCACCCACAGCCGGGCGCGCGGATTCGTCCCCAGGAAATCGCACAGCGCTTCCCGGGCGGCCGCCTTGGCCAGATGCTCCACCGCGTCTTCCAGATCGACGATGACGGCGTCGGCGCCGGCGGCCAGCGCCTTGGGGATGCGCTCGGGGCGCGACGCCGGCACGAACAGCGCGCTACGGACAACGGGATGCGTCACACGACCTCCGATGCATGGAACTGCGCCACCTGATCGGGCGCGTATCCCAATGATGCTAGCACCGCATCGGTGTTTTGGCCCACCGCGGGCACCGCGGCCATGCGCGGCGCGAAGGCGTTGCTGCTGGCCGGAGGCAGCAGCGCGGGCAGCTCGCCGGCGGGGCTGTCCACCTGGCTCCAGCGGCCTCGGGCCTGCAATTGCGGATGGGCCCAGACGCCGGCCATGTCGTTGACGCGCGCATTGGCGATCTGCGCGTCCTCCAGCCGCTGCGTCACCTGTTCGATGGACAGGTCGGCGAAGGCGGCCACGATCAGCGCGCGCAGGTCGTCGCGGTTGGCGGTGCGCAGCGAATTGGAGATGAAGCGCGGGTCTTCCGCGAGTTCCGCCTGGCGCAGCACCTGGGCGCAGAACACGCGCCATTCGCGCTCGTTCTGCAGGCCCAGCATGATGGTGGCGCCGTCGCCCACGGGGAACGGCCCGTAGGGATAGATGGAGGCGTGGGCCGCGCCCGCGCGCACGGGCGGCGTGGCGCCGTCGAAGGCGTAGTACATGGGAAACCCCATCCACTCCACCATGCTCTCCAGCATGGAGACGTCCAGGCGGCTGCCCAGGCCCGTTTTCTGCCGCAGCAGCAATGCGTTCAGGATCGCGGAATAGGCGTACATGCCGGCCGCGATGTCGGCGATGGAGCAACCGGCCTTGACCGGATCGTCCCTGGTACCCGTCACGGACAGGAAACCGCTTTCGCTCTGGATCAGCAGGTCGTAGGCCTTCTTGTCCTGATAGGGCCCGCCTTCGCCATAGCCCGAGATATCGCAGACGATCAGGCGCGGATACTTCTTGTGCAGGGCGTCAAAAGACAGTCCCAGACGCGCAGCGGCGCCGGGCGCCAGGTTCTGCACCAGCACGTCGGCCGTCTCCAGCAGGCGCTCCATGACGCCACCCGCCTCTTCGCGCTTGAGGTCCAGCGTCAGGCTTTCCTTGGATCGGTTGGTCCAGACGAAATGCGAGGACAGGCCGCGCACGCGCTCGTCGTAGCCGCGGGCGAAGTCCCCGCCGCCGGGACGTTCGATCTTGATGACGCGCGCGCCCATGTCCGCGAGCTGGCGGGTGCAGAACGGCGCGGCGATCGCGTGCTCCAGGCTGACGACGGTGATGCCGTCCAGGGGACGGGGGGCCTCTATGCTCATTCTGTAAACCTCAGTTCAGCTTGGTGGGCCAGCGTGCCGTCCTGCTCAGCCCAGAGCTGGGCCACGCCCGGCTCGGTCAAG
Source organism: Achromobacter sp. ACM01 (assembly GCF_014851745.1). Classification (NCBI taxonomy): domain Bacteria; kingdom Pseudomonadati; phylum Pseudomonadota; class Betaproteobacteria; order Burkholderiales; family Alcaligenaceae; genus Achromobacter; species Achromobacter sp. ACM01. The sequence continues at coordinate 1,068,318 of NZ_JACVAF010000003.1, forward strand.
CGGCCGGCCACCTGGAAGGGTGCGGGCGCAATCAGCGGACGCAGGCCGCGATACGACAGATGGGTCAGGCGCGCCTGCGGATGGGCGCGGGAGAAGGCGGCAACCATCTCGGTGGCGATGAGCGGGCCGTGCACCACCAGCCCGGGATAGCCCTCGGTGCCCGTCACGTAGGGATGGTCGTAGTGAATGCGATGGCCGTTGAAGGTCACCGCCGAGTAGCGGAACAGCAGCACCGGCGACGGCTCAACGGTATCGCGCCACTGCGCCTGCGGCGCGGGCTCGCTGCCCGTAAGCTTGGGCGGCGTCGGCTGCCGATAGACGATGTCCTGCTCCTCGTGGATGGCGACCTCGCCTTCCTGGCGGAACTCGTGGCGCACGGTCACGAACAGCAGTGCGCCAGTGCGCCCTGCCTTTTCCTTGACATCGATCACCGTGGATTCGCGCTCCGCGGGCACGCCGACCAACAGCGGCCGGCGGAACTCGACCCGGCCGCCCGCCCACATGCGGTTGCGGTCCTGGGCCGGCGGCAAAAAGCCGCCGCGCGCCGGATGGCCATCCGTCCCCAGCCCGCCCATGTCCACCGTGGAAATGAAGAACGCCCATTGCCACAGCGGCGGCAAGGCATCGCCCTGGACCGGCGCCGGACCGCCCAGGGTTGCTGCGATGCGCGCGGCGTGGCCAGGATCCATGGCGTCCGCCCTGCGTTCGCCGCTGCCGATCCAGGCGGCCGGATCTGTAGATGTCATGCCGATATCCTCTGCTGGGGTTTTTACAGACTGAAGCATGCCCGCAAGCCGTCCCGCTTGTGAATTCGTTTTTGCTCAAGGCGGGGTTTGCGCTGCCTGAATCGCACCCCTGCCTCCCGGCCCGACGCCTCGCGCCGTAATATATGGCCCATGCACTTCGACCTCGCCGACCTACGCCTGTTCATCCACATCGCCGAATCCCCCAGCCTGACCCAGGCTGCCAAGCGGGCGCACCTGTCCCTGGCAGCCGTCAGCGTGCGCATCAAGGCGCTGGAGAACCAGCTCAATACCCGCCTCCTGTACCGCGACAGCCGCGGAGTGGAGATCACGCCTGCGGGCCAGAAGCTGCTGCAGCACGCGCGCGTCATCATGCGCCAGGTGGACCACCTGAAACATGACTTCCAGGAGCAGGCCGACGGCGACGCCGGCCACATCCGCATTTTCGCCAACACCACGGCGGTCACGGAATTCATGCCGGACATCCTGGCGCAATTCCTGTCCGGCCACCCTGGCGTCACCGTGGACCTGCAGGAACGCCTGACCCGCGACATCGTGCGCGGCGTGCTGGACGGCACCACCGACCTGGGCATCGTGGCCGGCCCGGTGGATGCGCCCGAATTGCAGACCATCCACTTCAGCACCGACAAGCTGGTGCTGGTGGTGCCCAATGGCCACCCGCTGCAGGATCAGGAAAAGATCAAGCTGGCCGAGGCGGTGCGCTACCCCTTCATCACCATGCACGAAGGTTCCACCCTGGTCGCCTTCCTGCGCGACCAGCTGGAACAGGTGGGCCAGCGCCTGCCCCAGCGCATCCAGCTCTACAGCTTCGATTCCATCTGCCGGATGGTGCAGGCGGGCGTGGGCATCGGCGTCATCCCCGACTCCGCCGCGCGGCGCTATGGCGCCGACATGAAGCTGCGCGTGGTCGAATTGGACGAGCCCTGGGTGGTGCGCGAACGCAAGCTGCTGGTGCGCGACATCGACGCTCTGCCGGGTTGCGCGCGCGAACTCATCGAACAGATCCAGGTGGCGCGGACGCCCTGACGGCCGTCTGCAAAGCTCAGGTGCCGGTGAACGCCGGCGGGCGCTTCTGCGCGAACGCCCGCATGCCTTCCAGGTAGTCGTCGGTGTAGCCCAGTTCGCGCTGCAAGCGGCATTCCAGATCGAACTGCTGCGCCAGCGTGTTGCCGCTGGACGCGTGCAGCGCCGCCTTGGTAGCCGCATAGGCGCGCGTAGGTCCGGCCGCCAGCGTATCGGCGACTTCAGTCAGCGTGTCCGCCAGCGCGGCGTCTGGCACCACACGCCAGATCAGGCCCCAGGCTTCCGCCTGCCTGGCGCTGAGCGCTTCGCCGAACAGCGCGGCGCCCATGGCCCGCGCAGAGCCCACCAAACGCGGCAGGAACCAGGTACCGCCGGCATCCGGCAGCAGGCCGATCTTGCTGAAGGCCTGAATGAAGCGCGCCGACTCCACTGCGAACACCACGTCGCAAGCCAGCGCCAGGCTGGCGCCTGCGCCGGCCGCGACGCCGTTCATCACGCACACCACCGGCACCGGCAGGTTACGCAGCCGGGTGATCAGCGGTCGGTAGCACTGCTCAAGAATCAGGCTCAGGTCGCGACGTGCTCCGTCCTCAGCCGGCTTGCGCTCGCCCAGGTCCTGCCCAGCGCAAAAGCCCCGGCCCGAGCCTGTGATGATCAGTCCGCGCAGGCCGCTGTCCGCCTCCATGGCATCCAGCGCCCGCGCCAGCTCGGCATGCATGACTTCCGTGAAACTGTTCAACCGGTCGGGCCGGTTCAGTGTGATGACGCCCACGCCCCGCTCCAGCGTGAAGCGGATCTGGGTGTAGCCGCCTTCGACCTGAGTCGTCGCCGCTGCGCTCATGCCAGTTCCTCCAGCACCGCCAGTTGTTCGGCCGTATCGCCCAGCAGCTGGTCCACGACGGTCAGCCGTTTGAAGTAATCGCCCACGTCCAGCTCGTCGGTCATGCCCATGCCGCCATGCAGCTGCACCGCCAGTTGCGCCACCAGGCGTCCGGCGCGCGCGGCTTCCAACTTCGCGGAGGCGATCATGCGGCGGCGCTGCGCTGCGTCGGTTTCGGTCAGCGCCGCCACCGCCACATAAGCCATGGACAAAGCCAGTTCCTTGGCCACCAGCATTTCCGCCAGGCGATGCTGCAAGGCCTGGAACGAGGCCAGCGGTTGGCCGAACTGCTTGCGCGCCTTCAGGTAGTCGACGGTGATCTCCAGCAGCCGCTCCATTGCGCCCGCGGCGTGCGCGCATAGCGCGGCCGTGCCCCATTGCAAGGACTGCGCCAGCGCCTGGTCGGCGGCGGTCCCTTGCGCCAGCAAGGCCTCGGGCGCCAGATTGACCGCGTTCAGATCCAGCCGGGCGCAGCGCGCGCCGTCCAGCGTGGGCGTATCGGTGATCCTCACGCCTGCCGTATCCGCCGGCACCGCCAGCAACAGGGTCTCGCCCCCGTCGCCGCGCGCGCTGACCAGCCACGCGGTGGCCGCCGCGCCGTGCCAGACCAGATGCTTGGCGCCGTCCAGCCGCCAGCCATCGGCAGTCTTGCTGGCGCGGCAATCGCGCGGATCGGTGTCGTAGCGGCGGCCGGGCTCCTGGTACGCCACGCTGACCACGGCGTCGCCCGAGGCGATGGCCGGCAGCCACAAGCCGCGCGCTTCGCCGCCGCAGGCTTCGATCAGCGCCGCGCCCATGACCGCGCTGGGAATGACCGGCTCGGACACCAATCCGCGTCCCAGTTCCACGTGCACGGGCAGCAGGCTGGCGGGCACTTCGCCGAAGCCGCCGAAATCCTGCGGGATGGTCAGGCCCAGAACGCCCAGTTCAGCCAGCGCGGCCCAGGCGTCGGCATCCAGCTTGCCCGCCGCCTGCCGGGCCCGGCGGCGCGCGTGCGTCCATTCCTGGTCCACCAGTCGCCGCAGGCTGTCGGCCAGCATGCGTTGTTCTTCGGTATAGATGAAATCCATGCGTCGTCTTCCTGTCGGGTTGCGCGAGGCCGGGCCTACAGGCCCAGCACCAGGCGGGCGATGATGCCCTTCTGCACTTCGGTAGTGCCGCCGTAGATCGAGGTCTTGCGCATGTCGGCATAGCCGGCGCCCGCCGCAGCCGCCAGTTCCGGCCCAGGACCGCTGTATCCATGGTCTGCCTGCAGCCAATCGGGGTCATAGGGCCAGGCGTCCGGCCCCGCCACCTCCATCTGCAGCATGGCCAGGTCCTGCTGGATCTCGGAGCCGCGGATCTTCAGCACCGACGCTTCCGGCCCCGGCGTGCCGTCGTTGCTGGAGGCCACGCGCAGCAGCAGCATTTCCAGCGCCATGATGTCCACCTCGATGCGCGAGATGCGGTCGCGGAACCGGCCGTCGGCCAACAGGGGCTTGCCCCGGGACTGCGCCTGCACCGCCATGTGCTTGAGCACGCCCAGTTCGCGGTGGCAATGGCCCAGGCCTGCGATGCCGGTGCGCTCGTGGCCCAGCAGGTACTTGGCATAGGTCCAGCCCTGGTTCTCCACGCCCACCAGGTTGGCCACGGGCACGCGCACGTTCTCCAGCCAGACCTCGTTCACGTCGTGCCCCCCATCCAGCGTACGGATGGGGCGCACGGTCACGCCCGGCGTACGCATGTCCAGCAGCAGCATGGAGATGCCGCGCTGCGCGCGGGCCTCGGGGTCGGTGCGGACCAGGCAGAACATCCAATCGGCGTACTGAGCCAGGGTGGTCCAGGTCTTCTGGCCGTTGACGACGTATTCGTCGCCGTCGCGCACGGCGCGGGTCGAGAGCGAGGCCAGATCGGACCCCGACCCCGGTTCGGAATAGCCCTGGCACCACCAGTCCTCCACGCGGATGATGCGAGGCAAGAGGCGCGCCTGCTGCTCGGCGCTGCCGTACTTCATCAGGACCGGGCCGATCATGGACAGGCCGAATGGCAACAGGCGCGGCGCGCCGGCCTTGAAACATTCGACCTCGAAGATCAGCCGCTGCAATGCATTCCAGCCGGTGCCGCCATGCTCGACCGGCCAGTTCGGCGCGCCCCAGCCCTGGTCGGCCAGGATGTTATGCCAGCGTACGTAGTCCTCGCGCTCCAGCCGCTGGTGGCGCAGCACCTTGTCGCGTATGTCCTGCGGCAGCTTGTCCGTGGCGAAGGCGCGCACTTCTTCGCGGAATAGCCGCTCCTGCGGCGTCCAGGTCAGATTCATGGTCGGGCTCCTTTTCCGATATCTAGCCACGCGGGGGCACGCCGGACAATCTGCCTCTTCCGAAGACGGGCTTCGCGCAGGACATAGGGCGCCCCACTACGGGCCGGCAGAAGGCCAGCTTCAGCAATGAAGAATGGCCGAACCCGCCGCCAGTGCCGACACTTGCAAGCGTCATCCACTGGAACCCGTAGGCATCATGACCGTTCCCGATCAGCAGGCCGTCGCGCCGCAAGGCGTCGAGGCGCAATACCGCCAGGCGCTGGACCAAGGCCGCTTCCTCATCCAGCATTGCGCGGGCTGCAACCGCGCCGTGTTCTACCCCCGCATGATCTGCCCGCATTGCGGCGCGGACAAACTCGCCTGGACCGAGCCCGACGGGCGCGGCGAGGTCTATTCCACCACCGTGGTGCGCCGCAAGCCCGAGGCGGGCGGCGACTACAACGTGGCGCTGATAGACCTGCGGGAAGGCGTCAGGCTGATGAGCCGCGTCGAAGGCGTGGCGCCGGACGCCGTGCATATCGGCATGGCGGTGCGCGCGCAGGTGGCGCAGCAGGACGGCCGCGGCCTCCTGATCTTCCGACCCAACCAGGAGGCGCAATGACGCTGAACGATCTGCGCGGCGCCGTGGCGGTGGCCGGCGTGGGCCACGCGGGCCTGGGCCAGGCCGCGGGCTACACCGAAATGGAAATCCTGGTGCAGGCCGCGCAGCGCGCGGTGGCAGACGCCGGCCTCACCATGCGCGACATCGACGGCATCTGCACCGCCAGCGTGGCCGCGCCCATGTGGGCCATGCCGGTCATCGAACACCTGGGCATCCGCCCCAGCTTCATCGACAGCACCATGCTGGGCGGCTCCAGCTTCGTCGCGCACCTGCTGCCCGCGCTGCACGCGCTGGCATCCGGCCAGTGCAACGCGGTGCTGGTCTGCTATGGCAGCACGCAGCGCACTTCCACCTTGAGCCGCGCCGAGATCGGCCGGGTCCGCAAGCAGTTCGATCCACAGCCGTACGAAACGCCCTACGAGCCGCTGAGTCCCCTGTCCTCCTACGCACTGGCGGCCGCGCGCCACATGCATCAATACGGTACGCGTCGCGAGCACCTGGCGCAGGTGGCGCTGGCCGCCAACCAATGGGCCCAGCTGAATCCCGAAGCGCAATTGCGCGAACCCGCCACGCTGGACCAGATCCTCTCGGCCCGCATGGTGTCCGATCCCTTGAGCGTGCGCGATTGCTGCCTGGTCACCGACGGCGCCGGCGCCTACGTGCTGGTGCGCGCCGAGCGCGCCCGCGACCTGCCGCGTCCGCCGGTCTACGTGCTGGGCAACGCCACCGCGGTCTGGAACCGCCAGATCTCGTCCATGGAAGACCTGACCGTGACCGCCGCGGCCGAGTCCGGCAAGCGGGCCTTCGAGATGGCAGGCGTTGCGCCCCGGGACATCGACGTGGTGGAACTGTACGACGCCTTCACCATCAATACCCTGCTGTTCCTGGAAGACCTGGGCTTCTGCGCCAAGGGCGAAAGCAAGGACTTCATCGCGGGCGGCGCCATCGCCCCTGGCGGCGCGCTGCCGGTCAACACCAACGGCGGCGGGCTGTGCTGCGTGCATCCCGGCATGTACGGCGTCTTCATCATGATCGAGGCCGTCCGCCAGCTGCGCCGCGAATGCGGCGCGCGCCAGGTCGCCGATGCGCATCTGGCCTTGGTGCACGGCAACGGCGGCACCCTGTCCAGCCAATCCACCGCCATCCTGGGCACCCAGGCCACGCTTTGAGCGACGCAACCATGTCCCCGGCAGCCCCTCTTACCCGCATCCATCAATTGCTGGCGCAGCAAGCCGGCCAGCGACCCGACGCCACCTTTCTGTACGAGGAAGGCGGCGGCAAACTGAGCTACGCGCAGTTCTGGCGGCGCGTGCAGGCCGCGGCCGCATGGCTCGAAGAACAGGGCGTACGTCCCGGGCACCGCGTGCTGATCGCCGGTGAAAACTGCGCGGCCATGGTCGCCGCGTTGTTTGCCTGCAGCGTGGCGGGCGCCTGGCCGGTGGGCGTGAACGCGCGCCTGTCCGCGCGCGAGATCGACGCCATCCGCGTTCACGCGCAGCCCGAACTGCTGCTCTACACCAGCGGCGTCTCGCCCGCCGCCGCAGCCCATGCCGAGCACGCCGGCGCCGCCGACGCCGACCCGGACGTCTGGGGCCCAGGCATGCAGACCGCAAGAGCGGATGCGCCCACGCAGGCCGAAACTGGCGACACGGCCGCGGAAGTGGCCACGGTGATCTACACGTCCGGCACCACGGGCGCGCCCAAGGGCGTCCTCGTGCCGCACCGCGGCCTGCTGCATTTCGCCCGCGTGTCCGCCGCCTCGCGCCGCCTGACGCCGCAGGACATCGGCTACGCCGCACTGCCCATGTCGCACATCTTCGGCATCGCCACCGTGCTGATGGCCACGGTGCACGCCGGCGCCAGCCTGGTGCTGCGCAGCCGCTTCGACGCCGCCGACGCCTTCAAGGCCCTGGCCCATCCCGGCGTCAGCATCCTGCAGGGCGTGCCCACCATGTTCAGCCGCATGATGGCCGTGGCGCCGCCGCGCGCAGAGCTGCGCGCCCCTGCCCTGCGCTACCTGTACACGGGCGGCGCCGCGCTGGATCCCACGCTAAAGCGCGACGCCGAGCGCTATTTCGGCGTCGCCATGCACCACGGCTACGGCATCACCGAATACGCGGGCTCCATGTTTGTCACCCGCATCGATGCGCCGCGCAGCGACTGCTCGGCCGGCCATGCGGTCGAAGGCGTGGAAATGCGGATCGGCAACCCCGACAACGGCGCGCCCGCACCCGGAGAGCGCGGCGACATCCTGATCCGCGGCCCGGGCGTCATGCTGGGCTACTACCGCAATCCCGAACAAACCGCGCAGGCGCTGCTGCCCGGCGGCTGGCTCAACACCGGCGACATCGGCTACGTCGACGAACAGGGCGCACTGTACATCGCAGGACGCTCCAAGGACTTGATCATCCGCTCCGGCTTCAATGTCTATCCGCTGGAAGTCGAATCCGTCATCAACGCGTTCCCCGGCGTGCGCCTGTCGGCCGTGGTCGGGCGCCCCACCGCCGACCAGAACGAAGAAGTCATCGCCTTCGTCGAGCCCTTGCCCGGCGCCACCGTGGACACCAACCTGCTGATGCTGCATCTGCGCGCACAGCTGGCGCCGTACAAGCGGCCCGCCCGCATCATCCCCATCGACACCATTCCCACCACCGTCAGCGGCAAGATCCTCAAGCAGCCGCTGAAAGAAAGGCTGGCGTAGCCGCGGCTAGCTGTTCCGCTGCACGACCCGCCACTTACCCACAAGGAGACTACAGCGTGAACATCAAGACCCTGCTCGCCGCGGCCGCCGCCACGGCGGCGCTGGCCACGGCCTCAAACGCCTGGGCCGACGCCTATCCCGAACGCCCCATCCGGCTGCTGGTGGGCTATGCCCCCGGCGGCCCCGTGGACACCACCGCCCGCGTCTTCGCCAAGTACCTGGGCGACAAGCTGGGCCAGTCCGTGGTGGTGGAAAACCGCGCCGGCGCCAGCGGCATGATCGCCTCCGACGCCACCGCCAAGGCCGCGCCCGACGGCTACATGCTGGGCTTCGCCGCCAGCCCCACCCTCACCATGTCGCCGCTGGTACAGCGCAGCACGCTGTTCGATCCGCGCAAGGACTTCTCGTTGATCGGGCTGGTGGTGGACTACGCCAACGTCCTGCTGATCGGCCCGCAGATCCCAGCCAAGAACGTCAGCGAATTGGTCACCTACGCCCGGGCCCATCCGGATGCCGTGTCGTTCGGTTCCGCCGGCATCGGCGCGTCCAACCACCTGTCGGCCGAGCTGCTGAAGAAGCAGGCGGGCGCGCCCATGCTGCACGTGCCCTACCGCGGCAACTCGCCTGCCATGGTCGATGTGATCAGCGGCAAGATCACCTTCATGTTCGACATCACCAGCACCGCCATCCCCTTCGTCAAGAGCGGCAAAGCGCGCGCCCTGGCGGTCACGTCCAAGACCCGCAACCCCGAACTGCCCGACGTGCCCACCATGGTCGAAGCCGGCATGAAGGACTACGAAGTGGTCGGCTGGTACGCGCTGGTTGGGCCGAAGAAACTGCCCGACGCCGTCGCGGCCCGCCTGACCCGCGCGCTGAACGAAGTCTCCAGCGATCCGGCCTTCCGCCAGGCCATGACCGATGGCGGCTACACCATCAACACCGGCGACTCCAAGGCGCTGCAATCGCGCATCGACCGTGAATACGCCTTGTGGTCCGACGTCATCCAAAGCGCCAACATCCAGGCCAATTGAGTACCACCGGAGCATCCAGATGAATCCCCCGCTCGCGCTGCACGCCCACACCCGCCTCCCCGTCATCGGCGCCCCCATGTTCCTGGTCTCCGGACCGGACCTGGTGGTGGCGCAATGCGCGGCGGGGATCATCGGCACCTTTCCGTCGCTCAACGCCCGTCCGCAGGAGCAGCTGCACGACTGGCTCACGCGCATCGAGAACGGCCTGGCCGCGAAGCGCCAGGCCGCACCCGACGCGCAAATCGCGCCCTATGGCGTCAACCTGATCGTCCACCCCAGCAATCCGCGTTGGCAGGGCGATCTGGCCATCTGCGCCGAGCGCCGCGTGCCGCTCATCATCACCTCGCTGCATGCCCCCGAAGCCGTGGTGGCCGCCGCGCACGGCTATGGCGGGCTGGTATTCCATGACGTCACCAATGTGCGGCACGCCAAGCGCGCGCTGGACGCCGGGGTCGACGGCCTGATCCTGGTGGCGGCGGGCGCAGGCGGCCATGCAGGGCAGATCAGCCCATTCGCGCTGGTCAACGAGATCCGCGCCTTCTACGACGGCCCGCTGGCGCTGTCCGGCTGCATCAGCCACGGCAAGGACATTTTGGCCGCGCAGGTGCTGGGCTGCGACTTCGCCTACATGGGTACACGCTTCATCGCGACGCAGGAATCGCTGGCCGGCGACGCCTATCGCGAAATGGTGCTGCAGGCGCAGGCGGCAGACGTGACCTACACGCCCTACTTCTCGGGCGTACCCGCGAACTACCTGTCGGCCAGCATCCGGGCAGCCGGCCTGGATCCCCTGGAGCTTGCCAGGAACGGCGTGGCCCCGCCCGCGAACATGGACAAGAGTTCGCGGCCCAAGGCCTGGAAGGATGTGTGGAGCGCGGGCCAGGGCGTGGGCGCGGCGCAGGAAATCCTGCCTGCCGCGATGCTGGTGGATCAGCTGGAATCCGAATATCTCGCCGCGCGCGAAGCCCTGCGCCGGCTTTAGTCCAGCCTGATGTTGGCGGTCTTGATGACGTCGCGCCATTTCGCGATTTCATCGCGGACGAACTCGCCAAACTGTTCTGGGGTGCCGGGCTTGGGCTCGGCGCCTGCGGCGATCATGCCCTGCGCGGTGGCCTGGTCAGACAGAACCTTCACGAGATCCGCATTCACGCGTTTCACGATGTCGGGCGGGGTGCCTTTGGGCGCCATCACGCCGCTCCACGAGTATGCCTCGTAGCCTGGCAGACCGGACTCGGCGATGGTAGGCACGTCGGGCAGCATGCTGGAACGCGTGGGATTGCCTACCCCCAGCGCACGCACCTTGCCGCCCTTCAGATGCGGCACGGCGGATGGACCGTCGGCGAACATCACCTGCACCTGTCCGCCCAGCAGGTCTTGCATGGCGGGCGCGCTGCCGCGGTAGGGCACGTGCTGGATGCGCACGCCGGCCATGGCGTTGAACAACTCGCCGGCCAGGTGCGTGCCGCCGCCCGTGCCTGACGAGCTGAACGACAGCTTGCCCGGATTGGCCTTGGCATAGGCGATCAGCTCGCTGACCGAATTCACGGGCAGCGTCGCGTTCACCACCAGCACGATGGGAAACACCGCCGCCATGCCGACCGGCACGAAGTCCCGCGTAATGTCGTAGCTCAGATTGCCGCGCAGGCTGGGCAGCACCGCATGGTGGATGGAGGCAAAAAAATAGTTGTAGCCGTCGGGCTCGGACTTGGCCGCGAACTGCGCGCCCACGATGCCGCCAGCGCCCGACTTGTTGTCGACCACCGTGGGCACCGACCACAGCTGTCCCAGCGGCTGCGTGGTGAAGCGCGCGGTCGTGTCCACGGGGCCGCCCGCAGGAAACGGCACGATGAAGTTCACGGCATGCGCCGGCCAGGCGGCGGCGCGGGCCATCTTGGGGAACAGCGCGGGCAGCGCGGCGGCGGCGCACGCGGCGCCCAGCCGCGCAACGGCGCGGCGGCGTAGTAGATCGGTCACGGCAGTCTCCTGGTTCTCGGTTTTATGGGCGGCCAAGCTCTAGGACTGCTGCCTGACGCCTTTTTTATTATTTGCCGAACCTGCGGAGTCACCGCTACATATTTGCAAAAGCCCCTCTTCGGAACGCGCTACAGGCCGCGGGCCGCACGCTGCACATGTTCGATGAAGCATTCCGCGAAACTGGGCAGGTCGCGGCCGCGCTGGCGGCACAGCAGACGGTCGCGCAATGCCCAGGGGTCATCCAGCTTGAGCACGTGCAGCGCATCCGGACGGCTGTAGCGCGCCGCGCAGGCGCGCGGCACCACCGCGATCCCCGCGCCCGCCTCCACCATGCGGCACACGGCCTCGAAGCTGCCCACGTGCACGCGCTGGCAGATGCGCTTGCCCAGGCCGCTGGCAATATCTTCCAGGAAGGTCTGGATGGCGCTATCGGGGTGGATGCCGACGAACTGGTAGGCATCGACCAAGTCGGCGAAATGCGCGGACTCCGTGGCCGCCAGGGGGTGGTCCAGCGACGTGACCACGGTGAGTTCATCGCGGAACAGCGGCGTGACGTCCAGGCCCGACACGTCGATATTGCCCGCCACCAGCCCCAGGTCTCCCTGGCCTGCGCGTATGGCGATGACGATATCGCCAGATATTTTTTCCTCCAGCTCCACGTCCACGTCAGGGTTTTCCGCAAGAAACGTGGACAAGGCGTCGGCCAGGAACGAATTGGTGGCCGTGGTGTTGGCCAGCAGGCGCAGGCGTCCCTTCAGGCCGCTGGCATAGGGCTGCAGGTCCGCGTTCAGGCATTCCAGCTGGCGGAACACGGCGTTCGCATGCTTGAGCAGCACCTCGCCCGCCGGCGTCAGCGCCACGCCCGTGGCCATGCGCACCAGTAGCCGGGCCTTGAAGGCCTCTTCCATGTTCTTCACCCGCGCGCTTGCCGCCGGCAGGGACAGGAAGGTGCGTTCCGCAGCCCGGGTCAGATTGAGTGTTTCCCCCACGTTCAGAAACAAACGCAGGTCCGTCAGATCGTGTCTCATGTTCCACCACGCAGAAGGGGGGCATATCTAATTTTGAATTCTTCGCATGCCTCGTCGAATCTACCATGGTGCATCCCCTCGAACCAGAGCGTTCGATGCGGAACTGTTTTCCACACGGCGCGCGCGCCGCAGCACAGGAGTCAGCTTCAATGAGCGGCATAGTTTCCGGAAAAGTGGTGATCGTGACTGGCGCGGGCGGCGGCATCGGCCGCAGCATTGCACTGGCCATGGCGCAGGCCGGCGCCAAGGTGGTGGTGAACGACATCGGCGTATCGCTCACCGGCGAAGGCGGCGCGGATGGCCCCGCGCAAGCGGTCGTCAAGGAGATCGTCGCGGCGGGCGGCCAGGCCGTCGCCAACACCGACAGCGTGGCCGCGTACGACAGCGCCAGCCGCTGCGTGCAGACGGCAATCGACGCCTTCGGCCGCATCGATGCCGTGGTCAACAATGCCGGCAATCTGCGCGACCGGGTTTTCCACAAGATGAGCGAAGAGGAATGGAGTCAGGTGCTGGGCGTGCACCTGAACGGCTCCTTCTTCATGAGTCGCGCGGCGGCGCCCTACTTTCGCGAACAGGAGTCCGGCGCGTTCGTGCACATGACCTCCACGTCCGGACTGATCGGAAACTTTGGCCAGGCCAACTACGCGGCGGCCAAGCTGGGCATCGTGGCCCTGTCGAAATCCATCGCGCTGGACATGGCGCGCTACAACGTGCGCTCCAACTGCATTGCGCCGTTCGCATGGAGCCGCATGACCAGCTCCATTCCCGCCGAAACCGACGAAGAAAAAGCCCGCGTCGAAAAGCTGAAGAAAATGGAAGCCGGCAAGGTCGCGCCCATGGCCGTGTATCTGGCCAGCGACGCGGCCAGCGAGGTCACCGCGCAGATCTTCGCGGTGCGCGCCAACGAGATCATGCTGATGAGCCAGCCGCGCCCGCTGCGCACCGTGCACCACGGCGAAGGCTGGACGCCCGAGCGCATCGCCGAGATCGCCGTGCCCGCCATGCGCAAGCACTTCTACGCGTTGGAGCGTTCGCCTGACGTCATCGACTGGGATCCCATCTGAGGCCGCCATGCCCCTGGACTACGCAACCGTGAAGAACTGGCGCTTCGACGAAATCCGCCAGCGCTACGACGAAAAAGACACCATGCTGTACGCCCTGGGCATAGGCCTGGGGCAAGACCCCGAAGACGCCGGCCAGTTGCGCTACGTGTACGAAAAAGGCTTGCAATCCTTCCCCACCATGAGCGTGGTGCTGGGCTATCCGGGCTTCTGGGTCCAGGATCCGCGCGCCGGCATCGACTGGGTACGCGTGGTCCACGGAGAACAACGGCTGACCATGCATGCGCCCCTGCCGGCGGCGGGCGTGGTCATCGGCAGAAGCCGCAACACGCACGTGATCGACAAGGGCGCCGACAAGGGCGCCATCATCATCACCGAACGCACCCTGCACGGCGAAGACGGCGCCTGCCTGGCCACTCTGCGCCAAAGCACCTTCTGCCGCGGCGACGGCGGCTTCGGACAGGGAGATGACAGCCCCGCCGCCCTGCCCGCAGCGCCCGACGGCGCCCCTGACCTGAGCTGCGAAATCCGCATCCCCGCCAGCGCCGCCCTGCTGTACCGACTGAACGCCGACCGCAATCCGCTGCACGCAGACCCCGAGGTCGCACGCGCGGCCGGCTACCCCAAACCCATCCTGCACGGACTGTGCTCCTACGGCGTAGTCGCGCACGCCATCGTCAAATGCTGCTGCGGCTACGACGCCTCGCGCCTGGTCAGCCTGAACACGCGCTTCTCGGCGCCGGTCTATCCCGGCGAAACCCTGCAGTGCGACATCTGGCGCCTGCCCGACGGCCAGCTCCGCTTCCAGGCCCGTGCGCAGGAACGCGGCGTGGTGGTCATGAGCCACGGCACCGCGGAGCTGAAGCCATGAACCGCCCGCCCGCATTGACCGGCATCCGCGTACTGGACCTGTCGCGCATCCTGGCCGGCCCCTGGTGCACGCAGAACCTCGCCGACCTGGGCGCCGACGTCATCAAGATCGAACGCCCGCGCGTCGGCGACGACACCCGCGCCTGGGGCCCGCCGTTCCTCAAGGACGGCGCGGGCCAAGACACCGAGGAATCCGCCTACTACCTCAGCGCCAACCGCAACAAGCGTTCCGTCGAAGCCGACATGGCCACGCCCGCAGGCGCCGCGCTGATCCGCGAACTGGCGGCCGCCAGCGACATCCTGGTCGAAAACTTCAAGGTGGGCGGCCTCGCCAAGTACGGCCTGGACTACGACAGCCTGAAGCAGATCAACCCGCGCCTGATCTATTGCTCCGTCACAGGCTTCGGCCAGGACGGCCCCTACGCGCAGCGCCCCGGCTACGACTTCATGATCCAGGGCATGGGCGGCCTGATGAGCATCACCGGCGAACGCGACGACCTGCCCGGCGGCGGTCCGCAAAAAGCCGGCGTGGCGGTCACCGACATCGTCACCGGCATGTACGCCACCGTGGCCATCCTGGCCGCCCTGCAGGAACGCCACAACAGCGGCCTGGGCCAGCACCTGGACATCGCCCTGCTGGACAGCCACGTCGCCCTGCTGGCCAACCAGAACTCGAACTACTTCAACTCCGGCGTGGCGCCCCAGCGCGCCGGCAACGCCCACCAGAACGTCGTGCCCTACCAGGTGTTCGCCGCCAGCGACGGCCACCTGATCGTGGCCACAGGCAATGAATCGCAGTACCGCGCATACTGCCGCGCCATCGGCGCACCCGAACTGGGCGACGACCCGCGCTTCGCCACCAACCGCATGCGCCTGGCCAACCGCGAGCTGCTGGTCGGCCTGCTGACCGAGATCATGCGCCAGGGCCAGCGCGACGACTGGATCGCCAAGCTCGAGGCCGTGGGCGTGCCCTGCGGACCGATCAACGATATCGCCCAGGCCCAGGCGCATCCGCAAGCGCTGGCACGTCAGCTGCGCCGCGATATGCCGCATCCGGCGGGCGGCATGGCGGCGGTGACAGCCAGCCCGTTGCGGCTATCGGCCTCGCCGGTGGAATACCGTCGCGCGCCGCCGCTGCTGGGGGAACATACGGAGGAAGTGCTGCGGGAGGTGCTGGGGAAGACGCAAGTAGAGATCGCCGTGTTTCGCGAGGGATTAAAGACGACGAACTGACGCGGGCCGCGCCTACAGCGAAGACTCCAGTCACAGGACGACGATGAGCCCCACACGCCACTCACCGCATGCGCGCTAGCGGCCACCACAGCAATCAAATAAATCACGTATGTCATTATTGGCCGCCCGGGCGGCCTACGAAGCACTAAGCACTAAAGCCAAAAAAAACGGCCACCAGTCCCCTGGCAGCCGTTTTTCTCACAGCCTACGGAATCAAGCCACAGCGACAGGAATCTTCCCGATCTTGGCCTGCCATTCCTTGGGCCCCGTGGTATGGACAGAGGTACCCTGAGCGTCAACCGCCACAGTCACCGGCATGTCCTTCACGTCGAACTCGTAGATGGCTTCCATGCCCAGGTCCGCAAAACCCAGCACCTTCGCGCCACGGATAGCCTTCGACACCAGGTAAGCCGCGCCACCCACCGCCATCAGATAAGCCGAGTTGTGCTTCTTGATGGATTCGATAGCCACCGGACCGCGCTCCGACTTGCCGATCATCGCGATCAGGCCCGTCTGCTCCAGCATCATGTCCGTGAACTTATCCATGCGCGTAGCGGTAGTGGGACCCGCCGGGCCGACCACTTCGTCGCGCACCGGATCCACCGGACCCACGTAGTAAATGACGCGATTCTTGAAATCCACCGGCAGCGGCTCGCCCTTGGCCAGCATGTCCTGGATACGCTTGTGCGCCGCATCGCGGCCCGTCAACATCTTGCCCGACAGCAGCAGCGTCTGGCCCGGCTTCCAGCTGGCCACTTCTTCCTTGGTCAGCGTATTCAGGTCCACCTGCTTGGACTTGTTGTAGTCCGGCGCCCAGTGCACTTCCGGCCACTCCGACAGCGACGGCGGATCCAGGCGAGCGGGGCCCGAGCCGTCCAGTTCGAAGTGCGCGTGGCGCGTCGCCGCACAGTTCGGGATCATCGCCACGGGCTTGGACGCCGCGTGCGTCGGGAACGTGCTGATCTTGACGTCCAGCACCGTCGTCAAACCGCCCAGGCCCTGCGCGCCGATACCCAGCGCGTTGACCTTCTCATACAGCTCGATACGCAGCTCTTCCAGCTTGTTCTGCGGACCGCGGGCCAGCAGCTCGTACATGTCGATGTCTTCCATCAACGACTGCTTCGCCATCAGCATGGCCTTCTCGGCCGTGCCGCCGACGCCGATGCCCAGCATGCCCGGCGGGCACCAGCCCGCGCCCATCGTCGGCACCGTCTTCAGCACCCAGTCCACCAGCGAATCGCTCGGATTCAGCATCGCGAACTTCGACTTGTTTTCCGAACCGCCGCCCTTCGAAGCGACTTGCACGTCGACCTTGTCGCCCGGGACAAGCTCGACGTGCAGGATACAGGGCGTGTTGTCGCGCGTGTTCTTGCGCGCAAACAGCGGATCGTCCAGCACCGAGGCGCGCAAAGGATTGTCCGGGTTCAGATAGCCGCGGCGCACGCCTTCGTCACAGAGTTCCTGCAGCGTGCGCTTGGTCTCGAAACGCACGCCCATGCCGACCTTCAGGAACACGTTGACGATGCCCGTGTCCTGGCACAGCGGACGCTTGCCCTCGGCGCACATGCGCGAGTTGGTCAGGATCTGCGCCATCGCGTCGCGCGCGGCGGGGCTTTCCTCGCGCTCGTAGGCGCGGGCCAGGTGACGGATGTAGTCGACCGGGTGGTAGTAGCTGATGAACTGGATGCCATCGGCTATCGACTGGATGAAGTCTTCTTCTTTGATGATGACTGACATGGCGATATCGGGTCTAGATGAAAAACGTGAAAACGCGGCCGGCGTGACTCGCCCGCCGCGATGGAGAAAGAACTATTTTTGCCGCCGGGCCGCCCCAAGGCAAACAGCGCCCCCCTCGGGGGGGCAGCTAGCCCCGCAGGGGCGCGGCGTGGGGGCATTTCCTATTTGCCTTGCCAGACCGGTTTGCGCTTCTCGGCGAAGGCGGTCGCGCCTTCCTTGGCGTCGGCGGACGAAAAGATGTGCGCAATCAGCGGACGCTGCTGGTCGAACATGCTGGCCTGGTCCCAGTCGCCCGACTGCGCCACGATGCTCTTGGCGGTCTGCACCGCCAGCGGGCCGTTCTCGACGATGGCGCGGGCCAGTTCCAGAGCGCCCGCCAGGGCGGCGCCCGGCTCGGTGATGCGGTTGACCAGCCCGAAGGAGTGGGCGCGCTCGGCCGTCAACATTTCGCCGGTCAGGATCACTTCCATGGCGATGTGGTACGGCAGGCGGCGCGGCAGGCGCAGCATGCCGCCAGCGCCCGCCACCAGGCCGCGCTTGACTTCAGGCAGGCCGAACTTGGCGTTGCTGGCGGCCACGATCAGGTCGGAAGCCAGCGCCATTTCGCAGCCGCCGGCCAGCGCATAGCCTTCCACCGCCGCGATCAGCGGCTTCTTGGGCGGCCGCTCGTTCAGGCCCGCGAAGCCGCGGCCTTCCACGTAGGGACGCTGCCCCGACTTGGCGAAAGCCTTCAGGTCCATGCCCGACGAGAACGTGCCGCCGCCGCCCGTCAGGATGCCGATGCGGATGTCGTCGCGGCTGTCCAGCTGGTCCAGCGCCGCGGCCATGGCCTGCGCGGTCTCCAGGTTGATGGCGTTCTTGGCCTCGGGACGGTTGATCGTGATGATCTGGATGCCGTCGGTGACTTCTACCTTGATCAGGTCTGACATGGGACTGCTCCTTCCGGGAATTCTCGGAATCAGGTTCCGGGTTTTATATAAGACTTGGTACGCAACCTGGAATCATACGATCATTGGTTTCCAGGCGCAGCGACAGGCCCGCGGGGCGTCCACCAGCGGCACACTGTCCCCCTGCGAACCGCCCCGAAGGCCCAGATGTAACCGTCCGCCCGGCATTCGGGAACCGGACCGCCCCAGGCCAGTTAAAATGTCGGGTTTCCCACGCCCAGGGCAAGCCTTGCCCGGCGGCCGAATTCCAAGAATCCTATGCTCACCTTTCAGCAAATCATCCTTACGCTCCAGGAATACTGGGACAAGCAGGGTTGCGCCCTGCTGCAACCCTACGACATGGAAGTCGGCGCCGGCACCTCGCATACCGCCACGTTCCTGCGCGCGATCGGCCCGGAGCCCTGGCGCGCCGCCTACGTGCAGCCCTCGCGCCGCCCCAAGGACGGCCGCTACGGCGAAAACCCCAACCGCCTGCAACACTATTATCAGTACCAGGTCGTGTTGAAGCCCGCGCCTCCGGAAATCCTGGACCTGTACATCGGTTCGCTCAAGGCGTTGGGCATCGACCCCACCCAGCACGACATCCGCTTCGTAGAGGACGACTGGGAGAACCCCACCCTCGGCGCCTGGGGCCTGGGCTGGGAAGTCTGGCTGAACGGCATGGAAGTCACCCAGTTCACCTACTTCCAGCAAGTGGGCGGCCTGGACTGCACGCCGACCACCGGCGAAATCACCTACGGCCTGGAACGCCTGGCCATGTACCTGCAGGACGTGCAAAGCGTGTACGACCTGGTCTGGACCGAAGGCGCCAACGGCAACCGCGTGCTGTATCGCGACGTGTTCCACCAGAACGAAGTGGAACAGTCCACCTACAACTTCGAGCATTCGTCGGCCGAGATGCTGTTCTCGCACTTCAATGACTACGAAGCCGAGGCCAAGCGCCTGATGGACGTGCCGCTGGCGCTGCCCGCCTACGAGGCCGCGCTGAAGGCCGCGCACACGTTCAACATGCTGGACGCGCGCGGCGCGATCAGCGTCACCGAGCGCGCCGCCTACATCGGCCGCATCCGCAACCTGTCGCGCGCCGTCGCGCAGGCCTACTACGATTCCCGCGAACGACTGGGCTTTCCCATGCTGGGCCGCGACAAGGCCGCCGGGGAGGCTGCATAAATGACGACGAACATCCGCCCGCTGCTGGTCGAACTGCTGACCGAAGAACTCCCGCCCAAGGCCCTGCAGAAGCTGGGCCAGGCCTTTGCCGAAGGCGTGCGCGCCACGCTGGAGCGCCACGGCCTGCTGGCCGCCGGCTGCGCCGCAACCGCGTATTCGACGCCGCGCCGCCTGGCCGTGCACCTGTCCGCCGTGCTGGCTCAGGCGCCCGACCAGCCCTATGCCGAAAAGCTGATGCCGGTGAAGATCGGCCTGACCGAAGACGGCCAGGCCACGCCCGCGCTGCAGAAGAAGCTGGCCGCCAAGGGCCTTGAGAACATCGACCTGTCGACCCTGGAACGTGAATCCGACGGCAAGCAGGACTACCTGGTCGCGCGCGGCACCGCTCCCGGCGCCCAGCTGGCCGCCGGCCTGCAGGAAGGCATCGACGCCGCCATCAACGGCCTGCCCATTCCCAAGGTCATGCGCTACCAATTGGCCGACGGCGTCACCACCGTCAAGTTCGTGCGTCCGGCGCACGGCCTGGTCGCGCTGTTCGGCGCCGACGTGGTGCCGGTGTCCGCGCTGGGCCTGGCCGCCGGCCGCGACACGCTGGGCCACCGCTTCATGAGCGCGGGCCCCGTGTCCTTCGCCGACGCCGACGCCTACGCCGCCACCCTGGCCGAAAAGGGCCGCGTGGTGGCCTCGTTCGAAGGTCGCCGCGACGAGATCCAGCGCCAGTTGCTGGACCATGCCGGCCGCCTGAACGCCACCCTGGGCGACGATCCCGAAGTGGCCGCACTGCTGGACGAAGTCACGGCCCTGGTCGAACACCCCACCGTCTACGTGGGCCAGTTCGAAGAGCAGTTCCTGCAAGTGCCGCAGGAATGCCTGATCCTGACCATGCGGCTGAACCAGAAATACTTCCCGCTGTTCGATCCGGCTACCGGCCGCCTGACGCACCGCTTCCTGATCGTCAGCAACATGCACACCGACAATCCGGTGAACATCGTTGAAGGGAACCAGCGCGTGGTGCGCCCGCGCCTGGCCGATGCGCAGTTCTTCTTCGAAACCGACCGCAAGACGCCGCTGGCGGCGCGCGTCGAACAACTGGGCTCGATCGTCTACCACAACAAGCTGGGCACCCAGCTGGAACGCGTGGAACGCGTGCGCGCCATCGCCCGCGGCGTGGCCGAGCAACTGGGCGGCGACGTCTCCGCCGCCGACCGCGCGGCCATGCTGGCCAAGGCCGACCTGGGCTCGAACATGGTGGGCGAATTCCCCGAGCTGCAAGGCGTCATGGGCGCCTACTACGCGGCCGGCGACGGCGAGCCCGACAGCGTGGTGCAGGCCCTGCGCACGCAGTACCGCAACCGCTACGACGCGCCCGTCACCGCCGACACGCTGACCGCGGCCACCCTGTTCATCGCCGAGCGCGTGGAAACCATGGTCGGCATCTGGGCCATCGGCCTGGCGCCCACCGGCGAGCGCGACCCCTTCGGCCTGCGCCGCGCCGCGCTGGGCCTGATCAGCGCCTTCGAACAACTGGCCGCAGGCGGCTGGCTCAAGATCAGCGAGGCCGGCCCCCTGTCGCTGGACGGCCTGCTGGAACTGGCCGCGGGGACCTTCCCCGCCGGCAAGATCCCCGCCGACACGCTGGCCGAAGTCCGCGCCTTCATCTACGAACGCTACCGCAACCAGCTCATCAACGACTTCGACCGCAATGCCGTCGAAGCCGTGATCGCGCTGACCCCGCCGTTGCACCAGGTGGCCGAGCGCGTGCGCGCGGCCGCCGCCTTTGCGCAGCTGCCCGAGGCCGCCAGCCTGGCCGCCGCCAACAAGCGCATCGGCAACCTGCTCAAGAAGGCCGAAGGCGAGATCGGCGCGGTGAACGATGCCGCGCTCGTGGAACCGGCTGAAAAGGCCCTGGCCGCCGCCGTTTCCGCGCTGCGCCCGAAGGCCGAGGCGCAACTGGCCGCGGGCGACTTCGCCGGCAGCCTGAGCACGCTGGCCCAGGTCCGCGAAGCCGTGGACGCCTTCTTTGCCGACGTCATGGTCATGGCCGAAGACCCGGCCGTGCGCGCCAACCGGCTGGCCCTGCTGGGCCAGTTGCATGGCCTGATGAACCAGGTCGCTGACATCTCCAGGCTGGCACAGTGAAACTCATCATCCTAGACCGCGACGGCGTCATCAATCAGGACAGCGATTCGTTCGTCAAGAATCCGGACGAATGGATCGCCCTGCCCGGCAGCCTGCAGGCCATCGCCCGGCTGACGCAGGCGGGCTGGAAGGTGGTGGTCGCCACCAACCAGTCGGGCCTGGCGCGCGGCCTGTTCGACATGGACACCCTGACGGCCATCCATACCAAGATGCGCCGCGAACTGGCCGCCGCTGGCGGCAGTATCGACGCGGTCTTCATGTGCCCACACGGCCCCGATGACAATTGCTCCTGCCGCAAGCCCAAGCCCGGCATGTTCGAACAGATCGGACACCGCTACGACGTCGACCTGGCTGGCGTGCCGGCGGTGGGCGATTCGCTGCGCGACCTGCAGGCCTCGTCGTCGGTCGGCTGCTCGCCCTGGCTGGTGCTGACCGGCAACGGCAAGAAAACGCTGGCCAAGGGCGGTTTGCCTGACAACACCCGCGTCTGCGACGACCTGTCGGCCGTGGTCGACGCGCTGCTGCAGGACCATTGATCCAATGGCCCGCCTACGTTCGCTGCTGTACTTCCTGTTCCTGGCCGTCACGGTCATTCCCTATGCCTTCGCCTGCATCCTGTGGGCGCCGCTGCCGCTGCACTGGCGCTACAAGCTGACCGTGGGCTGGCCGCGCCTGGCCATCTGGGGCGCGCGCTTCTTCTGCGGCATCCGCTGGCAGGTCAAGGGCTGGGAAAACCTGCCCGACGGCCCGGCGGTGCTGCTGTCCAAGCACCAGTCGGCCTGGGAAACGCTGTTCTTCCCGGCCCACATGCCGCGCGAAGTCTGCTTCGTCTACAAGAAGGAACTGCACATGGTGCCGTTCTTCGGCTGGGGCTTGGCGCTGCTGCGCATGATCCCGATCGACCGCGCCAAGGGTCGCGATGCCTTCGATCAAGTGGTCAAGCAAGGCCAGACGCGCCTGGACGAAGGCCGCTGGCCCCTGCTGTTCCCCGAGGGCACCCGCGTGCCGCCCGGCAAGACCGGCCGCTTCAAGATGGGCGGCGCGCTGCTGGCCTCGCGCACCGGCGCGGTCGTCATCCCCGTGGCGCATAATGCCGGCGAATGCTGGCGCCGCAACGCCTTCGTGAAGTATCCGGGCATGGTTACCGTGTCCATCGGTCCCGCGATAGAATCCAAGGGACTCTCCCCCGAGGAACTGAACAAAAAGGTTCAGGACTGGATCGAAGGGGAAATGCGGCGTCTCAATCCAGAAAGGTATGGCCAGCACTGATCAGCTCGAACTCCTGTTCGACGAACAGCAGCACGACGCGCCCACGGGCGCGCCGCCGCTGAACGCCGCGCCAAAGGCTCCGGCCGCGCCTGAGGCGGCCTCGCCCAAGCCGGTCCCGCCCAAGCCCCTCTTCCCCGATCTGCCGCCGGCCGCCGCCCCTGCGGGCGAACCGCTGCTGACGCTGTCGCCCAACGCGGCCTCGCTCGTCCCCACGCCCTGCCCCGACCCGCTGCCGCCCGGCGCGCGTTGGCGCGAGGTCGCGACCGAGCAGCAGTCCATCGGCTTCGTGCTGCTGCGCTCGCGCCGCCGCAGCATAGGCTTCGTGATCACTGACGACGGCTTGCGCGTCACCGCCCCGAACTGGGTGACGCTGACGCAGGTGGACGACGCCGTGCGCGAGAAGGCCCGCTGGATCCTGACCAAGCTGCGCGAATGGCATGCCCGCAAGCAGCAGCTGGCCATGGCGCATACGCGCTGGCAGCCGGGAGGCGAACTGCCCTACCTGGGCAAGCGCATCGTGATCGGCGTGGGCGGCGACAGCCGCCAGGCCAGTTTGTCGGGCGACGCCGACGCCCCCCAGGACGGCGACACCCTGTGGCTGGCGCTGCCGTCCTCGGCGGACCAGGGCCGCATCCGCGATTCGGCCCAAGCCTGGCTGCAGCAGCGCGCCGGCGCCTGGTTCGGCGCGCGCCTGGCCCACTTCCTGCAAGTCAGCGGCCTGAAGATCCGGCGCTGGCGCCTGTCGTCGGCCGCCACCCGCTGGGGCTCCTGCACCAGCGACGGCAACATCATGCTGAACTGGCGCCTGATCCATTTCGCGCCCGCCATCATCGACTACGTCATCGCGCACGAGCTTGCCCATTTGCGCGAAATGAACCACAGTCAGGACTTCTGGCGCGAAGTAGGGCAGATCCTGCCCGATTTCGAAGACGCCAAGAACATCCTGCGACGTCACGACCCCGCATCCTTGCCTCAGTTCTGAGGCATTCTGGAGACACGAAAATGTTGCTGCTGATTCCGGGCCCGGTCACGACCGACGCGCGGGTGAAGGCCGCCATGGCGCAAGACTATGCACCGTGGGACAACGATTTCCGTCAGACCTACCGGCAGGTCTGCGATGGCGTCCTGCGGGCGGCGCAGGCGTCGCCCGACGAGCATGCCGCGCTGGCGCTGCCGGGCTGCGGCCACTTCGCGGTGGAAGCCGCCATCCGCAGCCTCATCCCCGCCGGCGGCCGCCTGCTGGCGCCCTCCACCGGCGCCTACGCCGCCCGCCTGCAAAAGCTGGCCGGCGATGCCGGCCGCGTCGCCGTGCCGCTGCCC
Source organism: Achromobacter sp. ACM01 (assembly GCF_014851745.1). NCBI lineage: Bacteria > Pseudomonadati > Pseudomonadota > Betaproteobacteria > Burkholderiales > Alcaligenaceae > Achromobacter > Achromobacter sp. ACM01. The sequence continues at coordinate 1,092,362 of NZ_JACVAF010000003.1, forward strand.
GTAGGCCCCACAGATCGGATCGATCCGCAAGCGGTCGCGCAGGCGCTGGAACAGGATCCCACGCTCACGCACCTGGCGCTGGTCTACAGCGAAACCGGCAGCGGCATCTGCCACGACGTGCCCGAACTCGCGCGCATCGCGCATGCGCTGGGCCGCCGCGTCATCGTCGACGCCGTATCCGCCTTCGGCGCGCTGCCCCTGGAGCTGCACGCCCTGCCCGCCGTGGAGGCAGTGGTGTTGACGGCCAACAAGTGCCTGGAAGGCATGCCCGGCGCCGCCTTCGTGGTGGCGCGGCGCGACAGCCTGGAAGCGGCGCGCGGCATCGCCGGCAGCTGGTCGCTGGACCTGGCCGACATCTACCAGCAAAGCCAGCAGCCCAATGCCGGCCCGCGTTTCACGCCGCCCGCGCCCACGCTGGCCGCGCTGGCCGTGGCGCTGGAGCTGCACCGCGAAGAAGGCCGCGAAGCCCGCCTGGCGCGCTACACCGCCAACATGCACACGCTATATGATGGCGTCAGGGAACTGGGCCTCGCGCCTTACCTGCCGCCCGCGCTGCAGGGGCCCATCGTCGTCAACGTCCGCGCCCCGGATGCGCCGACCTGGAACCTGCAATTGTTCGTGGACGCCCTCAAGCGCCGCGGCTACGTGCTCAGCAACTTCTACAACACCGAACAACCTTCGTTCCGGGTCGGCTGCATCGGCGCCTTCGGGCCAGACCAGATGCGGCAGGCAGTCGACGCCATGGGCGGCGCGCTGCGCGACATCGGCATCACCCGGGAAGCCGCCGGCAACGGCGGATTCTTCCCGTTCCCCCTCACCGCTTAAGGAAACCATCCCATGCGTATGCTCCACACCATGCTGCGAGTCGGCAATCTCGACAAGTCCATCGACTTCTACACCAATGTGCTCGGCATGCGCGTCCTGCGCCGCAACGACTACCCCGAAGGCAAGTTCACGCTGGCCTTCGTCGGCTACCAGGACGAATCCGAAGGCGCCGTCATCGAACTGACCCACAACTGGGACACGGACAAGTACGACCTGGGCACCGGCTACGGCCACATCGCCCTGGAAGTGGACAACGCCTACGAAGCCTGTGACAAGGTCAAGGAAAAAGGCGGCAAGGTCACGCGCGAAGCCGGCCCGATGAAGCACGGCAAGACGGTCATCGCCTTTGTCGAAGACCCCGACGGCTACAAGATCGAGTTCATCCAGAAAAAGGGCCGCCAGGACTGAGCCCCGCGCGGCCAAAGCCAGGAAGACACCTCAATGATCCACACCATCCTGAAAATGGGCGACCCGCGGCTGCTGCGCGTGGCCGCGCCCGTGGAGCGCTACGACACGCCCGAGTTGCATGCGCTGATCGACGACATGTTCGAAACCATGGCCGCCGCGCAAGGGGTGGGCCTGGCCGCGCCGCAGATCGGCGTGGATCTGCAGCTGGTGATCTTCGGCTTTGACCGCAACGAGCGCTATCCCGACGCCCCCGCCGTGCCGCAGACCATCCTGTGCAATCCCGTCATCACGCCGCTGTCGGACGAGATGGAAGACGGCTGGGAAGGCTGCCTGTCGGTGCCGGGCCTGCGCGGCGTGGTGCCGCGCTACCGCCGCATCCGCTACAGCGGGCGAGATCCCTACGGCCAGCTCATCGAACGCGAGGCCGAGGGTTTTCATGCCCGGGTGGTGCAGCACGAATGCGATCACCTGATCGGCCGGCTCTACCCGTCGCGCATCCAGGACTTCAGCAAATTCGGGTTCACTGAAATCCTGTTCCCGGACATGGATCCGAATCAGGACGACTAAGGCCCCGCTCCCGCCTTGCGGGGGCTTGCGTCCCTACCCTAAGCCTCGCCGGAGTCCGCCTTGGCGGCCTGCGGCGACAACTCCTCGGGCGCGAAATCGTCCACCTGCAACACCCGCGAGACCAGGGCTTCGGCCTCTTCCAGCGAGGCCGCCTGCGCGTCGGTAATGGCGCCGCGCTGATGGGCTTCGCGCCAATCGCGCACGCCGGACTGGCGCAGGCGGTCGCGCAGGGGCTGCACGGCGTCCGCCAGCGCGAAGGCGCGGGTCAGAAGGCCTACCGGATCGTCGCCGGCAGCGCCGGCATCGCGATGCAGGTCGGCCGCCAGGCGCACATGCGTGGGCGAAGGCTTGAGCAGCAGTTCAGCGCATTCCCGGGTCAAGGCGTCGCTCGGCCCCTTGGCCAGGCGCAGCGGCAGGATGGCCGCGCGCAGTCCCCACGACAACACGCGGCCTGGCAGATTGCGCAGGACCTGATCCATGCTTTTCTCGATGCTGGCGTAGCCCTGCTCCAGGCACCACTGCACCAGCGGCAGATCGTCGTGCTTGCGGCCCTCGTCTTCCCAGCGTTTGAGCACCGCCGACTGCAGATACAGTTCGGACAGGATGTCGCCCAGGCGGGCGGAAATCATTTCCCGGCGCTTCAGGCCTCCGCCCAGCTGCGCCAGCGTGGCATCGGCCAGCAGCGCGAAGCCCGAGGCATAGCGGCCCAGCCGCCGGTAGTGGCCGGCCACGGGACCGGATGAAGGCGCAGGCGCCAGCACCCCGCCAGTCCAGGCGCGGCCGATGGCCCGCAGCGCGTTGATGCCTGTGTGGCGCAGATGCCGCCAGAACACGTCGTGGAAGACCTCCATGCCACGGTCTTCGTCGGGGTTGCCCAGCGCCAGGATTTCCGGCATCAGATAGGGATGGGCGCGGATCGCGCCCTGGCCGAAGATGATCAGGTTGCGCGTCAGGATGTTGGCGCCCTCGACCGTGATGGCGATGGGCACGGCGCGGTACAGCGCGCCCAGGTAATTGCTGGGACCGTCGATGACGGCGCGGCCGGCATGGATGTCCATCGCGTCGTTGACCGAGCCGCGCATGCGCTCGGTGGCGTGGTACTTCATGATGCCCGAGACCACTGCCGGCTTGACGCCCTGGTTCAGCGCGGCGCAGGTCAAGCGCCTGGCGGCTTCGACCAGATAGGCATTGCCCGCCAGCCGGGCCAGCCCTTCCTGCACGCCCTCGAACTTGCCGACGGGAATGCCGAACTGTTCGCGCACGCGGGCATACATGCCCGTGGTGTGCGCGCACATCACGGCGGCCGCGGCCGACAGCGACGGCAGGGAAATGCCCCGCCCCGCCGCCAGCGCGCTCATCAGCATCTGCCAGCCATGCCCGGCGCGCTCGGCGCCGCCGATCAGCGCGTCCAGCGGCACGAACACGTCGCGCCCGCGGTTGGGTCCGTTCTGGAAGACCTGCATGGCGGGCAGGTGGCGGCGCCCGATCTCCACGCCGGGCGCTTCGGTCGGCACCAGCGCGACCGATATGCCAATGTCCTTGGCGCCGCCCAGGATGCCGTCGGGGTCCGATAGCTTGAAAGCCAGCCCCAGCACCGTCGCCACCGGCCCCAACGTGATGTAGCGCTTGTGCCAGTTCAGCCGGATGCCGATCAGTTCGCGCCCGTCGATCACCTGGCGGCAGACCACGCCCGTGTCCACCATGGACGCGGCGTCCGAACCAGCCTCGGGGCTGGTCAGGCCGAAGCATGGCACCTCGCGGCCGTCGGCCAGCCGCGGCAGCCAGTAGTCGCGCTGCGCCGGCGTGCCGAACTGCATCAGCAATTCGCCGGGGCCCAGCGAATTGGGCACCATGACGGTGACGCCTGCGGTGATGGAGTAGGCCGAAATGCGCCGCACGACCTCGGAGTGCGCATAGGGCGAAAAGCCCAGGCCGCCGTAGCGCCGCGGAATGATCATGCCGAAGAAGCGTTCGGCCTTCAGGAAGTCCCATACCTCGGGCGGCAGATCGCGCCGGTTCCAGGTGATGTCCCATTCGTCCAGCATGGCGCAAAGCCGCGCCAGCGGGCCGTCTATGAAGCGCTGCTCGTCCGCGGTCAGCGTGGCCGCCGGCACGTCCAGCAGCTTGCGCCAGTCGGGATTGCCGGTGAACAGATCCGCATCCCACCAGGTGTCGCCGGCCTCGATGGCTTCGCGCTCCGTCGCCGACATGGCGGGCAGCGCGTTGCGCGCCCAGCGGTAAGCGGGTTCCGAGATGCGGCGCCGGCGCCATGCGTTGAAGTCCATGAGTTTTCCTCACTGTTATGGCCCCAGGCCCCAGGGCGTATCAGGTCAAAGTACCAGAATTGGCGGCGTCGGGCCAAGCTGCGGCCTGCCGACTCTGCGACAATGGGCCTCGGCGCGCAGCGCGCAATCCATCGCTATCCGGGCAGTCTCCGCATGCTGAACAAACTCTGGCTGGGCTTTTTCCTTACCGCGGCCGCGGCGGCGCTGTACCGCTGGCTGGTCATCGGCGACCCCGATGTCTTCCGCATGATGGTCGCCAGCCTGTTCGACATGGCGCGCGTGTCGGTGGAAGTGATGGTGCTGCTGTTCGGCACGCTGACGCTGTGGCTGGGCTTTCTGCGCATCGCCGAGGGCGCTGGCCTGGTGGAAAAACTGGCGCGCGTGCTGGGACCGCTGTTCGCGCGCCTGATGCCCGGCGTGCCGCGCAACCACCCGGCCATCGGTCTGATCACGCTGAACTTCGCCGCCAACGGACTGGGCCTGGACAACGCCGCCACGCCCATCGGCCTGCGCGCCATGCGCGAACTGCAGTCGCTCAACCCCACGCCCGAAACCGCCAGCAACGCGCAGATACTGTTCCTGGTGCTGAATGCGTCATCGCTGACCCTGCTGCCGGTGACGCTGTTCATGTTCCGCGCGCAGCAGGGCGCGCCGGACCCGACGTTGGTGTTCCTGCCCATCCTGCTGGCCACCAGCGCATCGACCCTGGCAGGTTTCCTGGCCGTGGCGGCCTGCCAGCGCCTGCGCCTGATCGATCCGGTCGTGATGCTGTGGCTGGGCGGCGCGGCGCTGCTCATGGGCGGATTCATGGCGCTGCTGGCCAGCATGTCGGCGGCGGCCATCGCCTCGCTGTCGTCGCTGCTGGGCAATCTGGTCCTGTTCGGCATCCTGATCGCCTTCCTGGTGGCGGGCGCCTGGAAGAAGGTGCCGGTCTACGAGGCCTTCATCGAAGGCGCCAAGGAAGGCTTCGACATCGCCAAGAGCCTGCTGCCCTATCTGGTCGCGATGCTCTGCGCGGTGGGCGTGCTGCGCGCATCGGGCGCGCTGGATTTCCTGCTGGACGGCATCCGCTGGCTGGCGATGCAAGCGGGATGGGACACGCGCTTCGTGGATGCCTTGCCTACCGCGCTGGTCAAGCCATTCTCGGGCAGCGCGGCGCGCGCCATGATGCTGGAAACCATGACGCATTTCGGCGTGGACAGCTTCCCCGCGCTGCTGGCCGCGGTGGTCCAGGGCAGCACCGAGACCACCTTTTACGTGCTGGCGGTGTACTTCGGATCGGTGGGCATATTGCGGGCGCGCCACGCGGTGGGCTGCGCCCTGATTGCCGACCTGGCCGGCGTGCTGGCGGCCATCGGCGTGTGCTACTGGTTCTTCGGCTGAAACCCGCCGCGCGGCGGCAAGGAGCGCCCGGGCGGCGCTCCTGCCCCGCCGTATCAATCCACCAGCAGGATCTTCATGCCGTTGGTGCCACCGCTGTCGCGGTAGAAGTCGCCCTTGGTCAGGATCACCCAATCTCCGGTCTGCACCAGGTTGCGCTTGCGAAGTTCATCGATGGCGGCGTTGCTCAGGTCGGCAGGCTCGTAGTCCGACGGCGCGAACGGAATCGTGTAGACGCCGCGGAACATGGCCACGCGGTTTTGCGTGATGCTGTGCGGGCTGTAGCAGTAGATAGGCACGCCCGAGCGGATGCGCGACATGATCAGTGGCGTGTGACCGCTTTCGGTCAGCGAAATGATGGCCTTGACGCCGGGGAAATGGTTGGCCGCGTACATGGCCGCCAGCGCGATGGTCTCGTCGCAACGGGTGAAGGTCTCGCCCAGGCGGTGATGCGACTTGGTCGAGGTCGGGTGCTTTTCCGCGCCCAGGCAGACGCGGGCCATGGCCTGCACGGTTTCCACGGGATACTGACCCGATGCGCTTTCCGCCGACAGCATGACGGCGTCGGTGTAGTCCAGCACCGCGTTGGCCACGTCGGACACTTCGGCGCGCGTGGGCATGGGGCTGGAGATCATCGACTCCATCATCTGCGTCGCGGTGATGACGACCTTGTTCAGCGTGCGGGCGTGCTGGATGATGCGCTTCTGGATGCCGACGAGTTCGGCATCGCCCACCTCCACGCCGAGGTCGCCGCGCGCCACCATCACGCCGTCGCTGGCGCGGATCAGCGCGTCCAGCGCCTCGTCGTCGGCCACGGCTTCGGCGCGTTCGATCTTGGCGATGATCCACGCCTGGCTGCCGGCGGCCGCCAGCAGCGTGCGCGCCTCGTCGATATCGCTGCCATAGCGCGGGAACGACACGGCCACGTAGTCCAGTTCCATCTCGGCGGCCAGCTTGATGTCGACGCGGTCCTTGTCGGTCAGGCTGGGCGCGGACAGGCCGCCGCCGCGGCGGTTGATGCCCTTGTTGTTCGACAGCGGACCGCCCACGGTGACGGTGGTGTGGACCTCGTCGCCTTCGACGCTGTCCACCACCAGCACCACGCGGCCGTCATCCAGCAGCAGCTCGTCGCCGACGCGGCAGTCCTGCACCAGTTCGGGGTAATCGATGCCGACGATGCTGGCCGTGCCCTCTTCCTTGGGATGCACGCGCGACAGCGTGAACGGCTGTCCGATCTGCAGTTGGACCAGCTTGTCCTTGAAGCGTGCAATGCGGATCTTGGGGCCTTGCAGGTCGCCCATGATGGCGACGAAGCGGCCCTGCTTGGCGGCGATCTCGCGCACCATGCGGGCGCGCTCGCGATGGTCGTCCGCGCTGCCGTGCGAGAAGTTCAGGCGGGCCACGTCCAGACCCGCGCGGATCAGCGCTTCTATGCGTTCAGGCGTCGAAGTCGAAGGTCCCAGGGTGGCGACAATTTTGGTGCGGCGCAATACGGGCATGACGATCCACTCTCGCTAAAACAACAAAAACGCTATGGTACGCCGGCCGCGCCCGCGCAGGTATCATGGGCATCACCTCAACCGAAAAACGAGCTCGACTGAACCCGTGAAAATCGTCATCGCCCCCGACTCTTTCAAAGAAAGCGTGTCCGCCCCCGATGCCGCGGCAGCCATTGCACGCGGCGTGAAGGCCGCTGTTCCCGGCGCTCACACGGTATGCATTCCGATGGCCGACGGCGGCGAAGGCACGGTCGAAGCCGTGCTCGCGGCAACCGGCGGCAAGGAACGCCAACAGACGGTGAACGATGCGTTGGGCTACAAGGTCGACGCCGTCTGGGGCTTGCTCGAGGACGGCACGGCGGTGATCGAGATGGCCGCGGCGGCGGGCCTGGAACTCATCGCCCCTGCCAAGCGCGATCCGATGCGCGCCAGCAGCCACGGCGTGGGAGAACTGATGCTGGCAGCCTTGAACGCAGGCGCCAAGCGCATCATCCTGGGCCTGGGCGGATCGGCCACCAACGACGCGGGCGCCGGCATGCTGACTGCGCTGGGCGTGCGCCTGCTGGACGCTGACGGCCGCAGCCTGCCGCCCGGCGGCGGCGCGCTCGGCAAGCTGGCCAGCATCGATACTCACGGCCTGGATCCGCGCCTGGCCCAGATCCGCATCGACATTGCCTCGGATGTGGACAACCCTTTGTGCGGCCCACAGGGCGCCTCGCATGTGTTCGGCCCGCAAAAGGGCGCGACGCCTGAACAGGTGCTGATCCTGGATCAGATGCTGACGAATTTCGCCGATGTGTGCGCCAAGCACCTGGGCTCCGACCATCGCGACCACCCAGGCGCGGGCGCGGCGGGCGGCCTGGGATTCGCCGCCAAGGCGTTCCTGGGTGCCAGTTTCCGGCCCGGCGTGGAGATCGTGGCCGAACTGGGCGGCCTGGCCCAGGCGGTCGAAGGCGCGACCCTGGTGTTCACGGGCGAAGGCCGCATGGACGCGCAGACCCTGCGGGGCAAGACTCCGGCCGGCGTGGCGAAGATCGCGCAGCGCGCGGGCGTGCCCGTAGTGGCGCTGGCCGGCTCGCTGGGCGAAGGCTACGAGGCGCTGCACGCCTGCGGCATCAGCGCCGCGTTCAGCCTGGCGCCCGGCCCCATCACGCTGCAGCAGGCGCTCACGGACGCCGAAAAACTGCTGGCCGACCGCGCCCGCGACGTCATGCAGCTCTGGATGACCGCGCAGAAGCGCATGTTGTAGAAACCCAAATGAAGAAGCCCGCTTGCGCGGGCTTCTTCATTTTGCGGATCCAGCTTCACTCGGCCTGCAGCACTCCGGCCGCCACCAGCGCATCCGCCAGACGGATGTACCGGTCCACCGAAATATCCTCGGCGCGCGCCGTAGGCGCGATGTCCAGCGCTTCCCAGGGCACTTGCTGCGCCCAGTCCGCCAGCACCCGGCGCAGCATCTTGCGGCGCTGTGAGAATGCCCGCGCCACCACGGTTTCGAAGGCCCGCTCGCTGACCGGACGCAGACGGTCCGCCGGCAAGGGCACCATGCGCACGATCGCCGACACCACCTTGGGCGGCGGGTCAAAGGCTTCCGGCGGCACGTCGAACAGCTTGTGCATGCGGTAGCGCGACTGCAGCATCACCGACAGGCGGCTGAAGTCGCCTGAACCGGGCTGCGCGACCATGCGGTCGATCACTTCCCGCTGAAGCATGAAATGCTGATCGCGGACGTGATCGGCCCAGGTCATCAGATGGAACAGCAACGGGCTGGAGATGTTGTAGGGCAGGTTCCCCACCACGCGCAGCGCAGGCCCGAACTGGGAAAAATCCACCGTCAAGGCATCGGCCTCGACCACGGTCAGGCGGCTGGCGTCAAACTGCTTGCGCAGGCGCGCCGCCAGGTCGCGGTCGATCTCGACCGCCGTCAGGTGATCCAGGCGTTCGAGCAGCGGCCGGGTAAGCGCGGACAAGCCCGGGCCGATCTCGACCACGGTATCGTCGCGGGCGGGCGAAACCGCCCGGACGATGGACTCGACCACGCTCTCGTCGGTCAGGAAGTTCTGGCCAAAGCGCTTGCGCGCCTGGTGCTGGGACATGTAAAGCCTGTAATGCGTTTAGCGGTTGTTCTGCTGGATCTTCTGCTGCTTTTCCAGACGATTGTCGATGTACGCCTGGGCGCGCAGCTGCTCCAGCCAATCCTCGAAAGCCGGCTGGGCGCGGCGTTCGAACAAGGTCTGACGGGCCTTCATGCGAGCCATATCGTCGGTGGCGTCGTGCTGGCGGCGCTCTTCCACTTCGATCAGGTGCCAGCCGAAGGGCGATTGCACCGGTTGGCTGATTTCACCCGGCTTCAGGGCGTTCATGGCGGCCTCGAACGGCGGCACGGTTTCGCCCGGGTTCAACCAACCCAGTTCGCCGCCTTGCGGGGCGGTCGCGTCTTGCGAATACTGGCGCGCCATGTCCTCGAACTTGGCGCCGCCGCTCACCAGGCGCTGACGCACCTGCTCCAGGCGCTGACGCGCCATTTCGTCGCTCATGACGGTGGAGGTCTTGATCAGGATGTGGCGCGCACGAGTCTGCATCACTTCCACAGGACCTTGGTGCGCAGGCGCCTGCGCGGGCGCGGCGGCGGGCTGCGGCGCCTGGGCCGGCGCCGGGGCGCGGGCCGTGCGGGCGGGCGCCGGCTGGGCGGTGCCGCGGTCCATCACCTTGATGATGTGGAAACCGTTGCCGCTCTGGATCAGGCCGCTGACCTGGCCTTTTTGCAGATTGCCGACGGCCTGAACAAACAGGTCGGGCCAGCCGTCCAGCGGGCGCACACCCATGACGCCACCTTGCAAGGCTTCGGGACCGTCCGAGGCCGCGGCGGCCAGGCTGGCGAAGTCATCGCCACGCTTGGCTTGCGCCAGCAGGCTTTCGGCCTTCTTGCGCAGCACCGCCAGCTGCTCGGGCGACGAACCTTCCGGCACGCGCACCAGAATCTGGGCCAGGGCGTAGAGCATCGGGCCCGACGGCGCAGCGGCCTGTTGGGGTTCGGGCTGCGGCTGGGCCTGCGGTTGCGGGGCTGCCTGCGGCGCGGCGCCGAACGCCGGATTGCGCCGCTGGTCCTTCAGAAACGCGTCGACTTCGGCGTCGGAAATCACGATCGTGGAATCCACCGCGCGCTGACGCAGGCGATCCGTGCGGATCTCGTCGCGCAGCGACTTGCGATAACCGTCCCAGCTCGTGCCGGTTCTTTCGATTTCCTGGCGTAGCTGGGCCACGGTCATCTTGTTGCGGGACGCAATGGTCTGGATGGCTTGGTCGATTTGCGCATCATCCACGCGTATGCCCAGGCGATCCGCCTCATGGCGCTGCACGCGCTCCATGATCAGGCGTTGCAATACCTGATGCTGCAAGGTCTGATCATCGGGCACCTGGATGCCCCGGGTCTTGAGCTCGCTCGAAATGCGCAACGACGCATCGCGCAATTCGCGCAGCGTGATCACGTCCTTGTCCACGACAGCAGCAATGCCATCGACGAACTGCTCGCGCTGCGGCGCGGGCGCAGCGTTCTTCTGCGCGGCGGAATTCGGCTTGGCGCCATTGTTCGCGGCCTTGCCGCCCTGCTCGGCCGCATGGGCCACGGGCAAGCCGGCGCACACGGCCAACAGCAGCGCATTGCCAGAGAGGCGGCGCAAAGAGTGCAACCTACGCATCATTCATACCTTTCAAATGTGGTCCCGGCAGGCACAGGCGGCGTAATGCGCGTGTAGCCGGGGATACTTCTGTTCAGCAGGTTCATCGGGTCGGTTCCCAGGGAGCCCAGACCGGTCAGTTCAAGCTGGAAGAACACCGCAGAGTTCGCGTCCGTGGCGGAGACCGCATATCGCTGGTAGACCACGCGGCCCACCCAGCAGCAATCTCCCTTGTACTCCAGGCCGGCGATGGCCTGCGTCACGCGGGGCGATTCCGTCGTATCGGCAATCGTGCTGGAAGGCCCGGAACGCAAGGAATAGTCCACCCGTCCGACACCATACCAGCGCTTGCTGAACGGCCACTGTACCGCCATGCTGACCTGGTTCTGGCCCTGCGGCTGATAGTAGACACCAGGCTGAGGGTCACGCTGATAACGATAAGACAAGGCAATCGTGGTCAAACGTTGCGGCGCCCAGCGTGCACTGATCAGACCGCGAGACCAATTGTTGTCGTATGGGTTGTATTGCGCAGCGACTTCAGTACTGAGCGTGTCCGTGAGCGCTGCGCTCGCACCAACGAGGAAGTCCGAGCGGACGTTTTCACGCGGCGTTTCGCCGGGCAACGTGACCTTCTGATCGGCGAAATACAAGCGCTGCGCGACGGCCAGCGACATGCGCTCAAAACCCGTATTGGCGTCCAGCCAGCGCGTGGTCAGCGCCGCCGTCAGTTGGTTCGCGTTCGCAATGCGATCCCAGCCACCGCTGTAGATATTTTCCTCGAATGCCTGCGAGAAGCTGAAATCGGCCAGCGACGTGTCGTAGACCGGCAGCTTGGACTGGTCACGGTAAGGCACGTAGAGGTAGTACAGGCGCGGTTCGAGAGTCTGTGTAGATGCCTTGCCAAACAGGGTCGTATCGCGTTCGAAAATCAGGCCGGAATCCAGCGACATGATGGGCACCGTGCGCGATTGCGACTGCGGGTAGCCAAACGAGGTGCCCGCGCTGGACGTCCCAGCATTCAAGCCCAGCCAGTCCCTGCTATACCAATTGGTCTGGTATTGGGTGTAGTTCACCCCCGCCTTCGGAACTATGAACCAGCCGGGGCGCACGATCGGATAGGAAACCGTGGGATATGACTGCAAGCGGTCGCCTTCGGGGCCTGTGCGTGCGCCGTTCAGCAGGGGCTTCTTGAAGCGTACGGCAGTCGAGGTCCAGTCCACATCGAAGCCACCCCAATCGTAGCGTGCTCCGCGGAAGAAGAGTTCGGGTTCCTTATCGTACGGCGGCGACAACGGCGCATCCGGATCCTGCAGCGTCTGATACTTGTAGACCTGGGCGTATGCACTCCAGTAGCCGGAAGGCGATCCCCAGCCCACGCGCGCGCGCTGAGGCAGATAGGTTGTGGATGCCTGATTCAAGCCCAGCTGGGAAATATCCCGAAAATAATTGTCGTCCGAGACCTTGGCGAAATCCCAATCTGCATAGAAGCCATGAGAGAACGTCTGCTGGTGACGCCACCAATACATCCAGCGGTCGGTGCCCGTAATATTGTCGTTGGGCAAGTAGGTGCCATTCAGATCACCTGCGAAACCCGGACCAAGATACCGAAACTCCCCTCCGAGCTGCAGCCCGCGCTTGGAGAAGTAGCGCGGCTGCACGGTCATGTCATAGTTCGGCGCCAGATTCAGGTAGTACGGAATCGAAAAATCGAAACCGCCCTGGCTGGTCGTGCCATAGGTCGGCATCAGGAAGCCCGACTTGCGCTCCCGCTTGACCGGAAAGGTCATGTAAGGCGACGCCAGGATGGGCACGTCCTTGAAATACAGCACACCGCTGCGGGCCACACCTTCATTCTCATCGAAGTCGATGTCGACGGTATTGGCCTTGATGTACCAGGACGGCGTTTCGCAGGCGCAGCCGCTGTACGTCACCGTGTGCAGCCGCATCTGCGAGCGGCTGAAGATGTCCGCATGCTCGGCGACGGCGAAGCCGCCGTTGGCGCCCATCCAGAAATTGGGTTTTTCGATCTCGCCCGAGGACTTGTCGACGTTGAACTTGGCATTCGGCCCGATCACCAGGGTGCCGTCGCGCATCATGCGCGCGCTGCCCTGCACGTCGACTTCACCTGTGTCCTTGCGGTAGTTGATGCGGTCGCCCTTGATCACGCTGTCGATGCGGCGCACCTGGGCATTGCCCGTCAGGGTCAGGTCAGAGTCGGGATCGCCATCAATGCTGTCCGCCTCCATGAAGGCGGGAATGCTGTCGTCCGGCAGGCGGTGGATCCGCAGGCCCGGCGAGGTGCGCAACACGGGAGTCGCCGAGGTCGACGACGCGGCGGGAGCGCTGCCCTGGCTACCTTGGGCCTGGACGGCTCCGGCGGCGACACTGACAGCAGAGAGGATCAACCATCGAACCTTGCGCACGAGTGAAAACAGCCCTTTTTGACGATGGTGGGAACGCGACACCGGCACCCACGGAGGGCCAATGCTAACGGAAACGAGCCGGTATTATAGAGAAGCCGCGCCATAGGCCCAGACTTATGTGCTCGGGACACAATTCTCAGCAATATTGCCTTTCTGACACGGATCTTCCTTGAAAAACGATCACGCCCCCCGCCTGGAGCAGATCCGCCACTGGCTGGGCGGCCTGCCCGCCAGCCTGAACCTGGCCATCGACACGCTGCGTCCGGCGTCGGCCGACGCCAGCTTCCGCCGCTATTTCAGGCTGGACGCCGGCGAGCGCACCTTGATAGTCATGGACGCCCCGCCCGCACACGAGGATTGCCGGCCCTTCCTGCACGTGGACCGTCTGCTGGCGGACGTCGGCCTGAACGTGCCTGCAGTGCTGGAGCAGGATCTGGACCAGGGCTTGCTGCTGTTGTCCGACCTGGGCGAGCAGACCTACTACCAGCGCATTCAGGCCGGACTGCCGGACAGCGAACTGCAGACGCTGTATCGAGAGGCCCTGGCCGCCCTGGTCCGCCTGCAACAGGCCTCCACTGCCGGCCTGGGCACTTATGACACCGCCCGCCTGGCTGACGAACTCAAGCTCTTCCCCGAGTGGTACGTGCAGAAGCATCACGGCGTGACGCTGGACGACAAGACCGCAAACGCGCTGGAAAAGATCTTCGCATTGCTGTCCGCGAGCAATGGCGGACAGGCCCAGGTGCTGGTGCATCGCGACTACCATTCGCCCAACCTGATGGTCTGCGACCAGCCGAAGTACGGACCGAACCCGGGCATCATCGACTTCCAGGATGCGCTGGCCGGCCCCATCACCTATGACCTGGCCTCCCTGGTGACGGATGCCCGCACGACCTGGGAAGAACCCCAGCAATTGGACTGGGCCATCCGCTATTGGGAAATGGCGCGGGCGGCCGGCCTGCCGGTGGACTCGGATTTCGCGGAGTTCCACCGCGCCTATGAATGGATGGGCCTGCAACGCAACCTGCGCATCCTGGGCGTGTTCGCCCGCCTGAATCACCGCGATGGCAAGGCGCATTACCTGGCCCACATTCCGCGCATGAACGGCTACGTGCGCCAGGTGGCCCAGCGCTACGGCGTCTTCACGCCGCTGCTGCGCCTGCTGGACAAGCTCGACGACCGCCAGGTCAGCGTCGGATACACCTTCTGATGCGGGCCATGATCCTCGCGGCGGGCCGCGGCGAACGGATGCGCCCCCTCACCGACCGCCTGCCCAAGCCCCTGTTGTCCGTGGGCGGCCAGCCGCTCATCGTCTGGCACCTGCGGCGGCTGGCGGCCGCCGGCATCCGAGACGTGGTCATCAACCATGCCTGGCTCGGCCACGAAATCGAGAGGGCGCTGGGCGACGGCAGCACATACGGCGTACAGATCCGCTATTCGGCCGAAACCTCCGCGCTGGAAACCGCCGGCGGCATCGTCCAGGCGCTGCCGTTGCTGGGCGACGAGCCCTTCCTCGTCGTCAACGGCGACGTCTGGTGCGACTGGGACCCCGCCGCGGCCGCAGGCTTGGCGCGCACATTGCCTGAAGGCGGCGCCTGGCTGCTGCTGGCGGACAACCCGCCCCAGCATCCGGCTGGCGATTTCCGCCTGGATGCCGACGGCAGCGTCCATGCCCAGGGCGAACCTCGTTTGACCTTTGCGGGCATCGGCGTCTACCATCCCTCGTTGTTCGCCGACGTCCCCCGGGGCGCGGCAGCGCCCCTGGCGCCTCTGCTCCGGCAAGCCATGGCCCGCGGCCTGGTGCGCGGCGCGCGCCACCAGGGCAAATGGACGGATGTCGGCACGCCGCAGCGGCTCGCCGACCTGGATGCCGAGCTCACCGGCCAAGCACGCTGATGTCCACATATTTCACAATATCAAGGTGCGCAACCAGGCTTGTCCGCGCACCCAACGGTCCCGGCTAACGGGGTATTCTCTAGCGCTTTGACCTGCACGCGCAGCGCGCGGGCGAGCAAACACACAGGAAGTTTTCTAGGAATGGGGATGTTTGGAAGATCGCAACGGGCTGTATTCAAGCCTTCCGTATACCAGCCCGGTCAACGCACGCGCCGCATGCCGCGCTGGCTGGTCCTGCTGCTGGTGGGCATCGCCCTGGGCGCCGGCGGCGTGCTCTTCCTGCAGACCAACTACGGCCCGCAACGCCTGACCGTGGAGCAATCCGAGCAGCTGCACAGCGAACTGAGCACCGCCAACCTGGAGCGCCAGCGCCTGCAAAGCCAGCTTGAGGAAGCCACCCAACAACGCGACGCCAACAAGTCCGGCCATGAAAAGCTGACCGCCGACCTTTCTGAAGCCCGCAGCAAGATTGACACGCTGAACAAGGAACTGGTGCTGTTCCAGGACGCCATGCCCGCCGACCCGCGCGGCGGCAACCTGGGCATCCGCTCGGCCACCTTCAAGCGCGCGCCCGGTCTGCTGGACTACCAGGTGCTGGTCATGCGCGAGGATCGCCAGGGCGCGCCGTTCAAGGGCACCCTGACCTTCTCCATCGACGGCACCTACCCCAACGGCCGCGCCGCCACCGTCACGCCGGAAGGCCCCGCCCTGAACGTCGACCGTTACGACTACGCCCTGGGCCAACTGAAGCTGCCCGACGGTTTCACTGCCAAGGTCGTGGTGCTGCGCGTGCTGGACGGCGCCCAGAAGCAGCAGGCGATGCGCATCTATTACGTGCGCAACTGATAGATACGCCGCGCCCGAAGACCCGCCCTGATCCGGCGGGTTTTTTTTGCCCCAAAAATATAGTTGCGCGCGCAACCTCTTAAGCATATAGTTGCGCAAACAACCAATTTCTGGAGACAGCATGCCGCTCCCCGCGCACGTTCCCGTCCTCATCGTCGGCGGCGGCCCCGTCGGCCTGACGCTGGCCGCCCTGCTTGCCGAATACGGCATCCCCTCGCTGACCCTGGAGGCCGACGACGACTATTGCAGCGGCAGCCGCGCCATCTGCATCTCGCGGCGGTCGCAGGAAATCATGGGCTGGGTCGGCGCCGACCGGCCCCTGACCGCCACCGGTCTGGCCTGGACCGGCGGCCGCAGCTACTTCCGCAACAGCGAAGTCCTGCATTTCGAGATGCCGCACGATCCGCTGCAGCGCTACGCGCCCATGGTCAACATCCAGCAATACGCCGTGGAGGAGTACGCCCATCAGGCCATGCAGCGCCATCCGGCGCTGGCCGAGCTGCGCTGGTCGGCGCGGCTTGCCGGCCTGAGCGCCGACGCGGACGGCGTCACGGCTGAAGTGGACATCGAAGGCGGCCGCCAGACCGTGCGCGCCGATTGGCTGATCGCCTGCGACGGCGGCCGCAGCACCGTACGCGAGGCCATGGGCCTGAAGCTGGAAGGCATGCAGTACGAAGGACGCTACGTGATCGTGGACATCGAACAGGAGTCCAGCCGCCCCGTGGAGCGCCTGGCCTGGTTCGATCCGCCTTCCAATCCCGGCTCCACCCTGCTCATGCACCGCCAGCCCGGCAACGTGTGGCGGGTGGACTACCAGATCCGCGACGACGAGGACCCCGAAGAGGCCGTAAAGCCCGAGAACGTGCTGCCCCGCGTGCAAAGCCATCTGGACATGATCGGCGAAACCGCGCCTTGGAAGCCGCTGTGGATCTCCATCTACAACGCCAAGTGCCTGACCTTGGAAAACTACCGCCACGGACGCGTGCTGTTCGCCGGCGACGCCGCCCACCTGGTGCCGATCTTCGGCGTGCGGGGCCTGAACTCGGGACTGGACGATGCCGGCAACCTGGCCTGGAAGCTGGCCTGGGTGCTGCGAGGCCAGGCTCCCGACAGCCTGCTGGACAGCTACAGCGTGGAGCGCGTCCACGCCACCCGCCAGAACCTGACCTATGGCGCCAAGAGCACCGAATTCATGGCCCCGCCGGACTTCGGATTCCGCCTGATGCGCGAGGCCGCCCTGCGCCTGGCGCTGACGGATGAGCGGGTGCGCCAGCTGATCAACCCGCGGCAATCGGCGCCCATCTCCTACGATGCCTCGCCGCTGAACCTGGATGATGGCGCGCCGCAGGCCGGCGCAACCGCCGCGCCCGGCCAGCCCGCGCCCGAAGCGCTGCTGCACGATCGCGGCGCGCCGCTGCATCTCAGCGCGTGCTTTGGCGCCGGCTTCGTCGCGCTGGCGCTGGCCCCCGACACCGCTCTGGCGGCCGAACTGGACGCCCTGACCGCCGCCACCCGCGACGCCCCCCAGCCGCTGCGCGTGCTGAAGACGGGCGATGACGCCTTGCAGGACCCGCACGGGCAGCTACGCCAGCGCTACGGCGCGCAAGCCGGCGCCGTCTACCTGCTGCGGCCTGACGGCTACGTGCTGGGACGTTGGATCGCCCCCTCGGCCGCCACCCTGCGCGCCGCGCTCAAGCCCTACTACCCCTCGATCGCACTGGACGCGCACAAGGAAGAGCTAGCATGAACAACGATGAACTGGACCAGGTCTATACCGCCATGGCGCAGACCCTGACGCGCGTCGGCGAAGAACAGGCGTCGCTCTTCCTGTCGATCCTGAGCCTGTCGCTGCTGGCCCGCGTGAGCGATGCACGCGACGCCGCCGCGCTGCTGGCCCAGGCGGAAGCCGCCTGCCTGGCCAACGGCCCTGTGGCACACTATCCCGCCTCCGCCCCTGCCCGCCCGACGTGAAACAGCCCGCCCTGGAACGATTCCTGACCTACCGCCTGCACGTGCTCAACAAGATCACGGACAGGGACACGAATCGCGCCTATCTGGAAGAATGCGGGATTCCTCTGGGCGAGGCGCGCTGCCTGGCGGCCATCGGCCGCTACGCGCCCTTGTCAGTCAACGATCTGGCGCTGGCGGCCAATCTGAACAAAGGCCAGGCCAGCCGCTCGGCGCAGGCGCTGGTGGACCGCGGCCTGGTGGAAAAGACCATGTCCGCCTCGGATGGACGCGGCGTGGTGCTGGCGCCCACCCCGGACGGCCTGGTGCAATACCAGCGCGTCATCGACCTGATCGCCCGCCGCAATGAAGAGATCTTCGGCTGCCTCAGCGCCGACGAGCAGCGCCTGCTGGGCGACATGCTGGACCGCGTGAACAGCCATTTGCAGCCCGACGCGGACGGCTCGGAAGAGCCGCTCCCGCCCACGCCGCCAGGAAACGCGCCCTAAGCCTTGGGCGCGGTGGCGCCCAATTGCGCTGCCGCCTCGTCCATGAACTGCGCCATGCGCACATCCAGCTCGGTCACGCCGCCGGCGTCGTGGGTGGTCAAGGTCACGTCCACGCGGTTGTAGACGTTGGTCCATTCCGGATGATGATTCAGCTTCTCCGCAAACATGGCGACGCGCGTCATGAAGCCGAATGCCGCATTGAAATTGGGAAAGCGGAAACGCTTTTCGATAGCGTCGCGCATCGCCACTGCCTGCCAGCCAGACAGGGCGGCCACGGCGGTATCGGTGCCGATGCGGGCGGGAGGGAACATGCTCATGACGGACTCCAAAAAAACAGGCGGCGGCGCGTTGCGCCAGCCGCCTCGGACACTGGGCTGGCCCAGGCTTACTGCTGGACCGCGTACAGGTAGATCTCCACCCGGCGGTTCAGCGCGCGGCCTTCGGCGGTCGCATTGTCGCCGATCGGATCGTTCGGCCCGCGGCCCTCGACCGTCAGGCGGCCCGCTGCCACGCCCTGCTTGCTGAGGTAGTCGGTCACGCTCTTGGCGCGGTTGACCGACAAGGTCTGGTTATGCGCCAGGGCGCCCGTGCTGTCCGTGTGGCCGACCACCTTGGCCCGCAGTTCAGGATGCTGGTTGAGCGAGCGCGCCACGCTGTCCAGCACCGGCAACAGCGCGGGTTTGAGCTGCGTCTTGTCGGTATCGAACGACACGCCGCTGGGAATGTTGACCTTGAGACTGCCGTCGGGCATTTCGACCACGTCGATGCCCAGCGACGAAGCGCCCGACTTCTGCACGTCTTCCTTGACGACCTTCCAGTTGTAGCCAACCAGGCCGCCCGCCACCGCGCCGATGCCGGCGCCGATGGCCGCGCCCTTGCCGTGGCCGATCAAGGCGCCGATGCCGGCGCCGATCGCCGCCCCCGCGCCCGTGCCCACGGCGGTATTGGTCTGCTGCTGCGTGGCGCATCCCGCCAGCAATGCACCCGCCGCCGCAACGACTGCGATCCGGTTGAATATTGTTCTTGAGCTCATGGCAACCTCCACTTATTCCGTCGGTGTGCCGGATCATTCCGGCCAGACCATGCTAGCAAGCACACGAAGGGAGGCAGGCAACATTTTGTACTATCAGGAAGGTCCCGAAGATAGTGCGACCGCGCTGTGGAACACGGCCGCAGCCTGGGCGGAAAAACGCTCAGGCCCGCAACAATGGGCTACATTCCACCCGCCGCCAGCCGGCCTCCGATGCGAAGGCCGGCGCCCGGCGCCTAACGCTGCTGGAACGTCCGGCGCGCCACGTTCAGCGACACCATCGCCATGAGCGCAATGGCCAGCAGGTAATAGCTGGGCGACAGCTTGGAGTCGGTGGTCGCGATCAGCCAGGTCAGGATGAATGGCGCGAAGCCGCCGAAGATCGTCACGGCAATGTTGTAGCCCAGGGACAGGCCGGTGGTGCGCACCTGCACGGGGAAGATGGCGGACATCAGCGCCGGCATGGGCGCGAAGTACGCCGTCGCCAGGATGCCCAGGATGACCTGGACGATCATCAAAACGCCCACCGTCGGATACGACACCAGCAGATAGAACAAGGGATAGCACAGCAGCGCGGTCGAAAGGGCCGCGGCCATCATGATGCGCGCGGGTCCGATGCGGTCGGCCAGCGCGCCGACGAAGGGCGCGCCTACCGTCATGATGACGCCCGTGACCAGCGTCGCCAGAAAACCGATGGTAGGCGGCAGACCCAACTGGCGGATCGAGTACGTAGGCATGTACAGGGCCAGGTAGTTGCCCACCGAGCCCAGCGCCACGAAGCCAACGGTAACCAGCAGCCGCAGCTTCTGCCCCGCGAACATGTCGCTCAGCGGCGAAGCCGATGCCTCTGCCGCGCTGAACTCCGGCGTTTCATCCATGTGATGGCGGATGTAGTAGCCCACCGGCGCGATCAGCAGGCCGAACACGAACGGAATGCGCCAGCCCCAGCTTTCCAGCTGGGCCTGGGTCAGCGTCGCGTTGAGCACCGCGCCGAACAAGGCGGCCAGCAGGATCGCCGCGCCCTGGCTGGCGACCTGCCAGCTGGCGTAATAGGCGCGCCGGTCCGGCGCATATTCAATGAGGAAGGCCGTGGCGCTGCCGAATTCCCCGCCCGCCGAAAAGCCCTGGATCAGCCGGGCGACCAGGATGATGATCGATGCGGCCACGCCGATCTGCGCATGCGTGGGGACCACCACGATGATCAGCGTGCCTATCATCATCAGGAAAATGGACGCCGTCAGCGCCGCCTTGCGGCCCGCCCGGTCGGCATAGCTGCCCAACACGATGGCGCCCAGCGGCCGCATCAGGAACGACACGCCGAAGGTGGCCAGCGCCAGCAACAGCGAGGAGCTCTCGCTGGCGGACGGAAAGTACAGCTTGGCGATGATCAGCGCGAAGGTGCCATACGCGATCATGTCGAACCACTCCAGCGCATTGCCGATGGACGCGGCGATCACCGCGCGCCGCGCCTGGGCGCGCCGGTCGCCTGCCGGCGCCGCCTTGCTGCGGCCGGCGGCGGCCGCATTCCACGTTGTCTTCTCCGAATAAGCCATTTTTCCCTCTGTTATTTTCTAAAAATTAACGATCGATCAACTCATTGGCCGGCCATCGCAAGATGGCCCGCCAGCTTTTCCATGAACTGTTCGCACAGGCCGATCTGCGACAGCGCGACATACTCGTCCGGCCGGTGCGCCTGCTGCAGATTGCCGGGACCGCAAATGACCGCCGTCATGCCGGCCCGCTGGAACAGGCCGGCCTCCGTGCAATACGCCACCTTCTCGGTGCCGCGCGCGCCAGTCAGCGCCTGCGCCAACCGCGCAATCTCGGCGGTGGCGGCGGTATCGAAACCGGGCACCTCGGCCAGCGCTTCCAGCTCGATGTCGGCCTGCGGGTTCTCCGCCTTGATGCGGTCGCGCAGCTCGCCAGTGATGTAGCGGCGCAAACCGCCGATCACATCTGGCGCCAGCACGCCCGGGATGGTGCGGAATTCGAACTCGAACTGGCAACGGTCCGGGATCGTGTTGACGGACAAGCCGCCCGAGATCGTGCCGGTGTTGGCCGTGGTGTACGGCACCTCGAAGTCCTGGTCGAAAGGGCCGTTCTGGCGATGGGCGTCGGCCATGTCGCGGATGTGGCAGATGGCGCGCGCCGCATATTCGATCGCGTTGACGCCGCGCGGCGTCAACGAAGAATGCGCGGCATGCCCATGCACGGTGCAGCGGTACAGATTGCTGCTCTTGTGGGCGGAAATGACGCGCATCTCGGTGGGCTCGCCCACGATGCAGCTATCGGGGCGGATATCCAGCTTGGCCAATTCACGCAGCATGATGTCCGCCCCCAGGCAGCCGACCTCCTCGTCATAGCTCAGCGCCAGATGCAGCGGCACGCGCAAACGCCGCGACGTGAACGACGGCAGCATGGCCAGCGCGGTTCCGATGAAGCCCTTCATGTCGCAAGTGCCGCGGCCATATAGGCGGCCATCGCGCACCTCGGGCGCGAACGGATCGCTGCTCCAGGCCTGGCCGTCCACCGGCACGACGTCGGTATGGCCGGACAGCACCACCCCGCCCTGGGTGCCGCCGTCCGCGGCAGGCACGGTCACGAAAAGATTCGCCTTCTTGCCGTCGGCGTTGTAGATCAATCGGGGCGCCAGACCGGTCGCGGCCAGGTGGTCGCGCACCGTTTCGATCAAGCCCAGATTGGACAGGCGGCTGGTCGTGTCGAAACGCACCAGCCGTTCTATCCATTCCAGGGAACGGGGGAGCTCTGCAGTATTCATGGGTCGTACCCTAAGGTTGAGGCTTGGCGCTCACGCAGCCTTGCTCCGCGCCGCATCCAGAAAGCGCGCCAGTCTAGCCACGCCTTCATCCAGGCGCTCGTGCGCGCTGGCATAGCACCAGCGCAGATAGCCCTCGCCCTCGGGACCGAACGCCATGCCCGGCGCCAGGCCCAGCCCGCCGCGCACGACCAGATCCTTGCAGAACGCCAGGCTGTCCGACACGCCCCGAATGCGGAAGAAGGTGTACATCGCCCCCGGCGCCGCACCCGCGAGTTCAACCCCGGGCACCTGCGACAGCTTCGACGCCAGATGGTCGCGCGCCAGCCGCAGCCGCTGCACGGTACGCGCGATGACGGGCTCGCCCTGTTCAAGCGCGCAAAGCGCGGCGGTCTGCACGAAACCCGGCGTGCAGGTGTTGCTGTATTCGATCAGCTTGCCGATTTCCGGCAGCAGCCCGCGCGGCACCACGACCCAGCCCACGCGCCAGCCGGTCATCAGCCAGGCCTTGGAGAACGAATTGCAGCTGACCACCCGGTCGTCCGGCGCAGCAATGTCCAGGAAGGTGGGCGCCACCGCGCCTTCGTAGTAGTAGCGTTCATACACGTCGTCGGAAATGATCCAGATGCCGTGCTTGCGGCAGTGCTCCAGCACCGCGCGCTGCTGCTCGGCGGTCATCACCCAGCCCGTCGGGTTGTTCGGCGAATTCACCAGAAGCGCGCGCACGTCCGGCGTCAGGACGCTGAGCAAGGCGTCCAGGTCCAGGCGCCAGCCACTCTCGGAGAACGACAGCGCAACCGTCGTCACGCGCGCCCCCAGCACCTTGGGCATTTCCACCAGGTTGGGCCACAAGGGCGTCACGGCGACCACGTGATCGCCCGCGCCCACGATGGCCTGCACGGCCGTCATCAGCGCCGACGTGCCCGAGCTGGTGACTGCGATGTTGTCCACATCACGTTGACCGTGCAGCCCGCTCACATACCCGGCCAGGCGTTCGCGCAACGCAGGCACGCCCAGGGTTTGTACATAGAAGGTCTGCCCGGAAGCGATGTGGGCGATGGCCGCGTCGCGGAACGCGGGCGGCGTCTGCTCGTCGGGTTCGCCGAACCAGAAGGGCAGCACGTCGGCGCGGCCCATGCCCGCATTGGCGACTTCGCGGATTTGCGACGAACGCAAGCTCTGCACGCTGGCGCGCGCGCTCGCCGTGGCGCCGCCGGTAGATACTGCTGTATTCATGCCTGTTCCTGTCTTGCCAGAAGATTGAGATCGCGCCGCCGCCTCAGCGGCATGCCTCGCTGAACTGCGCGCGCGCCTGGCGGGCGCCGCGGGCCAGCCAGGCCACGTCGGAGTGCAGCGCAATGAATTGCACGCCCAGCTTGCGGTAACGCGCGGCCTCTTCGGGATCGTTGGCGAAAATGCCGACCGCCTTGCCCGCCGTGCGGCCGGCGTCGATCACGCGGCCCACGGCCTCGCGCACCTCGGCATGGGCCAGGTCTCCCAGCCGGCCCAGGCTAGCGGCCAGGTCGGCGGTGCCGACGAACAGGCAGTCCGCCCCAGGCAGCGCGGCAATGGCTGCCACGTTGCGTACCGCCTGCGCCGATTCGATCTGCAGGATCGCGCAGGCCTGCTCATTGGCCCGCCTGACGTAGGAAGGGTCCTGTCCGTACATGCCGGCCCGCACCAGCCCCGCCACGCCGCGCACGCCGCCATTGCCTTCGCACGGAAAGCGCATGGCCGCGATGGCGCGGCCCGCGTCCTCGGCCGTGTCGATGTTCGGGAAAATGATCGTCTGGGCGCCGCAATCCATCGCGCGCTTCACCAGCGCGGCGTCGTTCACCGTCACGCGCACGACCGGATACGCGGCGGCGCCATGCGCGCGTGCCGCGTCGATGGCCTGCAATTGCGCCGTCAGGCCCGCCATGTCGTTGGGCGCATGCTCCATGTCAACGACCAGCCAGTCGAAGCCGCAATGCGCAATCGCCTCGGCCACGGCCGGGCTCGCCAGGGTCAGCCAGCACCCCTCGGAAGGCTCCAGGGCCAACAGCTTCTTGCGTATCGGATTCGGATCTTTCATGTCTGCTCCATAGTGTTCAAACGGGGAGCATTCATGACGTCGACGCCCCCTCCAGCAATCGAACAAAGATACCGGAGCGGAATCGCGAATATTTCCGAATTTTCGACGCGAATGTGTAATATTTTGGATTGAAATTAGCGAAACCTTCAATTTCTTGGAAAAATCGTGCAAAGCAAGAATTTCGATCCCACGGACCTGCAGATCCTGGCCGCCTTGCAGGTCGACGGACGGCTTTCCAGCGCCGATCTGGCCGAGCGCGTTTCGCTCACCCCCTCCCCCTGCTGGCGACGCGTCAAGCGCCTGGAGGACGAGGGCGTGATCCGCGGCTACCGGGCCGAGGTCGACGTCAAGAAGCTTGGCTTCGGAGTAACCGCGTTCGTCTGGATTTCGCTGGACATGAAGGGCGCCGAGCACGTCAAGGCGTTCGAGGACGCCATCAAGGACGTGCCGGAGGTGCTGACCTGCCATTGCGTGTCGGGCCGCTACGACCATCAGCTGACGGTCATCGCCCGCGACCTGGACGCGTTCGGCGACCTGGCGCGCTACGTGCTTGGCGCCCTGCCCGGCGTTAAGGAGGTCTACACCTCTTTCGTGCTGAAGGAGGTCAAGGGGCTGGGGGATGCGATTTCATTGCCGGCCGACTGACGCGCGGCATCCACGGCGGCCGGCCATCAGGCCGCGTTGAACCGCTGCAGCCACGGCAGCGCCGCTTCCAGCCGCGCGGATTCCAGCTCCGGCTGCGCCGCGCCTTCAGGCAGCGTCAGTCCCACCCGGTTATGCCAATACGTGCGCAGGCCCACCTTGCTGGTGCCGAACATGTCGTAGCCCGAGCCCGCGACGAACGCGGCCTCGGACGGCTGCACCTGCAATCGGGCCAAGGCCAGCTCATAGGGGCGCGGGTCGGGCTTGTAGTAGCCCGCCTCCTCCGACGTCACCACCACGTCCCAGTCCACGCCCAGCAAACCGGCGGCGCGCTGCCCCAGACGGGCGGAACAGTTGGTGACCACGGCCAGGCGGCAATGCGGCCGCAAGGCCTGCAGCAATTCACGGGCGCCATCCCAGGCGGGCAGCTCGTCCCAGCCCGCCTCCAACGCGGCGGGTGCGGATGCCGGCAGGCCGACCGCGGACGCGGCTTCCTGCACCAGACGCTCATAGGGTTGATAGGCGCCGCAACCATAGGTGCGGCGCAGGTACTCCGCGCGCCAGGCGCGTCCGGCGGCCTCGGAGCCGGCGGCGCGGTTCCATAGGGTCCAGGAATCGAGCAAGGCCGTCAGCAGGTCGAACAACACGGCCCGGGGATAGGCGGGTACTGCGGCGGGACTGGACATGCGCGGCTCTCTCGGGTGGGTACAGGCCCACTATAAAGAGCAACGCAGCCGCTGTGGTTCAACCTGCGTTTACCCAGAATTAAGCCTGAACTTAATCGCGCTACCAGCGATACGCCACCCGCGCCATGATGGTCCGCTCCAGACCGTAATAGCAGTTTGTCACGCTGTCGCACGCCGCCACATAGCGCTTGTCGAACAGGTTGCTGGCGTTCAGCGAGAACTGGTAGCTCCCCATGTCGTAGCGCAGCGCCGCGTCCACCAGCGTGTAGGCAGGCACATGCACCGCATCCGGAATGTCATTGGTCGACCCCATGTAGCGCACGCCCGCGCCGAACCACAGGCCGGCCAGCGGCCCCGTCGCCGACAGGCGGTAATCGGCCCACAGCGACGCCATGTGATCGGGAATGTAGGGCGGACGCTTGCCCAGGTTGACCGCCGTCCGCGCCGCCTTGGTCACCTTGACGTCGTTGTAGGTGTAGGACGCCAGCAGGTTCAACTGCGGCGTGACTTCCCAGGTGCCTTCCAGCTCGATGCCGCGCGAACGGATTTCGCCGGTCTGCACGCTGAAGCCGGGATGGGCCAGGTCCGCGGTCGACACATTGGTCTGCCGCAGGTCGAAGAGCGAGACCTGCGCGAAGCTGCGGGCGCCCGCCGGCTGATACTTCAGGCCGATCTCATACTGCTTGCCGCGCGTGGGCTCGAATGGCGTACCGCCGTAGCCCGCGCCCGCCACCGGCTCGAACGATTCCGTGTACGACGCGTAGGGCGCCAGGCCGTTGTCGGCCAGGTAGACCAGCCCGACCTTGCCGCTGAATTGTTCGTCGTTGCTGCGTGTCGTGGTTTCCACGCCGGTGCGCAGGATCGTCTCGCCCGTGGTGGAACGCGCCCAATCGTAGCGGCCGGCCAGTTGCAGCACCCATTTGTCGTAGAACTTGATCTGGTCCTGCGCATACAGGCCGAACTGCCGGCGCGCCTGATTGGTATCGTTGGACGCCTGCGGCGTCGCGCCGGGGAACGGCCGCCCATACACCGGGTCCCACACATTGATCGGATCCACCGCGGCCGTGCGCAAGCCGTAGAGCCGGTCAAAGCGCGATTCCTGATAATCCGCGCCCAGCAACAGCGTGTGCGCCACCGGCCCATGCGCAAGATTGAACTGCGCCTGGTTGTCCAGCGTGAACAGGTGGAAGCCCTCTTTGCTGACCAGCGAAATGCGGCGCAGGTCGGTGTAGGGTTCACGCGTCTGCACCCAGCCTCCGTTCGCCCCCAGGCTGCGGTAATCGACGTCCAGCGTGGAATAGCGCAGGTTCTGGCGCAGCGTCAGCTGGTCGTTGACCCGATGCTCGGCCAGGTAGCCGACCTGCGCCTTGCGCCGGTCGGTCTGGTCGAAGGTCGGGTCACCCGTGAAAAAGTCCACCGGAATATGGCCGTTGGCGACCGGCCAGAGCGTGCCCGCAGCGGGCAGGAAGTTGGCCGTATTGCCCGTGCGATCGTGCTGGTACTGCGCGAGCAGCGTGATCGAGGTCGCCGCGCTGGGCTTCCAGGTCAGCGACGGCGCCAGCAGGACGCGGTCGTCATCGACATGATTGGTCTGCGTGCCGCCCTCGCGCCCCACCGCCGTCAGGCGATAAAGCCACTGGCCCGCATCGTCCAGGGGACCGGTGAAGTCGCCGGAGAGCTGCTTGCGGTCGAAGCTGCCGTACTGCACCGCCAGTTCGCCGCTGCGCGTATCCAGCGGACGCTTGCTGACCTGGTTGACCAGCCCGCCTGGCACGGTCTGCCCGTACAGCACGGACGAAGGGCCGCGCAGGACTTCCAGACGTTCCAGCGTGTAGGGGTCGACCTCCCAGCCGCCGTAGCCGCCCGAGTAGGCCAGCTTCAGGCCGTCCAGATACTGACCGTTGTTGGCGACGTTGAAGCCGCGCACATAGTAGGTGCCGCGGCGCGTGTCGTAGATGGGTTCGGTGCGCACCCCTGCGCTATAGCGCAAGGCCTCGTCCACGCGGCTGACGCCCTGCGCCGCCATCTGCGCCTGGGTGATGACGCTGATCGACTGCGGTGTCTCGATCAGCGGCGTGTCGGTCTTGGTGGCGGTCGCGCTGTTACGCGCGACATAGCCGTCGACCGGTCCCCAGGCCTGCTCGCCGCTGCCGTGCACCGTGATCGGCTCCAGCGTGCTGGCGGCAGCGCCGGACGCGCGCCGGATCGTATAGCCTGCCTCGCCGCGCGCAATCGCCTCCAGCCCGGTGCCTGCCAACAAGCCGACGAACGCCTCCCTGGGCGCCACCGTGCCTGACAGGCCCGGGCTTTGCAGCCCGGCAGTCAACGCCGGATCGAACGACAGGATCAGGCCGGCCTGCTCGGCGTAGCGATTCAGCGCGGGAGCCAGAGGACCGGGCGGCACGTTGACCGTGCGGGCAACTGCCGCAACGGACGCATTCGACGACTGCCCCCAGACGGGATGAACCGCGGCCAGCGCGGCCGCGGCGGACAGCGCGCGCAAGATACGCACTGTGAACTTGGAATGACTCATGAGCGGACGACCCTCTCCAGATTGATGGCTACTCATGAGTCATGACGAAGCAAACCGCGACAGGGACAGCGGAATGCAGATTTTTTTTTCAAAGACGCTGCACCAGCACCAGCCAGGACGTGTATCGGTTGACCGTGATGGGGAGGCTGGCCGCCAGCGATGCCAGGGCCTGATCGGGCGCTTCCAGCGGGAATACGCCCGACACGCGCAGGCCATCCAGAGAACCCGCGTCGTACTGCAGGCGCCCCTTGCGGTAGCGGCTCAGCTCCGCCAGTACATCGGCCAGTGGCTGGTTATCCACCACCAGGCTGTGCCGTGTCCAGGCTAGCGCCTGTTCTGCGTCTACTGGTTCAACCTCGCCGACTTGGCCCGCGCCCATGCGCACGCGCTGCCCCGCCGCCAGATCGGCGCACACCGGCGCGGGAGCCTGAGCGCAGGCCCGCACACGGGATTCCTGCACGACCACATCCGTATGGCCGTCGCCGCGCCGCACCGCATAACGCGTGCCCAGCGCCTGCGCCGTGCCGTCCGGCGTCTGCACCACGAAGGGCCGTCCCGCGTCCTCGTGCGCCACGTCGACGAGGATCTCTCCTTGCCGCAAGGTGATCAGCCGTTGCCGGGCATCGAAGCGTACGTCGATCGCCGAATCGCTGTTCAAGGTAATGCGGCTGTGGTCGTCCAGTTCGATGACGCGCCACTCGCCGACTCCGCTGCGGTGATCGGCCAGCAGCCAGGCCGGCGGCGCCATGCGCCACAGGCCGGCCCCACACACCAGCAATGCCAGCGCGGCCGCTCCCAGTGCGCGGCGGCCGGTACGCGGCTTGCGGTCGGCCTGCTCCAGGATGCGGCGGGCTGCCGCAGGCGAATCGAAGGCCGCGGCCCGGTCGAAACTTCCCCAAAGATCCTCAAGCCGGCGATAGACCCGTTCGTGCTCGGGATCCGCGGCCCGCCACCGCAGACAGGCTTCGCGGTCGGCGTCGCTCGCGCACTCATCGCGCAAGGTGGCCATCCATTGGGCCGCGTCCGCCACGACGCAAGGGATAGCCTCTGCCTTCACGCCGCCTCCATCACCAAGTAGCAATGGGCAAGCGCGCGCGCGACATACTGCTTCACCATGCTGGAAGAGACGCCCAATTCGGCCGCGATCTCGCCGTAGTTCCATCCCTCCAGCCGATGCAGCAGAAAGGCGCTGCGCGGCTTGGCGGGCAAGGCATCGAGCATGCGCGCCAGTTCCGCCAGGATCTCGACGGTTTCAAGCAACTGTTCGGGAGCGGGCGAGGTCTCGCCACCATGCAGAATGGACCAGCTTTCCAGGCAAACCGCCTCGAGCTTGCGCCGCCGTGCGTCGTCGATCACCAGCCGGGTGGCGGTCGTCGTGAGGTAGGCGCGCGGCGTCCTGATCGCCGTCAGATCGTCGCGGCCGATCAACCGCACAAAGGTGTCCTGCGCGAAATCAGCGGCGTCGCAGGACGAGCCCAGCTTGCGGCGCAGCCACCCGACCAGCCAGCCATGATGATCGCTGTACCAAGTCAACAAGGCCGCATGGCGGGCGGTATCGGGAGCGGACATGGCGCGCGCGAAATGATTTGGAAATAAGAATGATTAGCAATCATATCAAAGTCCATGCCCCGCCATCCCGCTTTTTCCATCGGGACGCGGATGCGTTTTTCCTACGCCCGGCGATTCACGCAGCCTGCCGCTGCCATCAGCTTGACGCGGCAAAAACAAAAGGCCGTTGACGATGACGTCAACGGCCTTTGGAATTCTGGTGGGCTGTGAGTGGCTCGAACACTCGACCTACGGATTAAGAGTCCGTTTTAGGGGTGTTTTGCCAGGGGCAGACCAACATCAATATCTAGAAAAATCATGAGCTTAGGTTACCGGAGCTTACCGCGACCTAACGCACTTTACTGCGGTCAGTGCGTTAAAAGTGCGGTCAATTTCGATGGCGCCGACGCGGATTGTACGAGCTACCGGATCCCCCCAGCCAAACCTTTTTTCTACTACATGCCCGATATGGGTAGCCCGCCTTCTTATACTCTGGACTGGCATGTGCCAGTGCCTCCGGAGGTCCTCATGGAACCCCTTCTGACCCTTGAGCAACTGGCCGCAACCCTAGGACTGTCAGTACAGACGCTATACAACCGCCGTGCTCGTGGTGAGTCGCTGCCGCCCTGCGTCAAGCTGGGGAGTCGGCTGCGATTCTTTCAAACGGACGTCCGGGCCTGGCTTGATGCCCAACGGGACGGTGGGGGAAATTGCCAAGCGGCACCATCCCGAGAACCAGGGCAGACCAACCACCTGGCCGCCCCACGCCGACGCGGCCGCCCAACCAAGGCCGAAGAGATCCGTAAGCGTGCGCCACAGCATGCCTGAAGCTATCGTGCTGTTGTCTTTCGATCGAAGTATGAGCCGTGCTCGTTGTATTTCCGTCGAACGTTCCAGTCGAATCCAACCTCGAGCATCGACGACTCCAGGTAGAGCAGGACTAGCGCTGTACCAGCTGCGCTAAAGATGCATTGTTCCTGGACTTCGTACTCGCCGGCATCGTCGTTCTCAAACCAAACCTCGGCTGGTTGCTTCCCTAAACCTCGACACTCCTTGCCATCGTGAAGCAGATCATAGGTAAAAGAGTCGTCGTCCAACTTTTCTCTTAAGACCCAGCGGCGCGGGATGTCACTAGCGGGCATCGCCCAACGTTTGCCTGTGCTGTCGTAGCAGGCCACGATGACAGGTAGCGTATTGATGTTGGCTAAGCGCAGCGTGGTAGCCATCACGCTCGTTTCAAACTCGGTCGCGATTCGGGTCAGCTGCTGAAACGTCGGCTTCCCAAGTGACGCGATCACTGGGTTGAAAAGAGGCCTAGGCATCAGCAGGTGTGCAGCGAAGCTGTCCGCCTCCTTTTCCAAGACTCGCTCCGATGACAAATTTGCACTAGGGTCGTCCACCCGACACTTGAAAGAACGCCCGCGGTGCAAATGCCAGTGCCCGAGTTCATGAGCCACCGAAAACCGCTCCCGTCCACGCACCCCTGAGGGATTGATGGTGGCAATAGCACGGTCGCGATAACCCACAAGCGAGGCCTCGCATCCTGTCATTGCCTCATACACGACCTCAACTTGGGAATCGAAGGCAATTGCCTCGACATCCAGTTCGTCAGGACTGCTGATGCCAAGGTCCGCAATCAACGCTTCGGCGCGTTCGCCAGCAGTGGAGGTCACTTGCCACCCTCCTCCCTGGAGACAAGGCTTTTAATTTTCGTATACAGAGCGATGGCCTCGTCGTCAGGTAGCTCGCCTAGATTGCGGGCAGCCAGGGTAAACCTGTTGTCATTGGCCGCCTGTGCCAAGAAGCTCCGTGCTTCCTCTGCGGAAACAGTCTGCGGCCCTGGAGCAGGCGTTGATTTCAATGCAGCATATCCGGCCTTGGCCGCGGCTAGCCGCGATTTGCTGACGCTTCTCTTGGCGGCACGCAGCAGATCAAGCCCCTTGGCCTGCACTCCAGCCGGGTCTTGACCATCAAGAACTTGGTCGTCGGGTGTCGCGATTAGCTCTTCGACGAATGCGTCGATGAAGCTGTCAAACTCGTTGGTCGGTTTCGTATTCATGTCGGCCTCAAGTCAGGGTCCGGCGCTTTCAGTCGGCGCAAGAACCGGTTACGAGCCGCGTCATACTTTCTTTCATCCCATCCCAGTGCGTCGCGAGCATCAGCACCTCGAAGACCGTCAGCCCAGGTCATGGCTAGTAATTCCAAGTCTTCATCGCCCCCAAGCGCGGCGTAGAGGGCGGCCATCTGCTGTTTTCCCGACAGCTCGTCCTCGGGGGTGACGGTGACCTTACCGTGCACTGCGGCGACCTTCTCGCCCTGATCGACTCCGACCGGTTCCACAACCACATTCTGGTCGATAGGGCTGGCGTCATTGTGCTTTCGCACATTGCTTCCGATGCTTCGCATGACGGTCTTGAGCACCACTAGAGGGTGAAGTCCTGGCCGCCAGACCCGGGTTTCGCTCAACAGACGGCACAACGCTTCCTGCAACAGATCGTCCGGCGTCCAACCAGTCAGGCCACCACAGCAGACCGTCGCAATGGCTTCCGCTCGCCTCCAGTCGGCCGGGCTCAGGCTCTGTAGAACAGCCTCCACCTCGGCCTGAGACAGGCGCTCGTCGGGTTCGGGAATAGCAGACATAGACGGGGTCTCCTCCTCCTATGACTCTCGACCGAACCGCCGTGGACGGCCCGGATGAAAAATTTTTAGTATCGGCGTCCACGGAACCGTTGAGAAGAGTCCTACAAGGCGAGGGCGACTTGCAGCCCCAATTACTTACGAGGAAATATAACAATGCAGATTAACCGGAAAACACGCAACATCACGAAGTACCTCCACCACCTTCAGGCATCCGAGCAATATATGCTCGGTTTCGCCGTCCACCCCGGGCTCGAGGCACGACTACAAGATCTAGGATTCGATGTGCCGCTAATGCCTGGCCAACGCATCCTTGCATCGGCCCGCAAAGGGCCGGCATGCCGTCGTAACGCCGAGGGTTTCTCCATCATTCACCGCGACCAGCCGAAGGAGACAGCCTACCGCCAAGTCGTTTGGACTTGGACGCAATTTGCGGGGCGTCACCAAAGCGAGGAAAAGTCCAAGATGGTGGACGTCCCGTACCAACGCTACCCCCGCACCCCCGTTTTGCCCTACAGCATCGAGTTGGAAATCAAGACGCGCGCCGACGGCCAGATCTACGTCGTGTCAGGTCCGTTCATCAAAGATGGAACAAATGTTGTAGTAGCGACCAACAGCGCCAACATGATGCGCGAAACACTCGGCGGCTTCGAGGTGTTGAACAGGGATTTGACTCATTGGGTCAATGCCCCACTGCGGCGCCTGCACTGGCAACTACTCCCCCCGGGTCGCAACCCGTGGGAGTCGGCGGTGCCAGCCCTGGAAGAGGTCGTCGAACGTGCTCCTGCGGGAAACCGAGGGGTATTACGTGCTCGCCTGTCGGCCGTCGGGGCGAAGAAGCCGGACTTTGTGGCCGTCGGCCTGGGCGGATTCGAGGGATACGTCGTGTTCGGCTTCACACAACGGAAGCTGTGCGTCTTGGAATGCCCTCAGGTCAACAACGCTACTTACGTGTTGCCGATGGACTCTTGGGAGCACATTGCCCAAATGACCAAGGCTGAAATTCTCAACGCTGGAGCCCACATTGCCCGGATTGTGCATACCCGGAGCTGGTTCGGTGCTCTCGATTCGGTCTTGACCGATGACCGCAAGGCTGCATAGTGGTCAGACCTACCGGGCTGCACAGCACCAACCGCCCTGACCGCCCATTCCTGAGCAGCCACTCTCAGGCTGGCGTTCGGGCGGCGAAGTTTGACAGCATTTTCGGCGCGGGCATTACATAACGACGGTCGACAGGTTAGTCTCGAGCGCGATGAGCCACGATCCTCACAAGAACCCGAGACCGAAAGCGACCGTGAAACGCCCCCTATAGCTTCGCTGTTGAAAATATTTGTGCGCGGATCCCAGGTGCGTTGCATGTAACGGTGCCAAGCGTAAAATTACATGGAAAGCGACCAAGGGGCTGTTCATGGGGACATCGATCATCAACGCCGGTGCGAAAAAGCACAGGGATGCGCGTCTTATGGTGGGGTTGCGTCAAGTACGGATTTGGGTGCCTGACACCCGGCGACCGGGGTTTGCCGAAGAGTGCCAACGCCAAAGCCTCGCGGTAGCCTCGTCTGACAACGACGATAAGCAGTTAAAACGCCTGATGGACGAAACTGATGCTGAGGTAGATGGCTGGACTGAATGATGGTGCCCGGAACGCCCGATACTGTTGCAATGCAGGGCAAATTCGACGCACCCTGGCCCACCCTTGTGATCCCGGCGCGGCCAGTTCAACGCCCCAGTGGACCTGTACTGCCGGTGACAAGCATGCCGGTCACCGCTTCTCTGCTGCGGATTGGCTGCTACATGCTTAACCGTCGTCGCAGTTCGTGCAGCACTATTGCGAGTGCGGTATCGGACGCTTCATACGGATGCAAAAAGCTTTCAATGCGGACCCATTGAGCGTGCTGTCCCGGATGTACGTAGGATTTGACGTCGTCGACAAGCAAGCAGTCCGTGACTACGGCATCGGGAATCAAAGCGAGATCTTTCGTAGCGCCACGCCACGGCACGTATTCAAGTCGGGCGAACCAAGGTGGGGCCACACCTTCTTGAATGAGCAAGTCAGCGATTGCGCGAAATCGTGTCTCGTCGACTGTAGTGAACATCACGACGCGAGGAAAAAGCTCGCTGCACTGCTCGAGAAACTCGAGAAGCCCAGGACGTGCAATTTGGCTTACCGCGTTCGAAATGAGGGTACCCTCCAAGTCAATCGCCAATACTGTGGGGTGTGCCATGGTCTGGGCTGCCTGTGTGCGAGACGTTGCGAGTGCTGGAGAGGTGGTGTGCGACGAAACAGCCGGGCGGTACGAGCTGGACGTGTGGAGGCGTCCGCGTGTCTAGCGTTACGATGTGCAGGCCGTGCGTCCTTTGGTTCTGAGGCCGAATGTCAGGGCTGGACTGCGCCGCCGTTAGAGGCATCGTAGCCGAGGGGTTTGATTCCAAAGTTGATCGCATGGACCGCTCAGGCCTCAAGTGCGGACAGTACCAGGGATTCACCGCTTAGCCGGTGAACGGGCTGCAAGACGAGGTCATCTCCTGTACGCCTCTTAACATTCGATCGAACGAGTCGATGTCTCGGTTCACCGCGTCGGCGCCTCGGGATTTTGGTTAGAGATCCTGATGTCAGGCCTGCGATGTATTTCGGCCCTACTGATGGCCCTTCTCGTTCGAGTGTAAACGGCCCACCCGACAAGTCTCGAAACCTGACTTATTTCTGGTGCATCGGGCGTCTTTGACGGCCGTAAGCCGGAGTCTAAACCGCCGAGCAGCAAATTCCTAACGGGGTCAATTTGTTGCTGTGTCGTCGCCTTTGTAAACTTCATGTCTTTGATTGCGCTTCGCGAGCGGCACGTACCCTTCGAGAGTGGTCTATTCAAGCAAGAAGCCTAATGGGTCGTATGTCTGCGGACTTCCCAGCGAGGTAGAACCCTGCGGCGATCACTGCGTAACGGGCCATTTCGATGGTACCTAAGCGTGCTGATCAGCCCACCAGGAGGTATTGATTGGCGGCCACAGCTACCTCGCCTGTCCGCACGTCTGCTAGCACGCGCAGTTACATCTGGTCAAACAACCCCCCCGTTGTTAAACTTCTCGTCAACTATTCAACATCCGACAAACATTCGTTTGCTGGACACTCTAGTCTGGCTACGGAAGCGAACAAAATGGGGCGACGCATCGGGTATGCCAGAGTTTCGACTGCTGGTCTGAATCTCGACTTGCAGCTTACCGCGCTGCGTCGGGCTGGCGTAGCGGTTGGCTCCCTATATTCCGACACGATCAGCGCCAAGGGTGCCGAACGCAAAGAATTGGCTGCATGCCTGAACGCCATGCGTGCCGGCGACACCCTCATCGTTTGGCGTCTTGACAGGCTGGGGTGCAGCCTACCAGACCTTGTGCGCATTGTCGGCGAGCTAGAGAGGAAGGGCGCTGACCTCGAAAGCCTATCGGAAAAAATCGAAACAAGTAGTGCGGCGGGCAAGCTAGTCTTCCCTGTCTTTGCCGCGCTGGCCGAGTTCGAGCGCAATCTGATCCGGGAGCGCACCCAAGCAGGACTTGCGGCGGCTCGCGCTCGAGGCCGATTAGGTGGCCGCAGACCAAAGCTGACCCCTCTACAGATCAAAGAGATCCAACGTCTAATGTCTGACGCGACCATCCCGGTCAGACAAATTGCCGAACGCTACAACGTATCCAGAACGACTATCTACAAGGTCGCACCACGCCGGGAATCGGAAGTGGTCGATGCCCAGCCAGAGAAAAAAAAACCATGATCCGTGACATCCTCCAGCAATACAGGAACGAATCCATTTTCAACCGCGACCTGGGCGACCGCTTCGAACGACTGATACGCGCGTACCTTAAACTTGACCCCCAGTATCTTGCATTGTTTGAAGATGTCTGGCTCTGGAAAGACTGGCCGCAACGAGAAGCCCTCAGCTACAAGCTGCCGGACAACGGCATCGACTTGGTGGCGAAGATGCGCGACGAAGATGGTTTCTGCGCGATCCAGTGCAAGTTTTATGACTCCCCGATCCCAATGGGCGATCTGGGTAACTTCTTCACTCTCTCGGGCAAAGGTGGATTTACTCAGCGCCTTATCGTAGCGACTGCGCCTCTCTCCAAGAATGCTGCGGATGCGCTGGAGAGACAGACCATCCCGGTCGAGTTGATGACCCTAGAGGACTTAGACGCCTCCCCAATTGACTGGTCACAGGTATCGCTGGACAAGCCTGACCAACTGCGCAAACTGCCCAAGAAAGATCCGCGCCCCCATCAAAGCGAAGCCTTGACCAAAGTCATCCAGGGCTTTCAAACCCAAGACCGGGGCAAGCTCATCATGGCCTGCGGAACCGGCAAAACCTACACTTCACTCATCATCGCCGAGCAGATGGTCAAGCCGGGCCAGAATATCCTGTTCCTCGTCCCTTCCATCGCACTTCTGTCGCAAACATTGCGAGCATGGACAGCAGATGCAAGCGTGCCGTTGCGTTGCTTCGCAGTGTGTTCGGATAGCAAGGCCAGCCGCAATGAAGAGGACATGCGCATCTACGAACTGGCTTATCCAGCCACGACGAACGCAAACAAACTAGCCGCCTCTCTCAACGCAACGAGGGACGCGAGCGCCATCACGGTGATCTTTTCTACCTACCAGTCCATCGATGTAATACATCAGGCCCAGCAGAAAACTGGAATGGCATTCGACTTAGTGGTGTGCGACGAGGCCCACCGCACCGCGGGCTATACCGCGCCTGACGAAGATCATTCCGCATTCGTGCGCGTACATGACAATGCCTATGTGAAGTCGAGCAAGAGGCTTTACATGACGGCCACGCCGCGCATCTACGCCGAAGCCAGCAAGAGCAAGGCTGAAGAAAACGATGTGCAAGTGTTCTCGATGGACGATGTAGCAACCTTCGGTCCCATATTCCATCAGCTTCGCTTCGATGAAGCCGT
Source organism: Achromobacter sp. ACM01 (assembly GCF_014851745.1). NCBI lineage: Bacteria > Pseudomonadati > Pseudomonadota > Betaproteobacteria > Burkholderiales > Alcaligenaceae > Achromobacter > Achromobacter sp. ACM01. The sequence goes on from NZ_JACVAF010000003.1 coordinate 1,129,491, forward strand.
CCGGCGCGATCTCTTGTCCGACTACAAGGTGCTGGTAATCGCCGTAGATGAATTGCACGTCAGCAGGGTGCTAAATCGGCGTATCGCCGACAGCGGGGACGAACTCAAGTTGGATGACGCGGTAAAGATCGTCGGTTGCTGGAACGGCTTGGGCAAGCACGTCGCAGCCGAGGATGGCCTGGATGTCAGTGTCGATCCTCAAGCGATGCGCACTGCTATTGCCTTCGCTCAATCGATCAAGCACTCCAAGCTGCTGACCGCCGAGTTCGAACGCATCTCCAACGACTTAGGCGACCAGATCGACTACTTGCCCGCATTGGAAGCAAAACACGTCGATGGCACCATGAATGTAGTGGAGCGCAATCAAAGACTCTCTTGGCTTAAGGACAACATTGGCAAGGAAGAGTCGGTATGCCGCATTCTCACAAATGCCCGCTGCCTATCCGAAGGCGTAGATGTCCCTGCGTTGGACGCTGCCATCTTTCTGAACCCCCGCGATTCTGTGGTAGACGTTGTTCAGTCGGTCGGTCGTGTGATGCGCAAAGATCCGACAGGCCGTAAGAAGTACGGCTATGTGATTCTGCCTATTGGCATTCGCAAGGATACTTCGCCCGAAACAGCATTGGATGACAACAAGAAGTACCGCGTAGTTTGGCAGGTGCTCAACGCTTTGCGTGCCCACGATGATCGGCTGGACAAGCAGTTCGCCACTATTGACCTGATGGGTAAAGGCAATGGGGTCGTGAACGTCATCGGCGTGGGTGGTGGAAGTGAGAAAGCCGATTCTATGGGTTGGGAGCAGCAAGGCTTTGCTTTCGATCCGGAGGAACTGGGCAAGTGGCAGGACGCCATGTTTGCCAAGATAGTCACCAAGTGCGGCAATCGCCGCTATTGGGAAGACTGGGCTAAGGACATCGCTGAAATCGCCGACCGCCACCAGATGCGCATCCGCGCCTTGCTGGAGAAGCCTTATTCCAAGGGAAAAAAGGCATTCGACGAGTTCCTCAGGGGGATCAGGAATAACCTCAACCCAAGCGTCAGCCAGAACGACGCCATCGAAATGTTGGCCCAGCACATCATTACTAAGCCGGTATTCGATGCGCTATTCGAGGGCTATGCCTTTACCAGCAAAAATCCCGTATCGCAGTCCATGCAGAAAATCATGGACATCCTCGACACACAGGCGCTGGACAAGGAGCATGAAACGCTGGAAGGCTTCTATGCCAGCGTACGCGAGCGGGCCTCAGGCATCACGGACCCTAAGGGCCGGCAGAAGATCATCGTCGAACTGTATGACAAGTTCTTCAAGACTGCCTTCCCGCGCATGGTCGAGCGGCTGGGCATTGTCTACACGCCGGTGGAAATCGTTGACTTCATCTTACACAGCGCCGATGCCGCACTCCAGAAACACTTCGACACCCAGCTGGCTGACCAGAATGTTCACATCCTTGACCCGTTTACTGGCACAGGCACCTTCCCAGTGCGGATGATAGAAACGGGACTGATTCCACCCGAAAAGTTGGCCTACAAGTATCGCCATGAGTTGCACGCTAACGAGATCGTGCTGCTGGCCTACTACATCGCAGCCATCAACATTGAAGAGGCATTTCATCGCGTCACTGGGCAAGAATATGTGCCATTCCCGGGGATCGTGCTCACCGACACCTTCCAAATGAACGAACCTCAGACGGGCGATCTTGATGAAGGCTTACCGGAAAACCACGAACGGGCAGATCGCCAGAAAGCGCGTCACATCCGAGTCATCGTGGGAAACCCGCCTTATTCGGTAGGGCAGGACGACACGGGAGACAACAACCGAAATCTGAGTTACTCGAAGCTGGATGACCGCATTGCCGCCACATACGCCGCCTACTCGTCTGCGACAAACAAGAATAGCCTTTACGATTCGTATATCCGGGCTTTCCGCTGGGCCTCGGACCGCATAGAGGACGAGGGCATTGTCTGCTTTGTGACTAATGGTGGCTGGATTGATGGCAACACGATGGACGGCTTCCGCAAAGCCTTACAAGACGAATTTTCAGATGTTTATGTCTTCAATCTGCGTGGCAATCAGCGCACTAGCGGGGAACTATCCCGACAAGAAGGTGGGAAAGTTTTTGGCTCAGGTTCGCGTACCCCTGTGGCCATCACCCTGCTCATTAAGCGCAAAAACCATCAGGGCAAGGCTGCAATCCACTACCACGATATTGGCGACTACCTAAGCCGCGAGCAAAAGCTGGAAATAGTCAGCAATTTTGGTAGTTATCAGCAGGTGCCGCACAAGGCTCTCGAGCCAAATGAACACCACGATTGGATCAACCAGAGAAGTGGAAACTTTGGCGCTTTTATCCCACTAAACGATGACGCTGACGCTATTTTCACGCTTCGCGCGAGCGGCGTTCAAACCAATCGGGATAACTGGGCATACAACCTAAGTCGAGATGAGTTGGCTTCGAACATAACCTCCTTGATTGACTTCTACAATGAGCAACGGTTGGCTCACCAAGCCAAATTGGAAAAGTCTGGTTCATCAAAAGAGCGTGAGAAGCTGGCTGCACAATTGATCGATGCCAACCCAAAAAAAATAAAATGGACACGAGGCCTTATTGCTCATCTCGCAAGGGGGCGAGCGGGCATTTTCGATGGCGGAAAAATTGCGAAAGTTACGTACAGACCTTTCTGCCAGTCTTGGCTTTATTATGACCAAATTTTTAACGAGTATTATAAAGAAAAGCTTTGGCCCTCCCCAAAGGTTGGCAACATTGCCATTCAGGCCACTGGCGCGGGGGGAAATAAAGAATTTTCCTGCCTGATCAGTGATTTAGTATTTGATGTCCAAACGCTTTCCAATGGTCAGTGCTTTCCTCTCTACTGGTATGAGAAGGCAGGAAATTCTCAGATTCAAGCAGGACTAAGTTTTGAGCAAGCGGAGCGTGTAACCGAGATCGATGGATATATTAGGCGCGACGGAATTACTGATGTGGCGCAGGCAAACTTCCAAAAACACTACCGCACTTCGACTCTTACCAAAGAAGACATCTTCTACTACGTTTACGGGATACTGCATTCGCCAGAGTACCGCGAGAAATACGCATCCGACCTCAAAAAGGTGTTGCCCCGCATTCCCTATGCGCCAGACTTTAGCGCCTTCAGCCACGCCGGTCGCAAACTTGCTGATCTGCACCTGAACTATGAAACTGTAGAGCCCTGGCCGGTACAGGTGGATGCGAAGGACAAAGGAGATCTGAATGACTTGGCTTATTACCGCGTCGAGAAGATGCGCTTTGGCTCGCTTGGCGGCAGAAATAAAGACAAGAGCATCATAGTTTTCAATAGCCGCATCACCTTGCGCGGCATCCCATTGGAAGCCTATGACTACGTGGTAAACGGTAAGAGTGCCATCGAATGGGTCATGGAGCGCTATCAGGTCTCGACCGACAAGGACAGCGGCATCAAAGACGACCCGAATGACTGGTGCCGCGCGCAAAACGACCCAACCTATATTCTCAATTTAATAATGCGTGTCATTCGGGTAAGCGTCGAAACCGTTGAGACTATTTCCACCCTTCCGGCAATTGAGTGAGGCAGTGGGTCACTTGCAAACCAATTCCGGATTAGGGAGCGAGTTGTTGAGAAATCTGTACGGCGGTCATGGGACTAGCGTGGAGGCGCTGCCGCAAGGTCTGTGCCTCGAGGCTTTGGCAAGAATACCTGGGTAGGTACTCTTGCCCCACTGCCAACCAGTTGCTGTTTAGCGACTCCCTGCACCGCAACACGCTTACGGTCACGAGCGAAAGACGAGCCACGACGCGCAACGACTCGGACAGAAGCGGGTGAGTAATGAATGTCGGCCTGATCTTCTGGTGCTCGGCCCGCAGTAGGGACAACACGGTCAGTTTCGTGTGTCGTCTGTACGCCTTATTGCAACACGTCAGCGTCTCCAACCGAAAGCGGACCTGGTCAGCCTTCCCCCATTTCACCGATGAGATGCCGAACCAGCTGAGGGAAGAACTTCAACTCAATGAGGAACAGGAGATCCCTATGTCATTCTAGTGATCAAAGAGCTAACCCGGAATACGAAATTTCGATTCATTATGCTTCTCCCGTTGTTGCGCTATGTGTGGAAGGGAACATGTTCCTACCAATCAGCCATAATGCCGCACCATCTCATATGAACAGATTGCTCAGCCTCTTCCAGCTACTCAATGCAAATAAAACCTACCACCTTAAGCCTTCAGCAGTTCTTCGCGGCAAGCAACGAGCAATTTCTAATACCAGCGTATCAGCGCCGCTACGCGTGGGGTGAGAAACAACAGCGTGAGCTATTTGATGACTTGCGGCTGTTGCCTTCTGGAGACACTCATCTACTAGGTACAGTGCTCTTCCTGTCCGAGACTCACCAGCCAGGCATTAATCAGTTGGAACTAGTCGATGGACAGCAACGTGTCACAACGATCACTATACTAATGCAAGTATTGGCCCGTCGTTTTGCTCGTGAGGGAGATACTGACTCTCAACAGGAACTATCCAAGCTGCTGCGGAGCAAGGGACTTGACCGTAAAGAGCGACCCAAGTTGCAGCTAGGTGACTTAGATCACGCGGATTACGTACGAGTAATGCTGGGAGACGACCTCGCAGAGGTGGAAAACAAATTTCTGCGTGATGCTCATGAGAATTTTTCTTTCTGGATTAACTCCCTTCCGCTGAATCAAGTATACGAGTTCCACCATAATCTCCTAAATAGTGCGTCGATCATCCGACTAGATGTAGGCGCAGCGAAAGATGCATACAAACTATTTGAGACTATCAACAACCGCGGCCTGAGATTAAAGCCTACGGACATCATCAAAAACTTCTTGCTAGGGCACGCATCCTCATTACCAGAAGGTACGCTGGAGAAGGTGAAAGAAGATTGGCGAAAATTGATCTTAGCGTTGGACGGACTGGACAGTGATGCCTTCTTCCGCCAATGGCTTGCGAGCAAACTACACCGAAAAGTGACTAAAACAAAGCTAGTCGCTGAATTCAAGGCTTACTACCTCCGTCGCGTCAAAGAGGCTGAACGCATGACCGAATTCACATCGGCCTCCATCAGAGGTGAGGAGGACGATGAGGAAGATGCTGAAGATGTTGCTGTTACTGGCGAGGAAGAGCAAGCACTTGATACGTCTCCAAAGGTCAAGCTCATAACCTTTGCAAAGACCTTGCGACAATCAGCCGAGTTGTACTCACGCTTACTTTACTGCGCGACTCAATCTAACAAAGTGAATCGTCACATCGACAATCTTTGGCGCATAAAGGCATTCCAAGCATTCACATGGTTACTGGATATGTTTGGCAGAACGCATCTGGATGAGAAGGCTCATCTTCGGCTATTGAAGAGTCTCGAAGCCTTCATGATGCGCAGGCACATCTGCGAGAAACGCTCGAATGAGTTGGAAACTATCTTTGCAAGCCTAACGGGCTTAGCTAATGATGGTTACGAAAAGGCTGCTGTCTCAATATTAAGAGAACATACTCCTGACGATGAGGAATTTGAATCCTCCTTCGCATCGTTCCCATTTGTACCCGCCGTTATAGATAGGGCAAGATATGCGCTAGAAATGTTCGAGTATGAGGCCATCGGACACAAGAACGAGTATTACCTCGCCGATCCAGATGAACTAGAACTCGAACACATCATTCCAAAAGCTGCCGACAAATCCAGCACGAAGAAGGAGTTTGGAGACTGGCCTAATTATCTGGGGGACGGTTGGAAAGCCAAACACGCCAAGATGCTCCATCGCATCGGCAACATGACTCTATTGGCTGACGAACTGAACGTAGTCGCATCGAACAACCCGTTCAAGGCGAAGTGCGTAGAGTACACCAAATCAAACATTCAGTTGACTCAGGATCTGGCAAGCATTCCCAACTTCAAATTCAGGCAAGTGGAAGATCGGTCCAAGAAGTTTGCCGAACGCGCAGTTGCACTGTGGAAGGTTTGAAGAGCAAAGTCCGAAAAACCTTGAAACCTCTCCTTCAATAGCATTCAGCATGACTTGATACAAGCACCCTTGTGCAGTAGCAACTATCCAGCGCAAAAACTTTGCCTTGATCTACTCGTCGCTAATCGCTACTCAACGGCCGATCTCAATCGGCCATTTTTTTAGGACCGTTTCAGCCCTAGACGGCATGCTCGCCGTCTGGAGCTATACCTATTCTCGGTCGGCCGCCGCGACCAAAACGCACCCAGCAAGATGCAACTAACCACCTAGAAGCGGAAGGATCGAAAACTTCGAAAATCAGGCCAAATAACGACTCCAACCCAGTAGTCGATTTGACTACGAATATATTAGCTCCATAAAGCTTAGTTTAAATTCAACATGTTATTGTACCCATCGTTCTCAGATAACTACTGCGGCGCGATGGAAGAAAAACAGCAAAGATCACAGGGCATTTTTCAATTAGGCAACTATTCGTCGTACGCAGTGAGCTACCAATCCCAGCTCGCCTCGCGCGTCAAACCGAGTTTCGCTCCTCCCGTTTCGCCTTTATCCGAAGACGAAATGGACATCACATATACCGAGCTCCTCGAACAACACAAGAACCGCCTTACCCAAGAGCGAGGATCCTTTTCCGAACAGGTTCTGCGCAATCACACGTCCGCTCTAAAAGCCTACTTGGTGTTCTGCGGTAAGGAGCTGAGTCAGCGGGTCAGCCGCGAGTTCACCGCCGACTTTCTCAAGCGCATGCAAGAGTTCGCTCAGCTGGTTTCCGGCGGCAACCGCAAGACGGCTGCCGACAAGCTCAGCATGCTCCGGGCAATCAAAAAGACAGTCGACTCCCTTCACCGCAAAGCCCAGTTGGCTCCCGTGTCGGGCGTTTCAATGTTCCACAAAGAGCTGCGCTTGGCCGTCGCCAGTAGCGGGCAAACGCCCGAAGAGATCGCGAAAGCTATCGGCGCCGCACCATTGACGCTTCCCCGATGGATGAACGGAGCGAATCCCGTAAAGAAAGGGATGCCAACATTGCGCCGCCTGGAGCGTCACCTGGGGCTCGAACGTGGTTTCCTAGAGAACAAGCTGGAATATCCCCGTAAGGACGTACGCGTCGCAATGGCGGCGGCTGGCGACAAGTACATCGAACGCATGCGCTCCCTGGCTAAAGATCCCTTTTATCTGCCACGAAGCGAATTTAGCTCCGAGCTGGAGGCAGAGTGGTTCGCGCTCTTGCGATACAAGACTGCCGAACACCCAGTAGGTCTGCGTCGCTCTCATCGCGGATGTTGGCGCGTACTCTCCAAGGATCAGGTGGGGCCAGAAATCGCGAGCGACCGGTTCTGTTGCGTCACGGAGGGCCACTACAGCCCCAGCGCCAGCCGCAACTTCCAAATCATTCGCGCATTTCTCGGGTTTTTGAGCAAACCAACAGTAGGAAACACTGCCTCGGCGGGACTAGGACTGCCGGTAGACAAGGTGCAGACCCTCGCACACTTGGTCATCCCTGAGAATTTAGAAGCTTACCTCCAGTTCATGAAGGCGCGCTCTGGTCACACAATCCACAATCAATGTGGCTGGCGCAATCTGCAACTTGACGAATCCAGGAAATGGGTACCTGTGGCAGCATCCCCAACTGCTAGCTAAGGTGCAAGAGTTCGCTTTTGGCCGGTCGTGGGAGCAGCTTTGCGATGAAACACACAATCTGTGCAAATCATGGCAACACGCCGGGAGGGGAAAAAAGTCGCGAGACCCCAAAGCGCCGCTGTTCCATCTACTGAGCCTTGACGATCCTTTGGCGCCGTTCAAAAGGGCTATCAAGCAACTGGACATCGCCTCCGCGAACTGCGCACCGGGCTCGGTATTTCAAGCCACCTATAAACGAGATGCTCTGCTCATTGCGATTTCGCTGTCCAACCCGCTTCGGCACCGTACGCTAACCATCATGAAGTATGTGAGGCCTAACGAGTTTTCCACGTACGCGTCGAACCTGTATCAGGCTGAGGATGGCACGTGGCGCCTGCGCTTCTGGAAAGGGGACTTTAAAAACGATGGATCAAAAGATGAGGACTACGATGCGCCGTTACCCAAAGCGCTGGGTCTCAGGATTGAGGAGTACCTGGACTTATACCGCCCGATTTTGGTTCGTCGGAATCCGGGAGCCCCTTGGGTGTTTCCCAATCTCCACGGCAAGATGCACAAGGACGTTGGGCAGTTGATGGCCAACGTAGCTCAGAATTACATCCCAGAGGTCTCGCGCTTGCGGATGCACGCAATGCGCCACATCGTGGCGACTGATTTCCTGAATCGAAATCCAGGACATTACACAGTGGTGGCAGCCCTGCTACATGACAAGCTGGAAACGGTGCTGAAGCATTACGCCCACCGCAAGAGCGAATCGGCATTCAACCTGCACGAAGAACACCTGAAATCGTTTTTCTCCGCGGATTGATGCCGCTGCATCGCCGACGATCACCCATCGTGCGCCATGGCCGAACAATCGCAAATCGCGAGCGAGCAGCTTTGCTTTGAGCGCACTTAGGACGTTCCGATATCACGACCTCCTTTCCCGTTAGATCTGTAAGTTCTTTCGGGGCTTCTAGCCGATACCAAAGTAAATCTAAGGGCAATACCAAAGTAAATTTGGCGACTGAGAGAAGCCTACTCCGGCCTTTCAAACGCGGGGAATTGATAACGTTCAGCGACGCACCACTATAGGGCGAGCGGGCTTTCCAATGCGGCCTGCCACTCGACGTTAGACCATATGGACTTGACCTGCGCCTTGAAGACGTTGCTCAGCTGCATTTGATTGCGCGGTTCGTGCAGTTCTCCCGTCGGAGGCCGGCTAAGGACTCCAAGATCGGCGTGACGCGCCCCTTCGGCTAGCTGCCCGGGATGAACGATCAATGCCTGTAGACCTGACGTCCACCTGCTCATAGCCTAGCCGCCTGCCCTGACCTCGTAGTCCATGAAGCGCAGGCAGTTTCAGATCCAATTCTCGGCGCAGATCTGCGACGGCCGTGCTGTGGGGCCACAGGCCTCGGCGAAGCGCTTCGGCCAAGCAGCTGATCCGATCAAGAGAGGAATATGTGATACAAAGACACTTTTGATCACAAATAAACCCATGTTGAAACTCTTGATAGCCGTGGTTTTTGCCATTTCCTCCTCGTTAGGCTTAACAGCGTGCAGCGACAAAGACGAACACGGCGTAAGCAAGGAAGAGATCAAGCAACGTAACAACGAGATTGAACGTAAGAACGCTGTCAGAAACCAGATCAAATAGACACGCTATTCAGGCGACACTCTGGGCCATAAGACCACGTCTAGAAAGGCATGCAGGGCATAGATCAAATGCGGCCCCCAAAGGTCGTGGTCTTTACATCCCAGCAAACTCCCCCGAAAGGAAATCTACTCCGGCTCCGGTGGCGAATTTGCAGATGAATTCCGCTGTCGATCCCAGGGCGGCTCGCAACGCCTTAAGAATTCGAAAAGCCTACCGATATAAAGAATTGAGGGAACGCTAGCTCACAATGGTAATGCGCGGGCTGCGTCGTAGATACATCCCAAAATCGATTCGCGGACTATCAAGTAAACCGTTGAATGGCAAAACGATCAGCGACCCTGGAGACCACACTCATTGCGGTGGAACTGCTGCGCCGTATCCCCAGGAATCGTCGTGTTACGGCCTCCGAGTTGCACGAGCAGTTAAGCAACGCCGGCATCGTGCGCGATCTACGGACGATTCAGCGGCAACTCGAAGCACTGAGCGAGCATTTCGATATTGAGTGCGACACACGCACAAAGCCTTATGGGTATCGCTGGAAGGCGCACTCTAGCGGACTTTCGCTCCCCGGCCTGTCAGAGCAAGAAGCCTTGGTGTTGTTGTTGGTCGGCGAGCATCTCCACCACCTGCTCCCGGGTAGCGTCATGAAGTCCATGGACGGATTCTTCGAGCAGGCGCGCAGCCAGATGGGGCAGACCGCTGCGAACAAGCCCGCTCGCCAGTGGCTTAAGAAGGTGCGCGTTATCAGCGCGACGCAGCCGACGTTGCCACCCCGAATTGAAGAAGGCGTGTTCGACGCGGTCAGCAACGCGCTGTATTCGAACTTGTGGCTCGACGTCGATTATTGCAACGCCGCTGGGAAATCGAAATCCGCGTGTGTGATGCCCTTGGGATTGGCGCAGCAGGGCGTCAGGCTCTATCTGGTGTGCCGATATGAAAACTATTCGAACGAACGAATACTTGCTCTCCATCGCATTCAGTCTGCGTGCGTCACTACCCGAGGCTTTGAGCCGCCTATGGACTTCGACCTAGAGCGATACGACGGCGACGGCAAGTTCAGTTTCGGCGATGGGAAGCGAGTGCGGCTCAGCTTTCGAGTCGACGCCGAGATCGCGTTTCTTATGCGGGAGTCCCCCCTGGCGGCAGATCAACGGGAGATTGTGGACGAGCAAGGGGTGGAGTTCTCCGTATCAGTCGTGGAAACCATTCAATTGCACCGTTGGCTGCGAGGCTTCGGGGAGAAAGTCTGGGACGTTCGACTGACCGACGAAAGTGAGGAAATCGCGGAAGCGAATTCTCTGCGACACATTTTGTCGTGACCTCCTGTGAGAATGACAGCATACAAGGCCCCGGGGCATGTCAAGTACATGCAGGTCTTCAAATCCACGGTTCCCAAGAATGCCTATTCTGCTCACGCTTGCCGTCATCCTGTTCATCCTCTTCGCGTGCGGCATCCGTTCCGCTGCCAACACCATCGACCGTGGCAGCGCTGCCATCCGCGCCCATATGGGCTCCCGGAAAGAAAAATGCGCTCAGCCCGCCACTGCGGAGGCCGATGCGAATGTCATCGCGACTGGCCCTCAAACGACGCGGACCTGCCTAGAAGACTTGAAGAACGTCTTCGCGCTTTATCAAAGCGGTGTCCTAACAAAAGAAGAGTTCGAACAGGTTAAGGGTCATTTTCTTGCCCAGATGAAGTCCTGCGCATAAACCTAATTCTTGAGGTGCTGCCCAATGAAGGAAAGTAAACAGGCCGTCGCACTGGAGCCTGGCGACGACGCGAAGCGAGGCCCAGCCGAGCAAGAGGCAATTTCGGGTGACGCTATCCGCGCCGGCGTGTCCATGTCAGCAAGGGAAACGGTTGGCCGCTACGGCAGCGCCGGAGCCGAGTACATCAAGGGTTACCGCGGCGTCGACAATGATACGGGCCAGGTGTTCGCGAAAGGCCTGGACGGAATTTCCAAGCACAAAGTCAATGCCAATCCAGTCGAGGCCGTAAAGAACATCAAGCAGCAGGCTGGATATTCGGCCGAAGTGGCCACGACTAGCCGCGACAATGCAGAAGCCATCATCGCCGGATCGAAACAACGAACCGCCCGTTCGGACGACCTTGCGCAATATGGCCGAAATCACAACGTCGTGGACCGCGTCCAGGTTATAGACGGCAAGATCATCGACGGCACACAGACCCAGATGAAGTTCGTCAGCGACCGCAATACGTTGTTCTCGGACATCGCGCGGGAGAATGGCTCGTTCGCTCGATATCGCGGCGTGAAGATCGAACTGCCATCGGAACAATATGCCGACGCTCAGCAGTTCTGTCGCGAGAAGGCCGAGATTTTGCGTCGCAACGCCTTGAAGGCGGAACAGAAGGGCAGACCGCCCGAAGTGGTCGCGAAGCTTCAGCGAGAAGCAGACAATTACGATGAGCTTGCCGAAAACGTCCGCGATAGTGGATTGACAACCAAGGATGCCATCTTCTATCGCGAACATCCAAAGCGCGCCACGATGCACGATATGGCGCGAACCGCACACCGAGCAGGAATGCAAGGCGCGAAATATGGGGCGATTGTCGGCGCCAGCGTTTCGCTGCTGAAGAATGCCTTCGCCATTGCACAGGATCGCATGTCAATGAAGGAGGCCGCGGAAGAGTTGACGATGGATACCTTGGCGGCGGGCGCAGTCGGCTATGGCACAGCTGCGATTGGCGCGGTGACGAAAGCAATGATGCAGCAATCCACGTCGCAGCACATACGGATTCTAGCGAACACCAGCGCTCCCACCCTAGCCTTGAATGTCTGCATATCCCTCGGTACCTCGATCAAGCGCTACGCCACTGGCGAGATCAACGAGACCGAGTTGCTTTCCGAGATCGGGGAGAAGGGGGCCGGCATGTTGTCGTCGGGAATGATGGCTGCCCTCGGGCAAGTCGTAGTACCCATCCCGTTCGTCGGCGCTGCGATTGGGGGCATGGTCGGCTATACCTTGTCCTCTGTGTTCTACCATGCCGCGCTTGATGCTGCGAAGAGCGCCAGCCTATCGCGCGAGCGGCTAGCGCGTGTGCAAGAGCTCGAGGCGGCAGCGCGCCTGCAACTGGCCGCCGAACAAGCCGCGCTGGACGCGTTCATCACCCGCGAAATTCCTTTGCTGCAACAGGAAACACGGCAGATGTTCCTTGTAGTTGATGGTCTGCGAGGCAACGGAATCGATGATTTCGTCTCCGAGATTGATCGATTCGCGACTCTACTCGGGAAGCAGCTGCAATTCCAATCTAAAGCCGAATTCGATTTCTTCATGGCCAGCGACGAACCGCTGCGTCTGTGAGCACCACACACCGACCAACTATGGCACATCCCAAAACGGAGGCTCTCCATGCTGCTCAAGCAGCTTTCCGACAATGACAAGCGCGTTTTTCTTCGTCTGGCCGAACTGGTCAGCCTGTGTGACAGACCCATGCTCTGGAATGGGAAGCCCAGAGAAGAAGCCACTACCGCGGATTTCAAGGCGGACGCGATTTCGCTTCAATGGCATAAGCAAGTATTCGAAGCGATGAAAGAACTGGCTTCTGCGCTGATCGGAGATGCGAATTTTAAGACCGTTGGCATGCTGAAGCCCGTCGCCGACAAGACCGCCGCCGCGTGGCTTGGACTTCATCAAACCAGCGTATCCGAAGAACTCATCCGGCGTCTTGAAGCCAAGCCGCTGACGGCAGGGGGAGATTCCGCTGTGCGCGTAACAGTGGCGACAGACATCCTGCGAGAAATTCTCAAGGACCACAAAGCCGCGACGCCGTCGTTGCCCAAGCTGATGCTGTTCGAGTTGTTCTTGCTGTCGCTGGCCAGCGGCAGCATCTCGAGCGTGCAATGGCAGGTGCTATCCGAATTCAAGCATCACCACCAACTCGAAGACTACATCGTCGAAGATCTACTGGCGCGGGCGCAGAGCACCCACATCGAGGCCCAGAAGACCATCGCAATTATTCTGGAATAAGGAGCAGGAATAATGGCTGTCCCCATCATCCTTGGCGCTATCGGTATTGGTTCCGCACTTTACGGCGCCTACAAGGGCGCAACCGGCGCCATGGACCACAGCAGCGCAAACGATATCAACGACGACGCAAAGTCCATCGTTGAGACGACCCAGAAGCGGGTCGAATCCATGCGCGCATCCGCGCACGGCACTCTCGAGGACTATGGCGCGCGCAAGCTGCGGGCATTCAACGGCGTTATCGCCGAATTCATCGAGACGTTCGGCAAGCTGAAGAATGTGGACGCCGTCCACTCGCCGGAATTAGACAAGCTCCAGCTTGGCGACTTCTCGGCATCAACGCTACAAGGGCTGCGCGACGACTACGCGTTGCTAAAAAGCTCCGGTCTCGGCTTGGGGAGTGGTCTGGGTGGCGGTGCTGCCCTGGCATTCGGCGCATACAACGGCACCATGTTGCTTGCGACAGCGAGCACCGGCACGGCGATCTCGACATTGAGCGGGGCGGCGGCCACCAATGCGACCTTGGCGTGGTTGGGCGGGGGTTCGCTGGCAGCAGGTGGCGGCGGTATGGCGCTCGGCACCATGGTCTTGGGCGGGATGGTGGCAGGACCCGCGCTGGCGATCTTTGGGTACATCGTCGGTAGTAAAGGGGAAGAGGCGCTGAACAATGCTCGCAGCAACTTGGAGCAGGCTCAAACCTTCAAGAAGGAGGGAAACGTCGTATGCACCACGTTGGGATCCGTCCAGACTGTGACCAAGCTCGCCAACAAGGTCTTCTCTGAACTCAGCGGCAGATTGCGGCGTTCAGTGGGTAATCTCTCCAATATCATCTCCGAACATGGCGATGACTATGCCGATTACCCTGAGGTGGCGCAAGAGGGCGTCCTGCGTACAGTAAAGTTTGCGCAGCTGCTCAAAGCCATGATCGATACACCCATCCTCGACGAGGACGGCAAACTGATCCTTTCCACGCAGAAGCGGATCGAGGAAATTAGTGCCTACGCGGGCTGAAGCGACCACGCGGGAAGCAGCGGTGCCAGCCTCCACCGCTGGCGCGCTGCGCAGCTCCTTTCCATGCACCCAATGCGGAGCGTGTTGCAGGCAAGTCCATCTGGCCAATGAAACACGACACATGGATCGCGGCGATGGCGCGTGTCGGTACTATGACGACACTGCAAAGGTTTGTCTAATTTACGAGAGCCGTCCGTCGATATGCCGCGTCGATCAGTTCTACGAACAGCATTTCGTGCGAATTTACAGCTGGGATGCGTTCGTGGAAATGAACGTTCGCGCGTGTCGGCACCTCGCAGACTTGGAAACAAGGAATGCGACACAGCCCGACTGGTAGGTGTGTAGGCGGCGCGCAGTACGCTGCATCCGCAGCACGAGGCCAAAGAGTTCCGATAAGGCGATTGCGATTCGCTTTAAGGTCCTGATCGCATCACTGCAATCCACTGGATAGCTTGTATTCAATTGAGTCAGCAAGGATTTCCAAGGCCAGCCGGTCTTACGCACCCTCTTGCTCGCGCCCATTGGGCAAAGGGCCCGGCTGGCTTTACCCGAGATCGAAATGATCTGCGTGAAGGCTCCTCTCTCGGTGAGAGCCAGCAAATCGAGGTCTGTCGCAAACGCATGGCGAAGCACATGAACGTGCTTGCTCCCGTGCGTCGCGACGCCATGCTTCCCCTCTGTCACACACACTTCCGTAGGTAGGCAAGCGAGGCCAGCGTTACGCGACGCGGTGTGCCGTGCTAGGCACCTCGCAAACACTCGCTAACTAGTGCTTAACGCCACAGCTGCGACGGAAAGCAGCCCTCTACTCATATCTTGAGAAGAGGGCCGAGTGGTTCACTACTTATTCCTGAATCACATACCTTCTCGACGTCCACCACGCATTGGATGAGCCCAAAAGATCCACTTGCTGCGCCCTTCGATGCAGAAGAACGACCAGTACCTTCGCCCGCACCGATAAAGCCCTCAGTTCCTCCAGCTGCACCTGTGCTTCCGCCGCTGATGGAGACGCGCAGACTGATACCAGCGCTTGATCCAGCCGCTCCTCTAACGGCGGAGCCTGCTCCAAAAAATCAGCAGCTGCGAGCCTACCCGCAAGCACAAAACCGGCAACAGGGGGCACTCGAAGATAGGCTGCCAAGCTCCTCAAATGCATATCGCTAACCTGTGCGATCGGCTTGTCACCATTCATCAACTGGGATAGGTAGCTCTGACTGATCCCCACCTGAGCGGCAACGTTGGACAGGCTGTCCGATCGTTCACGCATTGCTACGCGTAGCGCCTGCTTCAGATGCTGCCCTTTGGGTACTGCTTCCTTGCTCATGATCATTACCTCATCGATGGGCACATGCCCAGAGACGTATAGGTAGATATGAATCACGACAAGCCATTGCCGCTAGCGAGCTTTCTTCGCCTAGAGCAATACCGTTCACGTTCCAACTTGGGATTGGTAGCCTGGAGACAACTTTCCTGGAGAACCCTGATGATCCACTTTCACCCTAATGCCCTGGACACGCATCGTCTGGGCTCCCCCGCTAAACGCATTCTTCATGCCGCAATAGAACTTGGCATCGAGCAAGGAGAAGGCAGACCACATCGCCTTTCGATTGAAGAGCTTCTGCGACTAACTGGACTGCCCCCAGCAGCACGGCCGTTGATGCGAGACCTGCTGACCGAATGCACAAAAGCCCTGGGACTGCTCGAACCTGATGACAGCGAAGACGACGACGTGTTGGAAGCAAGCTGCCCAGTTTTCCAGTACCTCGCCGTTCACAACAACGAGGTCGTCTATCGGCTGTTTAGCCCAATCTACGGCCTGTCAGCGTTTGAGCTGCACCATTTGCTTGCACTTAAACCGGCGATTGCTCAGTCCGGCCTAAAGGTCGTGACGGGCCAAAGGGCACCATCTGCCGCCCCCGTGGGATTCAAACCGGGCCACCGGGGTATTGGCAGCGGCGAAACATCGCCGGGCGGTGCCATTGAAGGGTCCGAGGATTTTGACGAACCGATCGATTTGACCTTAGCTATTCAAACGCTCTGGCGGCTCGCTCACGAGGACGGAGACTTAGGCGCAGCGTACTGGACGTCAGTGATCAACCTACTCACGTCCGCCAGCCGAATGCGCATGGAGCTTCGGGAGCTGCGCTCTCGTGACAAGACATCTCGATGAGGCGCAGAAGTCACGCGTAGTCGCTTGCGGCCAGCCCCCGACTCCAACAGTTGCAAAGCATCGAAAATGCTCGTTTAATCGCTCTCAATTTCCATAAGGATTGATTTTACGATCATGAAGGTGCGGCAAAACAGCACACTGACGGCTGAGATCAGCGAACAATTGCGACTCCAGGGACGCCAACTCGCGCGCCTGCGACACGCTCGGCGGATCAAACAGATCGATGCCGCTCTCCGTGCAGGTCTTTCCCGAAACACGGCATACCGTATCGAAAGGGGAGACGGTGGCGTTGCCATTGGTCAGGTGCTTCGATATTTGGACGCGATTGTGCCTGGCGCGACGCTCAAAGACTTGCTGACCGAATCAGATCCATCGCTGGCTACCTTGCAGACCAAAGAAGCCACTAAACGCGTACGAGATTTGACTCTGGCGGAGCGGCAAGAGCTGGACTTTTGATGTGGTGCTTATGCCCGCCTTTGCCGCTGTCACCTGATATGGTTCGTGCATCACCCCCTTCCTTCCGCCCGCAACCACCGTACGATGGAGGACTGATTCATTCCGACCAATTCGGCGATCGTGCGGGTCGAAAGACCTCGACTTGCAGCGGCTATCGCCTGAACTCGCTTCTCCTGCGTAGCGCTTCGGCGTGCGACGCCCGAGGCGCGGCCACGAGCGGCCTGCCTATCGCGGAAGGCGCCGGGGGTAAACCTCTTCCATACCCACCGTGCGATGCTCCCCGCGATGCCTTTAACCTCGCCAGTACCCAGCGGAGTCGGAAAACGGACGTTCAGTGAGGCCGCCTGAATCAGCAAGTGGGCCAGGAAAGCGTCCCGACCATCTGGCCCCCAGTATGACCTGACCGTGGCGTAAGCTACGCGCCGCAATTGCTCAAAAAGTGCGCAGTTTCGACCCAAGCTAGCATATTGCATGTTCAACTGCCCTGCCTGCATCAGCGCGAGGCTTGGCAATTCGACATGCTCGGCCAGATCGCTCAGCTCGTAAACAGGGTCGTTCGCGGGCTCCCACAGGCGCCAAGCCGGGTGTAAAGGATTCTTCGCAAGAGGGCCTCGAAACGCCACATCGGCCCTCAGCACACGGTTGTAGGCATACTCAATCGCGGCGAGGTACGCCAGCGGTTTGGGCCGCGCAGCTTCCGTTACGCAGACCGGTTCGGCCAGCGCGTAGCCGTACTGGGCATGCCCATTCATTGGGTTTACGACAACATAAGTTGGCGGCGGTAGATCGCAATCCTGCCAGGCGTGCGAAGCTGCTGGCCGATCAATATCCAGTTGCAGCCAGAAGGCCTGTGATGGCTGATTCAATTGGAGGTATGGGAGGTCGAGCGCAGTCTTGAGCGGTCGAACACGCGAAAGATACTTCTCTTGCCCGCACCACGGCCGACGTGGTGCGGACGATTCAATACGAGCACGCAAAGATGCTGACATGGCACATCCAAATGGATTGCCACAGCGAAATCTTCGATGTGTCCTCGGTAATACGTACTGCTAGCTATGTGTCCTTACCGCTGCGGAAGTGGGTATTGGTCGCGAGCCAAGACGTCTGGGTAGTTCCTCGTCCCACCCTGGCTCGCGATGATTGCCTTATGCGCTGCGGGCAGCGCTACCAACAGCCGCGGGAGTCCGAGAGAACTCGACATGGATCACGTTATCCGGCAGGGAATCGGCAAGACTGAAGTACGCGCCATGGAGCTCCGACGTGACCTCAGGCTGCCGCGGCTCCGCCGCGTTGCTGGCCGCCAGCTGTGTTGGCGCTGGGAGCCCAGAGCGCGCTGCCTCCACTTGCCTCATCTTGGACGCGAGCTCTTGAGCAGATGGGTTGTAGTAGCGCATCGCCATCTGCAAGGTCTTCCATCCCATGATCTTCGCCAGCTCCTGGGGCATCATGTAAGGAGCAAAACGACTGGCCGCCTCGTGACGCAGATCATGAAAGACCAGATCGACAATCCCAGCACTTTCCCGTGCAGCCTTAAAGTCTGCGTCCAGCTTGCCAGTCTCGTAGTAGCCAGGGATGACTCGATCGCCTTTCCTGGGTAGCCCGCGGAGCACGCGTACGGCTTCGAAGTTAAGACCGACTGCACGCTTGCTTCCGTTGCGTGCCTTGGTCAGCTTTACCACCCCGTTCACCAAGTCGACTTGGTCCCATGCCACGCTCAGCAACTCGCAGGCGCGCATACCGGTGGCCAAGGCTAGGCGAATCGACGCCAGCAGCCAGATTGGCTCTTGCACGTCCTTCGCGCTGACAGCGCTTTCGAGCAACCGCGCCTCTTCGTCACCGACCAACCGCCGTTCTCGCCCCTCTGGCGGCGAAGGGCGCTTCACGTCCTTCAAAGCGTGATCGAGCGGCCAGCCCCACTCCTTCTTGCCGATGGTGTAGAGATGCGAAAGCAGCGCAAGCTCCAATCGGACGGTGTTGGCACTGCCCACCTGTCCCATGCGCTCGTTACGGTACATGGCGAAGTCCGAGGCGTGAAGCTGGGTGAGCAAGCGGCCCGCCAGCGGGTGCTTCTTTAACAACCGGATGCGGTTACGCTCATTGCGCTGGCCGCCGGGAGCTTTGGTCGGTACGACTTCATCCATGTACCGATCGAGCGCGTCGCCCAGCGTCAAGTCCGCCACAACCCGCCGGTCGCGAAACACACCCTTATCCATCTTGCTTTCTTGGTCGCGCGCCCACTCCCTGGCTTCGCCTTTGGTCTCGAACGTCTCGATCTGCCGGGGATAGCCTTTGCGGCGGATGTCTGCTTGGTACTGGCTTTCGCCACGCTTTTGGATGTTGGCCATGGTGCTTATCTCACGATGTTAAGAGGTGATGTATAAGCGCCAACGCAGGGCATAATTGCTCTCTGGATGCCAGCTTGCAGAAAACGCCCAGCAAACTAAGCCCGATCTTTTTTGCAACAGCGACCGCCAGCCACCGTCACGGTCCGCTCAAAGACCGTAGTGCGGTCAAAGTGCGGTCAAAATTCCCAGAAAGCAAAAAGCCCACCGCTTTCGGTGGGCTAAGTGCTTGATACTACTAGAGAATTCTGGTGGGCTGTGAGTGGCTCGAACACTCGACCTACGGATTAAGAGTCCGCTGCTCTACCAACTGAGCTAACAGCCCTGCAACTTCACTCAGTCTCGTCCGCTTTGCTGCGCGTTGTTTAGTCCGCTGCCGCTGCGTTTCGTTATGTGTGTAGTGCGAAGAAGCAAGATTATATGCAGCTTTTTTGGTTTGTGCAAGTCAGGTGGAAAAAACTTTTTCCAGACCGGCCTCAAGCCGCAAATCCGCCGTCCACCGCCAGGCTCGCGCCCGTGACGTAGCGCCCTTCCGGCCCGGCCAGGAACGCCACCATGCCGGCGATGTCACGCGCTTCGCCGTAGTGCGGCAAGGACAGCACCGCCACCAGATCCGCCGCATGCGCGCCGTCGGCGGGATTCATGTCGGTGTCGATCGGGCCGGGGTGCACTACGTTGGCGGTGATGCCACGTGCGCCCAGGTCGCGCGCCAGGCCCTGGGTCAGGCCGACCAGCGCGGACTTGCTGGCGGCATACAGCGCGACACCGGCGCGGCCCGCGCGGCCTGCCAGGCAGCTGCCGATGTTGATGATGCGTCCGCCGTCCGGCATGGACGCCTGTGCCGCCTGGATGGCGACGAAGGGCGCGCGCACGTTGATGTCCATGGTGCGTTCGTAGTCGTCGAGGCTGGTCTCGCCGATCGCGCCGGTCAGGAAGATGCCGGCGTTGTTGACCAGCACGTCGATGGGGCCCAGCTCGGCGATGGCCCGGTCGACCGCGCCGCGGACTGCGGACGCGTCTGCCGCATCTGCCTGGATGGCGAGCGCGCGGCGCCCGTCCACCGACAGTTCACGCGCCAGCGCCTGCGCACCGGCGGCCGAGGAGGCGCTCACGTAAGTGAACGCCACGTCGGCGCCATCGGCTGCAAGGCGGCGCACGATGGCGGCCCCGATACCCCGGCTGCCGCCGGTGACGAAGACAATTTTTCCAGTCAGATTCGGCATTGCGATACCCATATTTGTAGTGATCAGTACAAATATATTCGCCGAGCCCTCCACCGCCCGTCAACTATTTTTTTATCAATCACCACAAAAATCCCTGCCGGGTAAAATCACGCCTATGGCAGAACGTGGGCGCCCCAGGAACTTCGACCGTGCCCAGGCCTTGCGCAAGGCCATGGACGTCTTCTGGTCGAAGGGATATGACGGAGCATCGCTGACCGACCTCACGGCGGCGATGGGCATCAATTCGCCCAGCCTCTATGGCGCATTCGGCTCAAAGGAAGGACTATTCCGCGAAGCGGTGGAGCTCTACCGCGAGACCGAGGGTGGCTCGGCCCGGCGTGCGCTGCAAGAAGCGCCCACGGCGCGCGAAGCCATCCAGTCCATGCTGCTGGCGTCCGCCGAACGCTTCACCGCTCCCGGCACGCCCTCGGGCTGCATGATCGTGCTGAGCGCGCCGGCAGGCTGCGTAAATCCGGCCGGCGTGGGCGACTTCCTGGGCGACAACCGCCGCGACATGCAAAGCCGCATCCTGGCCCGCCTCAATGCCGGCGCCTCGCATGGCGAACTGCCGGCCGGCGCCGACCTCAAGAGCCTGGCCGCCTTCTACACCACCGTGCTGCACGGCATGTCGATCCAGGCGCGCGACGGCGCCAGCCGCAAGACCTTGCAAGCCGTGGCCAGACAGGCAATGAGAGCCTGGGACGCGCTGACCGAAAGCATACCCAACGGATAACGTCATGTTCCGGATCAATCTGCGGCATCTCATCCTGTGGATCAGCTTGCTGTCGGTTGTGCTCGCGCTGATGGGCAGCCTGCATGCCAGCTACCTGGTGCAGCGCGACCTTCTGCTGCGCACCGCGCTGGAACTCAATCAGGCCTACGCGTCCAAGCTGGCTTCCGTGACCGACGTGTTCCTGACCGACCTCAGAAACTATCTGTCGTATAGCGCGGAAATGCTGGCCGACATGGAAGTGCACCCCGAACACATGGTGGCCGAGACGCAGCGGCAGGAACGGCAACTCGGCCAATTCAACTCCACGTTTGTCGTGTCGCCGCAAGGCAGGGTACTGGCGGCATCGACATCGGACCGCGCGTTGCTGGGCCAGCAGCTGAACAGCGAGGCCGTCAGGCGCGCGCAGGCAACCTTGCTCCCCACGGTCAGCCCTCCGTTCCTGGACCTCAAGAACCGCTGGCTGATCCTGTACACCCACCCTATTTTCTCGGCCGACCACCGCTATCTGGGGTTTCTCGGCGGCACGCTTTACCTGCATGAGCACAACATGCTGGATCACCTGCTGAGCCAGCACTTCTACCGCGGCGACTCCTCTCTTTACGTCATCGATCGCAACGGCACCCTGATCTATCACCCCGACCGCGGCCGGTTGGGACAAAGCGTCTCCAAATCCGACGCGTTCGCCCCCGCCTTGCGAGGCGAAACCGGTGAAATGCGCTTCACCGACGACGACGGCCACGCCTTGCTGACGGGCTATGCGCCAGTGCCCGGCATGGGCTGGAGCATCATCGCGCAACGCCACGTCGACGCCACGTTGCAGCCCCTGGGCGATCTGCTTCTGACCACGGCTCTCCATACCCTGCCCCTGCTGCTGCTTTCCGTGGCTTCCATCTGGCTGCTGTCGCGCTGGATCGCCCGGCCGCTAGGCGAACTGGCCGGCATCGCCAAGCACATGCAGAACGCGGATTCGGCGGATCGCATCCGCGACGTGCGCTCCTGGTACTTTGAAGCCGCGCAACTCAAGCGCGCGCTGCTGGCGGGCCTGTCCTCGATCCATCACAAGATCCGCGACCTGCGCCGTGAAACCACCACGGATACCTTGACGGGCCTCTTGAACCGGCGAGGAATGGACGAGGCGCTGGCGCTGCTGCAAGCCGAGAAGCAACCGGTGGCCGCCGTGGTCATCGACATTGACCACTTCAAGCACATCAATGACCGCTACGGCCACGCGGTGGGAGACCACGCACTGCAGTCCCTGGCCAAGCTGATGGGCGAAGGTTCGCGCAGCGGCGACACCGTGGCGCGCGCCGGCGGCGAAGAGTTCGTCATGCTGCTGCCCGGCGCCCCCCTGGAAGCCGCCATCGCGCTGGTCGAGCGGCTGCGCCAGCGCATTGCCACGGAGCCGGGTGCCGTCGCCACGCCCCTCACCATTTCGGCAGGCGTGGCGGCCTACCCCGCACATGGCGCGACGCTCGACGCCGTACTACAGCGCGCCGACCAGGCGCTCTACTACGCCAAGAACCATGGCCGCAACGCCGTCTGCGTCGCGGACGACGATGCCCAGGCCGGAGCGCGCCGGGCCTCGCCGGCCTGAGCCCTATTTGCCTTTGGGCTGAGCGGGCGGCGGGGCCTTGGGCGGCACGCGCATCTCCTTCAGCAAGGGGCCGCAGGCATTGTCGTCGGTGGTGCTGGGCGCAACCAGCGCCAACAGCCCGGCGGCCGGCGTCAGCAGTACGCCCAGGGCCACCATGCCCGCGCCACGCGCCGCCAGCGGCAACACATGCACGCCCACGTCCGGCGATCCGAACGTACCCCGCACATACAAGGGAGAGCGCAGCGAGAAGATGCGGAAGCCCTTGCTGTCCGGGGTGATGTCCAGGTCCATCTTCTCGTTCTTGAAATCAGCCGTGCCGGTAATGCTGATCAGCGCGTTCTCGGTGTCGAACACGAACACGCGCGGCGTCATGACGCCGTTCTTCATTTCCAGATCGGCCGCGCCGCAATTGATCTTCACCTCGTCGTCGCCGAACAGCTTGGAGACGACGTAGTTGCCCACGTTGAGCCCCGCGATCTCCATCAGGCTGCGGCTGATGACGCCATCGTTGACCAGCATTTTCACATCGCCCGTCGCCGTGCCCAGCAAGGCGGCCACCGAATTCCCCGCGCCGCTCACCGCCATGTCGCCATTCAGCTCGCCCAGCGTTTTCTGCATGGCGGCTGTGGCGGGAAACAGCTGCTTGAGCCGCAGGCGGCGCGCGCTGATGTCCACGCGCCCGGTCAGGGTCGAGCCGGAGCCGTCCAGCCGTATGGTGGAATTGATGTTGCCGCCGGCCATGCCGAAGCGCAGGGGGTCGAGCGTCAGCTTGCCGTCCTGCAGCACCAGGTGCACGGACAGGTCCGACAGCGGCAGCTTGCTGTCGTGCACGATGCGGCCGGCGTCCAGCGCAACGTCCGCATCCATGTCACGCCAGCGGTCCGTGCGGAATGCCTGCGTGGGCAGCACCTTGCCGCCCTTGGGCTTGGCCGGCGCGTCCTTGGCCTTGTCCGTTGCGGCGCCCGCCACCTTGCCCGACGGCACGCCGATCAGCGGCCCCAGGTCCTCCATGCGCAATTGTTTGGAGGAAAGCTTGCCGGTCAGCTTGGGCCGGGGCATACCCAGTGCGAAGCTGATGTCGCCATGCAGATCGCTGTTGCCTACCTTGCCGTTGAAATCCTTGTAGTCGAACACCGCCCCGCCGGGATTGCGCAGCTTGGCCACCAGATGGCCGTCAGTGGAATACGGCGGCGTGTCCGGCAGGGTGACACCCGTCAGCGGGTACAGCTGCGCCATGGACGCGCCCGACAGCTTCAAACGCAGATCCAGCGAGCCAAGATTGACCGGATCGGTCAAGGTCCCCGCGACTGACGCCCGGGTACCGCCGATGGTCACGTCCGCCTGCACAGGAAAAGGCTGGCTGGCGTCCTGCAGGGCAAGCATGCCGCCAACCTTGCCTTCGCCCTTGGTGGCCAGGCCCTTGAACTTGCCGTCCAGCTTCCAGCCGAATACGTAGTCGCGCGGCGACGTCGCGGCGCCACCCTCCGGTGCCGCGAAGGCCGCCCCGGCTACGTCCGCGAACGGCACTGGCTTGCCCAGCGGATCCACCATCACGGTCAGGTCCGCCTTGAGGACTTCGTCCACCAGCGCCGCGCGGCCCTTGTCAAAGCCGATCTCGTTGATGTCCAGCACCCAGGGCGAAGGCTCGCCGGTTTCTGGCAACGTAAATTCCCAGTTGGCGCGGCCGTCAGCCAGGCGCTGCAAATCGGCGGCGGGTTCGGTCAGCTGGATGCGGCGGATGACCACGCGCTGGCGCAACAGCGGCAGGAGCGCCAGGCTGAACTCGCCGCGCTTGAGGGTTGCGAACTGGGGGGCCTTGGCCCAGGGCACATTGGCCACCGAGATATCGTTGGCAATCACATGCGGCCATGGCACCCAGGCCCGCCAGCTGCCTTCATCGGGCTCGCGAGTCCATTTGACGCTGAGATCGCCGTTGATGGCAAAGGGGCGTCCGATCGCGGCGCTGGCCCGTTCGTTGATGAAGGGCTTGGCGCGGTTCCAGTCGAAGGTGGCGATCACCGCCACCAAAATCGCCACGAGGAGCGCCGCTCCCCCTACAATCCCGATCGCTATTTTTCCTGAGCGCGTCATGGTTATTATCCTTGGCATTGCGGCCGGCGCACCGCTACCGGCCCTCGTTACCTTTAAGGGTATCGCGGCCCGCAGGGCCAGCCAGGCTTTCCGGCCCCATAATGTGTGCGGATTTTTCCTCGCCCGGCTCTCCAGGCGGTGGCGCCCGGCGCGTGCCAGCCGGGGTTTGCGCAGCATGGCGCGTGCCCAGCCCTGGGACGGTCGGTTACAAACCGAAATGGCTTCCTACGGCGAAATGTGACCCAGACGTCGGCGCCTACCGAATTTTCGACGCCGGTCACGCTCAAATGCCTGAACGACAGACCCCGGCCCCTCTGACCGGGCAGCAGAACAACCTGGAGGCCCGATGCGGCATTCGACCTTGATTTTCGTGGTAGCGGCATTTGCGCTGCTGACGCTCAGCCGCCTGGCGCTGGCCGCCTGGCAGTCCAAGCGCGTGCGCGATGCCGGGGGGCTCCTCCCCCTGCTGCTCGGCGGGCTGCGCATCGACGCGCACCAGATCGCCGTGCTGGCGGCGCTGCCGGCCGTGCTGTCGCCCTTGTTCGGACACATCCCGCTGGCCGCCACGCTGGCCGGCTACTGGTATTTGGTCGCCTTCATCCTGCTGGCCTTCCTGGAAGTGGCCACCCCGCCCTTCATCCTGGAATACGACTCCCGCCCCAACCGCCTGTTCGTCGAATACCTGAAGCATCCGCGCGAAGTCTCCGGCATGCTCTGGCGCGGCTACAAGGGCGCACTGGTGGGCGGTCTGGCCGTCGTGGGCCTCATTGGTTGGGGCGCCTACGGCCTGTTCGGCCACGCCCTGCCCGACGCGCAACTGAGCTGGTGGCAGATGCCGCTAGCCAGTCTGGCGATCCTGGCCATCGTCATCCTGGCCATCCGCGGCACGCTGGGCCACCGCCCGATCAACCCGTCCTCGGTCGCCTATAGCTCGGACGGCATGCTCAACACGCTGGCGTTGAACTCGCTCTATAACGTGTTCTATGCCGTCTACAGCATGAAGAACGAAAAGTCCGCCTCCGCCGTGTACGGCGGCATGGACGACGACAAGATGCACGCGAGGGTGCTGGCCCAGGCCGGCCTGCCCAACCCGCCCGCCAACCCCGACTACCCCAGCCTGCACCGCCAGGTGGCCACCCGCAAAACGGCGCGGCCGCTGAACCTGGTGATCATCCTGGAAGAAAGCCTGGGCGCGCAGTATTGCGCCGGCCTGGGCGGAGCCGACCTGACGCCGGAACTGGACGCCCTGGCACGCGAAGCCTGGACCTTCACCCGCGCCTATGCCACCGGCACCCGCTCGGTGCGCGGGCTGGAAGCGGTGGTCACGGGCTTTCTGCCCACTCCGGCGCAGGCGGTGCTGAAGCTGCCGCGCTCGCAGCGCGGCTTCTTCTCGCTGGCCGACCTGCTCGGACGCCATGGCTACCATTCGCGCTTCATCTACGGCGGCGAATCGCACTTCGACAACATGAAGGGCTTCTTCCTGGGCAACGGTTTCAAGCAGATCGTGGACCGGCCCGATTTCGTGGACCCGGCCTTCGTCGGCACCTGGGGCGCGTCGGACGAAGACATGTTCAACCAGCTTGACCGGCTGCTGCGCGAAGACGGCGACCAGCCCACCTTCACGCTGGCCTTCAGCGTGTCCAACCATTCGCCCTGGGAGTACCCGGCAGGCCGCATCCAGACCGACGGCAACCCGGCCACCGTGGAGAACACCGTGCGCTACGCCGACTGGGCGCTGGGCCGCTTCTTTGAACGCGCCAAAGCCTCGCCGTACTGGGAGAACACCGTATTCCTGATAGCGGCGGACCACGATTCCCGCGTCTTCGGCGCCAGCCTGGTGCCCGTGCGCCACTTCCATATTCCGGCCGTGATCCTGGGCGCCGGCATCGAGCCGCGCCGCGACGACCGCCTGATCAGCCAGATCGACCTGGCGCCGACCCTGCTGTCGCTGATAGGCGTGGACACCGAGCACCCCATGATCGGCCACGACCTCACCCGCAGCACGCCGGGCCGGGCGATCATGCAGTACGACAATACCTACGGCTATCTGAAGGAAGACGATCTGCTGGTGATGGCGCCCAACAAGACGCCTCTGCAGTACCGCTATACGGCGCCCGAGGAATACGCGCCCGTGCCGCTGGATCCAGAACTGGCGTCCGAGGCGCTGGCCCACGCGCTGTGGCCCAGTTGGGCCTATCGCGAAGGCCGCTACAGCCTGCCGGAACAGGCTGGCGCATCATCCTCCTCCAGCGAAAAGCCCGCCGCCTGAGCCCCTGCCCCGCGGCCGCTACGCCGGCCGCTTGAAGGCCTTGCGGGCTTTCTCGCTGGCGGCGTGGCAATGGCAATCGGGGCTGTGGTCATTCACCATGCCCACCGACTGCATGAAGGCGTAGACGGTGGTGGGCCCGACAAATTTCCAGCCCAGTTTCTTCAGCGCCTTGGACAAGGCCTCGGATTGCGCCGAGGTCGAGGCGCCGCGGGTCGACGGCGCCCCCTTCGGGGCTTCGAAGCGCCACAGGTAGGCGCCCAGCGAGCCTTCGCGCTCGATCATTTCCAGCGCACGGGCGGCATTGTTGATGACGGCTTCGATCTTGCCGCGATGGCGCACGATGCCGGCGTCGTCCAGCAGCCTCAACACCTCTTTTTCGCCGAAGCTCGCCACCTTGGCGGGCTCGAAGTTGGCGAAGCCGCGGCGGAAGGCGTCGCGCTTGGACAGGATGGTGCGCCAGCTCAACCCCGACTGGAATCCTTCCAGGCAAAGCTGCTCGAACAGCGCCCGGTCGTCGCCTTCGGGGTAGCCCCATTCAGTGTCGTGGTAGGCCATGTACTCGGCGGACGTGTCCACCCAGCCGCAACGGATCAGACCGTCGGGGGATTCGGTGTTGGCGTTCAAGGCAGGCTCCTGGGCGCTATCGGGGCTACCGATGCTACCGCAGCAACGTCCCCGATAAAAGTCCGCCCATGCGCAAAAAAAGCATGGCGGCCGCCGATCATATCCCGCTACTATTTGCAGCCCTGATCCCGCGCCGGCCCTGTCCGCGCGCATCCCGGCGCTGCACGGGGGGTCTGCATCATGCAGCCCGTTTTGCGAGCCAGCCGGGGCCTGGACAGGTTTTCAGCCTCCCGCGCGCCATGTCCCTGCTAGAGTCCTCTCTCATTTCCTTCGTCTCTCCCGCCGTCCTGGCAGGCGACGACCCGGCCGCCAACCCCTGTCTGGACTGCGGGGCGTGCTGTGCGCATTTCAGGGTGTCGTTCTATTGCGGCGAACTGGCAGGCGAGAACGGCGGCCATGTGCCGGTGGAACTGGTCACCCAGATGAGCCCGCTGCGCGCGTGCATGAAGGGCACGGAAACCGGCGGCGGCCGCTGCATCTCGCTGCGCGGCGAACTCGGCCAGCCCGGCATCCATTGCGCCATCTACGAAAACCGCCCCACGCCGTGCCGGGAATTCGACATCTGGATGCCGGACGGCTCGCCCAATCCGGATTGCCAGCGCCTGCGCCTGGCGCTGGGATTAGCCCCGGTGCCGCCCCGGCCGGACGCCGAGAACGATCCGCAAGGCCCCCTGCACCCCAACCAGCCCGCCGCGGCCTGAGTCGGGTTTCAGCCGGCGCAGGAATGGCCGGCCTGCGCCAGCATCGCCTGCCCGGAGCAGACATCGGCCGCGGGGGCCCGAACCCGCTTGCGCATTCGGACGATGTCGGGGTCCTTGCCCAGGAAGCCCAGCACATTGCGCATCACGCGTTCGCGCTCCTGGTCCACGCAGATCATGTGATAGCTGTCCTCCAGCATCACCACCGTCGACTGGGATATGCGCCGCTCCAGGAAGCGGGCTGAGCGCGGACTGGTCAGCTCGTCCTCTTCCGCATGCATGATCAGAGTCGGGCAGCGCATGCGCTCCAGCCCGCGCCGCACCATGCCGCGCAACCGGTCCACCTGGCGCACGCAAGCCAGCGGCACCCACTGGTAATGGAAACCGTCGCCGCGCGCGAACCCCGCCTTGATGAAGGCGCGCACCAGTTCGCTCTTGACTCCATATGGATCTTCCTCGCGCACGCGAATCCGCCGCCGCAGGCCCGGCAGGCGATACACCAGGTAGCGCACGGCCCGGTACCAGGGCGTGCTCCATCCATCCAGGAACACCGGCGCGGACAGCGACACCAACGCGCCGCGCGTGTGCGATTCGCGCTTGCATAGCTCCACCGCCAGCAGCGCCCCCAGGCACATGCCGATGACATGCAGTACCTCGTATTGCGCACAAAGTTCGCGATAGCGCTGCGTGACCACCGCCATCCAGTCCTCGACCGTCACGTCAAGCAGGTCTTCCGGACAACCGGCATGGCCGGGCAAGGTCACGCCGTGGGGTTCGACCCCGGCGCGCGCCAGCACCTTGTGCATGGCGCCCATGTCGAATTCGGTGCCGCCCAAGCCGTGGATAAGCAGCGCGCCGACGCGTTGCTGGCTCACGGCGCACTCCCGGACGGCGGCAACGCCAATAAAAACAAGTCATTCATGAAACACCCCTGAAGCATGGCGGGCAGGACGAAAAGGCCTGTCCGACCCTGGCGTCATACTAGGCAGGGGGTGTCCGGGAAGATCGGCAAAACTGTCGGAGAACCGTGAAAATCCGTAAAGCCCACGGCCGGGGGGCTGAACTACTCGCGTTCGGCCAGGTAGCGCGTAGGCGTCACGCCGAAAGCGGCGCGGAAGCTGCCGATGAAGGCGCTGGTGCTCTCGTAACCCACCGAGAGGCCGGCCTCGGTGACCGAGCCGCCGCGGCAAAGCAGCTCCAGGGCGCGCAACAGGCGCGCCTGCTGGCGCCATTGCCCCAGCGTGACGCCCGTTTCCTGGCGGAAGCGGCGCATCAGCGTGCGCGAGGACATGCTCAGGCGCTGCGCCCACTCATCGATGCCGGCGGTGTCGTCTGGCCGGTCCAGCAGCGTATTGGCCAGATCCTGCAAACGCGGATCGACAGGCATGGGCAACAGCACGGGTTCATGCTCGCGCTGCTTGAGCTCTTCCAGCAGCACGTCGAACAACTGTTCCTGGTAGGCGGGAGACAAGGTCGTGTTCGGCTGGACCGACGTGAAGCGGTCCATCAGGGCTTCGATCAGCCTGGACGCGGGCCAGGAGCGGCAGCGGTCCGGCAGGCGCCCGCAGGCGTCGCGGCGCACGTACAGGAAGGACCCGCGCGCCTCGCCGAACCAGCGCGCGCCGTGCTGCACGCCGGGCGGAATCCAGCCCAAACTGCCCGGCATCACCGTCCAAACCTGGGCGCCCGCCTGCACCAGTACCAGCCCCTCGTGCACGAGCACCAGCATGCCCTCGTCATGGACATGAGAGGGTACGGCAATGCCTTTGGATTCACGCCGTCCCTGGACGCTGAACGGCGTCAGCAATACGTCCGGCAGGGGAGGCGCAACGGCCACGTGAAGCATGGTTGGCAGGTTTGAGCTACAGGTTGACGGTTTCCGGTGAGCGGATCCAGTTGGAAATGTACATCATTCTCACCTGGATATCAGCCACGCAAGGAAAACCTCCCATGGACCACTCAAGACTGCGCCATGCCGGCATCAAGGCCACCTTCCCGCGCATGAAGATCCTGGATCTCTTCTATCAGCACGCCGGCCTGCACATGAGCCCGGCCGACATCTACCGCAACCTGCTCTCGGACAGCAGCAACATCGGACTGGCCACCGTTTATCGCGTCATCACGCAACTTGAAGGCGCCGGCCTGCTCAAACGAACTCAGCTCGACGCTCACACCACCGTGTACGAGCTCAACGACAAAGGACACCACGATCATCTGGTCTGCACCGATTGCGGACGGATCCTTGAGTCCAGCGACCCGGCCATGGGCCAGCTGGTCAGGAAGATCGCCAAGCGCAGCGGCTTCCTGCTGGACTCCTACAGCCTGGTGCTTTACGGCCACTGCGGCTGCGGCAAGAACGCCGCCGCCCTTCCTCACGGAGAATTCGAATGAACCACGAACAGTTTTTCTTCCACGACCTGTCCCAGTTTCCCATCGTCACGTCCAGGCATGGCGGCGCGCCCGACGGCTATTCCGCCAGCTGGATACGCGAAATGGAAATGCTGGTAAACAACCCCCAGAGCTTCGTCATGGTCGTGCCCGACATGCGCCAGGAAGCCGGTCAGGCCGACCGCAAGGCCATGATCGAATGGCAGACCGCCAACATGCCGCGCCTGAAGGCCCGCTGCCGGGCATTCATCGCCGTGGAGGGCAATGCCGAAGCGTTGGACAAGATCCGCAAGCGCGGCGAAAAGATGACCCGCGCCTTCGGCGTGCCATTCCTGGCCGTGGCCACCGTCGGCCAGGCGGCGCAATGCGCCCGCGAACTGCTGGGCCAGTCGGGCCCGGGGGGCTTTATCGTGGACTAGAAGGGCCCGTCGATTTAAGAGTTGGCCGCCAGCGCCGTTGTCCATTGATGTCAGGGCGCTGGTACCCGCCGGGTTGCGCGCCCCTTCAACCCCAGGACCGGCCGCCCAGCATGAATCGCGCACTCGCCTGCATTTTTTGCCAATCGACGCTTGCGCAAGGCGCCCCGCTGCTCGAACAGAACGGTGCAGCCATCTGCAAGGCCTGTGCCGACAGCTTCTCGGCCCGGTTCTCCGAACGCGCCTGGACCATGGCGGCCAGCCTGCAGGAACAGCTCGACGTGCTGCTGGACGAAAGCCGGCGCGCCCTGGCCCATAGCGAATTGATGGCGGAGCGCGCCCGCAGCTGCGGCCTGAACCTGCACGATCTGTCGGCCATGCCGGCGCGCACCCTGTCCTGAAATCCCCGCGGTCAGCGCCCTCCTCCTGCGATTTGCACACATTGGTCGATGGCGCCGAACGGCGCATCGCCATCCGGTCCGCGCGCCAGGATGCGCACGCGATCGCCATGCCGCAGGTAGGGCGGCAGCCGCGCTTCCGGCACTCCGTCGAGCTGCGCGCGAACCCGCGCTTCGGTAATGCAGGCGCTGCCCGCGCCCGGATCCGCATTGCTGATGGTCCCCGCGCCGATGATGCTGCCTGCCGCCAGGCTGCGCGTCCTGGCAAGGTGCGCGATGATCTGTGCGAAGTTGAAGACGATCTCGCTATTGGCGTGAGGCTCGCCGAAGCGCTCGCCGTTGATCTCGATGCGCACGGGCAGGTCCAGCATGCAATCCTTCCAGGCGGCGCCCAGCGCGTCCGGCGTCACCGCGATGGGCGCAAAGCTGGTCGCCGGCTTGCTCTGGTAGAACCCAAAGCCCTTGGAGAGCTCACCCGGAATCAGCCCGCGCAGTGACACGTCGTTGAGCAGGACCACCAGCGCGATCAAATCGGCGGCCCGGGCGGCATCGGTGCCCATGGGCACATCCTTGGTGATCACGGCGACCTCGGCTTCCAGGTCGACCTGATGGGCCTCGTCGATCGCCACGATGGCGTCCTGCGGCCCGATCATCACGTCCGACCCGCCCTGGTACACCAGCGGCTCCTCTTCGTAGCGCGGCGGGATAGGCTCCCGGCGCCACTGGTAGATCAAGCGCGCATGATTGCGGTAGACGGAGGCATCCGCCCACTGATAGGCCCGTGGCAACGGGGCCATGCACTGGCTGGCGTCGAACGCGCCCGCTCCCGCCCACTCGGCGGCGTCGAGCTCCTGCGCGCGGCGGGCGAGCTGCGGCGCCAGCGCATCCCAATCATCCAGCAGGGTTTGCAGCGTAGCGGCGCAGCTCCCCGCGGATATCCATCGCAGGCCCGACGGGCTCACCAGCATCAGCTCGCCGTCACGCGTGCCGTTCCTGCGCGTCGCCACGCGCAATGGCAAGGCAGGCTTGGTCATGCCAGTCTCCCCGGCGCCGCCGCGGCGCCCCGCTTGTCCTCGGTCCAGCGGTCCAGCGCCGCGCGGGCCTCCCGCACATAGCCCTCGACGACTTCGGGCGCGGCCACTTCGACCGTCAGCTCCAGCCGCAGGCCGTTGGGATCGAAGAAATAGATCGATTCGATGTAGCTGTCGTGGTCCGTAACGCCGACCACTTCCACGCCATGGGCCTCCAGCCGCGCCTTCATGGCAAGCAGATCGTCGCGCTGCGGCACCCGCAGGGCTATGTGATTGACCCAACCGGGCGTGTTCGGCGATGGCAGCGCCGCGGTCTGGTCGCCCAGGTCGAAAAACGCGATGCAGGAGCCGTCCCGCATGCGGAAAAAAATATGCACATAGGGGCAGAATTCACCGGTGCTGGGCACGGAGTCCTTCTTGATGACATGCACCAGCGGCAAGCCCAACAGGTCTTCGTAGAAGCGTCGGGTCTCCTCGGCATCCCGGCAGCGCCAGGCGAAGTGATGCAGTCCCTGCACGGGACGAGCGGCAGTATGGTCCATGCGATTCCTCAATCGAGCGAGATCTTGTTGGCGCGGATGACTTCGCCCCAGCGCGCCGATTCGGCGCGCGCCAGAGTCCTGAATTCATCAGGCGTTCCGGGCAGCGGCTCGAAGCCGAACTCGGCAAAGCGTTTCACCACGGCGGGATTGGCCAGCGCCGCATTCAGCTCCTGGTTCAGGCGCGCGACCGCTGGCGCCGGCATGCCCTTGGGGCCGAGCATGCCCTGGAACGCGAACACTTCGGCGTCCGGCACGCCCAGTTCGGCCAGCGTCGGCACATCCGGCAGCAGCGGCGAACGGGCCTGCGAGCCGATGACCAGCGGCCGCACCTTGCCGGCCTTGATGATGGACGCGCCCGAAGCCAGGTCCAGGAACATCACCGGCACCTGCCCGCCCATCACGTCCTGCATGGCGGGCGCAGCGCCGCGGTAAGGCACGTGGGTCAGACGGGCGCCGGTCCGGCTCTGGAACAGCTCCATGGCCAGATGATGCGGCGAGCCGTTGCCGACCGAGGCGTAGTCCACCTTGCCCGGCTCGGCCTGCACGCGCGCCATGAACGTCTTGAAGTCCGCAGCCGGAAACGCCGGATTCACCACCAGCACCAGCGGAAACTTGCCGATGGCCCCGATATAGGTGAAGTCCTTTTCCGGACTGAAGGCCAGCTTGCGGAACAGGTGCTCGTTAAAGGCCAGCACGCCGTTGTCCGCCGACATGACGGTGTAGCCGTCGGGCTTGGCGTTGGCGACCTGCTCCGCGCCGATATTGGTCGCGGCCCCCGGCCGGTTGTCGATGATGATCTGCTGGCCCAGCGCGGCGCGCATGGACTCGGCCAGCGTGCGCGCGAGGTTGTCGGTGCCTCCGCCCGCGGGATACGGCACCACCCACTTGATCAGTTGGTCGGGATACTTGCCCTGGGCGCGGGCCAGCGGCGTGGCTGCGGCCAGGGCCGAGGCCCCCAGCGCCGCGAGGAAATGGCGTCGGTTCAAGTCTGTCTCCTTTGGAATGGTCGTCGCCGGTCAGTCGGCTGAAAGCGAAGGATTGGGCAGGTCAAGCAAGGCGTGCTCGATGGCGTCCAGGCAACGCTGCTCGTCCTGGACCTGCTCGAACAACAGCAGGGCCAGGCGCGCCAGAAACAAGGACTCACGCCCGCGCCCGGCGGTCGCGATGGCGTTGCTGCAGCGGGCATAGATACGGTCCTGGACCGCGGCGTCGACAATCATTGAATGGCTCCTTGCGCCCCGCAGGCGCGTTCGATGGCGGACAGCACGGTGTCCAGCGATGGCGAACGCCACCGGCCGCAGACATGGCCGTCGGGCCGCAACAGATAGGCCATGCCGGCCTGCGGCGACTCCGCGTGCGCCGCAGGCGCGGCACAACGGCAAGGCAGAAACCGCCACGCAGGCGAAGCCGTCAGCGCTTCCAGCGCCTCCTGTTCCGGCCAGCCGCCGAACGCCAACAAAGTGAAACTGCCAGGCGTCAGCAGATCGGTCAGGTGCCCGCCGCCCGCCGTCCCGCCATCCGCCATCGGCGCGCCTGGCGCCCAATCGCCCCCGCCCTCGTCATCCGTCGACAAGGGCGATCCCGCATAGGCGATGGCTCGCGTCTGCCGCGGATTGACCAGGCGCGCGATGCCCGGATGCCGGCCCGCCAGCGACAGGCAGGCCTCGCGCATCAGATCGAAGCCGCGATGCGGCGGCGACATGAACTCGGTACTGCGCATGGCGTTCTCGGCATTGACGTGGAACGCCTGCCGCCGTTCGCTGCAATAGCTGTCCAGCAGAGCATCCGCGCCCTTGCCTTGCAGCACGGCCGCTAGCTTCCAGACCAGGTTGTCGGCATCGTCAAAACCTGAATTCAAGCCGCGCACGCCGAAAATCGGCATGGCATGCGCGGCGTTGCCAGCGAACAGGATGCGGCCATGCCGATAGGCATCCAGCGTCATCGCGCCCGCGCGGTACACCGAAGTCCACACCGGCGTCCAGGGCAGATGTCCTTCGCCGATGGCGTCCAGATGCGTCTGCACGAATGCCTGCACCTGATCCGGCTGCAAGGCTTGCGCGGCATCCGCGCCGGCCGCCAGTTGATAGTCCACCCGCCAGATGTTGTCCGGCTGGCGATGCATCAGGATGGTGGTCCCGCGCGCCCAGGGCGGGTCGAACCAGGCGCGGCGCTCCGCAGGATGGTCGCTGGCGAGCTCGATATCGACGATCGCGTAGCGGCCTTGATAGCCCGTACCCTTCAGTTCCAGACCCAGGCTGGAGCGTATGAAGCTCTGGCCACCATCGCAGGCCAGCAGCCAGTCGGCGCGCGTCTCGTAGCTGCCAAGCGGATTTTCGACCCGCACGCTCACGCCCCCGGCGTCGGGACGGCATTCGACCACCTTGCTGGCCCAGCGGATATCCACCCGCCCCGGGAAGCGGCCATTGATGTCGTCGATGGCGTCCAGCAGGAACTGTTCGATGTAGTACTGCTGCAGATTGATCATCGGCGGGTACTTGTCGCCCGGCGTCGACGGCATGTCGAACACCAGCACCTCCTCGGTGCCGTAAAAGCTGCGGCCCCGGGTCCACGCCAGGCCTTTTTCCATGAAGGCCGGCGCCACGCCCAGGCGGTCCAGGATTTCCAGGCTGCGCCGCGAAATACAGGCCGCCCGGCTGCCCTCGCAGACCGAGTCGTCGGCCTCGATCACCACGCTGTCCAGGCCCAGTCGGGCCAGACCCAGCGCGGCCGCCAGCCCCACCGGACCGCCGCCCGCAATCAGCACGCGATGATGCCGGGCCTCACCGCCTTCCGCGTTGAGCCGGGGCAGCGACGGCGGGTAGCGCCGGTACTCGAAGGGTCCGATTCTTTCCAAGGGCATGCGCAAGTCCTGAACGTGTCATCAAAAAAAGGCCGTATTGGCTTGCGTCATATTCTGCGGGGCCGGACTGGTTAATATGTCCTAATTAATCAGGACAGACTAACCCGCTATGAAATTGCTGCCGCTGCCGCCGCGGCCCCTTCCTCCCGGCCAGGCGCTGAGCATTGCACTGATGAATGCAATCGGCGCCGAAAACTTCGCCGCCGGGGTGCTGGACGCGCTGGGCACCACCTTGCCCGCCAGTCATTGCACGGTGTTTGCGCTGCGCAGCAGCGGGCGTGTGGAAGCCGTTTCGAGCGCCAGCGCCATCGGTGAAGTCGCGACGCTGACCGCCATCGAATACATGCGCCTGGGCTTCGACAAGCAGGACTCCAACATGATCTGGCTGTCCCGGCGCAAACCCGCCAAAGCGCGCCAACTCTGGATCGGGCATCAATTCGCCGAAGAGGTCGCCGATGCCCACTACCGCCGCGTCTGCTATGACGAGCCCGGCATACGCGAACGCATGTCGCTGCTGGCCGTGTTCCCTGACGGCTACCGGGTGGCGGTCAGTCTGCACCGGAACTTTTCGTATCCGGACTACGGTCCCAAGGACTTCGAGCGCATGTCGCAACACGCGTCGCTGATCGCGGCGGCAGTCATGCGCCATGTCCAGGTGACCCGGCGCGCGCCCGCGGACCAGCCGCTGCAGGTACAACTCTTGACCAAGCTATCGGGCCGCGAACGGCAACTGATCACGCATGTGCTCGACGGACTGACCACCAAGGAAGCAGCCCTGGAAATGGGCGTGTCCGAGACCACTGCCCTGACCTATCGCTACCGGGCCTTCCAGCATCTGGGCGTGCGCAACCATCGGGAGCTCATGGCGCTGCTGGGCGCGAGCCTTCCCAAGCGCGGCAGGCCGGCGCGCTGACCCAAATTCCGGGCGACAGCCGGCATCACGGCAGGGCCAGTCCCGCGGAGTCCATGAGACCGGATTTTTGCGCGCTGGACCGCCCTTCCTTGGAGGCAGCGAACATGGAGTCCCGTGTGGCGATCAGGCAATCGATGAAGCACTCGGCGGCCGGCGTGGGCGGCGACTCCTTTTTTGCCAGGATCGAAATGCGGGCAGAAGGCAACTCATGCGCCAACGGCATCATGCGCATGTTCGCCGGCAGGAGGTCATGCTCGAACAAAGGGCGTACGAAAATGCCCAGCGCATCGCTTTTTGCCATGATGGCCAACGCCACTGCCACCGAATGGCAGGAAATGGTGTCGCGCGGCAAAGACAGGCCGTGCGCGGCGAAAGCCAGCCTCAGCAGGTTTGTGGGGGCTTCCGGGTTACCCGGCACGAGCCAGGGCGCGTCATGCAACTCAGCCAGGCTGCGCGCCTTGCGCAGCGGATGCCCCAGACGCGCGCCGACCGCGAGCGGCAGCGTGAACAGCGGACGATGCGCGAAACCGTCGATGATCTCGCCGTCGTACTCGGTTTGCACCAGAAAATCGTAGCGTCCGGACTCCAGCTGCTCATGGCTGTAAGGCGGCGCCACTTCATTGAACGAAACCGCCACGCGCGGCATGCGCGCGCGGAATGCAACCAGTGCGTCCGGCACGACGACCAGCGCCGCCGAACTCACGGCCAGGTTCAACGTACCGCCTTCACCATCGCGCATCTGACCGATTTCCTCACGCGCGCGGCGGGTCTCCTGCAGGATGACGATGGCCCGTTTGTACAGCGCCTCGCCGTAGGTAGTCAGCTCCACACCCTTGACGCTGCGGCGCACGAGATCGACCCCCACGGTCTGTTCGAGTTCGCGCAAGCTGCGGGTCGCGGCGGGCTGCGTCACGGAGAGCGCTCGCGCTGCGGCGCGGATGCTGCCGTGCTCGGCGATCAACGCGAAGGCGCGCAATTGGCGTAGGTTCATGCGTTCGGCTCCGGCGGACTTTTGCGGAATACAAAAGGACAGATCACTGCGCGCAACTTCGGTTTTTCATTCTATGGCAACCATATAGCAGCGGCGCACAGATGTGCTCGCGCGGAATTCACCGGCAGCCTGCGGCAGGAACGCCGCCACCGGCGCGGCCACCATTCATGCAAGGCACGATTCGCCCCCGGGGTATATGCGCAGGACTTTCCAGGTCACCCGCCCTATAAGGAAAAGTATTCATTAGAACGCAAATCCTGTCTTTTTCTTATTTCAAGGCGTCCTTATAGTGCCTCTCAAAGAAGGGGGGGCCGAGACCCGGATGCACAGACCGCGCCCCCCCCCCCGAGAGACACCAGGGAAAACCATGCCTTCCGATCGGCGTGGCCGCCCCATGACGACACTGACGCGCCTGTGGCGTGACGCCCCGAATCTGAATCGCCATTCCATGTTGGCGACCGGATCAAAACACTGGGGGAAAGGGAGGCTGCTCTATATAAAAAAGTGTTCACCAAATCGAATTTTCTTTCTTTTTCTTATCCAAGGGCATCCGTATAGTGCCCTTCGAGAGGCGAGCCCAAGGCCCGGGACCACGGATCGGCGCACCTCTCACCAGACACCAGGGGAAACCATGTCTATCGCAATCGCAGCGACCGCGTCCAACGCGCTCCACACGCCGTCCATGCGCCGGCGCGTCATCGCTGGCACCACCATCGGCAACGCACTTGAATTCTTCGATTTCACCGTTTTCACCTTTCTGATGCTGGTGCTCGGCCCGCTGTTCTTCCCGGCCGCCTCGGGCTACGGCCAATTGCTCTTGACCACCGCCACCTTTGGCGTCGGATTCCTGATGCGCCCCGTGGGCGGCATGCTCATCGGCTCCTATGCCGACCGCCACGGCCGCCGTGCGGCCATGACGCTGACGCTGTGGATGATGGGCCTGGGCTGTGCCTTGATCGCCGTGGCCCCCACGTATGCGCAAATGGGCATGGTCGGCCCGGTCATGATGGTGCTGGCCCGACTGATCCAGGGCTTCGCCGCGGGCGGCGAGGTCGGCGCCTCCACCACCCTGCTGGTTGAACATGCGCCACGAGGCAAGCGCGCCTTCTATTCCAGTTGGCAGTTCGGCAGCCAGTCGCTGGGCGTAATGCTTGGCGCACTGGTCGTGACGCTGCTGACCATGGGACTGACAACGGAACAGATGCAGGCCTGGGGCTGGCGCGTGCCATTCGTGATCGGCATCCTGACCGTGCCCGTGGGCGCCTACATCCGCCGGAACCTCGAAGAAACGCTGACCAGCTCGCCTCAAAACACCGGCAAACCGCAACGCGCGACCGCGCACCCCGCCACCACTCACCAACCTTTGCGCCGCGTCTTCGCCGACTACAAGGTCACCATACTCAAGGGCATCCTGTTGCTCATCGGCGGCATGGTCAGCACGCAGATCCTCAGCTTCTACATGCCAGCGTATGCCAACCGGGAATTGGGCTTGCCGGCGACGTCCACGCTGTCGGCAAGCGTCGTGTTCGGCGCTGTCGGTTTCCTGATTGCGCCATTTGTCGGCATGCTTGCGGACCGCTATGGCCGCAAGCGCGTGATCTTCTGGTCGCGTCTGGCGACCCTGATCGTCCTGCTGCCCTGCTTCCAGTGGCTGATGACCGCACCCAGCACCGAACGGCTGATGTTGCTCGTCGCCCTGTTTGCGGTACTGGTGGCGCTGCAGTCGGCGCCGGCATTCACGATGCTTCCCGAACTCTTCCCCAAGGCCGTACGCACGACGGGCATGTCGGTCGTGTACGGACTGGGCATCTCCGTGTTCGGCGGCTTCGCGCAGTTCTTCGTGACCTGGCTGCTGCACGTGACCGGCAACTCCATGGCGCCGGCGTGGTTCCTGATGGTGGCGATAGCTCTTTCAACAGTGGTGCTGTTCTGGATCGACGACCGCACCCACGACGACATCGACGCTCAGGAGGCCTGATGCAGCTCGGTTCCAGCTACTTCTCGCGCAGCTACGAAGAGGCTCGCCACCGTTTCGTGCTCGCGGCCAAACCACTGGCCACGCACTTTCACTCCTACGTCATCGAACCCGCGGGCCGCGCAGGCGAAGCGTTGGCAACCGATGTCGCGTTGATCGGTCCACCGGACGCGGAACGGCTGTTGATCATGACCTCCGCCACGCATGGCGTGGAAGGCTTTTGCGGCTCGGGCTGCCAACTGGCCCTGCTGGACGACGCCGCCATGCTGGAACGCGCCCGCAGGGCCGGCGTGGCTTTGCTGCTCGTGCACGCAATCAACCCTTACGGGTTTTCCTGGCTGGCGCGTACGAACGAAGACAATGTCGACCTGAACCGCAATGACCAGATCTTCGACGGACGCCCCCTGCCGCAGAATTCCGGATATGCGCAGATACATGATCTGCTGCTGCCCACGGAATGGCCGCCCACGGCTGCAAATATCGCGCGCATCGACGCCTACGTCGCCGAACATGGTCGGGCGGCTTTTGCGCAGGTCGTGACCCGCGGGCAGTACACGCACGCCGACGGCCTGTTCTACGGCGGCAACCACACCACTGCGTCGCTACTGAATCTGCGCCATATCCTGCAACAGCACGGCAGCCGCAGCAAGCATATCGGCTGGATCGACGTACATACAGGATTGGGGCCTCGCGGTCACGGCGAAAAAATCTACGCGGGCCGCCGCGACGCTGCCGCGGTCGCCAGGGCCCGCCAATGGTGGGGCAGCGATATCGCGGTTCCCTACGAAGGCAGTTCCGCATCGGTGGACATTACCGGCCAGTTGGCGGGCCTGATCTACCAGACTTGTCCGAACGCCTTGCACACGCCGATGGCGCTGGAATTCGGCACCGTTCCCCTTGACGCCATGATCGAAGCGCTGCGCGGCCGCAACTGGCTGCTTGCCCATCCAGAGGCCGACGACGCCAAGCGCGACGCCATCCTGAACGCCACGCTGGATGCGTTCTACTGCAACGCCGCCGATTGGCACGGCATGATCCTGGGCCAAAGCCGCGTGGCCGTTCTGCAAGCCCTGTCCGGCTTACAGGAGGCCTGATGCGAACCAGCGCGAGCTACTTTTCCCGCAGCTACGCCCAGGCGCGCGAGCGTTTTGCGCAGGCGGCCAGGCCGCTCGCCGATTCGTTCCACTCCTATGGCATCGACCAGACCGGCAGCGAAGGCGAGGCATTGAGCACCGATGTCGCCTACATCGGCGACCCCGACGCCGATCGGATTCTCATCATGACATCCGCCGTGCTGGGAGTGGAAGGATTCTGCGGCTCCGGGTGCCAGCTCGCGCTGCTCGACGATACCGTCATGCTGGCCCGCGCACGAGAGGCCGGCGTGGCCTTGCTGCTGGTGCATGCGGTCAATCCTTACGGCTATTCCTGGATCGCCCGGACGGACGAGTACAACATCGACCTGAACCGCAACGGACTGCCCTT
This sequence comes from Achromobacter sp. ACM01, assembly GCF_014851745.1. Lineage (NCBI taxonomy): Bacteria > Pseudomonadati > Pseudomonadota > Betaproteobacteria > Burkholderiales > Alcaligenaceae > Achromobacter > Achromobacter sp. ACM01. The sequence goes on from NZ_JACVAF010000003.1 coordinate 1,170,946, forward strand.
CGACGGACGACCGCTACCGGCAAACCCCGAATACGCAAGGCTGCACGACCTGCTGCTGCCCGAGGAATGGCCCCCCACAGAATCCAACCAGCAACTGATCGCCCAGTACATCGCCGAACACGGGCAGTCCACATTCGCGCAAGCGGTCTCGCGGGGCCAGTATTCGCACGCCAACGGCCTGTTCTATGGCGGTGACCGTCCGGCGGCATCGCTGCAAAACCTGCGCCGTATCCTGCACGAGCATGCGCGTACGCGTACCCATATCGGCTGGATCGACGTGCACACCGGTTGGGGACCGCGCGGCCACGGCGAAAAACTCTACGCCGGCCGCCACGACGACGCCGAAGTGGCGCGCGCACGCCAGTGGTGGGGAAGCGACATCACCGTTCCCTATCAAGGCAACTCGGTGTCGGTAGATATCTCCGGCCAGCTTGCCGATCTGATTTATCAGGCCTGTCCTTTGTCGCTGCCGACGTCGATGGCCATTGTTTTCGGGGCTGTCCGTTTCGACGCCATGGTGCATGCGTTGTGCGGCAGGAACTGGCTGCACGCGCACCCCGAAGCGCCGGACGAATTGCGGCGGACCATCCTGCAGACCACGCTGGACGCGTTCTATTGCAACGAGGCGAATTGGCACGGCATGGTGCTGGGACAAACCCGGGTTGCAGTGCTACAGGCGCTACGCGGCTTGCAGGTAGCTTGACGCAATGAGTCAAAGCGATTGCTCGGGGTGTACGCGCTCATGGTTTGAAAGGAATTGACTTCGTCTCAGGATACGGGGGGTGCATAACATGGATCGGTTGGGCTTTACGGAAGAACAGATCAGGCATGCGTTGAGACAGGCGACGCTTGGCACGCCGATGTCTGACATCTGCAAGCGCATGGGCGTGAGCGTAGCGATTTTCCACGAGTGGAAGACGCATTACGACGGGCTTGCGTCCTCTGAACTGAAGTTGCTGAACAAGCTGGAAAGCGAGTGCAACCGGCTTGAACGCCTGATCGCCATCCTGGCGCTCAACAAAGTGATACTGCAGGACACGCTCGGAGCCAAGGAGTGAATCGCGCGCGACGCGGCAAGTCTGCCGCTATCCCTCCCGCCTGTTGAAATCTCTTCGTCCGCACCGTTCTTTTGAAATCCCTGAACCGCTACACGGTGGCCTATGTCATCGGCGTGCTCATCCCGGTCAGCGCGCTGATAGGCATTCAACTTACGCATAGCTGGCGGGCCCACGCGGCGGCGCGCGATGCCATGTCGAGCCTGGGCGTCGTCCAGGGCACGCTGGAGGCGATGGCTACCGTCCTGATGGAACGCGGTTCGATGAATGCGGCGCTGATTGAAGGCCAGCCGGTATCCGAGGCCAGACAGCAAGAACTACAACTCGCGCGCAACGCCAGCGACAACAGAATTGCCGAGCTGCTGGAACTGCACCGAACCCGCAGCTGCGACAGTTGCAGGGATGTCCGAGCCACCATCCAGCACATCGCGCGGACCCTGGTCCAACACCGCGCCGCCGCAGATCGGCTCATCGCCAGGCCGCGTGCGCTGATCAGCGCGCAAGAGCTGAATGACGTGGTGGTCATCATGGCCGGGCTCATTCCCGCTCTCGAGGAAACCGCGCTCGACAACTCGGCCGTCGTGATCCGACATGAAGTGGAAAGCCCCGGCCTCATGACCATTGCCATGCTTGCAGCAGGCCTGCGCGAACAAGCCGGCCTGCTGGGATCCTCCTTCATGCCCGCACAGGTTCAGCGTCGCCCTCTCAGTGACTTGGAAACGCAACGCATCGAACAGCAGCTTGGACGCGTTTCGCAATTGCGTGCGTTGCTTGAAGTACAGCTTTCCACCCATGCGGACCTCGAGACGCGCGCGTATCCCCGAGTTCAGTTTGAGTATTTTGGCGCAGGCCTGGAGTACATCGAAACCTTGCGCCACACGCCACCTTCAAGCGCGGACTCGCCCAGTCCGCAGGCGGGCACGCAGGAGCGTTATGTTCCGCTGATGCAATCCATCGTCGACTTCCGCGATGAAGTTCTGAGCGTATTGGAAAAGCTCCTGGAACGGCAACGCGTCAACGCGGTGACGGAACTGGTCACGACCACAGCGGTCGCCATCGTGCTGTTGCTGGCCGCCACCTGGGGATTCACCAAGTTCCGCTGGCGTCTGATACGACCATTCGTCGTGGCCACCGAAATCATCAACTCCATCAATGACAACGCCCCCGCGCCAATCTCCGGCGCCGGCTATCGGAAGGAAGTCCGCGGCCTGTTCGACGCCATTCAGAGATTGAAGGAGGACGCCATCGCCAAGTCCCGGACAGAGCATGAACGCGAGCGGCTCATCGCCGATCTGGCGACCTTGGCGGAGACAGACTTCCTCACGGGGCTGCTCAACCGTCGCGCATTTCACGTCCGCGCCGTAGCCTTGTGCGCAAGCCTGCATGAGCCGGAACAGATGCTGACTTTGATCGTCTTCGACATCGATCATTTCAAGCGGATCAACGATTCCTACGGCCACGCCGGCGGCGACAACGTGCTGGTGGCGGTGGCCCAGGCATGCCATCAGACATGGCGGCGCACCGACATCGTTGCGCGCATCGGCGGCGAAGAATTCGCGGTGCTATGCACGGTTCCCAGCATGGCGCAAGCAAGCGCAATGGCGCAGAGCATGCGCCGCCGCATCGAACGCCTGACGGTCCCTGCCGACGGCAGGACCATAACGTCGATCACCAGCAGCTTTGGCGTGGTCTGCGCGCGGGCAGATGAAATCAGCGATATCGACGCGTTGCTGAAGCAAGCGGACGCACTGCTCTATCGCGCCAAGGCCTCTGGCCGCAACTGCGTCATCACGCAGTCCGACAACCCGGCGCGATAAATCGATGGATGGCTTTCACCTGCGCCGCGCGGGCTTGCGCGGCGTGATCTACGGTCGCCCACAAAATAGGAAAAAGTGCTTGGCGGAACAAAATTTCTGTCTTTTGTCGCGCGCAGCGCGTCCGTATAGTCCGGACAGCGTGAACCGAATACAGAGATTCCATTTTTGAAAGCGAAATTGAAATGAAGCCATCAAAGCTGAAGATGCGTACTCGCCTTGCCATGGGTTTTGCGATGATCATGGTGGCGCTGCTGGTGTCCGGCGTTCTCGGCGCGTTTGGCATCCGGGCGCTGGAGCAGGATGTCTATCAGATCACCTCGATCAACAACGAACAGCGGCGCCTGGCGATCGACATGCGCTACCAAGTCCAGGAACAGGCCATCGCGATCCGCAACATTCTGCTCCTCACGGATCCGTCGGTGCTGAAGGCCGAATTACTGCGAGCAAATGAAGCGGAGAAACTCTACAACGAATCTCGAGACAAGCTGGGTGGCATGTTCTCCAGCCGCTCTGGCACCACCAACGACGAAAGGCGTCTGTTCGCCGCCGCCGGCGTTGCACAACAAGACATGCGTTCGCAGTTCGTGCGTGTCATGGAAGAAGGATTGAACGGCGACCGCCAGAACGCGCAACATCTGCTGGAAGAGGAACTGCGGCCCAAGCAACGCGTGCTCCAGGAAACGCTTTCCACACTCGCGGCGCTCGAAACGCAGATCAACGACGCACGCGCGGCGGATACCCGAACGTTCGCGAACCAGTTGCAATGGGCTGTAGGAACGACCGTCATGATCGCGCTGCTACTTGGGGTGCTTGCTGGCTGTCTCACGGCGCGCAGCATCCTGCGCCAGCTGGGTGGCGATCCCGGCGATGCACAAGTCCTGGCGGTAAGCATCGCGGATGGCGATCTGACCAGCCGACTGCAGCTCGATTCCCGCTATGACCACAGCTTGATGCATGGTCTGGAATCCATGCGATCACGTCTATCCAGAATCGTCGATGCAATCAAATCGTCGGCTTCGTCGATTTCGACGGCTGCTGGTCAGATTGCCCAAGGCAATGCAGACCTGTCGCACCGTACCGAGGAGCAGGCCGCCTCTCTGGAAGAGACAGCCGCCAGCATCGAACAGCTGACGTCCACCGTGCGACTGAATCAAGACAACGCGGCAAGCGGAGACGAGGTAGCCATTGAAGGAGCCAAGGCAGCCGAGAAAGCTGGCAGCGTGGTGTCCGAGATGCTCGCAGCCATGACAGAGATTTCCGCCAACTCCGAAAAGGTCGCTCAGATCGTGTCGCTGATCGAGAGCATTGCATTTCAGACGAACATACTTGCGTTGAACGCTGCGGTGGAAGCCGCCAGGGCCGGGGATCAAGGCCGCGGCTTCGCCGTGGTCGCCGGCGAGGTCCGGGCGCTGGCTCAACGCAGCGCCACATCCGCAAGGGAAATCAAAGACCTGATCGAGACCTCCACTTCCGTGGTCCAGGCCGGACGGGATCTCGCCGCGCGGGCTGGCCGGGACATGGAGAACGTCGTGACCTCGGTGATGCGCATGAAGACAATAACAGGAGAGATCGCCACCGCGTCGCGCGAACAAGCCATCGGTATTGAACAGGTCAACGTCGCCATCGCCCAACTGGACTCCGTGACGCAGCAGAATGCGGCATTGGTCGAGGAATCCGCTGCCGCGGCGCATTCCATGGCGGAACAGGCGCGCGACCTGCTGCATGCGGTCGAAGTGTTCAAGACGGCATCGTCCCAGTCCCCGCGGCATGTGCCGATGGCGGAGCCGACCCTCATCGCGTTTGCGGCCTCTACGTAAGAGAGCAACACGAATGGACCGGCTGCAACGCGCGCCGGTCCAGCAGCGGCTTCAACCCGGCCACAAGCCGAGTCCATAGCCAGGTCATGAACCACAATGATCAAGAAGCAAAAAAAACGCCGCTAGAAATAGCGGCGTTTTTCTTGAGTACAGCAATGCTTGGACAGCCATTGCTTTGTACGAGAATTGGGGTGGTGGGTTGTGCGAGACTCGAACTCGCGACCAACGGATTAAAAGTCCGCTGCTCTACCGACTGAGCTAACAACCCGACCGAAGCCAGAAATTATGGCCGATTTGGCGCCGTTTGTCAAAATTCGGTGCAAGGCCCCAACCCATAACTTCCACCGAGCAACAAAAACGGCCGCTCGCGGCGGCCGTTCCTGGAGCTGGCGGTGCTGGGCTTACCAGGCGGCCACCACCGCGCCCTTGTACTTGGTCTCGATGAACTGCTTCACGGCCGGGCTGTGATAGATGGCGATCAGCTTGGCGAACTCGGGACGGTCCTTGTCCTTTTCACGCACGACCAGCACATTGGCGTACGGCGAGTCGGGCGATTCCTGGGCGATGGCGTCCTTGGCGGGATTCAGGCCAGCTTCCAGCGCAAAGTTGGTATTCACGGCCGACGCATCGGTGTCATCCAGCGAGCGCGGCAACTGAGCAGCGTCGAGTTCGATGAAGCGCAGTTTCTTGGGGTTCTCGACCACGTCGATCGGGGTCGCCTTCAGGCCGACATCAGGACGCAGCTTGATCAAGCCGTTGGCCTGCAGCAACAGCAGGGCGCGGCCGCCATTGGTCGGATCGTTCGGCAGCGCAATGCGGGCGCCTTCCTTCAGCTCGGACAGCGACTTGATCTTCTTGCTGTAGATGCCGATGGGGAAAATCACCGTCTTGGCGATGCTGACCAGCTTGTAGCCGCGGTCGGCGTTGGCGTTGTCCAGATAGGGTTGGTGCTGGTAGCTGTTGGCGTCCAGGTCGCCCGAGGACAGCGCGACGTTGGGCTGCACGTAGTCGGTGAATTCGATGACCTGGATGTTCAGGCCCTGCTTGGCGGCTTCCTGCTTCACCACATCAAAGATCTGGGCGTGCGGGCCGGCGGTCACGCCGATCTTCAGCGGCTTGTCCTGGGCCAGCGCGGGCTGGGCGAAAACGGCGGCGCCGAGTGCGAACGCGGCCAGCGACTTCAAAACCTTGATGCTCATGTTGCAGTATCCCGAATGTCGGAAGTGAGGAGAAATGGATGCGGCGCCGGCAGGATCAGCGATGCGAGATGCGGCGCACGTAACGGTCGCCCAGGCTCTGGATCACCTGGACCAGGACGATCAGCACGATGACGACTGCGGCCATCACGTCGGACTGGAAGCGCTGGTAGCCGTAGCGGATGGCCAGGTCGCCCAGGCCGCCTCCGCCGATGGCGCCGGCCATGGCCGAATAACCGATCAGGCTGACGACAGTGACGACCGTGGCTGCGATGAGGCCGGGCAAGGATTCGGGCAGCAGCACCTTCATGATGATCTGCATGGGCGACGCGCCCATGGCGCGCGCCGCGGTAATCAGCCCCGGGTCGACTTCGCGCATGGCGTTTTCGGCGATGCGGGCCATGAACGGAATCGCGGCGACCGACAAGGGCACGATGGCGGCGGTGGTGCCGATGGAGGTCTGGGCCACCAGGCGCGTGAACGGGATGATCGCTACCATCAGGATGACGAACGGCACCGAACGCGTGGCGTTGATCACCGCGCCCAGCACATGGTTGACGGACTGGTTCTCGAGCATGTTGCCGCGGGCCGTCACCGTCAGGATCACGCCCAGCGGAATGCCGATCACCACCGCGATGGCGCTGGCCACGCCCACCATCAGCAGGGTGTCAAGCAGCGACGTAATAAGCAGGTCGATCAGTTGCGGACTCATGAGCTATTTCTTCAACGGTAATGTCACGGGCGGCCAGCGCGGCAATCGCGTCCTTGACCGATGCGGGCGCGCCTTGGGCCAGCACGAACATCGTGCCCACGGCCACGCCCTGGATGTCTTCCACGCGCGCCTGGATCAGGCCCACGTCCAGCGAATACTGCTTGTACAGGTCGGACAGGAAGGAGCCCGATGCGTCGGTGCCGGTCAGCGACAGGCGCAGCAGACGCACGGCCTGGCCCGGCTTGGCGGCGGCAAGCGCCTGGATGCGCTCCTTGACCGCGGCCAGCGTGGCGTCGGTCAGGTCGGACGCGGTGGCGGCCGACACCATGGCGCGGGTCACTTCGTGGCGCGGCTGCGCGAACACTTCGCGCGTGCTGCCCATTTCGACGACTTCGCCCTGCGACAGCACGGCGACGCGATCGCAGACCTCGCGCACGACTTCCATCTGGTGCGTGATCATGACCACGGTCACGCCGGTCTTGCGGTTGATGTCGCGCAGCAAGGCCAGGATGTTGTGCGTGGTTTCCGGATCCAGCGCGGACGTGGCTTCGTCGCTGAGCAGCACGTCCGGGTTGTTGGCCAGGGCGCGGGCAATGCCGACGCGCTGCTTCTGGCCGCCGCTGATCTGGCTGGGATAGCGGTCGCGCAGATGCTCCAGGCCCACCAGCGCCAGCAGGCGCTCGACGCGGGCCGGAATCTCGGCCTTGGCCACGCCGGCAATTTCCAGCGGCAGCGCAACATTGCCGTACACCGTGCGGCGCGACAGCAGGTTGAACCCCTGGAACACCATGCCGATGCGGCGGCGTTGCTCGCGCAACTGCGCCTCGTTCAAGCCGGTCAGGGACTGGCCGCCGATGGCGATCGATCCTTCATTGGGCCGCTCCAGCAAGTTGATGCACTGGACCAGCGTGCTTTTGCCGGCCCCGCTGGGGCCGATGATGCCGAAGACCTCGCCCTGCTTGATATGCAGGTTGATGCCGCGCAGCGCCTGGAATTGTCCGTGCGGCGTGGCGTAGGTCTTGGATAGGTTCTCGATCTGAATCATGGCAAGCGATTTTGTATCTTTTCTCTTCTACAGAGAACGACTGTTTCTTTCATTTTTTATAACTACAAGTAATATAAGAGCCCGTACCCGCGCCCGGTTGCGTCCCTAAGGAGCACACGCCATAACGCCGAAAGGGCAGTCAGGAAGGAAAGCCTTCCTGACTGCCCATTTTGTGCCGGACCGGCCGCAGCCGGCTTTTTCAGCGTGCGCGCGAGATGCGGACTTCCGCGCCGCGGCGCTTGACTTCCAGGCCCTCGGACGGAGAGATGCGCAGGCCTTCCAGCCCCTTGATGTAGCTGGAGCCTTGCATCTGCATCACGCGGATCTTGTTGCGCATGACGACCGGGTTATGCACCGGCATGCCGAACATCCAGACCTCGTCCAGGATGCGGGCCGAGTTGAACTCGCCGGTATGCTGCGCCGCCGGTCCAAGACAGAGCATGTGCCCTTCGCGGCCGAAAACCGGGAACTGGCCCAGTTCGCAATCGATGGTCCAGGTGGTGCCGCCTTCGTAGCGGTGCCCGGTGTTCAGGTCCCACCAGGCCTCGCCCTTGGGCAGGTACACGCGCACCTGCTTGCCGGGTTCGGTCACCGGCGCCACCAGCAGGGCCGGACCCAGCAGGTATTGCAGGTCCCAGTCATGCGCGTGCGGATCGTTCGGGAACGACATCGCCATCGAACGCTGCACCGGCAAGCCGGTGCGCGCCGAGTCCTCGATGGCGCCAAGCACGTAAGGCACCAGGCGGTAACGCCACTGCATCCAGGTCTTGGCATGCGCCAGGGTTTCTTCGCCGAAGTCCCATGGCATCAGGCCTTCCACGCCCTGGAAAGCGAAGTTCGACGAGAACACGCCGGCGGTCAGCCAGCGCAGGTACAGCTCGGGCGTCATGCCGGCGCGGTCGCGCGCGGCCGAGCCGATGCCATGCACCTGGACGGGCAAGCCGCTGGCGCCGATCGACAACGCGGTGCGCAGGGTGTGACGCAGCCCTTCCCAGGTGTTTTCAACCTGCGGCCCCACTTGCCACGGCAGACGCTGGGCGGCGGGGAACAGATCGGAGCTGGGCACCACGCCTTCCGGCGGCACCTTCAGGCCGGCGACCGCATCGAACAGCGCGCGGCGCACCAGCAGCGGATACATGCTGCGCAGCGCAGGACCGGTTTCGCCGTTGCGGGCCGTGACGCCGTCGGGGATGGCGATCTGGGCGTCGCACGCGGGCGCGTCCAGGCCGTCTTCGACCAATTGGCGATGGCGCTCCACCCACAGGTTGTAGATGTCGCGGTAGGTCAGGTCCAGCAGGCCGTACGGCTGTCCCGAGGTGGCGGCGGTGCCGTCGAACACCTGGGCCGAACCGTCGTCCTTGGCCAACAGCCAGCCGCGGTCTTCAAGTTCCTCGAACAGCGGGCTGGTCTTCAGCACGCCCGGGAAGCCGGAAGCGGCGACATGCACATGGTGCTTGTGGAACAGCGCCAGCATCTGCTTGGCGTCCGGGAAACGCTGGGCGTCCCATTCGAAAACCGTCTTGTCCGACTGGAAGCCCCAGGCCGCAGGCTGCGCCAGCGTCACGGCATCCACCGGAATCTGGTTTTCGCGCATGCGAGCGACCAAGGCCACGGTGTCCGTGGGCATTTCGCCCGGAGCCTGCTGCAGCCACGCGCCCATCGCCCACAGCGAAGGCTGGCCCGCGCGGCCGGTCAAGGCGGTGTACTGATTGAGGATCTCGCCCGGTTCGCCAGCGAACAGGAACATGTCCAGCACGACGTCGTCCACGGTCAGCACATAGGCGGAGTCCGCAGGCGCCACGCCCACCGAGTGTTCGACGCGGCGCATGGTGTTGACGTAGACCCCCCAGCCGCGCGGGCTCCATGCCAAAGGCAGGGCGCGGTGCTCGGGGTCGTCGGACACCACGGATTCTTCGCGGCGGTTCAGATCGCCCGGCGTTTCGCCCAGGCCATAGATGCGCTCGTCGGACTGCAGCGTGAAACCCGCCGTCCAGACGGCGTCGTCGGCCTGGTCCAGCGCGTTGTGCCCGAATGCGGGCGTATGCGCGGATACCTCGGACTCGAACACCCGTTCGTCGTTGCGGTAGATCGCGACGCGCACGGGGTTGGACAGGATTTCCAGGGAGACGTCACCCTGGGTGATCCGCCAGCCCTCCCCGTCGTCGCGCGGAGCGATAACGGCTTCGCCCACGGCCTCCTGGCGCGCGAGCAGCATTTCCGCCACGGCGCGAGCACGCGCGCCGGGCTTGTCATCGGTAAGGTGATTAGCCTCGCCGCAGCGCAGGCGAAAGACGCCAGGCGCATGCGCCTCGACTACCAGATGCAACCCATCGCCCGCGTCGAAATCGATGCGACTGGGGCGGGACGTCAGCAGCTCGACGTTTTCGAGCTGGGTAGTATGGGCAAAGTCGAACTTGGGCGGCACAGAGCATCCCCCGGCTTAAGCCAAAAACCATCAAAAGACGCTATTTTGACGGATTTGGGCTTTGAAATAAACTCGGTCCCTCATTTGGACTGCGATCTCATCCATAAAAGGGGTCTAAAGCCTTCGGCCAGCGCCCCCCAAGAGGAGCGGCCGTCGAGCCGCCAAAATGCCAGGTTCGCGGCCAACTCAGGCCAATTTGGCGCCAAATCCCGGCAATTCCTGCCATTCTACGCCACCCGGGACAAGCTCCCGGCGCCCCTTTCGGCTTTTTTTCATCGTGGCGAAATAAGTTGGGCCAGATCGGTTTCCAAAGGCGACGGCTCCCCAGCCAGACGCGCGGCGATCAGGTCTCCCATGAGCGCCGACCAAGACAGCCCCCGCGATGCATAGCCGATGGCCAACCACAGGCCCGGCGCGTGGGGTAGTTCTCCAACGGCGGGCAAGCGTCCGGGCAGCACGGCCCGCCATCCGGCCCAGCCCGGCAGACTGCCGGGCTCCAGGGATTCGAATTCGGGGAAGCCTCCGCCCAGCAGGCCCGCAGCCTTGTCCAGGGTGACACGCTGGCCCTCGGCGCCGATCCGCGCTTCGGCCGCGCCATGCACATAGGTGCTGCCGGCCACGCAGCCAGAGCCCACGTCGGGCAGCAGATAGCCCTCGCCGCCCACGATGCAGCGAGGACCGCCACGCAGCGTCTGCGCAGGCAGCAGCGTCACTTCTCCCGCAAGCGCGTGCATCTGGCCCACGCGCGGCAAGGGATCCAGCAAGCCGCTGTCTGCCAGCACGGCGCGCGCGCCGAACGCGTTGGCCAGAACGACGGTATCGGCTCGCGCCAGTTCAGCGCCCTCCGCATCGCGCACGCGCCAGCCGGCGCCGGCGCGTTCGACCCTGGCCGCCGTGCCGGGCAGCACCGTGACGCCCTCGGTCGCCAGCAGGGCCTCTATCAACAAGTCTGGCCGCAGCAGCATGCCCTGTCCGAAATACACGCCGCCGCGCGCCAGCGGCAGGCCGGCCAAGGCGCTGGCTTCGTCGCGGCTGACCTGGCGCACCCAGTGTTCGGGAAAGGCCAGGGTCTCCAGGGTGCCGGCCAAGGCCGCGGACCGGCCTTCGTCGCGCTCAAGCTGGACCGTGCCGCAGACCAGGGGCGCCGCGCCTGCCGGCAAACCCTGCCAGCGCGCCAGCGCGCGCAGGCTGCCGGCGCGCGACAGGCGCGCCCGCGCGTTGTCGTCTCGCGCCACCACCGGCGTCAAGGCCGCCGCGACATGCCCTGCGTGCGCCGCCGCGCCCTGCACCCGGCCCGCGTCGATCACGGTCACACGCCATCCGCGCGCGGCCAGCGCCTGGGCGATGCCGGCTCCCGCCAGCCCCGCTCCCACCACCACGGCGTAGCGGGACTCCGCGTGCGGGACGTCCGCGGCCGCACCTCCAGGGGCAATCGCAGTGGCCACGGTCATATGCCATTTGCCGCCGTAGCCGGGCGCGCGCCGCGCCTCGAAACCCGCCGTCCGCAAGACCTGGCGCAATTCGCCGGTGCAGGCCCAGGTGGCCAGCGTGGCGCCGGGCGCCGCAAGCTTGGCAAGGTCGCGCAGCAAGGGCAATTCCCACATCCGCGGATTGCGTTCAGGCGCGAAGCCGTCCAGGAAGAACGCGTCCACGCCGACGCGCAGACGGGACGCCAGGACCTGCGCATCGCCAAAGCCCAGCGTCAGCGTGACGGCGCCGCCCTCGAATTCGAGGCGATGCAGTCCGGGCAACAAGACCGGCCATGCTGCCGCCAGTTGTCGCCCCAGACCGGCCAAGGGCTCGGGCGCATAACGCGTCAAGAGAGCCGCCAAGTCCTCGCGTTCAAAGGGATGCCCTTCCAGCGACACCACGTGCAGCGCGGCGCTGCGCTGCGGATCGTCGCGCCATGCCTTCCAGAGAGCCAGGAAGTTCAGTCCCAGTCCGAAACCCGTTTCGCAGACGGTGAATGCGCGGCGTCCGCGCCAACGCTCAGGCAGGCCATTGCCCCGCAGGAACACGTGTTCCGCCTGTCCCAGCGCGCCCGACGGCGAATGGTAGACATCGCCATAAGCGGGGCTGTAGAGCCGGCCATCGGCGTCGAATTCAGCCTTGGCGGGGATCAGGGGGGCATAGGAGAAGGACATGGAAACGGCGGCGGCAGACGAAATAGAGAATGAAAATCAGCGCGGATTATCGGATGCGGCCGCGTTGGGCGGAAGCCACGCGGCATGGCGGTTTCGGGGCTTCACCACGGATTTGACGCATACATGGGCTTACACTGGTTTCATGGATACCTATGATCAGCCCCGCTCGCAGACCTCGCCCATCGACCTGTGCGCCGCGATCGACGCGGCAGTCACGGCAGCCCATGCCGGCGCGGCCATCCTGCAATCCTACGCGCATCACCGCGCCGATCTCGTGATCGACCGCAAGGCGCGCAACGATCTCGTATCCCAGGCGGACCGCGAGGCGGAGGCCGCCATTATCCAGGAGCTGCAAACGCGCACGCCCAAGTTCGGCATCGTCGCCGAAGAAACGGGCGGCAAGCCCCAAGGCAGCGCCACCTGGTATATCGACCCGCTGGACGGCACCACCAACTTCCTGCACGACATCCCGCATTACGCCGTGTCGATCGCGCTGATCGCACACGCAGGCACCGCCATATCGGCGTCCGACACGCTGGCCGAGGACACGCCCGTGGTCGGCGTGGTCTACGACCCCAGCCGCGAGGAACTCTTTACCGCGGTCCACGGCCTGGGCGCCTGGCTCAACGGACGGCGCATCAAGTGCTCGCGCACGGCGACCATCGAAGATGCGGTGCTGGCTACTGGCTTCCCGTTCCGCGACTTTTCATTCGCTGCGCAGTACATGCCCATGCTGCATGACGCCATCAACCGCGCGCGCGGCGTGCGCCGTATGGGTGCGGCGGCACTGGACCTGGCGTGGACCGCTTGCGGCCGCTACGACGGCTATTGGGAAATGGGCCTGGCGCCCTGGGACGTGGCCGCCGGCACGCTGATCCTGCGCGAAGCGGGCGGCGCATGTTCCGACATGCACCGCCAGGATCCCTGGCCCATCGGCGGGCGCGTCGTGGCCGGCAACAAGGCCATCGAACGCGCCCTGCACGAGATGATCGCGCCGCACCTCGACAAGAAGGACTGACGGCCCTACGCCGCCTTGCCTGCGGGTACGCCCGCCACTGCGTCGGGACGCAGTTCCCGGCGCAATATCTTGCCCACGTTGCTCTTGGGCAGCTCATCGCGGAACTCCACATAGCGCGGACGCTTGTAGCCCGTGAGCTTTTCCCGGCACCAATCCTGGATCTGCGCCTCGGTCAGCGTCGGATCCCGCCGCACCACGAACACCTTGACGGCTTCGCCCGAATGCTCGTCCGGCACCCCGATCGCCGCGCACTCCAGCACGCCGGGATGCTGGGCCACGGCCGCCTCGACTTCGTTCGGATAGACCTTGAAGCCCGACACCGCAATCATGTCCTTCTTGCGGTCGACGATGCGTGTATAGCCCTGCTCGTCCATGATGCCGATATCGCCCGTGCGGAAATAGCCGTCGGCGGTCATGGAGTGGCGGGTTTCCTCGGGCTTCTGCCAGTATCCCAGCATGACCTGCGGTCCGCGGATGCCCACCTCGCCGCGTTCGCCCAGCGGCACTTCGCGGCCTTCGTCATCGAGGATGGCCACGTCGGTGGATGGCAGCGGCAGGCCGATGGAACCCGAATACGCGGTGGCGTTGGTGGGATTCACGGTCGCCACCGGCGAGGTCTCCGACAGGCCATAGCCTTCGATCAGCGGCCTGCCGGTGATCTTCAGCCAGCGTTCGGCAACCTGCTGCTGGACCGCCATGCCCCCGCCCAAGGTCAGCCGCAAGCCGGAGAAATCCAGGCGCGCGAAGTCTTCGTTGTGGGCCAGCGCGTTAAACAGCGTATTGACGCCGGGGAACACATTGATCGGCACCTTGCGCCATGCGTTGATGAGCGAAGGCTGGTCGCGCGGATTGATGATGAGCACATTGCGCATGCCCGCATGCAGGCCGTACAGCCCGCAAACGGTCATCGCGAACACGTGGTAGAGCGGCAGCGCGCTGATGATGGTGAGCTGCTGGTCCGCGAGGTCGTGCACCACCGGCTGCGCCACCGCTTCCGTCTGCAGCACGTTGGCCACCAGGTTGCGATGGGACAGCATCGCGCCCTTGGGCACGCCGGTGGTGCCGCCGGTGTATTGCAGCACCGCCACGTCGTCCATCGACAGCGCGGGCGGCGCAAAGCGCTGGCGCGCGCCGTCGCGCAGCACATCCGGCAGCATGCGGGCGCCATCGATCTGCCACGCGGGCACGATCTTCTTGACATAGCGCGCGGCCAGGTTGACCAGCGGCGCCTTCAGGCCGCCGAGCAGATCGCCCGGACCGGTCACGACGATATGCTTGAGCTGCCCGCGATCCGTGACGCGCTGCAAGGTGTGCGCAAAATTCTCCAGGATGACGATGGCCGACGCGCCGCTGTCCAGCAATTGGCGCTGCAGCTCTTCGGCGGTGTAGAGCGGATTCACGTTCACCACCACCAGCCCCGCGCGCAGCGTGCCCAGCATGCTGACCAGATAGGCGGGCACGTTGGGCATCATCAGTGCCACGCGCTCGCCCTTGGACAGGCCGACGCTTTGCAGCCAGCTGGCGAACGCCTGCGCGTGCGCATCGAGTTGCGCATAAGTAATGTTGCTGCCCATCGCGGTGCACGCGATGCGCGAGGCGTACTGCTTGCAGGCCCGGTCCAGCAAGTCAGTCAGGGAGGCATAACCGTCTGTCGATATCTCCGCCGGAACCCCCTGCGGATAATGGGCAAGCCACGGACGCGTCATGGTATTTGTCTCCATTAAATTGGTTTTTGATTGATGATACCCTTGTTGCGTTCCCTTTTTTCGCCCGAGAGCCCCATGAAACTGCTCGAACCCATCGTCGCGTGGCATCACGACATTTCCAAGATCCGACGCGACATCCACGCGCATCCCGAACTGGCGTTCGAGGAGTTCCGCACCGCCGATGTGGTGGCGGCGAAGCTTGAAGAATGGGGCATCGAAATCGACCGCGGCCTGGGCGGCACCGGCGTGGTCGGCATCATCCGCGGCAATCTGCCGGGCGACCGCGCCGTCGGCCTGCGCGCCGACATGGACGCGCTGCCCATGCAAGAAGCCAATACCTTCGAGCATGCCAGCACTAACGCCGGCAAGATGCACGCCTGCGGCCACGACGGCCACACGGCCATGCTGCTGGCCGCTGCGCAATATCTGTCGCAGCACCGCGATTTCGCCGGCACGGTCTACGTGATCTTCCAGCCCGCGGAAGAAGGCGGCGGCGGCGCCAAGCGCATGATCGACGACGGCCTGTTCAAGCGCTTCCCCATGGAAGCGGTATTCGGCATGCACAACTGGCCCGGCATGAAAGCCGGCCAGTTCGGCCTGACCGCCGGCCCCATCATGGCTTCCAGCAACGAGTTCTCCATCATCGTGAAGGGCAAGGGCACCCACGCCGGCATGCCCAACCTGGGCATCGATCCCGTCATGGCGGCCGTGCAACTGGCGCAATCGCTGCAGACCATCATCACGCGCAACCGCAATCCGCTGGACGCGGCGGTGCTCAGCATCACGCAGATCCACGCCGGCAGCGCCGACAACGTCGTGCCCAACCACGCCGAATTGCGCGGCACGGTGCGCACCTTCACGCTGGACGTGCTGGACCTGATCGAACGCCGTATGGAAGAGATCGCGCGCCACACCTGCGCAGCGATGGACTGCGAAGTGCAGTTCACGTTCCAGCGCAACTATCCGCCGACCATCAACCACGCGGAGGAAGCCGCGTTCTGCGCCGACGTGCTGCGCGACATCGTGGGCGAGGCCAACGTCAACGATCAAGTGCAGCCCACCATGGGCGCGGAAGACTTCGCCTTCATGCTGCAGGAACTGCCGGGCTGTTATGTGTGGATCGGCAACGGCACCGGCGAACATCGCGACAGCGGCCACGGCCTGGGCCCCTGCATGCTGCACAACGGCAGCTACGACTTCAACGACGAACTGCTGCCGCTGGGCGGCACATACTGGGTCCAGCTGGCGCTCAAGCGCCTGGCCAAGGCCTGACCCTCAAACGCCGTCCGCCGCCCCGACCGCCAGGCACATCGCCAGGAAGCGTTCGGCGGCGCGGGCGGCCGCGTCCGCGTGCGGCACCAGGATGCTCAGAGTCCGCGTCAGCGGCTTGGGCAACAGGCGCAAGGCCGCCAGCGCGCCATCCTCATGGCGCATCGACATGACGGACACGAAGCCCACGCCCAGCCCGGCACGCACTGCCTGCTTCACGCCCTCCACGCCGGCCAGCTCCAGCCCCACGGACGGCGCCAGGCCCGCATCCGCAAACGCACGCTCCACCAGCCGGCGCACGCCCGAACCGGGCTCGCGCATGACCAGCGCTGAAGCCGCCAGATCGCGCAGCGTGACCGCCCCCTTGCCGGCCAGCGCGTGGTCCGCACGCACCACCGCCACCACTTCGTCCTGCCGCCAGGCATGCACGGCCGTGTCGGCGGGCAGTCCTGCGGGCACGTCGCCCTCGATGAACGCCAGGTCCAGGGCCGGCAGGCGCTCGACGATTTCGCGCGTGTTGCCGTCCGACAGGTGCAGGCTGACCGCCGGGAAGGCCAGGCGGAAATCCGCCACCAGGCTGGGCAGCAGGTAGCTGGCGGGGGTGGTGCTGGCGCCCAGGCGCAGATCGCCGGTTTCCAGCCCGCGCCAGGATTCGCGCACCGCCTGGGCCTGCCGGTACACCTGGCGCAGCTGGCGCGCCTGCTCGGCCAGGCGCTCGCCGGCTTCGGTCAGCGCGATGCCGTGGCCGCTGCGGCGGTACAGGGGTTCGCCGAACCATTCCTGCAGCATCCGTAGCTGGCCGGAAACGGCAGGCTGGGACAGGTTTAGCAACTGCGCTGCGCGGCTGATATTGCCGGCGTCGGCCACGGCGGCGAAGGTAAGCAGCTGGTCAGGAGTCATGGTCGCTAAATTATCAGAATTCCTGATATTACATATCTGAAATAAAGATTTTTCAAATAGTAGGCGGGAAATTAATATTTCGTGAAGTTATTTAGATATGCCTCCGCCAAAAGGCCAGCCATGAGTACCTCTTCCAGCACCGCCGTCCCCCTGCCCGCCACCCCGGCTTCGCCCGCCGCCACTCCCGCCGCTACGCCGTGGCGGGACAAACTCAACGGCGTACTGTTCGTCGGCCTGATGGCCGCCGCGGTGATGCAGCTGGCGGACCTGCCCGCGATCCGCCAGTTGGGTTTCTCGCCGCTGGTCGTGGGCATCGTCTGCGGCATGCTCTACGGCAACTTCCTGCGCGGCACCATGCCCGCCGACTGGGGCGCGGGCGTGAACTTCACCGCGCGGCGCCTGCTGCGCATCGCCGTGGCCTTCTACGGCCTGAACATCAGCATCCAGCAGATCGCCGCCGTGGGCCTGCCCGGGCTGGCGGTTTCGGTGGCGGTCGTGGTGGGCACCCTGCTGCTGGGCACCGTGGTGGGCCAGCGCCTGCTGGGCCTGGACCGCGACACCGCCATGCTCACCGCCGCTGGCAGTGCCATCTGCGGCGCCGCCGCCGTGCTGGCCTTCGAGCCCACGCTGCGGGCCGCGCCGCACAAGAGCGCGGTGGCCGTGGCGACCGTAGTGCTGTTCGGCACCTTGTCCATGTTCCTGTACCCGGTGCTCTATCACGCGGGCTGGCTGAACCTCGACACCCAGGCCCTGGGCATCTATATCGGCGGCACCATCCATGAAGTGGCCCAGGTCGTCGGCGCAGCCAGCAATGTCGATCCCGCCACCACCGAAGTCGCCACCATCGTGAAGATGACCCGCGTGGCCCTGCTGGTGCCGGTCCTGCTGATCCTGGGCATGTATCTGCGCAGCGCGGCCTCGCATGCCGGCGGCCAGGGCAAAGGCGCCAAGCTGCCCATTCCCTGGTTCGCGGTGGGATTCCTGGTGCTGGCCATCATCAATTCGCTGAACATCATCCCCGCCGATGCCGTCGCCGCCATCCGCCGCCTGGACGTCTTCGCCCTGACCATGGCCATGACCGCCCTGGGCATCGAAACCCGCTTCGCCCAGATCCGCAAGGCCGGTCCCCGGGTGATGGCGCTGGGCCTGATCCTGTACCTCTGGCTGCTGGTCGGCGGCTACGGCATCGTCAAGCTGGCGGCCTGATCCCCGGCCCGCCGCGCCCAAGGCAGCGGCGGGCTTTGCGCATGCACGCCGCTGTCTCGTTTTTCCTGCATAATCGGCTGGTTCCCTAGCAGTGGAGTCGGCCGCATGACCTCCAGCACCAAAACCCCGTTTACGACTTTGCCCGCCGATCGCGACGCGGTATTGCGCGTCATGCCGATGCCGGCGGACGCGAATATCCACGGGGACGTCTTTGGCGGCTGGATCATGTCCCAGGTCGACATCGCCGGATCCATCCCCGCCGCGCGCCGCGCCGCCGGACGCGTGGCCACCGTGGCGGTCAATGCGTTCCAGTTCAAAGAACCGGTGTTCGTGGGCGACCTGCTCAGTTTCTACGCAGCCATCATCAAGACCGGCACGACGTCGGTCACGGTGTCCGTCGAGGTCTACGCGGAGCGCCAGCGGCTGGACGCCGAGATCGTCAAGGTCACCGAGGCCACGCTGACCTACGTCGCCACCGACGAAGCCCGCCGCCGCCGTCCCCTCCCCACTCTTTGAGCCGTAACGCATGACGCAGTCCGCCGCCGCGCAGAAACCGCCCGCGACGCCCCGCCGCCTCGACCCGGAAGACGCCCAACACGCCCTGGCGGAAGTGCAGGAACGCCTGCGCCGCCAGCAACTGGTTGCCGACCTGGTGCATCGCCAGGAGGAAGGCGACTCCAAGGCCTCGCTGGTCGAGGACCTGGTGCACCGCCAGCACGAGGCCGAACTCAAGACCCTGCTGGACGGATTGCATCCGGCCGACATCGCTTTCATCCTGGAGTCGCTGCCCAAGGACGAACGGCAAGCCATCTGGAAGCTGGTCAGCCCCGAGCACGACGCGGACGTGCTGCTGGAAGTCGAAGACTGGGTGCGGGAATCGCTGATCGAGGCGATGGACCGCCAGGACCTGGTTGCCGCCACCGGCAACATGGACGCCGACGAGCTGGCCGACCTGGCGCCCGACCTGCCGCCCGACGTGGTGGCCGAAGTCCAGAAGGGCCTGACCGAAGAGGAACGCGCACAGCTGCTGGAAGCCATGGGCTATCCGGAAGACAGCGTGGGCGCGATCATGGACTTCGAGATGGTCCGGGTGCGCGAAGACGTCACCCTGGAAGTGGTGCTGCGCTACCTGCGCCGGCTGCACGAACTGCCCGACCACACCGACCAGATCTTCGTGGTGGACCGCCAGGACAAGCTGCAGGGCATCCTGCCGCTGTCCAAGCTGCTGGTCAGCGAGCCCGAAACCGAAGTGCGCGCCGTCATGAACTCGGACTTCCTGACGCTCAACCCCCTGGACTCCGATGCTGACGCCGCCGGCGCCTTCGAACGCTACGACCTGGTCTCCGCGCCCGTCATGGACGACCAGGGCCGCCTGATCGGCCGCGTGACCATCGCCGACGTGGTGGACGTGATGCGCGAAGACTCGCAGGAGCAGGCGCTGTCGCGCGCCGGTCTGCAGGAAGAGGATATCTTCGCGCCGGTGTCCACCGCCCTGCGCAACCGCGCCCCCTGGCTGCTGTTCAACCTCTGTACCGCCGCCACGGCATCCTTCGTGGCCTCCCAGTTCGAAGGCACGGTCAGCCAGATCGTCATTTTGGCGTTCCTGATGTCCATCGTGGCCGGCATCGGCGGCAACTCTGGCAACCAGACCATGACTCTGATCATCCGGGCCCTGGCCATGGGGCGGATCACGGGCCGCAACCTGTGGCAGCTGGTCAAGCGCGAACTCTTCGTCACCCTGATGGTGGGCCTGTGCGGCAGCCTGGTGGCGGCCCTGTTCGCCTGGGTCATCTCGCACTCGGTGTCGATCGCGCTGGTGATGATGGCCGCCATGGTCTGCAACATGCTGGTCGGCGCGTCGGTCGGCGTGCTGGTGCCGATGGTGCGCGC
Source organism: Achromobacter sp. ACM01 (assembly GCF_014851745.1). NCBI lineage: Bacteria > Pseudomonadati > Pseudomonadota > Betaproteobacteria > Burkholderiales > Alcaligenaceae > Achromobacter > Achromobacter sp. ACM01. The sequence goes on from NZ_JACVAF010000003.1 coordinate 1,191,146, forward strand.
CCGCTTCGGCAAGGATCCTGCGATGGGTTCTTCCGTGCTCCTGACCTTCGCCACCGATTCGCTGGGCTTCTTCATCTTTCTGGGCCTGGCCACGATTTTCCTGCTGTAGTTCGCATACAACAGCAGGAAAAATCCGCTTCCCTCTGGCGACGCCCGCTTGACAGCTAGCTGACAGGGTGAAAGACGACTGTTCCATTACAGTAATGGGATTGTCATCTCCCCCTTTTCAGCGCCCACAATGACCGCAAGATTCCGGGCGGCAATCCTTTGCCTGCTGCTCGCCACCTTCGCCGCCACCGCCCAAGCCTGTGACAGCATGCCCTCATGGGCCAAGTCCGCCTGCAACCGCCTGGACCAGATCTGGACCGAAGGCGGCAATGACCTGTACTTCACCGGTTATTCCTGGCACAACCGGGCCACCTACAGCAAAGAGAAGATCGACAGCTTCAACGAACTGGCCTGGGGCGGCGGCTACGGCCGCAGCATCTACGACGAAGATGGCGACTGGCAAGGCCTGTACGCCATGGCCTTCCTGGATTCGCACAGCAAGATCGAGCCCATCGCGGGCTACGGCTTCCTGAAGATCGGACGCGTCAGCGAAAACGTCCGTCTGGGCGCGGGCTACACCGTCTTCCTGACGGCGCGCCACGACATCATGAGCTATGTGCCGTTTCCCGGCATCCTGCCGCTGGTGAGCGCCAGCTATAAGGACACGATGCTCTACGCGACCTACATCCCTGGGTCAGCTGGCGCGGGCAACGTGCTGTTCATGTTCGGCCGCTGGCACTTCTGACGCACCCCAGGCCTCAGAAGACCTGCCCCAGCCTGCGCACCAGATCGCCCAGGCGCCAATCGTCGATGCCATGCGCGCGCAAGGCTCTCTCGGTTTCCACGACATAGTCCAGGCACGGCCCCGAATGCCCCACGGCATTGCGCACCGACGCCAGCAGACGGTCGTCGCTCAGGCCGGCCGCGTATTCCTGGCAGGCCCGGTTCAGCAGGAACACCAGCCCGCGCACCGGCGCGGCTTCGGTATGGCAGGTGAGCCAGCGCGGCGTGTAGGCGCCAGTGACCATTTCCCGGCGCCACAGCGCCTGGAACACCGCAGGCACGTCGCAGGCGGCAATCTGGAAGGCGACGCCGCGGCAGCAGCCGCCGCGGTCCAGGCCAAACACCAGGCCAGGATTGTCGGGCGAGCCGCGATGGTCGTGCGACCACAGGCACAGGGACCGGTGATAGCCGCGCACAGTCGCCAACCGCCGTTCGCGCCAGGTGAAACCGGGATGCCATATCAGGGAGCCGTAGGCGAACACCCACAGGTCGTCGACGCCGTTCCAGCCGCCCAGCAGGTCATCCACCGAAAGCGCGCGCCGCGAATTTTCCGTACCGGCGCAGCCGGCGGGTACTGCCAACGACATAGGGTCCTCTGATATCCCGATTTGTCCCATGATGGGAGTGGGGAATATCCTACGCCGTAGCCCGCGCAAAAGAATTGCGTGATGGGGGCCGGCCGGCAGGCCGAATGGAATTTGCATCCCCGCCGCCCCCTGCCATGGAAAAAAAATTGCGCGCGGCCGCCTACACCGCGTCCAGCGGCAATTCCGTGGTGCTTTTGATGACTTCCATCGAGAAGCTGGCGCTGACGTCCAGCAGGTCCACGGCGGCGATCAGACGCCGGTAGAAGCGGTCATAGGCCGCCATGTCCTCGACCACGACTTTGAGCAGGTAATCGACGTCGCCCGCCATGCGGTGGAACTCCACCACGTTGGGCAAGGCCATCACGGCATTGATCAGGCTCTGCGTCCATTTCTCGTTGTGCTGGCTGGTCTTGATGGAGACGAAGACCGTCAGGTTCAGGCCCAGCGCGCAGGGATCCAGCAAGATGGCGTTGCGGGCGATGACGCCGTCATCCTTCAGCTTCTGGATGCGGCGCCAGCAAGGGGTGACGGACAGATGCACCTGCTCGGCAATCTCGGCGACCGAACAGGTGGCGTCCTTCTGCAGCAAGGCCAGTATCTTGATGTCCGTCTGGTCCATGGGTTTCCTTGGCTGGATCGGCCCCAATGTTGCCTGTTCCGCCTGCCCGCGTCCAGCCTGCGCCCTCCCGGGGCGCCGGACTTCAGTAGGTCCCGGGGTAGCCGCCGCCGTCGATCAGGATGTTCTGGGCGGTCATGTAGCCGGCCTGCGCGGAACAGACATAGGCGCACAGGGCGCCCAGCTCCTCGGGCTGGCCATAGCGGCCAGCCGGGTTGGCGCGTCCGCGCTCGTCCCAGAGCTGTTCGAAGCTCTTCCCGCCGGATTGCTCCAGCATGCCTTGTATGTGCCTGACCTGCGCATCCGTGGCGAAGGCGCCAGGCAGCAGGTTGTTGATGGTGACGTTGTGGCGCACGGTCTGCCGCGCCAGACCGCTGACGAAGCCGATCAGGCCCGAACGCGCGCCGTTGGACAGGCCCAGCTCGGCGTGCGGCGCCTTCACACTGCGCGAGACAATGTTCACGATGCGCCCGAAGCGCCGTTCCATCATCCCGTCCACGACCCGCCGGATCATGTCGATGGGCCCCAGCATCATGCTGTCCAGCGCGGCGATCCAGTCGTCGTGGCTCCAGTTGCGGAAATCGCCCGGCAGCGGGCCGTCCGCATTGTTGACCAGGATGTCCGGATGGGGACAGGCGGCCATGGCCGCATCCCGCCCCTGCGCCTGCGTCAGGTCGGCCGACACCCAGCCGACTCCTATCCCGGTCTCATGCGATATCTCGGCCGCGGCCTGCTCCAGCGTGGCCGGGTTACGTGCGGCGATCGTCACCGCCACGCCCTCGCGCGCCAGTTGCAGGGCACAGGCCCGGCCCATGCCGCGGCTGCCGCCGAATACCAGTGCCGTCTTGCCGCTGATCCCCAGATCCATGCCTGACTCCCCTGTCATTGCGCTGCCCGGCGCAGCTTTGCGCCAACGCGGACCAGTATAGGAGCGCGCAGCTGCCGGGCGGAATGGAATTTTTTTCCAATCTGCGGCCCTGGCGCGCCGAATTTGGCAAAGGCATTCCAGCGCAAGCTCCTACCATGGAAGCTCTGCCCGGAGGCCTGCCATGTCTTCCATCCAACTCGCCGGCGGCGACCTGCAATCGCTCTGCGCATCGGTGCAGTCCGCCCAATTGAACGCCGCGCGCGCCCTGCTGCGCGACCTGGTCGCCAGCGTCGCCAACGCCGGCGACATGCTGCAGAACCTGCCCGCGGAACTCCGCGGTGGACGGGCCGAGTCCTACACCCGCCATATCGCCTACGCCGACCCGCATGGCGCCTTTACGATGGCCTACCTTATCTGGCGTCCGGGACAGTTCAGCCCGGTGCATGGCCACAAGACCTGGTGCACCTACCAGGTGCTACAGGGCGAACTCACCGAAACCCACTACCGCTGGGATCAGGAATCCGCCATCGCCCAGGCCTGCGGCACGGTGATCCGCCGCCCTGGCGACATCGTCACCGCGACGCAAGGCCTGCGCCAGATCCACCGCCTGGGCAATGCCGGCCCGGACATCGCCGTATCGCTGCACATCTACGGCGTGGCCCGGGACGACCTGTGCACCGGCGTCAACCACCTGGTCGACAGCGTCAACCCATCCACTGGCTGACCGGCGCGGCCGCGTCCTGCAAGGGCTGCGCCACCACGTCGATCAGCGCCGGGCCGTCATGCTCCATCGCGACCTTGATGGCGGCATCCAGCTTGGACGGATCCTCGACTCGCCAGGCCTTCACGCCATAAGCCTCGGCGATGCGGGCATGGTCGGTGCGGTTGAAGTCCACGCTGTAGTAGCGCTTGTCGTAGCCCGCCTTCTGGCTGGCCTTGATCCAGCCATAGACGGAGTTCGAGAACACCACCATCAGCAGCGGCGCCTTGTGCCGCACGATGGTTTCCAGTTCGCCCACCGTGAAGCCGAAGCTGCCGTCGCCCATCACCGACACGCACTTGGACTGCGGCCGGCCCACCCAGGCGCCCAGGGCGGCCGACATGGAGAAGCCCAGCGCACCGTGGGCGCGGTTGGTGATGAAGTGCCGGCCGGGGCGCGACACGTCGTAATAGGCGGAAAAATACGGGCAAGGCGTGCCGGGGTCGGCGCAGACCACCGCGTCGTCGGGCAGCAGGCGGTTCAAGGACTGCACCACGCGCTCGGGGCGGATGGGCGCGTCCAGGCTGTGGGCCAGCGGCGCCAGCTGCGCGCGGCGCGCCTCCTTGGCGCGGCCGGCCAGCACCGCGCCGTCGGCGGCGTCGGACGGACGGTGCGCCAGGTGCGCCGCCACCTCCACGCCCAGGGCTTCCAGCGCCAGCTTGGCGTCGCCCACCATGCCGACCTCGGTCAGGTAATTGGCGCCGATCACCATGGGATCGATGTCGATGTGCAGGATGGGCACGTCGCGGTTGGGGAAGCGCCAGTGCTCGGTCGAGGTGGAGCCCGCGCGGCAGCCGACGAACAGCACCACGTCGGCCGCGGCCACCACGTCGCGCGTCGCCATCACGCCGCCGTTGGAGCCGACCACGCCCGCATTCAGGGGATGGGTGTCGGCCAGGCTACCCTGCCCGCTCACGGTCACGCAGACCGCGGCCTTGAGCGATTCAGCCAGCTCCTGCAAGGCGCCGCTGGCGCCGGCGATGACCACGCCGCCGCCGCAGATGATCACCGGCGCCCGCGCGCTGACCAGCCGCTGCGCGGCGCGCGCGACGTCCAGGGGATCCGGCGCGTAGCGCATGGACGGGAAACGCCCGTGCTCGGGCTGGGCCCAGACATCGGACGCGTCCACCTGCTGCTTCATCACGTCGTACGGAAAGCACAGATGGGCCGCGCCAGGCTTGCCGGTGGTCAGGGCGCGGAAGGCCGCGCGCACCATGCCGGGAATCTGGTCCGCGCGGTCGATGGTACGGTTCCACTTGGTCAGTGGACGGTACAAGGCTTCCTGGTCCAGCTCGGTCAGCGGGTACTTGCCGCGCGAGCCCACCGCCACGTCCGAGGTGATGCCAAGGACCGGAATGGACGATTCGTTGGCCTCCACCAGCCCGGGCAGCAGATAGGTCGCGCCGCCGCCGCTGGGGCCTTCGCACACGCCGACCTTGCCGGTCACGCGGGCATAGGCATCCGCCATGTAGCCGGCGCTGCGCTCGTCGCGCGTCAGGATGTGCTGCATGCCGTGGTCCAGACGGTACAGCGCGTCGTAGAACGGCAGGCTGGTGTCGCCGCACAGGCCGAATATGTGCTTGACGCCGTTGTGCTGCAGCATGCGCACCATGGCTTCGGCGCCGGTCATGTTTTCCATGTCATCTCCACTTGTGTTGCACGCGTCGCGGCCGGGCGCCTCAGCGCCAGGCCGCGAGCCGTTCAGTTGTCCAGATTGATGTTGCTGCTCTTGATGAAGGCGCTCCACCGGTCATATTCCGACTTCACGTAGGCATCCAGCGCCGGGCCGTCGGAGGCCACGATCTCAAAGCCCGCGTCGGTCACTTTCTTGCGGATTTCCGGGTCGGCCAGTACGGCCTTGAAGTCGGCCGTCAGCTTTTTGACGGTCGCTTCCGGCGTGCCCTTGGGCGCGAACATGCCGCTCCAGGAATAGGCGACAAAGCCGGGGAAGCCGGATTCCGCCACGGTCGGCACGTTGGGCAGATCCGGCAGGCGCTTGTCGCCCGCCACCGCCAGCGGCTTGATCTTGCCGGCCTGGATCTGGCCGCGCAGCGCCGCGAAGCTCAGCCAGGTCATGCTAGCCTGGCCGCCCACCACCGCCTGGATGGCCGGTCCGCCGCCGCCGTACGGCACGTGCAGCAGCTCCACCTTCGACAGGCGCTTGAGCTCTTCGGGCGCCAGATGGTTCAGCGAGCCCACGCCGGTGGATGCGTAGTTGAACTTGTTGGGCGGCTGCTTGGCTGCCGCGGCCAGGAACTCCTTCAGGTTGTCCCCCGGCACGCCGGGATTGGCGCCCAGCACCAGCGGGAAACGCACCGTCTGCGAAATGGCGACGAAGTCCTTGAACGTGTCGTAGGGCAGCTTGGGTTTCACGGCGGGGTTGATGCCGTGGTTGTCGAAGCTGACCAGCAGCGTGTTGCCGTCGGGTTCGGCGCGCGCCACAAAAGCCGTGGCGATCTGGCTGGCCGCCCCCGGCCGGTTCTCGACCACGACCGCGCGGCCGCCCAATTGCTGAGACAGGCGCGGCTGCAGGATGCGCGCCAGGATGTCGGTGCTGCCTCCGGGCGGATACGGCACAACCAGCACCAGCGGCCGTTCTTCGGCGGCGGCCGGCGCGGCAACGAAGGCTCCCGCCGTGGCGGACAGCATGCATAGCGCAGCCAGTCCGCGCTTTATCCCGTGATTCATAGCTTTTCCCCTGCTTGTATGGTGTTGGCCGGCGCTGCCGTGGCGGGTTCGGCCTGGTCCCGCATGTAAATCGTGGAAAAACCCGTACGTATGACGTCGGTGATCTGGTCCAGGCGGCGGCCGATATGCGCGCTCATCAGTCCCGGCAAAGCGTCGATGTCACGCCGCTCCAGCGCCTCGACGATGCGCAGATGCTCGCCCTGGGTATGACTGCGGCGCCCTTGCAGCATGTCGATCCAGCGCACGAAATGGATGCGGGCGTTGACGCTTTCCAGCGCGCGCACGAACTCCTCGTTGCGCGAATAGCGCGCCAGCGTCAGGTGAAAGGCCTCATCGAGTTCCAGCAGGCGGGTGGCGTCGCTGTCCTCGGGCACGTCGCGCGAACGCTCGACGAATTCCCGCAGGCTTGCCAGCTCCTGGTCGGTGGCGCGCTCGCAGGCCGCGCGCACGATGCCCGCCTCCAACACTGCGCGGTATTCGTAAAGGCTGTGGATCTGCTTGGCGTCGAGCAGGCGGGCGATGAAGCCCCGATTGACCGAGCGGGTCAGGAAACCTTCGACCATCAGCTGGTTCAGCACCTCGCGCAGCGGCGTGCGGCTGACGTTCAGCCTGCGGGCCAGCTCGACCTCGTTGATGCGCTCACCTGGCTTGAATTCGAAGCGCACGGCCATCGCCTTGACCGCGCCATACAGCTCGGCCTGTGCTTCCTTGGTGCGCGCTGCAGGCCGGATTGCGACTGAGGGTTGCGTCATGCCGGATCACCTGGTCGGTTGGATCGTCGGGAATGAACTGCATACTAAAGTGCATACACTTTACCCAACAACCCCGGGTTTCCCCGGAAGCGGGCTCTTGCCAGCCGCGCTCACCATACTTTTCGGGACAAAAAAAGCCCGCAACGCGGACGTTGCGGGCGATTTTGTCCTTGTCAGCGGCATCTGCCGCCTGGCGCTTACAGGCCGGTATCCAGCGTGTAATGCGCGCCGTCCTTGTTTTCCAGAGTCAGCGTCGACAGCGTAGGCCCCGCCGCTGCGGCATCCTGGCTCACATGGATGCGCAGGTTGGCCAGCGGCACATCCCAGCCACCGCTGGCGGCTTCGGCCTGCACGCCGGCCACCAGCGCCAGGCGCTCGGCGACCGCGCGCGCATCGGGCGCGCGGGCATCGATGCGCAGCAAGCTGCGCGCGCCGTTGGGATGCGCCATGAGTTCGGGCGACCACACGCATTCGGGCGTCAGATGGCGACAGAAATACATGCGGATGCCGGGCAAGGGCTGCTCGGCGAAACGCACGGTGTGGAAACGGGCCTGGACTTCCTGGCCGTCCAGCATGGCGGGGCGGCTCAGTTCCTGGACGGGATTGACGGCAAAACCTGCCGCCAGCAGGCGCTCGCGGGTGGCTTCGGCGTCATGGGTGCGGAACACCAGCGCCTCCAGCCCGAACGGGGAATCAGCGATTTCCTTGCGCGCGGGCGGCGCGCCGGGCGGCCAGCCCAGCAATTCGACGTACGTGCCTTCCAGCACGATCAAGCGGTTGCACGACCCCAGGTTGTGCACCGCCTTGTCGCTCAGATGAAAACCCTGGCGTTCGAAATGCGGGGCCAGCGCATCCAGCCGGTCGCGCACCATAACCACGGCATGGTCGAATTCTGTGCGGCCGACGGAATGCAGCATCATGGCTCCTGGATCAGACGAGCTTGCCGTGGCACTGCTTGTACTTCTTGCCGCTGCCGCAAGGGCACGGGTCGTTGCGGCCGACCTTGGGCAAGGCATTGCGCACGGGCTGCGCACCGCTTTCCGGTTCAGACTGGGCCAGCGCTTCGTCGTAGTCGGAATGGTGGTATTGCACGTTCTGCACGTGCGGCTGCGCCGCTTCGGCTTCGGCCTGTTCGACCTGCTCCTGCGACTGCACGCGCACCGTCATCAGCACCCGGACCACGTCGTCGCGGATGCGATCCAGCATGCCCGAGAACAGCTCGAAGGCTTCGCGCTTGTATTCCTGCTTGGGGTTCTTCTGCGCATAACCGCGCAGATGGATGCCCTGGCGCAGGTAGTCCAGCGCCGACAGGTGTTCGCGCCAGTGCGTGTCGATCGCCTGCAGCATGATCGAACGCTCGAACTGCGACCACGATTCCGTGCCCACCTGGTCGACCTTGGCCTGATAGGCCTCGCGCGCGGCGCTCACCACGCGTTCGCGCAGGTCGTCGTCGGTCAGGTTGGTTTCCTTTTCCAGCATTTCCGTCAGCGGCAGCTGCACATGCCAGTCAGCCTCCAGCGCCTTCTGCAGCGCCGGCACATCCCACTGTTCTTCCACCGATTCCGGCGGCACGTAGGTGTTGAACATCTCGGTCACGGCGGCGTCGCGCAGGTTCTGCACGGTGGCGCCCACGCTGGCGGCTTCCAACACGTCATTGCGCTGCGAATACAGCACCTTGCGCTGGTCGTTGGCGACGTCGTCGTATTCCAGCAATTGCTTGCGGATGTCGAAGTTGCGGCCTTCCACCTTGCGTTGCGCGGTCTCGATCGAACGCGTCACCATGCCGGCCTCGATGGGTTCGCCCTCGGGCAGCTTCAGGCGTTCCATGATGGCGCGCACGCGGTCGCCCGCGAAGATGCGCATCAGCGAGTCTTCCAGCGACAGGTAGAAGCGCGACGAGCCCGGATCGCCCTGGCGGCCCGCACGGCCGCGCAACTGGTTGTCGATACGGCGCGATTCGTGGCGTTCGGTGCCGATGATGCGCAGGCCGCCAGCGGCCTTGACCTGCTCGTTCAGCGGCTTCCATTCGGCACGTACCTTTTCGATGCGGGCGTTCTTTTCGGCATCGGACAGCGATTCGTCGGCGCGGATCAGATCGACCTGCTTGTCGACGCTGCCGCCCAGCACGATGTCGGTGCCGCGGCCCGCCATGTTGGTGGCGATGGTGATGTGGCCAGGCTTGCCGGCCTCGGCGACGATCTCGGCTTCACGGGCGTGCTGCTTGGCGTTCAGCACTTCGTGCGGCAGCTTGGCTTTCTTCAGCAGGCCCGACAGCAGCTCGGAGTTCTCGATGCTGGTGGTACCCACCAGCACCGGCTGGCCGCGTTCGTGGCAGTCGCGGATGTCTTCGAGGATGGCGTTGTACTTTTCGCCGTCGGTCTTGAAGACCTGGTCGTTCTGGTCCTTGCGGACCATGGGCTTGTTGGTCGGGATGATGACCGTTTCGAGCCCGTAGATTTCCTGGAATTCGTAGGCTTCCGTGTCGGCTGTGCCGGTCATGCCGGACAGCTTTTCGTACATGCGGAAGTAATTCTGGAACGTGATCGACGCCAGCGTCTGGTTCTCGTGCTGGATCTTCACGCCTTCCTTGGCCTCGACCGCCTGGTGCAGGCCGTCGGACCAGCGGCGGCCCACCATCAGGCGGCCGGTGAATTCGTCGACGATGACCACTTCGCCGTCCTGCACCACGTACTGCTGGTCGCGGAAGAACAGCGTGTTGGCGCGCAGCGCCACCATCAGGTGGTGCATCAGCGCGATATGGCGCGGGTCGTACAGCGATTCGCCTTCCGGCAGGATGCCCAGGCGCGACAGGATGCCTTCGGCGTTTTCGTGCCCGGCTTCGGACAGGTAGACCTGCTGGCTCTTTTCGTCGACCCAGTAGTCGCCTTCGGGTTCCGGCTCCTGCGGCTTCGGCTCATGCGCCATGCGCTTGAGCAGCGGCGGCACCGCGTTCATGCGGACGTAGAGTTCGGTATGGTCTTCGGCCTGGCCGGAGATGATCAGCGGGGTACGGGCTTCGTCGATCAGGATCGAGTCCACTTCGTCGACGATGGCGTAGAACAGGCCGCGCTGGCGACGGTCTTCAACACGGTATTCCATGTTGTCGCGCAGGTAGTCGAAGCCGAACTCGTTATTGGTGCCGTAGGTGATGTCGGCCTGGTAGGCCGCCTTCTTTTCCTCGTTGGGCTGCTGCGGCACCACCACGCCCGTGCTCAGGCCCAGGAAGTGGTACAGGCGCCCCATCCATTCGGCGTCGCGGCGCGCCAGGTAGTCGTTCACCGTGACCACGTGCACGCCCTTGCCGGCGATCGCGTTCAGGTAGACCGGCAGCGTTGCCATCAGGGTCTTGCCTTCGCCCGTGCGCATTTCGGCGATCTTGCCGCTGTGCAGGGCGATGCCGCCCAGCATCTGCACGTCGAAGTGGCGCATGCCGAACACCCGCTTGCCGGCTTCGCGAACAACCGCGAAGGCTTCGGGCAGCAGATCGTCCAGGGACGTACCCTGGGCGTGACGGGACCGGAATTCCTCGGTTTTGGCCGCCAGCTCCGCGTCGGAAAGCGCGGAGATCTTGGGTTCGAGCCCATTGATCTGGGTTACCAGCTTGCGATACTGCTTAAGCAGCCGGTCGTTGCGGCTGCCTATGAGTTTTTTGAGCAGAGAAACCATGCGTATGTCGGCCGCACGAGCCACGCCGCGCCCACGAAAGGCCGGAGCAGCGTCACCCGTGACTTGATGTTATTGGTTGAGCGGGGGTCCGCTGGAAAACGAACCAGTTTAACGCACATGGAGCGCAATAGCCTGAACCTATGGCCAGGGTAGCGCTGCCGGCCGGTTTGACCGGCGCGGGCCGCCCAGGTTCACTGGGCGGCGTGGGCCACCGTGGAAGGCGGTGCGGTCTGGTGCGGCCCCAGGAACAGGCGCGGGTCCAGCGGCTGTCCCGCCAGACGGACTTCGAAGTGCAAATGCGGCCCCGTGGAACGGCCGGAGCTGCCCACGCGGGCCACTTGCTGGCCGCGTTCGACGAGCTGCCCCTGCTTCACCATCAGGGAGGAAGCGTGGGCGTAGCGGGTGATCAGGCCGTCGCCATGATCGATCTCGACCATGTTGCCGTAGCCCGGCTGGAACTTGGACTCCAGCACCACGCCACCCGAGGCCGCCAGGATGGGCGTACCCGGAGGCGCGGCGAAATCCAGGCCTTCGTGCATGGCGCTGCGGCCGGTCACGGGGTTGCGGCGCCAGCCATACGACGAACTGAGGTAGGGATAATCGGTGATCGGCATCGCGGTCGGCATGCGCGCCTGGTCCGCCGACCGCTTGGTCAGCGCCGCGTCCAGCAGTTTCAGATTGTCGGACTGCTGGGCCAGCCTGGCCTGGATCTCGTCGAGCTGGCGGCCCAGCGCCTCGGCCGAGGCCGCGCTGGGCGGCGGGTGGTCGGTGAACAGGTCGTCCATGACCTGGGTGGCTTCGGGCTGGGTCAGCGCCTCGGGTTGCGCCACGGCCAGCTGCTTGGCCAATTCGGGGTCGGTATAGGCCACGCCGGCCACCTTGGCCACGCGCTGACCCAAGCCGTCGATGCTCACCAGCTTGGCCTGCAACGCACCGACCTTGGCGGCCAGCAGATTCATGTTGCCCCGCAGGAAATCGGCATCGCGCCCGGATTGGCCCGCCAGGGGCCAGCCCACGGCATGTACGGCCGGCAGGATCGGAGTAAGGTATCGTTGTAATGCGGCGCCAAAGATGGCGGCCGTGATCAAGGCGCCCCCCAGAAACAGCGCGAGGCGCGCGCCGCCCAGGGTGAAATGCCCGTCCTGCCCGTCGCGGGCGTGCATAATCACGATTTTCAAGGTTTGCTTCCTAATTCTTAGAGCCGGGATGAATAGACCCACTTCATACCGTCAACGTTCCAGTTCCAGCCGGCGGAAAGAAGATACCGCCCTGGGATGGCTGGGTCATGACATGCGGGGCGCCGGAGTTCTGGCGACCGCCCGCAAGCACCTGCAAATTCAGTACGCGGTGGCGGCGGTTCTGCCCGCCCCGCTGGGCGCCGTATGCCAGGTGGGCAAGCTGGAAAACCAGTGCCTCCACCTGGTGGTGCCGAGTGCCGCGCATGCGGCCAAGATGCGTCAATTGGCACCGCGCATCGCGCGGTCCCTGGCAGACCAAGGCTGGAACCTTAACGAAATCGCCGTCAAGGTACAAGCGGGTTTGCCCAAGCCCGGCGCCCGTCAGCCGCGCCCTCCCAAAGAGGCGCAACCGCTGGGCAATACCGCCCTGGGCGCGTTCGAGACACTGCACGGCAACCTGCGGCCCGGTCCTCTGGCCGACGCGGTCGCCAAGCTCTTGAAGCATCACAAGAGTAGCTGAAGCCGGCAGGGTTGTCCTTGATCCGGCGCACCCGGAAACGAAGCGAAACCAAGTTCTCGGACGGATCGATACTATGGTTTGCCGCCGGTTTGCGCCTTAAGCGCTAGGGGATGACGACCGCAGCCATCCGTTGGGAACCGCACCGGGGAATTACCGCGAACGATCAGGAATCAAGCAAGAACCCCGTCGCGCAAGATGATAGCGCGGGCGCCGCGGAGCCGGCTTTGCCGGTCCGCCAGCGCCGCCCCCTCAGGGGGCCCGCGTCAGGGGGGTTGGGGATGGGCCTGGCCTTGCCGCTCAGGCCAGCTTCCACTCGTGGCGGAACGCCTGCGGCGCCTCCGCCTGCGATTCGTAGGTGATCAGTTCCCAGGCATCGCGCTGCTCCAGCAGCGCGCGGGCCAGCTGGTTGTTCAGGCCGTGGCCCGACTTGCACGCGACATAGCGCGCCACCAGGGGCTTGCCCAGCAGATACAGGTCGCCGATGGCGTCCAGGATCTTGTGTTTTACAAATTCGTCGTCGTAGCGCAGACCGTCGCTGTTGAGCACGCGGTACTCGTCCATGACGATGGCGTTGTCCAGGCTGCCGCCGCGGGCCAGGCCCATGGAGCGCAAGGCCTCGACTTCGTTGACGAAACCGAAGGTGCGCGCGCGGGCGATTTCACGCACGTACGAATGCGTGGCGAAATCGATCTCGGCGAAATTGGCCGTGGAGTCGATGGCGGGGTGGCGGAAATCAATCGAAAACGCCAGCGCATAGCCTTCGTGCGGTTCCAGCCGGGCCCACTTCTCGTTGCGGCCTTCGCCTTCGCGCACTTCCACCGGCTTCAGGACGCGGATGAATTGCTTGGGCGCGTTCTGTTCGACGATGCCTGCCGAGCGCAGCAGGTAGACAAACGTGGCCGCACTGCCGTCCATGATGGGGACTTCTTCGGCAGTGAGGTCGATATGCAGGTTGTCGATGCCCAAGCCGGCCAGCGCCGACATCAGGTGTTCCACCGTCGACACGCGGACATTGCCTTGCTGCAGCACCGATGCCATGCGCGTGTCGCCCACGCCCGTGGCCTGCGCGGGCAGGTCCACGACCTGCGGCAGGTCGATGCGGTGGAAAACGATGCCCGTATTCGGTTGTGCCGGGCGCAAGGTGAGCTCGACCCGCCGTCCGGAGTGGACGCCGACGCCTGTCGTGCGGACGAGATTTTGAATGCTGCGCTGTCGGAACATGAGACTTGGGTGTTTTGAGCCAGGAAGCCGGCAAGAAGACGAGCAGATTGCCGGCGTAACTGACGTATTGTAACTCTGTCCGATCCCTGGCGCCATTTGGCGTCCGGACCGACCGATACCTCCGTCCCTTATTGAAACCGTGCAAGGGAAACACGGACCGCTCCGCCTCCGGCCTGCCTGTGGGGACAGGCAAGCCGGAGATGAGGGAGTGCGTTTAGAGCCCGAAACGGGCTCTCAAGTTCAATCCGCCTGCTTGCGCAGGAATGCCGGGATGTCGAAATGATCCATGCCCGAGCTTTCCAGAGCACGCACCTGGGCCGACGCCTGGCTGCGCGGATTGCGCATGACAGACGGCATGTCCAGGTTGCGGTAATCGCCTTGACCGCCAGCCGGCATCGCGCCCATGGGCATGTTGTCGGTGCCGGTACGCAGCACTTCAGCGGTGTTCTGCACCAGCTGCGGACGCGCTTGCGCACGGCCCAGGCCGGTCGCAACTACGGTCACGCGCAGGTTTTCACCCATGGACTCGTCATAGGCGGTGCCGAAGATCACGGTCGCGTCGTCCGAAGCGTAGCTGCGGATCGTTTCCATGATTTCGCGCGTTTCGCGCATCTTCAGCGAGCGGCTGGCGGTGATGTTGACCAGCACGCCGCGAGCGCCGTTCAGGTCCACGCCTTCCAGCAGCGGGCAAGCAATCGCGTGCTCGGCAGCCACGCGGGCGCGGTCTGCGCCCGAAGCCGACGCCGTGCCCATCATGGCCTGGCCCTGCTCGCCCATGATCGTCTTGACGTCTTCGAAGTCGACGTTGACGTTGCCTTCGACGTTGATGATTTCGGCGATGCCCGCGCAAGCGTTGTGCAGGATGTCGTCGGCCGAACGGAAGCAGTCTTCCTGCGTCGCGTCCTCGTCCATCAGTTCATAGAGGTTCTCGTTGAGCACCACGATGAGCGAATGCACGTGCTTGGCCAGTTCCGAGATACCGTCCTCGGCCATCTTCAGGCGCTTGTTGCCTTCGAAGGTGAAAGGCTTGGTGACCACGCCCACGGTCAGGATGCCCAGTTCCTTGGCGACTTCGGCCACGACCGGACCTGCGCCGGTGCCGGTGCCACCGCCCATGCCGGCGGTGATGAAGACCATGTGCGCGCCGTTCAGCGCGGCACGGATCTCCTCGCGCGCGGTCTCAGCCGACGCGCGTCCCTGCTCGGGCTTGGCGCCCGCGCCCAGGCCGGTGCGGCCCAGACGGATCTGCACCGGGGCGTTGGTCGCCGCCAGTGCCTGCGCATCGGTGTTGGCGCAGATGAAATCCACGCCGTGCACACCGCTGCGAATCATGTGCGCCACGGCATTGCCGCCCGCACCGCCCACACCAACGACCTTGATAACGGTCCCTTTGGTGTTGTTCTCAAGCATCTCAAAGTTCATCATGATGACTCCCTCACAAGTCCGATTTCGCAAATCACAAAAATTCCCCAACCAACCTATGTTTTGTGAATCGCCTCAAACTCGTCGCCGGACGGGCCCGCAACGGGTTTGAAGCGCCTCCCCTCTTCTGGCCCGGTCCGCAATACCGCTGCGAACCGCACCAAGGACAGGCCCCAACCTGCCCTTTACAACTCAGTTCATGAACCATTCCTTCATGCGCGCCAGCAGGCTCTTGAAGTTGCCTGTCTGGGCGGCGACCTTGCGGCCGCGCACGCGCTGCATTCTTGCTTCCTGCAACAAGCCCATCACCGTCGAGAAGCGCGGATTGCGCATCACGTCGGCCAGGCTGCCTTCGTATTCGGGCACAGCCACGCGCACCGGCTTGAGGAACACGTCCTCCGCCAGTTCGATCATGCCGGGCAGTTGCGCCGAACCGCCGGTCAGGACCACGCCGGAAGCCAGCAGGTCCTCGTAGCCGGAGTCGCGCACGACCTGCTGCACCAGCGTGAACAGTTCTTCGACGCGCGGCTCGATCACGGCGCCCAGCGCCTGGCGCTTGACCTGGCGCGGGCCGCGGTCGCCCAGGCCGGGCACTTCCACGGATTCGTCGGGGCTGGCCAGCACCTGCTTGGCCACGCCGTAGCGCAGCTTGATTTCCTCGGCATCGGGCGTCGGCGTGCGCAGCATCGCGGCGATGTCGTTGGTGATCTGGTCGCCGGCGATGGGCAGCACGGCGGTGTGGCGGATCGCGCCGCCGGTGAAGATGGCCACGTCGGTGGTGCCGCCGCCGATGTCGACCAGCACGACGCCGAGTTCCTTTTCATCGGCGGTCAGCACGGCCAGGCTCGAGGCCAGGGGCTGCAGGATCAGGTCCTGCACTTCCAGGCCGCAGCGGCGCACGCACTTCACGATGTTCTGGGCGGCGCTGACCGCGCCGGTCACGATGTGCACGCGCACTTCCAGGCGCAGGCCGCTCATGCCGATGGGCTCGCGGATGTCTTCCTGGCCGTCGACGATGAACTCCTGCGTCAGCACGTGCAGCACCTGCTGGTCGGTCGGGATGTTCACCGCCTTGGCGGTCTCGATGACGCGGGCAACGTCGGTGGCGGTGACTTCCTTGTCCTTCACGGCGACCATGCCGCTGGAATTGAAGCTGCGGATATGGCTGCCGGCAATGCCGGTGTAGACGTCGCGAATCTTGCAATCTGCCATCAGCTCGGCTTCTTCAAGCGCGCGCTGAATGGAATTCACAGTGGTCTCGATATTGACGACCACGCCCTTGCGCATGCCGCGCGATTCGTGCTGGCCGAGGCCCAGCACTTCGAATCGCCCTTCAGGCAAAATTTCAGCCACCACAGCCACCACCTTGCTGGTGCCGATATCGAGGGCGACGATAAGGTCCTTGATGTCACGGGTCATGGCGTTAGCGTTTCTTGGGAGGTTTCGGTATGGATTTGGATTTGGTTTCCGACGGCGGCAACGGGGCCAGCGCCAGGGCGAAACCATTGGGATAGCGCAAATCGGCCTGCGTCACGGTGCGCCCTTCCAGGCGCCCCGCCACGGCGGGCCACGCCTGCACAAAACGTTGAATGCGGGCCGCGAACGGCAGAGCGCCGGGCAGGCCATGCGGATCCGGCGCATCGGCGCCCGGATCGCGGCCCAGGTCCAGCGACATGCCGTTGGACAACACCACGCGCCAGGCGTAGCGCGGACTCAGGTCCAGCTGCGTGACGTGCATGTCCAGCGGGGCGAACCAGCGCGCCAATTCGGCGTAGCGCTGCACGACCAGCGACTCGGTGCCTTCCGGACCGGAGAACTGCGGCAGAACGGTCTCGTCGTCCACCTCGCCCGTGTTGGCCGTGAACGCCTCGCCCCAGGTGTTGATCATCTGGTTCTCGTTCCACAACGCCAGGGGCTGCTGTTCCTCGATCCGCACGCGCAACACATTGGGCCAGATCCGCCGCACGGTGGCGTGCCGGACCCACGGCACCGATTCGAAGATCTCGCGCGCTTCGTCCAGGTCCACCGTGAAGAAATTGCCCTTGAAGCGGCCCGCGATCGCCGATCGCACCGCCCCCGTGGACACGTAGTGCAGCTCGGTGTCCGGCATCGATTCCAGCTCGATGGCCTGCAGCGTGAAGAACGGGCGTTGCGCCACCCACACCACACCCGCGACGAGCATGGCGCAAACCGCCAGCACGGCCAGCGTGTTGGCGATCAGGTTGGTGGTGCGAGCGTCGTTCCACACAGAGTATCCGGGTCAAGCGTTGCGGGCCGGACTGCGCACTTTGCACGCAGCCTCGGACAAGATCGCCACGCACAGATCGGCGTAGCTGATTCCCACCGCCTTGGCGGCCATGGGAACGAGTGAATGGCTGGTCATGCCAGGCGAGGTATTCATTTCAAGCAGCCACGGCCGGTTGTCGCGGTCGAGGATGAAATCGGCGCGGCCCCAGCCTTCGCAGCCCAGCGCCTGATAAGCCTTGACCGCGATCTCGGCGACTTCCGCGGCCACTTCGGGCGGCAGCGTGGCCGGGCAGAAATACTGCGTGTCGTCGGAGAAGTACTTGTGCTCGTAGTCGTAGTTGCCGCCGGGCGCGGCGATCTCGATGACGGGCAGCGCGCGCGCGGTCTTGCCGCCGCCCAGCACCGCCACGGTCAGCTCGCGACCGGTGATGAACTGCTCGGCCAGCACTTCGGCGTCGAAACGCGCGGCCGCGGCATAGGCTTCCTTCATGTCGGAATAGCCCACCACCTTGGTAATGCCGACCGTCGAGCCTTCATGCGGCGGTTTGATGATCAGCGGCAGGCTCAGGCGGTCCGGTACCAAGCGCAGCTCGGTGTCGGCGTCCAGCAATTCGAAGTCGGGCGTGGGCAGGCCGTGCTGCAGCCACACGCGCTTGGTCATGGTCTTGTCCATGGCAAGCGCGGAGGCCAGCGGACCGCTGCCGGTATAGGGGATGCCCAGCAGTTCCAGGGCGCCCTGGATGGTGCCGTCTTCGCCGTAGCGGCCGTGCAAGGCAATGAACACGCGGTCAAAACCCTGGGCGGCCAGCTCGGAGAGGCTGCGCTCGCCCGTGTCGAACAGGTGCGCGTCGACGCCGGCGCTGAGCAGCGCCTGGTGCACGCCCGTGCCCGACATCAAGGACACTTCGCGCTCGGCGGATCGTCCGCCGTACAACACACCGACCTTGCCGAATTGCGTGTTCATGCCAGTTCTCCAACTTGAGCGGGGACCTTGCTGATCGAACCCGCTCCCATCACTATCACCACGTCGCCATCGCGCACGAAATCCACGATGGCCTGCGGCAGTTCCGTCACGTCCTCGACGAACACCGGCTCGACCTTGCCGGCCACACGCAGGGCGCGCGACAAGGCTCGGCCGTCCGCCGCCACCAGTGGCGGTTCGCCCGCGGCGTAGACCTCGGTCAGCAACACCGCGTCGGCCGTGCCCAGCACGCGCACGAAATCCTCGAAGCAGTCGCGGGTACGCGTGTAGCGGTGCGGCTGGAAGGCCAGCACGATGCGGCGGTCGGGCCAGGCGCCGCGCGCGGCGGCCAGCGTCGCGGCCATTTCCACCGGGTGATGGCCGTAATCGTCGATCACCGTGAAAGTGCCGCCGCCATGACTGGCCGGCACAGGGAATTCGCCCGTCTGCGTGAAGCGGCGGCCCACGCCATGGAAGGACGACAGCGCCTCGCAGATGGCTGCATCGGCCACGCCCAGCTCGGTCGCCACGGCGATCGCGGCCAGCGCGTTGCGCACGTTGTGCAGGCCCGGCAGATTCAGTTCGACCTGCAGCGGCGGCAGCAGGGTGTCGCGATGCGTGCGCTGCACGTTGAAGCGCATGCGCGTGCCTTCCGGCTGCACTTCGTAGGCGCGCACCTGCGCCTCTTCGTTCAGGCCGTAGGTCGTGATGGGCCGCGAGACAAAAGGCATGATCTCGCGCACATTGGCGTCGTCCGAGCACAGCACCGCGCTGCCGTAGAACGGCAGGCGCTGCGTGAACTCGATGAAAGCGCTCTTCAGGCGCGCCACGTCGTGCCCGTAGGTGTCCATGTGATCGGCATCGATGTTGGTCACGATGGCCATCACCGGCAGCAGGTTCAGGAACGAGGCATCCGATTCGTCGGCTTCGACCACGATGTAGTCGCCCTGCCCCAGCCGCGCATTGGCGCCGGCCGAATTCAGGCGGCCGCCGATCACGAAGGTCGGATCCAGGTCGCCAGCGGCGAGCACGCTGGCCACCAGGCTGGTCGTGGTCGTCTTGCCGTGCGTGCCGGCGACGGCAATGCCGCGCTTCAGGCGCATCAGCTCGGCCAGCATGATGGCGCGCGGCACCACCGGGATGCGGGCGGCGCGGGCGGCGATCACCTCGGGATTGTCGCCCGCCACCGCGGTGGACGTGACGATGGCGGCGGCGCCCGTGACGTTGCTGGCCACGTGGCCGATTGCGATCTTCATGCCCAGGCCGGCCAGGCGGCGCGTCACCGCCGACTCGTTCAGGTCGGAACCGCTGATGGTGTAGCCCAGGTTGAGCAGCACCTCGGCAATGCCGCTCATGCCCGAGCCGCCGATGCCTACGAAATGGATGTGTTGAATTCTGTGTTTCATGATGCGCGCCCCGCTGCTTGTTCACAGACGTCGGCGATATGGGCCGCGGCTTCGGGGCGCGCATGCGCGCGGGCCCGTTCGGCCACGGCTTGGAGTTCTTGTCGAGAGCGTTGGCCCAGCCACTGCGCCAGCCATTCGGGCGTCAGGCCGGTCTGCGGCTGCAGCCAGGCAGCCTGCGCGTCGCTCAGAAAGCGCGCGTTGGCGGTCTGGTGGTCGTCGATGGCATGCGGGAACGGCACGAACAGGGCTGCGACGCCCGCCGCGGCCACTTCGGACACCGTCATGGCGCCCGCGCGGCAGATCAGCAGATCGGCTTCGCCCATGGCGCCCGCCATGTCATCGATAAATGCGCGGCAGTCGGCTTCCACGCCCGCCTGGGCGTAGGCCTGCTGCAGCGCGGGCAAATGTTGCTCGCCGGCCTGGTGCACCACCACCGGCCGGTTTTCCTGCGGCAGGCGCGCCAGCGCCTGCGGCAAAGTCGTGTTCAGCGCCTGGGCGCCCAGGCTGCCGCCCACGACCAGCACGCGCAGCGGGCCGCTGCGGCCGGCGTAGCGCGCGGCCGGGTCCGGCAACGCGCACAGGTCCGCGCGCACCGGATTGCCCATGGCCTCGCCCTTGGGCAGCACGCCGGGAAAGCCGCTCAGCACGCGGCGGGCCATCCTGGCCAGCCACTTGTTGGCGGTGCCGGCCACGGCATTCTGTTCATGCACCACCAGCGGCGTGCCGCGCAGCGCCGCAATGACGCCGCCCGGGAAAGCGACGTAGCCGCCCATGCCCAGCACCACGTCGGGCCGCACGTCGGACAGGCGCGACCACGCTTGCCCGAATGCGCGCAGCAACAGAAACGGCAGCTTCAGCAGCGCCGAAGCACCCTTGCCGCGCACGCCCTGGAAACGCAGCGGAACCAGCTCGATGCCGCGCGGCGGCACCAGCCGGCCTTCCATCTTTTCAGGATTGCCCAGCCACAGCACGCGCCAGCCGCGCTCGCGCAGCACATCAGCCACGGCCAGGCCCGGCATGATGTGTCCGCCGGTACCGCCAGCCATGATCAGAATGGTGCGAGAGGCCGTCATACCCGCCCTCCACGCATCATGACGCGGTTTTCCACGTCGACCCGGATCAGCATGGCCAGCGCGCACAGGTTCATCACGATGCCCGAACCGCCATAGCTCATCAGGGGCAGGGTCAGGCCCTTGGTGGGCAGCAGGCCCAGGCAGACGCCCATGTTGATGAAGGCCTGCACGCCAAACCACATCGCCACGCCATGCGCAACCAGGCCCGCGAAGGTGCGTTCCATGGCGATGGCCTGGCGGCCTATGTCGAAACCGCGATAGACGATGATGGCGAACAGGGTGATGACCAGCATCACGCCCGCAAAGCCCAATTCCTCGCCCACCACCGCCATCAGGAAGTCTGTGTGCGCTTCCGGCAGGTAATGGAGCTTCTCGACGCTGGCGCCCAGGCCCACGCCCAGCCATTCGCCACGACCCAGAGCGATCAGCGAATGCGACAACTGGTAGGCGCTACCGTAGGCATTGTCTTCGTTCCAGGGATCCAGATACGCGAACAGGCGCGCCCGACGCCACGGCGACAGCCAGATCAACATCAGGAAAGTGCCGACCAGCACGGCCAGCAGGCTGCTGAAGTACTTGCCGTTGATCCCGCCCAGGAACAGGATGCCGATCGCGATCGCCACGATCACCATGAAAGCGCCCAGGTCAGGCTCCAGCAGCAGCAGCATGCCGACGCCGGCCAGCGCAAACGCCATCGGCAGGAAGCCGCGGGCAAAGGCCTGCATGTGCTCTTGCTTGCGCACGGTGTAATCGGCAGCGTAGAGCAGCGCAGCCAGCTTCATCAGTTCGGAGGGCTGGAAGTTCAGCGGACCCAGCGGGATCCAGCGGTGCGCGCCGTTGACCTCGCGGCCGATGCCGGGGATCAGCACCGCCACCAGCAGCACCATCGCCACCACGAACAGCGGCACCGCCAGGCGTTGCCACACGCGGATCGGCACCGCCAGCACCACCGCCGCGCCCACCAGGCCGGCGCTGATGAACAGGCCGTGGCGGATCACGAAGTAGTAGCGGCCATATGAGGCATAGCGCGGGCCGTCGGCCAGCGCGATCGACGCCGAATACACCATCAGCAGGCCGAGCAGCAGCAAGGTCGACGCCGCGATGACCAGCGGCAGATCGAAATTGCGCATGCGGGTACGGCCGGGCCGTACGGCGTTGACGCTGGCGGTGAGATCGGCGATCAGGCTCATGCGATCTCTCCACGGTCGCGGGCCAGGTCTTCGACCTCTTCCACGAACACCTGTCCGCGGTGCGGATAGTTGCGGAACATGTCCAGGCTGGCGCAAGCGGGCGACAGCAGCACGGCATCGCCCGGCTGGGCCAATTCAGCGGCGCCGCGCACGGCGTCGCGCAGGGTTTCAACCGTCACGCACTGCACGCCGGTCGACGCCAGCACGCGGCCGATCTCGGGGCCGTCCTGGCCGATCAGCATCACGGCACGCGCATGCTGCGCCACCACGGGAATCAGCGGCGAGAAATCCTGGCCCTTGCCCTGGCCGCCGGCGATCAGCACGACTTGCTGGCCCAGGCCTTCCAGCGCGGCCACAGTGGCGCCCACGTTGGTGCCCTTGCTGTCATTGATGTAGTCGACGCCGCCGATCGTGCGCACGAAGGCCGCGCGATGCTGTTCGCCCGTGTACTCGCGCAAGGCGCGCAGCATCGGCCCCCAGCCCAGGTCCAGGCAGCGCGCCAACTGCAACGCGGCCAGCGCGTTCAAGGCATTGTGGATGCCGCGGATACGCAAGGCGTCCACCGGCATCAGGCGGCTCATACGGCCCTTGGCGCGCGTCGGTTCGGGCGCGTCCTTCTTGCGGCGCACCGGCGGCGCGGGTTCATCGAAATCGTTGGGTTCGCAGGCCACCAGCCAGGCCACGCCCTGGCCCAGCTCCAGGCCCATGTCGCCGACCAGCTCCGGCACGTCACGGCCGAAGCTGCGCACGTTCAGCGCGTTCAGCGTGGCGACCATGTCCACGGTGTACGGATCGTCGCGGTTGACGATGGCCACGCGGGCCATCTTCAGCAGGCGGGCCTTGGCCTGCGCGTAGGCTTCCATGCCGCCGTGCCAGTCCAGGTGATCCTGGGTGACGTTCAGCACCACGGCCGCGTCGGCCATCAGCGAGCGCGTGGTTTCCAGCTGGAAGCTGGACAGCTCCAGCACCCAGACCTGCGGCAGCGATTCGGCGTCCAGCGCTTCCATCAGCGCGGCCAGCGCCGCGGGGCTGATATTGCCCGCAGCCACCGCCGACAGGCCGCTGGCCTCGACCAGCTGGCGCGTCAGCGCGGTGACTGTGGTCTTGCCGTTGGTGCCGGTCACGGTCAACAGGCGCGGCCGGTACTCGCGCGTCTCGGCCAGATCGGCCAAAGCGCGCGCAAACAATTCGATCTCGCCGACGACCTCGATGCCGCGGGCCTCGGCCTCGCGCAGCAGCTCGGCCGCGGGTGCCTGGGAGGGCGCCAAGCCGGGGCTCAGCACGACCTGATTCACGCCGTCCAGCAGCGCCGTGTCGAAGGACTCGTCGCAGCCCAGGCGGTACTCCACTTCGCTTTGCGCCAGTGATTCGCGCAGCGCGGCCAGCCCGCCCGGTTCGGCGCGCGTGTCGGCCACGCGCAGGCGGGCACCCAGGCGGGCGCACCAGCGAGCGGCGGCGACACCCGTCTCGCCCAATCCGAGGATCAGGACGAGCGGCGCGTCTGCGCGGGAGGTTTCCATCGTATTCATCGCAACTTCAGGGTAGAGAGGCCAATCAGCACCAGCATCATGCTGATGATCCAGAAACGCACGACCACCTGGGTTTCTTTCCAGCCGCCCACTTCAAAGTGATGATGCAACGGGGCCATGCGGAAAATGCGTCTACCTGTTCCATAACGTCGCTTCGTGTACTTGAACCATGTCACTTGCATCATCACGGAAAGGGTCTCGACCACGAACACGCCGCCCATGATGAAGAGCACGATTTCCTGGCGCACGATGACCGCGATGGTGCCCAGCGCGCCTCCCAAGGCAAGCGCGCCGACGTCGCCCATGAAGACCTGGGCCGGATACGCGTTGAACCATAAAAATGCCAGCCCGGCGCCGCCAATCGCGGCGCACAGCACCATCAATTCCGCCGCTCCCGGGATGTAGGGGAACAGCAGGTACTTGGAATAGTCCACGCGGCCGACCACGTAGGCGAAGATACCCAGTGCGCTGCCCACCATGACGGTAGGCATGATGGCCAGGCCGTCCAGGCCGTCGGTCAGGTTCACGGCATTGCTGGTGCCGACGATGACCGCCCAGGTCAGCGCCACGAAACCGAGCACGCCCAGCGGATAGCTCACGCTCTTGAAGAAAGGCACGATCAAGTCGGCGCGCGTCGGCAAAGACATCGTGAAACCGCTGCCCACCCAGGCCTTGAACAAGGGCCACAGTTCGGTATTGGCCGGCGCCGACACGGCAAACGCCAGATACACCGCGGCCACCATCCCGATGGTGGCCTGCCAGAAGAACTTCTGCCGCGCGGGCATGCCTTCCGGATCGCGATAGACCACCTTGCGGTAGTCGTCCATCCAGCCGATCCAGCCGAAGCCGAAGGTCACCAGCAACACCACCCACACGAAGCGGTTGGTCCAGTCCGCCCACAGCAGCGTGCTGATGGCGATGGAAATGAGGATGAGCACACCGCCCATGGTGGGGGTACCGGTCTTGACCAGATGGGTTTCCGGACCGTAGGAGCGCACGGCCTGGCCGATCTTCATCTCGGTCAGTTTGCGAATCACGCGCGGACCCGCCACCAGGCCAATCAACAGCGCGGTCGCGCATGCCAGAACAGCGCGCAGGGTGATGTATTCGAACACCCCCAGTGCGCGCACATCGTCAGACAGCATGCGGGCGATTTCAAGCAGCATTCTGCTCTCCCTGCCCCTTGGCCGTCACACCTTCATTCGTAGAAAAAGCCGTCACTACCCGCTCCATGCGCATAAAGCGCGATCCCTTTACCAATACGCAGGACGCGCGCAAGCCGCGCATTGCGGCAACCACTTCGTCTACCGATGCGCAGGCGTGTGCGCCCACTCCGAATGCGGCCGCGGCCGCCCGGCTGGCTTCGCCTAGCGTGATGAGCGCGTCGAGCCCTTGCTCACGCGCGTAATTGCCCACCTCGACATGCATGGCGGGGCCGTTGTCCCCGACCTCGCCCATGTCGCCCAGCACCAGGACGCGCTTGCCGGCCATGCGGGCCAGCACGTCCACGGCTACGCGAACCGAGTCGGGGTTGGCATTGTAAGTGTCATCAATGAGCAACGTTCCGTCACTCATACTCTTGTGCTGCATGCGACCCGCGACCGGGCTGAAACCTGCCAGGGCGCGCACCGCGCCGTCCAGCGGCGCCCCCGCCGCGATCGCGCTGGCAATGGCGGCCAGCGCATTGCGCAGGTTGTGCAGGCCCGGCACCGGCAGCGCCAGGTCGGCGACGCCCACCGGCGTCACCACACGGCAGCGGGTGGCGTTCACGTCAGCCAGGATCTGCTCGGCGTACACGTCCAGGCCGGGCTGCAGGCCGAAACGCAACACGCGGCGCGGCTCGGCCAGGGCATCCCAGATCGCCGAATACGGTTCGTCGCCGGGATATACGGCAACGCCATCCTCGGGCAGCGCCGCGATGGCGGCGCCGTTCTCGTGCGCCACCGCTTCCACGCTATGCATGAATTCCTGGTGTTCGCGCTGAGCGTTGGTGACCAGCGCCACCGAGGGCGCCGCGATCGCGGCCAGTTGCGCGATCTCGCCGGGGTGGTTCATGCCCAGTTCGAATACGGCCGCGCGGTGCTCCGGCCGCAGGCGCAGCAGAGTCAGCGGCACGCCGATGTCGTTGTTCAGGTTGCCCGCGGTCGCCAGGCGGCCCGCTTCACCCTGCCACTCGGCCAGCATCGCCGAGATCATTTCCTTGGTCGTGGTCTTGCCGTTGCTGCCGGTCACCGCCACCACGGGCAGCGTGAACCGCGCGCGCCACGCAGCGCCGATGCGCATCAACGCGACGCGGGTGTCGCCCAGCACCAGCTGCGGCAGCCTGGCGTCGGGCACGGCGTGCGCCACCACGGCCGCGCACGCACCGCGCGCTTCGGCTTGATCCAGATAGTTATGGGCGTCAAAGTTCTCGCCCACCAGCGCCACGAACAATTCGCCTTCGCCGATACGGCGGGTGTCGGTCGACACGCCCTTGACCTGCGGCAGCAGCAGCGCCAGCCGCGCCCATTCCCGGTCATCGAAAGGCAGCTTCTCGCCCCCGATGTCCTGGTAGGTTTCATGACCCTTGCCGGCCAGCAGCACCACATCGTCGGGCGTCGCGGCCCAGATGGTCTGCATGATGGCGCGCGCGCGGTCCACTTGCACGTCGGGCTTCACGCTGTCCGGGATGCCCGTCAGGATCTGTTCGACGATGGCTTCAGGCGACTCGGTGCGCGGGTTGTCGCTGGACACGACCACATGGTCGGCCAGGTCCGCCGCGATGCGGCCCATCACGGGACGCTTGCCCGGATCCCGCTCGCCGCCGCAGCCGAACACGCAGATCAAGCGGCCCGATCGCGCGGTCGCAACGGCGCGCAAGGCGGTCAGCGCCCGCGACAACGCATCCGGGGTATGGGCATAGTCCACCACCACCAGCGGGCCGCGGCCCGTGCTGGCCTGGGTGCTGTGCGCCACCGGCTCGACGGTTTGCAGACGGCCGTCGACGGGGTCCGTCGCGGCCAGTTCGCGCGCGATCTGCGCAAACGGCAGGCCCAACTGATACAGCACGCCCGCTACCAGCAGCAGGTTCGATACATTGTGCGCGCCCAGCAGGCGCGTCACGATCTGGGCTTCGCCATGCGGCGACACCAGCGTGAAGATCTGACCCTGCGCGGTGGCCTGGAGATCGCGCGCGCGCATGGCGGCGGGAATGTCCTGCGCTTCGCTCAGGCTGTAGCCCATTGCCATGCCTGCCGGCAGATCGGCAATCAGGCGGCGGCCGGCTTCGTCGTCGGCATTGATCACGGCGGCGGTCAGGCCCGGCCAGCGGAACAGGCGCGCCTTGGCGGCTTCGTACCGTTCCATCGTGCCGTGGTAATCGAGGTGATCGCGCGTCAGGTTGGTGAAGGCGGCCAGCGCAACGCGCACGCCATCCATCCGGCCCTGCTCGATGCCGATGGAAGACGCTTCCATGGCCACGGCCTTGGCGCCGGCGTCGCGCATGGCGGCCAGCGTACGGTGCACGGTCAAGACGTCCGGCGTCGTCAGGTCGCCGCCCAGCGTCTGCCCGTCGGGCAGCACGGCGCCCAGGGTGCCGATGGTGCCGCAGGGCTTGTCATTGCGGCTCAGCGCGTGCGCAATCCATTGCACCGACGACGTCTTGCCGTTGGTGCCAGTTACCGCCACCACCGCCAGCTCGGCCGAGGGCCGGCCGTACCAGGTGTCGGCCAACTCGCCCAGCAGGGCGCGCAGGCCAGTCACCGGCAGCATCGCGGCCCGGTCCGCCACGGCCGCGACGGCATCGTTGGCGGGGGCTTCGAACAACACCGCGCTGGCGCCCAGCGCCAACGCCTTCTCTATATAGAGACGTCCGTCGCTGGACAGGCCCGGGCAGGCGACGAACACATCGCCCGGCTCGATATCGCGGGAGTCCAGTTTGAGGTGCGCGGTCAACGACACGCGCGAATGCAACCACGCCACGGTTTCGGCAACCGTGGCGACAGGGTTGGAGAGGAAGCCTTTGGCGCTCATCTGCCTGGCTCCTTGAGACCAGCAACAATTGTGGATTCGAAGGGCGCGTCCGGGCGCACCCCCATCAGCCGCAAGCTCCCCCCCACGATCTGGGAGAACACGGGCGCGGCGATGGCGCCGCCGTAAT
The DNA here is from genome assembly GCF_014851745.1 of Achromobacter sp. ACM01. Classification (NCBI taxonomy): domain Bacteria; kingdom Pseudomonadati; phylum Pseudomonadota; class Betaproteobacteria; order Burkholderiales; family Alcaligenaceae; genus Achromobacter; species Achromobacter sp. ACM01. The sequence continues at coordinate 1,218,799 of NZ_JACVAF010000003.1, forward strand.
AGCCGCCGATCGTCGGCTCGTCGATGGACACGGCCACGACGATCTTCGGATCGGACACCGGAGCGAAGCCCACGTAGGAGCTCCGATAGCGCTGCATGCTGTATTTGCCGTCGACGATCTTGCGCGCCGTGCCGCTCTTGCCGGCGACGCGGTAGCCCTGCACCTGGGCAGCCTTGGTGCCTTCGGGGCCGGCGGCCGCTTCCAGCATGCCGCGCACCATTTCAGTCGTCTTGGGCGTGTAGATCTTGACGCTGGTGGGATCGCTGTCGCGCTTGACCAGGGTCAGCGACACCATGTCGCCGTTGCGGGCGAAAACGGTATAGGCGCGCGCCACCTGCAGCAGCGACACCGACAGGCCGTAGCCGTAGGCCATGGTGGCCTTTTCGATCAGGCGCCAACGATCCCAGGGACGCAGGCGTCCGGGCGCCGCGCCGGGAAATCCCACCTGGGGCGCCTGGCCCAGGCCAAGTTCGGTAAAGCGGTCCCACATTTCGCGGGATTCCAGCTTCTCGGAGATCATCGTCATACCAATGTTGCTGGACTTGCGCAGCACGCCGGCCACGTCCAGCGTGCCGTTGCGGCTCACATCGCTGATCGTGCTGCCCTGATACTGGAATCGGCCGTTGCCGGTTTCGAACAGGGTCTTGGTGCTGATGCGACCCAGGTCCAGCGCCAACGCGGCGGTGAACGGCTTCATGATCGAGCCCGGCTCGAAGGTGTCGGTGATGGCCTGGTTGCGCAGCTTGGAACCGTGGAAGGTCTCGCGCTTGTTCGGATCGAAGGTCGGCACGTTGGCCAGGGCCAGGATCTCGCCCGTATGCACGTCCACGACCACGGCGGTCGCGCCCTTGGCCTGGTGCTTGTCCATGGCGTCCTTCAACGCCTTGAACACCAGATACTGCAGACGCGTGTCGATCGACAGGCGCAGGTCGCGGCCATCCACCGGCAGGGTCACGGCCTGCACATCTTCAATCACGCGGCCGAGCCGGTCCTTGATGACGCGGCGGCTGCCGGGACGGCCGGACAACTGCTGGTTGAACGTCAGCTCGACGCCCTCCTGCCCCTGATCCTCGACGCTATTGAAACCCACCACGTGAGCCATCACGTCGCCGTCCGGGTAGTAGCGGCGGGTCTCGGGCTGCTGGTGCACGCCGGGCATGCCCAATTGTTTGATCTTGTCGGCCACGTCCATGGAGACCTGGCGCTTCAGGTAGACGAAGTTCTTGTCTTCGTCGACCAGGCGGTGACGCAGGTCGGCCGGCGGCGTTTCCAGCAGCTTCGCCAGCGTGTCCATCTGCGCCGGGGTAGCCTGCTTGGCGTCTTCCGGAATCGCCCAGATGGCGCGCGCCGGCACGCTGGAGGCCAGCACCGCGCCGTTGCGATCCATGATCTTGCCGCGCGTCGCGGCCAGGGTCAGCGTGCGCTCATAGCGCCGCTCGCCCTGCTGCTGCAGGAATTCGGTGGACAGCCCCTGCAGGAACAGGGCGCGGCCGGCCAGCACGGTGAACCCGCCGAACAGCAGGATCAGCACCAGGCGCGCGCGCCAGGTGGGCAATTGCCCGCGCAGCACGGGGTTATCGAAGAAGGGGACGCGTTTCATTGCGCGCCTCCGGTGGCGGAAGCGGGCGGCTGGTTCAAGTACAGCGTGCGATCCGGAACGATGGAGATCATCTTCAGGCCATCGCGCGCGATGGCGTCGACCCGCGCGTTGCGGGCCAGTTCGGCGCGGTCCAGCTGCAGGCGCCGCCAGTTGGTTTCCAGGTCGCGAGCCTGCGCCTGATCACGTCCCAGCTCGATGAAGAGCTGGCGCGACTGATACCGGCTGGTGACCAGGGAAATGGCCGACAGCATCAGCAAAGCCGCAACGATCAGGTTGACGCGACCCATTAGCGGCGCCCTCCCTTGCCGCGACGCGGCGGGGGTGCCAGGTCGCTGCCCGGCAGCGAACCGATCTTCACGAACGCGAAGCCGCCCTCGGCGGGCAGCGGCGTCTCGGTACGTTCGGCTACGCGCAAGACGGCGGAACGGGCGCGGGCGTTGGCCGAGACTTCGTCGTCTTCGGCCAGCACGCGGCCCAGGGAGCGCAGGACCGGCTGGGGCATTTCGCTTTCGCGCAGGGGCAGGCGCGCATGCGCGGCGGCCGGACGAGCCGCCGCCGCGATGCACTGCTTGACCATGCGGTCTTCAAGCGAATGAAAGCTGATCACCGCCAACCTCCCTCCCGGGGCGAGCAGGTCTAGAGCTGCCGCGAGGGTGCGCGCGAGCTCTTCGAGTTCCCGATTGATGTAAATCCGTAGAGCTTGAAAGGTGCGTGTGGCCGGATGTTGCCCCTTTTCGCGCGTGCGGACGGCGCTGGCGACGCACTCGGCAAGCTCGAGCGTGGTGCGCAGCGGCCTTGTTGCGCGGCGAGCAGCAATCGCCTTTGCAACCTGAAAAGCAAACCGTTCTTCGCCATAATCCGCTATGACCTCCCGCATCTCATCCACACTGGCTTGCGCCAGCCAATCCGCCACCGTGGGACCACGAGTGGTGTCCATCCGCATATCGAGCGGGCCGTCTCGCATGAACGAGAAACCACGCTCAGCGTCATCGATCTGAGGCGAGGAAACGCCCAGATCCAGCATCACGCCATCGACCTTGCCGATGCCGAGCTGCTCCAATTCTTCGGCCATGGTGGCAAAGCCGCCATGCACCACGGTGACCCTCGGGTCCGCTGCCGCCAGTTGCCTGGCTACGGCGATCGCCTCCGGATCCTTGTCGAACACCACCAGCCTGGCGCTCGGGCCCAGGCGGCCAAGCAGTTCGCGGCTGTGCCCGCCACGCCCGAAGGTGCCGTCGACGAAGACGCCGCCTTCCGCCCGCGTAGCCGCAGCCGGCCCGGCCTGCTGATGCGACCGTGCCGCGCCCTTGCCGCCGAAGTCAGGCAGCAATAGCGCGTCCACCGTCGGCTCCAGCAGAACGGGCCGATGTTCGAATTCCATAACTTTTTCAGAACGAAAACTGATTCAACACATCCGGCATACCCTTGGCCAGGTCCTCAGCCTCGCGGCTGGCCAGAGTAGCGGCGTCCCACAGCTCGAAGTGCGCGCCCAGACCGAGCAGCATCACATCGCGCGTCATACCGGAAGCGTTGCGCAGTTCAGGAGCGATCAGGACCCGGCCGGAGCCATCCAGTTCCACGTCCTGAGCGTTGCCCAGCAACAGCCGCTGCAACGCGCGCGCCGTCATGGGAAAGGCGGCAATCTGCTCGCGCTTCTTTTCCCACTCGGGCCGCGGGTAGACCAGCAAGCAGCCGTCAGGGTGGCGTGTCAGGGTCAGCCGGCCATCGGCCTGCGACATGAGCGCGTCACGGTGCCGGGTCGGAATCGAGATCCGTCCCTTGGCATCCAGCGTGAGCGCGCTGCTTCCCTGAAACACCACTTTTACCCCACTTAATTGCACAATTTCCTACTATTTCCCACTCTACGGTATGGGATCGGGGCGGTCAAGCGCGTGGTTGCAATTTTTTCAATCACAACAAGGACTTAGATCAATATGTAAATCCGCAAAAAGAAAAACCTCCCAATAAATCAGGAGGTTGCGGCACTATCTAAAAGTCCTTCTTCAGAAGTGGCGGCTAACAATGCCTTTGCATTGTTTTACGGTCGGTCGTTTGCTCCGGTTGGCAAGGCTTCCAGCCGGGCCCGCCGATTTGAGCGGCCCCAAAAATGGTCCGGCCCGGCCAGCGCGACGCCAGGTTCCAGCCAGGACCAGGCTCGCGTTGCGAATGAGTTGCAAGACGGGTCTATAGGCCGGATTCTGTACACCAGGTTTCCCTGGCGGACGATCATTCCTCTGGACGGATCATTGCTGAGCCGCTCTAGCCATCTACCCGCATGCTTGGACGGGCCGCCCTACGCGGTCCGAAGACCGCACGCATGCCTATTTGATGTTGCTCCGGATAGAGGTTGCCGCGTTTCACCCTGCGATGCCGCCGCCCGTTGCCGGACGGCGCGATACGGAGGTGGCCGTATCTGTGCGCGCGATGCACGCCCGCCCCGCAGACTCGTCTCTGTGGCCCTATTCCTCAACCGCGCCCGAAGACGCGGCCGGACGGCCGTTAGCCGTTACCCTGCCCTGTGGAGTCCGGACCTTCCTCGATGGATTCGCATCCACCGCGATCGTCCGACCCGCCTTGCGGTGCGTATTCTATTACACCCGCCAGCTCCGTCCCCGAAGAAGCCGCGACACTAGCCGTGCAAACGGCGTTACGGGGTTCCTGCGACAATACGCCTTGATTCGCTCAGACGCCGCAGACAATACCCATCACATGGCCCTTGCTACTCTCATCACCCTTACCGACATCCAGCTGGCCTATGGCCACCACCCGCTGCTGGACCACGCCGATTTCGCCATCCAGGCCGGCGAGCGCATCGGCCTCATCGGCCGCAATGGCGCCGGCAAGTCCTCGCTGCTGAGACTGCTGGACGGCAGGACCCAGCCCGACGACGGCGACATCGCCCGCAGTTCGGGTCTGCGCGTGGCCACGGTCGAACAGGAACCCGAACTGGACGAAAACGCCACCGTCTTCGATGTGGTCTGCAATGTCGAGGGCGATCATGAAGACTGGCAGCGCCCCTCGCGCGTGCGCTCGGTGCTCGAAAAACTCGGCCTGCCCGCGGACGTACAGATCGCCGGCCTGTCCGGCGGCACGCGCAAGCGCGTCGCGCTGGCGCGCGCCCTGGTCGATGAGCCGGACCTGCTGCTGCTGGACGAACCCACCAACCACCTGGACTTCGAAGGCATCGCCTGGCTGGAAGACATGCTGCGCACCTGGAAAGGCGCCGCCGTCATCATCACCCACGACCGCCGCTTCCTGGACGCAGTGGCTACCCGCATCGTCGAACTCGACCGCGGGCGCCTGCTGAGTTTTCCCGGCAACTTTTCGCAGTGGCAGGAGCGCAAGGCCCAGTGGCTCGAATCCGAGCGCCTGGAACAAGCGCGCTTCGACAAGCTGCTGGCGCAGGAAGAAGTCTGGATCCGCAAGGGCGTCGAGGCCCGCCGCACCCGCAACGAAGGCCGCGTGCGCCGCCTGGAACGGCTGCGGGTCGAACGCGCCGAACGCCGCGAACGCGTCGGCGACGTCTCGCTCGCGCTGGCCGAGGGCCAGCGCTCCGGCAAGCTGGTCGCCGAACTCGACCACGTGAACAAGGCCTTCGGCGACAAGATCGTGGTGGACGACTATTCCACCACCATCCTGCGCGGCGACCGCATCGGCATCATCGGCCCCAACGGCGCCGGCAAGACCACCCTGCTCAAGCTGATCCTGGGCGAGATGCAACCCGACAGCGGCACGACGCGGCTGGGTACCAACGTCGCGGTCGCGTACTTCGACCAGATGCGCGCGCAGCTGGACGAAAACGCCACGCTCGTCGACATCATCAGCCCGGGCAGCGAATGGGTGGAAATCGGCGGCGCCCGCAAGCACGTCATGAGCTACCTCGGGGACTTCCTGTTCTCGCCCGCCCGCGCCGGCTCGCCCGTGCGCAGCCTGTCCGGCGGCGAACGCGCCCGCCTGCTGCTGGCGCGCCTGTTCGCCCGCCCTGCCAACGTGCTGGTGCTGGACGAACCCACCAACGACCTCGACATCGAAACGCTGGAACTGCTGGAAGAATTGCTGCAGGAGTACCAGGGCACGGTGCTGCTGGTCAGCCATGACCGCGCCTTCCTGAACAACGTCGTTACGCAGACCATCGCCTACGAAGGCAATGGCCGCTGGCGCGATTACGTGGGCGGCTACGATGAATGGGTCGCGCAGCGGCCCGCGCCCGCGGCCCCGGCCGAAGACGCAACCCCTGCCGCCCGGCCTGTCGACGATGCCGCCGCGCGCGCCAAGGCCGCCAAGCCCAAACCGGCCAAGTCGGCCAAGATGAACTCCTGGGAACTGCGCGAACTGGAAGGCCTGCCGGACGCCATCGCCGCCCTGGAGGCGCAACAAGCGGAACTTGCCGGCAAGCTCGCCGATGGCAGCCTCTACCGCGACGCGCCCGCCGAAGTCGAACGCATCAACGGCGAACTGGCCAAGCTGGAAAGCGAACTCGAAGAGCGCTTCGCCCGCTGGGAACTGCTGGAAGCGCGCCGCGAAGGCACGCTGTAATCAGCTTGTCTCTATATACATATAGAGGCGCATGAAAAATGCCCCCGAAATCCGGGGGCATTTCTTTTGTTCCGGACTTGCCGGACGGCGCAATTGCCTAGCCCCGCGCGCGCCAGGTCAGCGCTTCACCCGCAGCCAGCGGAACCAGCGTCGTGTTGCCGAACGCGACTTCCTCGGGCACCTGGTAGGCCTCGCGCACCAGCGTCAGCGTGCCGGTGTTGCGCGGCAGGCCGTAGAAGTCCGGGCCATGGAAACTGGCGAAGCCTTCCAGCTTGTCCAGCTTGCCGACCGCGTCGAAGGCGGTGGCGTACAGCTCCATCGCGTGCAATGCCGTGTAGCAGCCGGCGCAACCGCAAGCATGCTCCTTCAACCCGCGCGCGTGCGGCGCGCTGTCGGTGCCCAGGAAAAAGCGCGGACTGCCGCTGGTCGCCGCCTCGACCAGCGCAAGGCGGTGCGTTTCGCGCTTAAGCACCGGCAGACAGTAGAAGTGCGGCCGCACGCCGCCTTGGAAAATCGCATTGCGGTTGTACAGCAGGTGCTGCGGTGTGATCGTGGCTGCGATGGGACCTTCCGCGTCGCGCACGTATTCCGCGCCCTCTTTCGTCGTGATGTGTTCGAACACCACCTTCAAGGCGGGGAAGGCGCGGCGCAGCGGCTTCATCACGCGCTCGACAAAGATTGCTTCGCGGTCGAACAGGTCGATCGACGGATCCGTCACTTCGCCGTGCACCAACAACGGCATGCCGCATTTTTCCAGCGCTTCCAGCGCCTTCGTGCATTTGCCCAGCAGATCGGTCACGCCGGCATCGGAGTTGGTCGTGGCGCCTGCCGGATAAAGCTTCACGGCGTAGACCTGGCCCGACTCGTAGGCGCGGAAAATCTCTTCCGACGTGGTGTTGTCGGTCAGATACAGCGTCATCAACGGCGTGAAGGCATCGGGATTGCCGCCCGCCTTCTTCAAGGCCTCCAGAATGCGGCCACGATAGGCCAACGCCTGTTCGGTGGTCGTGACCGGCGGCTTCAGGTTGGGCATGATGATTGCGCGCGCGAACTGGCGCGCGGTATCCGCCACCACCGCCTCGAGGGCAGCGCCGTCGCGCAGATGCAGGTGCCAGTCGTCCGGCCGGGTGATGGTGAGCTGAGTCGTGTTTTGAGTAGACATGGAAAGGCTTCTTAATCTGCCAGCGGCATGCCCCGTTCGGCCAGCGCGCTGAACATCGCGCTGCCCAAGGGGATGACGGCATCGTTGAAATCAAAATGCGAGTTGTGCAGCACGCAGCCGGAATCGGCTCCGCCCTGGCCCAGGCGGAAGTATGCGCCTGGCTTGCTCTGCAACATGAAAGAGAAATCCTCGGAGCCCATCGAGGGCGTCAGATCGCGCACGACGTTCTCCTTGCCTATCATCTCGGTGGCGATGTCGGCCACCAGATTGGCGTGCTGCGGCGTGTTCAAGGTCGCAGGGTAGATCCGTTCGTAAGTGACCTCGGCAGTGCCGCCGAAAGCGCCCGCAATCGCGGACACCAACTCGCGCATGCGGGTCTCCACCATTTCCTGGACGGACTTGCGGAACGTGCGCACCGTGCCGACCATTCTCGCTTCGCGCGGAATCACGCTCATGGCGCCGGGATGCCCGGCCTGCAGCGATCCGATGGACACCACCGCCGAATCCAGCGGATTGACGTTGCGCGACACGATGGTCTGCAACGCCGTAATGATCTGCCCTGCGATGGTGACCGGATCGATGGTCTGGTAAGGATGCGCGCCGTGGCCGCCGCGCCCTGTGATCAGGATTTCGAAGCGATCGGCCGCGGCCATCATCGGCCCGGGGTTGATGCCTATCGTGCCCGGCTTCAGGCCCGGCCAGTTATGCAGCGCGTAGATCGCGTCGCACGGAAAGGTATCGAACAGGCCATCTTCCAGCATGGCGCGCGCGCCGCCGCGCCCCTCTTCCGCGGGCTGGAAGATCAGAACCGCGGTGCCATCGAAATTGCGCGTCTGCGACAGGTACTTGGCCGCGCCGATCAGTACCGCGGTGTGACCGTCGTGGCCGCAACCGTGCATCAGGCCAGGCTTGGTCGACTTGTGCCCGAAGTCGTTGTCTTCGGTCATGGGCAAGGCGTCCATGTCGGCACGCAGGCCTATCATGCGCCCGCTATCGCAGCGTTTGCCGCGGATGACGCCCACCACGCCAGTCTTGCCGATGCCGCGGTGCACCTCGATCCCCAGCGCCTCCAGCGCGCCCGCCACGATTCCGGAGGTCCGGACTTCCTCGAAGCCCAACTCGGGGTGCGCGTGCAAATCGCGCCGCAGCGCCGTCAATTCGTCATGAAAGAGGCGAATTGATTCCAAAGGAGATCGTGCGTACATAGGAGGTTACAGAATGACGATATAGAGGGGACAGTCTGTGCATTTTAGTTGCTACAGAGGATAAATGCCTTTGTCTTTACGAGAGAGACACGTTATGCTCCGGCCGCAGGACAATTTTTCCAACAGCCAGAGAAGGAGCGCCGCATTATGGCCACAACCTCCAAACCCGCGACCGCGCGCAAGCCGAACGCTGCATTCATGAAGCCCCTGACCCCCAGCGCCGAACTGGCCGCCGTCATCGGCTCGGAAGCCGTGCCGCGTACCGAGGTCACCAAAAAGATCTGGGAATACATCAAGAAGCACAACCTGCAAGATGCCAGCAACAAGCGCAACATCAACGCCGATGCCAAGCTGCGCCCGATCTTCGGCAAAGATCAGGTCACGATGTTCGAACTGACCAAGCTGGTCAACGCACATCTGAAGTAAGCAGGCAAAGGGCGTACCCCGTACGTCCCTGCCTTCATATCGTCGCGACGCCCCGGTTCATTCCTGGGCGAGCTCGCCTCCCCAGCGCAGCTTTCTCTCACCGCGACAGCCTCGCCGCAACCTCACCGGCACGGCCCGATTCCCCACACCAGCATTCCCCGAAAGCCAAGCCTGGCGCGCCTCTTCAGGCAGTTGGCATGGCTTCCTCACGGTCTCGCGGCCAGCATTCGGAAGCAACATGGATTGGCCCATGCGCGATGGCTGCACATGCTGCGGGCATGCATGTCATGCGTGAATAATCCTGCACCAGCAGAGGCCTTCGAAACGCTGAATCGCACTCAGCGCTTGTTCGCTGATGCCCGCACCTGCTGTCCAAGTACGGGCTGCAAGATCAGACTCAACAAAGCAAAAGGCCGGCATATGCCGGCCTTCTGTTTGAACGCGAGCCTTCAGGCGTAGGTAGTCGGCGCGGAGCCTTCCAGCAACGACAGCCAGCCCTTGATCAGGCGATACAGCACCCAGATCACGGTCGCGGCCAGGCCGATCCAGCCGATGAAGATGAGCGTCGCGATGCCGCTGATGGCCAGCCACAGCAGGGCCCACCAGAAGGTACGCAGCAGCCAGTCGAAATGAGCGGCATAGACGGTACCTGCGGCGTCCGAGCGCTTCAGGTACATCAGCACTACGGCCGCCAGCGTGGCGATGCCCAGGAAACCGCTCGTCAGGAAGCCCAGGGCGTACAAGCCATAGGCAACGTGGGTCAGCGTGCGCAGGTCTAACGTCGTTCCGGGCACGGGGGTCTGGGGATCACTCACGATAACGCTCCAACGAATTGACTCGGTCAATCTTACCGCACAAAGCTACCCCGCCCACGGCCGTTGTTATTTGTGCACATTCAATGCTGGCGCGGCTTGCAGCCTGATTGACGGTCCGCAACCACTCGCCCAAAAGCCCCAGCCGCCCGCAGCCGCGCCGACCGCTTGCTAGCTCATCGCACAACACCGCAAAAGAAAAAACCCCGCAGCGCGAGCTGCGGGGTTCCTGGAATCAAAGCCTGACAATGACCTACTTTCACGGACGTCCGTCCACTATCATCGGCGCAAAGGCGTTTCACTGTCCTGTTCGGGATGGGAAGGAGTGGGACCACCTTGCTATGGTTGTCAGGCGTAACTGCTTGAGTGCCTGCCCTATCGTGGGCAAACGCTCCAATCCTGTAGCGAGACCGATGCGCGTGCCTGGAGCAGATCTCGACAGGCGCCCGCAAGGGGCTCTCACAAAGACAAAACCCCACAGGGGTTACCTGTGGGGTTCTGCGGAATAAAAGCTTGACGATGACCTACTTTCACAGACGTCCGTCCACTATCATCGGCGCAAAGTCGTTTCACTGTCCTGTTCGGGATGGGAAGGAGTGGGACCAACTCGCTATGGTCGTCAAGCGTAACTGGTTGAGCGGCTGCGGTTAGGCAACTGCTCCAATCTTGGAAGAAACACAACGTGTGGCGATCAGAGTCAGACTCGATGATCACGCACGGTGGGGTGTAATTGGTGTTGGCTGGCTGCTGACGGTGCAGCCAGATTTTGTATTGAACGACACTTGGAACGCTACATCACCAGGTCATAACCATCAGTGTTATAGGATCAAGCCTCACGGGCAATTAGTATCGGTTAGCTTAACGCATTACTGCGCTTCCACACCCGACCTATCAACGTCCTGGTCTCGAACGACCCTTCAGGGGGATCAAGTCCCCGGGATACCTTATCTTCAGACGAGTTTCCCGCTTAGATGCCTTCAGCGGTTATCTCTTCCGTACTT